>CAIWHK010000072.1 GCA_903912525.1 uncultured bacterium | reverse complement strand
CGGCGCCGCGCGGCACGATGCCGCGCGGCGCCTGTTCTTGGCTGGACTCGCATCCGCTCAGGCGAAATCCCACGCCGAACGGTCGGCCCCGTCCTGGACCGACAGGCCGAGCTCCGCCAGCTCGTCGCGGATGGCGTCGGCGCGCCCCCAGTCCTTCGCGGCGCGGGCTTCACGGCGCGCGACCAACAGGGACTCGACATGCGGCACATCCAGGCCCGCGCGCGCGGCGCGGCGATCGCGACGGTCGCGCAACCAGGCCTCGGGGTCGGCCCCGAAGCAGCCGAGGATGGTCGCCACCTGCTCCATGTCGGCGACGAAGGCAGCCAGCGTGGCCAGCCGCGCCGCCTTGTCCACGCCCTTGACCAGCCCGACCAGCGAGTTGACCTCGGCCAGCGGGCGACTGAGCGTTCCCAGCGCGCCACCGGTGTTGAAGTCGTTACGCATGTGCTCGCAGAAGGCGGACAGCAGCGGACCCGGGCCCGCCGACGCCGCGGGCGCAGGTGCCCCCGCCCCGGCCAGCAAGCGCCGCGCGCCGGCCAGCGCCGAATAGACGTAGGCCAAACGGTCGTCGGCCTCCTCCAGTCCGGGGAAGCGCACGCGCTGCCGCAGCTCCTCGCGACCCGGCGTCGCGCCGCACGCCGCGCAGGTGCCCGCCTCCTGGGCATCGCGATCCAGTTCCTCGCCGCAGGACGGGCAATCCACGCGCACGTCAAAGTTCAGCCCGCTGCGGTAGTGCACCGTCAGCAGGAAATAGCGCACGGTCTCGGCGTCGTACAGCGACAGCACCTCGCGCGTCGTGAAGAAGTTGCCCAGGCTCTTGGACATCTTCTCGCCCGCGAAGTCGATGAACCCGTTGTGCATCCAGTACTGCGCGAACGTGCCCGGCCCGAAGGCGCCCTGGCTCTGCGCGATCTCGTTCTCGTGGTGCGGGAAGATCAGGTCGCGCCCGCCGCAATGGATGTCGAACGATTCGCCGAGGTGCGTGCCGCACATCGCCGAGCACTCGATGTGCCAGCCGGGCCGGCCCTCGCCCCACGGGCTCGGCCACGCCGGCTCGCCCTGCTTGGCCGCCTTCCACAGCGCGAAATCGAGCGGCGATTCCTTGCGCGAGTCGACCTCGATGCGACTGCCGGCGCCCTCGAGCAGGTCCTCGGGGCGGCGCTTGCCGAGCTTGCCGTAGTCGGCGAACGCGGCCACGCGGTAGTAGACGTCGCCGTCGGCTGCATAGGCCAGCCCACCCGCGACGAGCTTCTCGATCAGGGCGATGATCTCCGCGAGATGGCCGCTCACGCGCGGCTCGACGTCGGGCGCAAGCAGGCCGAGCGCCGCCATGTCGCGATGGTACTCGTCGGCGAAGCGGGCAGCGACGTCGGCCGCTGGCACGCCGTCAGCCTGCCCGCGCGCGATGATCTTGTCGTCGATGTCCGTGATGTTGCGCACGAACTTGACCTGCAGTCCCTGCTGACGCAGGAAGCGCACGACCACGTCCGGCACCAGCGCGGCGCGCGCATTGCCGACATGGCATAGGTCGTAGACGGTTGGCCCGCAGCAATAGACGCCGCACTTGCCCGGCTCGCGGAACACGAGTTCACGCTTCGAGCTGGTGAACGTGTCGAAGACATAGATCGGCTGGATGGCGCCCGTCTGTGTACCGCTGGCCTGGGTCATCTCGGCTCCCGGCGTCCGCGCCCGGCGCGGCCGCCCGTGGGGGGTTGATCGCTTGAGTCCACCATGATAGGCGACGGCGGTCCCGCGGACCAGTTTTCGCCCCGGGCGGGCGGCGGTTCAGGCGCCGGGCTGACGGAACAGGTCCAGCAGGCGCTGCGCGGCCGCGGTGGCCGGCAGGCGGCCGGCCACGACGTCGTCCTCGAGGGCCGGCAAAGCGGCCGCCACTTGCGGATGCAGGCGGAAACTCTCCTCGAGGCCCTCGCGCACCAGCTCGCGCACCCAGGCCCGTTCCTGCTCGCCGCGCCGCCGCACCCAGCTGCCGCCGGCCTGCGTCGCGCGCGCGAATGCCTCGACCACGCACCACAGCTCCGGGATGCCGGCGCCGGTCGCCGCCGAACAAGTGAAGGCCCGGGTCTGCCAGCCCTCGGTGGCCGGCCGCAGGTACGGCAGGACGCCCTCAAACCCGGCGCGCGCCAGCTCGGCCGCCGCCGTACCCGGGCCGTCGGCCTTGTTGATGGCGATGGCGTCCGCCAGTTCGACGACGCCGCGCTTGAAGCCCTGCAACTCGTCGCCGGCCCCGGCCAGCAGCACCAGCAGGAAGAAGTCGACCATCGAGCGGACCTGCGCCTCGCTCTGCCCGACCCCCACGGTCTCCACGATGATCACGTCGTAGCCGGCGGCCTCGAACAGCACGATCGCCTCGCGGGTCTTGCGCGCCACGCCGCCCAGCGTGCCGCCCGACGGCGACGGGCGGATGAACGCGTTGTCGTCGGCCGCGAGCTTCTCCATGCGCGTCTTGTCACCGAGGATGCTGCCGCCGGTCAGGCTCGACGAGGGATCGATGGCGGTGACGGCCACGCGACGTCCCTGCGCCGTGAGCCACGAACCGAGCGTCTCGATCAGCGTGCTCTTGCCCGCGCCGGGCACGCCCGTGATGCCGACACGCACGGCGGGCCGGCGCCGCGGCAGCAGCGCGGCCAGGACCGCCTGCGCCGTCTCCTGGTGCGCCGGCGCGTTCGACTCGACCAGCGTGATGGCGCGCGCCAGCACGGCGCGGTCGCCGCCGGTGACGCCCGCGACATACTGTTCGGTGGTGAGTTCGGCGCGTTTCATCCTACACGTACCCCAGGCGGCGACTGATCTCGCCGAGCAGCGCCTGCGCCGCGTCGGGGATCACCGTGCCGGGCCCGAAGATGGCGGCCGCGCCCTGCTCGCGCAGGTAGTCGTAGTCCTGCGCCGGGATGACGCCGCCGCAGACGACGAGGATGTCTCCCCGGCCCAGCTTCTTCAGTTCGGCCACCAGCTGCGGCAGCAGCGTCTTGTGCCCGCCCGCCAGGCTGCTGAGCCCGACGATGTGCACGTCGTTCTCGACGGCCTGCCGCGCCGTCTCGGCCGGCGTCTGGAAGAGCGGCCCTACATCGACATCGAAGCCCAGGTCGGCAAACGCCGTGGCCACGACCTTGGCGCCCCGGTCGTGCCCGTCCTGGCCCATCTTGGCCACGAGCAGGCGCGGGCGACGGCCCTCGCGCGCGGCGAACGCCTCGACCAGCTTCCTGGTTTCCCCCACGCTGTCGATGCCGTCCTCCCTCCGGAACGCGGCGGCGTACACGCCGCTGATGGTGCGGATCTCGGCCTGGTGCCGGCCCGCCACGGTCTCGAGCGCCGTCGAGATCTCGCCCAGGGTCGCGCGCACGCGCGCCGCCTCGACCGCCAGTTCGAGCAGGTTACCGCTGCCGTCGGCCGCCGCGCCCGTCAACGCGGCCAGCGCCGCCTCGACCGCGCGCGGGTCACGCTCGCGCCGCAACTGCTCCAGCCGCGCCACCTGCTGGCGGCGCACCTCGGTGTTGTCGACCTCGAGGATCTCGAGCGGGTCCTCGCGGTCCAGGCGCCAGCGGTTCACGCCGACGACGATGTCCTGCCCGGCGTCCAGCCGGGCCTGCCGGCGGGCCGCCGCCTCCTCGATGCGCAGCTTGGGCAACCCGCGCTCGATGGCCGCGGCCATGCCGCCGTGCCCCTCGACCTCCTGCATGTGCCCCCAGGCCTTGCGCAGCAGGGCATCGGTCAGGCTCTCAAGATACCAGCTCCCGCCCCAGGGGTCGACAGTGCGGCAGATGCCGGTC
This sequence comes from uncultured bacterium, assembly GCA_903912525.1. Lineage (GTDB taxonomy): Bacteria > Krumholzibacteriota > Krumholzibacteriia > LZORAL124-64-63 > LZORAL124-64-63 > CAINDZ01. Next base: position 61,822 of record CAIWHK010000072.1, on the reverse strand, counting down.
TCGGCCTGCAGGTAGAGCTGGGTATTGCGGGCAATGCGCGCCGAGAAGTCGGTCGGCAGCGCGATGGCCTCGTCCAGGGCATTCGTGTGCAGCGACTGGGTGCCGCCGAGCGCCGCGGCCATCGCCTCGACGCACGTCCGCGCGACGTTGTTGAACGGGTCCTGCGCGGCCAGCGACCAGCCCGAAGTCTGCGCGTGCGTGCGCAGCATCAGCGAGCGTTCGTCCTTCGGGTCGAACGCCTTGATCATCTTCGCCCACAGCGCGCGCCCGGCCCGCAGCTTGGCGATCTCCATGAAGTAGTTGACGCCCTCGCCCCAGAAGAACGACAGGCGCGGCGCGAACTGGTCGATGCCCAGGCCCGTCTTCAACCCGGTGCGCACGTATTCCAGGCCGTCGGCCAGCGTGTAGGCCAGTTCCAGGTCGGCCGTGGCGCCGGCCTCGTGCATGTGGTAGCCGCTGATCGAGATGCTGTTGAATTTCGGCATGTGCTTCGCCGTGTAGCCGAAGATGTCCGCGATCACCCGCATGCTGAACGCCGGCGGGTAGATGTAGGTGTTGCGGACCATGTACTCCTTGAGGATGTCGTTCTGGATCGTGCCGGCCATCTGCGCGGGCAAGGCGCCCTGCTCCAGCCCGGCCACGATGTAGAACGCCATGATCGGCAGCACGGCGCCGTTCATCGTCATCGACACGGACATGCGGTCGAGCGGGATGCCGTCGAACAGCACCTTCATGTCCTCGACCGAGTCGATGGCCACGCCGGCCTTGCCGACGTCGCCCTCCACGCGCGGGTGGTCGCTGTCGTACCCGCGATGGGTCGCCAGGTCGAAGGCCACCGACAGGCCCATCTGGCCGGCGTCGAGGTTGCGCCGGTAGAAGGCGTTGCTCTCGGTGGCGGTCGAGAAGCCGGCGTACTGGCGCACGGTCCACGGGCGCGTGACGTACATCGTCGCGTAGGGGCCGCGCAGGTACGGCGGCAGCCCGGGCAGGTAGTCCAGGTGCTCGCAACCGGCGACGTCCTCGGCCGCGTACCAGGCCCGCACCGGGATGCGCTCGTGCGTCTCCTGCTCGGGCCGGCCGGCCGGCGCCGGGGACGGTTCGCCGCCGGGCCGGCGGCAGGGAAGCTTCGCGTAGTCCGGCAGGCGGCTCATCGGTCACCTCCCAGCGCATCAACGATTTCGTGCAGGGCGGCCAGAAGGTCACTGCCGAGGTACAGGAAGCGCGTGACGCCGACGCCCTGCAGCGCGGCGGTCGCTTCGCCCGGACGGCCGGCCGCCATCAGCAGGGGCGGTCGCTGCCCGGAGGACAGGTGCTTTGCCACGTCGACGCCCAGCCCCGGGTACACTTCGTCGAGCCCGACGAGCATGACGACGGCGGCGCCCGCTGCGCGCGCCTCGGCCACCGCCGAAGCGGCCTCGGTATGGAACGCCCCGGCATCGACGGCGAACCCGCCGACGGCCAGGCTGCTGCGCGCGAAATCCAGGCGCGGCGCGGTGCGTACGGCTTCTCCCAGGCAGCAGCAGTGGATGCGACCGGCCGCCGGCGCGCGCGCAGCCAGGCGCGCGACGCGCCCGACAAGATCCTCGAAGGGTGCGGCATCGCGGCGGCCGGGCAGGGACGGCCACGGCGCGCACAGGCCGCCGGTGGTATCGCCGCCAAGCGCGGCGGTAAGCGTGCCCAGCGTGGCGCCGCGCAGCGCCGCCAGTCCCAGGGCGGCCAACTGCGCGCCGGCGTCGCCCCGCGGGTCGGCCGGGTGCATGGCCACGGGCACCGAAGCCGCGGCGCGGCGTCGTTCGTCCAGCCAAACCGGGTCGATTTCCGGGCGCGCCGGCTGCAGGTCCGGCTTCGTCGCGAAACGATTGACGCCCACGCGGACATCCTGCGCGCGGGCCAGGCGCGCGGCGCGGCGCTCGTGCGCGGCATCCACGAGACGGAGCACCAAACCGCTTCGCAGCGCGGCCGGCAGGCCGCCGGCCTGTTCGATCTGCTGCATGACCGCCCAGGCGCCTTCGCCCACCTCGCGCGTCAGCTGCTCGACGTACCAGGCGCCGCCCGCCGGGTCGGCGACCGACCCGAAGCGGCACTCGTGTCCCAGCACCAGGTGAAGGTTGCGCGCCAGCCGTCGACCGGCTTCGCCCGGATGGGCAGAGAGCGCATCCCACGGCGTCACGTGCAGGCTGTCGGCGCCGCCGCAAGCCGCCGCCATCGCGGCAGTGGTCGTGCGCAGCAGGTTGGTCTGGGCATCGAGGTTCGAGAGCAGGCGGTCGCCGGTGCGCGCATGGACCCAGGCCGCGGTAAGCGGCCGAGCGACGCCAGCGCCGGCCAGGACATCGGACCACAGCACGCGCAGGGCCCGCAGCCGGGCGATCTCCAGGAAGAAATCGGTGCCGAGGCTCAGCTGAAAAGCCAGGCGCGGCGCGCAGTCCTCGGGAGACAGGCCGCGGGTCTCCATCTGCCGCAACGTGTCGATGGCCCCGGACAGCGCCAGGCCCAGCGACAGGACGCCATCGGCCCCGGCTTCGTGCCACGGGGCATCGGTGACGGCGAGCGTCCGCACGCCGGGCGCATGCGCTGCAGCCCACTTCGACAGCAGCGCGGCGTGGTCGTACATGACGTCGACCGCCAGGGCGGGCGCCTCGGGATCCGTCGCCAGCGCGAGCGGGTCGCATCCCCACGACCCGGAAAGCCGTGCCGCGGTCGTGCCGCGCTCGGCGGCCAGCGACATCACCATGGCGGCCACGGGCAGCGTCGCCGCGCCGGCCTGCAGCATGAGCGGGCAGGCCGAAAGGTCGACCCCGGCCAAGGCCCCGCGCAGGTCGTCGAGGCCCGCGAGCGCCGTCCCGTCACGGCCCACCTCGGGAGCGGACGCCGTCGCGGCGTCGAGCCCCCGGCGACCGGCCACGTCCAGCTTGACGACGACGGCCGACTGCCCGTTCGCGAGATCGTGCAGCAGCGCACGGTTGAATTGCCCGGCGTCGGCGAGCGGCAGCTCCTGCGCCACGAGCCAGGGCACCGGCCACGTGGTGGCCGTGCGCACACCCCGCAGGAACGGCGCCTGCCCGGGCAGTGACGCGCCCCACAGGCCGCCCGCAGCATCGACCGCCGTGTACAGCGGCTGGACGCGCAAGCCCTCGGCCAGCGTCGTCAGCATCGCCTTGTCGAACGGGGTGCCCTTCAGCAGGCGGTCAACCTCGCGACGCCAGCCCGCCAGGTCGACGGCGGGAAAATCACCTGCGAGCAGGCGCCCGGGAAGCTCTCCGGATCCATCGGCAGTATGCATGAAACAGGTCCCATGGTTTGGCCGGCAGGAACCGACCGGTACTCCCCGATGATAACGTGCTGGGGTCCGCGGCAGAAGGGAATATCGGGGGAACGGCAACGGGCGGCCTGCTGGCCGCCCGCGCCGCTGCCGTGTGGGTCGCTGCGCTCAGGTGGATACGCGCGGCGCCACCTGGACGGTGCCGCCGGCGGGCGCACCGGGCACCACGCGGGCATCGAGTTCCAGGCGCTTGTCGCCGCCGCCGACCAGCGGCGCCAGCGCCTCGATCACTTCGCGACCGATCGACTCCGCTTCATCCGCGGTCGGCGCCGAGGCCGTGACCACCAGGGGGCGGTCGGGATCGGTATGCAGGTTCAGGACGGTGGCAGCCTCGACCAGCAGCGGCGACACGCCACGACCACCGTCGGCCCGCCACTGCTCGGCGGAGAACAGTAGACAGGGTCCGGTCGCCGCCTCGACGCGATAGGCCGGCAACGAGAAGCTGGCGCCGACGAAGCGCCTCGTGTTGCCGGCCTTGTCGCGGGCGGTCAGCACCGGCGCGTAGGCCAGGCCGCACGGCGCCGGCGAACCGTCGTCACCCAGCCCGTCCCAGGTGATCTCGCCGGGGGGCGTGCCCTCGCCTGCCTGGCGGCGCGCGACGGTGCCGCGCGCGTCGATGATCTCCAACTGCCAGCCCGCGATGCCCTTGACGTCCTGGCGCAGCCTCGCCAGCGTGCCCACCGCGAATCCGGTCACCCACGGATGCGGCGTGCGCACCGCGCGCTCGAGCGCCGAGTCCTCCAGCAGAGGCAGCATCAGGTCAGGTCGCTTGCGTTCGACGATCGCCAGCGTCGATTCGGTCTCGAGCCCCGGGGCAGCCATCGGGTCGAGGTCGAGTTTCAGTTGCGGCCGCTCGAAGTGGATGCGCACCTGGCTGGCGCCCTCGACGGTCAGGCTGCCGAGCGAGCCTCCGCCCTGCGCCGGCAGGCCGATAGGCGCCGGCGGCGTCGTCGAGGGGCTGACGGAGGCCACCGTGAACGGCGCCTTCCCGGCGGCCGCCGCCGGCAGGGCGACCACCAGGCAGATGCCGAGCCCCGTCAGGATGCAGACGAATGTACGCTTCGTTTCCATGTCGTCCTCCCCGCCTTGCGCCGACTCAGCCGCGCAGGCGGAAGCGGAAGGTGATCGAACCCGATTGCCCGGCCGCGTCGCCGCCGGCCAGCGGCGCGAACCGCCACCGACGCAGCGCCGACGCCGCCTGCTCGTCGAAATCGTGGAAGCCGCCGGTGCGGGTCACCTGCACGTCCTCGCGCACGCGCCCGTCCGGCAGGACGGTGAACTGCAGCTTCACGACGGCCTCGACCGCCTGTTTGCGCGCCCAGTCGGGGTACTGCGGCAGCACCTGCGCCACCACCGCGCGATCGGCTGCCGCGCCCTCGAGTTGGATGTCGGCGCGATCGACCGTTGTCGCCGCCGGCTGCGCCGCTTCGCGCGCCGCCGAAGCGCCCCCGCTGCCTCCACCCGCCGCAGCCTCGGCCGCCAGCGGCAACCCGCCGCCGACGATCGCCGGCCCGCGGGTGAGCGCCAGCGCCGCACCCCGGACCTCGGGGCCGCGTTCGAGGGCCACCGGTCGGCCCTTCTCCGCCACCGGCGCCATCGTCGCCATGGCCATGCGCGCGATATCCGATCCGCCGGTCGGCGCGCCGGCCAGCAGTTGCCGCGTGGCGGACGACGCCGGGGCCACGTTGAGTTCATGCGAGACGGTCGCCCGCGTCGCCGCAAGACGGTCGAGCTTGGCCTGCCGGTCGGCCGCCTGTGCGGCGACGCGCGGTGCGGCGGGGTCCGCCGCGGGACGCTTCGCCTTCAGGGGGCGCGGCGCGGGCTCTGCCCGGCGTACGACCGGGGGCGGCGTCTCGGGGCGCACGACGGGAACCGGCAACGCGACCGGCGCGGCCGGCGCCACCGGCTCCAGCCACGACACCTCGATGACGCGCGCGTCCTTGACGGTCGGCCCGTGCAGGCGCACCAGCATCAGCAGCAACAGTGCGTGCAGAGCGACGCTGACCGCGATCGCCCGCTGCGCCCGCGTGCGCATGGACCGGAACTCGGAACTCATCGCCAACGCGTTCATGGCTTCACGTCCGTGATCTGGGCGGTGGCGATGCCCAGGTTGACGGCGCCACCCTCGCGCGCGGCGTCCAGCAGCCGCCGTACGGCCGCATGGGTCAGCGACGCGTCGGCCCGGACCACGACCAGGCGATCCTTGTCGGGGATCCCGGCCAGGCGCTCGCGCAGGCGCGGAGCCACTTCGCCCAGTCCGCCGACCGCCTTGTCGTCCAGCGCCAGCTGCCCGTCGGCGGTCATCGTCAGGCTGATGAACTGCGGGCGTTCGGTGTCGCGCGCATGCGCGCCCGGCAGGTCCACCGGCAGCTGCGACATCGACATCATCGGCGCGGTCACCAGCAGGATGATGACCAGGACCAGCGCGACGTCGATGATCGGCGTCACGTTGATCCGCGCCGGCGGCGCCGGTGGTGTTTGCCGGTGCTTCATGTCACTTCTCCGCGACGGCGATGTCCGCCGCGCCGTTCAGTTTCGCGATGTCCAGCACGCGTACGAAGACCCCATGACTGACCAGGTCCGCGCACGAGACGGCCACATCCCGCTTGCGCCCGTCCGCGGCCAGCAGCGGTTGCAGGGCGCCGGCCAGTTGGTCGACGGCGACGGCACGGCCGTTCACCTCGACCCGGTTCTCGCCGGTGATGGCCAACTCGACGCGGTCGGGCACATCATCGACGACCGCCGCCTGCGCCAGCGGCGCACCCTTGCGGACGCCGAAGCTCGACTCGAACGCCAGGGGCGAGGCGACCATCAGGATCACCACGAGCACCAGCGACACGTCGATCAGCGGCGTGGTGTTGATCTCGCAAAGCGGGCCTTCGGCCGCGCCCTGGTCGCGCCTCGTCTTCATTACACCGGCACCGTCACGCGGGCCTGGGACGCGCTGCGGCGCACGGCATGCACGGCGCCACTCCCCGCGGCCGCTTCCTGGGCCTCGACCTGGGCCACCGCCGAACGCGCCGCCACGCACAGCATGCGCGTGTGGTTCTCGGCTTCCGCCAGCATCGTCGTCTGGCGGCGATTGAGGTAGTTGTAGAGGATAACCGCGGGCACCGCGACAACCAGGCCGGCGGCCGTCGTCACAAGTGCCTCGGCGACGCCGGCTGCGACGATCGACGGCCCGGCAGTGGCGGCCTTGCTCATCGCCTGGAAGGCGCGCATGATGCCCCACACGGTGCCGAGCAGTCCGATCAACGGCGTGACGGCCGCCATGGTGCCGAGCAGGCCCGTATTGCGCTCGAGCAGCAGCTTCTGCTGGTTGAGCATCACGTGCATGATCTCCTCGGCCTCCTGCGGCGCGCGGCTGAATCCCGCCAGCGTTCCGATGGCGACCTCGCCCAGGGGATGCTTCAGTTCCTGCAGGTGTTCCACCGCCTCGTCGAGGCGGCCGCGCTGCACGGCGCCCATCGCCCGGCGCACGACGGCGCCGGTGTCGCCTCCGCGACGGTGGTAATACATGCTGCGTTCGATCGCGAAGCCCAGCGTCAACACGCTGCACAGGATCAGCACACCCAGGATCGGGCTCTGCACCAGGGCGGCGCCCCAGTCGAAGTCGACGAACATCCGTACTCCTTGCGTTGTGGACGGACCATCCCGCCCGCGCTAGCGCACCACCGTCGCCAGTTGCGCCGCGCGGTCGGTCGCCGCGGCCACCAGTTGAGGATCAGCTGCGTTCTTCATCAGGTCGCGGTAGGCCGCCAGGGCCGCGGCCAGGTCGCCGGCGTCCTCGCTGAGCACCGCCGAGCGGGCCAGCGCCGACAGCCGGAAGGCATTGTCCGGGTCCGCGCACTGCGCCGCCTGCCGGTACGCCGTGAGCGCGCCCTTCTGGTCGGCCAGCTTCTCGCGGCAGGCGCCGAGCCGGTACTGCACCTCGGTGCGCAGCGGCTCCTCGCTGGGCGCCCCCGCGGCTGCGGTCAGTTCGGCCACGGCCTGCGGCAGACGGCCCGCCTGTTCGTGCATGTCCCCGAGCTGGAAAGCCACGGCAGCTGCGCGCTCGTCGTTCGGGTACTGCTTGCGGTAGTCGAGCAGCTTGTCCGCAGCCACGGCCGGCCGGCCGCCCAATCGCTCGCACAGCGCCAGGTTGTAGAGCGCCGCCTTCCCCGTGTCGCCACCGGGCGCCGCCGCCACGACCTCGCCGAAGCTGACGGCGGCCGCGCGATAGTCGCGGGCCTCGAAGCGGTTCATGCCCAGGCGGAAGCGCGCCGATACGTTCAATTCGCTCTTGCCGAAGAAGCCCAGGAACTGCTCATAGCCCTGTTTCGCCTCGTCGGTCTTGCCGGCCTCGGCGTACGATTCGGCCATCAGGTACTGGGCCCGGTCGGCCGCCGAATACGCGGGCCAGCGGCTGACGACCAGACGGAACTGGTCGGCCGCCTTCTCGAATTCCTTGTTTTCATACAGCCGGCTGGCGATGCGGAACTGCGCGTCGGCCGCGAACCTGCTGTCGGGATGGTGCTCGACCAGGTCGGCCAGCTGCGCCACGCCGTCGTCGGCCTGGCCCAGACGGTAGAGCGCCTGCTCCAACCCGTGCTCGGCGTCGGCCCGCAGCGATGAGCGCGGGTACTTCTCGACGAACTGCCCGAACCCCGCGACGGCGTCCTGGTCGCGACCGGCGTTGTAATCGCACTGCGCCAGGCGCAGGCGGCCGAGCTCGGCGCCGTCGCTCGCCCCGAAGTTCTCCAGGAGCCCGCGGTAGCAGCGCCGCGCGTCGTCGTAACGCTCGGCCTGGAAATAGAGGTCGCCGGCGCGCGTCCAAGCCTTCTCGGCCAGGTCGTTCCCCGGGTCCAGCGCGATGGCCGCTTCCCACCGGTCGGCGGCATCGCCGGCGCGGTCGAGGCGCAGGTAGCACAGCCCGGCCTGGAACAGCACGAGTTGGCGCTCGGGGTGCTGCGCGTTGCGGCTGAGGAACTCCTCGTACACGGGCAGCGCCTCGGCATGCCGGCCCTGGTTGAAGCGCACGTGCGCGATGTTCAGCAGCGCCTGATTGTACAGGTCGCGGTCGCCGCCGCCGGTGTCGCGGGCCAGCAGGGCCTCGCTGGCGGCCACGGCGCGGTCCTGGTCGCCTTCCTGCGCGTAGGTCCAGGCGAGCAACTGGCCTGCGGCCGGCTGCGCAGCGTGGTCGGGGAACTCGACCTGCAGCAACTCGAGGCTGGCGCGCGCATCGGCGTACAGGCCCTGGCCGGCCTGCGCGTCGGCGTCGATCAGCAGGGCCCACGCCCGCCACGGCGAACGGCTTGCCGGCAGGCGGTGCAGCAGCGCGTGCGCTGCGCCGCTCAGGCGACCCGTGTCGCCGGTCTGCCGCCACGAGACCTGCAGCATGCACAGCGCGGCCTCGACCAGTTCGTAATGTTCGGCATCCGCAAAGACCGCCGCACCGCCGCCGCCGGCGTCCTTGCCGTAGCGGTCGAGGACCAGTTGGAAATACGGCGCGGCTTCGTCGGGACGTCCGGCCGCGAGCAGGCCGCAGCCGGCCAGATAGGCCGCCGCGGGTGCCTGCGTCGACTGCGGGTAGCCCGACACGACCGCCAGACAGGCCGTCGTCGCGTCGTCGACCTGCCCGAGCGCTGCATAGCTGCGCGCAATGCGGTACTGCGCGCGCGCGGCCACGTCGCGGTCGAAGTAGTCGGCCAGCAGCATAGTCAGTTCTGTGATGGCCCCGGCGTGGTCACCGGTCGCAGCCAGCACGTCGCCCAGCAGGAACTGCGCACGCGAAGCGACCTCGCTGCCCCGCTGCCGTCCCGTGAGGTCGCGCAGAAGCGCCACGGCCTTCGGCGAGTCGCCGTCCAGGTGGCTGGCCGCCGCCTGCCGCACCGTGGCCTCGGCCACCAGGTCGACGTCCGCGGCCGTTGCCACGACGGCGGCGAAATCCTCGGCCGCGCTGCGCCAGGCGCCGCCGGCCAGGAACGTATTGGCCTTGGCGAACAGCGCCGCGTCGCGCAGCGGCGACTGCGGATAGCGCGCAGCCACCGCCTTGAACGATGCGGCCGCCGGCAGCGGTTGACCCAGCGCCGCCTCGCACAGGCCCTTCAGGTACAGCGAACCGGGTCCCTCGGGCTCCTCTCCCAGCCGGGCCAGGGCTTCGGCGTGCCTGCCGGCCCGGTAGTCGACCATCGCCTGCGCGCGCTGCCACGCCGCGTCTGTCTGCAGCCAGGGGTGCGCCTGCACCAGCGACGCGACCGTGACGGAAGCCTCGGCGTCGTGGCCGGCGCGCAGCTGCAGCCAGGCCAGGCGCAGGCCGGCCTCGGTGGCCAGGCGCCCATTGGGATGATCCTGCTGCCAGCGCGCCCACGCCTTGAGCGCCGCGGCGTCATCACCGGCGGCCTCGAGGGCCTGGGTGGCCAGGAAGCTCGCGGCTTCCTTCCAGTCGGCTCCGGCTTGCTTGTTTGCTCCCTGCTGGTACAGCTTCACTGCGCCCCGGTGGTCGCCCAGCGCGTCGGCGAGGTTGCCGCGCAGCAGCAGCGCCGCTCCGGGCGACATGCCGTCCGGATTGCCGTCGCCGATCGCCTCCTGCAGCACACGCAGCGGGGCGAGGTCGCCGGTGGACGCCGCCCTGGCCGCCACCTCGTAGCGCAGGCCGGGCGCCATGGTGGCGGCAGGCGTAGTTTCGCCGGCAACCGCCGGCACGGCGGCCAGCGCCAGGATCATGATCGCCGGGAACGCCGCCGCCATGCGGACGGTAGAAACGGGTCTGGCCTGACGAGCCTTCATCGCGCCACCCCGATCATTCCGAGCATCCCGCCGCTGGCGATTTCCACCATGCCGGGCCGGGCCTGAAGCGTCGTGCCGCCGCGCTCGTCGACGCGCAGGCGGTAGGTGTAGTCGCCGTCGGGCAGCGGGCGGCCCGCCGAGTCCTTGCCGTCCCACACGATGTCGGCGGGCGGCTGGCCCTTGCCGGCGAACGTGCGCACGAGGACGCCCGAATTGTTCGTGATGTCCAGGTGCCACGCGGCGGCGTCCGCGCGCGTGTGCGCCTTCAGGGCGAAGCGCGTGAGCGGCTCGCCACCGGTCGGCGAGAACACGGCCGGCGAGGCCTTGGCTTCGGCGCTGAAGCCGCCGAAGCGCCAGACCAGTCCGACCCGGTGCACGAGGCCCATTTCGTGGTCGCTCATCGCGTAGTCCAGCTGCAGGCCGTTGGGCAGGCGATAGCTGAAGCCGGCGGCGAAGTTGTCGACGTCGTAGCCGACGCCCAGTTCCAGCGATTGCAGGCGGAAGCGACCGCCCACGTGGAACTGCGGGGCGGCGCCGTCGCGCTGGACGATATCCATCGCCAGCATGCCGTTGCCGCCGTTGACGGGAATGGCCGCGCCCCCGCGCAGTTCGCGCAGGTAGGTCTCGTCGCGCATGCGCATCGAGATCGTCGGGCCACCCAGGTTCACTGCCGAGGCGCCCAGTTGCAGCCCGTGGGGCAGCCGACCGATGACGCCGAGGTCGAAGCCGAGGCCGCTGCCGTTGAACTCGTCCAGCGACTGGCGCACCAGCTTGACCTGCGCGCCGGCGGCCAGACGGTCGCCCAGCGGCTGCGCCACAGCCAGGCCGAGGGCCAGGTTACCTTCCTTGAAGGTGCCCAGCGACTCGTCCGAGAGCGCACCCGTGCGTTCGAACCCGCCCGAGCTGAGGCTAAGCACGTTGAACGCCAGCGACGGCCGACCGGTGGCCGGCAATGCGATGCCGAAGCTGTTGATCGAGGTCTCCTCGAACAACCTGGTGGTGCCCACCTGCACGGCGCCGCGCTCGAGCCACGCCGCAGCGGCCGGGTTGGCCAGGGCGGACAGCGGTTCATCGGCCAGTGCCATCCGCGCACCGCCGATCGCCGCGCCGCGCGCGCTGCCGAAGCGGTTGAGCCAGTCGCCTGGCAGCCCCTCGGTGCCGTCGCCGGCCGACGCGGGGCCGGCGTCCCAGAGCATCGCCGCCAGCGCCAGCATCCCGGCCAGCGTCCGGGCCCGCGACGACGGGCGCCGCCTGCGTTCCGGTGTGTGCCTGCTCGTGTTCATGGTGCCTCCCGGCCTACCAGACCACGCCGACTTTGCGGCGCATGACATGTTGGGTGGTTCCTGAGCCCTGCGCCTCGACGCGCAGCACGTAGCCGCCGCTGGCGACGTCCACGCCATCGCCGTTCTTCCCGTCCCAGTTGAATTCGTTGTTACCGACGCTGCCGCCGGGGCCGCCGGCGTCGAAGCGCCGGTCCAGGACCAGCCCACCGCTGATCGTGTAGATGCGCAGCCGCACTTCCGACGCCGCGTCCAGCTTCCAGGCGATGGTCGTCGGGCCTTCACCGGGGTGGAACGGGTTCGGGTAGTTGGTCAGGGTGCCCGCCGCGGCCGCGGGATCGATCTCGGCCGTGACGACATCGCAGCCGGCGCTGAGTCAGCCGCACGCCGCCGTCACGGTGAACTGCTGGGCGAAGCCCGGCGCCTGGTACTGCGCCGCGGCCAGGCCGCCGGTACCGGTGGCCACAGAGACGGCCTTGCCCTGGCCGGGAGCGAGCATGCCGCTGTCGCCGGCGGCGACCGCGAACGTCACGCTCTGGTGCGGGATGCCGTTGCCCCAGGCATCGGTCAGGCGCGCCATCAGGTCGATGGTGTGACCGGGACGCGCCCAGGCCGGATCGCCGGCCAGTTCCAGCACGGCCGGGTCGCCGGGCACGACCTGCAGCGCGCCGGTGACGGCGGGCGTCGAGCCCGCGTCGTCGCTGATGCGCAGCACGACGTCCTCGGCGAACGTATACGAGAGGTTGACCGTGCGCCGGCCCTGCAGCAGCTGGAACGTGGTCGAGCTGAGCGTGCCGCGCGCCGGCGACTGGTCGTGCGCGCCGACGGCGACGACGGTGACCTGCGCGTTGCATTCCTGGATGACGCTGCCGGCGTCGTTGCGCGCGGTCACCTCGAGCGTGAACGGCGAGCCGGCCTGGGTCGATTCCTGCGCGATGGCGGCCGTCAGGTGCAGCCCGCTGGAGATGGCGCGCACCTGCGTCGCACTGGCAGCCATCGCCGGGCGCGTGAGGTTGGATGCCGTCAGCATCTGGTAGCCGCCCGCCGACAGGCGGACGGTGAAGGTCGCCGTCCCGTTCACCATCGACAGCGGTCCGCCCACCTGCGCCAGCGGATCGGAGCAGGCCAGCTGGATGAGGTCGCTTGCCGACGTCAGGGGGTTGAACCAGTCGTCGGTCGCGCGCACTACCGCGGCGAACCCGAAGGTGATGGACTGGTCGTCGGCCGCGCCGCTGCGCCCCTCGCCGGCGCCCGGCAGCGGTGCCTGGCCCGGCAGCGTCAGCAGCAGCTTCGTGAACGGACCGGCCGAGACGAGGAACTCGTCGCTCTGCCCGGCGTCGACCGCGGGCGCCGACGGCACGGCGCAGGCCACGGCCTGCCCACCCGCCAGGTACGGGGTGATGGTAACGGTCGCCGCGCCGCCGGCCAGCGCCGGCGTCCCGCCGATCGCCAGGCTCGGGTCGGTGCCCGTCAGTTGCAGGGCGCCCGTCGCGCCCGGCACGAGGTTGTACCAGTCGTCGACCGCGCGCACGCTGATCGCCAGCGCCTGCCCGGCGCTCTGCGGCTCGGGCTCACCGGTGATGCCGATCGTCGTTCCCGGCACCGCGACCTGACCGGGCAGCAGCACCTGCAGGCCGGTCCAGGCGCCCGGGCCGACGTTGACCGCGGCGCTGGTGCCCTGGTGCGGCGGCGTCGCGTAATCCTGGCAAGTGACGGTCGTGCCGGCGGCGGCGCCGAACAGCGTCACCGGACCGGTCCACACGCCGTCGGTGAACGTGACCTGCTCGGGGCTCATCGTGGCCACGCCGGTCGTCGCGCTCAGGCGCGCGTTGCCGTCGAAGGTCGTGATCGTCGTACCGCCCGCATCGACAGCGCGGATGGTCATCGTGAGCGACTGGCCGGCGGTGGCGCCCGACGGCAATGTCGAGAACTGGAAGTGGCTGGCCGCCGCCGCGGTGACCGGGATGACCGGGCTGACCATCGTCGTGATGGTCGGGTCATTGAGGTCGTACGCGGTCAGCGTCTGGCCGCCGGTCGTGGCCAAAGCCACGCTGGCCTGCGCGAATCCGGACACGAGCGTCATCGTCAGCGGCGTGGTCGCCCACGAATCGCTGGAGACCAGCCGCACCTGGTGCGACGAGGAAACAGGGTTCCACCACAGGTCGGTGGCGCGCGCGGAGACCTGGAACGTGGCCATCGCCGACTGACTGCCGGGACCTCCCTCGTAGCCGGTGATGCTGCCCGGCACCGCGGTCATGCCCGGGACCAGAAGCTGCAGGCGACTGAATGCGCCCGCATTGACGATGAAGGGGTCGCAAGTGCCGCTGCGGCCGGGATCGCCCGGCAGGTGCGCGTGCACCCGCACGGCGCCGGCGGGCTGGTTGGCGGTATCGGCGCGGAATACGGTCAGGGTGCCGCTCCAGACGCCGCTCGCGAGGTTGATTGTCGCCGGCTCGACGCGGCCAAGACCCTGGCTGGTCAGCTGCTCGAGCGCGACCGGCCCGTGGTAGCCGAGCACCACGTTGCCGCTCGCATCGATGGCCGTCAGCGACGTCGCGAACGCGACACCGGCCGCGCGCTCATGCGGGGCCGCGTCCTGGAAGCGGAAGCCCGACAGCGCGACCGCACTCATGTTCGTCGAGCTGCCGAGAGGAATCGTCAGGTTGGTCTGGTCCTGCGCCGTAAAGCGCGCGGTGCCGCTCGACGGCAGGATGACCTGGAACGTCGCCGTGCCGCCGATGAGCACCGAGGGTGCCGGCAACACGGCCGAGCCCGCGGTCGAGGTCAGGCGGATGACATCACTGGCGGAACCGACCGTATACCAGCCCGAGTCGCAGGCGCGCACGACCACGTCGAACGGCACCCCCGTCACCTGGGCATCGGGCGTACCCGTCTTGCCGCTGATGGTGCCTGGCGCCGCTGTCTCACCCGGCAGCAGCACCTGGACCTGGACGAAGGACCCGGCAAGGGCCACCCCTGCCCAGAAAACTGTCAATACCGCCCCGAGTCGGCCCAGGGCCGATGGGCTGGCCAAATGTCGCGAAAACCGCACGGCAGCGCTCCTTGGCTTGATCCGGTCCCCACTTAGGGCGTTCGGGCCCCGTGGTGGGCGATGCGGGTCCGGGAGGAATCAGCCCCCCGGAACAGTCTGGATTTACAAGACGCGTGCCATGGGTTGAGCGGGTGGGAACGGGTTGAGCGGGTGGGACCGGGTTGAGCGGGTGGGCTGGGACGATAGAGGCGGCGCCGGGGTCCGGCGGCAGGCGGGATCAGTCGGCCGGGCGCAGCGCGCCCATGACGATGAGCGTCACGGCGTCGGCGCGGGCGGCCAGACGGGTGTTGCGGCGCGAGAGCACCCAGTCGGTGGCCATCTCGTCGAGGATGCCGAAGACGGCCTTGGCCAGCAGCCCCGCCTCCAGGTCGCGCCGCCACAGGCCGGCCTGCTGCCCCTCGCCGATGACGCCGCCGATGACTTGCAGGTACTGGCCCACCTTGGCGCGCGAAAGCTGGTCCAGGAAGTGGACGCTGTGGCGCAGCTCGACCTGCGTGATGATCGCCAGGTCGCGATCGCCGCCCACCAGTTCCAGGTGCAGTTCGATGATGCGCGTCAGGCGCGCGGCCGGATCTTCCAGCCGCGCCAGTTCGCCCGCGCCCAGCGCCGTGAAGCGGTCCATCGCGCGGTCGAACAGCGAGACCAGCACCTCTTCCTTATTCTGGAAGTACAGGTAGATGGTGCCGTCGGCGACGCCTGCCCGCCGCGCGATCATCGCCACGGTGGTGCCATGGTAGCCGTGCGCGGCGATCTCGACGACGGCAGCGTCGAGGATGGCTTCCTTCTTGCGACCTGTGGGCTGGCGGGGCATCGGAGCTGAACAGCCGTTCATTAAAGTTGCCGGTCCGGCGGGGACACCGCCGCCGGGATCGTCGCCCAGGCCAACAAACTACCACATCGAGCTGCGTGAGGGAATCATTTGCGTGGCACCCGGGCTTGTTGACAGGGGGAAAGCCCCCTGTTAGAGTCAGGTTCTGACTGAATGGTCATTCATTAATTTCCCTGCGGCGGCCCGGAAGACCGGAAGGGGCTGCCGCCGGAAAGGCAGGATCATGCGCAGGCAGGTCAATTTTGTCGCCGTCCTGGGCTCCGGCGTCATGGGCAGCGCCATCGCCGCCCACTTCGCCAACGCCGGCATCCCGTCGCTGGTGCTGGACATCGCCCCGCGCGAACTCAGCGACGCCGAGAAGGCGGCCGGGCTCGCGCTCGACCACCCGAAGGTGCGCGGCCGCATCGCCGCCGACGCCGTCGCGGCCATGGTCAAGAGCCGCCCCTCGCCCCTGTTCAGCAGCGAGCGCGCCGCCCTCATCACGACGGGCAACCTCGAGGACGACCTGCCGAAGGTCAGCCGCGCCGACTGGATCATCGAGGTCGTGAAGGAAGACCTGCCGATCAAGCTGAAGGTCCTCGCGGCGGTCGCCCCCCATGTGAAGGCCGACGCCCTGCTGACCAGCAACACCTCGGGCCTGTCGCTGGCCGCGATGAGCGAGGTGCTGCCGGCGGATCTCAAGCCCCGCTTCCTGGGCACGCACTTTTTCAACCCGCCGCGCTACATGAAGCTGTTCGAGGTCATCCCGACCGCCGACACCGACAAGACGGTGCTGGACGATGTCTGTGCGTTCGCGCGCGACCGCCTCGGCAAGGGCGTCGTCATCGCCCGCGACACGCCGAACTTCATCGCCAACCGCGTCGGCGTGCACGCGATGATGGCCACGTTTGGCGTCATGCAGGAGCTGGGGCTGACGATCGAGGAGGTCGACGCCCTGACCGGCCCGGCCATCGGCCGCCCCAAGACCGCCACGTTCCAGCTGGCGGACCTCGTCGGCCTGGACACCTTCCTGCACGTGGCCGACAACATCTACCCGCTGATTCCCGACGACGAGGCGCGCGAGGTCTTCCGCGCGCCCGAGTTCGTGCGGCGCATGGTCGAACGCGGCCTCCTGGGCCGCAAGAGCGGCGGCGGCTTCTTCCGCATGGTGAAGGGCCCGGAGAAGAAGCTGTTCGCGCTGGACCTCGACACGCTCGAATACCGCGACCAGGTGAAGGCGAAGTTCCCCGAGACCGAGGCCGCCAAGTCGATCGACGACCTGCCGACGCGCTTGCGCCAGCTGGCCTTCGGCCAGGGCAAGGCCGGCCAGGCCATCTGGAAGATGCTCGCCGCCAGCTTCTCCTACAGCGCGATGCGGGTCGGCGAGATCTGCGACAGCGCCGCCCAGATCGACCAGGCCGTGTGCTGGGGCTTCAACTGGAAGCTGGGCCCGTTCGAGACCTGGGACATCCTCGGCTTCCGCGCCGTCACCGAGCGCCTGCGGAAGGACAGCCTGCCGCTGCCCGCCTGGGTCGACGCCCTCTACGCGAGCGGCGCCGACAGCCTCTACCGCGAGGTGGACGGCGTGCGCTGCAGCCCCACCGCGGCGGCCGGCGGCTTCGCGCCGGTGCCGGGCGACGAGCGCTCGTTCGACTTCGAGATCCTGCGCCGCACGGGCCGCGAGGTGCGCCGCAACCCGGGCGCCAGCCTGCTGGACCTGGGCGACGGCGTCCTGTGCCTGGAGTTCCACTCCAAGATGAACGCCATCGGGCAGGACCACGTGAACATGATCATGACCGCCTGCAGCGAGGCGGAGAAGAACTGGCAGGCCCTGGTCGTGGCCAACCCGGCGGAGAACTTCTCGGCCGGCGCCAACCTGATGATGCTGATGATGGAAGCGGCCGAGGGCAACTGGGACGACATCGACCTGATCGTACGTGCCTTCCAGGGCGCCTGCGGCCGGCTCGAGCACTGCGGCGTGCCCGTGGTGACGGCGCCGGCGGGCCTGGCCCTCGGCGGCGGTTGCGAGATCACGATGGGCGGCAACGCGACGCGCGCCGCGGCCGAGACCTACATCGGCATGGTCGAACTGGGCGCCGGCGTCATCCCCGCCGGCGGCGGCTGCCTGCGCCTGTACACGCGCAACCTCGAGCGCCTGACCGACCCGCGCGACCTGCAGCCCGCGTTCCGGCGCACCTTCGAGACCATCGGCACCGCCACGGTGGCCACCAGCGCCGACGAGGCGCGCGCCATCGGCTTCCTGCGCCCGGGCGACTCGTGGTCCATGCACCGCGACCACGTGGCGATGGACGCCAAGGAGATCGCGCTGGCGATGGCGCGCAACGGCTTCCAGCCGCCGGCCGAGCGCACCGCGATCCCCGTGATGGGCACCGCCGGCATCGCGCTGGCCGAGTCCGTCCTCTACAACATGGAGCAGGGCGGCTACGCCTCCGCGCACGACCGCAAGCTGGGGATGGCCCTGGCCGGCGTGCTGAGCGGCGGCGCGGTGCCGCCCGGGTCGACGATCACCGAGCAGGAGATGCTCGCGCTGGAGCGCGAGGCGTTCATGCGATTGATCAGCGAGCCGAAGTCGCTCGCGCGCATGGAGAGCCTCATGAAGTCCGGCAAACCATTGCGGAACTAGAAGCCCCTGCGGGCCTGGATGCCGCTGTCAAACTGGATGCCGCTGAGAACTTGCAAGGAGTACCGATGAAGGACGTCCTCGTCATCTCCGCGCGCCGCACCGCGGTCGGCCGCGCGCTCAAGGGAACCCTGCGCCACACGCGCCCCGACGACCTCGGGGCCGCGGTGGTCAGGCAGCTGGTCGCGATGTACCCGGGGCTGGACCCGGCGCGGCTGGGCGACGTGATCATGGGCTGCGCCATGCCCGAGGGCGAGCAGGGCATGAACGTCGGCCGCAACATCGCGCTGATGGCCGGCCTGCCGGTCACGGTGCCGGGCATGACCATCAACCGGTTCTGCTCGTCGGGCCTCGAGTCGGTCAACTACGCCGCGCTGAAGATCGCCTGCGGGCAGGCCGAGGCCGTCATCGCCGGCGGCGTCGAGACCATGACGATGGTGCCGATGGGCGGCCTGCGCTACCTGCCGAGCCCGGTGATGGCCCGCGAGCACCCCGAGTACCTGACGAACATGGGCATCACGGCCGAGAACCTGGTGGTGCGCGACGGCATCACGCGGGAAGAACAGGACACGTTCGCCTACCACAGCCACCGCAAGGCGGTCGAGGCGATCATGGCCGGCCGCTTTACCGACGAGATCGTCCCCGTCATGGCCGCGCTGCCGGGCCGTGACGCGAAGGGCCGCCCCGCGCAGAAGGACGTCGAGTTCAAGGTCGACGAGGGCCCCCGCGCCGACACGACGGTCGAGGCGCTGGCGAAGCTGAAGCCCGCGTTCAAGGTGGGCGGCACCGTGACCGCCGGCAACGCCAGCCAGATGAGCGACGGCGCGGCGGCCGCCCTGCTGGGCACGGCCGAGTTCGCGGCGTCGATCGGCGCCGTGCCGCTGGCCCGCTTCGCCGGCTATGCGGTGGCGGGCGTCGACCCCGCCTACATGGGCATCGGCCCGGTCGAGGCCGTGCCGCGCGCGCTGGCGCAGGCCGGCATCACGCTGGACCAGGTCGACGTCATCGAACTGAACGAGGCGTTCGCGGCCCAGAGCCTGGCCGTCTGCAAGGGCCTGGGCCTGGCCTTCGACGACCCGCGCCTGAACCCCAACGGCGGCGCCATCGCGCTGGGCCATCCCCTGGGCTGCACCGGCGCCAAGCTGCTGGCCTCGGCCCTGCATGAACTGAAGCGCCGCAATGGACGCTATGCTTTGGTGACGATGTGCATCGGCACCGGCATGGGCGCCGCGGGCGTATTCGAAGCGATCTAGCCACCGGCAGCCAAACGTGCCGGCGCGCGCCGGACCGACAAGGAGCAACGGACATGACGACCAGGACCTACCCCACCGGCGGCGAGTTCATCCTGAGCGAGACCGCGCCCGCGGCGTGCTTCACGCCCGAGGACTTCGACGAGAACCAGCGCATGTTCGCCGCCACGGTCTCGGACTTCGTCGAGCGGTACATCGCGCCGGTGCGCGACGAGTTCGAGATGAAGGGCAACACGGCGCTCGGCCGCGACATGCTCAAGGCCGCCGGTCCGATGGGCCTGCTCATGGCCGACATCCCCGAGGCCTACGGCGGCCTGGGCGGCGACAAGGCGACGATCATGATCGTCTCGGAGGGTGTCGCCTGGGGCGGCAGCTTCGCCGTCACGCACGGCGCGCAGGCGGGCATCGGCACGCTGCCCATCGTCTACTACGGCACCCCCGAGCAGAAGGCCGAGTACCTGCCGAAGCTGGCCACGGGCGAACTGCTCAGCTGCTACGCGCTGACCGAGACCGGCAGCGGTTCGGACGCGCTGGCGGCGGCCACGACGGCGCGCCTGACGCCCGACGGCGCGCACTACGTGCTGAACGGCTCGAAGCAGTTCATCACCAACGCGGCCTACGCAGACATCTGCATCTTGTTCGCCAAGATCGACGGCGACAAGTTCACCGGGTTCATCATCGACCTCAAGTCGCCCGGCGTGACGATCGGGCCCGAGGAACACAAGATGGGCATCAAGGGCTCGAGCACCTGCCCCATCATCCTCGAGGACGTGAAGGTGCCGGCGGGCAACGTGCTGGGCGAGATCGGCAAGGGCCACCACATCGCCTTCAACATCCTGAACGTGGGCCGCTTCAAGCTGGGCGCCAGCACGATGGGCGGCGCCAAGATGACGATGAAGCACGCCGTGCCGTACACCAAGCAGCGCCACCAGTTCGGGCAGCCGCTGTGCAGCTTCGGGCTGATCCGCCGCAAGATCGCCGACGTGAACGCCCACATCTTCGTGGCCGAGTCGATGGTCTACCGCACGGCGGGCCTGATGGACGCCGCGCTGGCCACGCTGGACAAGGCGGCGCCCGACTACGAGAAGCAGGGCGTCGCGACGGTCGAGGAGTTCTCGATCGAGTGCTCGATGATCAAGGTCTTCGCCTCCGAGGCCCTGGCCCACGCCGCCGAGGAAGGCGTGCAGATGCTGGGCGGCTACGGCTTCTGCAGCGAGTACCCGCTGGAGCGCTTCTACCGCGACGAGCGCATCAACCGCATCTTCGAGGGCACCAACGAGATCAACCGCATGCTGGTGCCGGGCATGATCATGAAGAAGGCGCTCAAGGGCGAACTGGCCTTCCTGCAGGCCGCCCGCGCGGTGGCCGAGGAAGTGACCGGCATGCCGTCGTTCGTCGACCCGCACGAGCCCGGCTTCCTGGAGGCCGAGGCCCAGCAGGTGGCGGGCATGAAGAAGGTCATCCTGGCGACGCTCGGCATCGCCGCGCAGAAGTTCGGGATGGGCCTGAAGGACCAGCAGGGCGTGCTGGCGGACGTCGCCGACATCACCATCGAGACCTTTGCCTGCGAGAGCGCGCTGCTGCGCGCGCAGAAGAAGGCGGCCCGCGACGGCGAGGCGGCGGCCGAGCCGATGGCGGACATGGTGCGCCTGTACACGAACGACGCGATGGAGAAGGTGGCCACCCTGGGCCGCAACGTGCTGGGCGCCGCCTGCCAGGGCGACGAGCTGCGCGTGATGCTGGCGGGCCTGCGGCGGCTGGCCAAGCACGAGGCGATCAACCGCTCGGTGCTGCATGACCGCATCGCGCAGCGGGCGATCGACGCTGAAGGGTACGCGGCCGGCTAGGGTCCCGGTTCTGCCGGTGCGCCGAGCCTGCCAGCGGGCGTCACGGGAGCGGGGTGCCGGGCGGCGGGTGGGCGCGCGCATGTGCAGAGGGCCGGATGGTTGACCTATCAACCAGTTCTGCGGCTCGAAACGGCTGGATTCGGCATCAGAATTGGTTGATAGATCAAGCAATCGCCGAAAGACTACATGCGATGCGCGAAGGCCGCGCTCCACCCGGGGCGCGGCCTTCGCCACAAAGTCAGGCGGCCAGCGAACGCTCAGCCGCCGACGCGCTTGACCTTGTACCCGCGCTTCTCCAGCAGCGCCACCAACCGGTCGCGGTGCTCGCCCTGGATCTCGATGATCCCGTCCTTGAGCGTGCCGCCCGAACCGCAGGCCTTCTTGAGGTCGCCGGCCAGCTCCTTGAGGCCGGCCTCGTCCAGGGGGACGCCCGTGACGATGGTCACACCGGCGCCCTTGCGGCCCTTGGTCTCGCGGCCGACGCGGACGACACCGTCGCCGGGCGCGCGGGCGGCGGCGCGGCAGCGGCAGTCGGCGCGGACGGCGCCGCAGTCGGGGCACAGGTCGGCGCCGTCGCTGCTCCAGACGAGGTTGCGGTCGCGGCTCATGTAACTGCGTCCTTCCCGTTCGTTCGCCTGAAACACGTCACAGGGCGATGTCTGCCTGCTCCCACCACCGCCGCCGGATCACATACGCCGCGCCGAAGGCTACCAGCAAGACCGCCACCACGGCCGGCGCCGAGATGCGGTACGGCACCGCGCTCAACACGCCGTGCCCGATGATGAACCCGGGACCGAGGATCATGTTGGTCAGCGTGCACTGTGGACGCGGCCGCAAGGCCACGCCCAGCCACGCCAGCGAACCCAGCAGCGGCGCCAGCCACACGCCGTGCATCCGGGGCGCCGTGAACACCAGTTCCTGGCCGCCCCATTGCATCGGAGGCATCAGGGCGGCCATGATGCGGTACGCGACGGCGATGGCCAGCGCCACCGACAGCGCAACGATGGCGGACCAGGCCAACGCCGTCAATTCCGCGCGAAACGCGGTGCGGCGCGAAACGGCACCCGGCGGCGCAGCAAGCAGCACGACCGACAGGCTGAAGAACGGCCCGGCCGCGGCCTGGTACATGATGCCGGCGAACCATCGGTCCAGGCGGCCGTCGCGAGGCTTCCCGTCGTAATAGCCGGCGAAAACCATGAAGGCGACAGTCATCACGGCGATCATCAGCAGCACCCGCACACGCGGCGTGATGTTCACGGCCGCATCCAGCGTCAGCAACTGCCAGGCACGCGTGGCGACGACGCGCCCCCGTCGTTGCGCCTCGGCGGCGCGGTCAAGCAGGTTCCCGACCAGTTGCTGCCGCCAACGCGGACCCTGTCCCGGGCGTCGATGCTGGTCGCCCTGGCGCCGGTACTCGTTCAGGCGCGAAGGGCGCAGCAGGTCACCTGCTCCGAGGACCATCGTGCCGCACAGCCGGCGATGCAACTGGGCCCGCAGCATGTAACGGCCCAGCACCCAGAACAGGACCACCGCACCCGCCAACCAGTACTGCGGCGCACTGAAGAGGCCGGACAATTTCCCGGACCGTTCGGCGCGCATCAGCCAGGGAATTGCGTAGAACAGGTAGTAGACCCAGAACGGAAGCTGGTAGGACCACGTCAGGCGCAGCGTGGCCAGCGCCATCAGTGCGTGGACGCTCAGCACGGCGCCGATCGCCGAAGCCGTCACCGCGACGCCGACTTCCGGGAACCCGAAGACGATGAACAGGGCCACGACAGCCGCCTCGCAGAACGCCCAGCTCAACTGGGTGCACAGCAACCGACGCCGTATGTTCTCGTGGAAGAACGAATGGCTGGTCGCAAGGATCTCCTTCTGCGTGATCGTCAACGCCGAGGACACCTGGAGGACGGCGAACAGCGACACGAACAGCCCCAGGATCAGGTTCGGCGCCTTTACGTAGGAAAACACCACGACGGCGACCGGCAGAGCGACGATGAACCCGATCCGCAGCAACAGCCGCCCTGGACGCGGCAGCATGAACATCGTGTTGAACACCAGCGAGCTCATACCTTCCTCCCGTCCGCCGTCGCGATCAGCCGGTAGATCTCCTCGAACGCCAGCCCGCGCACCTTTGCCTCGACGCCCAGCTCCCGCGCGGCCGCCTCGACGTCGCGCCGCGCCACGTGGCCGCAGACCGCCATTGCCCGGCGGCGGTCGCCCGTCACCGTCAGCAGGCCGGGCAGCGGAAGCGGGTCGGGCAGGTCGGCGCCCACCGCCTCGAGGTCGACGCGGTGGTACGACTCGCGCAGCTCGTCGAGCGGCTGGTGGCAGTGCACCTGCCCGCCGTTGATGACCAGCACCGTGTCGACCACCTTCTCGACGTCGGCCAGGATGTGCGACGAGATCAGGATGGTGCGGCCGCCGTCCTGGATCAGCTCCATCAGCAGGCGCAGGAAGTCGTTGCGCGCCACCGGGTCCAGCGAGGCGGCGGGCTCGTCCAGCAGCAGCAGGTCGGGCCGCGGCGCCACCGCGAGGATGATCGCCAGCCGCTGCCTGAGGCCGGGCGACAGCGCCGAGACCCGCTTGCCCGGGTCCAGTTCGAAGTCGACCAGCAGGCGCGCGCACAGCGCCTCGTCCCAGGTCGCGCGGCCCGATCGCACGAACGCCACGGTCTCGCCCACGGTCAGCCAGTCCATGAGCCGCGGCTCCTGGCTGACGTAGCCGATGCGCCCGAGCGCCGCGTCGTCCAGTTTCGCCGCCGACTGGCCGAAGGTTTCGACCGTGCCGCTCGTGGGCAGCAGCAGGCCCGGCAGGTGCCCCATCAGCGTCGTCTTGCCCGAGCCGTTGGGCCCGAGCACGCCGACGATGGTGCCCGGCATGATGTCCAGGCTGACGTCGTTCAGCGCGCGCGTCGAACCATAGTGCTTGCTGACCCCGCGCAGGCGGGCGATGGGCTGCTGTTCACTCATGATCGATCCCCTCTTCATGGCGGAAGTCACGCATCTGCGCCTGGAGGCGGCGCGCAGCTTCATCCTCGTCGATGTCCATCTGCACGAGCAGCGCCGCGGCGCTGCGCAGTTCACGGTCGAGCAGGTCCTCGCGGTCGTCGCGCGTGCTGCTGCCGGCGGCCGCGGCCACGAACAGCCCCACCCCGCGCCTGCGTTCGAGCACCCCCGCGTCCACCAGCGCGCTGTACGCCTTGCTGACGGTCATCGGGTTGACGTGCACGCGCGCGGCGAGGCTCGCCACCGGCTCGATCTGCTCGCCGGGTCCGAGTCCGCCGGTCAGCACCATCCGTTTCACCTGATCGATGATCTGGCGGTAGATGGGCGTTCCGTCCCGCGGGTCGATGTGGATCACGGCCGCGCTTCCTTGCTGTCGGGTTCAGGCGTGACGTAGTGTATTAGTAATGTAATATACTCAAACAGGAAGGGGATTGTTTCAAGAAAAAGGGACGAGATTCTCGGTTTGGGCAGTTAGTTCGGCTATCTAGATGTCCGCCGGCACGTTACGGCACACAGCTCAGCGAGTGAAGGACCCACCGGCAACCGATTAGGGGGAATTTCGCGCTTGATGAGCCCCGATCATCCCTGCCAATATGCCGGATCGCGCCCCAACCACCCCGGAGGAATCCCATGACCGACGCCGCTGCCTACCGCCCCTGGACGAAGCACTACGAACAGGGCGTGCCGGCCGAGCCGGTCTTCCGCGAGCAGACGGTCGTCGAGTTCCTGGACGCCTCAGCCGTGAAATGGGCGCAGCGGCCCGCCGTCACGTTCAAGGGCCGCACGCTGACCTACGCCGAGCTGCAGGACCAGGTGGACCGCTTCGCCGCCGGCCTGGCGGGTCTGGGCGTCGGCAGGGACAGCCGCGTCGCGCTGTGGCTGCCCAACCTGCCGCAGATGGTGATCGCCTATTTCGCGACGCTGCGCCTGGGCGCGCAGGTCGTGAACACCAATCCGCTCTACGTCGAGCGCGAGCTCGAATACCAGTTCAACGACGCCGGCGTCTCGGTGGTGGTCACGCTCGACTACCTTTGGGAAGGCAAGCTGCGCGGCATCCTGGCGAAGACCGGGGTCAAGCACGTGGTGGTCACTTCGATCCCCGAGTACCTCCCGTTCCCGCTCAGCGTCCTGGCGCCGCTCAAGCTGAAGAAGACCGGGCAGTACGTGCGCGTGAAACCCGAGCCCGGGGTCCACTTCTTCCGCGACCTCGTGAAGCAGAACGCGCCGATCGCCCACGGCCCGTACCCGCGGCTCGATGACGTGGCCCTGCTGCAGTACACCGGCGGCACGACCGGCGTTTCGAAGGGCGCCATGCTCACCCACCGCAACATCTCGGTGAACGCCCAGCAGTGCGGCATGTGGTTCCACGAGGCCGTGGATGGCAAGGAGGTCACCATCGCCTGCCTGCCCTTCTTCCACGTGTTCGGCATGACCGTGGCGATGCTCTGGCCGGTGATGGCGGGTTTCCAGATCGTGCTGGCCCCCAACCCGCGCGACATCGACGACCTGGTGGCCAGCATCCGGCGCTACCGCGTGTCGATGTTCCCGGCCGTGCCGGCCCTCTACATCGCGATCAACAACTACCCGAACATCGAGAAGCTCGACATCACCAGCATCAAGGGCTGCTTCTCGGGCTCGGCGCCGCTGCCGGTGGAAGTACTGAATCGCTTCGAGTCGCTGACCGGCGGGCGCATCACCGAAGGCTTCGGCATGACCGAGACCTCGCCTGTCACGCACGGCAACCCGCTCAACGGCGTGCGCAAACCGGGCACCGTCGGCGTGCCGATGCCTGGCACCGACCACAAGGTCGTCGACATCGAGACCGGCACGCGCGAACTGGGCCCCGGTGAGGAGGGCGAGCTCTGCCTGCGCGGCCCGCAGGTCATGCTGGGTTACTGGAACCGGCCGGAGGACACGGCGCAGACGCTGCGCGACGGCTGGGTCTATTCGGGCGACCTGGCGCGCATCGACGAGGACGGCTACTGCGCGATCGTCGGCCGCAAGAAGGACATGATCATCGTCAACGGCTGCAACGTGTACCCCGACGAGGTGGACGGCGTGCTGCTGTCGCACCCGTCCGTGCTCGAGGCGGCGACCATCGGCGTGCCCGACGCGCAGCGCGGCGAGGTCGTGCGCTCGTACGTCGTGGTGCGCCCGGGCATGTCGGTGAGTGCGGACGAGCTGCGCGACCATTGCCGCAAGTTGATGTCGGCCTACAAGGTGCCGCGGCACTTCGACATCGTCACCGACCTGCCCAAGAGCAGCATGATGAAGGTGCTGCGGACAGAGTTGCGGTCGCGGGCGGTCAACGAAAAAGGCTCTTGATCTCGCCCCACGGGGCCTGTTCACGCAGCTTCCAGTCGCCGAAGCAGAACACGGCGCGGTCGAACGCGCCGCTGACCGGCATCATGGCCACCAGGTTGGCGCCGGGATCCTCGGCGTCGACAAAGGCCAGCGAACCCTGCAGCGACGGCGGCGAGGCCTGGGCCAGGCGATAGCCCTCACGGTTGTTGCCGAAGGTCAGCACGCGCACGCTGGCCAGCGTGGCGGCGCGGCTCGTGCTGACCGGCACCGCGGTGCCGTAGCCCACGATCAGGTTCGACGTCGAGCCCACGTTCACCGCCATCGCCGGGAAGTCGACGCCCAGCACCAGGTCGCCCGACGGCGGGACCAGCCCGCACTCGAAGCCCGAGACATAGCCGACGTCGCGCGTGCTTCCCTCGTAGTCGTCGTTCACCGGGTTCATCAGGACGAGGTAGAGCACCTGCATCGTGTTGGCGCCGATGGAGACCTGGTCGACCGTGCCGGTGGCGTCGTAGAACAGCCCCAGCGTGTTGGGGTCGGCGGCGGCCGAGGCGAGGACAGCAGGCAGCAATAGGGGAAGCAGCAGGCAGGCGACAGTGATCTTGCGCATGGCGGGCACTCCGACAGGTGGCGGGAACGGGACCCCGACATTGCTCCGACAGGTGCGCGGGCCCGGTCCGGGGCCCGGCCGGGCGGTGGGAAGCCACCGCCGTGTTGTCCGCCCGGGAGGCTCGCTGAACCTACGGATGGGCGCCCGCAGGGGCAAATCCCCCCCCTGGCGGGGGCGGATTGACCCGCCGCCAGGGTGGCGGTTATAATTGAAAGTGTCCGGTCGCCCCCGACGGCCCCGGATCCACCCTTCCCGCCCCGGAAAGGACGCCCGCGTGTCTCTCGTGAGCCGCCCGCCGGACGCGCCCAGCGCGGCCCGGCTCCTTGCTCCCGCACTGGTGCTGGTCGCCCTGCTCGGTGTCGGCTGCGGCCGCGTTGCGCCAAGCTACGAGCCGGCCACACTCACCGTCCGCTCTACGCCGGCCGGTGCCGTGATCCTCATCGACGGGCAACAGACCGGGCAGGTGACGCCGTTCACGTTCACGGGCGTGAGCGCCGAGGCGCACCAGGTGAGCGTCACCCTGGCCGAGTGGCACGCCGACCCTGAGGTGATCCCGGTCGACCTGCGCCCCCTCGACGACGTCGCGGTCGACTTCGCGCTTTTCCAGACCGGAGTGCAGGTGACGAGCGAGCCCGCCGGAGCGCGCATCCTGGTCGATGGCACGGACTCGGGAAAAGTGACGCCGGCGACAGTGGCCGGCCTGCAGTCCGGCACGGTACACATCTCGCTTGAACTGGACACCTGGCTGTGCGTGCCGGCCAGCGTGGCCGTCGACGTCGTCGACGGCTCCGTCGCCGAGGTGACGCCGCAGCAGTTGCAACTGCGTTCGCGCCGCACGGTCATGCTCGAGAGCTTCGGCAACGTCAACTGCGGCACCTGTGCGCAGGCGGCGGGCAACCTCCTGAGCCTGTGCGCGCGCGACGGCTACGGCCCGGGCCGCGCGCTGTTCGTCGAGTACAGCGTCAGCTGGCCGAACCCCACCGACCCCATGTACCTGGCCAACCCGACCGAAAATGCCGAGCGCTACACGTTCTACTGGGTGATGGCGACGCCGTTGTTGCTCATCGACGGCGTCGCGCAACCGGACGCCCTGGACCCGGTCGGCCCGGTCGCGGCCGTCGCCGGCCGCTGGGATGTCGATCCCGGCTTCCTGGTGGATGTCGACGCCTCGCCGGCGGGCGGCGCCGCGGTGCCCGTCACGGTGTCGCTGACACCGCTCCGCAACGTCGACCTGACCGGCTGCTCGCTCTACGTGGCCCTCTACGAGGACCTCGTGACGTACGCAACGCCGCCGGGCACGAACGGGCAGTCGGAGTTCCATCACGTGTTTCGCGACCGCGTCGACGCGCCGCCGGCGCTGGGCGCGCTGGTCGCCGGGACGCCCGCCACTTTCGACGTAACGCTCAACCGCGGCGCCGCCGACCCGGCGAACGTCACGGTGATCGCTTTCGTGCAGCGCACCGCGGACAAGACCGTACTGCAGGCCGGCTCGACGGCCGCCACCGTGAAGTTCCACCGCCCGTGACCGGAGGAAGGACCGCCATGACTCGCGCCAGCCACACTTCCAAGACCGCCCGCACAGGCGCGCTGCTGACCTGGGCGTTGCTGTCCTGTACGTTGCTGACCTGGTCCGGGACCGCAAGCGCGCAGACCTCGTTCAACTGGGTCGTCGCCGACAGCGCCCGCGGCACCGCGCTGAACGTCACCTCGTCGTTCCACACCGACATCCACAACACGGGCTCGGTCGCGGACACGTACCGGATCACGATGGTGTCCAGCATGCCGGCCAGCTGGGTGACCACGATGTGCGACGTCGGCTTGTGCTACCCGCCTTTCATCACGCAGATCCAGTACACCGTGCAGCCGGGTGCATCGACGTACGTGGGCGTGAACATCACGCCGATGGTCGACCAGGGCCACGGGACGACCTGGATCACGGTCACGAGCCTGAACGTGCCGTCGCTGCACCAGACGGTCGGCTTCGAGGTGCAATCACCGGCGACATCGCCGGCCCCGGCGCCGGCTGCGGGCCTGGTCCTGGCTGCGGCGCCCAACCCGTTCAACCCGCGCACGACGCTGCGGCTCGACGGCGGCGAGTCACAGGCTGGCGTACTGTCGCTGGACGTGTTCGACCTGAGCGGGCGCCGCGTGCGCGCACTGTGGCGGGGCGAGGCAGGCGCAGCTCGGCGCGGGATCCCCTGGGACGGCGCCGACGACCATGGGCGTGCACTGCCGGGCGGCACCTATGTGGCGCGACTGGCGGGACCCGCCGGCGTCGTGGCCTCTGTCAAACTGGTCCTCGCGAAGTAGGACCGAAGCCTTCAGCCCGATCACCGGGAGACCCGATGCCTCTTCTTGTGCCCCGCCGCCCACGGCCGGCGTCCACCCGGCTGGCCGTCCTGCTGCTGTCGCTCCTGTTTGCCCTGCCCGCGCTCGCAGCGCCCGACTGGACGCTCGAGGACCCGGCCGGCCGACGGGTGTCCTTCGCCGACGAACTGGCGCAAGGCCCGGTCGTCGTGTCGTTCTGGGCCACCTGGTGCAAGCCGTGCCTGAAGGAACTGCCGCAGCTCGAAATCCTGGCCGGCCGCTACCAGGGCCGCGTGGCGTTCCTGGCGGTGTCCACCGACGACTCGCGCAGCATCGCCAAGGTCGAGCCGACAGTGCGCGCCCACGGCTGGGAGAACCTGGTCGTGCTGCTGGACACGGGCGGCGAGGTGCAGCGCCAGTTGCACGTCGATGCGATGCCCTTCCTCATCCTCTACGACCGCGAGGGCCGCGAGGCGTACCGCCAGACCGGCTACGTCATGGGCAGCGAGGCGGACCTGGAGCTGGCCATCGAGAAGGTACTGGGTCCCGAAGGGCCTCTGGCCGCCGACGTGAGCGCCCCCGTCGTCGCCGGGATGGCGCCGATGGCGTGCGCGCCGCCGCCAACCACGGGCGACCTGACGGCCACCGACCGCTTCGAGTACTCCTATGCGACCGAAACGCGCCGCGAGATCGTCGAGAACTGGCTGGACCTGTCCCTGCAGCGGGGCAACGTGCGCGCGGGCCTGACGCTCGACTCTCAATCGCCCGGCGAAGAGGGCGGACGCCGCAACGAGATCACGCACCGCTGGTTCGAGCTCACGCGGGGCGAAATGGCCCTGCGCGTGGGCACGTTCCACGGCCTGTTCGGGCGGGGCCTGCTCTTCAATGCCTGGCAGGATCGCAATCTCCGCATCGACACGCGCCTGGACGGCCTCATCGCGACCGCGCGCCATGGCGGCCTCGCGGCAACGGCCTTCTCGGGCACGCCGTCGGCCCGAGAGCTGGACCTGCGCGGGGCCGACCTGGAGTGGACCAGCGGCGCCGGGCTCGCCGGCGGTATCTCGGGGCTCACGTGGGC
The DNA here is from genome assembly GCA_903912525.1 of uncultured bacterium. Classification (GTDB taxonomy): domain Bacteria; phylum Krumholzibacteriota; class Krumholzibacteriia; order LZORAL124-64-63; family LZORAL124-64-63; genus CAINDZ01. The sequence continues at coordinate 31,553 of CAIWHK010000072.1, read as the reverse complement.
GAACCAGGCCGAAGTCGGCACCGGGGCCGTCGACCGCGAATGGGCCGCCTCGCTGCGCGCCCGGCAGAGCCTCGGGCGCGCCGACTGGTACGTCGAGGTGGCGGGCCGCAACCGCTTCTCGCTCGACGCGTTCGATTTCGACCCCGCCTCCGACGACCCGCGCCGGGGCTGGGCGCTCTACGGCAACCTGAACCTGTACCAGGGACCGGTCACGCTCTCGTGGGAGGCCAGCGACTACGAGGACTTCGAGCTGGTCTCGCGCGCGGACGGCGCCACGTCGCTGAACCGCCCGCCGTCGCTGGCCGGCGAGTTCACGTGGACGCTGCTCAACCGCGCGCCCCACGCCCTCAACGCGACCGACGAGAAGGGCCACAACCTGGACCTGACCTGGAGCGGGCCGGCCGGCGTGACCGCCAAGGGCAGCGCCTCGCGCCTGCGGCGGCATGACGGGGGCACGGTGTACGAGATGGCGTATGTTTCCCTCGAGAAGGAGCAGTGGGGCGATTTCGCGGTGAACGGCGCCCTCGGCTACCAGGACAGCGAGGGCCTGCGGCAAACCGTCGCGGCCGAGGTCACCTGGCACCCGGCTACGGGCCCGGGCTGGATCCTGCAGGCGGAACAGCAGCACGTGCGGATGGGGGGCGGCGTCGGCTTCGACCTCGGCGCCTATGATCAGCAATGGCTGAAGCTGGAGTGCGCGACGACGAGCAACTGGACCCTCGGCGCGGTCCTGGAAACCAACAACAAGTACGCCGCGCAGCGTTCGCCGGGCGAGGACCCCGGCCCGTACCTGGCCGCGCAGGCCACGCGCCGCCTGGACGGCGGCGCCACGCTCAACCTGTGGGCGGGCGAACGGCAGGCGGGCTTCCTGTGCTCGGGGGGCGTCTGCAAGTACGAACCGGCGTTCGCGGGCATCGAATTCTACGGGACACTGCGCTGGTAGCGCCCCGCCCTACGCCGGCAGCGCCAGCTTCGTAAATGCCTCATTGAGCGCGCCGACGGTCGCCGCGTCGCGCCCCTCCATGTAGTAGCGCAGCACCGCGTCGGTGCCCGAGGCGCGCAGCTCGAACCACAGCCCCGCGAACTCGATCATCGTGCCGTCGCCGGCGCGGAACGCGCGCTCGACCGGCGGCAGCGCCACGCCCGCCGGCAGGCCGGCCTGCAACGCCGCGGCCACCTGGCCGGGCGCTTTCCCCTCCAGAGACGCGAAGAACGCGACCGTGGCGTCCTTGCGGGCGTTGCCGGCGGCCTTGGCCGCCTCGCGCGCCGGGCCCTTCAGCGACTCGTCGAACAGCGTCAGGTCGCGCCGCTCATAGAAGCGATACGTGGTGTCGTAGCGGTCGAGCGCGGCCAGGTAGTAGCCCGCGAAGCTGTCCCCCTCGACATGCAGGCGCGCACCCAGGCACAGCGCGAGCACGCCGATCTGCATCGCGTCCTTCTCCTTCGGGGCCAGGCTGCGTCGCGCGCCGTGCCGGCTGGCGACCGGCTCGGCAAAGCCCATCGCGGCGCCGCCGCTCTCCTCGGCCATGATGAGCAGGCGCGGGCGCGGGCCGAACGCGGTGACGCGCCCGGTCACGTCCGTTGCGCTCGCGCTGGCCGTACCGGCGGCGGTCTGTTGCTCGAGGCTGCCCACCAGCTCGGCGAAGTACTTGAAGCCCACCGGCACCTGGTAGGTAGGCAGGTTGGCACCGCCGCGGCGCCCGCTGACCTCGGCGATCTCACCGATGCTGCGACTGGTTGGGAACGTGGTCGCGGTGATCCAGTCGTGCCGGGCCAGCGCGCCGGCGGCCGCAAGGCCCTCCAGCTTCAGCGCGGTCAGCATAAAGTAGATCTGGTTGGGCTTGAAGAAGACCAGGCAGCGGTCGGCGTCGAGCGGGTCGACCTCCAGGCCCGCAGCCGCCGCATCCTTCGCCAGCCCCGCCGGCGCCACGGTGACCATGTTGAAGCGGTCGCCGTCCGGGTCCCAGATGAAGAACACATCGCAGCGCCGCGTGCGCAGCAATTCCTGTGCACCGACGTTCTTGTAGACCTGCCACTTGCCGGGATCCACGCCGTGGTTCTGCCCGTCCAGCTGGCCGATGCCGTGGTAGTCGCTGTGCTCGTCCTCGTGCGTGAAGAAGACGGTGCCTCCCGGCGCGCAGTCGATGTCGAGCGCCGCGAACACGCGCCGCGCCGTCGCCCCCATCGAGCCGCCCTCCGTACAGAAGCCGGCGTGGAACCCGCGCGCGGCGGCAGGGGCGATCGCCTCGAGCAGCGGCGCCGGCACGACCTGGCGCAGCACGTCGACGTACGCGTCCACCGGGTCGAAATCGCGGCGCACCAGCGCGTCGTTCGCCGCCGCCAGCCGGATGTCCGTCCCACCCGCCGCCGCTTCGGCCACCAGGGCGAGCACGCCCTGCTCGACCTCGGGCGCCATCGCGATCAACTGGCCGCCGTCGCCGTCCATCGGCTTCCAGCCGCCCTTGTAGCTCTGGCTGTGCGAGGCGGTGAAGTTCTCGCCGCCGCCCAGTTCCTCGAAGAAGACGCCGAACGACGAGAGCCAGATAGGCGTCGTCCTCATCCCGGCCGGCCGCAGGTGCACACTGATCCCGTGCGCCGCGTAGATGCGCGCGGCCAGGTCGATCAACTCCTGCGTGTGCGGGCGCACCTCGCCGCCCACGTGCAGGGACGTCAGTCCTCGCCGCACGGCCAGGCGCGCCCTCGCCTCCAGGAAGACCGCGGCGGTCAGCGCGTTGAACGGCACGCCCAGGTTGAAGAAGTCGGCCGGGTCCAGCAGGTCGCGGTAGCCGGCCGTGCCCAGCTTGAACTGCGCGGCCCAGGCCTCGAGCCCGGCCTCGGCGCACAGCGCGGCGTCCAGGCGGATGGTCTCGGGACGGGTGGCGAACGGGGTGAACAGCGGGCGGCTGGCCGGCATGCGGACTCTCCTAACCGTTGAACGAGACGTCGACGACCTGGCGGACGGCAGTGCTCTCGACCTCGAAGAACTCGGCCGGCTTGAAGCCGAACATCGAGGCCACGAGGCTGCTCGGGAACACGGCGATGCGGGTGTTGAGGTCGCGCACGTTGCCGTTGAAGAAGCGGCGCGCGGCCTGGATGCGGTCCTCGGTGTTGGCCAGTTCCTTCTGTAGCTGCAGGAAGTTGCCGCTGGCCTTGAGGTCGGGATACGACTCGGCCACGGCCAGCAGTTTGTTGACGCTGGCGACCAGGGCCTGCTCGTCGCGCGCCTGCGCGCCCGGGCTGCCGGCCGAGGCTGCGGCCTTCTCGCGCGCGGCGGTGACGGCCTCGAACGTCTGGCGCTCGTGCGAAGCGTATCCCTTGACCGCTTCGACCAGGTTGGGGATCAGGTCGTAGCGCCGCTTGAGCTCGGTGTCGATGCCGGCCCACGACTCGCTCACGTGCTGGCGCACGCGAACCAGGGTGTTGTAGGTCAGCACGAACCAGAGCAGGACCAGCGCCGGCGGCACGATGTACACCCAGGTGCTCATGTCTCCTCACCCCTCTGCTGGCGGACGACGTACTCGGGAATCCGTTCGCGGATGCCCTGCAGCAGCGCCATCGCGGCCTCGTAGTGCTCCGCCTTGCCGCCGCCGCGGTTGAAGACGACGAGCTCGTGGCTGCCGAATTCGAGCGAGTGGCCGCCCGACGACGCCAGCAGGAACTCCATCATCCGCGCATGGATGATGTCGTACGCCCACTTGCGGTCGTCGGCGGTGACGAAGAAGCGGCGGCTGAACTCGGCCGACTCGAAGTCGATGTCGTCGGCGCCCAGGAACTCACCCACCTTGTCGAACGGGTTCTCGGGCCGGATGCGCAGCGGCCGGACGGGAAACGGCAGGTTCAGGATCGCCACCCAGTACTGGTGCGTCGTGCGGTTCTTGCCGTGGCCCGTCACGTAGCGGTAGTCGAACAGCTGCAGCGGCTGTCCGTCCAGGTCGCCCTCGATGACGCAGTTGCACCGGCGCGAGTGCCCGAGGTGGAACAGCTTCACAGCCGGGTGCTCGAGAAGAGGACCTTCGCCGACGCCGGGGCGCACCCGCCACCCGCGCGCGAAGGCCCACGCCCGCAGCGCCTCCTGGCGCTTCTGGTCCAGGCGCCACGCGATGACGCCCCCGACCAGGATCACCCCGAGAATGCCGACGAAGAACAACGGTTGCGGCTGCATCGACCCCTCAGTCCAGCCCCCGCAGGAGCGATGACGGCACCTGGACGTCCATCTGCAGCAGCGCCTGGCTGAGCGTCTTGCCCTGCGGATCCACCAGCAGGCTGGTGGTGCCGCCGCCGCCGAGCGCGCCTTCGAGCAGGAAGTTCAGGCCTTCCAGGTTGTCCAGCCGGTAGCGCGTGACCGGGCCCTTGACCATCGGCCCGAAGAACTTCTTCACGCGCGCCGCCGTGAGGTACCCCGCCAGCCACTCGTATATTCTGGGCGAGCGCGCCAGCACGCCGATGTTCGACGTGTCGCCCTTGTCGCCGCTGCGCGCATAGCACAGGCGCCGCAACTGCACGGTGCGCAGGGCGCCGGCCGCCGGCTTGCGCGACAGCGCGCGCGGCTTGATGCCGCTGGTGACGGGCTCGCCCATCTCGCCCCGCACGGGAAACTCGATGCGCCGCGCCGTCTCGGCGCCGTCGGCCGCGAAGGTGCGCACCTCGGCCGCCACGCGGTCGCGGCGGATCAGCGCCGGCCAGTACGCCACCACCTGTTGCGCGCGCGGCCGCCCGCGCGTGGAGACGGCCATGCCCGACGGCCCGGCCAGGATCAGGGCCGGCAGCGCCTTGGCGAAGTCCTCGATCTTCGCCGGATCGGGGTCGCAGACGCCGAACCGCAGGTAGATCTCGTCGGGATCGCTCTTCGCCAGCTGCGGCGGCCAGATGCTGCCGGCGCCCACCAGCGCGGTGTTCGTCTTGGCAAACGTGTGCCCGGTCTTCCGCCAGAACACGTCGGTGATGACCTTGGCCTTGTCGCGCACGTCGGGGCCGCAGACGAGCACCTCGCCGTCAGCCTTCCAGCCGTCCTCGTACGCCATCGAAACCTTGAACCGCTCGGGCGCCGGGCCGCCGCGCACGCCGCTGACGCCCACGCGGTCGGGGCCCAGCTCCTTCACCTGGATGGTGTCGAAGAAGGCGACGCCGTCGGGCGAGATGTACTGCCCAGGATCGCCCATCTCGTAGACGAGCTGCTCCTTGACCGACTTCGCGCAGACCTTGCCGCCGGTCTTCTTGTGCTTGGTGACGGTAAACGTGCCGTCGGGCGCCATCTCGATGATGGGGTAGCCGATGTCGCGGAAGCTCTTCACTTCGCGCCAGTCGGTCAGGTTGCCGCCCGCGGCCTGCGCGCCGCACTCGATGATGTGCCCGGCGACGATGCCGGCGGCCATCAGGTCCCAGTCGTCCATGGCCCAGCCGAACTCGTGGATCATCGGCGCCAGCGTGATGCCGGTGTCGGTGACGCGGCCGGTCACGACGATGTCGCAGCCCTCGGCCAGCGCGGCCACCACCGGCTCGGCGCCCAGATACACGTTGGCGGCGATGACGCGGTCCTTCACGGGCCCGAACTTCGCGTTGTTCTCCATGTTGGTGAACGACTCGCCGGCCGCCGTCAGTTCGTCCAGCCGCGAACAGATGTCGTCGCCGTAGACGACGCCCACCTTCAGCGACAGGCCGCGCTGCTTCACCATCGCCTGGATCTTCCGGCCCAGCCCCGCGGGGTTGACGCCGCCGGCGTTGGTGATCACCCGGACGCCCGTCTCGGCGATGATGGGCAGGCAGGTCTCCAGCTGCGTCACGAAGTCGCGCGCGTAGCCCAGCTCGGGGTTCTTGAGCTGCTGCTTGCGCAGGATCGACATCGTGAGCTCGGCCAGGAAATCCATCGTGATGTAGTCCAGCTTGCCACCGGTCAGTTGGCGGCGCAGGGCGTCCAGGTCGTCGCCCCAGTAGCCGCCGGCGTTGCCGATGCGGATGGTCTTCTTCAAAAGCGGTCTCCTCCGGGGGCGGGTGCGCGAAAACGCAGTGCGTACTTGTCATTTCGCCGGACGGACGGATAATGGGTCGGTTGCTCCGCCCGAGGCAAGCAGGAAAGGCATACCCCCGCATGGTACCCGGCCCGCAGTCGCCCGACTACTTCGTCTTCGCGTTCCCCCTGTCGGCGGACGCCTGGGACCGCTACGCCGTGGACGGCCTGCTGCCGCCCGGCCTGGCCGCCGCCCCGGCCGACCCGGCCTGGGAGATCCGCCGGCTGGCCGAAAGGCTGCTGAAGGAGCGCCCGGACGGGCCCCCCGCCGAGATCCTGCTGGCCCTGCGCACCCTGAACCAGGCCCTGCGCTTCGTGGCGGTGCGCTATTTCCAGTCCGACAACCCGGGCAGCCTCGAACGCGGGCGCCGCTGGGCCGCCCGGCGGCTGGGCCCCGAGGGCGTCGACGGCGTGCTGGGCGCCTTCGTCGACCTGTTCCCGCCGCTGGATGTGCGGGCCCGGCGGTCCGACCCGGCGTCCTTCCTGCTGAACCACCCGGGTTCGCTGGCCGGCGCGGACCTGGCCACCGTCGAACTGCTCCTGCTGTTCCTGAACGTGGGCAACCCGGCCGCGGCCCCCGCGCACCCGCTCTTCGCCGATGACGAGCTCCGGCAGCGCGTCTCGTATGTGCCCTTCGTGACCATCCTGGAGGCCTACCTGGCCGAGCAGGAAGCCCCCGGCAGCGAGGGCGTGTCGCTGATGAACCTGCTGCGCGCGCCGCTGCTGGCCAGCCCCGATTCGCTGTTCGGCCAGCTCGCCTACATCCGCGAACACTGGGCCCACCTGCTGCCGGACGACCTCCTGCGCAACCTGCAGCTGGCGCTCGATGTGCTGCGCGAGATCGACCTGCACCGCATCGGCGCCCCCGGCCCGGCCCCCGTGCTGGAATTCGGCCCCGGCCACGCCGGCTGGCAGGACGGCCGCCCCGAGCCCGAGGCCTTCAGCCAGGACGCCGGCTGGATGCGCAACGTTGTCCTGATGGCCAAGTCGGTGCACGTCTGGCTGGACCAGCTCAGCCGCCAGCACGGCCGCCCGCTGTCGCGGCTCGACCAGATCCCCGACCAGGAGCTCGACCGCCTGGCCGCCTGGGGCGTCAACGGGCTGTGGCTGATCGGCCTGTGGGAGCGCTCGGACGCCTCGCGCCTGATCAAGCAGTACATGGGCAACCCCGAAGCCGCCGCCAGCGCCTACGCGCTGCACGACTACCGCATCGCTGACGAGCTGGGCGGCGAGGACGCCTGGCGCGACCTGAGCGAGCGCGCCGGCCGCCGCGGCATCCGCCTGGCCAGCGACATGGTGCCCAACCACATGGGCATCGACAGCACCTGGGTGGTCGAACATCCCGAGTACTTCCTGCAGCTGCCGCAGCCGCCCTATCCCGCCTACCGATTCACGGGCGGCGACCTCTGCGGCGCCCCGGGCGTCGGCGTGCGCATCGAGGAAGGCTACTGGAACCGCTCGGACGCCGCCGTGGTGTTCCAGCGCGTGGACGAGAACAGCGGCGAGGCGCGGTACATCTACCACGGCAACGACGGCACCAGCATGCCGTGGAACGACACGGCGCAGCTCGACTTCCTGCGCGCGGACGTGCGCGAGGCCGTCATCCAGGTCATCCTCGACGTGGCGCGCCGCTTCCCGATCATCCGCTTCGACGCGGCGATGACGCTGGCCAAGAAGCACTACCAGCGCCTGTGGTTCCCCGCGCCGGGCGATGCGGGCGCCATCCCCTCGCGCGCCGAGCACGGCATGACGCGCGAGCAGTTCGACGCCGCGATGCCGCACGAGTTCTGGCGCGAGGTCGTCGACCGCGTGGCGCAGGAAGCGCCCGACACGCTGCTGCTGGCCGAGGCCTTCTGGCTGATGGAGGGCTACTTCGTCCGCACGCTGGGCATGCACCGCGTCTACAACAGCGCGTTCATGAACATGCTGAAACTTGAGGACAACGCGAAGTACCGGCAGACGCTGAAGAACGTGCTCGAGTTCAGCCCCGCCGTGCTGCAGCGCTTCGTCAACTTCATGAACAACCCGGACGAGCGCACCGCCATCGAGCAGTTCGGCAAGGGCGACAAGTACTTCGGCTGCATGCTGCTGATGGTGACGCTGCCGGGCCTGCCGATGATCGGCCACGGCCAGATCGAGGGCTACACCGAGAAGTACGGCATGGAGTACCGGCGCGCCTACTGGGACGAGAAGCCGGACGAGGACCTGGTGAGCCGCCACGAGCGCGACATCTTCCCCGTGATGCGCCACCGCGGCATCTTCTCGGGCGCCGAGCACTTCGCGCTGTTCGACTTCGAGTCGGACGGCGGGTGGGTCGAAGAAAACGTCTTCGCCTATGCGAATCGAGGCCCCGAGGGCAAGGCGCTCATCATCTACAACAACGGCATCGAGCGCACGAGCGGGCGGATGCGCCTGTCGTCGGCGATCAACACCGGCAGCGCCGAGCAGCCGTTCCTGGTGCGCCGCTCGCTGGCCGAGGCGCTGGACCTGGACACGTCGCCGGGCGCCTGGCACCTGTTCCGCGACCACCTCGACGGGCGCGAGTACGTGCGCTCGGGCGAGGAACTGGCGGCTTCCGGCCTGCACACGCCGCTGAACGGCTACCAGGCGCGCGCACTGGTCGACTGGCGCCTGGTGCGCGACAACGACGGCAGCTGGGCCCGCGTGGCGGCGATGCTGCGCGGCGGCGGCACGCCCGACCTGGGCCGCGCGCGACGCCGCCTGCAGCTGGAAGGCGAACTGGCCGAGGTCCGCGGCTGGCTGTCGCCCGCCGTCCTGTCATGGCTGGAGGCAGCGGCGATCCCGGTGCACGCGGTGCCTGCCGACGAAGCCCAGCCGAAGGCTTCGCGCGCGTCGAAGGTGACCCCGGCCACGCCGGCGCCTCTCGTCAAACCCGTCAAACCCGTCAAACCCGTCGAGCCTGTCGAGACCGACGAACCGGCCGCCCTGCGCGACCTGCCGCGCGGCCTGGCCGACCGGGCGCGCGCGCTGCATGCGCTCCCGGCCAGGCTGGCTGCCCTGGCGGCCGACGCGACCCTCGGCGCCCGCACGCGTGCCGACCTTACCGCCTGGCTGCAGGCCCTACCCGGCAGCCGTGCCCTGGAAGTCGTCTGGTTGGGGGCGATCCTGCGCTGCGTGGGCTGCCCCGGCCAGGACCGCGGCCTGCCGCGCTGCGCCGTGCCGCCTGCCGACGTGGACCTCGTGGCCGAGGACCTCGCGATCGTCCTGCGCGACTGGTCGGGCCACGAGTACCAGTCCTCGCGCGACGCGCGACTGGCCTCGGCCATCGCCCTTGCTGACGATGCGGCGCGGGCCTTCGGCGACGGCCGCTCCGACTGGGTGGCCGCGGCGCTGGCCAACCCCGCGATGGCCCAGGCCGCCGGCGTCAACACGCACGACGGGACTCGCTGGCTGGGCAAGGAAGACCTTGAGGCGCTCGTGCAGGCACTGGTGGTCGAGGCTCTGGTCCGCGAGCCCCAGGCCCCGGCAGCATCGTCCCCGGCGGGCGCGGCCCGGCACTTGACGGCCCTGCTGGACGCCCGCGACCTGATCCTGGGTGCCGCTGCCCAGGCAGGCTACAAAGTGGACGACATCGTCCGTACGCTGGCGGGCCCGGGGGCGCCGCCCGCCTGACCCTTGCCGGATACCGGTATTTGTGGTATTGTCATAATTGTCACGCCGAATCCCCCGGCAGCCGCCATCGGCTGCCCGGACCAGCCCCCAGCGCCGGATGGAAACGTGGAACGCACCCAGCGCCACCGCCATGCCCTGCCCCGCGCCCGGTTCGCCTTGGCGGCGTTGGCTGTCGCGGTGCTGTGCGTGGCGCTGCCCGTCCCGTCCGGAGCCGCCGTCGGCTGGGGCGCCGGCCCGGCGACCATCATCGACACGACGGCGCCCGCCCTCGCGCTGGACCCTGTGCCGGCCAACCTGATCCTGCGGGGTGGCCAGCAGGTGGCGTTCCACTGGACGACCGGCGACAGCCACCCGGGCACGGCGACGAACGACTTCACGGCCGAAGTGCAGGACGCCGGCGCGCCGCTGGCGAGTCTCAGCTACCTGCCCACGCCCACGGACGCCTCCTGGACCTGGACCGCGCCGGAGATGCAGTCCGGCTACCTGAGCCTGCTGGTCACCTGCCGCGACGCCTTCGGCAACACCACGACCGCGCGCACCGGCGACTTCTCGGTCGTCCTGTCGAACAGCGGCGCCCCCGGCGCCGGCCTGCCCGGCGCGCCGATCCTCGAAGGCAACCGCCCCAACCCCTGCAACCCGGGCACGATGGTCCGCTTCAGCCTGCCGCGCGCACAGGCAGCGCGCCTGGACCTGTTCGCCGCCGACGGCACGCGCGTGCGCGCCCTCGCCGAAGGCGACTTCACGGCCGGCGCCCACGACGTGTTCTGGGACGGCCGCGACGACCGCGGGCGCGACGTCGCCTCGGGCACCTACCTCCTGCGCCTGAGCGCCGATGGCGCGCAGCAGGTGCGCAAGCTGGCGCTGGTGCGCTAAGCCTTCTTCCCGTTGTGATGGTCCCGAACGTGATAACGACCCCAGCCCGCGCGTGCCCATGCACCGTTTGGGCTGATGGTTGATTTATCAACCATTTCCGGGGCGGGAAGCGGCGGTTTCAGGCGGGAAAATTCGTTGATAGGTCAACCAACGGCCGAAAAAGCTATGCACTCTCCGCGGCAGGCGCCGCCAGCCGCGCCGCGACGAGGATCTCCGTCGCCAGGAACGGCCACGGCGTGCTGTCGGGGCGGAACAGGGTGGCGCGCGCGAACGTCCGCAGCGCGCCGGCGGGCAGCACGTCCATCGGCGCGGTCAGCCGACAGCACGCGAAGGGCTCGAACCCGGCGCGCCGCAGCAGCGCCAGGATCTCGTGTCGGCGGTAGATGCGGGCCCGCGCCCAGCGGTCGTGCAGCCGCTTCGGCCACCAGCTGACCAGCGGCACGCGATTCCAGGGCAGCAGCGGCAGGTCGGCGCCGTGCGTCTCGAACAGCCACCACCGGTTCGGCACGGTGATGACCAGCACGCCGTCGGGCTTCAGGATGCGGCGCATCTCGGCCAGCGCCAGCGCCTCGTCGGCGACGTGCTCGAGCACCGTGAACGACGTGACGACATCGGCGCAGGCATCGGGCAACGGCAGTGCGCCGCCACCGGTCAGCACCGTCCTGACCCGCGCGCCGGCGCTCACGCGGCGGCATTCGGCTTCAAACGCGGCCAACTCGGCCGCCACCATATCGACGCCCGTCACGCTCGTGAAGCTGTCCAGGAAGTGCAGCGTCTGCGCGCCGTTGCCGCAGCCGAAATCGACGAGGTGGCCGCCGCCTGCCGGCAGCAGCGGCCGCACCAGGCGCGCGCGCCGCTCCAGCACGAACTGGCCGGCGTCGGCCGGCTTACCGGTGGCCAGATGCGCTGGCTTGGCGGGTTCACTGCCTTCCGGCCTGGGCTTCATGGTCCATTCGTCCTGGTTCGGGCCGCGCAGTCAGCATCAGCATACCGATGCCCTGGACAGTCAACATAACGCGGCGTCCGAATGCGATCCAGCCCGGCGGAAGGCGGCCTGCCGCTAACGCAACAGGACCATCCGCTGCGTCATCACGCGACCCCCGGCATCAAGACGGGCAAAGTACACGCCCGAGCCGACCTCGCGCCCCGCGTCATCGAGGCCATTCCAGTATGCTTCCGCTTTCCCCGCCGCCATCTCCCCGTCCACCAGGACCCGGACGAGCCGGCCCGCCGCGTCATGGATCGTCAGCCTGGCGCCGGCAGCGACCGGCAACTCGAACGGCATGATGGTGCCCGGGTTGAATGGATTCGGGTAGTTCTGCTCCAACGCAAAAACCGACGGCACGACATCAGCCGCACCCGTCGGGAACTGACCGTGGACTTCATTCGAGGGTTGGCCCACGTTCCCGTGGATGTCGGTGAACACGACGCGATAGTAGAACCAGGCCAGATGCGATTCGTTGAAGAAGGGTTCGTCGGGACAGTCAACCGGCTCTGCGGCCGTGAACCCCGCCTCATCACCCCTGTAGATGCACGCCTTGCCGAAGTCGGCAAGGCCGGGATCGTCCCAGTAGATGATCCGATAGTCCGCCCCGTCGCTCATGTGCGCCACCGGCGGCGCCGGCGGCAGATTGTCGACAGAGTAGGCTGAGATGACCGGCGTCGGGTACTGGAGTCCGGGAACAGAAGTATGTGCCACGAGTCGGTAGTAGGACGCGGGCGCGGGGCGACCGATCGTGAAGATATCATTCGTCGCGATGTTGAAGCTGTACGTATCGGCATTGGCCGCAGCCAGCGTGCCCAACGAGGTCCACGAACCGACGTACTTCTGCACTTCGTAGTCGGTCACGGCCAGGGGATCAAGGGGATGCCGCCGCCAGGAGGCGACGAGGTGGCCGCCTTCGTCCGCGGGCGTGTCGTAGATCGCCATGGCGAAGGCGGCATCCTTGACCGCCACACTGTGGTTGAAGCCCACCGAGATCGCCGTGTAGCCCTCGTTAGGCACCGGCACCGTGCACTGCCCGAAGTTGTTGGCGCCCCAGGCGGCGATGCTGCCGCCGGCCCGGATGCCAAGGGAGTGGGCATAGCCGCCGGCAATGGCCGTGAAGCCCATGTTGGGAGACGGCACGTTGCACTGGCCGTAGTCGTTCTTGCCCCACGCGACGACGGAACCATCAACCCTGAGGCCGAGGCTGTAACTGTAGCCGGCCGCCACGGCGATGAAGCCGGTGTTGGACACAGGCACGTTGCACTGCCCGTAGTCATTGCGTCCCCAGGCGACGATGGAACCATCCGTGCGAAGAGCCAGGCTGTGGTAACGGCCGGCGGAGATGCTGACGAATCCCGCATTGGGCTGCGGCAATTCGAGCTGCCTGTCGGCATTGCTTCCCCAGGCAACGATGGAGCCACCGTTCAGCAGTCCCAGGGAATGGCGCTCGCCGGCGGAGATCGCGGCGAAATCGGCGTTCGGTGACGGTACGGCGCAGCGTCCCGCGGACGTATCACCCCAGGCGACCACACTGCCGTCGTTCTTCAGGGCCAGGCCGTGATAGAGCCCGGCGGCGATCGCCACGAATCCCGTGTTGGGCACCGGAATGTTGCGTTGTCCGTAGGTGTTGCTGCCCCAGCTTGTGATGAATCCGTCGTCCTTCAGGACCAGGCCGAAATCGAAGCCTGCCGCAGCTGCCGCAACATTCGGGATGTTGGTCGGGCTGGTCACCGAGCCCCAGCCGATGACCGTGCCAGCCGCGCTCGCCGCCGAGGCCCAGGCAGCCAGCAAAAGCAGCGATCCCACGGCCCGCAGCCGGGTTGCCGGGCCCCAGAGATTATCTTTGTAATTTCTTGTCAACATTGGCGTTACCTCGATGGCCGCGATTGAAACAGGCGTTCCCATGCCAGTATATCAAACATTTCGATCGCTGATCATCAATAATCACCGAGGCCACGAGCCGGCCCCGGCGGGAACGCCGGCAGCAGAAATTCCCGTCAACGCAACCAGGGAAGCTTTCCGACAAAGAGACGGACCGTCCGGTCAGGGTCGGTGCCGGCCAACTCATTCGTGTCCATCAGGAACCCCTCCCGCCCCCGCGCCTCCCACACCGCCGCATCCGTATACAACCGCGGCTTGACCTGCCACGGCGCGCCGCGCTCGGGGCAGAATGTCGTGCAGTTGCCGCACTCGTTGCACAGCTCGGCCAGCACCAGGTACTGCGAGCGCGACTTCAGCGGCGGCTTCACGCCCGTCGGCACCGACAGGAACGCGTTGTTCGGGCACACGGTCACGCAGTTGCCGCAGGCGGCGCAGTCGAACATCTCGAGGTCGTGGTCCACCACGCGTAGCGGGTCGTGGACGGCGGCTGCGGTGTAGCGTTCGAATCCTTCAGGCGTCGCCAGTCGCGCCGCCGCGAACGCCGTCGCGCTCGCGCTGCCCGCCGCCCGCGCCTGCGCGTCGGCATGCGCGCGCCAGGCGCCCAGGTCGCGCGCCTTCGCCGCCTTCATCCGCTTGGCCAGCGAGCGCAGGCCCTGCGCCATGCGCCCGTAGCCGCCCGGCTTCAGCAGGTCGCTGCACACGGTCACCGGCAGTAGGCCCAGCCCGACCATGTCCGCCACGTTGTCCTTGTCGACGCCGGCGCTGAAGGCCACCGGGATGCCCGCCTCGGCGCAGTCCAGCTTCAGGCGGCCGGGCAGCGCCGCCTCCAGCCTCGCCAGCAGCTCCACCGCCAGCACGTGCAGCGGCGGCCCGCTCAGGTACATGCGGTCGCCGGCCATGATGCCGCGGTGGTTCTGCACGACCAGCGTGTTGGTCAGCTTCAGGCCGAACTCGCGCCCCTCGCGGCGGGCGAAGGTCTCGAGCCGGTCGATCATCTGCAGCGCGCGATCCCACTGCAGGTCGCCGGCAAAAGCCGCGGCATCGAGCGGCACGTCGGTGTAGCCCAGGCGATCGTGCAGGATGGCCGCGACGGCCTCCTGGCCCAGCAGTGTCGGGTTCAGCTTCACCGTCACGTCCAGGCCGTGGCGCGTCATCAGGTGCTCGACGATGCCCTCGATCTCGTCGGGCGGGCAGCCGTGGAACGTGCTGAGCGTCGCGGTGCGCACGATGACGGGATCGGCTTCGACATCCCTCAGGTGCGCGAACGGGCCGCCCACCTGCGCGCGCAGCGCATCCAGGCGCGGCCCCGCCTGCCTGAGGCCGTCGATGAGCGCGGCCATGCGCTCGTGGCGGATGCCGGCCAGGTCGTAGCCGACCGAGAGCTCGAAGGCGTGGTCGCCCGGCTCGCCGATCGCGCCGCGCAGCGGCTCCCACTGCCGCAGCACCGCCAGCAGCAGCCAGCCCTTGACGTACTCATCGAGCGACTGCTCGAGCTTCAGTTCCTGGCTCCACTCGACGTTGTAGCCCTCGTGCTCCATGTCGATGCACGGGCGCGGGATGTCCAGCTCGTCGAGGATCTGCACCGTCTTGAGCTCGAACGTGCGGGCCCCGGCCAGCCAGCCCAGGGCGAGATTCTGCGCCATCTGCGTGTGCGGCCCGGCGGCCGGCCCGACCGGCGTGGCCACCCGGCGCCCGCCGATCACGGCCGACAGGTCGACGTCCGGGTCCGCCTGCCAGAAGCGTCGGCCGGCCAGGCTGAAGATCGACTTCTCCTGCGCCCACTCCTGCTCGATGCGCCCGAGCAGGCGCTCCAGGGACCACGGATGGAGGGGCTCGATGCGCGTGCTCATGATGTCTCCCGGCGGCCGCGGTCTCGCGGCGGTGCGTAGAGCGCCGCCAGTTCGGGCAGCGACTCGATCAGGTGGTCGGGCTGCAAGGCCCGCAGTTCCTCGCGCGGGTTCAGGCCCCACGCGCAGCCGACGGCCACGGCGCCCAGCGCGCGCGCGGCCAGAATATCGTTCGCGCTGTCGCCGACCACGACGACGTCACGCGGCGCCACGTCCAGGCCCTCGAGACAGGCGCGCAGGTGGGCCGGGTCGGGCTTTCGCGCGGTCACCTCGTCGCCGCCCACGACGCGGCGGAAGTAGCCGTCCAGGCCAAGCCCCGCCACGATCGCCCGGCTGAACGCGCCGGGCTTGTTCGTCGCGACCATCATCGGCACGTCGCCCAGGGCGCGCAGCGTGGCTGCGGCGCCCTCGTAGGACCGCGTGTTGTCCAGCAGGTGACGGCCGTAGTGCTCGATGTAGGCGGCATGCGCCGGGGCCAGCCTCGGGTCGGCGGCATCCAGCAGGACTGGCGCGCCGCCCGGCCCCGTGTCGTGGCCCAGCGCCCGCCGCAGCAGCAGCATCACGCCATCGCCCACGTAGCCGCAGAGCAGGTTCCCGTCCAGCGGCGCCAGGCCGACTGCGGCCCGCGCGACATTGGTCGCCGCCGCGATGTCGCGGCGCGAGTCGACCAGCGTCCCGTCCAGGTCGAAAATGAACGCCCCGACGGGGCGCTGCGTGTGGTCCATGCGATCCCTGCCCCTGCCCGGGCGACCACCACGGCCGCCACCCCGGCAGCATATCGTCCGGCCGGGGCCGGGGCAAGGCCGCACGGCCCCTTGGTGGTCCGGCCCTTGCAAGGCCCGGCACAATGGTTGATCCTGCGCGGTATCGCCCCTAGAATGACCACTGCCGCACGGGCGGCGACCCGGCTGCCACGGATGGGCAGCCGTCACGGAATGCCTGGAAGGATGTGGCCGACATGATGACCGATTCCGCCGAGAGGAAACCGACCGTCCGCCGCCGTCGGCGCGCCGGCCAGGGTGGCAAGGGCGGGATGTCCCGGATCCTGTGGCTGGTCGCGTTGCTGTGCGTGGCCGGGGCCGTGGCCCTGTTCCGCACCAGTGGCGGCGGGAAGATGCCGGTCGGGCTCGGCGAGAAACGTACGGTCGTCACCGCCCCGGAGGCCGGCGATGCCCCACGGTCGGGTGAGGTCGACATCGCCTCGCAAGGCATGAAGCTGACGCCGGAGAAGCAGGTCCCCGGCAGCGACCTCGGGCACGCCGACAACGCCCCACTGGAGGTCGATGCGCGCCTGCCGCTGAACGAGACCGGCACGCCGGACCAGACGGTCCCGCCGGCGACGACCGGCGGCACGAAGCCGGCCACGGGCGAACCCGCCCCGGCGCCGGTGTCCAACCCCGACCCCATCAAGCCCGATCCCACCCCCGCCCCCGCCGCGAAGCCGGCGGCGCTGGCCCCGCAGGCGCAGGGACCTTTCCTGGTCCAGGCCGCCTCGCTGGGCGACCAGGACAAGGCGCAGGCCGAGGCCGACCGCCTGCAGAAGTTCGGCTGGGAAGCCGCCGTCCGCGGCGCCGGCAAGGCCGGCGGCGGCATGACCTTCCGCGTGCAGATCGGGTATTTCGCCACGCGCGAGGATGCGCAGGCGTTCATCGACCAGAACAAGGCGAAGCTGCCCGGGGCCATCCCGGCCCACCGCTGAACCGCAACCGAAACGGACCGCGCATGACCCGCGCCGCCATCACCGGCACCGGTTTCTGGGTGCCCGAGCGCGTCGTGACCAACGACGACCTGGCCGCCATCATCGACACGTCCGATGAATGGATCACCGAGCGCAGCGGCATCCGCGAGCGGCGCTGGCTCGAGCGCGATGCCGACGGCCGCACGCTCATCTCCGGCGCCGAGATGGGCGCCCGCGCCGCGCGCGAGGCCATCGCCGCCGCAGGCATCGACAAGGACACCATCGACCAGGTCATCTACGCCACGTTGAATCCCGACGTGTTCTTCCCGGGCAACGGCGTCTTCATCGAGCACCTGCTCGAGTTGAACACCGCGGGCGCGATGGACATCCGCAACCAGTGCACGGGCTTCGTGTACGGCCTGGCGGCGGCCGACGGCTTCATCCAGTCGGGCCTGGCGCGGACGGTGCTGGTGATCGGCGGGGAGATCCAGTCGACGGCGCTCGATTTGACCGACCGCGGCCGCGACATGGCGGTGCTGTTCGCCGACGGGGCCGGCGCCGCCATCCTGCAGGCCACCGACGAGGACCGCGGCATCCTGGCCAGCGTGCTGCACAGCCAGGGCCGCTACGCGCGCGACCTGTTCGCCGAGGCGCCCGTCGCCACGGTCACCGGCCGCATGAACGCCGCCATGATCGAGGAGGGTCGCCACTACCCGCGCATGAACGGCAAGATGGTCTTCCAGCACGCCACCCGGCGCTTCGGCGAGGCCATCGACGAGGTGCTCAAGAAGGGCGGCGTCACGATCGACGACGTCGCGCTGCTGATCCCCCACCAGGCCAACCAGCGCATCACCGACGCGGTCACCGCGCGCCTGGGCCTGCCCGTCGAGCGCGTGTTCAGCAACATCGCGCGCTACGGCAACACGACCGCCGCCTCGATCCCCATCGCGCTGGCCGAGGCCGTGCGCGCCGGGCGCGTGCAGCGCGGCGACCTCATCGTCACGGTCGCGTTCGGCTCGGGGTTCACCTGGGGGGCGAACCTGATCAAGTGGTAGGGCCGTTCAGCCCACCATCTTCACCAGCGCCCGCCGCAGCTTCGGATGCGCATCGAACAACGCCACGAAGTCGCTCTCGCGCGGTCCGCCCTTCGCGTCGATGACGGCCGCCAGCGCCTTCTTCTCGGCCTTCGCCCAACCGTCCAGGCCCGGCAGCAGCAACACCACCGGCGCCCACCGCTCCCACGCCAGCTTCACGCCCGCCTGCCGCGAACCCGGCCCCCGCAGCCCCAGCCGCAGCCGCGCCTCGCGCGCGCACTCGGGCCCGGCCAGGTGCCGCTGCGAGCCGAACCGCTTCGCCAGGGTGTCCGTCACCTTCAGGCCCACTTCGGCCAGCGCCAATCGCCCGATGATGTCCTCGCGCGGGCCGACCATGTCGTAGTAGACGTTGCCCTCGACCAACTGCTTCAGCACCGCGGGTTTCGTGCGGTGGGTGGGCCGCCGTTTCATGGTCGCCAGCTCGCGCCGCATCAGCCGCAGGATGGCCTTGTCGCGCGACCGGAATCCCAGCTTCTGGTAGAACCACCAGGCGCCGGTGCGCAGGCCCTCGTCGTTGCCGTCGCCGCCCAGCTGGTACGGGTAGACTGTGATGGTGTCGGCCGCGAACACGCCCGACAGGCCGGCCAGCAGGCGCGCGTAGAGATGCCCCGCCTCGGCGCCGCGGAACGACTCGAAGAGGTTGAACGCCACCTCGATCGTCCCGAACAGCGAGCTGACCACGCCGTAGCCCACCGGCACGCCGCTGCGCAGGATGAGGTAGCCGTACACGGCCTCGAACATCAGCCGGCGCTCGGGCACCACGCCGATCAACGCGAACACGAGCCCGTCCCCGTCGTCGACCAGCGAGACATCGCGCGAGTCGGCCCACGCGAACGCATCAAGGTCGCGCCCCCGCGTGATCATCGCCTCACGCGCCAGGTCGACCAGCTTTCTTCCGGCGGCGGGCCCGACGCGCGTGATGGACTGCGGCCACTGTTCCAGCTCGGCTTCCAGATTCGGCCGCCGGCCATCGGGCGCCGTGTCGCGGAACACCGGCTTGACGCCGTCGTAGCGCGCGCGCGTGCGCGACGGCCCGTCGGGCCCCGCCGCCAGCACCATCCAGGCGTCGAGGTTCTCGTACACGTACTCGTGCGCGAAGCCGTTCAGGCCCAGCTCGGCAAGGCGCCGCGCCAGGAAGGCGCCGTCGCCCTCGCGCGGGCCCTTCATCCGGGCCAGCCACTCGGGTGCTTCGAGGCCGATCTCGTCCAGCGCCGGCGTCTCGCTCCAGCTTGCCAGCAGCGGCAGCACCCCTTCGACGCGCGCGGCGTCCGTATTGTCCCAGTCGATGCCGAGCCGCTCGGGCCACTGCGCCGCTGCCCAGCGCGCCATCGTCGCGAAGAACCGGTAGTGGATGTCGGTGCCGGCGATGCCCGAATCGGCCAGCACCGCGCGGTGCTTCTGCAGGTCGGGACGCTTGGCGAAGTTGGCCAGCAGGCGCTCGACCAGCGCCAGCAACCGCGCGTTGTCGGGGTACGCCCGGCAGAAGCAGAGGATCTCGTGCAGCCGCAGCACGTCGGCCGCCGTCGGCAGGTCTGTGTGCGCCAGGGCTCGCAGCAACTGCCCGCGCCGGCGCGCGGCCTGCGGCCCGAAAGTCAGGCGGATCGATTCGAGTTCGGTGAGCAGGCGGCTGGACGTGGCGGACATGGAGATCCCTCCCGGGCAGTTGGTCGCGTTCCGTGCCCGGGGATACTAAGCGGTTGAGGCGCGCGCTGGATATCAGGAATTGCGCCGGCGCAAGTGGTCGCGCGCGGCCCGGCTGGAACGGTCGCATGAATCCGTTGGTCAGGCCAGGTCAAGGTCGCCAGCCGACGCGCACCCCGTCCCTACTTGCGCCGGCGCAACCGCGTGCCCGTGTTCGTGCGCGAACGCATGGCACCGGCTGCACAACGTCACCAGGTTGTCCGCCTTGTTGGACCCGCCTGCACAACGCGGCACCACATGATGCACTTCCAGGAAGTGCGCGGCTCCACAGCCGGGTGTTGAACACCGGTGCCGATCGCGTGTCAGGACAGTGGCACGCACCGAGGGCGGGATCGTCGCGCGATTGGGCCGCCCCGGCCGCCGGCTGCGCGAATCACAGGCGATCGCCTCGACTTGCGCCGGCGCAAGTGGCTGTTCGCCACGGTTGGTCACGACGTGGGCAGCGGCGCAGTCGGGGCACTGGTGCACGATCACTTGTGCTGCGGGGCCGGCGGCCTGAGTCGCGGGGCCGGCGGCCTGCGCCGCGCCACCCGCGACCATCGTTTCGAGCGCCGCCAGCACCAGGTCCATCCGGTCGGCATCGCGCGGCACGGTCCCCAGCTTGCGCGCCTTCTCGACCAGCGCCTCGAACCGCGCCAACTGCAGGCCGTCTGCGCGCAGAGAGATGGTCACGGGTGGCGCGACCTCAGGCGCGACCGCCGCCCCCGGCACCAGCGCCAGCTGCCCCGCGCCGCCCGTCGACTTGCGCCGGCGCAACTGCCGCGACTGCCGCACCTCACGCTCCAGCTCGCGCCGCCCGGTCGCCACCGCCTTCGCCACCCACGCACTCTCGGTGGCCGGCGTCGCCACGCGCGCCACCTGCTGGGCCTTGGTCCAGCCCACCTCACCCGTGGCAACGGCCTCTCGCAGCACCGGCAACCGGTCGAGATCATCGGCCAGCCGCTTGAACTGCCAGTAGCGGTTGCTGCTGAAGCCGAGCGCCTGCGTGGCATACAGCTCGAGGCTCGCGTAGCCGAGTTCGCGATGCAGCGACCGCCGCTGCACCTCGGCGAACCAGAGCACGGCGCATTCGCGCGCCCGGTCGCAGGCTGCGAGCGCCTCGCGCAGGGCCGCATGGACGTGGCTGGCGGACTGGTCGGCGGCAAATACAGGCAGGGTGATGGCGGCCATGGCGCAGCCTTTCAGCAGAGGTTCTGATGTCGCGGATTGATGGCGAAAAGATAGCGTAAAGCAACACCAACAGCAAGTGAATAAATGAATTATATTTGACAATAGCCTTTCATTGCATCCGTGATGCCGGTCGCGCCGCCCACCAGTTCCCGCCGCCCTTGCCCCCAGCCCTCCCCCACCCCAACTTCCCCCGCAACCCATTCCCCCGCAGGCGCGTATCGCACCGATCACCCCATTTTCGAGGAGCCCGCCATCGTGCCCCATCGCGCCACTTCCCGACAGGTGACCGCGTACGCGTTTGCCCTCATCACGCTGCTGTTCGTCACCACCACGGCCCACGCCGCGCGCCCCACCGGCCCCTGGCAGCCAGAACGCCTGCCGCGCCTGAACACGCACCGCGCCACCGGGCCGATCACCATCGACGGCAATCTCGACGACGCCGGCTGGAAGGACATCCCGCGCGCCGGCAACTTCGTCGAGCATTCGCCGGGCGACCAGGTGCAGCCGCCGGTGCCGACCGAGGCGATGCTGACCTACGACGACGACTACCTCTACGCCGCATTCATCTGCTACGACGACCCGGCCGAGGTACGCGCCTCGTACAGCGAGCGCGACCGCATCTGGAACGACGACTTCGTCATCCTGGCGCTCGACACGTTCGGCGACCAGAACTGCGCCTTCGAAATCGCCAGCAACCCGTACGGCGTGCAGGGCGACATGCTGTGGTCGGCGGGCCGCGGCGAGGACTCCACCTACGACATGGTCTACCATTCGTCGGGCCGCATCACCGAAGAGGGCTGGCAGGTCGAGATGGCCATCCCCTGGACCAGCCTGCGCTTCCCGGACAAGCCGCAGCAGGAGTGGCGCGTCGACTTCTGGCGCAACAGCAACCGCCAGGTGCGTTCGCAGTATTCGTGGGGCATCTACAACCGCGGCGAGAACTGCTGGCCCTGCCAGTGGGGCACGGTCACCGGCATCGACGGCGTGCGCCCCGGCAGCGGGATGAGCCTGATGCCCGCGTTCGTCGCCACGCAGGCCGGCGGGCGCGAGGCCGATGAGGACGGCAAGGCCGGGCCGTGGACCAACGGCAAGTTGCTGGGCGAGGCGTCGCTGAATGCCGCGTACGGCATCACGCCGTCGATCACGGCCGAGGCGACGATCAACCCCGACTTCTCGCAGGTCGAGGCTGATGCGGGGCAGATCGAGGTCAACTCGACTTTCGCGCTGTCGTACCCCGAGAAGCGGCCGTTCTTCCAGGACGGCAGCGACCTGTGGTCGACGTTCTTCCGGCCTGTCTACACGCGCTCGCTGAACCGGCCCGACTTCGCGGTCAAGCTGATCGGGCGGCCGGGCGCCACCGGCTTCGCGGCCATGGTGGCGCAGGACGACGCCACGCCGTTCCTGTTGCCTTTCGCCGAGGGAAGCGCCCTGCTGGAGGGCGGCCGCAGCGTGTCGGCACTGGCGCGCGTGCGGCACTCGTTCGGCGGCCAGTCGCACGTGGGCGCCATTGCGACGACACGTCGGCACGACGGCGGCGGCTACGGCTCGGTCGCGGGCGTCGACGCTGCAGTGACCCTGACGGAGAACCTGCGGCTGTCCGGCCAGGCCCTGGTCAGCGCAACCACCGAGCCGGACAACGCCGCGCTCACGGCCCGGCTCGACGGGCGCACGTTTGACAGCGGCCGCCACACGGCCTCGTTCGACGGCGAGCATTTCACCGGCCGAGCCGTCTACGCGGCGATCGAGCGCTCGGGACGCCACTGGAACGGCGAGATCAGCGGCTCCGAGCGCACGCCGACGTTCCGCGCGGAATCGGGCTTCGAACCGCGCAACGACCAGCGCAAGATCGACAGCTGGACGGCCTACACGTTCTACTTCGACCACGGCCTGCTGGAACGGATCGAGCCGGCCCTGATCGCCGGCCGCGTCTGGGACTGCAGCGAGGTGCGCAAGGACGAGTGGCTGATGGGCCAGGTGCGCGCCTACCTCAGGCAGGCCCAGACGCAGATTTGGTTCGAGAAGATGGGCAGCAACGAGCTCTTCCACGGCGCCCGCTACAACGGGATTACCAGCCACGAGCTGGGCATCCAGATGCGGCCGTCCGAGGTGATCGCCGGCGGCGCCGAACTGACCTGGGGCCACCGCATCGCCCGCTTCGACGAGGTGATGGGCGACGAGATCTCGCAGAGCTGCTGGCTGGACCTGAAGCCCTGGCGCCGGGTGCTGGTCGAGCAGACCTACGAGGGCATCCACAGCGACAACCTGGCTACCGGCGAGCGCCTGTTCGAGGGCTACATCGCGCGCACCCGCCTGAACGTGCAGCTGTCGCGCGAGTGGTCGGCCCGCCTGGTCCTGCAGTACGACGACTTCAGCCGCCAGTGGAACGCCGACCCGCTGGTCACCTTCCGGCTGAACCCGTTCTCGATCTTCTACGCAGGTTCGACGCGCAACTACAGCACGTTCCTGGGCGAGCAGGCCGGCATGGAAGACTGGCGACTGTCCGCGCGCTCATACTTCCTGAAGCTGCAGTACCTCTGGCAGATCTGACCGGCGCGACGACGGCGACAACGACAAAAAGGGCCGGACCCGCGAAGGTCCGGCCCTTTGGTTTTCCAGAGCGGGCAAGCTGGCTACTCGACCCCGCAATCACCCTCGAGGATACACTTGACCTTGAAGCTGAGCGCCATGATGCCCACGGCCAGCCGCTCGTTGCGCACCGCGACGGTCTTGGGGACCTTCAGGTCGGTCGGCGCGAAGTTGACGATGCCGACGATGCCCGCCTTGACCAGGCGATCGGTGACCGCCTGCGCGAACGGCGCCGGGACGGTCAGGATGGCGATGCGGATGCCCTCCTGCGAGATCACGTCCTCGAGGCTGTCCATGTCGCGCACGGGCTGGCCGCGGATCTCCAGGCCCACCAGGCGCGGGTTGGCATCGAACACGCCCCGCACCGGGAAGCCCTGCACGTCCATGTTCGCGTAGTTGGCCAGCGCCTGGCCCAGGTGGCCGGCGCCGATGATCGCCACGGGCTGGGGCTCGGACACGCCGATGATGGTCTCGAGCGCCGGCACCAGCTTGCCCACCTGGTAGGGCCGCCCGGGGCGGCTGAACCCGCCGAAGTAATGGAAGTCGTGCCGCAGCTGGCTGGCCTTGATGTCCAGGGACTCGGCCAATTGCCGACTGGAAACGTCCTCGACGCCCATCGCCTGCAGCAGCTTGAGCTTCTCAAGGTAGCGTGGCAGCCGGTGGATGGTCGCCTCGGGCACTTCGGAATGGCGCCTGAGCTTGCGCAAGACCCGCCTCCGCGGAAGGGACCGTCGCCGGAACGCTTGTCGGGGAACACGTTCCGGCGGCTTGTTACAGGTTTGACGATTCACCATATTCGATATGTAATCGGGTGTCAACCGGTTGACAGGCGGCGCCACCCCGCGCGCCGCCCGGGTCGTGCTCCCCCAGCAAGGTGGCTGCCGTGTCCCTGTCCTCCCAGTACCGACTGTCCGATCCCTGGCTGCTGCAACCGTTGCCCGCCTACGGCACGATGTCGGACGACGACTACGCCGCCCTCGGCTTCCGCTGCGGGCTCGAGATCCACCAGCAGCTGCTGACGGTGCGCAAGCTGTTCTGCCGTTGCCCGGCCGGGCGCTACAACCGCGACACGCACGACGCGGAGATCCTGCGCCACATGCGTCCGACGCTCTCGGAGATGGGCGAGTACGACGGCACCGCGCTGATGGAATTCAAGACGCACAAGGAGATCGTCTACCTGCTGAACCGCGAGACGGTCTGCACATACGAGATGGACGATGCGCCGCCCTTCGAGATGGACGACGTGGCCCTGGACGGCAGCCTGCTGATGGCGATGCTGCTGGGCTGCAACGTCGTCAGCGAAGTGCACATCACCCGCAAGCAGTACCTGGACGGCAGCATCCCCACCGGCTTCCAGCGCACGGCGATCATCGGCACCGACGGCCGCGTCCCGTTCGGCGCGCGCACGGTGCGCATCCGGCAGATCAGCATCGAGGAGGACTCCTGCCGCGAGGTCAGCGACCAGGGCCACCGCCGCGTCTATCGCACCGACCGCCTGGGCATGCCGCTGATCGAGACGGTGACCGATCCCGACATGGTCACGCCGCAGGAAGCGGTGGCCGTCGGGCAGATCCTGCGCTTCCTCGCGCGCAGCGGCGGCATGGTCCGCACCGGCGCCGGCGCCGCCCGCCAGGACGTCAACGTCAGCGTGAACGGCGGCACGCGCGTCGAGATCAAGGGCGTGCCCAGCCTGCGTGATGTCGGCCGGCTGACCCACAACGAGGCGCTCAGGCAGCGCTCGCTGCTGGGCATCCGCAGCGAGCTGGCCAAGCGCGGCGTCACCGCCGACAGCATCCCGGACCGCCTGGTCGACGTCACCACGCAGGTGCGCGGCACCGCCTGCAGCTTCATCGCCCAGGCCGTGGCCCAGGGCGCCATGGTGGGCGCCTGCCCGCTGCCGGGCTTCCAGGGCCTGCTCGAGGTGCAGACGCAGCCGCACACGTCGTTCCTCCAGGAGTTCAGCGACCGCGTGCGCGTCATCGCCTGCCTGGACCAGCTGCCGAACCTGGTGGTCTCGACGCAGACGGCGCCCTCGCTCTCGAGCACCGAGTGGGGCCGCGTCAGCAAGGCCTGCGGCACCGCGGCCGACATGCCGCTCATCCTGGTCTGGGGCAACCGGCCCGATGTGGAGACCGCCGCGCGCGAGATCGCCATCCGCGCCCGAGACGCTGTGGCCGGCGTGCCGAACGAGACGCGCCAGGCGCTGGACGACGGCACCAACGGCTTCGAGCGCATCCTACCCGGCGCCGACCGCATGTACCCGGACACCGACCTGCCGCCCATCCCGCTCGAGGATGCCCGCATCGACGGCATCGCCGCGCGGCTGCCGCTGCGCCCGTGGGAGCGCCTCGTGAAGCTGCAGGAGCTCGGCGTGGGCGCCGACCTGGCCCACCGGCTCAGCCGCCACCGCGCCTGGGACCTGTTCGAGCACCTGGCGGCGCGGCTGCCGAAGGATGCGACGTTCACCCCCACGCAACTGGCGTCACTGCTGCTGGACCGCTCGACGCCGCGCCCGGCCAGCCTGCGCGCGGCCGGCCCCTGGTGGGAAGAGGTCGTCGCCGGGCTCGCGGCCGGTCGGCTCATCCCCGAGGCGCTCTGGGCCGCCGAGGAGGAGGTCGCCGCGCGCATCGACGACAAGGCCGGCCGTCGGCAGTTCGACGAAGCGCTGGCCGTGGCGCTGGCCGCCGGCGGCGCGGGCGGCGCCCAGTGGCCCGCCGAGGGCGACCGCCGCACCGAGGCGCTGATGGGCGCGGTCATGCCCGGGCTGCGGGGCCTCGTGCCCGGCAAGCTCGTGCGCGAATGGCTCGAGGGATCCCCCAAGGAGGCGCGCTCGTGAACGCGGACACCGGCGATTTCAAGGGCTACCGCTCCCCCACGCTGGACCTGCTCAAGGCGCAGTCGGCGCCGGTCTGGAGCCTGGCCACGCTGCACACGAAGCGCGGCGACTTCTCGGGCCTCATCCTGCCGCGCAGCGAGACGGCCGACGCCGACCACATCGTGCTGAAGCTGGACACCGGCTACAACATCGGCGTGCGCCACGACACCGTGCACCGCATCAGCGTGCACGGCCGCAAGGAGGCGCACTACCAGATCCCCGAGCGCGCCTTCCCGCACGACCCGAAGAAGCCGCGCGTCAAGCTGCTGGGCACCGGCGGCACCATCGCCAGCCGGCTGGACTACCGCACTGGCGCGGTGATCCCCGCCTTCAGCCCGGGCGAGCTCTACGGCTCGGTGCCCGAGCTGGCCGACATCTGCAACATGGAGACCGAGAAGCTCTACGGCGTGTTCTCGGAGAACATGGGGCCCGAGCAGTGGATGGGCACGGCGCGCGCGATCGCCGCCGAGATCGAAAAGGGCGTGGCCGGCATCGTCGTCGGGCACGGCACCGACACCATGCACCACACGGCCGCCGCGCTGTCGTTCATGCTGCAGGACCTGCCGGTGCCCGTGGTGATGGTGGGCAGCCAGCGCAGCAGCGACCGGCCGTCATCCGACGCGGCGATCAACCTGATCAACGCCACGCGCACGGCCGCCACCTCGGACATCGCCGAGGTGATGGTCTGCATGTTCGGCCCCACGTCGGACGAGTACGGCCTGCTGCACCGCGGCACCCGCGTGCGCAAGATGCACTCGAGCTACCGGTCGACGTTCCGCACCCTCAGCGACATCCCCCTGGGCAAGGTCGACCTGACGGGCGTCACGCCGTACCGCGACGACTACCGGCGCCGCCGCACGGAACGCAAGGTGGACCTGAAGGCCGTCTTCGACGACCGCGTGTCGCTGGTCTACTACTACCCGAACATGAAGCCGGACATCATCGACTCGCTGATCGCCGCCGGCTACAAGGGCATCGTCATCGCGGGCACGGGCCTCGGCCACGTCAACAAGCCGCTCTACCCGGCGCTGGACCGGGCGCGCTCGGCCGGCGTGCACGTCTACATGACGGTGCAGACGATGTGGGGCTACGTGCAGATGTACGTCTACGAGACGGGCCGCGAACTGATGGGCCTGGGCGTGATCCCGGCGGCGAACATGCTGCCCGAGGTGGCCTACGTGAAGCTGGGCTGGGCGCTGGGCCAGAGCCAGGACCACGACGAGGTGCGGCGGCTGATGCTGACGCCGGTCAACGGCGAGATCACCGACCGCGAGCCGCACGACGGGTACCTGGTGCTGCAGGGGGGCAGTCCGGAGGTGGCGGCGTTTATCTCTTCGCATTGGAAGTAGGCGAAACGAGGCCGCGGGGCCCTTCTTGATGACTCTGGCCCCTGAGGCACCGACTCGGCGATCCAAGCGCCGCCGCCATGGCCACATCGGCAACGTCAGTCCCGAGGCGTTTGAGCGCGCCTCAGGAACGACCTGAGGGGTGTCTACGAAACCAGGGGAAGTCCACCCTGCGATGCGTTGGACCAGCCCTGCCGTCGCGCACTAGCGGTAAAGGGCGCGCAACCGTCCCCAGTCTACCGTCTCCACCGCGACGGGCGGCGCTTCGAGGTAGAGGTGGAAGCGGAGGTCCAGCGGATCTTGGGCGGCACTCCAAGGACCGGCCAATCCGTTTCCTGAGACTCTACGTTCGCCGTACGGATAGGAATCGCCGATCCTGCAGTAGGCCAGGCCGCCATGACGGGGAACGTCCGTCGTGGCCCCAACCAGGTATTCGCCGGGCTCGAGTTGCGGGCACGCCGCGCCGATCTCGAAATAGGCCGATGCCCAGTCCTCGAACGCCGGCATCGGGCACACGACCTCCGCGTAGCGAACGGTCGCGTCCTCAGACATGATCCCGATCCGGATCGGGTCACCCTCGAGCAGTCCCACGAACTTCTGGAACTGCAGTTCCAGGCCGATGATCCGGGTCGGGCAGTCCAGGTGCACAGTCTGGCCGACAGAGATCGTGGAACCGTCCCAATGCCGGCCGAACCAGACGTAGCCCTCGGCGCGGTCGTAGAAGCACGGATTGTCGATCGTAAGGGGGCAATCGCGGGCCGTGGCCGTACCGCAGGCCGCGACCAGCCACCCGAGCGAGAGCAGGTGTCGTCGCCAGTACATGGGATCCCCGTTTCCGGGCGAGAATACAAGGCGTTGCCCGGCTGGGCACCGTCGCTCCGGCAGGCTAGCATGCGGACACGCGGTTTGCCCAGCCGCCAATCGGAGGATAGTTGGGCCGCTTCGGACAGACGCCTTCATCCGCGGAACTGCCGGGCTCGCTGAGGCAACTGCCGAAACGATGCATGAACGCAGCGGCGCCGAAGCGGACCTCCGGCGGCGCGCCCTTGTACCGGCGCAATTCGGGCCTGGAGAACGGCCACAGGTTGAGCATCGCCGTGCGGCCGGCCAACGACTGGCTGATGGCTTCGTGCAGGAGCGGTTGGTGGCTGCCGGTGAGATGAACTGCGCACGCGTGCCGCCCCGGCGGCCTCGTCCACCACCCCCTGCAGGAATGACAACAGCGACCATGTGCGGTGCGCTGATCGCAATCTCAATTTGCGAATTGCACAATTGATGTCTGGCTGTTATCCGGCTGGGAGTTGCGCCGGCGCAAGTTCTGGTTCAGCTAGGTTCGCGCGGCTTGCGCAGCGCAGCCTCGACGTGCAGGGGCACGCCGCGGCCGTATTCATCGCGGGCGGCCGCACCGGCCAGCCGGGTCTCGAGGTTGGTGCGGACCACCTCGTGCAGCAACGAGGCTGCCGGGCGTCGCGGGCGGTAGGCGCGTGCGGAAGGGGCTGTCGCCGGCGGTGGACAGGTCGCAGCGGGCACGCGCGCTCCCGAACGCCTTGCGGCGGCGGGAGGTGGTGAGGCCCCCGGGCACTTGCGCCGGCGCAAGTCCCATCGAGATCGAGCATGGATTAGGCGAGGGCAGCACCTGCCCCGGCCGCAAGCGCGAAGCAGGGCGCAGGAGCCGGACTCCCGCGCCCTATTTCACGACCTTAGCCCCCGCAGCCACCGACTCTGTGATCCAGGCGCCGCCGCCGATGACCGCGCCGTCGCCGATCATGGTCTCGCCGCCCAGGATGGTCGCGTTGGCGTAGATGGTGACGCCGTCGCCGATCGTCGGGTGGCGCTGGCCGCCCTTGACCAGCGTGCCGTCGGGATTGCGCGGGAAGCTGAGCGCGCCGAGCGTCACGCCCTGGTAGATCTTCACGCGCGCGCCGATGCGCGTGGTCTCGCCGATCACCACACCCGTGCCGTGGTCGATGAAGAACGAGGCGCCGATGGCCGCCCCCGGGTGGATGTCGATGCCGGTGCGGCTGTGCGCCCACTCGCTCATCATGCGCGGGAGCAGCGGCAGGCCCTGCCCGTGCAGCGGGTGGGCCAGGCGGTGCACCGTCACGGCGAACACGCCCGGGTAGCAGAGGACGACTTCTTCCCAGCTGGTGGCCGCGGGGTCGCCCTCGAAGGCGGCGCGCACGTCGGAGGCCACCAGGCGCCGGATGTCCGGCAGCCGGTCCAGGTAGTCCAGGGTCAGGCGCCGCGCGGCGGCCAGGTAGCGGTCATCGCCGGTCCCGGGGTCGGCCGCTCCGTCGCCGGCGGGCGCCCAGAGGTCCTCGCAGCGGCTGCCCTGGCGGTGGCAGAACCGCAGGATCGCGGCCAGGGCCGTGGCCAGGTCGCCGGCCGCGCGCTCGAGGCGCTCGCCCAGCAGCCGGCCCACGTCGGCGTCCGCGGGCGCCGTGGCGCCGTGGAAGCCCGGGAACACCAGGCCGACCAGCTCGCCGACCAGCGCGGTGATGTCCCGGGGCGAGGGCAGGTGCTCGCGGCCGAGCCGGCTGAGCCCGCCCAGTTCCTCGTAGCTGTCCTCGAGCCGGCGGGCCACATCCCGCAGGCGTTCGCGGCGTTCGTCGTCGGTCACGGTCGTTCCCCCTTGGCAGAAGGTTCCAAGATAAGCCCCACCCTGCCCAAACGCACCGCCGGGATTCCACACGAGACCCTTGCCACGGACGGGGATCGGGCGCATCCTGTCGGGGCGCGAAACCCCGGAACCGGCAGCGCCGGGCGGGGTTTACCGATGCTCAGGTCCGCGCCCCGTCCCCGAACCGGTGGAGAGTCAGATCCATGCGTCGTTTGCCGCTGCTTTCGCTCGTGCTGCTGCCCGTCCTGCTTGTCGCGGGCGCCGCCTCGGCCCAGTCCATCAAGCTTGAGCCCACCTCCATCAACCTGGGCACGATGAAGCAGATGGAGTCGCGTTCCTTCACGGTCAAGGTCACCAACGTCGGGGCCGGCCTGCTGATCATCGACGACGTGCGTGCCGACTGTGGCTGCACGGTGCCGGAACTGAAGGTCAAGGCGCTGAAGGCGGGCGAGTCGACCGACATGACCGTCCACTTCGACAGCAAGACCTTCGCGGGCACGGTGCACAAGCTGATCCACATCACGTCGAACGACCCGGATCAGGGCAAGCTCGAGTTCCAGTTGACGGCCGAGGTCAAGGCGGTGCTGATCCTCGACCCCGTTGCCGAGCGCATCGGTTTCCAGAAGTCCCTGTTCGGCGAGGTCGCCACGCGCGAGATCAGCTTCACGGCGCCCGACCTGAACCTGAAGTTGCAGGCGGGCAGCGCCTCGCAGAAGGGCCTGTTCGGCGTCAAGGTGACCAACAACGTCGGCGGCGACCCGCACAAGAGCATGTTGGAAGTGACGCGTCCGGCGAAGCTCGAGCCCGGCCAGCACCAGGACATGGTGCGCCTGACGACCAACGTGCCCGAGCGGCCGACGATCGACATCGACATCCGGGCCTACGTCGCC
Source organism: uncultured bacterium (assembly GCA_903912525.1). Classification (GTDB taxonomy): domain Bacteria; phylum Krumholzibacteriota; class Krumholzibacteriia; order LZORAL124-64-63; family LZORAL124-64-63; genus CAINDZ01. The sequence goes on along the minus strand of CAIWHK010000072.1, from coordinate 367 downwards.
ATGGAACTGTCGCCGACGCCGGACGTCGTGAACTTCCGCTACCAGCCGACCTTCGACCAGGACGTCAAGATCGCCGCGTCCAGCCCGCCGCTGGACTTCAAGGTGCTGCGCGCGGAGTGCGACCTGCCCGAGGTCAAGTTCCAGATCGTCGAGACGGTCCCCAGGCAGGAGACCCACATCAAGCTGACGGGCAAGCCCATCGACAAGAACGACCCGCGCGCCGTGGCGACCCAGGGCCGCATCACCGGCACGCTGAAGGTCTACACCAACCTGAAGTCGGTGCCCGTGATCGAGGTGCCGGTTTCCTACATGATCAGGCCGTAGCCGCGTGGCGCGTTCATGGTCACAGGCCGCGCAGCCGTCGCCG
>CAIWHK010000071.1 GCA_903912525.1 uncultured bacterium | reverse complement strand
GCCGCCTACGCCTCGCCCGCGTCACCACCCGACGAAACCGCCCGCCTCACGGCGGCCTCGATGAATGGCCCCTTGGCTTCGGTATACGCCGTCTTGTCGTCGGCAAATTCCCTCGCCAGCCGCAGCTTCAACTCCTGGTACCGCGCACGCAGGTCTTCATCATTGCGAAGCGCATCCCGAAAAGCCAGATGCTCCCGCCACAGGCGCGCCCCCCTCTCGACCCCGTGCACATGGATGCGAAGCCCCTCCGCCGGCGCCTTCACGAAGTAGCGCCGCAGCGGCAACGCCGCCTCGTACTTCGACACATACGAGTACCCCACCGCCTCGAGCCACCCAATACGCGCCTCAATGTCCGCCAGCGATGCCGCCCCCACCAGCACGTCGATCACCGGCTTGGCCGCCAACCCAGGCACCGCCGTGCTCCCGATGTGCTCAATCCCCACCTCGAGCGGCGCGAACACCCCGAGCAGCTCGTCACGCACCGCCGCGAACAGCCGCGGCCACGTGCTGCAATATGAAGTGACCACAACCTTGGCCATTCCACCCCTGCCTGCCACCACCGCCACTTGCGCCGGCGCAACTCCCCGCTCGGCCCCGTGCGATGCCGGCCGTTCCGTCCCGTCGGGACATGCCCGGGCCTGACCGGCACAACTTGCCCCGCGCAAGTTGTGTCGGTCACGCCTGCGGCACGTCCTGACTGGACGGAACCGCCAGCATCACCGCAGCCGCCGCCACCGCCAACGAAGCGCAAAAGCACCACCCACCCGGCAACAGCCGCATCTTCGGCCCGCCCGTCGCGCTCGACGCTGCGCACATCCCGATCATGAACACGACGCCCAGCGCCGCCACGCCCCACGCGCCCAGGCGCAGCCGCGGCCCCAGGAAGCGCAGCCACCGCGGCACCACGCGCCACGGCGCCCACGCCACCAGCAACGCCGTGCCCAGCAACGCCAGCGGCAGCGCGACGACGACGAACGCCACCATGGCCGTGATCGCCCCCGGTTGCTTGTCCGCCATCCGCTTCATGAATTCAAGCAGCGTCAGGTCCTTCGAGAACGAGACCAGCAGGCGGACCGTGCCGTGCACGAACGGCAGCACCAGCGTGGCGGCATAGAGCGCCACGGCCAGGCCGGTCAGCGCGCGCGCGAACAGGCGCATCGAGGCAGTGTTCCCCATGTTCCGGGTCTCCCTTGCGTAGGAAGCGGGGACGCTGCGTGAGCGCCCCCGCCGGTCGTGAGCGGCGTCCGGGGCCTAGTAGAACGTGAAGCCGGCGGTCACCTTCGCGTCGGGCGAGTCCTGCGCGCCCAGCTTCAGCTCCAGGAAGAAATCGTTACCGGCCGACAGCTTGCGCGTCATGCCGCCCAGGAAGTTGATGCCGACCTCGGTGTCCGAGTCGTCGCCCGGGCCGCCGTTGTCCAAGCTGATGAAGTTCACGCCCAGGCCGCCGCCGATGTAGAAGCCCCAGTCGGCGCTGCCGCGCTTGCTGAACTTGTAGACCAGCTCGGGATTCAGGGCGATCAGGGTCAGGTCGTCGCCGAAGCCGACCTCGATATTGGGGATGAACCAGCCGTTGTTGAACAGCTCGCCGCCGACGACGTGCACGCCGACGTGCACCTGGTCGGGGTCCGAGGTGATGCCGCCCCGCAGGCCCCACGCGGTTTCGGCCTGGGCAGCGCCGGCGATCATCGTCATGGCGACAAGCGCGCCGATCAAGGTCCTCTTCATGGTGGGTGACTCCCTGTCTTTGGGTGATCGATTCGGGGTAACGGGCAACATCGTACGCTCGGCACGATAACAAAGTTGGTCCACGGCAACAACGCCGCTAGGCCGCCCCGTGGCAATGCTTCACCTTGCGGCCGCTCCCGCACGGGCACGGGTCATTGCGCCCGGCGCCCGCCACCGCGGCCTGCAAAACGCCGTCGCGGCGGGCCATTTCACCCATCACCGCGGCCGGGGGACGTCGGGCCAGCAATTCGCCGGCCATGTAGTCCACTGCCGGCCCGATGTGCCGGAAGAACGCACGGTAGCCCTCGCACAGGTAGTTGAGCCCGGGCTCCCCGTCCGGCGTCGTGGCGAACCGGTCCTTCGGGCACCCGCCGTGGCACTGGTGCAGCACGTCGCAGTCGCGGCACATCTGCGGCAGCGTGTCCTGCTTGTCTTGCCCGAACTGCCGTTGCCGGGGCGAGGCGACCAGCTCTACGAGCGGCGTCTCGTGGATGTTCCCCAGGCGGTAGTCCGGTTCCACGTAGTGGTCGCAACTGTAGAGATCGCCGTTGTGCTCGAGCACCAGGGCGTCGCCGCAGGTCGGGGCGTGCACACAGAGCGCGTACCGGCCCAGGCGGTTGCCCAGCGCCACGTCGAAGGCCTGGACGAAGACCGTGCCCACGTCGCGGCGCACCCATTCGTCCCAGATGGCGTTCATGAACGCGCCGTACTGCGCCGGCCCCACCGAGCGCGCCGCCGCCCGGTCGCCCGCCTGCACGTAGAGGGCGCGGGGCTCGCCCCAGCCGCCGGCCGACTGGCCCGCCGTCTCGTCGGTCTCCCGTTCCACGACCGGGATGAACTGCAGGTGCCGGGCGCCCAGCTCGTCGCGGAAGAATCGGTACACGTCCAGGGGATGGTCGCCGTTGTCCGCGTGCACGGTGCAGAGGATGTTGGTGGCCACGTCGTGCTTTTGCAGCGCCTCCCAGCCCGCCAGCACCTGGTCGAACGAGCCCCCGCCGCCCTTGGTGTGGCGGTGCTGGTCGTGGAGGCCGTGCGGGCCATCTACGCTCAATCCAACCAGGAACTCTTTGTCTTTGAAGAACCTGGCCCATTCGTCGTCCAGGCGCGTGCCGTTCGTCTGGATTGTATACTGAATATCCACGCCTGGTCGGCGGTGCTGCGCCACCAGTTCAACCGCCCGCCGGAAGAAGGGCAATCCCATCAATGTGGGCTCGCCGCCCTGCCAGGCCACGGCCACTTCGGGCCCCGGGTGCGCCTCCATCAACTGGCGGATGTAGGCCTCGAGGCCAGCCTCGTCCATCCGCAGCCGGCTGCCGGGATACAGTTGGGATTTGGACAGGAAGAAGCAATACGAGCAGTCCAGGTTGCAGGCCGCGCCGGTCGGCTTGGCCAGCAGATGGAAGGGGCGGGGTGTCGGCGAAGCGTTCATCGGCCCATTCTAGTTGCTGATGCCGGGCGCCGTCCGCAGGTACATGTCGGATGTGCATTGGTCGAGCATGAACGCCGCCACGTCGGCGCGCGCGATGCTGCGGGTCAGGAGGACGCTGCCCGCCTGCCGGCCGTGGCGATAGCGGCCGGTCGCCTTGCCGAACGTCAGCGCGCCCGGCCGGACGATGACCCACTCACGGTCGCTGCCCGCGATGACCCGCTCCTGCCGCGCCTTGTCGGCGAAGTAGAAGGGAAGGACGATCGGCAGGGTGAACCAGGTGTAGATGAGGCCCAGGCGGCCGGCGCTGTCACCGAGTCCTAGCGAAGTTTCGACGACGAGCCGGGAGACACCCTGGCGCTGCATCGCCGCAATCAGGTTGCGGGTGCCGGTCGACTGGATGTGCGTCGGTCCCAGGAATTTCTTGTGGCCAAGGGCGCAAAGCACCGCGTCGCAGCCACGCGCCGCTGTATCCAGCGAGCCGGGATCCATCACGTCGCCGGTCACGACGGTCAGGCGGGCATCCTTCAGTTTGAGCCGCGCCGGATCGCGGGCCAGCGCCGTCACTTCGCAGCCGCGGGCCAGCGCCTGCGTCACCAGCTCGCGGCCGGTGCCGCCGGTCGCGCCGACGACCAGCACTCGCGACGGGCGGTGCCGTGCCGCTGCGGGTGATGGCGCGGAATGCGCGCGGGCACGGAAGCCGGAACGGGCCAGGTGGATGGAGAGCATCGCCGCGTAGAGCGTGAAGAGCGCGAGCAGCAGCATGTTCCGCACCGGCCTTTCCTGTCCGTGGTCGTCGACACCAGGTCAGGATACTGTTGCAGGGCCCTCGTCGCCCTCGCGACCGGCCAGGTGTTCCAGTTCCTTCTCCAGATAGGCGGTCAGGCTGCCGCAGACCACGTTGCACAGCTCGAACACACGGTCGTCGGCGACCGAGTAGTAGACGAACATCCCCTGCCGGCGCCGCTCGACCAACCCCCCGCGCAGCAGCAACTGCAGGTGCTTCGAGACGCTGGCCTGCTGGGCGCCGGTCACCGCCACCAGGTCGGCCACCGACCGCTCGCCGCCCTCCAGCGACTGCAGCAGGCGCAGCCGCACCGGGTCGCCAAGCAGGCGGAAGCGCTCCGCAATCAGCTCTAATGTTTTGTCGTTCAACACGTTGCCGGCCACGACCCACGCTCCTGGTTTTTCCCCTTCAGCACCCCTTGACATTGTCGATATAATCTAATATATTCTATTATGTTCATATGGTCAAGAGGCTATAAATAAAGTATGGCCTCGGGCGACCGGAAGCGCAAGCAGGCGCGGGTCGCCACCACGAGTCGACGAAAGGTTCGTCCATGAGGATGAAGGACTTCCTGGCCATCGGCGGAACGCTCGCGATGCTGGCGGGCGCCGGCGCCGCCGGCGCGGAAACGCTGACGCTGAACCAGGCCGTGGCCGCGGCGCTGAAGAACAGCCCGGCCATCCTGCAGGCGCAGGCGCAGCAGGAGCAGGCCGCCGCCGGCAAGCGCGAAGCGAACGCGATGCGCCTGCCGCAGGTGCAGGCGCGCGAGATCGCGCTGCGCACCGACTCGCCGGCCGACGTGTTCGGCCTGCAGCTCATGCAGGAGCGCTTCGATTTCCCCACGTTCACGATGAGCGACCCCAACCAGCCGGCGGCGATGAACAACTACGCCACCGAGATCGAGGCCATGTGGCCCATCTTCACCGGCGGCCGCGTGGTGGCGGGCATCGGCCAGGCCGGCCGCATGGCCGAAGCAGCCGGCGAAGTCAGCGGCCACACGAAGGAAGCGATCTCGCTGGCCGTCGCCTCGGCCTACATGGATGCGGTTCTGGCGCAGCGCGCGGTCGAGCTGGCCACGCGCGCCCACGACACCACCGCCAAGCACGTCGAGCAGGCGCAGGCCTTCTTCGACGCCGGCATGCTGGTCGAGAGCGACCTGCTGCAGGCGCAGGTGCAGCTCGCGCGCATGGAAGAGAAGGTCATCAGCGCGACAGGCGGCGCGAAGCTGGCTCGCGCGGGGCTGTTCCGCGTGATGGGTATCGCGCAGGACGCCGCCTATGAACTGGAGGCGCCCGTCGACGACGTGGCCCCGGTCACGGTCACGTTCGACGAGGCGATGGCCGGCGCCCGCGAGCGCCGCCACGACGTCAAGGCCGTCGCCGCGCAGGTCGACGCCGCCCGCCTGGGCGTGCGCCGCGCGCGGGGCGAGTACCTGCCCGAGGTCGTTCTCGTCGGCAAGGTTGCCCTGAACGCCGACAACGTGTTCGGCGACGACGGCAAGAGCACCACCATCATGGCGATGGCCCGCTGGAACCTGTGGAACTGGGGCCAGACGCGCGCGCGCGTCAGCGGCGCCCGCTCGGGCGAGGTCGTCGCGCAGCAGGCGCAGCGCGCCCACTCCCAGCAGGTCGAGTTCGAGGTGCGCCAGGCCTGGCAGCAGATCGAAGAGTCCGGCGCCCGCCTGGCCGTGGCCCGCGGCGCCGTCGCCCAGGCCGAGAAGGCCCTCAGCATCCTTGAAGAGCGGTTCGGGCAGGGCGTCGCCCGGATCACCGACCTGCTCGACACCGAGACCATGCTCGATGAAGCGCGCGTGCGCGAACTGAACGCCGGCTTCGACCTGCGTCGCGCCGCCCGCACCCTCAATTTCACGATTGGCCTTCCCCCCGTCCCGGAGGTTTCGCGATGAAGCGGACGCCGCTGATGATCACCCTTGCCGCGCTGGCGCTGGCCCTGGCTGCCGCCGGTTGCGGCGGCAAGCACAAGGCCGCCGAGTCGGCCACCTCCGCGCCCATCGCCGTGCGCACCGTGACGCTGGCCGCGGCTGACGTCGCCGACGGCGTCCAGGTCTCCGGCTCGCTGCACGGCGCGCGCGAGGCCGTCCTTTCGGCCAAGGTCATGGGCACCGTGACGGCCATCCGCAAGCTGGCCGGGCAGTCGGTCAGGCGCGGCGAGGTCATCCTCGTGCTCGACGACCGCGAGGTCGCCGGCAACATCGGCCAGGCCGAGGGCGCGCTCGCCCAGGCCAGGGCCGCCGCGGCGCTGGCCGCGTCGAACCTGGCGCGCTTCGAGACGCTGAAGGAGAAGGGCGCCGCCTCGCAGCTCGAGCTGGACCAGGCGCGCTACGCCAACGACACCGCCCAGGGCGCCGTGAAGCAGGCCGAAGGCGCCGTCTCGACGGCCGGCAGCTACCGCGCCTCGGCGCAGGTGCCCGCGCCGTTCGACGGCCAGGTCGTCGACCGCATGATCGAGATCGGCGACATGGCCTCCCCCGGCCGCCCGCTGGTGCGCGTCGAGGACACCAGCACGCTGCGCCTGCACGTCGCGCTGGCCGAGACGCAGGCCATCGGCGCGCAGGTCGGCGACTCGGTCTCCATTACTGTCCCGTCGCTGCCGGGTCGCTCGTGGACCGGTGTCGTGGCCGAGGTCGTGCCCGCTATCGACCCCGCCACCCGCACCCACCTGGTGAAGATCGACCTGCCGCAGGACGCCTCGCTGCGCAGCGGCGTGTTCGCCCGCGCCGCGTTCCGCGCCGGCAGCCGCTCGGCCGTCAGTGTGCCGCAGGACGCCATCGTGCGCCGCGGCGGCCTGGTCGGCGTGTTCGTCGCCGAGAACGGCAAGGCCGTGTTCCGCCTGGTCGAGCTGGCCGAAGCCGCGGTCGGCGGCGCCCAGGAAGTGCTGTCGGGCCTGAAGGCCGGCGACGTCGTCGTCACCGCGCCGCCGTCCACGCTGTTCGAAGGGGCCCAGGTCAATGTACAGCCTGGCGAGGTGCAGCGATGAGCCGCTCCACCCTTGGCCTGGCCGGCCGCGTCGCCCGGGCCTTCATCGACAACAAGCTGACGCCGCTGTTCGTGCTCGCGGCGCTGGCCATCGGCGGCTTTGCGGTGGTCATGACCCCGCGCGAGGAAGAGCCGCAGATCGCGGTCCCGATGATCGACGTGATGGTGCCGTACCCCGGCGCCACCGCGCACGAATCCGAGGAGCGCGTCGCCGGCCCGCTCGAGAAGCTGCTGTGGGAGATCCCCGGCGTCGACTACGTCTACACGACCAGCGGCCCCAGCTACGCGCTGGCCATCGTCCGCTTCAAGGTCGGCCAGGACGCCGAGGACAGCGCCGTCAAGGTGCACACCAAGCTGATGGCCCACCCGGAGATCATCCCCGCCGGCGCCGGTCCGGCGACCGTCACGCCCAAGGGCATCGACGACGTGCCCATCGTCGCGCTGACCGCCTGGAGCGAGAACCAGGACAGCGCCGCGCTGCGCAAGGTCGGCGAGGAGATGGCGCTGGAGATCCGCAAGATCCCCGACATCTCCGAGGTGACGATCATCGGCGGCGAGCGCCGCGAGCTGACCGTCCGCCTGGACGCCGGCCGCCTGCAGGCCAGCGGCCTGAGCGCGTTGCAGGTGTCGCAGGCGCTGCAGCAGGGCAACTGGAGCCTGCCCGCCGGTTCGCTGACCGCGAACAACCAGGAAGTGCTGATGTCGGCCGAGGGCGCGCTGCGCACCGCCGCCGACGTCCGCAAGGTGGTCGTCGGCGTGCGCGGCGGCCGCACCGTGCTGTTGGGCGACGTCGCCGACATCAGCGACGGCGCCGCCGAGCGCCAGACCTACGTGCTGTTCGGCGCCGGTCCCGAGGGCGCGCTGAAGCACATCGACGGCAAGCCCGTCGATGCGCCGGCGATCACGCTGGCCATCGCCAAGAAGCCCGGCAGCAACGCCGTGGCGCTGGCCAAGACCATCGAGCACCGCCTGGCCGCCATGGAGAAGACCCTGCTGCCGTCCGACGTGCACGTGACCTTCACGCGCAACTACGGCGAGACGGCCCAGGAGAAGTCGAACGAACTGATCTTCCACGTGCTGGTCGCCACGTTCGCCGTGGTGCTGCTGATGCTGTTCGCCCTGGGCAAGAAGGAAGCCCTGGTCGTGGCCGTGGCCGTCCCGGTCACCCTGGCCCTGACCCTGGCCGCCAGCAGCGCGATGGGCTACACGCTCAACCGCGTCACCCTGTTCGCGCTGGTGTTCGCCATCGGCATCCTGGTCGACGACGCCATTGTCGTCGTGGAGAACATCCACCGGCACTTCAAGATGGGCCACGCCGACCGCAAACTGGCCGCCGTGTTCGCGACCGACGAGGTGGGCAACCCCACCATCCTGGCCACGTTCACGGTCATCGCCTCGCTGCTGCCGCTGGCCTTCGTCGGCGGCCTGATGGGCCCCTACATGCGGCCCATCCCGGTCAACGCCTCGTGGGCGATGCTGTTCTCGCTGGTGGTCGCCTTCGTCGTCACGCCGTGGGTCACCCTGCGCGTGATGGGCAAGAAGGCCATCAGCGGCCACGACGGCCCCTCGGCCGCCGACCAGCGCATCGAGAAGCTGTACACCTCGATCATGAAGCCGCTGATCGGCGACTCGAAGAAGCGCTCTCTGGCGCTGCTGGCCGTGGCCCTGATGCTGGGCGCCTCGGTCAGCCTGATGTTCGTGCGCGCGGTGCGCGTGAAGATGCTGCCGTACGACAACAAGAGCGAGTTCCAGGTCATCGTCGACATGCCCGAGGGCACCACCCTGGAGAACACGGCCGCCGCCGCCAAGGCGCTGGCCGCCGCGGTGCGCACGCTGCCCGAGGTGACCGACACCCAGGTCTACGTGGGCACGAGCGGCCCCATCAACTTCAACGGCCTGGTGCGGCACTACTTCATGCGCCAGGGCGCGAACGTGGCCGACATCCAGGTCAACCTGGTCGGCAAGCACGACCGCAAGAAGCAGAGCCACGCGCTGTCGAAGGAAGTGCGCGACCTGCTGGTGCCCATCGCCAAGCTGCACGACGCGAACATCAAGGTGGCCGAAGTGCCGCCTGGGCCGCCCGTGCTGGCGACGATGGTCGCCGAGATCTACGGCCCCGACCCGCTCCGCCAGGTCGAGGTGGCGAAGCAGGTGCGCGAGGTCTTCGAGTCGACGCCCGGCATCGTGGACGTGGACTGGATGATCGAGGCGCCGCAGCCCAAGCTGGAGTTCATCGTCGACCGCGAGAAGGCGGCGCTGGCGGGCATCAGCCCCGAGATGATCGCCTTCGAGCTGCGCATGGCCGGCGCGGGCGCCCAGGCGGGCCTGCTGCGCTCGGCCGACGGCCGCACGCCGGTGCCCATCATGCTGCGCACCGACCGCGCGGGCCGCGCCGGTTTGGCCGGCCTCGAGGGCGTGTCGCTGCCCTCGCCGACGGGCCAGATGGTGCCGCTGGCCTCGCTGGTCACCATCAGGGAGACCGTCGAGACGGCGAACATCTACCACAAGAACCTGCGGCGCGTGACCTACGTCACGGCCGAGGTCGCCGGCGCCACCGAGAGCCCGATCTACGGCATCCTCGACATGAAGGAGCGCATCGCCGCGCTGCCGCTGCCCGAGGGCTACAAGATCGAGGAGCTGTACTCGGCCGGCCCCACCTCCGAGGATCGCCTGCGGATGAAGTGGGACGGCGAGTGGCAGATCACCTATGAAGTGTTTCGCGACATGGGCATCGCGTTCGGCGTGGTCATGCTGCTGGTCTACGTGCTGGTGGTCGCCTGGTTCAAGAGCTTCCTGACCCCGCTGGTCATCATGGCCCCCATCCCGCTGACGCTGATCGGCATCCTGCCGGGCCACTGGCTGACCGGGATGTTCTTCACGGCGACGTCGATGATCGGCTTCATCGCGCTGTCGGGCATCATCGTCCGCAACTCGATCCTGCTGGTCGACTTCATCGACCTCGAGCTGGCCGGGGGCGCCGCGCTGGAAGACGCCGTGCTGCGCGCGGGCGCCGTCCGCTTCCGGCCCATCGTCCTGACCGCCGCGGCGCTGGTCGTGGGCGGCCTGGTCATCGTCCTGGACCCGATCTTCCAGGGCCTGGCCGTCTCGCTGATCTTCGGCGTCATCGTCGCGACGTTGCTGACGCTCGTCGTGATTCCCCTCTTGTACTACCTGCTGCTGCGGCACCGCGCCGCGACGGCTTCAACCGCTGCTGTCGAAGGAGAGTAAGCCATGAACCTCAACGAAGCCCTGCGCGCCATCGCCGGCGTCTTCATCCTGGCCTCGGTCGCCCTGGCCCACTTCGTGAGCCCGAACTGGCTGTACTTCACGGCCTTCGTGGGCCTGAACCTGCTGCAGTCGGCCTTCACCAGGTGGTGCCCGATGATCAGCATCTTGAAGAAGGCCGGGCTGAAGGAGACGGGCGAGGGGTGCTGCAAGTAGCCTGTCTTCTTCGCCGGTGACATGACAGAGGGCGGAGGCTGTGGCCCCCGCCCTCCATTTTTTTCATGTCACGCGCCGCGTGCCCTTACTTCACGAGGCTGAGCCCGACCGTTTCCACGCCACCGGCCGACTCCAGTCGCGCCGCGTAGATGCCCGCGCCCACCGGGCGCCCGCTGTCGTTGCACCCGTCCCAGGTGGCGGTGTGCGTCGCGGCCTTGAGCTCCTCGGCGACCAGCGTCCGCACCAGCCGCCCCGCCAGGTCGTAGACCGCCAGCCGCACGAAGCCGGCCGTCGGCACATCGAAGCGCAGGGACGTTGACGGGTTGAACGGGTTCGGCTGCGCGGCATGCAGGCGCAGCGTCGCCGGCACGACATCCGGCGTTCCGGAGGCGCTGCCCACCACGAGCTGCCCGGCCTGCTCCGCGAGATAACCGTTGGCGCTCCCGTCAAGGTCGGCGTACACCCACGGCCCGCCGGTGCGCCCGTAGCGGTACGCGAACGCGTACGTTCCCGATCCGCGGACCGCGAACGTCCCCCTGAAGATGTCCATCCCATGGAGATCCCGGTAGTACGTCGCGGCCGTCCAGGTCCAGTCTCGCCCGGCGGGATCGGACCCCGTCGGCCCCCAGCCGACCTGCGCCACGAGCCCGGGCGTGGCGCCGGCGGCCGACGTGACGCCGATGATCTGCGCGTATCCCGTCACGATCCCTGTCTGGCCCCAGGCCGGCGCGTACAGGATGGGGGGATCATGCAGGTCGCACCAGTCGATGTACGTGCCGCAGCCCACGCCGCGCGCACCCATCGAACCGCAGGTCGACGACGCGCTCGAGCACGGCGACACCGCCGCGATCGACCATGGGTCGTCGGTGTTCACGCTGCCGCAGTAGATCGGGTCGGCGCTCAGGTTGCCGTACAGGCCGGCGAACGGCGCCAGCGCGCCGACCCAGTTGCCGGCGGTGTTGCCCCAGATGTCGCTGCACGTCACGCTGAGCGCGCCCGGCGCCATCCCGGCGATGGACGTTCCCGTGGCGTGACGGCTGATGATGGTGCGCGACACGTTCACGGCCATGAGGTCGCGGGCCGGGTCGTGGCCGTTCTCGAAGCGCAGGTAGAGTCCGATGCCCGTGTTGCCGTCGATGGTTGTCTGCGTGATGTCGAAATGGCCGTTCACGGGATTCGGGTAGGTTCCCGGCACCGTCGGCTTGAGTTCGACGCCCGGGCCCGCATTGCCCGCGATGACGCAACCGCTGATGCTCCCGGCCGAACTGTCGACGATGCCGGTGAAGCCCGCGCCGCCGTTGTCCAGGATGGTCGAGTTCAGCACGTTAAGGTTGCCCATCATGGTCTCGGTCGCGATGCAGGCGATGCCGCCGGCCTGGTTGCGCTCGACCGCGCACGTGTCGATGGTGAGGCCGCCGGGATCGCTCACCGAGATGGGGAACCACACGCCCCAGCCGACGTTGTCGACCATCGTGCACCCGGTGAAGTGGCCGGCGTACTTGACGCTGACGCCGTGGCCGCCATTCGCGGCGAAGGTGCAGTTGTTGAAGTGCTCCACCTGCCAGATGGCGTTGATGCAGACGAATCCATCCTGCGCGTTGCCGCTGAAGATGCAGTCCTCGTAGACGTTGCCGGGCGCGACGCTGCTGTAGGCCCCCGACCGATAGCCCGACACGCCGTTGTCGACGAACTGGCAGCGGACGAAGCTGTGGCCGCCCATCGAGTAGACCGCATTCGAGATGCCGCCGCTGCCGGTGTTGTTTGAGAACGTGCAGTCGTACGCCGTGAACATGCGGCGATGGGCGCCCACATAGAAGCCGTTGCCGGTGTTGCCCACGACCCGCACGTTGGTCAGCACGGGCCCCACACCGGTTGCCTCCAGCGATGCGCCGTCCGGCATCATGAGCGCTCCCGCGGCGGCGTTGCCGGACCGGGCGCCGGTCACCGTCAGCCCCTCCAGCTCAGCCGGCGTCGTGTAGTAGCCGCTGAAGATGAACCCGTAGCGAGTCGCTATGGCCGCCGAACTGCAATCGATGATGCAGGCTGTCGGCACGCCGGAACTGGAAGCGATGCGGATGGACTTGCCCGACAGGTCGATGTTGACGTTGCCGAGTCCGGAATAGGTGCCGTTGGCAAGCAGCACCGTATCCCCGTCGATGGAAGCGTTGACGGCCGCCTGCACCGTGGCCAGCGGCAGGTGCGACGTGCCGGGGTTGAGGTCGCTCCCCCCCGGCGAAACGTAGCGTGTCGCGGCAAAGGCGCTGGTGGCCGCGACAATGGTGATGATGGCGCCGGCGATCGCCAGCAGCCGCGAGCGGTGAGATGAAGCGCGATGGCAACACATGGCAACGTACCCCCCATTCGAGATCCCCCGGGAGTCATGTCGTCAATACGTTGTCGCGGAACAGGTTGAGGTCCCCGCGGGGCGAGCGCCGGGGACAGAAGTTCGTCACATCGTGAAGTCCGATCCCCCCAACCCACGCCCCCCGAACCCGTCTGACATCAACTGATAATCGCGCATCAACGGGCGCGGCGTCAAGCGGCCTGCGGCGGCGGGGCGCCGGCACGCCATCACCGGTGCTGGTGCCGGCATCGGGAGACCCGGCGGATGGGCTCGCGACTCATGGGTTCGCCTCTTGCGCCGGCGCAAGTGCGCCAATTTCCCGCTCGTGATGAAACCGATGGCACCGACCGCACAGCGTCACGAGGTTCTCGGCCTTGTTCGACCCGCCGCGCGCGCGCGACATGACGTGATGCACTTCCAGGAACCGCGTCGCCCCGCACCCGGGCGTCGAACACCGGTGCCTGTCGCGCGCCAAGACGGCGGCCCGTGTCTTCGGCGGGATGGTCGCCCGGTTCGCCCCGCCGGCCTTGCGTACCCGCGCGTCGCACGTCGCCGCCGCGACTTGCGCCGGCGCAAGTGGCAGCTCGCCGCGCCTGGTGACCGCCGCCGCCTGCCCGCAATCGGGACACTGATGGATGACGACCTGCACCGCCGGCCCAGCCCCGGCCGCGGCCGCGCCACCGTGCCCCGCGACGAGCGCTTCCAGCCCCGACAGTACCGCCTCGAGCCGATCCGCGCCGGCCGGCACCAGCCCCAGCTTCTGCGCCTTCTCGAGGAGCGCTTCGAACCTCGCCACCTGCAGCCCGTCGCCCCGCAGGTTGATGGACACCGGCACGGGCTCGGCCGGTGTGGCCGCCGGTTCAGCGAACAGTGACCCCGTTCCGGCCAGCGGCGAGTTGCGCCGGCGCAACTGGCGCACCTCGTGCGCCAACTCCCGCCGCCCGGTGACCGCCGCCTTCGCCACCCACGCCGCCTGGTTCGCGGGGGTCGCCACCCGCGCCACCTGCTGCGCCTTGGTCCACCCCAACTCGCCCGAGGCCACCGCCTCGCGCAACACCGGCAACCGCTCGAGGTCGTCGGCCAGCCGCTTGAACTGCCAGTACCGGTTCAACGAAAACCCCAGCCCCGCGGTCGCATACACCTGCAGCGACGGGTGCCCGAGCGCCCGGTACAACTCCCGCCGCTGCACCTCGGCAAACCACAGGGCGGCACACTCGCGCGCCCGGTCGCACACGCCCAACGCCTGGCGCAGCGAGGCGTCGACAGCGGCGGCCGGCAGCCCCGGGACGAATTCCGGCAACGAATGGGTGCTCATGATGGGCCTCGTATTCCGGGAGGAAGTGAGGTCGTATTGATAGCGAAAATATAGCGAAACACATCAACAACCGCAAGGGCCAAAACAAATTATTTCTATCTGGATACTGTATACCGGCACTGATTGAACGGGCTCGCCACCCAAAGCAGGCCGGGGCGCCCCCACCCACTTGCGCCGGCGCAACTCCCGTCCCGTGGCGCCGGCTCCCGCCAGCCGCCTCTCACCGCCACCCGCACTTCAGGCGATCCCCAACTCCCTTGCCACCGCCGCCAACGCCCGATCGCGCGTCCACAGTCGCGCCCCAGCCAACAGCGCGCCCGCCAGCAAATGGACATCGACCCACCCGATGCCCCGCCCCATGATCTGGCGATCGTCGACGAGCCGCATCGCTTCGTCGTGGGACGCCGTCGGCGCCGCCGGCAGTCGGGACAGGAGGGTGAGCACCTCGTCGCGCATGGCCAGGCGCCCACACGCCAGTTCGCCGCAGACGAACGGGTGCGTCAGCACCTCGCCCCGTTCAAGCTTCGCAGCCAGGGCCGCGGGGCGTCCGCGCAGGTGGTCGATCCAGACCGAAGTGTCCACCAGCACGAGCCCGTCCGGGACCGCTTCAGGCGTCGCCGGGGCGATCACTTCCCGGGCCGCCGGCGCGGCGCAGCCAGGGCTGCCGGGTCGCTTCCGGCCAGCCGCGCCAGGCGGCGGGCGCTTTCGCGGGCCACCAGTGCCTCCAGCCCAAGTCGCACCAGCGCCGTCTTTTCGGTCACCCCGGTCAGCTGCGCAGCCGTGGCCAGCAACTCGTCGTCGATGTTCAAGGTCGTTCTCATGCATATCATGATGCACGATCGATGCATCTCGTGCAAGCCCCAACCGCCGCCGCGCCCGCACGGCGCCCCCCATTTGCGCCGGCGCAACTCCCACACCAGTTCGGCCGCCTTCCGTGGCGCCGGCTCCCGCCGGCCGCCGCCCCTCTCCCCCCGCCCCATGTGGCGCCGGCCCCGCCGGCCGCCGCCCCTCTCCCCCGCGAAAGGTCGCGCTACAGGCACCGGGGCCACACACGACATCGGCGGGC
>CAIWHK010000070.1 GCA_903912525.1 uncultured bacterium | reverse complement strand
CGCCAGGGGCCCGCTCGGGGGCGCCACCGGTGCGCGGCCGGCAACCGGCGGAGCCGGGCGCTGCGCCACGCGCGCGCGCGCGGCGGCCCGCACCTTGCCCACCATCTCGATCATGAAGGTCTGCCGGCGATCCTCGGTGACGTTCTTGCCGACCACCTCGACCGCCCCCAGCGCCAGCGCCTCGAGGGCCTTGCTGCTGCCTTCCTGGGTCAGCGTCGAGCAGATCACGACCGGCAGCGGGAAGTGCTTCATCAGCTTGCCCAGGAACGTCAGGCCGTCCATCCGCGGCATCTCGATGTCGAGCGTCACCACGTCGGGCGGGTCCTTGACGATCATGTCGCGGGCGACATAGGGGTCCGGCGCCATGCCGATGACCTCGATGCCCTCCGCAGCCTGCAGGCCGCGCTTGATGATGGCGCACACCGTCGGCGAGTCGTCGACGATCAGCACACGGATGTTCTTCACGTTGCCTACTCCGTGACGAGGCCCAGGAGCACCAGGTTCTCTTCCAGCAGGAAACCGAGCCAATCGCTGTCTTCCACGGCCTGGGCCAGGAAGGCCGGCGTGGCCGGACCGATGACCGGCGAGCCCAGGCCGAAGTCCGCGCCCTTGCCGGCGATCGCCATGATGACGTGCCCGCAGATCACGTTGAGCATCTCGCCCAGGGAATCGGGGGCCATCGAACTGGCCTCCATCTCTTCGGGCTCGAGGCCCAGGATGTTTGCCGCAATCTCGGCCACGCAATCGGACGGCACCGCGATGGACAACGTGCCGTTCACGTCGCCGGTGAATCCCATCTGCGCCAAAATGTAGTCGCCGTCGACATCGAGGATGTCGCCCTTGTCGGCCGGCTCGCCGAACATGTAGGTCAGCTGCTCGACGACCTGCAGGAAGGTCGCGCTGACGGATTCAACGATCTGGTCACGCATGCTTCGTCACCCCCATAACGCTGTCGACAACTTCGCGGATGCGCTCCGGCGTGAACGGCTTCTGGATGTAGTCACGCACGCCCATGTCGCGCAGCCGCTGGATGCGCGGCTCGCTGCCGGCCGACGAGACGATCACCACGGGGATCGAATTGATCATGCCGTTCTCGCCCATCTTCCTGACCAGCGTCTCGCCGTCCATGACGGGCATGCTGATGTCGCACAGGACGATGTCGATCCACTCCGCCTCAAGGATCTCGAGTGCCTCCAGGCCGTTGGCGGCCTGGTACAGGAGGTTGATGTCGACACCGGCCAGGTGCAGGGCCTTGGAAATCACGGACCTGACGGTGACCGAGTCGTCAACGAGAAGAATGTTGAACGCCATTGCCCTCACCTTCCCTGACTGTGCTGAACATGGAATCGAGTTCGTTGACCGCGATCATGACCTGGGCGCCGACCTTCTCGGCCACGCCCACGCCCAGGCCCAGGCGCTCGCCGGCGCTGCGGTCCAGGCGGTAGCTCAGGCCGTCGACGCCGCCGCCGAAGCCGAAGTCGAGGCACAGGATGTCGGAAACGTGCACGAGGTCGGCCAGCTCGCGCTGGTTCTCGGGCGCCAGCGACGGCTGGTGATGCCAGCGCACCGCTTCCGCCACGTGGTCGGGCAGGTTCCACGCGCGCAGCAGCGCGGCCGCCACCTCGGCGTGGTCGATGCCCAGGACCATCTGCTCGGCCTCGTTGAAGGCGAGCTGGTCCGAGAGCATGACTTCCTTGATGGGGCCGTCGTCGATGTCGACGAACGTCCCGAGCACGATCTTGCCCATGTCGTGCAGCAGGCCGGCGGTGAACGCCTCGCCGCCGCACGTCAGCTGGAGCTCGGCGGCCACCAGTTCGGCGCAGATCGCCGTCGAGATCGAGTGCCGCCACAGGCCCTCTGAATCCATGTCGTAGCCCTTGATCGGCTTGCGCACGAGCGGCGCCACGGACATGCACAGCACCATCTGGAAGATGCGATTCGTGCCCAGCCGGACGATGGATTCCTTCACCGTGCTGATCGACTTCGACCAGCCGAAATAGGCCGAGTTCGACAGTTGCAGCACGTTGGCCGTCAGGCCGGGATCGTATTCGATCATCCGCGCCAGGGTGTCGAAATTGACGTCCGGCTCGTTGAGGTACTGCCTCAACTTGATCACCACCGAAGGCAGCGACGGTACGGTCTCGATCCGGGCCAGGATGTTTTCGCGCTCGCTCACAGCTCCACCTCCTGTCCCTCGGACTTGACCGTCGTGCGCCCGTCGGCCATGTGCAGGTAGAGCGTGCGCGCCTTGCTGCCGCCCACGTCCTCCTTGGCGATGAGGATGTTGTTCTTCCACAGGAACTTGCGCAGGATCGTGTAGTTGCGCTGCCCGATGCGGAAGGTCTCCTCGCGGCCCAGCGGCGAGCCGGCGCCAGCCACCTTGGCAATCAGGTTCTGGCGTTTGGCCCCGGCCTGGTACATGTCGTTCAGCATCGCGGCCACGCCGGTGTCGACGAACATGTACGGCTTCAGCCGCGCCTTTTCGGGATCGATCTTCGACATCGGCAGCATGCAGTGGATCATGGCGCCGATGCCCGCGAGCGGGTCGAACAGCGTCAGCCCGACGCACGAACCGAGCGAATACGTGACGATCACGTCCTCCCGGTTGCACGTCATTTTCATGTCCGAGATGTCGACGCAGATGCTCCGCTTGGAGCGCAGGATCTGTCCCGGTCTGTCCAACACTTGCGTCAAGTTCTCACCCCGTCCTTGAGGCGTTCATAGATGGATGGACGGATCACCCGGAAGCTGTCGGACATGCCGATCAGCGTCTCCGCGTGGCCCACGAGCAGGAACCCGCCCGGCTTCAGCAGGCGCGCGAACTCGGCGACCATGAGTTCGCGCTGGGGGCGGTCGAAATAGATCATCGCGTTGCGGCAGAAGATGACGTCGAAGGCCCCCCGGATCGGGTACGGCATCGCCTTGAAGTTCAGGCGACGGAACATCACCAGGGAACGCAACTCTGGCGTCACCTCGAACAGCGGCTGCCCGTCGACGGTCACGCGCCGGAAGCACATCCGCTTGCGCGCCTCGGGCACCGTCGACAACCGAGACTCGGGGTAGCGCCCCGCCTGGGCCTCGGCCAGCACCCGCGTGCTGATGTCCGTGGCCAGGATCTTCGTGTCGCAGCGTCGGCCGCCGAGCGCTGCGTCGAGGGTCATCGCGATGGAGTAGGGCTCCTCGCCCGTCGAGCATGCCGCCGACCAGATCCGCAGGCGATCCTTGCCCGCCTTGGTCCAGTGGTCGACGACCTTGCCGAGGAACGTGAAGTGCTCGTCCTCGCGGAAGAAGTGCGTGACGTTCGTCGAGACGGCGTCGATCAACTGGACGAGCTCCTCGCCCGTCCGGTCGCTGCGCAGCAGTTCGAGGTACTCGCGATAGGAGGACATGCCCAGGGCGCGCAGACGGAGGGACACGCGCGCCTCGACAAGCGCCTGCTTGTTGTCCTGCAGGACGATGCCGGTCTGGGCAAACAGCAGCTTCTGGTACGCCGCGAGCTCGGTCGCGGTCATGCCTTCCGCGGCCGGCGCATCCATGACGGCTGTGCCTTTCCTGCCCACCTTCACCATCCCCATGCCTTTCCCTGCTGGCCGACGTCCCCGGTTGCGACGGCAAGCGCCCTAGCCGGCCGCCTGCATGACGGCATCCATCTCGGTGCCGTTCATGACACGGTCGATGTCCAGGAGGATAACGACCTTGTTCTCGAGCTTGCCCATGCCGGTGATGAAGTCGGCCTCTTCCATCCCGCCGCCGAAGCTCGGGGGCGGTTCGATCTGGCCGTCGCCGATGTTCAGGACCTCGGACACCTCGTCGACGATGATGCCCATCGTGATCTCGCGATCGACGTAGCGCACCTGGACGACGATGATGCAGGTCTTCTCGGTGTCGGGCACCGACGCCATCTTGAACTTCTTGCGGAGGCTCACGATCGGGATGACGCGGCCGCGCAGGTTGATGACGCCGCGCACGTAGTCCGGGGACCGCGGCACGCGGGTGATGCCCATCATGCCGTTGATCTCCTGGACCTTCAGGATCTCCAGCCCGTATTCCTCGTCACCGAGGATGAACGAGAGGAACTTCCCGGCCTGGGCCGTCCTGTTGATGATCGATTCCGTTGCCATTTCCTACCTCCGTCGCGGGGCTGTGCCCCCGTTTCGCCGGGCAGCGCCCGGCCTGTCCCCTAGACCGTAAGTGAGTTCGGCAGGGCGTCGCTGTCGCCGGCGCCGTCAACGTCGTCGAAGGCCGGCAGCGTGCCGGCCGTGCTGATGTCGTGGTCGAGCGATGCGGCGGCCGGGTTGCGGCTCGCCAGGCAATGCGCCGTCGTGTCGACCTGGTGCGCCACGCGCACGATGCCGGCGATGTCCAGGATCAGCGCGACATTGCCGTTACTCATGATGGCGCCGCCGGCCACGCCGTCGGTGCCCTGCATCGTCTCGCCCAGGCTCTTGATGACGATCGACTGCTGCCCCAGCAGTTCGTCGGCCATCAGGCCGACCTTGCGGCCCTCGTCCTCGACGATGACGACCATCGCTTCCTCGGGGCGCGTCTTGGCGGCGTCGACGTCGAACAGGCCGGCCAGGCGGAACAGCGGCAGGTGACTGCCCTCGAAGGCCAGCATCTCGCCGCGGTCGAACACGTGCGTGATCTCGCGTGACGTCGGCCGGATCAGGCGCACCACCGACAGGGTCGGGATGATGTAGTGCTCTTCGCCGACGCGGATGACCATGCCCTCGATGATGGCCAGGGTCAGCGGCAGCTTGATGCTGAACGTCGAACCCTTGCCCGGAGCCGAGGTGATGTCGACGGTGCCGCGCAGCTCCTCGATGTTCCGGCGCACGACGTCCATGCCGACGCCGCGGCCCGAGATGTCGGTGACCTGCTTGGCCGTCGAGAATCCCGGCTCGAAGATGAGCATGAACAGGTCGCGGTCGCTGGGATTGTCGCCTTCGCGCAGCATCCCGCGGCTGATGGCCTTGGCCAGGATCGCCTCGCGGTCGAGGCCCTTGCCGTCATCCTCGATCTCGATGCAGATGTTCCCGCCCTTGTGGAACGCGCGCAGCTCGATGCGCCCCTGCGCGGGCTTGCCCAGCTTGACGCGATCGGCCGTGTTCGCCTCGATGCCGTGGTCGACCGCGTTGCGGACCATGTGCACAAGCGGATCGCCGATCTTGTCGACGACGTTCTTGTCCAGCTCGGTGTCCTCGCCGCTGACGACGAACTCGACGTCGCGGTCCTGCTTCTTCGACAGGTCGCGAACCAGGCGGGCCATCTTCTGGAAGACGGGGCGCACCGGAACCATCCGCAGCGACATCCCGATCTCCTGCAGCTCACGGCAGATCTTGTCGAGGTGGTCGAGGTCCTTGGCCAGCTTGACCGACATGCCGGCCTTCTTCATCTCGGGCGACTGGCTGACCATCGACTCGGCGATGACCAGCTCGCCGATCGTCTCGATCAGGTGGTCCAGGCGCTCGGCGTCCACGCGCATCGCTTCGCGCATCTTGGCCGGGCCGTTGGCGCTGCGGTTCTCGCCGGCTTCGGCCGCGGCGGCCGGGGGCGTCGACGCGACGGCCGCCGGGTTCGGTGCGGGAGCAGCGGCCTTGGCCACGGGCGCGGGCGCCGCGGGCTTCTTCATGTTGCTCAGGGGGATGAAGCCGGCGCCCGCCTTCTTCGGGGCCGCCGGCGCGGCCGCGACCGACTCGGGCTGCGGGGCCGGTGCGGACTCGACGGGCGCAGCGGCCGCGAGCACCGCTGCGGGCTTCCGCTTCTGGTCCATCGTCGCCGCCACCAGGCGCGTCATCAGGCTCGGCAGGCGGCTTTCCTCGGTCAGCCGGCCGTCGCCGCCCAGGGCGGTGGCGATGCCTTCGATCAGGCGCTTCATCATGTCGACCGACTCGAAGACCAGGTCCATGTTGTTGCCGATGAGCTCGACCTCGGCACGACGCGCCATGTCCAGCAGGTTCTCCGCCTTGTGCGCCAGATCCTTGATGTGTTCCAGCTCGATGAAGCCGGCCAGGCCCTTGATCGTGTGGAAGGCGCGGAACACGGCGTTGAGCGCCTCGGACTGGTACGGGTCCTTCTCGAGGATCAGCAGGTTGCCCTCGGAAGCATCCAGGTGCTCGACGGCCTCGGCCACGAAGTCGTGGACGAGGTCGGTGTCGCTGTCGAGGACGTTGTGGCCGGCATAGACGACCACTTCGTACTCGGCGACGGGCTCGGCCTCGGCGTCGACCTCGGCGAAGGGCGCTGCGGCCGCAGGAGCCGCCACCGGTGCTGCGGCGACGGGCGCCGCTTCCGCAACCGGCGCCACTGCCTGTTCGGCCCGGACCGGCTTCTCATGCAGGCGCGCCATGATCGTCGACACGGGGGCGGGCTCGCCGCCGCCGCCGGAGTACTGCTTCACGACCGACATCAGCCAGTCCTTCACGTCGAGCAGGCGCTCGACGCAGTCGGCCAGCGGCTCGCTCTGCATCATATCCTCGGTGGCGTGGCACAGGTCGGCTACGTGACCAATGCCCAGCAACGAGGATTCGCCCTTGAGCGTGTGGAAGAAGCGGAGCAGGTAGGTGAGGTCGCCGGTCGAGGTGCCGTCCTCGACGTTCATCAGTTCCTTCTCGACGTCCTCGAGCGTGTCGGCCTGGCGCGCCAGGAACTCGCTCATGATCGACTCGTCCACCATGCTGAGCACGTCGATCGCGGACGGCGTGTTCGTGACCGCGATCGTCTCGACGGCCTCGCTGATCTGATCGGCAGCGACCGCCCCTGCCTCGGGCGCCGACGGGCTCGCGGCCTCGTCGACCATCGGCTCGCGCGTCAGCTCTTTCGGGAAGCCGGCGTCTTCGGGCTGGCACTCCTGGCCCAGGCTCGCGCGCAGGGCGTCCAGCCCGGCGGTCAGCACCTGGATGCCCTGCGCCGGATTGCCCATGCCCGCAGCCAGGCCGGCCGCAAGGTTCGCGGCATTCACGCTGATCGCCGCTTCCGTGGCACGACCCGCGTGGTCGAGCTGGCTCGCCAGTTCGTTCAGGCCCGTAGCGACGGTCGCGAAACCTTCGGGCTTTTCGCGATCGATGAAGACGACGCTCTCGGCAACCTGATCGAGAAGTTCCAGCACCGTGGAGTTGCTCATGTGGCACGCACCCTCAGTGTCCATACGCCTGGGACCGACTTGCCGCCTTGGCGGCAGATTTCTGATCGCCCGCTGTCGGGAAGGGGACCTGCGGCCGTCGATGACGACCAGCCGGAAGGCCCTCATCGCCCCCTGGGACGGCGCGGCCAACCGGTTGTGATCCTTGTCCCTGGCAGGGCATTGGGAGCCCCCGCCGCGATCTCTTCGGGAGTTTTCGCCCCACTTCGGGAGATCTTTAGGTCTTTCGGGAAACAATCGGGCACGATGAGGAAGGCAACATGCGTGCCATCAACAAACTCGACTCAGGAAGGGAATTGAGGGGGCTGCGGGAAGGAAAGAGGCTGGTGACGGCTCAGGGCTCACCGCCGAAAACCCGGCGGGCGCCCCGGTAGGCCCGGTTCCACCAGGCATCGTCCAGGTTGTCGACCCGGACGGGCTCCTGCCGCCGCGGCGCGTGAACGAACCTGTTGTTGCCCAAGAAGATACCAACATGATCGAAGGCGCTGCGCACGGAGAAGAACACCAGGTCGCCCGGTTTGAGCTCGGACCGGTCGACATGAATGCCGACGCCTGCCTGTTCCATGCTGACGCGCGGCAGGGCGATGCCCAGTTGGCGGTACACATAGGCGGCCAGCCCGCTGCAATCGAAACGCTCGGGGCCGACGGCGCCCCAGCCATACGGCTTGCCAACCTGGGTGCGGGCCAGCGCGGCGACGCGATCGCCGCCCTCGGAGTCAGAGGCCAGCGGCTCGCCATCGGTGGGGAATTCGGCGGGACCGACCGTGCTTTCCCAGACCCAGGTGGTGCTGTCCGCATCGGCCTCGTTGGCGGCGGCGCTGCCGGGTTCCTGGTCTCCGGCCGCAGACGGGGCCTGATGCGTTCGCGGCGCGGCGCGGCCACCGGCCGTCGCCAGACCTGGGCGCGTCAGGGCCGAAGGCAGGGCGGGCACCGGAGCCTGCCGGAACACACGTTTGGGGGCGCACCCGGGCATACTGAGGCCCAGGAGCATCGCCAAACCCAACCAAACTGCCGTGTTCCAGCGTCGCAGCGTCTTCCCCGTTGTGCCGTGGAAGGCGTGTCGGTGGTTCCGCCAACCCGTTGGGGTTGAAGAATTTCGACACAAAGTTCACTTATTTGATTTGCCGTGATGCAAACCCTGGGCCCCGGCGTCGCCACCCAATTTAAGGCACGTCTTGGAGGACGCCCGGGACAGTGCTAGTTTAGCCGGACCATGAAATCACACAAGCCGGAACCGCAACACCGTCGCTCTGCGAAAGATCCCGCCCGGACCACCGGTGGGGTCCCGAAGGCAGGCAAACCTGCGGCCGGGAAGCCCCGGGGCGGCGCGCCGAAAGGCGCCGGTGCCACGGGATCAGCGCGCAAGGCCGCGCCCGCCAAGCCTGGCGCAGGCAAGCCCGGCCCGGCCCGGCCCGGTTCCGGCAAGCCCAAATCCGCCAAGCCCGGCTCGGCCAAGCCCGGCTCGGCCAAGCCCAATTCGGCCAAGCCCAAGTCTTCCAAGCCCGCTTCGCCCCCGCCAGCGCCCGTCGAACCCGTCATCATCGACCTGCGTATCGAAAAGCTGGTCACCGGCGGCGACGGACTCGCGCGCGACGAGCAGGGCGCCTGCTTCGTCCCGCGCACCGCACCCGGCGATCTCGTGCGCGCCGCGGTCCTCGAGGCGCGCTCCGGCTATCGACGCGCCGAACTGCGCGAGGTGCTCGAGCCGGGACCCGATCGCCGCGAGGCGCCATGCCAGCACTTCGCGCACTGTGGCGGCTGCGACCTGCAGCACATGGGCGACGAGGCGCAGCGCGCCGCGAAGCTGGCGATCGTCGTGGAGTGCTTCCAGCGCCAGGGCAAGCTCGATGTGAGCGGGTGGATGGGACCGATGATCTGCGGCGATCCGTTCACGTGGCGCACAGCGTTGCGCCTGCACGCCCACCCGACCGGCTGCTACGGCCTGCACCAGCGCGGCACGCATGAAGTCGTGCGCATGGAAGAGTGCCCGGTGATGGCCGCCCCGTTCACCGACATCATCCTGCCCTGGCTGCGCTTCATGCCGCCGGTGGACCAGGTCGTCGTGCGGCTGGACGGGCGCGGCGGCTGGCTGCTGTCGCTGTTCGGCGTGCCCGCGCGGTTGAAGGTGCTCAAGAAGATCGTCGGCGCACTCGAGCCCGGCGCGGCGCCGGCGCCCGGCCTCAAGGGCCTGCTGTTCAACAACCGGCCGGTGTGGGGTCGCGACTACCTGGTGCACCAGGTGGCCGGTCACTCCTACCGCGTGGGCGCCGGGGCGTTCTTCCAGAACAACCAGCACGTCGCCGAGGCGGCCGTCGCCACGGTGCGCGGCTGGCTCGACACCGTGGTGCCGGCCGGCACGCGCCACCCTCACCTGCTCGACCTGTACGGCGGCGTGGGCCTGTTCACGCTGGCGCTGTCCGATCGCTTCGAGCGCACGACGCTGGTCGAACTGGACCCGGGCGCCTGCCGCGACGCCGAGAACAACATCGCCCGCGACGAGGCCACCAAGGGTCGCGCCACGGTCTGCCAGGGGGACCTGGTCGAAGTGATCAGCCGGCCCAACCTGCTGGATGCCGACCGGAACGCCGACATTTGGCGGCAGGCGGTATGCGTGGTGGATCCCCCGCGCGCGGGACTGGGCCGCGACGGCGTCCAGGCCCTGCTGGCCCGGCGACCGGCGCACATCTTCTATATGAGCTGCGACCCCTCCACCCAGGCCCGCGATGCCGGCGTCCTGGTGGCGGCCGGATACGCGCCGAAGTCCCTCCGGGTGCTGGACATGTTCCCGCAGACCGCGCATATCGAATCGCTGATGTGGCTGGCGGACGAAGGCGACGCCGCGACCCGGCCCTAGCCGGGGTTGCGGAACGCCGGCTGAACCGGCTGCGCGCCGCCGCCGCACCGAGGAGCTCCCCGTGGGCGAGAACGCCGTGAACGCCGCGAGCCTGCCCCTGCTCGACAACGTGGTCGTGCTGCTGAGCCGCACCACCGAGCCGATGAACATCGGCGCCACCTGCCGCGCGATGAAGACGATGGGCCTGCAGCACCTGCGGCTCATCTCCCCGCTGAATCCCAAGGGCCGCAGCGCACGGGCGCTGGCGCACGGCGCCGAGGACATCCTCGATGGCGCCGTCATCGTCGACGACCTGATGGAGGCCGTCGGCGACGCGCTGGTCGTCACCGGCACCACGGCGCGCGAGCGGCAGTTGCGCAAGCGCGCGCTGCTGACTCCGGCGGAGCTGGCCGACCGCATCGCCGACCACGCGAGCGAGGGCCGCGTCATCATCATGTTCGGGACCGAGCGCACCGGGATGACCAACGACGAAGTCGACCTCTGCCGCTACCTGTCGACCGTCGACACCGCCCCCGAGCAGCCGTCACTGAACCTGGCGCAGGCCGTGATGCTGTATGCGTGGGAAATACGGCAGGCGATGCAGCGCGCCGGCGCGCCCGATGCGCTGGGCGCGCGCGGTCGCGGGCTGGCGCCGCGCGGTCACGGCCTCGGCGCGCGGGTGAACCATCCGCACCGCGGCACACGACTGCCGACCCAGCACGAGCTCGACCACATGTACGCGCATCTGGCCCACGCGATGAGCGTCATCGGCTACACGCCGCGCGAGCGCCTGAAGTTCATCACCTACCTCAGGCACCTGCACATGCGCGCCGGCATCGTCAACTGGGAGACGCACATCTACCATATCCTGGCGCGGAAGATCACCGGGGCGATGCGGGCGCCGCGCTTCGGCGGGCTGGACGAGTCGCCGGAGCCGACCGCGGACGCGTTGATCGAGGCGGTGGAAGCGGAGCTCGACGAGTTCGGCGGGATCGGCGAGGACGGGCCTGATAAGGAGTGAGGCGATGACCGCGGGCCGTCGTTCCCGCTTCCACCGCCTCGCCCTGGCGTTGTCGTGTGTGGTCAGCCCTGCGCGATGCGCGTGATGCCCTCGCTGAGCGCCGCGAATTCGACCTCGAACGCCGCCCGGTAGGCGCGCGCATTTTCGAGGTCGCCGGCCTTGCCGGACAGCTCGATCTCCTTGCACACCATCGTCAGCCGAGGCGCCCCGTACGTGGCGCACGCGCCCTTGAGGCTGTGCGCGTCGCGCACCAGGTCGGCCAGGTTCCCGGTGTCCAGGCTCGAGAGGATCGACTCGCGCAGCGGCGGCGCCTGCGCCAGGAAAAGGTCGCGCAGTTCGGCGAGGATCTCGCGGTCACCTCCGAACTCCGCAAGCAGGCGCGATTCGTCGATGACGGGCTGTTCGGGACCGGGTAGGGCGATTTCCTTGATCAAGGCGACATCCTCCCTCGTGCGTTCAGGTTCGCTGGTTCCTGTTCGGCCGGTAACACCCCATCCTTGAGTCCCGTTTTCAGGGCCCTCCCGGGATTAAAGGAAAGGCCTACCGGTGCCGATACCTTCATGGTTAGCGGCGCCGCAGCGCCCCATCCGGGACGAACCGGCGGCCGAACATGATCTTGTCTGAACGGGGGAGAAGCGCACATGCGGTCGAAATTCCTGGCCCTTACGGGCTTGCTGTTGCTGGTCCCGGGCGCCGTCCTGGCGGTCGGGCCGCTGGACCTGAGTGCCGAGGTCGGCTGCTACGGCCATTACCTGTGGCGCGGCATCACCCTGACCAACGGCGCCGTGGTGCAACCGGAAGTGTCGGCCGAGGTGGCCGGTTTCGGGTTGAACCTGTGGGGCAACCTCAACGCCGACGATCCCAGCGGCGACAGCGGCTTCAACGAGTACGACGTGACCGTCAGCTACGGCCTGGGCCTTCCCGTGGCGTCGCTGGACCTGGGCGTCATCTACTACGCGCTGCCCGACGCCAGCGAACAGAACACGGCTGAGGCCTTCGCCAGCGCGAGCGCCAGTCTGGTCCTGTCTCCCACGCTGTCGGTGTACCGCGATGTGGACCAGGTCGACGGCTGGTACTGGGAAGCCGGCCTGAGCCACGGCGTCGCCCTGTCACCGGGCGCCAGCCTGGACCTGTCGGCGCGGGCCGGCCTGGGTTCGGAGCGGTACATGGCCGGGTACTTCCCGGTGGGCGCCGCCAAGGCCGTCACCGACCAGGCCACGTCCAGTTCGCTGACTGACTACTCGTTCACCGCGGCACTGCCCTGGCACCCGGCGCCGATGGCCACCATCACGCCGAGCCTGTCCTGGTGCTCGCTGCTGAACGACGCCTCGGATGCCGTCGATGCCGGCGGCGGCGACACCGGCACGCTGGTGTGGGGCGTCAGCGCCTCGGTCGGCTTCTAGCAAGCCGATCAGCCCGCCTTTCCCTGGGCCGGTCCCCCTGTCGGGGGCCGGCCCGTCCCGTTCCCCCGGTCCCGCCCGACGACGAAATCCACTGGCGCCATGCGGCCGGGAGCGTGACAATGGGGCGCATGCGAACATCCCCCGCCGACAAGCCCAAGGAGGCCCGTCCATGTCCCGCCGGATTGCCGTCCTGCTGGTGTGTGTGGTCATGCTGATGTCCACCGCCGCCTTCGCGAGCGACCTGCCCCCGTACAAGCCCGACGCCAACGCGACCCGCGACCAGGTGCCCGACGCCTACAAGTGGGACCTGAAGGCGCTGTTCGCCGATGATGCGGCGTGGCAGGCCGAGCTGGACGCCGTGAAGGCCGAGCTGCCGAAGCTCACGGCCTACACCGGCAAGCTCGCCAGGCCCAAGGCGATGACCGAGTGCCTGGCCCTGTACTTCGACCTGCACAACCGCGCCAGCTTCGTGGCGCAGTACGCGAACCTGGCGCTCGACAGCGAGCAGACGAACCAGGAGCGGCAGGCCCGCAAGCAGCTCAGCCTGACCCTGATGGACGACCTGGGCGCGGCCGCCGGCTTCATGCGCAGCGAGCTGCTGGCCCTGGACGACGCGACCATCGCCAAGGCCTACGCTACCAAGGACGGCCCGGCCGCCTACGCCAAGTACCTGGACAACCTGCGCCGTCGCCGCGGTCGCATGCTGCCGCAGGAAGCCGAGCACGTGCTGCAGCTGGCCGGCGACAACCTGTGGACCGAGATCGACCTGAACGAAGTGCCCAGCCCGATGCAGGACGCGTTCAACGCGCTGCTGTCGGACATCACCTGGCCGAAGGTGCACGACGCCGAGGGCAAGGAAGTGCAGCTGACGCTGTCGAACTACTCGATGTTCCGCTCGTCTCCGGACCGCCGCGTGCGCGAGGAAGCCGTCTCGGCGATGTTCGCCACGCTGCGCCAGTTCCAGCACGCGTTCGCCGCGACGCTGTCCGGCCAGTTCGACCTCGACGTGATGTATGCGCGCTCGCGCCACTACGACACGGCCCGCGAGGCGTACCTGGACAAGGACAACATGCCGGTCGCGGTGCACGACAACCTGATCAACGCCGTGAACGCGAACTTGACGCCGCTGCACCGCTACGTCGAGTTGCGCAAGAAGGTTCTGGGCCTCGACTACCTGACGGTGGCCGACCTCTACGTGCCGCTGACCGCGTCGGCCGAGCGCAACATCACCTATGCCGAGGCGTGCGCCATCCTGCCCGAGGCGCTCTCGCCGCTGGGCTCGCAGTACGTGGACATGCTGAAGCAGGGCCTGGACCCGCGCAACGGCTGGATCGACGTCTACCCGAGCAACGACAAGGACAGCGGCGCCTTCTCGGCCTCGGTGTACGGCCGGCATCCGTTCGTGAAGATGAACTTCCAGGACTCGCTGGACGACCTCTCGACGCTGGCCCACGAGTACGGCCACGCGCTGCACAGCCACCTGTCGATGGAGCACCAGCCGTACCAGGACCACCGTTACGTCACGTTCCTGGCCGAGATCGCCTCGACCTGCAACGAGGCGCTGCTGTCGGACTACCTGGTCCGCAAGGCGACGACGAAGGAAGAGCGGATCGGCATCCTGGCCGCCGAGCTGGAGACCATCCGCACGACCATCTACCGCCAGACGCTGTTCAGCGAGTTCGAGCGCGCCGTCCACGGCTTCGTCGAGGCCGGCACGCCGGTCACCGCGCAGCTGCTGGACGACACCTACCGCGACCTGGTGCAGCGCTACTACGGCCCGGGCTTCACGGTGAACAAGAACGACGGCATGGAGTGGGCCTACATCCCCCACTTCTACTACAAGTACTACGTGTACAGCTACGCGACGGGCCTCAGCAGCGGCATCGCCATCGCCGAGAAGGTCAAGGCAGAGGGCCAGCCCGCCGTGGACGGCTACCTGAAGATGCTGTCGGGCGGCTGCTCGGAGCCGCCGCTGGACCTGCTGAAGGATGCCGGCGTCGACCTGACGAAGCCCGACGCCATCAACGCGGCGCTGGCGCGGTTCGACCGCATCATCAACGAGATGGCCGACCTGCTGGGCGTCAAGCTGTAGGCGCCCGCCGACCTGCCGCTGCGCGAAGGGGCTCCCGACGGGGCCCCTTCGGCATTCCCGGGTGGTTGCCGCACCGGGGAATTGCGGTAGCTTGTCGCCCTGGATGAAAGAGATGACAGCGCATCGCCCGGCGCCAACCCTTGGGGAGCAAGTACCATGAGTGACCCGAAGATCGCGGCCCGCCGCCCGGCCGTCCTGGAACTGGCCGCCGGCAAGCACGCCTACTGCACCTGCGGCCTGTCGGCCAAGCAGCCGTTCTGCGACGGCGGCCACGCGGGCACCGAATTCCGACCGATGATTTTCGAGATGGCCGAGGCCGGGACCAAGGCTATCTGCCAGTGCAAGCACACGGGCAATGCGCCGTACTGCGACGGGGCCCACGCGAAGCTCGCCTGAGCGGGCCCGGCGGCGACCCGCCACGAAAAATGAACGGCGCCCGGCATGTGCCCGGGCGCCGTTCGCTTTTCTTCCCGGCCCGCTACTGGACGATGAGCACCGGCACCTTCACGTGATGCCGCACCGAATCGACGGTGGCGCCCAGCAGCAGGTCCTTCAGGCCGCGGTGCCCGTGGGCGCCCATGACCAGCAGGTCGGCCTCGCTCGCCTCGACCAGGCCCACGATCGCCTTGACCACGCCGCCGTAGCCGATGCGAAACGACGCCTGGTAGCCCAGGTTCGCCAGCTGCGCCACATAGGCCTCGAGGTTGGCCGTGTCGCTGAGCGTCTCGTAGTCGCGGCTGTGCTGGCCGATGTAGTTGGCCACGGCGCTCTCGACGATGTGGATGAGCACGTAGTGGGCGCCCGGGCCGCCGTGCGCCAGCGCGGCGTCGATGGCGGCCTGGTCGGTGTGGGAGAAATCGACCGTCACGCAGACCCGGCCGCGCGGCAGTTCACGGGGGCGGGCCAGCACCGGGACGACCTCGTGCATGAGCGCCGGCCGCCGCTTGCGGGTCGCGCCCACCCAGGGGGCCAGCGTGACGTAGCACAGCAGCACCACAGCCAGGACGCACAACGGCAGCGCCACGAAGCGCGCCCACATCGCGGCCGTGCCGCCGGCCGCCAGCCAGCCGCCGACCTCCATCGCCACCAGTCGCGCGTTCAGCGCCACGATCACCACGGCGCACAGCCAGCCCAGCGCCTGGAAGCGGCGGCCGACGGCGAACTCCTTCATGTGCTCGCGGTCGGCGCACATGTGCAGCAGCGGGATCACCGCGAACCCGAGCTGCAGGCTGAGGATGACCTGGCTGAGCACCAGCAGCGAACCCAGCGCGCCGTCGCCCATCGTGTTGATGACGATGACGGCCGGCAGGATGGCCACCATCCGCGTCATCAGCCGGCGCAGCCACGGCCGCACCCGCAGGTTGAGGTAGCCCTCCATGACGATCTGGCCGGCCAGCGTGCCGGTCACCGTGCTGCTCTGCCCCGCGCCGATCAGCGCAATGGCGAACAGCGTCGGCGCCAGGTGGCCGAACAGGCCGTTCAGCAGCTGGTGGGCGTCCGCGATCTCGGCCACCTGCGTGTAGCCCTTATCGTGGAAGGCCGAGGCGGCCAGGATCAGGATGGCCGCGTTGACCAGGAAGGCCACGTTCAGCGCCAGGCCCGTGTCCAGCAGGTTGAAGCGCAGCGCCTCGCGGATGCCCTGCGGCGTGCGCTCGATCTTGCGCGTCTGCACCAGCGCCGAGTGCAGGTACAGGTTGTGGGGCATGACCGTGGCCCCGATGATCCCGATGGCCAGGTACAGCGCCTTGCCCGAGAGCGCACTCGGCACGAAACCCGTCATGACCGAGGAGACCTCGGGCCCGACGATGAACAGCTGCGCCAGGAACGACACGCCGATGATCGATACCAGCGAGATGATGAAGATCTCCATCGCCCGCATGCCGCGCTGCATCAGGAACAGGATCAGGAAGGTGTCGACCGAGGTGATGAGCACACCCCACATCAGCGGCAGCCCGAACAGCAGGTTCAGGCCGATCGCCATGCCGATGACCTCGGCCAGGTCGCAGGCCGCGATCGCGATTTCGGCCAGCACGTACAGCGGGATGTTCACCAGGCGCGGGTAGGTGTGGCGCGAGGCCTGGGCCAGGTCGAGACCGCGGACGATACCCAGGCGGCTGCTGAGGCTCTGCAACACCAGCGCCATCAGGTTGCTCATCAGGAGCACCCACAGCAGCTTGTACCCGAAGGCGCTGCCGCCTGCGATGTCGGTGGCCCAGTTGCCCGGGTCCATGTAGCCGACGCTGACCAGGTAGGCGGGTCCCATGAACGCGAGCAGGCGGCGCCACTTGGTCCCGCCGGGCGGAACGGCGACGCTGCCGTGGACTTCGCTGAGTGATGCGTGGTCGCGGTCCATGCATTCCCCGGTCGAACGTTGGGCCCGGTCGTCAGCCAATGAAAACGGCCGGTCTGCCTGTTGTGGGCCTGAGCCGCACAATCAAGCAAGACCGGCCGTGTGTCGCCAGAAAAGTGCGGCTATCGGTACATTCCCTTGACCTCGCCCCAGCTGGTTGGCGAGACCGGCACGCCCGTGGCCAGGCCCGACACGGTCAGGACCGCGTCGGCCGAGGCCGGGAGGATGCCGTTCGGGGGGTAGATGTTCAGGGTCGTCGCCTGGATGTAGAAATCCGTGCCCGCGGCCACCGGCACATCGACCGAGCCGGGGATGCAGGGATCGACGATGAGCATCGCCGGCGGGATCAGGTCCAGGCAGTCGGCGTTGCCGTAGACGGCCGCGATCGCGCCGACCTCGCTCTCGAACTCGACGTGCACCCAGCCCGAGGCGCCGGCCGTGAACCGGAACCAGTCGCGGTCGCGGATGCCGAAGTCGCGCCAGCCCTGGACGACATCGACGACCACCTGGCCGAGGGGATCCGCCTCGAGGGCCAGCACGCCGAAGCCCGCGTCACACGTGCAACCGCAGTTGAACGAGTCGGTCTGGCCGGTGGCCAGGGCGGGCTCGCCCTCCTGGATGATCTCGGCGGGCGTGGGCACGTCGCAGGCCGTGGATGCATCCACGCTGATCGTGTAGGCGCCGCCCGCGCCGCTGAAGCCGTCGACGACCAGATAGTAGACCTGGCCGGCGGTCGCCTGGAAGTTGTCGATGCGGGCGTTCTGGAAGCACGGGTCACCGTTCGACAACGACAGGTCGTAGTCGTCGTTGCAGGCCACCAGCGAGAGGCCGGCCTCGTCGATGTACAGCTTCGTGTCGAACGCGGACCCGCAGAGACTGATGCTGTACGAGCCGGTCGCCGGCGCCGTGAAGGCATAGACCACGTCCGGAGCCGTGCCGGGGACGCCGCTGCTGCAGTCGTTGTCGTAGTCGTCGGCGTAACCAACCGTCGTGCCCGTCTCGGTGAAGGGCACCGAGTTGATCGGCAGCGCGCTGGCGAACGTATCCCCACCCTGGCGCGCAGCGGCCAGCAATTCGGCCGATGTGGCCTGCGGCGCCGCGACGAACGCCTTGGCGACGGGTTTCGCATCGAGTTCCACGGGCAGGGCCAGGGCCTGCGCGGCGAACAGGGCGATCAGGAGCACCGGTAGCCATCGACTCATGAGCGTCTCCTCGAACTGGACTGGGCACACGGCCCGCCGGCCGCACTTGCCGGGCCGGTGGGAATTCATCAGTCGGGATTTCGACCGACCGTGGTCAAACCTGAGGAGAATGTGGGGAAACGGGTTGCCTGAAGGTCACGCCAGGTAGAGGTCCACCAGCACGACGGCCAGCAGGATCATCCCCACCCAGGAGTTGATCTCGAAGAAGGCCCGGTTCAGGCGACGCAGGTCGCCCCCGCGCACCAGGGCCTGCTCCCAGGCCAGCAGCCCAGCCATGATGCCGACGCCCGCCAGCGAAAGAAGCCCCAGCGGCTCGGCCCGCCGGAAGGCCGCCGCCATGCAGGCGATGGCCAGCACGTGGAAGACCCGGGACAACACCAGCGCCCGCGATGTCCCCAGCCGGGAGGCCAGCGAGTGCAGTCCCACCCGCTTGTCGTAGTCGACATCCTGGCAGGCGTAGATGGTGTCGAACCCGGCCACCCAGAACATGACCGCCGCCGACAGCCACAGCGGGAACGGCGCAAACGAGCCGGTCACCGCCAGCCAGGCGCCCACCGGGGCGATGCCCAGCCCCAGGCCCAGCACCAGGTGCGACAGCGCCGTGAAGCGCTTCGTGTACGAGTAGCCGAGGGTGACCAGCAGCGCGACCGGGCTGAGCATCAGGCAGAGCGGGTTCAGCTGCCACGCCGCCACCACCAGCAGCGCCGCGGCCGCCACCGTGAACACCGTCGCCCCCGCCACCGAAACGGCGCCCGCCGGCAGGTGCCGGTCGGCCGTGCGCGGGTTGGCCGCGTCGTGCGCGCGGTCGACCAGCCGGTTGAAGGCCATCGCCGCGCTGCGCGCCCCCACCATCGCCACCAGCACCCACAGCATCGTGCGGCCGGCGGGATGCCCGCCCGAGGCCACCAGTAGCGAGATGAGCGCAAACGGCAGCGCGAACACGGTGTGCTCGAACTTGATGAACGACAGATAACGACGTACGAGGTTCATGCCCGTTCCCTGCTGGATCTTCCCGTGAGCGACGCCGCCGAAACTACCATCTCGCGGTGGCGCGGGCAAGCCGTCCCCGCCGCCACGAGTTGCGCCGGCGCAAGTGCCGCCTGGCGCGCCTGCCCCCACTTGCGCGGCCGCTTCTCCATGCGCCCGCTCCAGATAGCCGGCACATGAGGATGTGGAACAGGTCGTGTGGTGGGCTATCCGCAGCCCCGAAGGGGCGAGGACTG
>CAIWHK010000069.1 GCA_903912525.1 uncultured bacterium | reverse complement strand
TCCCCAGAGCCGGGTGGCGGAGCTGACGCCACGCGGGTGGCTGGCGGCCAAGGCCGCCGCCGTCAACAACGATCAAGCGTAATCCGGGAACATATCACAGAGCACGGGCGGCTGGAACACGCCGACGGCCGGACGCTTACGGTGTTACAAGGTAATCATTTGGGTCGTCAAAAGTGGTCATTGGAACATTCTCCATTCTGGTTTGGCCCCAGTACGCAGGTATAGCCTGTGTGTCATAGAACATGGCATCAGTGGTCTATTTTGCTATGTGGGGGTCTCTGTCAACTGAGGCAATTAGGCGATGGTGTGGCTAATTCCACGACATGCCATGATGTGATTGCCGACGATATCAATTGCTTCTCTATGTGCCTTGAGGCTGACCCGTGCATATCCCATCGTGACGTCCTTGGCTTTGTGGCCGAGACAATGTTCAATCACAATGTACGAGACGTGCCTGCTTGCGAGAATCGAGGCAAATGATCTTCTTAGCCCGTGGACTGTGAAATGGCCAATGTGGGCTCTCTTCATGATCCGGTGGAGCCCAAATCTTGGCTCCATGATATGGCCTGACTTACTGCCCTCGCTTGGGAACACAAATGAGGTGCGTGCTGTTTCGTGGCGCTCGCCCAGGAGGGTGACGGCATCCCGATACAGCGGGATCGTGATTTCATCTCCGTTCTTCGTTCTTGGAATGGTCCAAGTCTCATCAGCCCAGTCAATTTCCTCCCACTTCATTGACAAGACATTGTTCCTTCTGGCCCCGGTGAAGAGGCAAAGCAGGAAGATGTTTGGAAAGTCCCTGTTGGTTTCTTTGTCCAATGCCAAAAGGAACGCAGCCAATTCCTCATCGGTCAGGACTCGCTTGGATTTCTCCTCGTGGTGCCTCTTGATTAGCATCGCTGGATTCTGAGATGTGAGGTGACCCCTTCGTATGGCGTGATTGAAGACGGCCTTTAGCAGGGACAAGAGCCTGTTTGCCGCCGTCAGGGTTCGCAGCCCCATCTTTCTATGGATGTCTTCGATCTCATTTCTGGTGATGCTGTTAATCTTCCGGTGGCCAAGGTCCTTTTTGAGATACAGGTTGTATTGGGCCAAGTCTTGTTCCCACGTCAATTTGCCACCCAACTCTTTGGGCAGCTTCTTCACTTCGATGTATTCATCAAACAACTGCTGGAGGTTGAGCCCGGCTCGTGGACGTGGGGCGGTACTTCTTGGATCAATGCCATCGTCGACCATTGTACTGAATTTCTTGGCCTTCGTTCTCGCCTGCTCAATGGTCTTTTCAGGAAATGTTCCAATCAGAATCCGAATGGATTCTCCCCGAAACTTTCGATTGAAGTAGAAGGAGGTCCTGCCCTGTCCTTTCTGGCCGGGCGTGACAATGAGTTCAAGTCCCCTGACTTCCTTGTCACGGTAGTGACCAGTTCCCTTTGTCGGTGTGGGCAGGGCATTGATTTGTTTGACTGTGAAATTGAAGCGATTCATGTCATCTCCTTGATCGTTACTAGATGGTCCACAGGGCTCCGTTCGGTTGAAAGACGGGGGTGAAGACGTTCAACTCCTGTTCAACTTCGGGCATGTAGGATTGTATCATTACGTTAAGCGAAAGTAAAGTGAAAACAGACCTAAATCATTGCAAACAAAATAGTAAACACTTTTTTTAATCCCCGTTAATAGAGATAAAACATCAATAACGGGGGCTCGTGATTTCTCTTAATCAGTAGGTTCGGGGTTCAAGTCCCTGGCGGCGTACCAACTTTTTCAAGGGCTTGCGGCGATGCCGTGAGCCCTTGTTTTTTCCGGTGCTGCCGGCAGGCAATGGAAAGCGCCCCGGCCATCCCAGCCGGGGCGCTTCACTTCCATCGTCAGTCCGCCAATCCTCAGACCTTGGCGTTCTGCTGCGCCCACACACCGTACTGCTTGTCAGTCTTCTGGATGTGATTCCGCACCCAGTCGCGCAGGAACCCCATCAGCTTCACGCTGATCATCGCCTTGCCCGCGTCGTACTCGGCCTTGAAGGCGGCGACCTGGGTCATCAGCTCGGCGTGTTCCTTCTTCTGCTGGGCGGCGCCGGGGTAGCCGATCTTCTCCAGATAGCGCTCTTCGGAGGCGAAGTGCGACTGCGTGTAGCGGGCGAGCTCGTTGAACACACGGTCCATCTCGTCCTTGGTCTTGCCCTGCTTCATGGCCTCGTTCAGGTCGTTGACCAGGCCGATCAGCTTCTTGTGTTCCTCGTCCATCGCGGAGACGTCGACACTCAGGCTCGTATTCCAGTCCAGCAGCGCCATGATCAGGCTCCTTGCGTTGCGTTGACGGCCACGAGGTGGCCTTCTTCATGCCGAGCGGCGACCACGGCTCTGCGCGGGCTGCCCGTCCCCCCGGATCCCGGTTCCGCCGGGCTCCAACTCAAACCTCGAAAATGTCGTCGGCCGACAGTTCGTCCAGCGTCAGTGTCTCCACCTTGCAGGTGCGCGACACCGGCTTGGCGTCGGCCACCGGCGCCGCCTCAGCGGGCGTCGATTCCGGAACGGGGGCGGCGGCAGGGGCGCGCTTCGCTTTCGGCTTCGGCTCGCGCGCCGTTTCGGTGGATTCGCGCCACGACGACAGCTTGCCGATGGTCTGCGCCAACTGCTCGGCCTGGACCGTCAGTTCCTGGCAGCTGGACGCTGTTTCCTCGGTGCTTGCGGCGTTGTCCTGGACCACCTGGTCCAGGCCGGCCAGGCCCTGGTTGATGCGGGAGATGCCGGACGACTGTTCGCGTGTGGCGCCGGCCACCTGCTGCGTGAGGTCGTTCATGCGGTCGATGCCGCTGATGATCTCTTCGAGCGTGGCGACGAACGCCTCCGACGCGGCGACGCTGGCCTCGGCGCTGCGCACCGCCACCAGGATGAGGTCGCCTGTCGACCGCGCCGCCTCGGCGCTGCGGCCAGCCAGCGCGCGCACCTCGGTGGCCACGACGGAGAATCCGCGTCCGGCATCGCCGGCGTGGGCGGCTTCGACCGCCGCATTGAGGGCCAGCATGTTGGTCTGGAAGGCGATGCCGTCGATGGTCTTGACGACCTTCGCCATCTTGTCCGTCGATTCCTTGATCTCGCCGATCGATTCCATCATGGAGTAGAGCGCCGTTCGCCCGGACTCGGCCGCTTCCTGCGTGGAGCTGGCGGTGGAGCCGGCTTCCTCGGCATGCTCGGCATTGCGCTGGACCACGCCGGCCATTTCGGTCAGCGACGCGGTGATCTCCTCGAGGCTCGCCGCCTGCTGGCTGGCGCCGTGGGCCACGTTCGCGTTCGCCGAGGCGATCTGCGAACTGGCCGCAGCCACCTGCTGCGAGCCGAGCGCCAGTTCCTGGTAGGTCGCGGTCAGGGGAGCAGTCAGCGCGCGTACGGTGCGGCGCGCGAAAACGACGAGACCCGCGACGGCCAGTGCCGCCAGTGCGAGCGCAACCGGGTGTGGACGCCAACCCTGCCAGATGGCGGCGAAGCCACCAACCACCGTCAGCGGCGCCAGGCCGGCGGCCAGCACGAGCCAGGTCAATTTCGTCGTGATCCGCATGCGGATCCCCCCGGAAAGCGGATGCCGATGGACGCTGTGTGCGTCCGTGGCGCCGATTTGGCGCGACACAAGGAGATCGGCACGGTCCGGGTGGGCTTTAGCAAACAGGGCCGGGCGCGTACGCCCGGCCCCGCGTGGGTCCGTAAAGGGAACCGTCGATGATCAGTCCAACCCGCGCCTCACCAGCAGCGGCTTGATGCCGGGGGCCTGCCCCCGGAAGCGCTGGTAGAGGACCATCGGATCCTCGGTGCCGCCGCGCTCCAGGATGTTCTGGCGGAATGACTTGGCCGTGGCCGGGTCGAAAATGTCCCCGGTGGCTTCGAAGGCGGCGAAGGCGTCCGCATCCAGGACCTCGGCCCAGACATACGAGTAGTACCCGGCCGAATAGCCGCCCCCGAAGACGTGCCGGAAGTAGGGGCTGCGGTACCGGGGCGCAATGGCGCCGATCAGCCCGATGCGGCTGAGGGACTCGGCCTCGAACCGGTCAACGAGTTGTTCCGCATTTTGCGACGCGAACACCGCCGGGTCGCTGATCGTGTGCCAGTCCATGTCCAGGATGCTCGCGGCCAGGTACTCGACCGTCTCGAAGCCCTGGTTGAAGTGCTTCGCCTTCTGCAGCTTGGCGACCAGCTCGGCCGGGATGGGCTCGCCCGTCTGCCAGTGCTTCGCGTACAGGGCCAGCACCTGCGGCTCCAGCGCCCAGTTCTCCAGCACCTGGCTGGGCAACTCCACGAAGTCGCGCGCCACCGCCGTGCCGCTGAGGCTCTCGTAGCGGCACTGCGAGAGCATGCCGTGCAGCGCGTGGCCGAACTCGTGGTACATCGTGTGCACCTCGTCGGCGCTCAGCAGCGCGGGCGTGCCCGCGGTCGGCCGCGTGAAGTTGCCCACGTTGTAGACCAGCGGGACGACGCGCGCGCCGCCGTCCAGCTTCTCCTTGCGCAGCGAACTCATCCAGGCGCCGCCGCGCTTGCTGTCGCGCGGGAAGTAGTCGCTGTACCAGACGGCCAGTCGCGTGCCGTCGGCGTCGAGCACGTCGTAGACCTTCACCTCGGGGTCCCAGGTCTGCACGTCGTGGCGCTCGCTGAACGTCAACCCGTACAGGCGATGCACGACCTCGAACAGGCCGGACCGCACGCGCTCCAGCTCGAAGTAGGGGCGCAGCATGTTCTCGTCCAGGTCGTACTGCGCCTTCTTCACCTTCTCGGCGTAGTACCACCAGTCCCAGCCGGCCAGCTGGAAGCCGCCGCCCTCGGCGTCGATCAGCTTCTGCATATCGGCCGCCTCGGCTTTGGCGCGCGCCAGGGCGGGGGCCCACAGCTCGTTCAGCAGCCCGTACACGCTGCCCGGC
This sequence comes from uncultured bacterium, assembly GCA_903912525.1. Lineage (GTDB taxonomy): Bacteria > Krumholzibacteriota > Krumholzibacteriia > LZORAL124-64-63 > LZORAL124-64-63 > CAINDZ01. Next base: position 51,017 of record CAIWHK010000069.1, on the reverse strand, counting down.
TTGGCGGCCATGTTCTCGTCCAGCACGAAGTCGGCGTGCGTGGCGAACCCGAGCAGCTTCGCGCGCTCCAGGCGCAGCGCCGCCGTCTTCGCCAGGAGGCCACGGTTGTCCAGTTCGTCGCCGTGGCTGCCCATCGCCAGGTAGGCGCCGTACATCTTCTCGCGCAGGTCGCGGCGGTCGCTGTACTGCAGGAACGGGAACAGGCTCGGGCTCTGCAGCGTGAAGACCCAGCTGCCTTCCTTCTTGCGGCGGGTCGCCGTCTCGGCCGCGGCCTCGACCACGGCCGCTGGCAGCCCCGAGAGGTCGGCCGGGTCGGTGACGACCAGCTCGAACCGGTTCGTCTCCTTCAGGATGTTCTCGCCGAACTGCAGGCCCAGCAGCGACATCTCCTGGTTGATGGCCCGCAGCCGCTCGCGGTCCGGGCCGACCAGGTTGGCGCCGCCGCGCCGGAAGTCCTTCCAGGTCTCGTCCAGCAGCCGGCGCTGCTCCGGCTCGAGCCCCAGCGCGTCGAGCTTCGCGTGCAGCGCATCGATGCGCGCGAAGAGGGCGGGATTGAGCGTGATGGCGTCGTCGTGCTGCGAGCGCAGCGGCGCCAGGCGCTTCGAGATGGCCTGCAGCGAGTCGTTCGTGCAGGTCCCGTTCAGCGTCGACATCACCGCGCCCGCGCGTGTCAGCAGCGCGCCGGCGCGGTCCAGCGCCTCGATCGTATTGGCGAACGTGGGGGCCTCGGCATTGTCCGCGATCGCCGCGATCTCGGCGTCATGGCGCGCCATGGCCTCGATCATCGCCGGTTCGAAGTCTGCCAGCTGCACCTGCGCGAACGGCGGCGTCCCTTCCGGCGTGTCCCAGTCCACCAGCAGCGGGTTGACGCGTTCAGGCGCGGCGCCGGACCCGCCGGCCGTCCCGACGATGCTGAGAAAGACCATGATGAAAGCCATCCTTTGCTTCATGCTAGTTGCCCCGCCAGTTCTGTTCGGGCTTGGGCCGGTTGCCCAGGATCTCCTCGATGCGCTCGAGGACATCGGGCGTCAGGCGCTCGGCCACGTCCAGCGCGCCCAGGTTGTCGGTGATCTGCGACACCTTTGACGCGCCCAGGATCACGGTGCTCACGTCCTCGTTCGCCAGGCACCAGGCGATGGCCAGCTGTGCCAGCGAGGCGTCCAGTTCCTTCGCCAGCGGCGCCAGCTTCGTGACCGTCGCCAGCTTCGCGGCGCCGTCGGGCCCCTCGACGATGGGCCGCAGCCAGCCGTAGTCCGGCAGCGCCAGGCGCGAGTCGGCGGGGATGCCGTCGTTGTACTTGCCGGTCAGGATGCCTGAGGCCAGCGGGCTCCAGATGGTCGTGCCCAGCCCGATCTCGTCGTACAGCGGCGCGAACTCCACCTCGACACGGTCGCGGTGGAACATGTTGTACTGCGGCTGCTCCATCGTCGGCGGCACCAGGTGCTCGCGCCGCGCGATGTCGTACGCCGCGCGGATCTGCGCGGCCGACCACTCGCTGGTGCCCCAGTACAGCGCCTTGCCCTGGTTCACCAGGAAGTCCATCGCGCGCACGGTCTCTTCCAGCGGCGTGTCCAGGTCGGGGCGATGGCAGAACAGCAGGTCGACGTAGTCCAGTTGCAGCCGGCGCAGGGCCGCGTTGGTGCCCTCGATGATGTGCTTGCGCGACAGCCCGGTGTCGTTGACGCCCTTGTGGTAGGGCTGGCCGGGGCCCACGTACTGGCCGCCCCAGAAGATCTTGGTCGAGACGACGACGTCGCTGCGGCGCCACCCGGCGCGGCGCAGGGCCTCGCCCATGATGGTCTCGGCCCGGCCGCCGCCGTAGGCCTCGGCGTTGTCGAAGAAGTTGACGCCGGCATCGTACGCGGCGGTCATGCACTGGTAGGCCAGGTCGGTGTCGACCTGGTCGCCGAAGGTCACCCAGGCGCCGTACGACAGCGCCGAGACCTTCAGGCCCGACTTGCCCAAGAAACGGTATTCCATGGTCTTGCTCCCCTTTGGCGGGTTGGTGGCCGGGGGCAATGTACCATGCCGAACGGCCGGCCGACAGGTTCCGCTGCCGGGGTGCCGTTTCCCGAATGGGATCGGTGTCTTTGATAAAGCGTTCGCGTATCCGGACGAAAACGGACGGGCCGGGATCGGCCCGCGGCACCCAAACCGGGGGCGGCCGGTCCAACGGGGAAACGGCGAGGCATGCGCAGCGAACGGTCGGAATCCACCCGCGACAATCCCGGCAACGGGCGGCGGCGCAGCCTGCGCTCCCGCTTGTGGCTGTGGCTGTCGCTGGCGGCCTGCACGCCGTTGGCCCTGCTGCAGGGGCTGGTGCCCGGGACCGTTCCCCTGGCGCTGACCATCATCCTGGCGGCGGTGTCCGTGCTGGTGTCCGCCTGGCTGGCACAGCGCGCAGTTCGCCCTCTGCTGGAACTCGAGCGGGCCTGCCGGCTGGCTGGCGAAGCAACGCGGTGCGAGGTGCCCGCCGGGGCGCCGGCAGAAGTGGCCCATGTGGCCGACCGGGTGACCTCCCTGGCCCGCGAGCGGGAAGCAGCGCGGCGGCTGGCGGCGCGGCACGCGCGCCAGTCGCAGGTGCAGGTCTCGCTGCGCCGGGCGCTGCGCTCGGCGCCGACATCCAAGGGCCTGGCGCGCGCCATCCTGCACGTCCTGGGCGCCGGCTGCCAGGCGCGCGGCGGGGCCTTCTACCTGATGCAGGGTGGCCAGCGGCTCGAGCCGGCGGCCCACACCGGCGCGCTTTTGCCCGGCCTGCCGCCGGCCGAGATCCGCCTGGGCGAGGGACTGGTCGGGCGTGTGGCCAGCGAGCGCCGGATGGGTACCGAGACGGCAGCGGACGGGACCAGGCTGGTGGCGATTCCCTACCACCTGACCGGCCGCGTGAAGGGTGTCGCCGTCTTCGCCCTGGCCCGCGACCTGACCGACGACGAACAGGATGTGCTGGCCGACACCGCCGAGCAGGTGGCCATTGCGCTGGACACGCGCCGCGCGCGTGAACGCGTGCAGCTGCTGCTGGACGAGACGCGGCAGCACGCGGCGGCCTTCGCGGTCCAACAGCGCGAGTTGCAGCAGACGAACCTCCGCCTGCAGCAGTCCGACCGCTACAAGAACGAGTTCCTGGCGAACATGACGCACGAACTGCGCTCGCCGCTCAACAGCATGCTGTTGCTGTCGCAGGTGCTCGTAGAGAACCGCCACGGTCGCCTGGGTGCCGACGAGGTCGACGCCGCGCAGGTGATCAACAAGGCGGGCCGCGAGCTGCTGGTGATCATCGACGACATCCTCGACCTGACGAAGGCCGAGGCCGGGCGCCTGGAACTCTACCCGGAGGACATCGAAATTTCGGACCTGGCCGAGTCGCTGATCGCGCTCTACCGGCCGCTCGCGGCGCGGCGCGGCCTGGACCTGCGCGTGACGGTCGACCCGCTGACGTCCACGCAGTGCCGCGCCGACCCCACGCGCCTGAGCCAGATCCTGAAGAACCTGCTGAACAACGCGCTGAAGTTCACCGAATTCGGCTCGGTCAGCCTGACGATCAGGCCGGCCGCGGAGGAGATCGGCGATGCGCCGGCCCTCGACTTCGTGGTGTCCGACACGGGGATCGGCATCAGCCCGGAAGTGCTGCCCGCATTGTTTGCCGCGTTCACACAGGGCGACGGTTCGATCGCGCGGCGCTTCGGCGGTTCAGGCCTCGGCCTGTCCATCTGCCGCAAGCTGACCGAGTTGCTCGGCGCCCGCATGCTCGTGGCCAGTGAGGTGGGCAGGGGCAGCACGTTCACCCTGCGCCTGCCGGTGCAGCCGGTGGCGCGCGTCGCCGAGGCGCCGCCGCCGCCGCTTCCGGCCTTCGTCGTCCCTGTCGAAGCGTCCCCAGTGACGGTGCCCCGACCCGCCGCAAGGCCGGCGTCCTCACTCCCCGACCGCGAGCCGGTCGCAGGCCTGCTGACGGGACAGCGCGTACTGATGATCGACGGCGACATGCGGTCCGTGTACCGGCTGACCGCGCTGCTCGAGGCCGCGGGGGCGACGGTGCAGGTGGCGCGGGACCCGGCGGCCTGCCTGACGCGGCTGGACGACCTGCCGCCCCGCGCGCTTGTCCTGGTGCGCCCGCAGGTCCTGGCCGGGCTGCCTTCGGCCGAGCGGCGTACGTGGTGGTCGGCGACGATCGCGTCGGGGGCACGCATCGTCGTCCTGGCCGGTCGCATCCCGGCCACGGCCGATGTCCCTGCCGGGCTGCCGGTCTTCGACCCGGACGGCCCGGGTGGACGGCTGTGCGAGACGCTGGCCGGGCTGGCCCGCCCGGGCGGGGCCAGGCGGGCGTTGCAGGCTGAGGAGGTGCCGGCATGAACGGTCACCTGCCCGTTGGCACGGCCCGGCTCAACCTCCTGATCGTCGACGACCGCGAGGCCAACCTGCAGTCGCTCAGCCAGCTGCTGGCGCGTGACGATGTGGCGATCCACACGGCGCTTTCGGGCAACGAGGCGCTCGGCCTGATGCTTGAACATGACTTCGCGCTGGTGCTGCTGGATGTCCAGATGCCGGGCATGGACGGGTTCGAGGTGGCGACGTTGATGCGGAGCCACGAACGGACGCGCCACGTTCCTGTCATCTTCGTCACCGCGATCAGCAAGGACCGCCAGCACATCTTCAGCGGCTACGACGCCGGCGCGGTGGACTACCTGTTCAAGCCGCTCGACCCGCACGTCATCCGCGCGAAGGTCGCGGTCTTCCTGGAACTCAAGCGCAGCCAGATCGTGCGCGAGCGCCTGCTCGACAGCCTCAGCCGGGCCAATGCACAGCTGGAAGAGGCGGCGTTGCTGAAGTCCGACTACCTCGCTTCGGCGAGCCACGAATTGCGGACGCCGCTGACGGCGATGAAGGAGTTCTGCTCGCTCGTGCACGACGAGATCGTCGGGCCGATCAACGACGAACAGCGCCGCTGCCTGGAGACGGCGCTGCGCAACTGCCGTCGGCTGGGCGGCATCGTCGAGCATCTGGTGGACCTCGACAGCGTCGAGTCGGGGCGCATGCGCCTGGGGCGCGGCGCTGTCGACCTGGCCGAACTGGTGCGCGAGCGCGCAGTCACTCTCGCCGCCCGTTGCCGAAGCGCCGGCAAGGTCGTCGAACTTCTCCTGCCGGCGCGCCGCGGCGACGCAGAGGTCCTGGCCGACGGCGAACTGGTGGCCAACGCGCTGACGCAGCTTCTGGACAACGCCGTCAAGTTCTCGCCGACAGATGGGACCATCCGCATCCGTGTGCGCCGTCTGGGAGAGAGCGTCACCGTCGAAGTCGCGGACCGCGGTCCCGGCATCGAGCCGAGACACCGTAACCGCATCGTGCGCAAGTACACGCAGGTGGACCGGCGCGACGGGCCGGGCGAGCAGGGCCTGGGGCTGGGCCTGGCGATCGCCACGCGCCTGCTCGAGTTGCAGGACAGCCGGCTGGACCTCGTCAGCACTCCGGGGTTCGGCTCGATCTTCGGCTTTACGCTGCCCCGATACACGGCCGAGGGGCACCTGCGTGCGTTCTGCAGTGATTCGGTGCGGCAGGCGGCGCGGCGCTGGGAGCCGTGGAGCCTGGTGCTGGTGCGCGATCATCTCGGCCGGCCGGTGCCCGAGTGGCTGGTCACGGCGGCCGGCCAGGCGGTCGAGGGGATGGACGAGCGCCGCGCCGTGGTTCCGGTGCAGGGCGCCCCGACACTCGTGGCGCTGGTGCGCGGCGGGTCGGAGGGGGCCCTGGCCTGGGTTGGTCAGCTGGCGTCGCACGAACCTGCCGCTGGTGACGCGGCCGTGTTGGCCTGGGTCACGGTGGCCGTGGACGAAACCGGAGCGCTGACGGCCATTCCGTCGGCCGATAAATGGTACAGCCTGGCGTCCGCGGAAAGCCCGACGCCCGAAGGAGTCTGGCGATGAACAAGGGACGGATCCTCGTCGTGGATGACGAGCCCGACATCGTGCACAGCCTTTCCCTGAGGCTGGGCGCGGCGGGTTACCACGTGGTCACGGCCATGGACGGCCTCGGCGCCACCAAGGCGGCCATCGAACACCAGCCGGACCTCATCCTCCTGGACATCGGGATGCCGGCCGGCAACGGGCACGTGGTGGTGGAACGGCTGCGGCACATTGCGGCCACCAGCCATATCCCGGTCATCTACCTGACCGCGCGCACCGGCGAGGACGACTACCGGCGCGCCCGCGAAGGCGGCGTGGCGAAGTACATCACCAAGCCGTTCGACTCGGTGGTGCTGCTTGCGGCCGTCGAGGACCAGCTCGAGCGGTCGCGCACGTGCGTCTGAGGCAGGCTCGTCGCCGGTGACCCGGCTGGGGCCTGGTGTCCACTTCCGGCGGCGGTCTGTCCCGGCGCGGGAACAGGTGCGACGCCGATGCGAGCTCGCCCATTTCCGCCCGCCCGTGTGGACGATTGAACCGCAATGACTTACAAATGTCGCAGGAACAGATCGGCGCGCCGGCGCGCAGGCATCGTCCGTGCAAGGGTGAACCTGTCGTGCCGGACTCAGGCCCCCGCGGGGTGCCGCCACCTCAGGAGAATGACCATGCGTAACCCGGGAAACGGAACCGCAACCGTCGCGTCGCTGGTGTTGCTGGCCGCGCTGATCTCCTCGACGACGCAAGCGAAAGTCGTGCTGGAATCACGCGGACCGAAGCACCATCGCGCACCCTCGGAGCATGAGCTCGTCCTCGAAGGGGGCCTGGTCCAGCCGGCAGGCGATGTCGGCGACGACTTCTGGACCACATCCACGGGCTTCGACGCAGGCGCCGGCTGGGAACTCGGCGTGCGCGTGCGGCAGTTCGCCGGGCGCGATTTCTCGGTCGCGCCCTCGATCCACTGGGTCACCTTCGGGGCCGCCGATGGCGTCGGCGACTTCGGCACGGGCGACAACCTCGGCTACCGCCTCCAGACCTCCACGGTGCGCTACGGGCTGGACATGCAGAAGTACCTGGGCGAGCCCGGCGGGGCCACGCGCCCGTTCGTCACCGGCGGCCTGGCCCTGCTGCACAACCGCTACCGCGACGAGCTCGAGGGTTCGTATCCCTTCGAGGCCACCGTCAACACCCCCGGCCTGAGCCTGGGCGCCGGCCTGCGGCTGGGCAACCTCGAGTTCACCGGCGAATACACCTGGAACCGCTTCACGACCGGCAACCTGGACCCCGACGGCCGGGACCTGGACTACAACTGGGACTACCTGTCGGTGCGGGTCGGGGTGGCGCTGGGTCGTTGACACCGCCCCCTGCCGGGGCTAATTTGGATGCTCAGGTCTGATATTGGGCATCCAAACACACGGCGCCGGCGCCGCGGGGCACGCATTGTTCTCCCTGACGATCGAATACGCGATGCGCGCCGTCCTGGCCCTGGCCGCCGGCGGTGGCCGCTCCATGACCACGAAGCAGATCGCCACGGCGATGAAGGTCCCGCCGAGCTACCTGTCGAAGGTGCTGCAATCGCTGGTCAAGGCCGGCATCGTGCAGTCCACGCGCGGGTTGAAGGGCGGTTTCGTGCTGGTGGGGCGTCCCGAGGACTGGCGCATGCTCGACATCCTCAACGCGGTCAGCCCGCTCAAGCGCATCGAGTCGTGCCCCATCGACCTGGAGAGCCACAGTTCGGAACTGTGCCCGCTGCACAGCCGCCTCGACAACGCGCTGGGCATGGTGGAGGCGGCCTTCGCCTCGACGACGCTGGCCGAAGTGCTGACCGAGGAGAACCGCTGCCCGACGCTGCAGAGGCAACTGGCGGCGCTCACCGGCAGCGAGCTCATCGACCCCGCGCTGCGCCCTCGCTGACCAGCCTCACCCGTCGCGCCGCGATGGCTTCCCGGGCGGCGCTCAGCCCTCGGCGCGCGCTGCAGCGACCGCCAGCGTGATGGCTGCCGCCGCGTGGGGGATATCCTGCGCGCGCGTGCCGCGCCCGAGCGACACCCGCAGTGTTCCCAGCGCCAGTTCCGGCGCCACGCCCATCGCCGACAGCACCGACGACCCGCCGCCGCTGCCGTGGCAGGCCGCGCCCGCCGAGACGGCGATGTCGGGCAGGTGCGCCAGCACACGGCCGGCGATGACGCCCGAAAAGCCGATGCTCAACGTGTTGGGCAGGCGCGCCGCGCCGGCCGAGTGGACGGCGGAACCCGGGACCGCGGCGCACAGCAGCGCGGCGAGCTGGTCGCGCAGTTGGGCCAGCCGCTCGGCTTCTTCCGCCAGCTCGCGCTGCGCGATCTCGCACGCGCGCCCGAGTCCCACGATGGCCGCCACGTTCTCGGTGCCGGGACGGCGACCCTGCTCATGGCCGGCGCCGGCCATCAGGTTCGGCAGCGCCAACCCCTCGCGCAGGCAGAGCAGGCCCACGCCCTTCGCGGCGTACAGCTTGTGCCCGGCCACGGTCAGCAGGTCCACGCCCAACTGGTCCATGCGGACGGGGATCTTCCCGGCCGACTGGGCCGCATCGGTGTGCATCAGCGCGCCGGCCTGGCGCGCCAGCGCGGCCAGGGCCGCCACCGGCTGGATGGCGCCGGTCTCGTTGTTCGCGTGCATCACCGAGACAAGCGCGGTGCGCGGCCCGATCACGCGCGCCGCCTCGCCGGGATCGACGCGGCCTTCGCCGTCGACGCCGAGCACCACCGTGCGACAGCCGGCTTCCGCGAGTTGGCGGCAGGGTTCGCTGACGGCCGGGTGCTCGACAGCCGAGATGACCAGTTCGTCGCGCCCGGCGCGCAGCCCCAGCCGCGCGGCGCCGATGACGGCGTGGTTGTCGGACTCGGTGCCGCCGCTGGTGAAGATGATGCCGCCCAACGGCGCGCCGAGCAGCGCGGCGGCTTGCCCGCGCGCGGACTCGACGGCATCGCGGGCGCGCCGGCCGTAGGCATGCGGGCTCGACGGGTTGCCGAAGCCCTCGCGCAACCACGGCAGCATCGCCTCGAGGACGCGCGGGTCGATGGGCGTGGTGGCGTTGTGGTCCAGGTAGAGCGGGGCGTCGTGCTTCATGCGGGCTCCCGTGTCCGGGCAGGGGAGAAAAAGTTCCGCCCCCGCTTCCGGCGAGCCGGGGCGGGGGCGGGGGTCAACGGAAGATCCGGGCGAATCGGACAAGAAGCAGCGCGGCTGTCAGTCCAGATGTCCGTCTGTGAGCAAGGATTCGTTGAGAAGAATCCCCCGTTGCCTACCGGGGCATCATACATGAAGCCGGGATCGGTCGCCACCGGATTCGACCTTTCGGGGCTGCCGCGATCCCTTCGGGACGGCGTTCACGGCCGGCACAGGAGCACGACGATGCTGTGGGGCGCCACCTTGACCGGCGCCTCGGCCGGCAGTGCGGGGGCGTCGGGTCCGGCGATGTCGCCTGGCGACGGCCGCGCGGTGTCCACCACGGTCAGCCACTGCCGGCCGGCCGGTGGCGGCGGCAACTCGAAGGACAGGCCCTGCGCTCCGGCGTTCGCCATGACGTGGAGGTGCTCGTCGCCATCAGGGTGCGCGAGCGTGAAGGCCAGCGAGCGCGAGCGCGGGCTCCAGTCGGGCTGGCCCAGGCGCACGCCGTGCCACGAGATGTCGCCGGTCCGCTCGGGGTTGGTCGCCGCCCAGTAGCGGTCCTCCTGCAGGACGCGCAGCCCGCGCGACAGCGCGACCAGCAGGCGCGTGAAGCGCAGCAGGCCGGCGTCCTGCGCCGCGGGCGACCAGTCGAGGTGGTTGAGGCCGTTGTCCTGGCACCAGGGGTTGTTGTTGCCCACGCGGGTGTGGCCGAACTCGTCGCCCGAGTTGAGCATCGGCGTGCCGTGCGACAGCAGCGTCAGCGCCAGGAAATTGCGGACCTGGCGCGCGCGCAGCGCGGCGACCACGGGGTCATCCGTGGCGCCCTCGATGCCGCAGTTCCAGCTGAGGTTGTCGTCCGTGCCGTCGCGGTTGTCCTCGCCGTTGGCGCGGTTGTGCTTGCGGTCGTAGGAGACAAGGTCGCGCAGGCAGAAGCCGTCATGGCAGGTCACGAAGTTGACCGAGTGCGACGGCAGCGCGCGTTCGCCGCGCAGTACGTCGGGGCTGCCGACGATGCGCGCCATCAGGCTCTCGATGGTGTTCTCGTCGCCGCGCCAGTAGCGCCGCGCGTCGTCGCGGAAGCGTCCGTTCCAGACGGCGAAGCGGCCGCCGGGGAAGTCACTCACCTGGTACAGGCCGGCGGCGTCCCAGGCTTCGGCGATCAGCGAGGCGCCGGCCAGCTCGGGGTCGGTGCCGATGGCCCACAGCACGGGCGGGCGGTCGAGCGGGCGGCCGTCCTCGCCGCGGGCATGCACCGAGGCCAGGTCGAAGCGGAACCCGTCGACGTGCATCTGCGACACCCAATAGCGCAGCGAGTCGAGGATCATCCGGCTGCCGACCGGGTGGTTCGAGTTGAACGTGTTGCCGCAGCCGGTGAAGTCCGCGTAGCGGCCCGGCTCGGGCCCCGCCAGGTAGTAGCCCCGGTTGTCGAAGCCGCGCCACGAGAACATCGGCCCGTCGGGCCCGCCCTCGGCCGTGTGGTTGTAGACGACGTCCAGGATGACGCGCAGGCCTTCGCGGTGCAGCGCGCGGACCATGTCGCGGAACTCGTCGACCGGCCCGGTCGGTGTGCGGTCGCTGCTGTAGCCGGCGTGCGGCGCGAACCAGCCGACGGGGCTGTAGCCCCAGGCGTTGGTGCGTCCGGGCGGCGCGTCCTGCGCGTCGAATGCGTACACGGGCATCAGTTCGACGGCCGTCACGCCCAGTTCGCGCAGCCAGCCCGCGCGCGCGCCCAGCGCGGCGTAGGTGCCGCGCAGTTCGGGGTCCAGGCCGCTCGAGGGGTGCGCGGTGAAGCCGCGCACGTGCATCTCGTAGATGACGTCGCGTGCGGGCGCGGGCACCGGTCGGTCTCCCTGCCAGTCGTAGCGTTCGTTGTCGACGACGACCGCGCGCAGCGCCGAGGCCGTGTTGTCGCCGGGAGTGGCTGCCGCGGAGCGGTTGTAGATGCCGTGCCCGGCCACCGCGCGCGCATACGGGTCCAGCAGCAGCTTGGCGCCGTCGTGCAGCAGGCCGGCCGCCGGGTCACGCGGGCCGTCGACCTGCCAGCCGTAGACCTGGCCGTGCCCGCAGGCGTCCACCCGGACATGCCAGTAGGGGCCGGTGCGGTTGGCGGCGGGGTCAAGGGTGTGGATGGCCGCGGGCGCGGGATCTTCCGGGCCGGTGAACAGCAGCAGGCGCACGGCCGTGGCCCGGGGCGCATGGACGGCGAAATTGACGGCGTCGCCGGTCACCGACGCACCCAGCGGAAAGGCCGAACCGGGACCGAAAGCACTCGCGGGGGGACAGGGCACGGTCGGCACGCTCTCCTGGGACGGGTGGGGCGGGCGCAGCGGCCCGCACGCGCCCCTAAATCCGGGGCGCCGGCTACCGATAACGCATCGGAAGGGGAATTGCAACGGGCGTCAGGTCCGGTCGGGCCGACGTACCCGGATACTCCCGTCGAGAGTGACGTGCATGCTCCTGCAGACGCTGGACAGCCTGATCCGCGCCGGTATCGACGCCCTCCAGACCACATGCGGCCTGTCGGTGACGCAGGCCCACGTGTCGATGGTCGGCAACGGGAGCCTGACCTTCCCGGCGCTCGGCGAGCTGCACATCCGCAACGGCACGCTCCAGAAGGTCCACCTCGGCTGCGACACCGTGCTCATGACGCGCCTGGCTTCGGGCGCCGACAGTCCGGACGGGAGCTCGGGCCTGGAGGTCATGGCCGCCCGGGTGTTGTCCAGCCTGCTGGAGGAGATGGAAGGGCGCCGGCCGCGCGGCATCGTCGAGAACCTGGCGCCGGCCCCCGTCTCCCTGCACACGCGGGGACAGCGCACCTTCGGCGTCCGCCTCGAGACCGAAAGCGGCCGCCTGTTCATGCTGGCCGAAATCCCCTCCAAGGTCGAGATGGAGGAGACCAACAACGGCGACGCGGCGGCCCGGTTGATCGCGCGCTACCTGCCCCCGGATTGGCTGCAGCGGCGGGAATTGACCTCCGGCATGGCCATCGACAATTTCCTGGTGCTCGTCCGCAAGATCGAGGCGGATCTCTTCCTGGGTGTCTCGCGCGGAGCCGACGGCTTGAGCCTGCACAGCGGCCTGCTTCTGGACCACGGAACGCGCTGCGGGCAGCGGGCGATCCGCCTGTGCGTCGACCTCGACGACGGCGAATCGGAGCCTCTCGCGCGCGGGCACACCCTGCGCGCGAGCGTCGGGCTGCAGGACCGCGCATTCGGCTTCGACCTTGCGTTCCTGGAGCACGACCGCTTCGCGCTCTCGGGCGGCGGCAGCCTGCCGTGCGCCTGGTTCGCGGTGCCTGAATCGATCATGGTCACGCAGCGCCGCCGCTCGTTCCGCCTGCCCCTGCCGCGCCCCCTGGACATCGAGGTCGAGAGCGTGGACAACCTGCGGTCAGGTTCCCCCTGGGGCGACACCACGCCGACGCGGGGGCCCGTCCTGAAGGGCCTGCTCAGCGACCTGAGCTTCGAGGGCGGGCGGGTGGTCATCCCGGCCGGGGCCGACGGGCCCATGCTGGAGCAGGGGCAGCTGGCCCGTTGCCACCTCGAAATCCCCGGTGACCCCGAGCCCCTGGTCATCACGGCGGTGGTCCGCCGGGTGTCCCTGAGCCTTGCCGACCGCAACGAGTGGCAGCGCGAGATCGGCCTGGAATTCTGCGCCGACAGTGTCGAGGACTGTGCCGCCTCGGCCCGGATCCGCGACCTGCTGATGGACCTGCAGCGCGCCCGCCTGGCCCACCGCGTCCATGTCCTGAGCGACATGACCGGCTGACCGCGCCCCGATACCGCATACCCCGGGCTTGCTCCCCTGCGGGCGGCCTCCTATCCTGAGCGGGTAAGATCAGGTGGTCCCTGCCACCCTGGCCGCGCCAAAACAGGATACGGATGTCCACTTACCAAAGCGCCATGCTCATCGTCAATCCGGTCGCCGGCTACGCGCGGGGGCTGCGCCTGGGGCAGCAGTTGCGCGACTCGCTGGAGGGCCGGGGACTGGCCTGCGCCGTTCGCGTGACCAACGGGCAGGGGGATGCCCGGCGTTGGTCCGAGACGGCGGCGGACGAGGGCTTCGACCTGATCGTCGCCATCGGTGGCGACGGGACGGTGGGCGAAGCCGTCGCGGGGCAGGCCTGTTCGTCGCGCAAGGTGCCGATCGCGATCGTGCCTGTGGGCACAGCCAACGTCGTGTCGCTGGCGCTCGCGTTGCCGTGGCTGCCGGGCATGGCGGTGTCGAACATCATCGAGGGGCGCGTGCTGCCGTTCGATGTCGGCTACCTGCCCGACCTCGACCGCTACTTCTTCCTGATGGCTGCGATCGGTTACCCGGCGCGCGTGATCCGCGACTCGCCGCGACGCCTGAAGAACATGTTCGGCACGTTCGCGTATCTCGGCGCGGCGCTCAGAAACGCCTTTAATCTGGACGAAACGCGCATCTTCATCGAGGACGGGCACGGCGCCACGTTCGAGTTCGAAGGCAACACGATCCTGTTGTCGAACATCGGCCGTATCGGTGACATCAACCTGAAAGTCACGCCCGATACCAGCGCGCATGACGGTCGCTTCGACATCAGCGTCATCTCAAGCCGCTCGCTGTGGGAGCTCCTCCTGGTGCTGTTCCGCATGCTCACGTGGCGTTACCGACCGACCCCCCGCATGCACCATTTCCAGGCCGAAAGCGTGGTCATCACCACCGATCCGCCGGTGGCGGTGCAGATCGACGGCGAAGACCTCGGCCAGACCCCCCTGACCGCGCGCATCATCCCGGGCGGCGTCCAGCTCGTGGTGGGCAGCCGGTACCGCGAGAACCCCGACGGCGGCGGCTTCCTGAAGGAATTCCACCTGCCCTGGGTGCGCACGCGCCGGGGCTGGGTGCGCCGACGCCTGGCCGACGGTTCACCGCTCCCTGCCGAAGATGATTCCTGACCTGCCGGCGACGATGGCTCCCGAGAATGGCCACGGAATTATGGTAGTCGCATGACTACCATTCATCGGGCGTGCTCGTAACTTGTTCTGGCGTGGAAAGATGGCGGCACGGAGCGTCAGCGACCGTGCGGTTCAACAAGGCGCCCAGGGCGGGCCGGCTACTTATCGCCACCCTTTTTCGATTTTCCGGGGTGCCGGAAGAGGAATGAGAAGCCGGCCCGGTCGGCCTCTTCGGAGGACAGCGGGCTCGACCAGAGCTCCTGTTGGGGAGGGGTCGGTTTCGACGGCGCCTGCGAGGGGGGTTCTGGTGCCGCGACGGCCTGCGCGGGCGGTGTCGGTGTCGCCGGAGGCGGCGGCGAGGCCTCTTGTGGTGATGTTCTTACCTGTTCGACCCCTGAAAATGCGGGGTGGATGCCGGTCCGGGTCGCGGGCGCCGGGGTGACGGTCGACACGGGCTCTTCTTGTGGTGCAATAACTACATCATTTTCGCTCACAGGGGCCGGCGCGGCGGGCAGCAGGGGCACTGCGGAGCGCCAGCAGGTCTCGAGGATCTCGCCCAGGACGCGTCCGATGGTGCTGTTGTAACACCACCATCCGCAGGGACCGCCGGACATGGCCGCCGGGCCGAGGACGGCGGTCAGCCAGGCGCTGTCATCGACCACCAGGTGCAGCCACTGGTCGCCTTCCACGCTCCCAACATGCCCAGTAACCGGGAGATGGCCAATATCGACCACGGCAGAGGCCAGGGCCTCCGGGCTCAGGACCCGCACCCGGCAGCCGGGGCGGCCGGCGACGTCTTCCAGGTCGGCGCCCAGTTGATGCAGCGTCTCTGGTGATCCCATGACGACAACACTGGTGTGGCACCCGACCAGAAGGTCACGGGCGCGGTCGAGAGCCTGCCCAGGGCTGGTCAGGGCCTGCGCGACCCCGTCCGCGGCGGGGGTGGCGAACGACTCGAGCAGGGTCACGGCCTCGGCGCCGTGCTTCCGCAGGCGCTCCACCAGGTGGGAGGCGAACGCGTCGGGGGGCACTGCGACGAACAGGCGTGGTTTTTCCTGCACCACACGAACTGCCTGCCAATGGACCAGTGCGTTGACCACCTTGCCGACGTTGGCCGGGTCACGGCCCATTTCCTGGGCCACGCGATAACTGCTGAGCGCGCCAACCTGCCCGAGGGACAGGCAGGCGACGTAAACCTCTGCCTCCGTGCGGGATAGACCCAGCTCGCGCAGCACATCGATCTGGCGGGGCTGGTGCAGGTCGTCGTTCATGGCTCCTCCGGGCTGCCCGGTCTGGTCCGGTCGCGGGCAGCAATCTTGTGGTTGTGTGACTACACGATCATGCAAGGGCGGTGCCAGCGCGTCAAGAGCCAAAGCGGCTTGCCCCCAACCGGACAAACACTATCTTTTGCGGCCCCCTGTTTTTAGGCATTCCCGTCCCGATCCGAAGGCAGAGCATGCAGATCCGCAATGTGGCCATCATCGCCCACGTCGACCACGGCAAGACGACCCTGGTGGACCAGATTCTCCGCCAGTGCCACGTGTTCCGCGACAACCAGGTCGTCCGCGAGTGCGTGATGGACAGCGGCGACCTCGAGCGCGAGCGCGGCATCACCATCACGTCGAAGAACTTCGCGGTGATGTACGGAGACACGCGCATCAACCTCATCGACACGCCGGGCCACGCCGACTTCGGCGGCGAAGTGGAGCGCGTGCTGAAGATGGCCGACGGCGTGCTGCTGCTGGTCGATGCGTTCGAAGGGCCGATGCCGCAGACGCGCTTCGTACTGCAGAAGGCGCTGCAACTGAACCTCAAGCCGGTCGTCGTCATCAACAAGGTCGACCGCCTGAACGCGCGCCCGCAGGAAGTGCTCGACGAGATCTTCAACCTCTTCATCGAGTTGCAGGCGACCGACGAGCAGCTCGATTTCCGCGGTGTTTACGCAGCGGGACGCGACGGCTGGGCCGTCGGCGAACTCGAGGACGAGCGCAAGGACCTCAAGCCGCTGCTCGACATGATCGTCAAGCACGTGCCGGCGCCGCTGCACCTGGAAGGCCCCGTGCAGATGTTGATCGCGGCGATGGACCACAGCGACTATGTGGGACGTATCGGCATCGGTCGCGTCGTGCGCGGCACGTTGCAGGCGCGCAAGCCGGTGGTGCTGATCAAGCGCGACGGCACCGAGGTCAAGACGACCGCGAAGCAGCTCTACGTGTTCGAGAACCTCGGCCGCGCCGAGGTGGAGGAAGTCATCTGCGGCGACCTGTGCGCCGTCGTGGGCCTGGAAAACGTCGACATCGGCGACACGCTGGCCGACCCCACCTGTCCCGAGCCGCTGCCGATCATCGCGATCGACGACCCGACCCTGTCGATGGTGTTCCGCGCCAACGACAGTCCCGGTTTCGGCCAGGAGGCGAAGTACAGCACCAGCCGGCAGCTGCGCGATCGCCTGCTGCGGGCCCAGGAACGCGATGTGGCGCTTAAGGTTGAGGACTTCCAGGAGGGCTTCAAGGTCTCGGGCCGCGGCGTGCTGCACTTCTCGATCCTGATGGAGCAGATGCGGCGCGAGGGTTTCGAGTTCCTGGTCGGCCAGCCGCAGGTCATCTACAAGGAGATCGGCGGGCGCAAGAGCGAGCCGGTCGAGGTGCTGACCGTCGACGTGCCGGCCGAACTGGCGGGCACCGTCATCGAGTACGCGGCCTCGCGCAAGGGCGAGATGGTGCGCATGGACGTGCGCGAGGGGCGCACGCACCTGGACTTCCATATCCCGAGCCGCGGCCTGATCGGCTTCCGCAGCAAGATGCTGCGCGCCACTGCCGGCGAGATCGTGATGCACCACCGCTTCCACCAGTACGAGTACTTCAAGGGCTCGATCCCCGAGCGCACCTCCGGCAGCATCATCTCGATGCACGGAGGCAAGGCCGTGGCCTTCGCGCTCGACGCGCTGCAGGACCGCGGCGTGTTCTTCGTCGACGCGAGCGACACGCTCTACACGGGGCAGATCATCGGCGAGACGCCGCGCGACGAGGACATCATGGTCAACGCGCAGAAGGCGAAGCAGCTGTCGAACATGCGCGCCTCGGGCAGCGACCGGAAGATGAAGATCGCCCCGCCGCTGAAGATGAGCCTCGAGGAGGCGCTCGAGTACCTCAACCACGACGAGTACGTCGAGGTGACCCCGAAGTCGATCCGGCTGCGCAAGGCGCTGCTGGATGAAAACGACCGCAAACAGGCCGCGAAAAGGGCTAAACTGTCCGGTCCCGACGACTAGGGCGAAGGCGGGAATCGGCCGCCCGCGGCGCAGGCGCGGACGGCCCGGGGGAACGGGCGATGCGCGTCGAACTGACCGCGCCCGACTGGGCGACCCACCTGATGAGCGACCTGACCGACTGGCAGCGCGCGCCGCTGCCGGTCGGCGACCTGCGGCCATTGGACCTGCCCGACGACGCCTACTTCGAGTACGCGTGGCGTGACGCGAGCGGCGAACGCCGCGAGGATCCCCTCAATACGAACCCGCGCCTGAATCCCTGGTGGACCTACGCCTGCAACGTGGTCGGTCCCGGCTGGCGGTTCGACGCGGACGCCGAGGCGGCGCTGCAGGCGGCGCCCGCCGGGCGCGTGCTGCGGCTCGAACTGCCCTCGCGCGTGCTGGAGCAATCGCGGCACCTGATCGTCTACACCCCTGCCGATTGTGGCGACCGCGCGCTGCCGCTGGTGCTGTTCCAGGACGGCAAGGCGTACTACGGCTGGGGGCGTGCGCCGCAGGTCTTCGATCGCCTGCTGGCCCGCGGCGAGGTGGAGCCCGCGCACCTGGTCTTTGTGCCGCCGCGCGAGCGGACGCCCGAGTACTTCTTCAATCCCGCCTACCGTGCGTTCCTGAGGGAAGAGGTGCTGCCATTCGTGGCGGCGCGGGTCGCCTGCAGCGGCCGGAGGATTGCCTGGGGGGCCAGCCTCGGCGGGCTGCTCAGCGCCCAGCTGGCGTGGGAGGCGGCCGGGGGGTTCGAGGCGGTCGTGACGCAGTCGGGGGCGTTCCTTTTTTCACCGGACATGACCCCGGGTGACCCATTTCACGGCAACGAGGCGTTTCTGGATATGGTGGTCACGGGACCACAACAAAAAATCAGGTGGTTTTTTGACTGTGGGACCTTCGAATGGCTGTTGCCGAGTAACCAGCGCCTGGCCGATGCCCTTCTCCGCCAGGGGGCTGACGCCCGGTTGGTGACCCGCCCCGCCGGGCACAACTGGGTCAGCTGGCGGCAGGGGCTGGCTGAGGGGTTCCGGTTCGCCCTTGGATTGTCGCCAGGTCGACCGGCCGGTCGGTAGCTTTCCCCGCGTGTCGAACACCGGCACGGTCTTGATTCCCGGGCTTCGATGGGTATTGTTCGCCGGGGGCCGCGGGGGCGGACCCCTTTGACCGCACCTGAAACGGTAGTGAGGTACCCGACATGCGTTTCCTGGCTTCCCTCGTGCTCGCGAGCACGCTCCTGGCCGGCGCGGCCCTGGCCGGCGATGGCCCGGCACTCACCGGCAAGAGCCTCAAGACCTACGGCAAGGGCGTTGCCGCCTCCGACACGGTTCGCGTCAGCGCGCTTCTGGCCAACCCGGACAAGTGGGTCGGCAAGACCATCCGCGTGCAAGGCAAGGCCGTCGGGGTGTGCGAGCACCGCGGCTGCTGGATCAACCTGGCCTCGGACGTCGAGGGCCAGACCCTGCGCGTGAAGGTCACCGACGGCGAGATCGTCTTCCCGCCCGAGATCCTGGGCGACATGGTCACCGCCGAAGGCGTGTGGACGGCCAACAAGCTGGACATGGAGACCACGAAGATGGTCTGCGAGGCCGAGGCCAAGAAGAGCGGCAAGAAGTTCAACGCGGACGAAGTCACCTCGTGCATGACGACGTACCAGTTGACCGGCACGGGCGCCGTCGCCGCGAAGAACTGACCGGCGCATGCAGCGAGTGCGCAAGGTCTGCTGGACCCTGCACCGGGAGATCGGTTTCCTGGTGGTGGGCCTGACGATCGTCTATGCCGTCAGCGGCATCGCGGTCAACCACGCCCACCACTGGGACGCGAACTACGAACGCGTGGCCGAACCGCTGGCTATCGAGCCCGTCGGCGCCGGGCCGACCGCGGAGGTGGAGCCGCTGGTTCTGGAGCGGCTTGGGCTGCGTCGCGATCAGGTGAAGACGACGTGGCGCGCCTCGCCCGAGGTGCTGCAGGTCTTCCAGGAAAGTGGCGGCTACGAGGTCAACCTCGTCACCGGGCAGGCCGTCCATCGCCTGGCGCGCCCGAGACCGGTGCTGTTCGACCTGAATTTCATGCACCTGAACAACGGCAAGGGGCCGTGGACCGTCGTTGCCGACGTGTACGCGGGCCTGCTGATCGTGCTGGCGTTGACGGGCCCGCTGCTGGTGCGCGGGCGCAAGGGACTGGCCGGTCGCGGCGGCGTGATGATGGGTCTCGGCGTCGTGTTGCCGATCATCTACGCAGTGGTGATGAGGTTGGCGCGCTGATCGGCGTGCTGATCGGAATCGCGAAGGCCCCCGTCCCGGAAGGGACAGGGGCCTTCGACGTTCAGGCTTGCGTCCGGTCAGTCGCCGTAGGGCATCGGCGGCGCATAGTCGAGCAGGCGCGCGTACACAGCGAGCGAACCGCGGTGGTGCGCCGTGTGCTCGCACATCGCGCCGACGATCGCGCAGCGGGGTAAACCACCCATGATCGGGCCGGCGGGCAGGGGCGCGGCCATTTCGGCCTCGCTGCGCGCGCCGAGGTCGGCGGCGGCGGCATCGACCGAACGGGCCAGCCAGGCGAAGGCCTCGGCCAGGGACTGGACGTTGCGCACGGCGACATGGTGCGCCGCGAAGTCCATATCGAAGCCATGGGGATTGAACGCGCCCGCGACGAACCAGTCGATTGTCTGGGCGACGTGCGCCACCTGCTGGGCCACGGACAACTGGCCCGGCGTGGGGGCGAAGTTGGAATCATCTTCCTTGAAGACACTGCAGGTGCGGCTGAAGAACTGCAGGGACTGCTTCAGCTGCACGACATGGGCATTGGCGGCCATCGCGACTCCTTCCCGGTAACGAAGACCGGCGACGTTCCTCGCCTCGGGCTCGGCGCCGGTGCGCGCAGTCTAGGACGGGTCCGGCGGCTTGTCACGCCATAGTTTGGCCGGCCCGGCCGGGATCGCGGGTCGCGCGGGCCCCCGCAGGGGCCCGCGGCGGGCCGCCTTGACGGGCCACGGGGCGACCTCTAGCTTTGCCCGCGCCCGACGCCCGACCCCGGAC
Source organism: uncultured bacterium (assembly GCA_903912525.1). Taxonomy (GTDB): domain Bacteria; phylum Krumholzibacteriota; class Krumholzibacteriia; order LZORAL124-64-63; family LZORAL124-64-63; genus CAINDZ01. The sequence goes on along the minus strand of CAIWHK010000069.1, from coordinate 30,787 downwards.
CAAGCCCGGTTGTCGGGGTGGCGGCCCTCCCGGCCGCGCTTTCGTCCGGGCTCCATCCCAGTGAAGCGGTGACTCCGTGGGCGTGACCATCGGCATCCGACGTGAAGACAAGAACAAATGGGAACGCCGCGTTCCGTTGACCCCCGACGATGTCGCCGAACTGGGTCGGCGGCACGACCTGGCGTTCGTCGTCCAGCCTTCGCAGATCCGCGTGTTCGGCGATGACGAGTACCTGGCCGCCGGCGCGGCCGTGCAGGAGGACCTCGCCGCCGCGGGCATCGTGGTGGCGGTCAAGGAGATCCCGCTGGAACTGCTCCGCGGGCGGACGACCTACCTCTTCTTCTCGCACACGGTCAAGGGGCAGAAGTACAACATGCCCCTGTTGCAGAAGATCCTCGACCTCGGCGCCACGCTCATCGACTACGAACGCATCGTCAACGAACAGAACCGGCGGCTGATCTTCTTCAGCCTGCACGCCGGCTACGCGGGCATGGCCGAGACGCTGGCGGCGGCGGGACGCCGGCTGGCGCTGCAGGGCAGGCACACCGCGCTGGTGGACATCAAGCCGGCGCACGAATACGGGGACCTCGATGAGCTGAAGGCCCACCTGCGCGAGATCGGCGCCCGGCTGTCGGCGGCCGCCGCCGCGGGCGAGGGCAAGCCGCTGGTCATCGGCATGGCCGGCTACGGCAACGTGGCCGCCGGCTGTCGCGAGGTGCTGGACTGCCTGCCCGCGCGCGAGCTTAAGGTGACCGAACTGGCCGATGCGGCGAAGGCCGGTGTCGCCGACCTGGGCCCGCTGGCCTTCGTGACGTTCCGCGAGGAGCACATGGTCGAGCCGCGCTCGGCCGACGCGCAGTTCGTGCTGCAGGACTACTACCAGCACCCCGAGAACTACCGCGGCATCTTCGAGCGCCACCTGCCGCACCTGGACATCCTGGTCAACTCGATCTACTGGGACTCGCCGTACCCGCGCCTGATGACGCGCAAGTGGGCACGCACGGCCTGGGCGCAGGGCAAGCAGCCGCGCCTGCAGGTGATCGGCGACATCAGTTGCGACCTCGAGGGCGCGATCGAACTGACCACCAAGCCGACGATGCCGGACGAGCCGTGCTACGTGGCGGTGCCCGACACGGGCGAGTTGCTGATGGGCGTCGAGGGGCCTGGCCCGGTCATCATGGCCGTGGACAACCTGCCGTGCGAGGTGCCGCGCGAGTCGTCGCAGTACTTCAGCCGCGTGCTCAGCGACATGATGCCGGCGTTGGCGCAGGCCGATTTCTCGGTGCGCTTCGAGAGCCTGCTGCTGCCGCCGCACCTGAAGAAGGCCGTTATCGCGCATCGCGGCGCGCTGGCGCCCGACTACCGCTACCTGCAGGAGTACCTGGACCGCGGCCGCCGCTGAGGGTCAGTCGCGCCAACGCCGTCCGGCGGGGTGGGCGCAAGGAAGGGTCGGGCAAGATGACAAACGTCCCGAGGGCGAACATCCTGGTTCTGGGCGCCGGCATGGTGGCCGGTCCGCTCGTGCGCTACCTGCTGGGGGATGGCGCGCGCCTGACCGTCACCAGCCTGGAGCAGGCCGAGGCCGAGCGGCTCGTGGGCGGGCATCCGCAGGGCACGGCGCGCGCTTTCGACCTGTCCGACGACGAGGGCCTGTCGGCGCTCGTGGCCGCGCACGACCTCGTGGTCAGCCTGGTCCCGTATGCGTTCCATCCCAGGGTCGCCGGGCACTGCCTGCGGCACGGCAAGCACCTGGTCACGGCGTCCTACGTGGCGCCGGCGATGCAGGAACTGGACGCCGCGGCGCGCGCGCAGGGCCTGACCTTCCTCAACGAGCTGGGCCTGGACCCGGGCATCGACCACATGTCGGCGATGCGCGTCATCGACGCCGTGGCGCGCGAGGGCGGCAAGCTGCGCTCGTTCCGCTCGTACTGCGGCGGCCTGCCCGCGCCCGACGCCAACGACAACCCGCTCGGCTACAAGTTCTCGTGGGCGCCGCGCGGGGTGCTCATGGCGTGCCGCAATTCGGCGCGCTACCGGCGCGAGGGCCGCGAGGTGCAGGTGCCTTCGGACCGCCTGTTCCGCGATATGCACCTGTTGCACGTCGAGGGCGCCGGCGACTTCGAGGCCTATCCGAACCGCGACTCGATGACGTACCTGGAGGCCTACGGCCTGCCCGCCGACATCGAGACGCTGTTCCGCGGCACGCTGCGCAACATGGGCTGGTGCGACACGCTGCACGCGTTCGGGCGCCTGGGCCTGCTGGACGACCAGCCGCGCGAGGGCGGCGTCACGCGGGCGGCCTACGTGCGCTCGCTGCTGGGCGCGCCGGCCGGCGCGGACGTCCGTCGGGCGGCCTCGCGCAAGCTGGGCCAGGCCGATGGTTGCCTGCCCATGGCGAACCTGGCCTGGCTGGGCCTGGCCGACGAGACGCCCCTGCCGGCGGGCCCGCGGGCGCCGCTGGACCTGCTGGGCGACGCGATGCTGGAAAAACTCTGCTACGGGCCCGGCGAGCGCGACATGGTCGTCATGTTCCACGAGTTCCTCTGGAACACGGCGGCCGGCGGCCGGCGGCGCGCCACCTCAAGGCTGGTGGCCTGCGGCGAGCGCGGCGGCGACACGGCGATGGCCCGTACGGTGTCGTTGCCGGCGGCGGTGGCCGCGAAGCTGGTGCTGGAGGGGAAGATCACCGCGCGCGGCGTGCTGCGCCCGGTGGTCGCGGAAATCTACGACCCGGTGCTGCGCGAACTGGCGGGGCTGGGGATCGAATGCCTGGAAGAGACGGAAGACTGCTGATCGGCCGGCGGCTGCGGCCGCGGCGGGGCTCCAACGAGGGGAAACGGGACATGGCCAAGAAGACGACGAAGAAGGCGCAGCCGGCGCTGACCAAAGCGCAGCCCGCTCTGACCAAAGCGCAGCCCGCTCTGACCAAGGCGCGGATCTTCAAGGAACTCGGGCTGTCGGCCCGCCTGAAGGGCGCCAACTGCGGCGGCGAGTGGTTCGCCTCGAGCGGCGACTGGCTCGACTCGCGCAACCCGGCCACGGGCGAATTGCTGGCGCGCATCGAGCAGGCCGACAATGCCGACTACGCGAAGGTCATGAAAGCCGCGAAGGAATCGTTCCTGGCCTGGCGCATGCTGCCGGCCCCGCGCCGCGGCGAGGTCATCCGCCAGTTCGGCGACGCGCTGCGCGCCAAGAAAGACATGCTGGGCGCCCTGGTCAGCCTGGAAATGGGCAAGATCCTGACCGAGGGCCAGGGCGAAGTGCAGGAGATGATCGACATCTGCGACTACGCCGTCGGCCTGTCGCGTACCCTCAGCGGCCCGACGCTGCAGAGCGAGCGACCGAAGCACCGCATGATGGAGCAGTGGCACCCGCTGGGCGTCGTCGGCGTCATCAGCGCCTTCAACTTCCCGGTGGCCGTGTGGGCCTGGAACTCGGCCCTGGCCTGGGTGTGCGGCGACAGCGTGCTGTGGAAGCCGTCCAGCAAGACGCCGCTGTGCGCGATCGCCTGCCAGAACATCGCCAACGAGGTCTTCCAGGCCAACGGCCTGCCGGCCGGCCTGACCTGCGTCGTGATCGGCAAGGGCTCGTCCGTGGGCGAAGTGATGATCAACGACCACGACCTGCCGCTGATCAGCTTCACCGGCTCGACCAAGATGGGCCGGCGCATCGGCGGCGTCATCGGCGAGCGCCTGGGCCGCAGCATCCTCGAGCTGGGCGGCAACAACGCCATCATCATCTCTGACAAGGCCGACCTGACCTGCGCGCTGGCCAGTTCGTTCTTCGGCGCCGTGGGCACCGCCGGGCAGCGCTGCACCAGCACGCGCCGCCTGATCATCCACGAGAAGGTGTACGCCACCTTCCTGCAGAAGCTGATCGCCAACTACAAGCGCGTGCGCATCGGCGATCCGCTGGACCCGGCGACGCTGATGGGTCCGCTGATCGACGAGGGCGCCGTGGCCGACTTCGAGAAGGCCATCGTGGCGGCGAAGAAGCAGGGCGGCAAGGTCCTCTACGGCGGCAAGGTGCTCAAGCCGTTCGGCGTGCCGACGTTCGTCGAGCCGACGATCATCGAGCTGAAGAACGAGGCCGAGATCGTCCAGACCGAGACCTTCGCGCCGATCCTGTACGTGATGAAGTACAAGAAGCTGACCGACGCCATCGCCATGCACAACGGCGTGCCGCAGGGCCTCAGCAGCTCGATCTACACCGACAGCCTGGCCGAGGGTGAGCGCTTCCTGAGCGCCGAGGGCAGCGACTGCGGTATCGCGAACATCAACATCGGCACCAGCGGCGCCGAGATCGGCGGCGCCTTCGGCGGCGAGAAGGAGACCGGCGGCGGCCGCGAGAGCGGTTCGGACTGCTGGAAGACCTACATGCGGCGGCAGACCAACACCATCAACTGGGGTGGGGAAATTCACCTGGCTCAGGGCGTTGAGTTTCATCCCTGAGGGTGAAAGCCGCGTCCAGGGCATGGCACGGCCCGGCTGAACACGATGGGCCCGGGGGAGACCCCGGGCCCACGTGTTAGCGGGGGCCGGCGAGGTCGGGTGACAGGCCATGCGGCGCGGCTGGGGAGGCCGGGGTGGCGCCACTCCGGGCTGGCAGGGAGCGGGCCCATGCGATAGCCTGTCCACCATGCCACACACGCCAGCCAGCCCCCATGGTGACACCCCGCCGCAGTTTCGCGGATTCGGGCACCTCATGCCGTTCCGGGTCCAGGAGATCCTCCTGGTCGCGTCGCAGTATGACGCCTATGCCCTGGAAGAGGGCGGCCGGCTGACCGAGCTGCTCCTGAGCGAGTACCGCGAGCTGAACCTGAGCTACCCGCCGCACGTGGCCCGCGCCGACAGCGGCGACGAGGCCATCAAGCTGCTGGAGGCCCACCGCTACGACATGGTGGTCACCATGACGCGGCTGGGGGACATGTCGGCGGCCGAGCTGGCCCGCCGCATCCGCAGCCGGGTGGCGGACGTGCCCATCTACACGCTGGCCTTCAGCCCGCGCGAACTGCAGCACCTGCAGGACGCCGACAGCCAGGGCTGCATCGACCGCTACTTCCTGTGGAACGGCGATGTCCGGCTGCTGCTGGCCATCATCAAGTACTGCGAGGACGAACGGAACGTGGCGCACGACACGCGCTATGGGGACGTGCGCTGCATCCTGCTCATCGAGGACTCGGTGCGGTTCTACTCGTCGTACCTGCCGCTGCTGTACGGCGAGATCCTCGAGCAGACCCAATCGCTGATGGCCGAGGGCATCAACCTCAGCCACCGGCTGCTGCGCCTGCGCGCGCGGCCGAAGATCCTGCTGGCCGGCACCTTCGAGGAGGCCTGGGACCTCTACACCAAGTACAAGGACTCGCTGCTCGGGGTGATCACCGACGGGCGCTTCCCGTGGCAGGGCGCCGCGCGCGAGGATGCCGGGCTGGAGTTCATCCGCCGCATCAAGTATGTGGATCCGCACACCCCGACGGTGCTGCAGTCGACGAACGCCGACCTGGCGCCCGTGGCGTACCGGGTGGGGGCGGGATTCATCCAGAAGCGCTCGCGCACGCTGCTGCAGGACCTGCGGCGCTTCATGCTCGACAACTTCGGGTTCGGCGAGTTCGTGTTCCGGCTGGCCGACGGAACCGAGGTGGGGCGCGCCGCCGACCTCAAGACGATGGTCTGGCTGCTGCGCACGGTGCCGGGCGAGTCGGTGAGGCACCACGCCTCGCACGACCATTTCTCGAACTGGCTGCGCGCGCGGACCGAGTTCCAGCTGGCGGCGGCGATCCGGCCGCGCAAGGTGACCGAGTTCGGCAACGTCGAGGAGTTGCGCGAATTCCTGGTGCAGACGATCACGCGGTTCCGCTCGGAGAGCCAGCGCGGGGTGGTGGCCGACTTCTCGCGGCGCCACTTCGACACGCTGAGCGCGTTCGTGCGCATCGGCGGCGGCTCGCTGGGCGGCAAGGGGCGGGGGCTGGCGTTCGTCAACTCGCTGCTGCACGGCTACGGCCTGCACGACCGCTTCCCGGGCACCATCATCCGCGTGCCGACCACGGCGGTCATCGGCACCGACGTCTTCGATTCCTTCTTCGACCAGGGCACCCTGCGCGACAGCGTGCTGGCCGATGCCGATGACGCACATGTGATCGAGGCCTGCCTCGCGCACAAGCTGCCTTCGGAGATCTACGGCGACCTCGAGGCCTTCCTGGACCAGGTGCGCTACCCGCTGGCCGTGCGCTCGAGTTCCCTCCTGGAAGACAGCCAGTTCCAGCCTTTCGCGGGCGTCTACGCCACGTACATGCTGGCCAACAACCATCCCGACCTGAAAGTGCGGCTCGACCAGTTGTGCGACGCCATCAAGCTGGTCTACGCCTCGACGTATTCGCGCGCCGCCAAGAGCTACGTGGAGGCGACGGCCAACCGCATCGAGGAAGAAAAGATGGCGGTCATCGTGCAGCAGGTCGTCGGCCGGCGGCATGACCACTACGACTATCCGCACTTTTCGGGCGTCGGCCTGTCGGCGAATTTCTACCCTGCCGGCGACCTGAAGCCGGAGGACGGCGTGGCATCGGTGGCGCTGGGCCTCGGCCGGACCGTGGTGGGCGGGGGCAAGGCGCTGCGGTTCTGCCCGGCGCGGCCGCTGGCGCTGCCGCAGTTCGGCACGCTGAACGACTGGTTGCGCGAGAGCCAGCGCGAGTTCTTCGCCGTCGACGTCAGCCGGCCCGAACAATATCCCGGGCCGCGCGACGACTTCAACCTGGCCCTGCTGGACCTGGCGGCGGCCGAGGCGCACGGCACCCTCGAGCCGGTGGGCTCGGTGTACGTGGCGGCCGACAACATGATCTACGACGGGCTCGGGCGCGATGGCGAGCGGCTGGTGTCGTTCGCGGGCGTGCTGAAGGCACGGGCGTTCCCGCTGGCGGAGATCCTGCAGCAGTTGCTGGAGGTGGGACGCCGCACGATGAGCGCCGAGGTCGAGATCGAGTTCGCTGTCGTGCTCGGCGACGGGCAGGACGTGCCGCACCAGTTCGGCTTCCTGCAGATCCGGCCGTTGGCGGCGGGGCTCGACGCGCCGGCCGTTCCGGTCGAGCTGCTGTCCTCGCCGCGGGCCCTGGTGGCGACCGAGGTGGCGCTGGGCAACGGGCGCCCGGCCGACCTGGCCGACATCCTGTACGTGCCACGGGCCGGGTTCGACCGGGCGCACAGCCCGGAGGTGGCCGCCGAGATCGCGCAGTTCAACCGGCGCCTCCTGGCCGAGGGGCGCCCGTACCTGCTGGTCGGGCCCGGGCGGTGGGGTTCGTCGGACCGCTGGCTGGGCATCCCGGTCCGCTGGGACGAGATCTCGGGTGCGCGGGTGATCGTCGAGGGCGACCTGGATGGGTTCTCGCTGGCCCCGAGCCAGGGCTCGCATTTCTTCCAGAACCTGACGCATTTCCAGGTCGGCTACCTGACGGCCGGGGCCGGGACGCCCGGGGGCCGGTTGGACTGGGACTGGCTGGATGCGCAGGTCCCGGTAGCGGCCGGGCAGTATGTGCGCCACCTGCGCCTGCGGTCGCCGCTGACCGTGCTGATCGACGGCCGCACGCGGCGGGGCATCGTCCTGCGGCCGGACACCGGCGACGAATCGGACCCCGAAACGGAAACCGGACAAGGCGCGGCGACCGAAATCCGTTGATTCTCCTTGCCCCGGACGGTCCCGATTGTGATTTTTCCGTCAATCCCACGTTTGGGCGCGCATGACGCGCCCCGGCTCAACCAGGGGTGACCAGGATGGCTCACGACGCTTCGTTCAATCCGTTCCAGATGGCCCGTGCCCAGTTCGACAAGAGCGCTGACTTGATCGGCCTCGATCAGGGGACGCGCGACCTCCTGCGCAGTCCATTGCGCGAATTCCACTTCAGCATTCCCGTCCGCATGGACGATGGCACCGTGAAGGTGTTCGAAGGTTTCCGCGTCCAGCACAGCGACGCGCGCGGTCCCGCCAAGGGCGGCATCCGCTTTCACCCGCAGGAAACGGTCGACACCGTGCGGGCGCTCGCGATGTGGATGACCTGGAAGTGCGCGGTGGCGGACATTCCGCTGGGCGGCGGCAAGGGCGGCGTCATCTGCGACCCGCACAACCTCAGCGCGCGCGAGCAGGAAGCGATCTGCCGCGGCTGGATTCGCCAGATGAACAAGAACGTCGGCCCGGTCGAGGACGTTCCGGCTCCCGACGTGATGACCAACCCGCAGCACATGCTGTGGATGCTCGACGAGTTCGAGACCATCCGCGGCGGCCGCTACCCGGGCATGATCACGGGCAAGCCGGTCGGCATGGGCGGCTCGCTGGGCCGCACCGAGGCCACGGGCTACGGCGCCGTGTACTGCCTGCGCGAGGCGCTGAAGGAACTCGGCATCGACGTCAAGTCCACGACGGCCAGCGTGCAGGGCTTCGGCAACGTGTCGCAGTACGCGATCGAGCTGTACCATCGCATGGGCGGCAAGGTCATCTGCGTGTCGAGCTGGAACCAGGCCGAGCAGAAGTCGGTCTCGTACTACAAGCCCGACGGCGTCGACCTTGCGCAACTGCAGGCGATCACCGACCGCTTCGGCGGCATCGACCCCGCCAAGGCCCGCGAGCTCGGCTATGAGATCCTGCCGGGCGAGGCGTGGCTGGACCGCGAAGTCGATATCCTGATTCCCGCCGCGATCGAGAACCAGATCACCGGCGCCAACGTCGAGAAGATCAACAAGCGCGTGAAGGTCGTCGTCGAGGGCGCCAACGGCCCGACGACGCCCGAAGCGGACGCCGTGCTCTTCAAGCGGGGCATCTTCAACATCCCCGACTTCCTGGCCAACGCCGGCGGCGTGACCTGCAGCTACTTCGAGCAGGTCCAGTGCAACATGAACTACTTCTGGGAACGCGACGACGTGCTGAACAAGCTGGACGCCAAGATGACCGCGGCGTACCACTCGGTCAGCGACCTCGCGCGAAACAAGAAGCTGTACATGCGTGACGCGGCCTATGTGGTCGCCGTCAACCGCGTCGCGGCGGCCTGCCGCGACCGGGGTTGGGTCTAGAGATGGACGGCGCGCGCGGCGGGCAGGCAGAAGACTCCCGCCGCGCGTTTGCTGCCGTCCCCTGGCGCGAACTGCTGGAAGTGATCCGTCAGGGTCGCGGCCGGCAGTTCGTTCGCGTTTCCAGGAAGATGCTCAATCACCTTTGTTCCATCGGCCTGAGCGAGGCGCAGGGGATGCTGGTGGACGTGGACCCCGGCGCGGCCGCTGCTGTGCCCCGGGAAGGCCACGGCGCCGGCGACAAGATGCCCGGCACGCGCGTGCCGCTCGAACAATCCGCGCTGATGACGGGCGCGCCCTTCGAACTGGCGGCGCGCTACCTGCCCGACGAGGAAATCTCCGAGCGCCTGCAGCGCTGGCTCAAGGAGGACGAGGCCAGCTTCTTCGGCACGGTGGTGGGCGACCCGCGCAGCAGCATGCCCGAGATCGCCGAGGCCATCCGCCGCTACAACGACGTGCTGCGCGGCCGCAGCGGCCTGGCGCCGAGCACGCTCAAGAGCCTGCGGGTCTCGCTCATCCAGCGCTTCCTGAGCGAACAGCTTGACTACATCAACGTCGCCAAGGAAGTGGCGCGCATCACCGATTTCCACGGGCTGCTTGACCGCATCATCATGACGCGCGGGTGTTACGGCAAGCTGGGCGGCAAGGCTGCCGGCCTGCTGCTGGCCGGCTGGATCCTGGAACAGCCCGAGGCGCGCGAACTGGGCGTCGGCGAGATCAAGACGCCGCGCACCTGGCACATCGTGTCGGACGTCATCATGGATTTCATCCGGCTGAACGACCTCGACGACGTGATGGACCAGAAGTTCAAGGACATCAGCCAGGTCCGTCGCGAGTACCCGAACATGGTCCAGCTGTTCAAGAACAGCCCGTTCCCGCCCGAACTGGTGGAAGGGTTGTCGCGCTCGCTGGACTACTTCGGCGACGTGCCGCTGATCATCCGCAGTTCGAGCCTGCTCGAGGACCGCTTCGGCACCGCGTTCTCCGGCAAGTACAAGAGCCTGTTCCTGCCCAACACCGGCACGCGGGAAGAGCTCCTGGCCGCGATGGCGGACGCCGTGGCCGAGGTCTGGGCCTCGATCCTGGGTCCCGACCCGATCGAGTACCGCCGCGAGCGGGGCCTGCAGGAATTCGTCGAGGAGATGGGCATCCTCATCCAGGAAGTGGTCGGCACGCGGGTCGGTAACTGGTGGCTGCCCGCGTTCGCGGGGGTGGCCTTCAGCCTGAACGAATTCCGCTGGTCGCCGCGCATCCGTCGCGAGGACGGGCTCATTCGCCTGGTTCCCGGGCTTGGCACGAGCGCCGTCGACCGCGTGGCCGACGACTACCCGGTGCTGGCGGTGCCCGGCCGCAAGGGCCTGCGCGCGCACGCCTCGCTGCAGGAGACCCTGCGCTACAGCCCCCGGCGCGCGGACGTCATCAACCTGGAGACGGCGCGGTTCGAATCGGTCGAGCTGGCGGACCTCCTGAAGGCGGCCGGCGACGACTACCCGCTGGTGGAGCAGATCTTCTCCGTGCTGCGTTCGGGCAACCTGGTGCGGGTGCCGCGCCTGATGATGGACCCGGTGCACGACGACCTCGTGGCCGACATGCGCGGGCTGCTGGACGGGACGGACTTCGTGCCCCGCATCCACGCCCTGCTGCGCATGCTGGAGATGTATCTGCAGTCGCCGGTGGACATCGAGTTCGCGCACGACGGCAAGGATTTCTACCTGCTGCAGTGCCGTCCCCAGGCGATGTCCGGCGACACTGTGCCGTCGGTGCTGCCGCACGACCCGCGCCCGGACGACGTGCTGTTCACGGCGAACCGCTTTGTATCGAACGGACTGGTGCCGGACATCACGCATATCGTGTTCGTGGCGCCCGACGCCTACGCGGCGTTGCCGGACGTCGAGACGATGCGCTCGGTGGGCCGCGTGGTCGGCGCGCTGAACGGGCTGCTGCCCAAGCGGTCGTTCGTGCTGATCGGCCCGGGCCGGTGGGGCAGCCGCGGCGACATCAAGCTGGGCGTGTCGGTCACGTATGCCGACATCAACAACACGGCGATGCTGTGCGAGGTGGCGCGCCGCAAGGGCGACTATGTGCCGGACCTCAGCTTCGGCACGCACTTCTTCCAGGACCTGGTCGAGGCCGGCATCCGCTACCTGCCGCTGTACCCGGACGACCCGGGCGTCGTGTTCCAGGAGTCGTTCCTGCTGGGTGCGCCGAACCGGCTGGCCGAGCTGCTGCCCGACCATGCGGCGCTGGCCGACTGCGTGCGCGTCATCGACGTCCCGGCGGCGACCCACGGACGCGTGCTGAGGATCTACCAGAACGCGGACCTGGACCACGCCGTGGCGGTGCTCGAGGAGCCGGGCGACCGGCGCGGGCTGGGCACGGGGCGCGGTGCCACCACGGGCGCCGGTTCGCCGCTGCGCCACGCGCGCTGGCGGCGCCTGGTCGCCGAGGAACTGGCGCACGGCCTGGACCCCGCCACCAGCGGCGTCAGCGCGGTCTACCTGCGTGGCTCCGTGGCCGAAGGCAAGGCCGGACCCGAGAGCGACATCGACCTCGTGGTGTCCTTCAACGGCACAGGCGAGCAGCGCGCGCACCTCGAGGCCTGGCTGGGCGGCTGGAACCGCGCCGTGGTCGCCATGAACCTGCAGAACACCGGCGTCAGGGTGGAGTGGCTGCTGGATGCGGTCATCGTCGGGAACGACGATGTCGTCGAATCTGCTTGGTCGCGGCTGCCCCTGGCCGACGAAGCCTGACCATAGGCACAAACCTGACCCGCAACGCCTCCCGGAGGGGACCGATGAGCAACGCCCGCCCGAGCCTGACACGCAGCATGGCCGAGTACACCGTGAACCTGCGCTACGAGGACCTGCCCGCCGCCGACGTCAAGGAAGCCAAGCGCTTCCTGCTCGATTCGGTCGGCTGCGCTCTGGCTGCCGTCCGCAATCCGGACATGGGGGCGATGTACCGCTTCATCCGCCGGCAGGGCGGCACGCCGGAGGCCACGCTGATCGGCACCGGCGAGAAGACGAACGCGGCGAACGCGTCGCTGATGAACAGCCTGCTGATCCGCGCCCTGGACTACAACGACATCTTCTGGGAGCAGGACCCGAGCCATCCGTCGGACATCATCTTCGGCGCGCTGTCTCCGGCCGAGGCCTGCGGTCGCGACGGCCGCGAGGCCCTTGTCGGCATCATGATCGCCTATGAACTGGAATTGCGGTGGTGCCTGGCCTGCTTCCCCGGCGTGCGCGAGGTGGGCTGGCACCACGCGACGTTGACGCAGTTCGTCAGCCCGTTCGTCGCCGGCCGCATGTACGGCCTGGGTGTCGACCAGCTGGTTGCCGCCGCCGGCATCAGCGGCAGCAGCCACTTCACCCTCGGCGGCGTCGTGGCCGGGCACCTGACGAACATGAAGAACACGGCCGACCCGCTGGCCACGCAGGCGGGCGTGCTGGCCGCGCAGATGGCGGCCGAGGGCTATGAGGGCCCGGTCGAGGTCATTGAGGGCAAGGAGGGCTTCCAGCATGTCATCCACAACGTGCAGCTGAAGCCGGAGATCCTGCTCGAGGGGCTGGGCGTGCAGCCGCCGATGATCCGCCGCTGCGGCTACAAGGCGTTCCCGACCGAGGCGCTGACGCACCAGCCGATGTCGGCGGTGCTCGGCGCGATGCAGGAGCACGGGCTGAAGGCCGAGGACCTGGCGAGCATCCACATCCAGACGACGACGCGCGGCGCGGACATCCTCAGCGACCCGAGCAAGTACGACCCGCAGACCAAGGAGACCGCCGACCACAGCCTGCCGTACTGCCTGGCGGCGGTGGCGGCCGACGGCGGCGTCTACCCGAACAGCTTCGAGAGGGAGAAGCTGTTCGACCCGCGCATCCGCGCGCTGCTGCCGAAGATCAAGGTCGTGGCCAATGCGGAGATCGACGCGATGTTCCCCGGCACCAAGCGCGCCATCGCCACGCTGACCACGAACGACGGCCGCACGTTCACCAAGACGGTGGACAACGCCAAGGGCAGCCCGCTCAACCCGCTCAGCGACGACGAGCTCGTGGCGAAGTTCCGGGCCAACGCCGGCGCCGTGCTGGACAAGGCCGCGCAGGACCGGGTCATCGAGGCGACGTGGGACTTCGAGAACTGCCGCGACCTGGGGGCGTACCTGCGCCTGCTGAAGGTCGACTGACGCGGCGGAACCCGGGAGCTGCGGGAGGGTTGCATCCCTCATGTGGTCCCTGCTGCCGACGTTGCTGCTGAGCCTGCTGGTGGGGGCGTCCGCGTTCGCGGACGCCCCGTCGGCCATCCCCGATACCACCCGTCGCGCGCCGTACCTGCGATCACCGGCCGAGGTGGAGTTCGCCGCGCCGCGCCATGAACGGCCGCGCCCCCTGCCGCACCCCTTGCCGTGGCCCGATGCTGCCTGGTGGTCGGACGCCGGCCTGGCGCAGCCGGCCCCCGCCGGCCGGGACTCGCTCCTGATGGCCCTGCTGCTGGCCCGCTGCGGGCGGGAGGGGGACCCGGCCGCGGCATGGCGCCTCGACTCGTCGTTCTATTGGCGGCTGCGGCTGGCCCGGCTCAAGGCGTCGTGGCTGCCGCCGGCTGTGCGCCGCCTGCTGCTGGGGCAGGCCCGGGCCGATGCGTACCGCCGGCTGAAGTCGCGCGAGGCGGAACTCTACGACGAGTTCCTCGCGACCGAGATTCCGGTCACCGAACTTCCTGATTCCCGGGAATGAGGGGTGCGGCCCGGTGTGGGGCGGGCCGCCGCGGGCCAGTTGGCTCTGGCGGGGCGCAGGGGGCGTGCTATCTTGTTGAACAAGGTCACCCGGTTGCGGGTACCTTCTGGTGGTTGCTGACTCGTGGGGGCGAAATGGTCTCGACGTGGTCGGAGGACCGTTGGCTGCATGCCGAGATCCCATCCATCTCGTTAAACGGTGGAACAAAAACAAGTGACGAAGCTAACTTCGCACTGGCTGCCTAAATAACGCAGCCCGTTCCCGGGTCGGGGGGTCACCGGACTGGCCCAATGGGAGCGCCGTTTTCTGGTGTCTGGTCCTGAAGCGTGTCCCTGGCGGACGGACGAGACTAAACATGGGGCTAGCCTTGCGATTGGCGCGTTCCCTGGCCAGTCGTCGGGTTAAATTAACAGGGAGCTAAGCATGTAGACGCCGGCGGGGCGCCGGTTACGGACGCGGGTTCGATTCCCGCCGCCTCCACCAGTAGATAGGACGAACCTGCCGGGAGTCGCTGCGCGACCAGGCGGGTTCGTTCTTTTTTGTGGCACGTGATTGGGTCAGGTGATGACGTCGCGCAGGTCCTGCGCGCTGCGGGCGTCGGTGGGCAGCGTCGCGGTCGCGGACTTGCGGAACTCGACGATGAGATGGCCGGAACAGAGGATGTCCCGCCGGCGCATCAGCGCGAGGGTTTCGGTGTATGCCTGCGGCGGCGTCGCAAAGCCGTTCTTCCGCAGTGAACGCCGGAAGGTCGCCGAACTCCTGGCGTGGATCCACGGCGCCAGCAGGCACCACAGCGCGAACGACGTCCAGTTCACGCGCGCCGGGTGGACCGTGACGATGTCCAGCCCGGCCACCTTCGCCAGGGTGCGCAGGCGCTGGATGCCGATGGAGAACAGGTGCCCGAAGTAGACCCGCGGCTGGCCGTCACTCGAATCGCCGTCGGCGGTCACCCACACCGAGTCCACTTCATTGGGCGGGAGCACCTTCAGCGTTTCCGCCTCGAACAGGAAGTGCGCCAGCTTCGAGCGCAGGTTGGACGTGTTGGGGGTGGTCAGGATCAGGCGGCCGTCCGGACGCAGCACCCGCGCGCATTCCCGCAGCACCCTGACCTGGTCGGGCAGGTGCTCGATGCCTTCCTGGAAGATGATCCAGTCCGCGCTGGCGGTCGGCAGCGGCAGCGCATCGGCCAGGTCGACCTTCGCGCACGTCAGCCCGGGCGCCTTGAAGAACTCCGGGAACAGGTCGAGCGCGCGGACGTCCGCGCCCCAGGCCCTCAATTGCGCGCTGGTCACGCCGTTGCCGGCCGGCACGTCGACGACGACCTTGCCGCGGAATTCGGCGGCGCGTTCCCGCAGGACGCGGCCGAGCAATTCCTTGATGTCGTGCGAGCCCCGCCAGTACATGGGCCGACTCCGTGTTGACGTTCTGGTCGCGTTCGACCGCATTCTACTCGGCGTGGCAGGGCCTGTCATCGAGGATGGTGCGCCGGCCCGCGCCGACAGGCGGCGTCCGGCAGAAAAGCGCCGCCGGCCGGCTAGCGGCCTCCCGCGGGTGCCCCGAAGCGACGGAAGCCGTAGTAGGCCACGAGCCCGACCAGCAATCCGACGAGGAATCCCTGCGGCACTGCCAACGCCACAACGCCCACCAGCAGCGCAATCATCAGATCGCGCGGGCTGCCGGCCTGGTCGCGCACGAATCCCAGCAGCGTGAGCGCTTCGCACAGCAGCACGACGCCGAGGATCGGCTCGGGAAACACCTTCAGCACTTCGTGCAGCGGCCCGCCCAGGAACAGGCCCAGGATCAGGTAGTAGGCGCCGTACAGGACGACCGAGCCCCCGGTGCGGGCGCCGAATGCGTAATGTCCGGCCAGCCCGCCGCAACCGTGGCAGACCGGTATGCCGCCCAGTAGCGGCGCGAAGAGGTTCATTGCCGCGTAGGTGAACCCGATCCGGCGCGCCTTGACCGCGCGCGCGGGGAACAGGTCGCTGACGGTCTGCTCGGTGGCGATCACGGAGTTCGAGATCGACAGCGGGATCTGCGGCAGGGCCAACACGACGAAGCCGGTCATGATGTCCGCGAGCGCGGGACGGTGGAACTGCGGCAGCGAGAAGCCCACGCCGTCGCGGATGACCCCCAGGTGCAATCCGGTGGCCAGCGCATAGAGGCAACCGAGGGCGATGACGAGCAGGCCGGGGGGCAGGCGCCGGTTGCCCCAGAGGCCGAACATCACCATCAGGGCGACTGCGGCAAGGACGTATCCGGAGGCGCCCCCTGCGGGAACGTAGTTCCTCAGCGCGAGGGACGCCATCGACAGCCCCAGCCCGAACTGGATCCCCCGCACCACGCAGCGCGGGGTCCAGCGCACGAGCAGGCCCAGCGCGCCCGTGAGCGTCAGCACGAGCATGGTGGCGCCGATCGCCAGGCCCGCCCCGAGCAGGACGCTGCCGGCGATCTTCTGCGTGATGACCATGACGGCCATCGCTTTCAGCGGCTGCACCGGCATCGGCAGGCGGTACAGCAGCCCGCTGGCGATCTGCAACAGGCCGAACACCGCGAAGACCCCGCCGGCGTCCAGGCCGGTGGCCATGACGATGCCGACAATCAGCGGCAGGTCGGTACCCAGGTCGCCGAAACTGCCGGCCAGTTCGTTGCGGTCGAACCGGATGCCCGCGGGCGCCGTCATCGCTTCTTGATCAGGGCCGTGGCGAAGTAAAGGGCGCCGGTCAGCAGGATGGTCACTGCGCCGGCCGGCAGGTCGGGGCCGTAGCTCAGGGCCAGCCCGGCCGCGGTCAGCCCGGCGCAGAGCAGCGCCGCGACGATCATCATGTGCGACAGCCGGCGCGTCAGGTGGTTGGCCGTGGCGGCCGGCAGGGTCAAGAGGGCGATCACCATGATGATGCCCACGACCGACACCAGCACGACCACCGTCAGGGCCGTCAGCCCCAGCAGCAGGAAGTGGTAGCGCGCGGTGCGCACGCCGCGCAGCGAGGCGAACTCGTCGTCGAAGCAGACGGCCAGCAGCTGCTTGTGGAAGAGCGTGACGACGGTGACGACGGCGACGCCCAGCGCGCCGATCAGGATCAGGTCGCGCGGGGTCAGCATCAGGATGTTGCCGAACAGGTAGCTCATCAGGTCGGCGGCGTAGCCGGGCGTCAGGCTGATCAGCACGATGCCCGCGGCCATGCCGACGGCCCACACGGCGCCGATCACGGTGTCCTCGCGCTGCTTCAGCTTCAGGCTGACCCAGCCGATGACCAGCGCCGACACGAGCGCAGCGACGGCGGCCCCGCCCAGCGGCGACAGCCAGGTGACGCCGTGCACGACGCGCAGGTACTGCACCAGGCCCAGCCCGGCCAGCACGCTGTGCGAGATGGCGCCCGCGATGTAGCTGATGCGGCGGATCACGACGTAGCTGCCGACCAGGCCGCAGGGAATCGCGACCAGGATGCCCCCCAGCAGCGCGTACTGCAGGAATGCGTGCGCGGCCAGGGGGCCGAGGAAGGCCGGCGTCAGCACTGGTGGCCCTCCTCGCTGCAGCGGTGGTCGTGGCGGATCATGCGCATGTCGGCGCCGTAGAGGTCGGCGATGACCTGCCCGGTGATGGCGCTCGTCGGGTGCACGACCACCTTCTGGCCGACGCAGATGACGCTCTTGACGACGCCGGCGACGAAGCCGAGGTCGTGCGAGACCATGACGATGGTGAGCCGGCGGTTCAGTTCCTCGAGCAGGCGGAAGAACCCTTCCTCGACATGGGCGTCCAGCCCGGCGGTGGGCTCGTCCAGCAGCAGCAACTCGGGTTCGCCGGCCAGCGAGCGCGCGATCAGCGTGCGCTGCTTCTGCCCGCCGCTCAACGCCGCGAAATGACGGTCGGCGTGCTCGCTCAGCCCGACTTCGGCCAGCGCCACGCGCGCCGCGTCACGGTCGCGCCCGCGCCAGGGGCCCAGCGGGGCGCCCAGCCCGAGCCGGCCCATCAGCACCACGTCGAGCGCCGAGACGGGGAACAGGGGGTCGAGGTGCGCGTGCTGGGGCACGTAGCCGATGCGGTGGCGGGCGCGCTCGGGCTTCTCGCCGAAGACCGTCACTTCGCCCGCGGTCGGGTGCAGCAGGCCGAGCGCCAGTTTCAGCAGCGTTGTCTTGCCGCTGCCGTTGGGGCCGACCACGCTGACGAAGTCGCCGGCGGGGATCGCCAGGTTCACGTCCTTGAGCACAGGGCGCCCATCGTATCCGAAGTCCAGGTTGTGGCAGGCCAGCACCGGGTTGGTGACGGTATTCATCGACCCGCCTTCCCGTCCGCGCAGCCGAGCGCCTCCTGGAGCACATCCGCCAGGTGCCTGAGCCCGGCCGGGTAGTCCGGCTCGAGCGGGTCGGCCACGAGCACGCGGCCGCCGATCGCCTTGGCGACGGCGTCGGCCGAGCGCTGCGGGAACTGCGGCTGCACAAGGATGGTGCGCGCGCCGGCGGCCTTCGCGCGGTCGATGGTCTCGGCCAGGTGGCGGGCGCCCGGTTCGTGGCCGTGCTCCTCGACCGCGACCTGCCGCAATCCGTAGCGAGCGGCGAAGTGTCCGTACGCGGGATGGAAGACGTAGAACTCGCGCCCGCGGCAGCCGGCCAGCTTCGCGGCCAGTTCGGTGTCGAGCGCGGCCAGTTGGGCCTTCAGTGCATCGCGCCCCTGCGCGAACGCAGCCGCCTGCGCCGGGCGCAGCTCCGAGAGCACACGGCAGACGGTGTCGGCGAAGGCGGCCGCCTCGCGAGGGTCCAGCCAGGCGTGGGGGTCCTCGTCGCCGCCCTCGGTGCCGTGCTTTTCGGAGACCGGGCGACGGCCGGCCACGCGCAGGTCGCCGGGCATCGCCTCCAGCCTGGGCAACAGGCCGAGCTCGAAGGCCACGCCGGCGCTGAAGTAGACGTCGGCCCCCTGCAGGTCGGCCACCTGGCGGGGCGTGGGGGCGAAGTTCTCGGGCGAACGGCCCGGTTCGACCAGGATGGACACCTGCGCCGCCGGGCCGGTCACCTGCGCGACCAGCCACTTCTGCGGAGGGATGCTGACGGCCACGCGCACCGGCGCCTGGGCCCGGGCTGCGGCAGGGAGGCCGCAGGCCAGCGCGAGCGCCACAAGGCACAGCAGCGGGCGGGGGTTTTTCGACAACGGGCAACCGCCTGGTTGGGACCGCCCCATGATAGCGGGCGGCGGGGGTGGCGCAACCGCGAAAACCGCCCCCCAGCCTCGCGATTGCCTTGTCCCGCCGCTTGTTATAGGTTGGAGCGGTGAGTTCGGTCCTGCCCTTTTCCCGCCTTCGCGAGGAGACGATCATGCCACTGGTCCCGATGCGTGCCCTGCTCGACCACGCCGCCGAACACGACTACGGCGTGGGCGCCTTCAACGTGAACAGCATGGAACAGATCCAGGCCATCATGATGGCCGCGACCGAAACCAACAGCCCGGTCATCGTGCAGGCCAGCCGCGGCGCCCGCGCCTTCACGAACGACAACTACCTGCGTCACCTGATGCTGGCCGCCTCCGAGCTGAACCCGAAGATCCCCATCGCCATGCACCAGGACCACGGCAACAGCCCGGCCACGTGCTTCAGCGCCATCGACCAGGGCTTCACCTCGGTGATGATGGACGGTTCGCTCATGGAGGACGGCAAGACGCCGGCCACCTACGAGTACAACGTGGACGTGACGCGGCAGGTCGTGCAGCGCGCCCACGCGCTGGGCGTGACGGTGGAGGCGGAGATCGGCTGCCTCGGCGGCATCGAGGACGGGCACGGCGCCGGCCTGAGCGGCGACGAGGCCCTGGCCCACCTGACCGACCCGGCCGAGGCTGAGCGCTTCGTCGCGGACACCGGCTGCGACGCGCTGGCCGTCGCCATCGGCACCAGCCACGGCGCCTACAAGTTCACGGTCAAGCCGACCGGCGATGTCCTGAAGATGGACGTCATCGAGGACATCCACCGCCGCCTGCCGAACACGCACCTGGTGATGCACGGCAGCAGCAGCGTGCCGCGCGAGCTGATCGACATCATCAACAAGTACGGCGGCAAGCTCAAGGAGAGCTACGGCGTGCCGGTCGAGGCGATCCAGAAGGGCATCAAGCACGGCGTGCGCAAGATCAACGTCGACACCGACAACCGCCTGGCCATCACCGGCGCGATCCGCCAGGTGTTTGCGCTGACGCCCGAGAAGTTCGACCCGCGCGACTACATGAAGCCCGCCCGCGAGGCCATGGCGCAGGTCGTCAAGGAGCGCATGATCGCCTTCGGGCAGGCCGGCTGGGCCGACAAGGTGCCGAACGTGACGCTCGAGGACATGGCGCGCCGTTACCGCTAGCCGCTTTGCAAAGGGGACGGGATGTACGGGAAGCTGGGAGAGGTCCTGCGGGGCGAGCTGGACGCGCTGCGCGCGCAGGGCCTCTACAAGGAAGAACGGGTGCTGGAAGGGCCGCAGGGCGCCGAGGTGACCGTCGGCGGCCGCAAGGTCCTGAACTTCTGCGCGAACAACTACCTGGGCCTGGCCTCGGACCCGCGGGTGACCGAGGCGGCCCGGCGCACGCTCAGCGAGTGGGGCTACGGGCTCAGCTCGGTGCGCTTCATCTGCGGCACCACGTCGCTGCACAAGCAGCTCGAACGCGAGTTGAGCGAGTTCCTCGGCACCGAGGATACCATCCTGTACGCGGCGTGCTTCGACGCCAACGGCGGCATCTTCGAGCCGCTGCTGGACAAGGACAGCACGATCATCACCGACCAGCTGAACCACGCCTCGATCATCGACGGCGTCCGGCTGGCCAAGGCGCAGCGCCTGATCTACCAGCACGCCGACATGAATAGCCTCGAGGAGCAGCTGAAGGCCTCGCAGGCGTCGCCGTTCCGGATGATCGTGACCGACGGCGTGTTCTCGATGGACGGCGACCTGGTGAAGCTGCCCGAGATCTGTGACCTCGCCGACAAGTACGGCGCCCTGGTGATGGTCGACGACAGCCACGCCACGGGCTTCGTGGGGGCCACCGGCCGCGGCACGTGCGAACGCTTCGACTGCATCGGTCGCGTGGATGTCGTCACGACGACGCTGGGCAAGGCGCTCGGCGGCGCGCTCGGCGGCTGCACCAGCGGCCGGCGCGAGATCATCGATTGGCTGCGCCAGAAGAGCCGCCCGTACCTGTTCAGCAATTCGCTGCCGATGATGATCTGCGGCGCGGCGCTCGAGGTCCTGCGCATCCTGCGCGAGGATCCCGAACCTTTGCGTCGGCTGGCCCGCAACCAGGCTCGCCTGCGCGCGGGCCTGCGCGAGCTCGGTTTCGACGTCGACGAGGGCGAACACGCCATCATCCCGGTGCATTTCCGCGGCCACGAGGACGATGCGCGGCTGTCGCAGGCGATCGCGAGCGACCTGCTGGGCGAGGGCATCTATTGCGTCGGGTTCGGATTCCCCGTCGTGCCGAAGGGGAAGGCCCGCATCCGCCTGCAGGCGTCGGCGGCCCACACCGAGGCGCACGTTACCCAGTGCCTGGAGGCCTTTGCGCGGGTCGGTCGCCGACACGGCGTGATCGGCGGCGTCGTTCAGCACGGCTAGGCCCGGCGTTCGCGCCGAGGGGAGCGCAGCTTTGATCCTGGGAACGGGCATCGACATCTGCGACGCGGCGCGCCTGCAGGAATGGCTGGCAAGCCCGGACCCCGGTCTCATGGCCTCGGTGTTCACCCCGGCCGAGGTGGCCTATTGCAGCAGCAAGCGTTCTCCGGCGCTCCACCTGGCCGCGAGGTACGCGGCGAAGGAAGCTGTCGTCAAGGCGCTGTCGGCTTCGCCGGCGACCGGCTCGTTCTGGCTGGACATCGAGATCGTGAACGCCCCGGGCGGCCAGCCGGAGGTGCGGCTCCGCGGGCGCGCGGCAGACGTCGCGGCCGGGCTCGGCGTGTCGCGCGTCTGGGTTTCCCTGACGCACGTCGAGAGCATGGCCGTGGCCAGTGTCATCCTTGAGGGGGGCGGCGACAGCGCCTCGCTGCC
The DNA here is from genome assembly GCA_903912525.1 of uncultured bacterium. Taxonomy (GTDB): domain Bacteria; phylum Krumholzibacteriota; class Krumholzibacteriia; order LZORAL124-64-63; family LZORAL124-64-63; genus CAINDZ01. The sequence goes on along the minus strand of CAIWHK010000069.1, from coordinate 9,015 downwards.
CTGAATTCCGGCGCGGTGCCGGGCCATTCAACCGGATCGGGAGGTCCGCAATGGACGAGTTGAAGAAGGCGATCCTCGACTATGTCGTGCACGAGTACCTGGACGAGGACGGGGACGAAACGATCACGGCCGACACGCAGCTGATCAGCGGCGGGATCGTCGATTCGTTCTCGATGGTCTCGCTCAAGCGGTTCCTGGAGAAGAAATACGCCATCAGCATCCCGGACCGGGACGCGAGTCCCGAGGCGTTCGACAGCGTCACCAGAATCGCGGCGCTCGTTCAGCGGCTGCAACAGGGCAAGTAAGCCCGCGGGGGATTGGTCATGGCGTATTCCGATGAGGCACGGGCGAGCTACGGGCGCGACCTGGAGGCGATCCGCGAGGCGGGCCTCTTCAAGGAGGAGCGGTATATCCGCAGCCCGCATGCGGCGAACATCGAGGTGGAATATCCTGCCGGCGCGGCAGGGCGAACCGTCATCAACTTCTGCGCCAACAACTACCTGGGGCTTTCGAACCACCCGGAAGTGGTGGCGGCTGCCCGGGCCGGACTGGATCGGCGCGGCTACGGCATGTCGTCCGTGCGCTTCATCTGCGGCACGCAGGACATCCACCGCGAACTCGAGGAGCGCCTGACGGCGTTCCTGGGCACGGAAGACACGTTGCTGTTCCCGTCGTGCCTCGACGCGAATGCCGGCGTCTTCGAGGCCATCCTGAACGAGCAGGACGTGATGATCGCCGACCGGCTCGTGCACGCCTCGATCGTCGACGGCATGCGGCTGTGCTCCGCGGCGCGTGACACCTACAAGCACGGCAGCCTCGCCCACCTGGAGGAGAAGCTGCAGGAGCACCAGGACAAGCGGTACCGGCTGATCATCACCGATGGCGTGTTCTCGATGGACGGCGACCTGGCGCCGCTCGCCGGCATCGTCGACCTGGCCGAGAAGTACAACGCGATGGTGTTCGTGGACGAGTCGCATGCTTCCGGCTTCATCGGCCGGACCGGCCGCGGCACGCACGAGCACTGCGGGGTCCTGGGTCGGATCGACATCATCACGACGACGCTCGGCAAGGCGCTGGGCGGCGCTTCCGGCGGCTGCGTCAGCGGCCGCCGCGAGATCGTCGAATTGTGCCGGCAGCGCGCGCGCCCGTACCTGTTCTCCAACACGGTGGCGCCGGTGATCGTGTCGGGCGCCCTGAAGGTGATGGACCTCGTCCAGGCCTCCACCGAGCGACGGGACAAGCTCGAGGCGAACACGCGCTTCTGGCGCGAGGGCCTGACGCGGATCGGCCTCGACATCAAGGAAGGCGACAGCCCGATCGTCCCGGTGATGCTCTACAATGCCAAGCTGGCCCAGGACGTGGCGCGTGACCTGTACGGGGAAGGCATCTACGCGGTCGGGTTCTTCTTCCCAGTGGTGGCCAAGGGGCAGGCCCGGATCCGCACCCAGTTGTCGGCCGCGCACGAGATGGATCACCTTGAACGGGGGTTGGCGGCCTTCGAAACGGTGGGGCGCAAATACGGGATCCTCGGCAAGAACAAGGATGAGATCAAGGACATGTACGGGCTGTAGGCCGCGGTGCGGAGAGCGCCGGGCGCGGCAGTCGTGGGGTGGCAGATGAGTCGTCGATCCCTGTTTCTCCGCAAGCGCGTCCTGCTGCCGCTGGCGGCGGTCGCCGTCGTGGCCGTGGCTGTGGTGATGCTGTCGCCCGGCAACCTGGTGCGCGACCTCATGGTGCGCCAGCTCAGCCAGGCGCTGGGCCGGCCCGTCGCGGTGGGGTCGGTGTCGTCGTCGCTGTTCCCTTCCCCGCGGGCCGAGTTGCGCGACGTGAAGGTCGGTTCGGGCGGCGCCGGCCCGCTGGTGTCGTTGTCGGCCGACCGCCTGGCGTTGTCGCTGGCGTTCGGTCCGTTGCTGCGGCGACAGGTGGAAGTGACCAGCCTGACGGTGGTCGCGCCGCGCGTGGTCCTGCAGGTGCCCGATCCGGCTGCGCCCACGGCGACCCTGCCTCCGGCGAACGGCCGGGCAGCCGTCCCGATGCTCGTGAACATCCGCAGCCTGACGATCATCGACGGCGCAGCCCGCGTGCTGCGGGCTGACGGCGTTCCCCTGCTGGAAATCGGCGGCCTCGGTGAGCAGCTGTCGGCGACGCTGGCCCCCGGCGGCGACGTGGCCCTGTCCGGCACCACCACGCTCGACACCCTGCGCTTCCACACGCCGCAGGGCACGCTGGGGGAGGGACTGAAGGTCCGGCTCGAGAAAGACCTGGCCTGGCAGGCGTCTGCGCGCCGCCTTTCGGTACGATCCTCGACACTGTCCCTCGGCGACCTGCCGGTAACGCTCAGCGGCACGGTCGACCTGCCCGCGACCGGCGATCCGCTCGCCGACCTCGCCTTCAAGGGCGGTCCGGTGCAGGTCGCCTCGCTGCTCGGGTTCCTGCCGCCGTTCCTGGTGCCGCAGCTGGCCGGCGTGCAGTCGTCAGGCACCGTCGCGCTGGCCGGCACCATCAAGGGCCGCATGGCCCCGCCGGCCGCCGTCGGGCAACCGTTGCCGTTCGCCTACGACGTGACCTTCGACCTGGCCGATGGCCGCGTGTCGGCGCCGTCGCTGCCGACCCCTCTGTCGGGCATCGAACTGCACCTGCGCGCGCACGACGAGGTCGTGGAACTGGCGCGCTTCGCCGCCGCCACGCCGCGCAGCCGGCTGGCCGTCTCCGGCACCATGTCTCGCCTGCTGACGACGCCCGAGGTCGCGCTGAAGATCGACGCCGACGTCGACCTGGCCGAGGCGATGGCCCTGCAGCCGCCTGTTCCGAACCAGCCGGCCCCGCCGCAGGTGACCGGCCGCTTCACCGGCGCCGTCACCATCACCGGCCCGGTCAACCCGCCGTCGTCGCTGGCGCTCGAGGGCGCCGGGCGCCTGACCGACGTGCGCATGTCGGGCCCGGACCTGGTCCCGGCCATCGACCGCATCGACGGCCCGTTCCGGCTGCACGGGCAGCAGATGCAGGCCGACGGCGTGGTGTACAAGCAGGGCACCACCGACCTGACCGTCTTCGGCACCGTCGACAACTTCCTGGCGCTGGTCCCCGAGGCCAAGGTAGCGCCGCCGGCCGTGCTCGCCGCGCGCGTGGAGGGCCGCCTCATCGACGCCGACCAGTACGCGGCGCCGCCCGGGGCGAAGAAGGAAGCCGCGTCGAAGAACCAGGGCCTCGCGCGCCTGGCGCTCATCACCGGCAACGCCGACGTCGTGTTCAAGCGTGTGCTGACGCGCGGACAGGAACTGCAGGACGTCACGGGCGCCGTGCGCCTGGACCGCGGCCGCCTCGACCTCAAGGGCGTGCGCGGCGCCCTCTACGGCGGCAAGGTCGACATGGACGGCATCATCGACCTGAGCGATCCCGACCACGGGAAGATGGACCTGAAGGTGACGCTGGCCGGCGTGCAGGCGGCCGAGCTGAGCCGCCGCGCCGTGGCGATGAGCAGGTTCGCCCGCCTGGGCGGCCTGGTGACGGGCTTCGTCGACGGCCAGGCCACGCTCAAGGGCGCGCTCGACGACACCTTCGGCCTGGACCTGCCCACGCTTTCGACCAACGGACAGATCGAGATCCGCCAGGCGCGCCTGGCCGGGTCCCCGCTGCAGAAGAAGCTGGCCACGCTGCTGGCCCGCCCCGAACTGGAATCGGTCGCGGTGACCGAGTGGCTGCAGCCGTTCCGTATCGAGGACGGCAAGCTGCATGTCGACGGCCTCAAGTTGATCGCCGCCGGCATCGGCGTGAAGGCGGGCGGCTGGCAGTCGCTGGCCGGCGATGTCGCCCTCGGGGTCGAGCTGACCGTGCCGCAGAACCTGGCCGAGGGGCTGCGGGCCAAGCTGCCCACGGTGGTCGCCGCGGCCCTGTTCGACGGCTCGGGCGCGCCGCTGGTCGTCCCGGTCGGGATGACCGGCCGCTGGGACGATCCCCTGGTGCAATTGGACACCGCCGGCATGGCCGACGCCGCCAAGGGCCGGGTCCGGGCCCGGGCCGGACAGCAGGTGGAACAGGTCAAGTCGCAGGTGCAGGATAAAGTCACCGAACAGGTTACAGGCGCGGCGGCCAAGGTGCTGGGACGGCTGACCGGCCAACCGGCCGACACCGCGGCCGCCGGGGCCGATACGACGAAGTCGGGCCTCGACGCGGGGGTCAAGTCGATCCTCAAGGGCCTGCGGGGGGGCAAGGGCAAGTAGGGCCGGCCCGGGGGCGGGCCCGAAAAGGTGGATGGGATCGGGCGGATTTGCGTTTCGGGCCGCCGGGAGCTACTTTCCCGCGCGAGCCACGTCTGCCTGACCTGCATCCCGGCCAGCGCGGACGTGTTTTTTTGGGTGCCAGGGCCGGTCCACAGTCGGACGGCCGGGCGCACCAGTGACCACCAGGGGGGCAGGCGGCAGGCAGCCGCCGCGCAAAGGACGCACAGGCATGATCGCAGATCTGGGACGGATCAGGAACATCGGCATCAGCGCCCACATCGATTCGGGCAAGACGACGCTGACCGAGCGGATCCTCTTCTATACGGGCCGTATCCGGGCCATCCACGAAGTGAAGGGCAAGGACGGCGTCGGCGCCACGATGGACTCGATGGAGCTCGAGCGCGAGCGGGGCATCACCATCCAGAGCGCCGCGACGCACACCGAATGGCTCGATCATCAGATCAACATCATCGACACGCCGGGCCACGTCGACTTCACCATCGAGGTGGAGCGCGCCCTGAAGGTGCTCGATGGCGCCATCCTGGTGCTGTGCTCGGTGGCCGGCGTGCAGAGCCAGTCGATCACGGTCGACCGCCAGATGCGCCGCTACAGCGTGCCGCGCATCGCGTTCGTCAACAAGTGCGACCGCTCCGGCGCCAATCCTGCGCGCGTCACCGAACAGCTGCGCGAGAAGCTCAAGCACAACGCGGTCATGATGCAGATCCCCATCGGCCTCGAGGACAAGCTCGAGGGCGTGGTCGACCTCGTGAAGATGCGGGCCTTCCGCTTCGAGGGTGATAACGGCGAGAAGATCGTCGAGGGCGACATCCCCGCCTCGCTGCTGGTCGAGGCCGAGCTGCGTCGCGAGGTCATGCTCGACGCCGCCAGCATGTTCAGCGACGAACTGATGGAGGCGCTGCTCGATGGCAACGCCACCGAGGAGATGATCCACGAGGGCATCCGCAAGGGTGTGCTGTCGACGAAGCTGACGCCGGTGTTCATGGGCAGCGCCTACAAGAACAAGGGCGTGCAGTTGCTGCTGGACGCGGTCACTCGCTATCTGCCGGCCCCGACGGACATCGACAACACGGCCATCGAGGTCATGCGCTCGGGCGAGGAGCGCGAGTTCGTGCTCAGCCACAGCCCCGAGCTGGGCCTGGTCGCCAACGCGTTCAAGCTGGAGGAAGGCCCCTACGGCCAGCTGACCTACGTGCGCATCTACCAGGGCACCATCCGCCGCAGCGACGACATTTTCAACAGCCGCACGGGCAAGAAGGTCAAGGTGGGCCGTCTGGGTCGCATGCACGCGAGCCAGATGGAGGAGATCACCGAGGCCTGCTCCGGTGACATCATCGCCCTGTTCGGCATCGACTGTGCCAGCGGCGACACGTTCACGCACGGCGACCGTATCTCGCTGTCGAGCATGCATGTGCCCGAGCCGGTGGTCAGCCTGGCCGTCGTGCCGACGGACAACAAGGCCGCCAACGCCCTGAGCAAGGCGCTGCACCGCTTCACCCGCGAGGACCCGACGTTCCGCGCCCACGTGGACGACGAGACGGGCGACACGATCATCAGCGGCATGGGCGAACTGCACCTCGAGGTGTACATCGAGCGCATCAAGCGCGAGTTCGGCGCCGGGGTCACCTCGGGCGCGCCGCAGGTGAAGTACCGCGAGACCATCACCTGCCGGGTCGATTTCGACTACACGCACAAGAAGCAGACGGGCGGCTCGGGCCAGTACGCCAAGATTCAGGGCTCGCTCGAGCCTTCGGACGACGGGCAGTTCCACTTCGACAACAAGGTGATCGGCGGCAACATCCCGTCCGAGTACATCAGCGCCTGCGAGAAGGGCTTCGCCGGCTCGGTCGACCACGGCCAGTTCATCGGGGCGCCGGTGCAGGGCCTGCGGGTCACGCTGCGGGACGGCGCTTCGCACGCGGTCGACTCCAGCGACATGGCCTTCCAGACCGCTTGCCGGGCCGCGGTCCGCAAGTACTACAATCAGGGCAAGCCCGTGGCGCTCGAGCCGCTGATGCTGGTCTCGCTCGAGGGCCCCACCGAGTACCAGGGCGAGATGATCAAGACCCTGATGCAGCGCCGCGGCGTGATCGTCGGCACGACCGAGGACGAGGGCTTCGTCCGCGTCGACGCCAACGTGCCGCTGGCCGAGATGTTCGGCTACGCGTCGGTGCTGCGTTCGGCCACCGCCGGCAAGGCCGAGTTTACGATGGAGTTCGCGCGGTACGCCCCGGCACCGGCCGAGGTCACCGAGCAGCTGGTTAAGAAGTTCCAGGACAAGAGGGCCGAGGGCCACTAGAGCACAGGCCGCCGGTCGGCGATGGCCGCGGCCACATCCGTCAGCGAGTGAGGATGATGATGCCCGAGAAGACCATGATCGAACGCAGCCCGGTCCGCGTGTTCGACCGCGCCATCGGCGGCGGCCTCGGTGCCGGCAACATCGGCGTTGTGCTGTCGCGCAACGGCGGCGGCAAGACCGGCTTCATGATCGGCCTGGCTGTTGACAAGCTGCTGCAGGGCAAGCGCGTGCTCTACATCTCCACCAAGGAGTCGGTGGAGCACGTGAACGATTTCTTCGACCAGATCTTCCACGCCATGGCCGAGTCGCTGGCGATGGACGAGGTGCCGCAGCGCCAGCTGCAGATGGAGCGCAACCGGCACATCCTGGTCTACAACCGCAAGCTCTTCAGCGTCGAGAAGCTCGAGAACTCGGCGACGTTCCTTGCCGAGACCACCGGGTTCACGCCGGACATGGTGATCATGGACGGCACGCCGCGGTTCGAGAGCACCGAGCAGTGGGAACTGGACGCCATCCGCAAGCTGGCGCGCCAGTGGAACGCCGAAGTGTGGACCAGCGGCCTGCTGCATCGCGAGGCCCAGGAGCTGGATGCGCGCGGTATCCCCACGGAGATCGCCCGCTACGACGCGGACCTGGCCGTGGTGCTGCACCTGGCAACGGAGAACGGGCGCATCAGCCTGAAGGTCCTCAAGGAGCACGCCAGCACCGAGCCGGCCCAGGTCAGGATGGAACTGGACCCGACGACGCTGCTGCTGCGCTGGCAGTGATGGAATCCCGGCCTGTGGCCGGTCGGCTCGAAGCGATTCGTGAGCGGATCGCCCGGGCTTGCGCGCGCGCCGGACGCGATGCGGACGAAGTGCGGCTTGTGGCCGTCACCAAGTACGTGCCGCTGCCCCTGATCGTGGAGGCCTGCGCGGCCGGTCAGCGGGACCTCGGGGAAAACCGCGTCAGCGAAGCACTGGCCCGCCGGGACGACCTGGCGGGCCTTCTCGCAGATGTCGGCGTGGACCCCGCCACCCTCCGGTGGCATTTCATCGGGCACCTGCAGCGCAACAAGGCCGCCCGTGCCGCCGGGCGCTTTGCGCTGCTTCACGGGGTCGACTCGGCCGAACTGGGCGGCATCCTGTCCGAGCGCGCCGCGGGCTTGGGACGTCGCGAGGCGATCCTCCTGGAAGTCAACCTGACCGGACAGGAGCAGAAGCACGGCGTGGCGCCGGCCGACCTGCCGCGACTGGTCGATGCGGTCGCGGGCCTGCAGGGCATTGACCTGCGCGGGCTGATGGGCATGGCCGCGTACGGCGACGACGAGGCGACCGCCCGGCGCGCCTTCGCGGGCCTGCGTGAGTTGGCCGGGCGCGAACGGGAGCGGACGGGGTTGCCCCTGCCGGAACTGAGCATGGGGATGAGCGGTGACTTCGAGGCCGCCATCCTCGAAGGCGCCACGATCGTCCGCATCGGCGGGGCCATCTTCGACCCGAACGACGATTGACCAACGGCGGCCGACGGCGCGCCGGTGGGAAGGAATGCCATGGACCTCGCCCGACTTGCCCTGGCTGTCCTGAGGGTCTACTCCTGGGTCATCACCGTCCGGGTGATCCTCAGCTGGGTCAATCCCAATCCGCGTAACGAATTGCTGCTGTGGGTGATACGGCTGACCGAGCCGGTCATGGCGCCCCTGCGCAAGCTGATCCCGATCCCCGGCCTCGACCTCTCGCCGCTGCTGGCATGGCTCTTGATACAGCTCCTGATGAGATGGATCATGCAGGCCGGCGCCTGACCAGTTGCTGCCGCCCGGCGGTGTCGTTTGCGACACGCCCGGCCCTGGTCACCAGGCTTCCGGCGGTACCCTGCCGGAGGACCGAACATGAGGATCACCCCCCTTGACGTGCGGAAGCAGGACTTCGCCCGGTCGATGCGTGGCTTCGACTGCGACGAGGTGCGCGCCTTCCTGAACACGCTGGCTGACGAATACGAAGCCGTGCTCATGGACAACAAGCAGATCCGTGAGCGCACGCTCGAGCTCGAGGACAAGCTGGGCGAGTACCATCACCTCGAGAAGAACCTGCGCGACACGCTGCTGACGGCCGAGCGCCTGACGCAGGAGTCGCGCGAGGCTTCGGCCCGCGAAGGCGAACTCATCATCCGCGAAGCCGAGCAGAAGGCGCGCGGCGTGATGGAGGAGTGCCGCCTGCGCACCGACGAGTTGCGTCGCGAGCTCATCGGCCTGCGCCGCGAGAAGGAGACCTACCTGGCGCGCTTCCGCTCCCTGGCCGAGGCGCAGATCCAGTTCGTCGATGCACACCGGACCGACTTCGAGGACCTCGACCGTCGCCTCGGCGAGATCGCCGACTCCGTGGTGTCGCACGCCACGCCGGCCGGCCCGCTGCCGGGCCCGGCGCCGTCGCCCTGGAACCAGCCGACCGCCTACGGCCCGGCCCCGGTCGCGCCCTACGCGGCGCCGGCGCCGGCAACGTCGTG
>CAIWHK010000068.1 GCA_903912525.1 uncultured bacterium | reverse complement strand
TGGGCTATCCGCAGCGCCGAAGGCGTGAGGACTGCCCCGCCAACCTCGTGTCTGTGACGCCACGTGCCCAAGCCGCCTAGGGAAAGTGCAGCGGCACCGCCAGCTCCTCGATGCGCTCACCCAAAGCCCAGATCCGGTAGTTGAACGGGTCGGGATACTTGCCGGTCTTCCACTCCAGCTCGATGCGGCCGTACTGGAAGTCGCGACGGATGAAATTGCCGTCGTAGACCGGCGGCCCCAGCGGCTGGCCGATGCTGATGTCGTTGTCGGTCCAGCCGTAGGTGTAGCTGAAGGTGGAACCGTCGTGCGAGTTCCAGGACGCGTAGCCGTCCATCAGCATCGCCACCGCGCGCCACTGGTTGCCCGACAGCAGGTACGTCGTCTGGCCGTTCTGGTCGTTGTACTGCGTGCGCCAGGGGTTGGACATGATGACCCAGGGCCCGCCGTTGGCGTCGCGCAGCCAGCCGCGCGCGGCATACAGGTTGAACGGGTAGGTGGGGTCCAGGGCGGTCTTCATGTTCGGCGCCGGGAACTGGAGCGTCGGGAAGATCTCGTACATCAGGCCGTCGGCCAGGCCGGCGAAGGTCGAGTCGCTGTAGGCGCGCTGGCCGTTGAAGATCTGGATGAAGCCTTCGCCAAGCGAATCGCGCAGGGCCGAGACCAGGGACACCTCGGCGTTCCGGTAGGCGACCTGTTCATCAACGTCCAGGGCGTGGCCGATCCCGTCGCCGTCCATGTCGGGCAGGCCGGTGACATTCGTCAGCCCGTCGTACACCCACAGGGCGCTGTTGAAGTAGTCCCACAGGATGCCGTCGAAGTGGTTCGCCGACGTCTGCTGGAACTCCATCACGGTCTCGATCATGGCACTGCGGCAGCCGGGATTCAGGATGTTCAGGACGACGTTGCCGGGCCAGTCCTGCGCCGTGTCGCCGGTCGTCGTGTAGACCCAGTAGGGCCGCGTGCGCACGTACCACTCGTGCCAGAAGGCGTTGGCCGAGGCGGGCGCGCCCGACAACTGCGCCGTCTTCGCCGAGATGTAGCCGATCACCTTCACGTCCGGGTTGATAGCCTTGATGCGGCCGATGACCGGTTCGTTCACGTACTGCTGGCTCCAGAGCGACGCAGCCATCGCCAGGAAGATGTCGGCGCGTGCGTACCGCTCCCAGGTGGCGGGATCCGACCAGTTGACGGAGCTCCAGTCGGTGATGGCGACGTTGCGCGGCGAGTGCGGCTTGTGCAGGATGCCGCGGTCGCTGGCCGCCAGGCGGACCCGGTACTGGCCTTCGCTGAAGGACTGCGGGATCGCCGCCGCATCCCAGGTGATGTGGCGGTCGGCCCCCGGCGCCACGCTCGAGCCGAGGTCGCCGGTCATGTGCAGGACGGGAAAGTCCCAGTGGGCGCCGCCGTCGGCCGACATCTGCACGGCGACGGCCAGCACGGGCGAATCGGCGTCGGCCAGGTCATAGTGGATGTCGACCAGGCCGCTGCCGTCGGTGCGCTGGGCCATCCGCACGTTGGTCACGACCGGGTCGGCAGCCAGGGCCACGCCGGCGGCCAGGATGATGCCACAAGCGGCAAGGAACCGGGACAAAGCGCGCACGGAGCCTCCGACAAGTCGCCAGGGTGTAGTCGCCAGGGTGCAGGAATCACCCCCAGATCATAACCGCAGCAGCACCCCGGCGGCAACCCGCCCCGACCCGACCGGCCAGGGCCTACGGGAAGATGTAGTTGTTCGCGACCGCCTGGACGAGATCGTCGCCGCCGGCATCGTTCTTCTGGGTGATGGCGAACGAGAAGCCCAGCGGGTACGTCCCCGAGCCCATCGTCACCATCACCGTGCCGCGCTCGAATTCGCGCGTGTAGACGTCGCCGTTGACCGTGACGCCGCCCAGGGGCGCCCCGATGTTGATCTCGACCTCGGGAATGCCGGCATGGTGCGCGCCGGTCAGGTCATAGTGGATGACCGTCGAGCCTGTCAGCAGGGCGATCGCGCGGTTCATGTCGCCCATGTTCAGCGGCTGCCACACCTGGTTCTGGTCCATCATCGACGGGACCCAGACGTTCTCGAGGATCTGCCACGGGCCACCGTTGTCCGTGCGCAGCCAGCGGTTGGCGGCGAACAGGTTGTTCGGGCGCGACGGGTCCAGCGCCGCGCGGTACGGCGTGGCGCTCGAGAACCCGACGTGCGGGAAGATCTCGTAGTTCATGCCGTCCAGCAGGCCGGCGAACGTGGAATCGGACAGGGCGCGGCTGCCGTTGGCGATCTGGATGAACTCGTTGCCCAGGCGGCCGCGCATCTCGCGGACCAGGGCGACCTGCGCCGCCCGAAACGCTTCCATCTCGTCAGTGTCCTGGAAATGAGGGACACCGTCTCCGTCGATGTCCGGCTCACCGGTCATGGTGTGGAGATCCTCGGAGATCCACAACTCGGGGTTGAAGTAGTCCCAGTACACGCCGTCCAACTTCGCCGACGAGGATTGCTGGTACGACACAAGGACGTCGAGCATGGCCCGGCGCGCGGCCGGGTTCGTGAAGTCGAACAGCGCGACGCCCGGCCAATCCTGCAGCGTGTCGCCGGTCGTCGTGTAACTGAAATACGGGCGGGCCGCCTCGTACAGGGCACGATCGAACGACTGCACGGACGGGTCGTAATCGGCCCACTCCTGGCGCACGCACTTCGAGCGGAAGAAGCCGATGATCTTGACGTGCGGGTTCGCCGCGCGCAGCAGCGCCATGTTCTGCTCAAGCCCGGGACGGCCCCAGAACCGGTCCGGCTGGGTGATGATGATGTCCGCGCGGGCGTACTTCGCCATCACCGCGGGATCGCTCAGATCGCCCAGCAGGTGGTGGTCCAGCACTGCAATCCGCAACGAGGGACTATGGCGCCCAACGGGATCGCTTACCGACGGATCGGGAACCGTGGGAACAGGCGACGTCGAGCACGCCGTCAGCGCCAGGGCCAAAATGCTGCCGCACAAGAAGTTCGTCATCAGCCTGTTCACGATCCATCCTCCGGCGCTGTCGGCCCCGCGATGGCCGCGGGCTCCCGGTTGATTCCCCCGGGTGAGCCCTACGCAAAAGGTGGACCCTCTGGTCGAAAAAGCGTGATCAGCCGGCCGCCGGCGGCGCGATGCGGGGGGAAGCCTCGAGGCGCGCCAGCAGGTCGTTACACGCGCGGGCGATGCCCGGTTCCAGGTCGAGCGGCCGGGGCGCGTGCGCCGGCGCCGGTTCGACGTCCGCCACGATACGCTTGCCGGGCCAGGGCCGCTCCACGAAGCCATAGACGCCGCGCATGATGCCGGCAGGTTCGGCCAGCAGCTCGTCGTAGCGGCACAGGCGCACGCGCGGATCCGCCGCTAGGCCGCGCTCGAAGAGCAGGCTGTTGCGGGCATACCAGAACAACGCCGCGGCGTCGTGGGCGCCCAGGTCAGGCCGGTAAAGGCTCGCGACCAGCGCGCGCGCCTCGTCGCCCAGCCGCTCGCACCGCCAGTTCGCCTGGTCGCCCGCCAGCATCGGCGCCAGGTCGCGGTGGCTGGTGCCCGCGGGGAAGAACGCCACGTTGCTGCGAGCCACGGCGCGATAGTCGCGGAACATCCACAGCGCGCGCGAGCCGGGGAACGCCTCGAGCAGGCGGTCAAGGTTCTGCGACTCCACCAGCGGCTTGGTGACGATGAACCCGGCGCGATCGCCCCGGAAGCGCGCGGCCACCTGCGGCAGGGGGTCCCAGCGCAGGCCCTCGACCGGGTCGGCGGCCGACAGCGGGCTTTCCTCGTCGTACGTCACGGTGTCGAAATCGAGGCGCAGCAGGTGGTGGATGAGCGAGGTGCCGCTGCGCTGGCAGCCGACGATGAACAGCGCGGGCTTGTCGACGCCTGGACGGAACTTCAGCAGCTGGTAGGCGCGCTTGCGCAGGCGGAACCCGCGGAAGGCCTGCCTCTCCAGGAAGCCGATGCCGCGTTCGGAAGCCAGTCGCACGGGAACTCCAAAGGCTCAGGTCAGGTGGCGGTAGCCGTTGTCGCGAAGCACGGGCCGGAAGCCCGCGCCGACGATCATCTCGTCCAGGTCGGCCCGCGTCAAGGCATGGACGGTGCCCGCCTTCGAGACGACGCTCTCCTCCATCATCAGGCTGCCCAGATCGTTGGCCCCGTAGTACAGCGTCAGCTGGCCGACGGCCTTGCCCTGCGTGACCCACGAGGCCTGCAGGTTGGGGAAGTTGTCCAGGGCGATGCGCGAGATGGCGAGCGTGCGCAGGTAGTCGACCGAGCCCAGGAAGCCCTGCGCCTCGACGGCGGCCTTCAGCGCCGGGTCGTTCTGCAGCGGCGTGTTGGCCGGCTGGAACGTCCAGGGGATGAACGCCGTGTAGCCGCCGGTGCGGTCCTGGCTGGCGCGGGCGCGCAGCAGGTGTTCGACGCGCTCGGCATAGGTCTCGATGTGCGCGAACATCATCGTCACGGTCGAGGGCAGGCCCACCGCGTGGCCGGTCTCCATGATCTCGATCCACTCGGCGGACATGGTCTTGCCCGGCGCCAGGATCTTCCTGACGCGGTCGCTGAGGATCTCGGCGCCGCCGCCGGGGATCGAGTCGAGCCCGGCCTCCTTCAGGCGCGACAGCACTTCGCGGTGCGACAACCCGTTCAGCCGCGCAAAGTGCTGGATCTCGCTGGGCGAGAAGCCGTGGATCCACATGTTCGGCCACGCGGCCTTGATGGCGCGCAGCATCTCCTCGTAATAGGGCAGGCGCATCTTGGGGTGGTGGCCGCCCTGCAGCAGGATCTGGTTGCCGCCCGCCTGGTCGACGGTGCGGCACTTCTCGAGGATCTGGTCGATCTCCAGCAGGTAGTCGTCGCCGTCGCCCTGGTGGCGGTTGAAGGCGCAGAACTGGCAGTCGGCGTAACACAGGTTCGTGTAGGTGACGTTGCGGTCGATGATGTACGTCACCACTTCGGGGTCGGTGCGCTTCAGGCGCAGGCGCTGCGCGGCGTCACCCAGGTCGTTCAGCGAGGCCTCTTCGAACAGGGCCAGCACCTCGCCCCCGGTCAGGCGGCGCTCGAGCGCGGCGGCCAGGATCTCGCGTGCGAACGGCGTGGAGATGGTGGGAGTGCGGGGCGGGTCGACTTCCAGCAGGACGGGCGGCGGCGTCGCGGCGCGCGCGGCCTTCAGTTCGGTCAGCTCGGCGAAGCGCTCGGGCGGCATAGGGCCCAGGCCGGACGGGTCAGTCGGGAATGCCATGATCAGATGACCTCACAGAACGAACGGCCCGGGCGACGACGGCGCCAGTCCGTGCACAACGCACAATTCGTGGAAGCGACGCATGCCGGCCAGTTCACAGTCCTCGAGCCGGAAGCGCAGCGAGTGGCGGAAATAGTAGTCCAGTGCCGCCGCGGTCGCCTCCCCGTTCCTCCCGAGCCGTCCGGCCGCGGCTTCGCGCTCCACCAGCGGATCCAGGTGCGCAAGCCCATATTCGCGGGCCGCGGTCAGGAGTCCGGACAGCTCTGCGACGCGAGCGGGGCCAGCCGCCGCAGGGAAACCGGGCGCCGCAGCCCAGGCGGCGAACACGAAGGGTAGACCGGTCAGGTCGAGCCACGCCTGCCCCAGGTCCAGCGCCGAAACCTGCGCACCGGCCGGACTCTCGCGACGCCAGCGGTCGAACTCAAAGCAGCGGTCACCGATCACCAGGACGCCTTCACCTGGCGCGAGTGGCTGTCCGGGTTTCGGCTCGACTTCGTGGAACTCGGGCCGGACGCCCACGACCTCGGCCAGCAGGATGCGCAGCAGCGCCACCGAGGTCCGGGATCCTCGGTCGACGGCGATGACCGTCAGGCGACCCATGTCCTCCGGCTCACCCCGGTAGAAGAGCTTCACGCTGTCGACCGCCCCGAGACCAGCGATTCCGGTGGCCCCGAGCAGCCCACAACCGCCGCGCAGGATCTCTACCGTCGGCAACAGGGCGGCATCGGCGCCACCGCCGAACAGGATGTCCGGCAATCGGCTCGGCAAGGCCCGCTCGAGCGTCACTCGCGGGTCGCCAGTGACGGCAAACCACTCGATGAGCGGCAGCGTATTGAGGAACGAGACTGCGGCGAGGCGATAGGGCATGGCCAGGGACGTCCTTGTGCGGCAGGCGGGTTAAGCGGCCGGATGTTGCCTGCGGGGCGCGTTCAGGTGTCCCGGCCCCCGCGGGTGAGCGAGGCTACTTCGTTCCCGTCAGCTGGACGCCCAGGAACTTCCTGACAAACGGCATCCCGGCGAGCGCACTGCTCAGCGATCGCGGCAGCCTGTCCAGTATTGACTCAACAAACACAATGACCGGCACCGGGATGGCGAAACCGGCACCCCTGATCTCGGCATGCGCGGTGGTCTTCGAGAACCCGACTTCCCTGAACAGTTTGTCCAACTCCCCTGTGGAATACTCCTTCAGGTGGAAGCCGGTCGCCACCTTGTCGAAGTACCGGGAAACATCATGCGGCCCATTCAGCCGGTTGGGAGTGACGCATATGTAGATGCCGCCGGGGGCAAGAGCGGCAAGGATGTTCCGCAACTGGTCGGCCACATCGTCCACATGCAGGTGCTCCATGACCTGGTTGCTGTAGGCGACATCGACGCTGTTCGGCGGCACCGGGATGCTGCTGCCGTCAGAGAATACGAACCGGAAATTCGCGGGAAGGTCGGCATGACCCGCGACGGTGTCAGAGATCTCGACGCCGTAGACATGCTTCACGATCTGGGAGACCCGTCGCGAGAGCACACAGTCGCCTGCGCCGATTTCCAGGTAAGTCGTGTCGGGGCCAAGAAACGGCCGGATCAGGCGCAACTGAGCGGCCACCTGCCGCTCCGTATCCTCGGCGGACGCAGGCCGGGTCAGTAGGGGGTGGTCCGGCACCTTCTCGTACAACTCGTCGTAGAGCGCCGTGTACAGGTTCCGCCGCTCCTCCCTCGACGAGTTCCGCAGGCGGGCGGCGAGCTCGGTTTCGACTTCGTAGTGGGCCCGACGCTGTTCCATCGTCCTGGGGTCGTAGCTGGTCGCATTCCGGGTCATCTGGCGTCTCCAAAGCACTGCAAGCAGGCGAACTAGTCTGCACAAGCCCACGTGCGCGCGGTCACGCAGCGCGCATCGATGAGCTCGTGTTTGAGGCGGCGAACGACCCAGTGGGGCGCGATGGGCGTCGACTTCCGCAGGGTCCAGGGCGCGGATTGGCGATAGTTCGCATCAACGAGGGTACTCCTTCCGCCCCCAGTTTGACAAATTCTTGATTCGCATGGTATGGTAGTCGTTGTCAATTTCCGGCACGGCGCAGGCGATCGAGCCACCAACTTATTGCCAAGCAAATACTTAAGGCGCGGCTGCGCGCATCGAGGCCTGGCGACGCTTCCGGCGCCCTGCTGCCCGTTGGCATGCAGGGCGGCTTTCGCAAGCCGCCCGCGCCCGGCGAGACTGCGTGCCGGACGACGGTCGTCCCGATGGGCACGATGAAACCTTTGAAGCGATTGCCCGCCTGCCGCGCCGCGGCGGTGCACACGGGACCGGACGCCCGATACTCTCGGCGGAAAGCAACCCGCCCAAGGACGACACGCCGATGGGCCTGCTGACCTTTGCCTTCTTCAGCTTCTTCGTCGCTGTGTGCCTCGCATACTGGGTCGTGCCGGCGCGCTCGCGTTCGTGGCTGCTCCTCGGGGCGAGCCTTGCCTTCTACGCCATCTGGAACGCGCGGCTTCTGGCGCTCCTCCTCGGCGCCACGGTCATCAATCACCTGCTGGTCCGGCGCCTGAAGCAGGACGGCAGCCACCGGTTGGCCGTGCTCAGGCTCGGCATCGTCATCCAGTGCGCCCTGCTCTTCACCTTCAAGTATTTCGCGTTCTTCGTCGACAGCGCGGCGACCCTGTTCGCCCTGGCCAACGTGCACTTCGAACCTCTTGTCCTCCAGTTGGTCGTCCCCCTCGGCCTCTCGTACTACTGCCTGCGGGCGATCGCCCTCCTGGCCGACACCTATCGCGGCCAGTACGACGGAAACCTGGGCCTGCAGGAACATGCGCTTTACCTGCTCTTCTTCCCGTCGGTCACGGCCGGCCCGATCGACCGGCCGAGGCAGTTCCTCGACCAGATCCGCGCAACCGGCGGCTCCGGGTGGCGCGCTTCTATCCCGCGCGGCGCGGACCTGCTCTTCGTGGGCCTGCTCAAGAAGGCTGTGATCGCGAACGGCCTGGCGCCCGTGGTGGATCGTGTCTTCACGGGCGACTTTACGAGCACGGGCGCCGCGGCCATGGCTGCGGTCACGTACGCGCTGTACATCTACGCCGACTTCTCGGGGTACACGGACATCGCCCGCGGCGCTGCGGCGTGCCTGGGGATCGACCTGACGATGAATTTCCGGCGGCCCTACGCGGCCCGCAGCACGAGTGAGTTCTGGCAGCGGTGGCACATGTCGCTTTCCACCTGGCTGCGTGACTACGTTTTCCTCCCGCTCGGCGGCGCCTTCCACTCACCGATGCGGGCCTACGCCAACCTGCTGATCACCATGTTGATCGCCGGCCTCTGGCACGGGGCCTCATTCATGTTCGTCCTGTGGGGGCTGTATATCGGCCTGCTGCTGGTGGCCCATCGGGCCCTTCAGCCGAGCCTGAGGAAGCTGCGGAGGACCATGCGCCTCCGCGGTTGGATGCGCCGCGTCGCCGAGACGGGCCTGACCTTCACGTTGATCAGCGCCGGGTGGCTGCTGTTCCGCGGAACCAGCCTCGGCCAGACTGCTTCGGCATTCCACGGCGGGATGGCGACGCTGGCGGACTGGGCGGGCTTCGCCCGCCAGGTCATGCCGTACGGTGTTGCGCTCTTCGGACTCGACCTGGTGATCGGCGATGGCGAGGCGATCCTCCTGCGCGGCTCCCGGTTGCCGTGGTGGACCAAGCCCATCCTTGTCGCGGTGGGCGTCTACGCATTCCTCATCCTGGGTTCGGACACGCAGTCCTTCGTCTATGCACAGTTCTAGGTGGTGGCAATGAGGATCCCGGTGCGCAGGCTGGTTCGATTGGCCGTCGGAGTTGCCCTCGGGCTGGTGACGCTCGAGGTGACCGCTCGCGTCGATGACTGGATCCGCTTCGGCGCCGATCCGGTCGCCTACTACGGCCCCAAGAACCTCGTCACGACGGATGACCAGGGCCTGACATGCAATCGTCCCAACGTCCGCTACGAAAAGTGGCGGCACGACGGGCGCGGCTTCCGCGTCTACCCGGAAACGCTACGGAATGTCGCCGGCTCCCGCTGTATCTGCGTCGGCAGTTCGGAATCATACGGCCTCTACGAAAAGCCGGCCGGCGAGTGGCCTGCTGTCCTCAACGGCCTTCTCGCAGCGGACGGCGTCAGCGTCGAGAACGCATCGGTCGTAGGTATTTCGCCGTTCGAACTCCCCTGGTACCTCGAGCAGCATGTCCTGCCGGGAGATCCCGACCGCGTGCTGCTCATCATCAGCCCATTCAGTTTCATATACGGAATGGGGATCTCAGGTGCCGCGCCTGATTCAGCCCATTTCGCTGATCCCGCCCGGCTCGAACGCATGCGGGTCGCACGGGCTCCGGTACTTCGCGAGCAATCCCGGTTCCTTCCGAAGGCGCAGCGAAGCATCCTCCGGCGACTGCCGCCGGACTGGACACGCCGGCTTGCCATCGC
The DNA here is from genome assembly GCA_903912525.1 of uncultured bacterium. GTDB lineage: Bacteria > Krumholzibacteriota > Krumholzibacteriia > LZORAL124-64-63 > LZORAL124-64-63 > CAINDZ01. Next base: position 21,858 of record CAIWHK010000068.1, on the reverse strand, counting down.
CACGAAGGAACGCAAACTCGCCCGACTCCAGCGCACAGGCAATCGTCCGGCGGTGCTTCTCGACGTCCCACCGCCGGAGGCCATGGCTGCCTATGTGAACCTGCTGTCCCGACTCCGGCACCGGCTTGCAGTCCGCGGCGTGGAGATGGGTGTTTGCACCTATCCCAACTCGCTAAGCGACGAGCCCACCCTGGCACAGCGGGACGCCGTGCTTGACCGTACACTCTGGCTTCCGTCGTATTCGCCCATCGGGCTCCGCGCAATTGCAGATTCGTTCGCGGCAGCCACACGTGCCTTCTGCGATACTTCCGGCGTGGTGCTTGTCGATTTCGAAGCGGCCATTCCACACGATTCCGAGGATTTCGCCGACAGTGTTCACCTGACCGACACCGGGGCGCGGCGCGCTGCGGAAATTGCGGCGGACGCGTTGCGCCGGCGGCCGTAGACAGGGCAGCCAGCAAAACGGTAGCAGGAAAGCACGGCCGATGGCGTGCGCGCCTGCGAAAATTGACATTTCCTGTCCTTAATGAAACTTGTTAGATCTTCGCCTCCAAACCTCCCATTCAGAGCCGCCTGGGCCTATTGCCGGACCGCGACCCGTCCTCTAGATTGACATATGCCAGATTCTTATGGTATGATTTGCTCGAATTAAAGGTACACCGGAAGCTGGGAGCGACACCTGCATGAAGAACGATGCTTGCGGAAGCACCGTAACTCTGACCCGCTCCTGCGGGTGCTGGCCAAGGACGGGTTTGGTCGCATATCGCACCGCATGGGACGACGGCCTCTGCTCGCTGATCTTGTTTGTTTTCATCATGTTATCCACACTGGAAGCCCACGCCTACGTGGTGCGTGGATATTCAGAGGTCTTTTCCATGGCGACAGCGACAGCGTCCCCCGTGGAAAACGACCCTAATGCCCCCCCCAGCGTGACCCGTCTCACTGCGATCTTTCCCAATCCGTTCAACCCCCGGACCACCATCGCGTTCGACTTGGCCCAGGCCGGCATGATCGAAGTGGCGATTTTCGATGTGCGGGGAGTACGGGTTCGGGTGCTTGAGACCGGGAACAAGCCGGTGGGCAGATATGTGGCGACATGGGACGGCCAGGATGATCGAGGACGCGACGCTGCCACGGGGACCTACCTCTGTCGGTTGATGACCGCACAGGGCTCCCAAACCTGGAAGATGGTCCTGGCCCGCTGATTTTACTCCATTGCGGAAATGACCTTTGCGCGGAGGATACCGCTTGAAGACCAGGGGTTGGACATCCGTCGGATTCGTCGTCGCCATGATGGCGATTCTGGCGACGAGTGCATTCGCCCAGGCGAATGTGCTCAGCGTACGGAATGTTCACGTCGCCAAGCGCCCAGGATCGCAAATCGTGGATGTCACGTACGACCTGCAGACCATGGACGGCCTGGCGGCCACGGTCAGCCTGTACCTTTCGACGAACGCGGGCGCAACCTACCCCCTGCAGTGCCTTTCGGTGAGTGGTGATGTCGGCCCCGGCGTCATGCCCGGCGTGGGACGCCAGATCGCCTGGGACGCGGGTTCGGATTACCCGACGTTGACCGCCAGCGCCTGCCGCCTGCGCGTGGATGCTGACGATGGTATCGCCCAGTACAACACCCGCACCGTGGTGTTCACGACACAGGACCCCGACCACATCGTCTATCCGTCGGGCGCTTCGCACCTCGACAGTTTGCGGGTGCAGGACCTCATGGCCGCAATCGCGACCGCCGACGCCGTGTATCGGCTGGGGACCGGGTTCGACGTGCCGGCGTTCGCCTACACGGAGATCGACCACCAGAACCCCGACGGCTTCAGGGACCCTTCAGGTGTATCGACGAGCCTCAATTGCGACAGCGGCGAGGTGCGCGCAAATCTCCGCTATCTGAATCTTCGGTTTCCCCATGTCGCCCGTCGTTCCGAACTGGTGTATATCCCCTGGCAGGACTACCTGCCCGAGGACTGTACCATCTTGTCGGCAACCATGAACGTGTCGCTGATCTCGAACGCCTACTTCGCCGATTCCGATACGATCATCGCTGTACAGATGTCCAATGCCGCAGACAACCAGTGGTACCAGGTCAGGGGCATCGGTGCCCACTACCCCGACTTTGCCCACGCCGCCTGGAACCGCCAGCAGTCGACGAGCAACGGGGCCTGGGGCGGCTCCGACAGCCATCCCTGGTTGCCCCCGCTGGACAACCGCCGGGATCTCTGGGCTTGGGGCGAAATCAGCGACTGGACCGGTACAACGGCGCCCAGCAACGGGACGCCCATCCCGCGGCTGACCAACATTCCGATCAAGCTGACCAATTGCGTCCAATCGGTCGTGAGCGGCGGCGTCAACAATGGGGTCATCCTGTGCTACGCCGATCGGAGCAATGGAATCGGCAACTTGCCGCATTACGCCTGGGACGATTACAGTTCGGCTGTGGGACGCACTCCCTACGTGGTGGTTAAGTATCGCCCCAGCCCCTACGTCAAGCCTTTCGAGACGTCGGACTGGGCCTTCGTCGCAACCACCGACGACGGCATCTATGCGGCCAACAACGCCTACACGAACACCTTCCTCGCGCACGGCGGCAAGTACACGATCTACATGGCGAAGATGCAGGTGGGCCTGCGATACGGGCAGTCAACAGCACGGCAACTGGTCGGCTTCCACACCCGCGGCATGGAAGTGGGGAATCACAGCCGGTACCACATGCTCGACGGCGGGCTCACACATTGGTCGCGATCGATGACCATGGCCGACACCAATTCTGCAGCCTGGGATTCGCTGATGTTCGATGTCAATCCCAATTGGATGTACAATATGGCCGATTCGATCGTCGGCGACCTGCGCGGCGACCCGACGTTCGGCAAGTCGTTTGCGCTGCCGACCAATTCCTATTCGCCGGAAGCCCTTCTGGCCCTCCAGAAGACCGGCTACACGGCCGTGCGGACGGCCGCCATGTCGTCCACCTACTCGCGCGACGGCTACTACGTGACCGCTAACCAGCGGCCGGGCAAGACCGACTCGCTGATGACGGGCGCCCCCACACAGATGGCGCACCGGCCGCGCAACATGACAGGCCTGCCGACATTCCTCTCCATACCCCACATCGCCGGCTGGAAAGCCAACCCGGCCCTCACGCCGGCATCGCTGGATTCGATCAAAACGAACCTCCACAAGGTGATCTTCCAGATCCGCGGGCAGGACCGCCGCGCCCTGTGCATCTACTGGCACGACTTCAAGACCAGCCCCAGCACCACCGGCTACGGGGAAGGCGTCAACGCGGATGAACTGGACGCGATGCTCCAGGTCGTGGATGCGACCGGCGGCCGGTACATGACGGCTTCGGAATACACGAACTGGATCAAGGCGCGCGCCACGGCCGTGGCCACGCCGACGTCCTATGCCCAGCCGGACACCTTCAAGGTGCAGGCGAGCGACCGGGTCTGGTTCATCCCGGACGAGTGACAAGCCGCCGGGGGCGAATTCCGCAGTTGCCGTCCGGCCGTCGAGCGGCGATTCTGCGCGTGTGACCAGCGCCTGCGCCCCAGCTAACTCGAGCGAGAGGACGATTCGTGTCGCACAAGGTGTTCCTGATTGCGGCTGCGCGCCCGAACTTCATGAAGGTCGCGCCCCTGTGGCGCGCGATGTCCGCGCACAGCGACTCGCTCGAGCCCATGCTCATCCACACCGGACAGCATTACGACCAGAACATGTCGGGCATCTTCTTCGAGGAGCTCGGCCTGCCGACGCCGCATGTACACCTCGGCGTTGGCGGTGGCAGCCACGCCCAGCAGACGGCCGGCGTCATGGTGAAATTCGAGGAATTGTGCCTGCAGGAACTCCCGGACCTGGTCGTCGTGGTCGGGGACGTCAACGCGACCATGGCCACCTCGGTGACGGCCGCCAAGCTGCACATCCCCGTCGCCCACGTCGAGGCCGGGTTGCGCAGCCGCGACATGACCATGCCGGAGGAGATCAACCGCCTGCTGACCGATGCCATCGCCGACCTGCTGTTCACCCCCAGCCCGGATGCCGACGAGAACCTCCGGGCGGAAGGCGTCGACCCGGCGAGGATCAAGCTGGTCGGCAACATCATGATCGACAGTCTGGTGGACTCGGTGGAACGGGCGCGCGCGCTGGACACGTGTTCGGCCTTCGGCCTCGAACCGCAGGGGTTCGGCGTCGTCACATTGCATCGGCCCGCGAACGTCGACGACCCCGTGACGCTGGCCCGTATCCTCGACGTCCTGGTGGGCATGAACCTGCCCCTGGTGTTCCCGGTCCACCCCCGCACTCGGGCGGTCATGCGGCAGCACGACCTTGACGCCCGCTGCCGCCTGGTGGACTCCCTGGTGATCCTGGCCGACCCGCTCGGCTACTACGAGTTCATGAACCTGGTCGTCAACTCGCGGCTCATCCTGACCGACTCCGGCGGGTTGCAGGAAGAAGCCACATGGCTCGGCATTCCCTGCCTGACCCTGCGGCCCAATACCGAGCGGCCGATCACGATCACCGAGGGGACCAACGAACTGGCGACGGTAGAGAGCCTGACGGCGCAGACGGCCGCCATCCTGGCCGGGAACTGGAAGAAGGGGCGCGTGCCCGACCTCTGGGACGGCCACACGGCCCCGCGCATCGTCAGGGTGCTCGAGGAGTTCCTGGCGTCCCGCTGACCGCCGGTCAGCGCCCGGCGGCCGCGACGATCGCGTCGCAGATGAACGAGACCAGCGCGGCCGGGTCCGGTCGTGTCACGTCACCCTCGCGCCGCACCACCCGCAGGCGCTCGGCCGCCTCCTCTGGCTTCGTCAGCAGCACGAGCTGGCCGGCCTTCGCCAGGGCCTCGTCCACCATGCCGTCCCGCCCGCGGAAGAAGCTGTACGACGGCACTCCCATGATCGCCGCCTCACGGGTCATGGTGCCGCCGCCGCTGATGACCAGGTCCATGGCCGCGACAAGGCTCGGCCCGTCGTAAACCCGGCTCGGGATGATGACCTCGGCGACGCCCAGTCGCTTCGGCAGGTCGCGCTGGTCGGGTGTACGCGGCAGGTAGACCAGCTGCACGTCACGGACCGTCGCCAACTGCGACAGGATGGCGTCGAGGATCGTCTCGGCCTCGGGATTGTGGTAGTGCGCGGTGGTCGCTGGCGGGCGCAGGAGCACCTTGACGGCCGTCGGACGCAGGCCGAGGTCGCCGGCCACCGATCCGTCCAAGTCGGCGCCGCCCAGGTAGAGCTCTTCCTTGTAGCCCGGGTAGCTGACGACCTTGGCCGTGGCGATGCCGGCTTCGGCGCAGCGCGCCTTCGTGATCGCGGACGGGAGCAGGATCGAGCGGCAGCACCAGTTGAACAGGCGGGCGTTGACCCACTCGTAGTCGTACATCGTCACCGTCGGCACGCCGAGCAGCCGCGACGCCAGGGGCAGCGCGCGCGAACCGTGGCCGAAACTGACCGCCGCGCCCGACCCGCGCATCGCGTTCGCCAGGTCCCAGGCGCGGCCCAGAGTCCCCTTGACCTTGCCGCTCATGCCCTTGCCGTACTCGCCGCCCACCGTCCGGTAGTTGAAGCCGTAGAGATCGAGCAACTGGCAGGTCTTCGTCCGATCACGCGCCGTGAACACGACTTCGTGGCCGCGCGCCGTCAGTTCACGGACGAGCGGGCGCATGATCAGGACATGGGGACCATTGTCGGCGTCCAACCAGATCTTCATTTGGGCCTCCGGAATGCAAAGGGGATCCGCATGATAGGCAGCGGGCGAGGGGGTGTCAATGCAGGCCCCGCCCCAGCGACAATCGTGCATCACTTCCCGGAAGATGTTTCGGGAAAGAGGGTTGCGAGGTTGTGACCCATCTGTTATGCTCATCATCGTGTCTGTTTGCCGGGCCATCCCGCGTTGTGTGCCGCAGTCGCGGCCATTGGGTACCGGCCGTACCCGGCAACTTCTTGAGGACCTCGCCCATGACGATTCCGGCCGGACACGAAAGCGTGTCGTGATGCGCCTCAGTCTGGTCATCTCGTCGCTGAACGCCGGCGGCGCTGAGCGCGTCATGACAACGCTCGCAAACGCCTGGGTTGCGCGTGGCTGGCGGGTCGACCTGTTCACCACTCACGATGGCGGTCGCGAACCCCATTACCCGTTGTCCCCGGCGGTCGGGCTGCGCTCGATCGACCCGCGCCTGCCGAGCCCGTTCAGGCAGATGGCGACGGTCCGGAACCTCCGGGCGGCAATCCGCGAAGCCCGACCGGACGTCGTCGTCAGCTTCCTCAACTACACCAACATCATGACGCTCGCTGCCTGTCGCGGCCTGCCATGCCCGGTCGTCATCTCCGAGCGTCTGGATCCAAGGGTCATCGACATCGGACCCGCATGGTCGTTCCTGCGCCGGGCCACTTATCCGCAAGCGAAGCTCTTGGTGGCCCAGACGAAAACAGCCGCGGAGCTCTACGGCGCCCTGGCGGGCGGCAGGGTCCGCGTGATCCCGAATCCTGTTCAAGCTCCCGTACTGCGTTCTGCGGACCCGATGTCCCCGGTGGCGGTGGACCAGCGGACGATCCTCTGCGTGGGCCGCCTGCAGAAGCAGAAGGGATTCGACATCGCCCTGCGCGCGATGTCTCTGCTGGGCCCCGCCTACGCCGATTGGCGCCTGGTGATCCTGGGTGAAGGGCCGGAACGCCTCAACCTGGAGCGCCTGAGTGCCGAGCTCAAGCTGGGCGACCGCGCCCGGCTGGCAGGCCAGGTCGCGGACACCTGGCCCTGGCTCAGGCAGGCGGGCATCTTTCTCATGTCTTCGCGCAGCGAAGGATTCCCCAACGCGCTCACAGAGGCGATGGCGGCGGGCCTGCCTGTGATCTCGACGGACTGTCCGAGCGGCCCGGCGGACATCATCACGCCAGGAGTCGATGGGCTCCTGGTACCGACAGAGGATCCGACAGCCCTGGCGGGAGCCCTCGCGCAGCTGATCGACTCGGGAGACCTGCGGACGCGCTTCGCTCAGGCTGCGCCGGGTGTGCTGGAGCGGTACTCCCTGGATTCCGTGCTCGCTGCCTGGGATCGGGTCTTCGCGGAGTCCACGGGCATGACCGGAGAGCCCCTAAATCACGGAGATAGTCGCCCATGAACGGACGCGAGACCGGCCCGCGGCATGTCGCCCACATGATTGGCTCGCTGCACACCGGGGGGGCGGAACGGGCCCTGATCAACGTCCTGCTGGCTGCCGACAGGAAGGACTTCCGGTACACGGTCATCTGCCTCGGGTACCGGGGCGAACTCGCGCCGGTACTCGAAGCCGCCGGCATTCCGGTCCATGTGATGCGGATCCGGCATCGCCACCTGCTGGTCAGCATCCCAAGGTTGGCGCGATGGCTGCGGCGCGAAAATGTGGTCGTTGTCCATGCCCACATGTACTGGGCAGGACTCTGGGGGCGGCTCGCCGGCCGGCTCGCCGGCGTCCCTGTACTGATGACGACAGAACACGGCCCGGATTTGTGGAAGGGACCCCAGCATATCGCCTTCGATCGCTTGCTGACGCGCTGGACCGCACGCCACATCGCGGTCGCGCAGGATGGCCTAGAACTTCGCCTGCGGCGGGAGCGCGTGCGGCCGGACCGGATCGTCCTGATCCCCAACGGCGTGGCCATCCCGGCCGTCTGCCGCGATCCCAATCGTTCGCGGCTGGCGCGGCAGGAGTTCGGCCTGGCACCGGACACGCCGGTCATCGGGTCGGTCGGCCGCCTAGTGCCCGAAAAAGGCTACGTCCACATGCTGGAAGCCCTGAAACTGGCGCGCGTCGAGCTGCCGGGGCTGCGCTGGCTGGCGATCGGCGACGGCCCGCTACGGCAGGAACTAGCGGCGCGGACGACAGAAATGGGACTCGACGATGCAGTCATCTGGGCCGGTCTGCGCACCGACATCGACCTGCTCCTTGAGGCGATGGACCTCTGGGTGATGAGCAGCGTGTCGGAGGGATTGCCCGTGGCGCTCCTGGAGGCCATGGCCGCCGCCTGCCCCATCGTGGCAACCCAGGTGGGCGGCATTCCCGAGGCGGTGAGCGACGGCCGCGAGGCCATGCTCGTGCCCTCGCTGGACCCAGCGGCCCTGGCGGGGGCGATCGTGGAATTGCTTCGCAACCCTGCGCGCGCCCGGGAGCTGGGGCACGCCGCCCGCGCCCGGGCCGAGGCGCAGTATTCGATCGGCTCGGTTGTCCGCAAGGTGGAGGATATCTACCGCGAGGAACTCGCGCGGGCCCCCCGCGGCCCGGCGGGTCGCTGACGAGGCCCAGGCGCGGCTTACGGGACCGGCTACTTGAACCGGTAGTCAATCCTCATATGGATCATGGGCACGTCGACCGTCGCGTTGCGTGACAGAAAATAGGACAGGAGTTCCGGGTTGATGGGATCGCCGCTCTTCTCGATATTGAACGAGAGGACCACTTCCGCGTCGGCGTTAAGGTTCCGGTCGTGCAGGCTGAGGAGGAAGCTCTCCCACTCCTCGATATTCCAGACTTCGGGCGTGTTGTGGCAGTTGAAGCAGATCATGAACGCTGTAACCAGGTCATAGCGCTCCGCTGTCGGTAGATCCTCGAATTTCGTGATGTACTTGGAATAGCGCTTGATCCCGAGCGCGGCGACGATCTCGTTGTACATCTCGTTGTCCGGTACGTCGAGCCCCTCGACCTCGTGGCCGTAGTACCGGCACGCGTACAGGAAGTAGGCGGCGCCGCAACCGATGTCCAGGATCTTCAGCTTGCGTGGGTGCCGGTCAAGGCCGAGCGCGAAGACCCGGCGCAGGTTCTCGAACAGCCAGTAGTCGACTTCCAGGTATTTCTGGTAGGCGACCCCCGGTGAGTCGACGCGGTGCCGGGCAGCAATCGGCGCCAACTTACGTTCAAGCTCACGCTTGAGCTTCCGGTAGTCGGACCAGAACCTGAATGCTTCTGCGACTCCACGCTTGCGCGCGAGTTCTCGAATGCCGCTGGCATATCGGCGAGCCGTGGACTGGTTCATGCACTTCCCTGGGCGTCCGACAATGGGTGGTCGGGCCTCTGCTGGGGGTGGACTCGGCGCCTGCGATGGCCATTCGCCATTGGACCCAAGCGACGGAATTGTATATCGGGTTTCGCGGCTGCTGGTACAGCGAAAATCAACCCCGGGGGCAGCCATCGGCCATCAGGGGCTTCGCGGCGGGCATACCCGTCGCATCCCGGCGGCTCCGTCGCGCAGGCGGCGAAGCGGAATGCGGTCTGGATGACCCTGCGAGAAGATATTATCATGATTATGGTCCGCCTTGGCCTCGGCCCCCGGGCCGACGCGACCGGGCCTCCCGGCACCCGCGGAACCACCTGTCCTGCCGATAGTTCGGCCGCGAGCGGGCGGTGGCCGCATCCAATTTCCTACCCCCGGAGGGGTCCCGAATTGCGTGTTCTCGTCCTGACCGCCATGTACCCGACTCCCGCGAGGCCCGCTTTCGGCACGTTCGTTCAGGAACAGGTCGAATCGTTGAGAAACGCCGGGGTGGAAGTCGAGGTCCTCACGTTCGACGGCGGAAGCTCCCTTCGGAACTACGTGCAGGCCGGGGGCGCGCTTCGGGCCCGCTTGAAGACCGGAAAATTCGACATCGTCCACGCCCACTACGGCCTGACGGGCCTACCTGCGCGCCTGCAGTTCACCTGCCCGGTCGTCCTGACCTACCACGGCAGCGACATTCTCGGCGAAGTCGGTCCGACCGGTCAGTATTCGCGTGCCGGGCGATTCAAGGTCCTGTTGAGCAAGGCGCTAGGAGCCGTCGTCAGCGAGCGCATCATTGTCGCTGAACGTATGCGCTCCCGCCTCTGGGACGCCACGGTCATCCCCATGGGCGTCGACCTCGACCTCTTCCAACCGCGCTCCCGGCCAGACGCCCGTCAGGCTCTGGGCCTCGATCCCGCGCGCAAATACGTCCTGTTCGTCGCCAACCCAGACAACCGATGCAAGCGCTTCGATATTGCCGAGGCTGCCATCAGGATCCTGGCCGCCGAAGACCCGAACGTGGAGATCCTTCCGGTCTACAAGGCGACCCATGAACAGGTCGCCCAGTACATGAACGCGAGCAACGCGCTGGTCCTGACTTCCGATCACGAAGGGTCCCCCTGCGTGGTCAAGGAAGCCCTGGCGAGCAACCTGCCCGTCGTGTCGGTGGACTGCGGCGATGTCCGCGAACGGATCTCAGGCGTCCGCGGCTGCTTCCTTTGCGAGCGGGATCCCCAGGACGTGGCGGCCCGGCTCCGCGAGGCGCTCCTTCTCGACGGGCCCACCGATGGCCGAGGACACGTCGAATCGATCAGCCTCCCGAACACCGCCCGGCTCACGATCGGCGTCTACGAGAGGGCTCTGGGGCAGGGCCGCTAGTCTGCACGTCCCGCGCCCCGCCGGGCCAGGATGGCGCGTCCCTTGTCCCAAGCCTCACGATAGAAGTCGAGGAGGTCGCGGACGCCCACGACATATGGCAAGTTGATCGGCAGAATCCGGTTCATGTAGACGTTGCCCACCAGTCGGCTGCCGACGATCAGCACCGCCTGCGCGGCGATGATGCCCACCATGCCGCCGAGCTTCATCCCGGCGAACAGCAGCACCGGCGCGATCACCAGCGACGCCGCGTTGACCCAGATGTTCACGTCATTCCGGTTCATGGCCCGCAATACGAGCGTCGAGTTGAAGATCAGGCCCAGCTTGAGCAGCGTGTTGACGCGGAAGATGGACACGGCGTCGGCATAGGTGTCGGTGAACATGAACAGGATCAACGGCTTCGACACGATCAGCAGGATGATGACGAACGGCAGCGCCACGGCATACGAGCTCGTCAAGACGCGCCGCCACAGCTGCCGGATCCCTTCCCAGTCCTTCTTCTGTTCCAACACGGCGAACTGGCTGAGCGCCACCAGGGCCACCGACTGGGTGAACATTTGAATGACGGGCAGTTCCGTACACCCCGCGGAATAGATCGCGTAGGCCTCTGTGCCGTAGAAGCGGCTCACAAAAAATTCATGCAGGCGCGTCAACGGCGTCAGTAGCGTCCCCGCGGCACCGAGCAGGAAGCCGTAGCGGATCTGTTCGCGGATCCCAAAGAAGTAGCGCCTCGCGCGGAATCCGTGGAGGCCCCAGTGGATGTAGGCAAGCATCGCCACGAGTTGGATCGCCCGCGCAATGACCAGACCGACCAGGATGGCGTCAAGTCGCTTGGTCAGCAATGCCGCAGCGAGGCTGACGACCGTAACGAGCGACTGCGCCGTCACTTCGAAAATCGCCGCCGCCTTCACGTTCTGACGCGCAGTTAGATAGGCGTCGCAGGCGATGCCGAGGATGAGAAGGATGACATACGCGGCGAGTTTCCAGAACGCGTCATGCAGGATCGCGATGTTGAGCCACGTACTCAGCGGGGTCACCGTCAGCCCGATCGCCGCAAACGCCACGCCGAAGACGACGATGTTCATCAGCAGGCTGTTGACGAAATAGGCGCCGGCATTCTCCCGGTCTCGCGGGATGAAATAGTAAAGCGCCTGGTTCAGTCCGAACTGGAACAGCCCGCCGATGTACATCTCCAGCAGGAAGAACTGGCGATAGGCTCCGAAGTCCGCAACACTCAGGGCCCGCACCAGGAAGTACGGCAGGATGAGCCGGATGCCGTAGCCCAGGACCTTGGATATGAAAATGTACATCGACTGGTTGAGCACGAAGGGCACTTTCCCGGCAACGCCGTTCTACGATCGGTAGACCGTCTCGAGGTTCGAGACCACGCTCTCGAAGTCGTATCGCGACAGGACCAGTTCCCGCGCCGCACCGCCGATGGCACCGCGCCCGGGAGGGTCGTCCAGCAGCGTCCCCAGTGCCGCTGACAGGGCAGCGACGTCACCCGGCGCCACCAACCGGGCCTGGTGCCCATCGGTCACGACGTCGGTGACGCCGTCGATCGCAAATGCCACGACCGGCAGGCCGTGGCCCATTGCCTCCAGCAGGACGAGGGGCAGACCTTCGTATGACGACGGCAGGCAGAAGACGTCCGCTGCTGCCAGCAACTCCGGGACGTCGCCGACCAGACCCGGCAACCGGATCCTTCCCTGCAGGCCCGCTTCGCCGATGCGCCTGGCGAGGTCGGCCTTCAGTTCGCCGTCGCCCGCCACGACGCAGCGCCAGTCCGCGCGCCCAGGCTCCAGCCGACCCAGTGCCTCGACCAGAGCGGCGAAGTTCTTCTGGTGGGTCAATCGACCGACGCCGACGATCAGCGTCTCGCAATCGGCGATACCCCAACGGGCACGGGCCGCCGCGCGACCCGCGGCCGTTACCGGCGCCGCCACGCGGACACCATTGCGGACGACCCGGATCGCATCCCCGCCACCGGGCGGCAGACCCAGTTCAGCCGCCAGCGAAGATTTCACCTGTTCGCTCACGGCGATCACGGCACTGCAGCGCCTCAACATCTGGCGATACCCGGCCCGTCTCAGCCGACGTTTAGCCGCGCCGGCGTTGTCCCCGTAGTCGAACTCCCGGTTGTTGTGCACCGTCGGGTACACCCGACAGACACCGCGCCACGCCATGACCAGGCCGAGGAAATTCGCCTTCGGCAAATGCGTCTGCAGCACCTCAATGCGCTGCGACCGCAGCCAGGATTCCAGCCGCCGGCAGGTCTCGGCGAAATACAGGATCCGGTAGGCCTGCCCGCCGTCTCGCCGCGGCCTGTCGAGGGAGTGGAACACCACATCCTTCGCCACGCGCGCGCGAAACGGCCCCGCGTCGCTCGCAACGACCAGGTGCGACTCGTGGCCACGGCCAGCAAGGGCGCCGGCGATATCGACAGCCAGCGCCTCGGCGCCACCCGCGTCGAGCCTTTCGACGAGCTGGGCGACCCTCAGGACTTTGGGCCCCGAAGTCACGAGCCTGCGCCGGAATCCAGCCGCGTGACCTGGTAGTAGGTGATCTTGCCCTCGGCGAGCAGGCGGTTGGCCATCCGGACCGCGTCGGCGCGTACCTCGTACGGTCCCAGGTAGACACGGTACCAGAGGACATTGTTGACCATCTGCTCACGCACGGAGGCCGGCGTGCCGCTCGCCACGAACGTTTCGGCCACCTCGGCGGCGGCGTCGGTGGTGCGTAACGAACGAACATGGATGAAGAAGCTGCCCGCCTCGACGGAGCCACTTTCAGGAACCGTATCCGTCACGGAGGCGGGCGTGACCGCCGCAGGAACAACGGCCGCGGCCGCTTCCGGCCGCGGCGCCACCGGCAGCGCCGACGCGTCACGGGGCGGAACCGAAGTGGCGCTCACGGCCGAGCCGTCACGGCGTGCTGCCTTCACGACGGTGCTGTCGCGCCGGGCCGTGCTCGAGTCCGCTGCCGCGGCAACCGTCGAGTCGACGATGACGGCGGCCGTCACGGCATCGCCCGCCCCACTTGTGGGCTGGTCGGGAAGTTGATCCATGGCGCCGGAGAGCGACGCGACGGGAGTGGGCTTCGGCCACAGCGGCCCGAGCCGTCCCGTGGCCGCCAGGGCCACGATGACCGCCAGCACCGCGAACGCAGCCACCAGCTGGATGCGATGACTGGCACTCGGCCCCTTATTCGCCCCATCGACCGCCGCCTCGCCCGTCCCGGCTGCGGCATCCTGCGGTTCCGCGCGGCGAGCCGCCATGGCCGGTTGCAGCGCCTCGACCGGGGGGCTCGCCGACGCCGATCCGCGTTCGACCGGCGAAATGGCAACCGCTTCGGAAGCCTGCCCGCCGTCAAGATCTTTTGCCTCCACCTTGCGCCGACCGGCGACATAGGCCGACAGCAGCCCCTCGCCGCACAGCGTGTTGACGATACGCGGCACGCCGCCGCTCGCCGCATAGATACGGTCGAGCGCCGCGCCCGAGAACGTCCCGGGTGCGCCGCCGGCGATCCGCATCCGGTGGTCGACATACTCTTCCAGCTCGCGCCGCGAAAGGGGCGACAACCGGCAATGGACCCGGATGCGCTGCTTCAACTGCGCCAGGTCGGGCCGGTCGACCGTCGTCGCCAGCTCAGGCTGGCCGACCAGAATGATCTGGACCGGCTGGTCTTCACCCTGGCCCAGGTTGGTCAACAGACGGATCTCTTCGAGGACGCCGCTCGTGAGATTCTGGGCCTCGTCGACGATGATGACAATGCGCTGGCCCTGCCGGCCCGCTTCGATCATGAACTGCTTGAACGCGATCAGGAGGTCGGACTTGTCCGCGCCGCGGTCAAGCGGCGCCCCCAGGTCATCCAGGATGAGCTTCAGGAGTTCGCGGCCATCCACATTGGTGTTGGTCACCAGCGCCGAGATGTAGCCGTCGCCCAGGCAGGACAGGAACGACTGGATGGCCATGGTCTTGCCCGTGCCGATGGCGCCAGTGATCATCACCAGCGCCTCACGGCTCTCCAGGCCATACAGCAGGTGGGCCATGCCCTCCTCGAACGCGCCGGACTTGTAGAGGAAGTCCAGGCGCGGCGAGATCCCGAATGGGCTGACCGACAGGTTGAAATGTTCCAGGTACATTGCCTCGTTCCACTTCCCGCGCCCTTGCCCGCTCCCCAGCGGGCGGCGCCGTCACGACCCGCATCACCGACCGGCAGGCACCTCGCCCGCACCGGCGCTCCGGGGGACCGCGTCGCGCCGGTAGCCGTCAACGAGGGCGGCACTGAGCATGAACAGGGTCCCGGTCACCGAGAAGAAACGGTAGTCGAAGGCCAGGCCGCCGATCAGATACCCCACCAGGATGCCGGCCAGCACCGGCATCAGGAGAGACGCGACTTCATCTTCCTCGCCCCGTCGGGGGTACTTTCGGACAAATGCCCGCCAAATCAACACATAAATCCCGAACTGCATGGCCGTGCCCACGAGGCCTGTTTCGGCCAGGGGCCCCAGGTAGATGTCGTGGATCGCATTGTGCCGGAACTGCACGAACCGGATGACCGGCAACCCCGGGATTTCCACGGGTTCGATGTAGCGTTCACGGACGTTGCGGTACTGGAAGAAGCCGCAACCGAAGACCGGCGCGTCGCGCCACACACGGAAGACCGTGACGGCGGTCGCCAAGCGCGAACCGATCGTGTTCTCGTTCTCGACGCGCTCCTTCATGAACTTGTCCTGGGCCAGGCCTAGAACACCCACGGCGACGATGACGCCGATGATGACCGCCGGCAGCAGGAAGCGCATGTAGACCTTGCGATTGAGAATCGCCGTGGTTCCCAGCGCCGCGATGCCCGCCAGCCACGATCCGCGCGTGTAGGTGAAATACAGTCCGGCCAGCCCGATGATCAGGCTGACGACGAGCAGGGCCCGCGCCGTGTTGCTCCGCACGGTGGCCATGAAGTAAAGGTGGATCGGCAGCATCATGCCGATGACCGTGCCGAACAGCGGCGCCTGCAGGAAGGGTCCCTGCGAACGGCCGCGAAATTCGCCTTCGGTGCCGATGATGTACTTGGGCCAGATGAGGAAGTCGAGGTGATACTTCTCTGCGACCGCCGTAATATTGTAGTAGATGCTCAGCACGAGGAGGATCCAAAGCGTCGTGCGGACTTGCCGGCCCGAGACGATGTTCTTCGTCATGAAGAAGACCGTGTACGGAATCAGGATACACATCGTCCAAACGCTGAAGAACTCCATGCCCTGGATGATGACCTGGGTCAGCAGATAGATCGCGTGAACGAGCAAGAGTACGTCGATCCTCAGCGGTCGCACCAGGGACCGCCGCTCGGCGACGACCTTGATGAGGAATACGACCGAAAGCCAGATCATCGTCATTCGGTCGAGATAAAGATCGGGTAGGAGCGGCGACTTGACCGACCACAGGAACCGGAAGCCGCACACCGAAAGGATCCACAGGAAATACGGGAACGGCAGATAGCGGAACGAGACGATCGTCAGCAGCACGCCGAGCAGCACCCCGACCAGGACGGCCGCGTACTGGTCGGCGCCCAGTCGCTGGACGAGCAATTTGCTGCCGATCAGGACAACGCCGGCAAGCAGCAGGTAGGCGCCGGCGGCGACCCAAGGGGGCGCAGCGCGGAACCCGCCCGCGCCGGCCACGGACCGCTTGACGGCCGGCACGTCAGTCCTTCCGGGAGACGCTGGCGAACACCGGCAACTTCAGGTTGTCCTCAACGTCCCGCGGCGCATAGATGCGGTGGTCGAGCGTCTCCTGCACGAAGGCGCCGACAAGGCCGAGGGCGATACCGAACACCGCGACCATGACGAGGTAAACGACCGTCTTGCTTCCAGCCATGGCCGTCATGATCTGCGGATTCGTGAGGGCGACGACGCGGCTCACGCGGTCATCCGCCATCTCGCTCATCCGCACTTCGCCCCACTTGCCCTGCAGGTCGTCGAGCAGGTCGCGAAGCGACTTGATGTCGCTGTCCAGCATCGAAACCCTCTGGTAGACATCGGGAAGATTGCGGTTCCCCAGCTTGATCTCACTCAATTGGGCCAGTAGGGTCACCTCGCGCTGCCGCGTCGACTCGAGCGCCAGGTGCACGCTCCCGGTGTACGCCACTTCCTCTTCCCGCAGGCGCATCAGCGAATTCTCGAGAACCGCCCGTTGCTGGCGCGCAGGGAGACTGTCTTCCGTGTGCACCGAAAGGATCGAATTCAGGGCATCCTCGTGCTTGCCAACGAGGTCGCGCCAGCCGACCAGCGTCGAGGAGCGGCTTTCGTCCGGTCCGCACGGAAACTCCCGCGGATCCTTATCCAGATACCCCACCAGGGTGGCGTATTCCTTCTCAAGTTGCTGCCGATCGACCTGCACCTTACGAAGATCCTGTTCCGCCTGCGCTGCGGCGCCGGTCTGGTACCGCATCTCGTCCTCAAGCGAGACGTAACCCGTACTTCCCAGGATGCCGCCGCGCACAGCGAGCAGCGAGTCGATGCGCGCGCGGACCGAGTTGACCTGCTCGCCGTAGTATCCGATCGCACCCAGGTTGCGACGCCCGTAGTTTTCGTACTGCATGAATGCACTACGCAGCGCGTCAACGGCCATCAACGCCACGCGAGGGTTCTCCGCTGTGTGGCTGAACTCCAGTATGTTGGACTCGCCCACGACGTTGACTTCGAGACCGCCCATCAGGTAATCGCGGAAGTCCGCGCCGGCCTCGAGTTGGGACAGCTTGGGGTCCAGCTTGCGGATCAAGGGCAGCGAGTCGGCCAGCGCAACGGCGGCATTCTCCGCGACCGACACGCTCATGCCGATGTTCAGCAGCGTGCTCAGCTCGCGATCGTAGTCGACCGCGCGGCCGTTGGTGTTCCATCGGGGCTGGTCCACGTTCTGCAGTTCGACCAAGACGCGCGCCGCCGCCGTATAGGTGCCGGTACGCCCGAGCAGGCTGCCGCCGCCGACCAGGATGATCGGCACGGCAATGGCCAGGATGATCCACCGGCGCCGGAACAGGACGAACGCGATGTCACGCGGTCCGAGGCCCCGCTGCCGCACCACCACCGGGAGATTCGTCTGCAGTTCGTTTGGCGCCATGATGGCTAGTACCTCGTCGTGCTGCCGTGGGAGATATTGTACACATCGTAGAGAATGCGCGTGCCGTAGCCCAAGCCCGCCAGCACATTCTTCGCGAAGTACCCGAAATTGCCCACGGGGGACTTCGGAACGTAGATGATATCGAACGGCTCGACCGCCACGACCGCGGAAGCTGCGAACTTCGCCGTCCCGAAATTGTCGAGGTTCACTTCCTGGAACTGGTAGCCTTCCTTGGTGACGCGCACGACGAGCGTGCCGCTCTTGCAGGCGTCCTCGCCGAAGCCACTGGCCATCGCGATTGCGCTCATGACGTCCATTCCGGCGTGGGGCAGTATGTACATGCCCGGGTCGCGAACTTCGCCCAGAACGTAAATGCGGCGACCTCGCGTCTCCTGGATCATCACCGACAGCGCCGGTTCACGGTACTCGCGCGAGTAGGCGACCGTCAGGACCGAATCAGCCTCGGTCATCGTCAACCCGGCAAGCTTGACCGGGGAAATGCCGACCAGGCTGACCGTACCATCGCTCAGCACGTGCACGAAGTCCTGGTTCAGGTTGCGCTCGTATGCGAAATAGACCTTCAGGATGTCGTCTTCCTGAATCCGGTACGGTCGGGTGGCCTGCTCTTCAAGCACGACCTTCTGCTCCGGCGAATACGGGATGAACTCGGAGCGTGGCACGAATGACGGCGCTCCACCGCAGCCGGCCAGGGCGAGCAGCAGGAGCAGGAAGGCCAGACAAGAGGTGCCCTTGGGGTACCACACTCCGCGAGTGCGCCGGGAACTAGAGTCTGTCATAGATCACCTTGGGCAGGTCATACGACCGCCGGTTGATCACCGCTCCCAATACGTTCACGGACTTCGCGCGCAATGCGTCGATGCCGTGAGTTATGATTTCTCGCTTGAGGCCGCGCTGTTCGATCACCAGTGTCAGGCCGTCGGTAGCTGCCGCCATGAGAGCCGTGTCGGTGCTACTGAGCACGGACGGCAGGTCAACGAACGTAAAGTCGAAACGTTGTGAAAGTCGGCGGAACAGGTCATGGCAGCGAACATCTGCGAAGAGACCCCGGACGGCCGTCAGGTTCAGCCCGCCCGGGACGAGCAGCGGGTTGGACGTCAACTTGAGGTCGTCGGCGCGCTCGGGATTCTGCAGCAGCGAAGCCAGACTTGGCCCGTCCTGATGCATGAGGTGTTTCTGGGGCGACTGGAAGTTGGCGTCGATCCACAGCACCTTCTGCTGGTACACGGTGGCCATCATCATCGCCGTATTGTAGGACACGTAGCTGGCGCCTTCGCCGGAAGCCGTCGAGGCGAAGGCAATCACCGCGCCGTGGGCTTCGGGACGCAACCCGAGCAACCGGTTCGCCAACTGGCTGAACTCGTTCCTCTGGTCTTCGGCGGGTGCGGGATAAAGAGCCACGCCCCCGATCCGGCCAATCTCGACGGCCAGGTCAGGATCATCTCCCGCCCTCTTGCGGTAAGCTTCGTAAATCTTGGACATTCCCGTCTCCGGCTTGTTGACGCCGCCCCTGACCGTTGCAGACGGCAGGGCGCACCGCGCGCGTCTTTAGCGTGGACAAACGAGACCCACCGGTCCCGGGTTCACGTGTCAGGTATCGCGCGCAACTACTGCTACTTTAACAATTTTGCCGGATGGACCCCTGCGGCCGCGCTCTGGCGGGCGAGCAGTTTGAAGGTAGGACTTTTCAGGCGACTGTCAATCTCAACGGCTCCCCCGAGCCCTTGAAACAAACCGCCGGGGGGATGCGCGGCGGGAACCGTCCAAGTCCGGTTCCCGCCGTTGTCCGTCCATCATTTTACGGAAACCGGTCCTATTTAGCCACCTTTTTCACTTCCTGAATAACGAAATCAATCTCACTATCCGTCAAATCTGCGTGCATCGGCAAACTGACCAGCTTGTCGGCGATCCCGCAGGACACCGGGAACTGCTCGGCGCCGTAGCCCAGGTGCGCGTAGGCCGGGGTGACCGGCAGGGGCACCGGGTAGTGGATGCCGCAGCCGATGCCGTTGTCGTTCAGGTGCTTCATGACCTCGTCGCGGTTGTTCACCAGGACGACGTACAGGTGCCACACGTGGCGCGCGCCGTCCATGGTCTGCGGGACCACGCAGCAGTCCTTCAGGCCGGCGTTGTAGCGGGCGGCGACCGCGTTGCGGCGGTCGGACCACTTCTCGAGGTGCTTCAGCTTGACCGACAGCACCGCGCCCTGGATGCCGTCGAGGCGGCTGTTGATGCCCTCGAAATCGTGCCGGTACTTCACGTTCGAGCCGTGGTCGCCCAGCTTGCGGACGGCCGTGGCCAGCTCGTCGTTGTTCGTCGCCACCGCGCCGCCGTCACCGTAGGCGCCGAGGTTCTTGCCGGGGTAGAAGCTGAAGCAGGCGACGTCGCCGAACGTGCCGCACTTCTTGCCCTTGTACGTGGCCGCGTGCGACTGCGCGCAGTCCTCGATCAGCAGCAGCCCGTGCTCCTTGGCGATCGCCATGATCGGGTCCATGTCGGCCGGCTGGCCGTACAGGTGCACCGCGGCGATGGCGCGCGTGCGCGGCGTGATGGCCGCGGCGATCTTCGACGGGTCGATGTTGTACGTCTTGGGGTCGCAGTCGACGAACACCGGCGTGGCGCCGGTCCAGCCGATGCCCTCGGCCGTCGCGATGAACGTGTTCGCCGGGCAGATCACTTCGTCGCCCGCGCCGATGCCCAGGCAGTGGATGGCCATGCACAGCGCGTCGGTGCCGTTGCCCACGCCGACGACGTTCTTGACGCCGAGGTACTCCGCGAAGTCCTTCTCGAACGACTTCGAGTTGACGAAAGCGCAACTCTCGAGAATCCCGGCGATCGCCGCGTCCATCTCGGGCTTGATCGACAGGTACTGGGCTCTCAGATCCACGAAGTTGACTTTCATGACCCGGCTCCTTGGTAAGTCTGAATCGACCGGCGGCCGGCGGACCGGCACGCGCAGTGGGCGTAGGGCAAAACTAGGTTCGGCGGTACTCATCGTCAAAGCGCGGGAAAGGTTAAATTCTTTTAAACATGACGGATCCGGAGGCGTTCCGGTGGGCTTTCCCGGGTCACCTCACTCCTTCCGGTCGCGAGCGCGGTGAGCCGTCGCCGCCCGGCCCACGCCGTGCTACAATCATGGATGCTGGGCGCCTCGCCCTGGCCGGAACTGCGCTCCCCAACCGAAAGTGACTGCGCGCCAACATGATCAGGTTCCCTGCCCTCCCGTCCTTGGCGCTCCGCCGTCGCCTGCGCCTGCCGGTCGCCGCCGCTCTGCTGTGCCTGGCTCTGCTGGCCGCCGCCACCGCCCAGGCCGGCCTGTCCACCCCCCGCGTCCTCTACACCGACCCCGACACCCGCCCGGCCGGTCCCGCCCCCCTGCAGGCGCTCGACGCGCTCGATTGCACGGGCGCCGAGGTCATCGCCCTGGCCGCCGAGGCGGACTCGCTGACGCGCAACGGCGACACCACCACCGGCGACTGGCTGGCCACCACCTATGAATGCCGGCTGTGGAGCGAATGGGGTCCCGAGATCATCTACCAGCTCGACGTGACCGCCGACCTGCAGATGTGGGCCGGGCTGTCGGGCCTGGGCGATGTCGACCTCGACCTGTTCCTGCTCAGCGCCTGCGACGCCGCCACGTGCATCGTCGGCGCCAACACCGAGATGTTCGTGGAACTGCCGGCCGGCACGTACTGGCTGGTGGTCGACGGCTACGGCACCACCGCTCCCGCGGCCGGCCCCTACACGCTGACGCTGCAGACGCGCCCGCTCGGCGTGCCGCAACAGGTCTGCGACGCGGGCGGCGCCACGGCCGTCGAGTGCGCCGGCGCCGCGTTCTCCCTCGACGGCAGCCTGTTCGAGGCCCCCGACCTCATGCGCTCCGACGCCTGCAGCCCGACCATCGTCACCGGCGGCGAAGCGTGGTACGCCATCACCCTGCCCGGCCTGCACGAGGTCACCGTCAAGGCGACGCCCCGCGCCGGCGCGTCACTGCTCGACACGGCCCTCTGGCTGTTCGAAGGCTGCGGCGCCGCGTCCGCGTGCCTGGACTACGCCGACCTGAAGACCGGTGGCCAGCCCGAAACCCTGGCCGTCGCCAACACGGGCGCCGACCCTCTGACCGTCTACCTGGCCGTCGATTGCCGACACACCCCGACCTCCCTCGACGCCGGCGCCTTCACCGTCGAGTTCCTCTGCCACAGCACGGTGGCCACCGAACAACTCCCCCTGGGCTCCGTCCGCGCCCTCTATCGCTAGCGCCCCGTCCCCTACCGTACCCCGCGGGCGTGGGCGTGACACAAGGTGGCGGGCTATCCGCAGCGCCGAAGGCGCGAGGACTG
>CAIWHK010000067.1 GCA_903912525.1 uncultured bacterium | reverse complement strand
GCTGGACCTCGGCTGCGGCATCGGCGGGCCGGCCCGCTGGCTGCGGCGGAAAGTGGGGCCCGCCGGCGCCGCGACGGGCGTCGACGTCGTCGCCGAGTACTGCCGCACGGCGCGCGCCCTGTGCGCCCGCGAGGCGCGCACCGCCGACATCGCCATCGAGCAGGCCGACGTGGCCGCGCTGGACCTGCCCGGGCCGCGCTTCGATCTGGTGTGGTCCCAGCACGCGCAGATGAACGTGGC
Source organism: uncultured bacterium (assembly GCA_903912525.1). Taxonomy (GTDB): domain Bacteria; phylum Krumholzibacteriota; class Krumholzibacteriia; order LZORAL124-64-63; family LZORAL124-64-63; genus CAINDZ01. The sequence goes on along the minus strand of CAIWHK010000067.1, from coordinate 26,821 downwards.
CGACAAGCAGGGCTGGATCGCCGCCGCGCGCCGGCACCTGCGCCCCGGCGGCCGGTACGCGTGCTTCGAGTCGTTCGCCGGCCTGAACGGGGCGCCGCACTACCCGGTGCCGTGGGCCGCGGGCGAGGAGGCCAGCTGGCTGGCGACGCCGGACGAGTGGCGCGCGCTCATCGAGGCGGCCGGCTTCAGCGTCGTCCACTGGCGCGACCACACCGCCGCCACCGTGGCCTGGCTGGATGCGTCGGTCGCGGCGCAGAAGGCGCTGGCGCAGGCCGGTGACCCGGCCGCCGCCCTGAACGTCGGCCTGCTGCTGGGACCCGACGCGGCGACCATGTCGCGCAACCTGCGCCGGAACCTCGAGGAAGGGCGGCTGCGGGCGTTCATGGGCGTTTTCGAGCTGCCGCCCGCCTGAGCCCGTCGGCCGCCCCGGACCGTTGCGCCGCCGGGCGGCTGACGTTATCCTGCCGCCACTGAGTTGATCACGCGGGCGGCCGTCCCATCCGGGCGCGCCCTTCATCGTACGCAAGGAGATGACCATGGAGCACAAGCTGCCCGAGCTGCCGTACGCGCGCAACGGCCTGGAGCCGCACATCTCGGCCGAGACGCTGGACTTCCACTACGGCAAGCACCACCAGACCTACATCACCAACCTGAACAACCTGGTCAAGGGCACCGAGTTCGAGACCGCCTCGCTCGAGGACATCGTGCGCAAGGCCCCGAACGGCGGCATCTTCAACAACGCCGCCCAGGTCTGGAACCACACCTTCTACTTCCTGGGCATGGGCGCCAAGGGCGGCCAGCCGACCGGCGCGCTGGCGGCGGCCATCGACGCGGCCTTCGGCTCGTTCGCGGCCTTCCAGGAGAAGTTCACCGCCAGCGCCGTGGGCAACTTCGGCTCGGGCTGGACGTGGCTGGTCAAGACCGCGGCCGGCGGCGTCGAGATCGTCAACACGAGCAACGCCGAGACGCCGCTGCGCACGGGCGCCGTGCCCGTCCTGACGGTCGATGTGTGGGAGCACGCCTACTACGTCGACCGCCGCAACGCGCGCGCGGCGTACGTGCAGGCGTGGTGGAACGCCATCGACTGGGACGTGGCGGCGAAGCACTTCGCCTAGGTCCCCGTTTCGTGTCGGGCAAGATGAAGGCGGCGGCTCCGTGAAGGGGCCGCCGCCTTGTTTTCCCTGCGCCGCGCGCGCGGCTACTTCATCAGCCGCACGTTGTCGATCTCGTACACCACCGTGCGCGGGGGCCGCGGCAGGTAGAACAGGATGAGGTCCATGTCGCTGGTGTCCAGGTTGCGGCTCTTGTCGTTCATCGCGAGCCCTGACAGCTCGATCCGCTCGGTATGCCAGGTGTCCCAGGCCCCGAACGACGCGCGGGCGTACAGCTCGCTCCGCTTGCCGGGATAGTCTTCCAGGCGCAGCCCCATCGGGATGGTGTCGGTGCCCGACGACAGCACGCGCACGTCGAACGTCAGCGTCCGGAAGCCGGACCAGTCGTGCGGGAAGCGCCGCAGCTTGATGCCCGGCCAGCGGTCGGGCGGGCCGCCGCTGATGCGCAGCACGGTGGTCGGCCAGCCCTCGGGCCCGTCGGGAACCATCGTGAACACCAGGTTCGGGTTCGAGTTCTTGTCCCACAGCCAGTGCTCGAGGCCCGTCTCGAAATTCGCGATCAGGGGGAACGTCTGCCGCATCCGGTAGGCGCCCGCGACGATGCCCGGCACGCGGTAGAGCTGGGCGGGGATGCTCAGCAGCGTGACGATCATCAGCACCAGGCCGCTCTGCCGGCGATGCCCGCGCCACAGGATCAGCCCGACGGTGGCGCCGATGCCCACCAGGTCGAGCAGGAAGTCCTTCACCTGTCCGGTGCGCCCGAAGTACGGCTGGACGAGTTCGACCAGCGCGCCGGAGACGACCGTCGCGGCCACCGCCAGCCACAGGCGCCCGCGCAGGGGCCCGCGCCAGTACACCAGCAGCATCACCACGGCCATCATGCCGACGTGGAACTGGTCGCCCAGCGGCGCCAGCAGCGGGTGCCGCCGCGCGGCCACGGGGATGTGGACGAAGAACATGACGACGATGACCGCCGCCACCAGCATCCACAGCCAGCGCGAAGCCAGGATGGGCGGGATGGGCAGCGCCGGCACGTGCCGCTGCAGGCGCCACCAGCGCGGCGCGGCCAGGCGACGCTTCACGCCGGCTCGCCTGTCGGCGGGGCCCGTCATGTGCGCGGCTTCCAGATGACCTGCCGCTTGCCCCGCAGGAACTGCCAGAACGCGTGGGCGCTGGCCAGGTTCAGCACGCACAGGTAGGTGGCCAGCCCGGCCAGGCGCGGCGCGCGGTCGGCGACATGACCATACACGGCCCCCGCGTAGAACACGACCTGCGCGATCATCACCCCGCGCCAGAACAGCGCGCCCGGCTCGTTGGCCAGCCGCCAGGCGGTCACCAGGCACGCGACCTGGAACACGAACGCCAGGTAGCGCAGCACCTTGTGCGACCACAGCTGCCAGGCAAAGATGCCGTAGCGCGCGGGATCCAGCAGTACGGCCATGTCCTTCAGGGCGTGGAACGCGCGCAGGGCCACGCGCACGCGCATGCGGTACTCGTCGCCGGTGGCGGCCAGCGCGTCTTCATAGAGCAGGGCGTCGGGCTGGTAGACCACGCGATAGCCCTGCTCGCGCACGCGCAGCGGCTGCACGAAGTCGGGCAGCTGGTCCGGGCGCATCGGCTTGTACAGCGAGCGCCTGATCGCATCGACCCCGCCGTCCACGCCCACCACCGAGCCCATCCTCGTTTCCCAGGCGCGCAGCTGGTTCTCGTAGCGCATGTAGAGCGAGCAACCCTCGCCCGTCAGCGAGCCGTCGGGCGCCTTGTAGACCATGCGGCCGGTGACGTAGCCCACGTCGCCGTCGGCGAAGAACGTGACCAGCTTCGCCACCGTGTCGGGCGCGTAGAGCGAGTTCGCATCGGAGAAGACGATGATGTCGCCCGTGGCCTCGGGCATCGCCAGGTTCAGGGCGCTGGTCTTGCCGGCGCGCGGTTCCTGCCGGATCAGCCGCACGCGGGGGCTGTTGATGCCGCGCACGATCGTGTCGGTGCCGTCCTCGGAGGCGTCCGAGATGACGATCACGTCCAGCAGGTCGGCCGGGTAGTCCTGGGCCAGCTTGTTGCGGACGGTGGCCTCGATGTGGCGGGCCTCGTTGAACGCGGCGATCAGGACCGTGACGCGCGGGCGCTGCGTCGCGGGCCGCTCCTTATCGTCGGGCGTCACCTTCTGGTCCATCAGCCCGCCCACCAGCCACGCCATGAACGGATACCCCGCGTACACGTACGCCAGGGCGAGCAGGCTGAGCCAGAATGCGGCGATCCAGAAGAACAACAGGCGATCTCCCTGCGGTGAAGGCGCGGCGCGCGGTCCCCGCCTTATCGGCCGGCGGGCCAACGGCCATGATAGCCGTTTTCGCCGGAAGTCGTTATCCCTTCGGGGCTAGACCGGCCTAGGATCGGTGGCAAGCCGCTCGCGTGCAAGCAAATAGCGCGTCAATTTTCGCTGTATTTTCGCCATCACCCGTGCTATGGTTGTGGCGAATCCCCAGATTATCCCGGCGCCGGGGCCCTGTGCCCTGCCGCCGTCGCAAGGAGAACGCCCATGAGTCACAACACGCTCAATTGGACCACGCTGCTGACGGCTTCGGCCAACGATACGTACAAGGCCACCGACGCGCTGATGGCGCTGGTGGACGACGCGGACCTGGGCTGGAAGCCCGCCTCGGGCCGCAACTGGATGACCACCGGCCAGCTGCTGATGCACCTGACCAACGCCTGCGGCTTCTGCTGCAAGGGCTTCCTGACCGGCGACTGGGGGATGCCCGAGGGGGCCTGCGCCGAGGGCGGCGACGGCGCGAAGGGCGATATCCCGATGGAGTCGATGCTGCCCCCCGCCGAGGCGCTGCCGACCGTCAGCTCGGTGGCCGAGGCGCGCCGCCTGGTCGCGCTGGACCACGAGATGACCCTGGCGATGATCAAGGAAGCGGGCGAGGCCAAGCTGGACGAGATGATGGTCGCCGCGCCGTGGGACCCGCAGCACCCGCAGCCGCTGGGCCGCCAGTTCCTGGGCATGGTCCACCACCTGGAAAGCCACAAGAGCCAGCTCTTCTACTACCTGAAGCTGATGGGCCGCGACGTCAACACGATGAACCTCTGGGGCATGTAGCCCGGGTGTTGCCTGACGCGCAAAGAGAAGGGCGCCGGTCTCGCGACCGGCGCCCTTGTTCATCCGTACCGGCGGGGCCGCAGCCCCGACGTCGCTACTTCCGGCCCGCCTCGTAGCTGGCCAGCGCCGCCATGTTGACGACCTCGTCGACCGTCGACTCGAGCGACAGCATGTGGATCGGCTGCTTGAGGCCGACCAGCAGCGGCCCGATGACCTCGCGGTTGCCCATGTGGCCGACCAGCTTGTACGCGATGTTCGCGCTCTGCAGGTCGGGGAACACGAACACGTTCGCGGGCTCGGTCAGCGGGCTGTCCGGCACCAGCTTGCCGAGCTGCCCCGGCAGCACGGCCACGTCGGCGCGCATCTCGCCGTCGACCTTCATCGTCGGGTGCTCCTTGCGCAGGATCGTCACCGCATCGCGGACGACGCGCGCCTCGGGGCGGTCGTTGTCGCCGAACGACGAGAACGACAGCATCGCCACGTTCGGGTCGATGTTGAAGTGGCCGCCCACTTCGCAGGCCTGCACGGCGATGTCCGCCAGCTGGCGGGCATCGGGCTTGAAGTTCACCGTCGTGTCGGCGAACACGTAGGCCCGGCCCTCGATCAGCAGCACGTGCATGCCGACCACGCGCGACACGCCCGGCTTCAGCTCGGCCAGGCCCAGCACGATCTTCAGCGTCTCGACGTACGAACGCTCGGCGCCGCAGACCATGCCGTCAGCCTCGCCCGACCGCAACAGCATCACGCCGTGGTGGATGGGCAGCTGCACCATGCGGCGCGCCTTGTCCAGGTCGTAGCCGTGGCGCGCCTTGGCCTTGAACAGCATCTGCGCCAGTTCCTCGTGGCGGTCGCCGCACGAGGAATCGACCAGCTTCATCTCGGCCAGGTCGATGTTCAGCGTCGCGGCGCGGGCCTTGATGACCTCGGGGCGGCCCAGCAGGATCGGCTTGGCGAAGCCCTCGCCGGTGGCCACGCGGCAGGCCTCGAGCACGCGGTCGCTCTCGCCGTCGGCGAAGATGATGCGCTGGGGCGCGCGCTTCGCGGCGGCGCGGATGTTGTGCATCACCAGCAGCGAGCGGTTGGTCATGCTCTCGAGCTTCTCGCGGTACGCATCCCAGTCGGTGATGGGCACGCCGGCCACGCCGCAGTCGCACGCCGACTTGGCGACGGCGAACGCGACGCGCGACAGCACGCGCGAATCGAACGGCTTCGGGATGATGTACTCGGGGCCGAACTCGAACGTCTGGCCGCCGTAGGCCGCCGACACGTAGGTGGGCACCGGCTCGCGGGCCAGCTCGGCCAGCGCGTGGGCCGCCGCCAGCTTCATTTCCTCGGTGATGGCGCTGGCGCGAACGTCCAGCGCGCCGCGGAAGATGAACGGGAAGCCCAGCACGTTGTTGACCTGGTTCGGGTAGTCCGAACGGCCGGTGGCCATGATCAGGTCGTCGCGCGCGGCCATCGCGTCCGGGTACGGGATTTCCGGGTCGGGGTTGGCCATCGCGAAGACGATGGGCTTGGCATTCATCGAACGCACCATGTCCTGGCTGACCAGGCCCTTGACCGAGCAGCCGTAGAACACGTCCGCGCCCTTCATGGCGTCGGCCAGCGTGCGGTTCTTCGTCTCGTGGGCGAAGTGCTCCTTGTACTTGTTCATGCCCTCGGTGCGGCCCTTGTAGCAGACGCCCTTGCTGTCCACGAGGGAGATGTTCGCCAGGGGCACGCCCAGCAGCTCGGCGAACTTCGCGCAGGCGATGGCCGACGCGCCGGCGCCCGAGACGACGACTTTCAGGTCCTTCAGCTTCTTGCCCTGGATGTGCGCGGCGTTGATCAGGCCGGCGCCGGAGATGATGGCCGTGCCGTGCTGGTCGTCGTGGAAGACCGGGATCTTCATCTCGGCCCGCAGGCGCTCTTCGATGTAGAAGCACTCGGGGGCCTTGATGTCTTCCAGGTTGATGCCGCCGAACGTCGGCTCGAGCATCTTGCAGCACTTGATGATGTCTTCGGGGTCGTGCGAGTCCACTTCGATGTCGAACACGTCGACATGGCCGAAGCGCTTGAACAGGACACCCTTGCCTTCCATCACCGGCTTGCCGGCCAGCGCGCCGATGTCGCCCAGGCCCAGCACCGCGGTGCCGTTCGAGAACACGGCGACCAGGTTGCCCTTGTTGGTGTACTTGTAGGCGTCGGCCGGGTTCTTCTCGATCTCGAGGCATGGCACGGCCACGCCCGGCGAGTAGGCCAGCGACAGGTCGCGTGCGGTCAGGCACGGCTTGGTGGCAACGACCTCGGTCTTGCCCGGACGGCCCTGGCTGTGATAGTCGAGAGCATCCTGATCGCGGAACGCCATGACGGCGACCTCCCTGATGAAACCACGGCAGCTTCGCCGGTGGAATGCCGGCTGCGCACACTTGATAAACCAGTAACGGGATGGCCAGAATAGCAAGGCTGGCCAGAAGATCAACGAAGGTCGGGTGTGAACGCGGCTGAAATTGATACCCACGATCGTTCAAAGCATACAAAAATCATCTTATATGAACATTGCGTCTCCGCGTGTTATCGTTCCCCGCCTTGATTCTGGCGGCCCCACTGAGCGCCGCCGTGACCTGCCGCCTTCGATGCTTTGGAAGGAGACTCGCCATGGCTGCTCATCGTGGACGCGTTCTCTCGGCCTGCCTGTGTTCCGCCGCTTTTCTGGTCCTTGTCGCGCTGGCCGGGTGCCTGAACAGCGACGGGAACGACGGCGCTGCCTCGGTCCCCGCGACCCACGATGCGAATTGGCTCTCGTCCGGCACGAACGCGTCCCACGGATCGTACGTCACGCGCACTGGCGTCGGGGAGTGCCGCGATTGCCACGGCGCCACGCTGGCCGGGGGCGGCCGGGTACCCGGGTGTCGCGGGTGCCATGCCGGCGCCGGCGGGCACCCCGAGGGCTGGGCCGAGGGCGCCGCGCACGGAGGCCCTGCGGCATCGCCCACGGCGAACTGCGCTGTGTGCCACGGCAGCGACCAGCGCGGCGGTTGGTCGGGGGTGTCCTGCCTCGAGTGCCACGCCGACGTGACGCCGGCCCATCCTGCCGACTGGGGCCTGCCCGAGCTTCACGGCGCCGCCATCCTGTCCGAAGGCGCGGCCTGCGCCGGCTGCCATGGCGCCGACTATCGCGGCGGCGCGTCGGGCATCTCCTGCTACAAGTGTCATGAAGGCCCGGGCGGCCACCCGGTCGGTTGGGTCGCGCCGGCGCAGCACGGATTGACCGCCGTGGCCGACGCCGCGGCCGGTTGCGCCTATTGCCATGGCGAAGATCACCGCGGCGGCTGGTCCGGCGTCTCGTGCTACACCTGCCATCCCGGGCCGACCGGGCGCCATCCCGAGGGTTATGGCGCGGTCGAGCAGCACGGCGCCGACGTGCGCGCCGGCGGCACCTCGATGTGTGTCACCTGCCACGGCAGTGATCTTCGGGGCGGCCAGGTGGGTGTCTCCTGCTACCTCTGTCACGATGGCCCGGGCGGGCACAGGCCGAGCTGGCCCGAGGCCTCACGCCACGGCGCCGCCGCGGCCGGCGCTGGCTTGGCGGCATGCGCCGATTGTCACGGCGCCGACAGCCGCGGCGGTTGGTCGAACGTGTCGTGCTGGTCGTGCCACGATGGCCCCGGCGGCCATCCGGTCGGCTGGTCGGCCGAGACCTCGCACGGCGCCGAAGTGCGCACCACCGGTTCGTCCTCCTGCGCGGCCTGCCACGGCGCCGACCTGACCGGCGGCCCCTACGGCGCCTCGTGCTTCGAGTGCCACGACGGCCCGGGCGGCCATCCGTCCGGCTGGGCGCAGGAATCGGCGCACGGCAGCGCGGCCGTGGGCGCCGGCGTCACCGACTGCGCCGCCTGCCACGGCGCCGACTACCTCGGCGGCTGGTCCACTGTGTCCTGCTGGTCGTGCCACAACGGCCCCAGCGGCCACCCGGTCGGCTGGGACGCGAAGTCCCGGCACGGCGCCTTCGTCGCCGTCAACACGCCCGTCTCGTGCCGGCGCTGCCACGGCAACGACTATCTCGGCGGCACCTCCGGCGTGTCGTGCAACGACTGCCACCACGGCGTCGGTGGCCACGTCGTGACCTGGGCCTTCTCGTCGCAGCACGGCAATTACGCCGACCAGTTCGGCACGGCATCGTGCCGCACCTGCCACGGCACCGACTACCGCGGCGGCTGGTCGGCCGTGTCGTGCTACCGCTGCCATGATGGACCGAACCCGTAGTCTCGAGCGCAACCGGACGGCAACACCAGGGAGAGGACTCGCCCATGATTCACCGCCTGAAGAGCGCCGAGCGCGCGCGATGGGTGGCCTGCGCCGCCATTGTCCTGGGCCTGGTCCTGCTGGCCGGCTGCGGCGAGACCGTGACCACGACGCCCGGTGACGGCATCCACCCGACGACGTGGAGCGACCCGCTCGCGACCGATTTCCACGGCACGGCGGCGTCGCAGGGCGGCTTCGGCAACTGCATGGGCTGCCACGGCTACAACCTGCTGGGCAAGGGAACGGCGCCGTCGTGCGACCAGTGCCACGCCGCCCCGGCCACGCACCACGCGAGCGGCTGGGAGGCCGGCGCCGTGCACGGCGCGCCCGTCAAGCCGAGCGGCGCGGCGGCCTGCGCCGTCTGCCACGGCAGCGACTACGCCGGCGGCACGGCGCACGTCTCGTGCTACGCCTGCCACAACGGGCGTGGCGGCCATCCCGCCGGGTGGCGCAGCAGCTCGGTCCACGGTTCCTATGCCGAATCCCACGGCACGTCGTCGTGCAGCGTCTGCCATGGCGCCGACTATCGCGGGGGCTGGGCGGCGGTGTCGTGCTACCAGTGCCACGGCGGGCCGAACGGCTAGGCGCGACGGCGATCGTGACGCGAAAGGGCCGGTCTCCCGCGGGAGCCCGGCCCTTGTCGTTTGCGCGGCGCGTGAAGGGTCAGCGGACCAGCGGCAGCCCCGCCGACTTCCAGTCGTTGATGCCCTTGCGCAGGTTGATCACCTGGTCGAAGCCGGCGTCGACCATCAGTTTCGCGGCGACCGTGCTGCGGTTGCCCGAGTGGCAATAGACGAACACGGGATCATGCTTGCGCGACGCCAGTTCGCCCAGGCGCTGCTGCATCTCCTGGATGGGCAGCAGCGTGGCGCCCTCGATGTGCCCCTCGGCGAACTCGCCCGGCGTGCGCACGTCCAGCACGAACGGCTTCAGGTTGGCGATGATCTGCGCCGCCTCGGCCGCCGCCACCTCGCGATAGGCGGCCGCCTGGAAGTCGATCACCTCGAGCGTGCCCGTCAGCGAGCCGGCCTGGAACGGGAAGCGCCCCGACTCGGTCATCTTCAGGTACGGCTTGCCGCCCTCGGGCACGGGCCACGTCCACGACAGCTTGAGCGAGTCGATGGTCACGGTGAACGGCGCGCCGTCGGCCATCGCCACCTGCACGTAGTCGCCGCGGTACACGCGGACGACCGGCGCGGGGGCCGCCGGGTCCAGCGTGACGATGCGCAGGCCGCCTTCCAGCTTTCCCGACACTTCGGGAGCGGCGGCGGTCGCGGCCGGCGCCGGCGTGGCGTTCTTCGCTGCGTTCCCGGCGGGCTGCGCGTTGCAGCCGGCGGCCGCCAGTGCGATCGCCAGGCTGCCGAGCAGGACGTGGAGTTTCCGGTAGTGCATGGTCGTCATCCCCTTACTTGCCGATGTCGTCGGTGGTGGCCGCGATGACTTCCCGCACACCGGCCCCGCAGGCCGCGCAGAAGTCCTTCAGGCCCTTGCTGAACATGATGCAGTCGAGCTGCGAGCGGTAGACGCCGGTCGAGCAGTAACCGGCGCCCTCGAACACGCCGACCTTGCCGTTCTCGGGCTGCTGCGCGAACCAGGCGTCGACCTTCTGCTGGTGCGAGCGCGAGAGGTCCTCGCTCTCGACCAGCGCCTTGTTCACCTCGGCGGCCGGTGCGCCGGTCGTCATCAGCTTCGCCACCAGGGCGTCCAGTTCGGTGCGCCGCACCTGGTAGGCGTTGTCCATCGCGTCGAACTCGGCCTTGCGCCACGGCGTCGGCACGGCCAGCGACGGGTCCAGCTTGTCGGCCCACTTCGCCTTCCATGTCGCCTTGCCGCCGATCAGCCGCGTGATGTTGCGCTCGACCGGCTCGAAGCCCTCGGGATAGAAGTCGGTGTAGGCGGTGCTGGACGAGTAGTACTCGTCGGCCAGGCCGGCGAAGCCGTGGCCGAACTCGTGCACGAAGACGTAGTCGCTCCACTGGTTCCGGGCGGAGAATGTGTTGAACAGGTTGTAGATGCCGCCGCCGCCGTAGCGGGTGGTGTTGACCATGATCGACAGCACGTCGTAGGGCACGGCGCCGGCCACGTCGCGGATGGCGCGGTTGTCCTCGGTCAGCAGGTAGCGCTCCGAACCCAGCGAATTGAACGTGCAGCCGAGCGCCGTGTTGGCGTAGCGGCCGCGGGTCGGCTCGTCGCAGCCGCTGTCCTGCGACGGCTTGAGCACACCGAGGATGTTGACGCGGTCCTTCAGCGACGCGAAGGGCTCCTGGCCCAGCAGCGCGGCGGCGAAGTGCTTCACATCCGCCTCGAACAGGGCCGCTTCGGTCTCCTGGTAGCCCTCGCCCAGGATGGCGATGTCCACGCACGCGGCCGGCTCGCCGCCGCGGTGGGCGGTGACCACGACCAGGTCCTGGTCCAGTCGGTCGCGGCGGAGCCACGGGTCGGACGGGTCGATGTTCGCGCGGAACACCTCGACCAGCTTGTTGTCGGCGCCGCGCTGGTCCAGCGCCAGCACCGCTGAGCGCCGCGGCAACGGGCAGCGCACCGACTCCTGATACGTGCGCCGGATGCCCGCCGCGGCCGGCGCGGTCGTCTTCCACTCGCCGAAGTAGGAGTCGAACCCGCGCGACCACAGCACCGCGCCGGTGGACGCGTCCAGCAGGCGGGCGCGGTAGCGGCCCAGCTCCAGCGAATCGACCAGCTTCGTGCGCGCGCCGGCCCACGCGGGCTCCAGGTACAGGCGGTCCAGCGCGACGATCTCCTCGTTCGCGTTGCCGGTGTGCGTCAGGTCGACGCGCAGCGTGGCGCCGGTGAAGTCGTCGTCGAAGGCGGCGCCGGCCGGCAAGGCGGCGGCGGCCAGCGCGACCAGCAGCAGGGCCATGAAGCGACGGGATGACATGCAATCCTCCGTGGTTGGCGAACGCGCGCGGTCAGAACTGCCGGACGCGGATCTTCTCGCTCGTATTGTAGCAGCGGTCGGCCAGCGGCTGGTAGGCGGCGATCCACTTCTTCTCGAGCTGCCCCAGCGACGTGTCCCGCTCCAGCCCGGTCAACGCGTCCGGCACCGTCTCGAGGATCTCGAACGCGAAGGCGTCCTCGCCCAGCCGGTTCCAGTCGGCCTGCAGTTCGGGGCAGCGGTGGCTGCCCAGCCGCAGCTCGGTCCGGTGCCGGTTGAACGGCCCGTGCAGGTTCACGCTGCTGCCCAGCAGCACCCGGCCGTTCGTCGTGTTCCTGATAGCATAAACGCCCGCCGTCCTGCGCGCCTGCTTGTAGAGCTCGATCCACTCCTTGCGGCGCTGGCGGTCGGTTTTCGGCGTCACGGGCGTGTCGGCCCGGCTGCTGCTGTCCATCCTCGTCGTCCTTCCGGGTTTCACGATGGTTGCGCCGGCGCAAGTCCCCGGCGCGGGCAGGGGCGCGATGCCCTCGGCCCCGACGCGCCGGTAGCGCAGCGCCGGGCCCGTGGCCTTGTCGCGCTGCAGGATGCCGTCATCGACCAGCTCGCGCCGCACCGTGCAGTAGTCGTCGTACCGCGCGCCGATGATCGCGTTCACCTCGTCCTCGGCGTACTCGCGCCCGGGAGCGAAGTCGGCGGCGATCGCTGCCAGCACCACCTGCCGCTTCTTGCGCTGCGCCGGCAGCTGCCGTAGCCGCCCGTTCGCGAAGAACGTGTCGAGCGTGCGCTGGCGATACTGCTCCAGCCGCAGCGTCTCGGCCGCGGGCTGGCCCGAGGCCATCGCCACCAGGTCGCGCAGCGTTCGCTCCAGCGGGCCGGGGCGCGCCTCGCACACGGTGTAGTACTGCTCGCGCCGCCGGTTCAGAAGGCCGGCCTGGTCGAGCTTGCCCAGGTGGTGCGAGATGGTCGGCGCCGACAGGCCCAGGCGCTCGGCCAGTTCCTCGACGCAGGCGGGCTGCTCCAGCAGCGCGGCCACCAGTCGCAGGCGCGTGGGGTCGGCCAGGGCCTGCAGCAGGCGGGTGGCGTGATCCTGTTCGGACATGGCGGAATCCGTTTCGATGGAGGTCGAAATATATTAGGATCGATGGCCTCGGGTGTCAAATTGTTTTTATCTGCATCTAAATGGATTGGGGCCCGGCGGGGTTGGTCGCGACGACCAGCGACGTAATATGTTGTGAAATAGTTGATTAATGGAATACCGGGAAATGTGTGTCTGAAATACTTGACATCGACGCCGGGTGTCGCTAACGTAAGGTTTGTCCAAAATATTTGACATCAACCCCGTCCACCCAGGAGCGTCCACCGTGAACATGTCCTTCCAGGAGAAGAGCCTCTGGCTGGTCTTCCTCAGCGTGCTCGCCTTCTCCGCCTTCTATTTCGCCCTGGCGCTGCCGGGTGCCGGCCCCAATGTGATGCCCGGCCAGGTGGCCCTGTTCGTGGCAGCGATCGTGGTGCTGGTCGTCGCGCAGGTCGCCGGGCACATCGTGATTGCGATCACCGACCGCCGGACCGGCACGGACGAGCGCGACGGCCGCATCGCCCTGAAGGGCACGCGCAACGGCGCCTATGTGCTGGCGACGGGCGTCTTCCTGGCGCTGTGCGCGGGACTCGTGACCGAGGGCAACTTCGTCTTCACGCACGTGCTGTTCGGCTCGTGGGTGCTGGCCCAGCTGGTGGAGACCGGCTCGCAGCTGTGGATGTACAGGCGGGGGGTGTAGGCGATGGGCAAGCGCACCGGCGTCCTGACGAACGACCTGCGCGGCCTGCGCGCGGGCCACGGCGAGATGACGCAGCAGGAACTGGCCGACCTGGTCGGGGTCACGCGCCAGACCGTCAACGCGATCGAGGGGAACAAGTACTCGCCGTCGCTGGAAGTGGCGTTCCGCATCGCGCGGGTGTTCGGGGTGCCGATGGAGCGGGTGTTCGGGTACGTCGAGGAGTAGGTGAAGGCGCCGGCCACTTGCGCCGGCGCAAGTCCGCACTGAGCCCCTACCCCCAGAACAAATAAGCCATACCGATCGCCCCGATGAACCCTGCCAGGTCCGCGATCAACCCGCAGGTCACCGCGTGGCGCGTCTTCCTGATGCCCACCGAGCCGAAGTACACCGCCAGCACGTAGAACGTCGTCTCGGTGCTGCCCTGGATGGTGCAGGCCAGGCGCCCCGCGAACGAGTCGGCGCCGCTGGTCTTCATCGTCTCGATCATCATGCCGCGGGCGCCGCTGCCGCTGAGCGGCTTCATCAGCATGGTCGGCAGGCCCTCGACCCACTGCGTGTCGCCGCCCAGCGCGTGCACCCCGCTGCGCACGCCGCCCAGGATGATGTCCAGGGCGCCGCTGGCGCGGAAGACGCCGATGCCCACCAGCATCGCCACCAGGTAGGGCACGATGCCGATCGCCGTGTGGAAGCCTTCCTTGCCGCCCTCGACGAAGGCGTCGAACAGGTCCACACGCTTGCGCAGGCCGGCCACGATGAAGGCCATGATCATCCCGAAGATCAGCACGTTGGCCAGCAGCGAGGACTGCGTCTCCAGCGCCGCCTGGTCCAGGTGCGCGAAGTACGTCACCAGGCCGGCCACGATCGCCGTCATGCCGCCCAGGTAGGCCAGCACGACCTTGTCCCACAGGCGCAGCCGCTGGATCAGGCCGGTGGCGATGAGCCCGGCCATCGTCGAGCAGAACGTGGCCACCAGGATGGGGATGAAGACGTCGGTGGGGTCCTTGGCGCCCAGCTGTGCGCGGAAGGTCATGATGGTGGTCGGGACGATGGTCACCGACGAGGCGTTGATCACCAGGAAGAGGATCTGGTCGTTGCTGGCCCGTTCCTTCTCGGGGTTCAGCTCCTGCAGCTGGCCCATCGCCTTGAGGCCCAGCGGCGTGGCGGCGTTGTCCAGCCCCAGCATGTTCGCGGCCATGTTCATGACGATGCTGCCGTGCGCGGGGTGGCCGGCGGGGATGCCCGGGAACAGGCGGCGGCCGAGGGGGCCGAAGGCGCGGGCCAGGAACTCGACGGCGCCGCCGCGCTCGCCGATGCGCATGATGCCCAGCCACAGGCACATGATGCCCGTCAGGCCGAGGGCGATCTCGAAGCCGGTCTTGGCCGAGTCGAAGCTGGCGCCGACCATCGCGCGCCAGACGTCGCTGTGGCCGGCGAGCGTGCGCCCGATGGCGGCCACGCAGCCGCCTAGGAAGAAGAAGGTCCAGATCCGGTTGAGCATCCGTTCTCCTGCTGGAAGTGGAGGCGCCTGCAGGGGGCGCGCCGGCGCAGCATAGCGGTCCGCGGGGCGGCTGTCATGTGCCGTCCGTGCGGTCGTCGTCGACGGCGCTGTGACGGTGCCCTATGGTGGAACCGAATGGCCGCACCCGCCGTAGAGGGCTTGATGCGCCCGACTTCCGATCCCAACGCCAGGCCCAAGAGGTTTCCCATGTCCCGAATCGTCCCGCTGCGCCGCGTAGCGCCGCTGGCGCTGGCGCTGGCCGCGGCCGTCGCGTTGACCGCGGCCGCCGCGCCGGCCCGCGCCGCCGTCGCCCCTGAAGCCGCCCCTATCATCGAGAAGTACGTGGCCTGGATGGGTGGCTGGCAGGAACTGGACAGCCTGCGCGACCTGTCGCTGGAGGGCGCGGTCGAGGTGGCCGGTCTCAAGGGCACGCTGTCGCTCAGGCTGCGGCAGGACGGTCGCCAACGCACCGAGTACGACCTGAAGGTGATCAAGGGCGTCGATGCCGTCGACGGCGACGATGCCTGGGCGCTGAACGCGAGCGGGCAGGTCGAAGACCTCGGGCGTGCGAAGGTGCTGAACGCCCAGCGCAGCCTCGACCGGGCCTTCAACCGCCACCTGCGCGGCGGGGGCGTCGAGGTGACGCGGCCGGCCGACGAGGACAAGGACGGGCGCACCTGGGCCGTCCTGCGCTTCACGTATCCGGACGGCGACCAGTACGACATCCTTGTGGACGCGGCGACCGGTGAGTCGGCGTGGTCGCGCGACACCACCGACGGCCACGTCGTCTGGTCGCACGAGTCGGATATCCGCGAGGTCGACGGGCACCGCTTCGCATTCCGGCAGGACACCATTGCCGAGCAGGCCATCGAGAACCAGACCGTGACCTGGGCGTCGGTGAAGGCGAACACCGGGCTGGGCGACGACGTCTTCCACCGCCCGGGCGCCACGGCGGCGAACAAGCTCGTCCACCTGCCCGCCGGCGTCACCGCCACGGCCTGGCTGCCGATCGAGCTTCATCTGGAGCGTTTTATCTACCTGAAGGGCAAGGTCGACGGCGTGCCGACCGACATCCTGCTGGACTCGGGCGCCGGCATGACGGTGCTCGACACGGCCATGGCGAAAAAGCTGGGCCGCGAGTCGAAGGGCGCCATGCCCGCGCAGGGCGTCGGCGGCACCACGACGGCGGGCCTGGTCGAGGGCATCACCATCGAAGTGGGCGACCTGAAGCTGGGCCCGGTCGTGGCCGCCACGCTCGACCTGGGCGACATCGGGGGGCGCCTCGGCCGCGACATGCCCGTCATCCTGGGGAAGGAGGTCTTCCAGGATCTCATCGTCGACCTGGACTACCCCAACCAGCGCATCCGCTTCCTGGACCCGGCGACGTTCACCTACGACGGCGCCGGGCATAGACTGGAAGTGCTGCCCGCCGACGACGGCCACAAGCTGGTGAAGCTGGCGATCGAGGGCCTGCCCGAGGCCACCGTCATGCTGGACACCGGACAGGGCAACGCACTGACGCTGTTCCGCCGCTACACCGACGACAACAACCTGCTGGACGGCCGTCGCCAGTCGAAGGCCGTCGGCGGGGGCGTGGGTGGCTCCATGGAGATCGTGCTCGCGCGCGTCGCGAAGGTGACCATCGCCGGGTACGAGATGCTGGACATCCCGACCTCGTTCCACCGCCAGGACGTGGGCGGCGCCTTCGACACCGCGAAACTGGCCGGCAACCTGGGCGCGGGCATCCTTGGGCGCTTCCGCGTGGTGTTCGACTACCCGCACGACTGCCTGTGGCTGGAGCCCGGCAAGGACTTTGCCGCGCCGCAGGCCCGCGACCGCACCGGGCTGGCGCCGCACCCGGACGGCGCCGCGCTGGTCATCGACTATATCGCGCCGGGCAGCCCGGCCGAGGCCGCGGGCTGGCAGAAGGGCGAGCGCGTCACCGCACTGGACGGCCGGCCGGTCGATGCCAACTGGTGGAAGCAGTGGGCCGTCTGGTCGCGCGCGGCCGCCGGCACGACGGTGAAGCTGACCATGGCCGACGGCTCGGTGCGCGAGCTGACGCTGGCCGACTATTACTAGACACGGCCGCGTGCCGCAGACAACCGGGAGAAGCGATGTCCGACGCCAACCAGTCGCCGCTCGTGTGGACCGGCATCCTGCGCAAGATGCGGGTCGTCGACGGTGACCCCATCGGCTACCACCTGAAGGATGCGGCCATCGGCCAGGAGCCGGCGCCCGACCAGGCGTTGACGCCGTACGTGGGGCAGCCCGTCCACCTGCGGTTCACCGGGCAGATCCGCTGCACGCTGTGCGGCCGCGCGATGAAGAAGACGTTCAACGATGGCTATTGCTTTCCGTGCGCGCAGTCGCGGCCCGAGGCGGACTTGTGCATCGTCCGGCCCGAGCTCTGCCACCACGGCCATGCGGACCACCCCTGTCGCGACGAGGCTTTCGCGCAGTCGCAGTGCTTCCAGCCGCACATCCTCTATGTGTCGCTGACCAGCGGCGCGAAGGTGGGCATCACGCGGCAGGTGAACCTGCCGTCACGCTGGATCGACCAGGGCGCCGTCGCAGCGATGCCGGTCGCGCGACTGGCGGATCGGCGTGCGGTAGGGCTGCTCGAAAAACGCCTCAGCGACGAGGGATTTGCCGATCGCACGCACTGGACGCGCATGCTCAAGGGTGATCCTCCGGCCGAAGAGCTGGCGCCGTTCGCCGAACAGGTCGTCGCGCGCCTCGAAGCGTGGGGCGAGGCCGGCCTTCTGCCTGCGGCCGGGCGGCAGGTGCAGCGGTTCCGCTATCCCGTTAACGCGTGGCCCGAAAAGGTCGCCAGCTTCAACTTCGACAAGACACCGGAGGTCGGGGGGCTGCTGGAGGGTATCAAGGGGCAATACTTGATACTGGAGGGCGGGGTTATCAACCTGCGGAAGTTCTCCGGTTATCAGGTCGAGGTGCGGGCGGGCTGACCGGGCCCTGAAATCGCGATTTCGGGTGGAAATTGGCCATTTCGGGCCGCTGCGGGGCTTTTGGACCCGACGGTTTTCGCGACGACCGGGCGCCACTGGACGAGTCCTCTAAGTGGAGCCAGTCGCTCGGCGCGGGGCCCCGGTTGGCACCCGCCAATCAAAAAAATATCTTGTCTACAGGTCCAGCGTTCATATTATGGGGCGCCAGCAAAACGTGCGAGGGCCCGGGTGTGTAACTTTGGTCCGTCGCACGGGCGCTCGCCTGCTGCGGGTGGCGCCAATGTCCGGAAAACGATGACCGGCCACAGTTGACCGGCCGGAACTGAATCCTAACGCTCAGATCGCTTTTCGGACGGTTCACGGGGCCCTCGTCGGCGCGTCGTTGACGTCGCCGACGTCCAGCAGCAGGCTGACGACGCGGATACCGCTCCCTCACGGAGGCGCCGCGGGCGTCCGAGGGTCCAGATCACAAGGCCGGCGGGCAGTGCGGTTTCGCCGGCTCTAGGTGTAACGGGCGCACCGCACCTTGGTTACCCTGGCAGAGATGCCGGGGTAAACGGGGGCGGGGGCGCGACCGTGAGTGGGAGCGACGAGAGGATGATCTCTCGCCGCAAGACGCGTGGAAAAGAAGGAGACGACAATGCGCTTCGTTCGTAATGCTGCCATCCCGGTGCTTTTGATCGCCGTCATCGCCATGTTGGGCGGCTGCTCGAAGGAGCCCGTGCTGGCGATCCAGGATGCCGAGGCTTCGCTGTCCAAGCTGCAGGCCGCCGGCGCCGCCGAGTACGCCCCCCAGGCCCTGAGCGACGCTCAGAACGCCATGGCCACGATGAAGGCCGAGGTCGAGGCCCAGAAGGGCAAGTTCGTGCTCTTCCGTTCGTTCAAGAACGCTGAGGCGATGGCTCTGACGGCCAAGCAGACCGCCGAGGCCGGCGTCGTGACGACCGAGACCAACAAGGCTGCTGCCAAGGCCGAGGCCGAGAACTCGCTGGCCGCTGCCCGCGCCGCTCTGACCGAGGCCCAGCGCCTGGTGGCCGAGGCCCCGGTGGGCAAGGGCTCCGAGCTGGACATCAAGATGCTGCAGAGCGACCTGATGGGCGTCGAGCAGAGCCTGGCCGATGCTGACGGCACCCTGGCCGCCGGCCGTTTCAAGGAAGCCAACACCAAGGCTCAGGCTGCGATGAACGCTGCGAACACCATCGCCGCGGACGTCAACAACGCCATCGCCCTGCGTGCGGCGAAGAAGAAGTAAGTAGTAGCGGTTTTCACCGGGTAGTTTGGTGCGACAAGGACGTCGCTTCGGACGGACATCTGGAGATTCGATGGAGCATCGCCGACCTTCCCGGCGTCTGATCGTGGCGGCGGCCGTGACCTTCTCGGTCATGGCCGCCGCCGTCGCTTGGACATGGCCCTGGTTGCAGGGCTGGCATCATCCCCCGATTTCGGCGCGCGCCGATGCTGCGGCGGCCGTCAAGCTGACCGTGATCGGCGACGGCGTGCTGCCGGCCGAGATCGCCCTCGTGCGCCAGCACGTCGATCGGTCGTTCGCCGAGGACCGTCGCCAGCAGGCGGCGTTCGCCTGGCGGCGCGACTTCCGCAAGACCAACTCCATGTACAGGCTGACGGCGGCGACGGCCGCGTCGGTGATGGAGTCCGCCGGCCAGCGCGTGGCTACGGCCCGGGCCGCCGCCGAGGTGGCCGTCGGCAAATCCAATGCCGTTGTCGGTGAAGCCGTGAAGCTGGCCGATGACCTGCCCTTCCCGCCGCACGAGCGCCTGCGCCTGCAGCGTGCCCGCGCGCTCGCCGACGAGGCGCGCCTGGCGATGAAGAAGGGCGACTACGAATCCGCCGTGAAAGCGGCCTCGCGCGCCACGCAGGAAGCCCAGGCCGCGCGCATGGGCGCCCTGCCGGGCGCGGCGCGATTCGCGGACGCCGGGCTGATCGCCAAGTGGCGCGGCTGGGTCGCCGCCACCGTCGCCCAGTCGAAAAAGGGCGGCTCGGCCGTCGTCGTGAACAAGGAGCGCAACGAGGTGGTGCTGTACCAGAACGGCAACCGTGCGCGCACCTACACCGCCGACCTGGGCAAGAACCGCCTGGCCCCCAAGCGCGTGGCCGGCGATTCGGCGACCCCCGAGGGGCGCTACCGCATCACCTCGAAGCGGTCCCGCGGCGAGACGAAGTACTACAAGGCCCTGATGCTGGACTACCCGAATACCGAGGATCGCCGCGAGTTCGAGGCGGCCAAGCGCGCCGGGCGCATCTCCCGCAATGCCCGGTTGGGGCGCCTGATCGAGATCCACGGCAATGGCGGCCGGGACGAGAACTGGACCAGTGGGTGCGTCGCCCTGTCGGACCGCGATATCGACGACCTGTTTTCGCGCGTGTCGGTGGGCACGCCCGTGACTATCGTGGGTGGTGACGGGAACGGCGGGGCCTTCTCCGATGTTTGGCGTGCGCACGCCAGCAGCCTGCAGGGAGCCCGATGATGCGGCGAATCCTGATCGGTACGGGGATCTTCCTCCTGGTCGTCGGTGCTGTTGCCGTGGGCGGCATGCTGATGGTCGACCGGTCGGGCTATCATTACGTGGACCCGGACCTGTCGCTGGGCCCCAACGCCGGTGACCGGCTCAAGCTCGAGACCCGCTTCACCAAGCCGCCCGAAGCGAAGGTCTACATCGTCATCGACCGCACGCACAATCGGCTCGAGCTTCGCAAGGGTTCGACGACGACGCTGTCGGCCGTCTGCTCGGCCGGTTCCGGCTACCTGCTCAAGGAACGCTCGACGGACAAGCGCAAGGGCCGCCAGTGGGTCTTCGACACGCCGCGCGGCATCCACCGCATCAGGAACAAGCGCACCGACCCAGCGTGGAAGCGCCCGGACTGGGACTACATCGAGAAGGGCGAGGCCCTCCCGCGCAACTCCAATGACCGCATCGAGACCGGCATGCTCGGTGCCTACGCGATGGACCTCGGCGACGGCTACATGATCCACGGCACCTTGTACGAGCGCCTGCTCGGGCGCGGTGTCACGCACGGCTGCGTGCGGCTGGGCAAGAACGACCTGGCGACCGTCTACAAGGAATGCCCGATCGGGACGCCCATCTACATCTACTAGGCAGGCGGAGGTGACGACGATGCGCACGCGGAACATCAAGCAGGTCCTGTCGCTGGGGCTGGCGTCCCTGCTGTGCGTGGCGCTCGTCGACGTGTCCTCGGCGGCCGACAAGCCTGCGGCCGACAAGCCCACAGCCGACAAGTCCGCGCCCGCGAAGCCCAAGGCCAAAACGAAAGCCAAGGGCAAGGCCAAGGAGCCCGACCTGTCGGCCGTGGCCCCGCCGCGCATGTTCGGCAGCGCGTATCCGGCCAATCCCGCACTGAAGTCGTGGCTGGCCGAGGCCGGCGCCGATTCGTTCTACCTTGTGCTCGATCCCCCGGGGCGCACGCTGCAGCTGGTGCTCGGCGGCGTCGTCATCCGCACGTTCGAGGTGGCCGAGGTGAAAATGGCCACGCCGCGTCGCCTGGCCGGAGCCGCGCGCCTGCCGAAGGACTGGCACGAGCGTGTGTGGACCGGCGCGAAGCTGGACCCGCCGCATCCCGGCGCCCGCACCGAGATCGTGGGCCCGGAGATCGGCACGGCCTCGGGCGAGGTCCTGGTGCCGCCCACGCCCGAAGAGGCGATCCCGGTGCCGTCGATGTATCGCATCCGCTTCGCCGAGGGCCTGACGCTCGAGATGACCGGCGGCGTGGCCGAGCAGAAGGGCACCTTGCCGCCCACCGAACTGCCGAAGGGCTTCAAGGAGAAGATCCGGATGCTGCGCGAGGGGGCTCCCGATCCGCTGCGGGTGCGCCTGACGCTGCAGCCCGACGCCTACTCCGAGATCTACCGCGCGCTGCCGCCCGGCACCGATTTCGTGATCGTCCACGGCGGCAGCTAGCCGGCCGCATACTACTCCCGGGTCCGTCCGACAAGCGCCATCAGGTCGGTCACCGACTCGCCCAGGTCCTGGGCCTGCGCGGCCATGTCGCGCGCTGCGGCCGCACTCTGTTCCGCCGCTGCCGAATTCGCCTGGGTGACGTGGTCGATCCGCGATACCGCCATGTTGATCTGATCGATGCCGCAATTCTGCTCGCGACCGGAGCGGACGATTCCGTCCACCTTCCCGGCGATCTCGTGCAGGCTGCCTGTGATCGCCCGCAGGAGCTCTTGCACCTCGTGCGAGACGGCCACGCCGCGCTCGGCCTTTTCCTGTGAATCCGCTATAAGCTGGGCGGTCGAGCCCGCGGCGGCGGCGCTGCGTTGCGCCAGATTGCGGACTTCCTCGGCCACGACGGCGAAGCCGCGGCCGGCCTCGCCCGCCCGCGCGGCCTCGACGGCGGCGTTCAGGGCCAGGAGGTTGGTCTGGAAGGCGATCTCGTCGATGGTCCTGATGATCTTCACGGTCTCGTCGGTCGAGACCTTGATTGAACCGATCGTGTCGGCCATGCGGTCGAGGATGCCGGCGCCGGTGTCGGCGTCGCGCAGCGCGTGCTGGGCAGCCTCGTTGACGCGCTCGGCTCCCGCGGCGCTCTCCCGTGTCATGATCGTCATGGCCGTCAGGGCCTTGTTCATGTCCTCGAGGTGGTTCGCCTGTTCACCGGCGCCCTCGGCCAGCGAATGACTCGAGGAGGCAACCTGGTTGGAGGCGGTCGTAACCTGGCGGCTGCCGTTGTCGAGCGTGCCGATCACCCGGTTGATGGGGCCGGCGATGCGGCGATAGGTGAGCCAGCCCGTGGCCATGGCCAGGACCACGGCGACCAGGCTCGTCGCCAGCTGTAGCGAGCGCCAGAACGTGACCCGAGCGGTGCCGATCGCGATCGACCGGTCGGCAGAGCTGCGGAGCGACTGGTCCTGTGAAGCCATCGAGCTGGCGAGATTCGTCGTGATTTCGTGCCCCATCTGTGCCGACTGCGCCAGGATCTCCTTCTCGAGCGCCGCGATCTGGGCCGGCAGGGGCGGCGTCTGCCCGTCGGAGGCGGCCTGCCCGAGCAACACGGCCACCTGCGCATTAAGGGCCAGGCTGCGCTTGTGCGTTTCCAGCAGCCGGTTCACGGGCTCGCGGCAACCGGCGAGCATCGCTGCCACGCTGTCGCGGTTCGGCCCGGCCGGAAGGTTCTTCACGCAACCGAGCGTGGACTCGATCATCGTCTCGACATCACGGCCGCGCGTGTCGACCAGCGCGGGGTCCGATTGCAGCAGCGCCTCGTTGACCAGGGCGAGCAGGGTCTGGGCGCCGACCTTGACCTTCTGGGCCGCGACGACCGAGGCCACGATGTCGTGGAATGCCTTCTTGAGGTCGGTCACTCCCGTCGCCAGCGCGGCCGGGTCGCCGCCTGTCTTCTGCAGCGCCTTCAGGCGCCCGTCCAGAGCCATGACCTCGAACTCCGCGTCGTCGGCGATGACGTTGGCGGTCGTGCTGATCCGGTCCAACTGGCCGGCGACATCCTGTTTGGCCTTGGCTTCTGCGGCGATGACCGAAAGCTGCGATTCCCGCATGGGCAGCAGATCCTTGCGGATCGTCTCCTCGAGGTGCCGGGCGCCGTCGCCCTTGAGCCGGCCGGCAAGTGTCGTCACGACGGAAGCGGAAGCGCGGAGCGAATCGACGTTGCCCGCGACCGTCATGGCTTGGATGCCCGCCCTCAGCGAGGAGGTCGCCTCGCTGAGGTCGAGCTGGGAGGTGACGCGGGAGGAGACATCGGACGACACGGTCGACTGCAACTCGCGGTTCTGGTCGGCGATGCTTGTGCCGATCTCGCCGGCCATGTGGTTGAGCAGCCGCTGGATCTGGCCCAGCGAAGCGACCCCGAGCGTTGCGGACACCAGGGTGAACGCCGCGCACAGCGAAAATCCGAGCGCGAGCCTCGCCTGGATACCGGCCGGGAATACCGAACGCATCGTGTCCTCCGTCTCCCTGTTCGGGACCTACATCGGGTTGCTGTCCATGGGCACGACCTTGCCCTCGTGGATGACGGTCATGTAGATGCGGTCCATGCCCTGGTGGTCCTGGGGCCCGAATTGCAGCGAGACGCCGCCGAGGTCGAACGTCCCGGTGCTCGCGAGCGCGCCGAGGAAGCTGTCGCGGGTCACATTGGCGCCGCAGCGGTCCAGCACCTGGCAGAACAGCTTGCCGACCATGTAGCCCTCGAGCGACACGAAGCCGGGTTTGCTGTCGGGCTGGTACTTGGCCAGGTTCGCGGTGTACTCGGCCACCAGCGGGATGTTCTGGTCCCAGGGGTAGCAGACGACCTGCGAGATGATGCAGCCTTCACCGGCGTCGCCCAGTTCGGCGAGCAGGGCGTCGGTGCCGACGAACGAGATGTTGCTGTAGGTGACGTCGGTCATGCCGATCGACTTCGCGAGCTTGATGAACTCGGCGCAGGGCTGGTACGTGCCCACCATCACCACGGCCTGCGGCTCCGCGCCCTGGATGGACATCAGGCCACCCTTGACCGCGGTGGTGTTTCGCTCGTAGGTGCCGGTCGCCGCCAGTTGCAGGTTGCGGCGCGCCAGGGCCTTTTCGATGCCCTCGAGCCCGGCCTTGCCATAGCCGTCGTTCTGGTAGAAGCAGGCGATGCGCTGGTAGCCCAGCTTGTCGACCAGATAGGCGGCCTGGGCCTCCATCTCCTGGAAATAGCTGCCGCGCACGTTGACGACGAACTTGTCGAACGGGTTGCGCAGGAACTCCGCGCCGGTGAAGGGGCCGAAGAACGGCACGCCGGCGGCGTCGGTGATGGGCACGATGGCCTTGGCGGTGGGCGTGCCCACGCCGCCGATCAGCAGGAACGCCTGGTCCTGGTCAAGCAACGCGCGGGTGTTGGTGACGGCCTGGTCCGGTTCGTAGCCGTCGTCCTTGCTGACCAGTCGGATGTGCCGGCCGTTGACGCCACCGGCCGCGTTGGCGCTGGCGAAGCACGCCTTCAGCCCCGCCTGCATGCCCAGGCCAAGCGATTGCGCCGGTCCACCGAGGGCACACGTCTGGCCGATGACGATTTCGTTGGCGCTGACGCCCGGGTCGGCGGCCGCAACACCCGCAAACACCAGCAGCAGCACGCCGACGATTGCGATCAATGGGTAATTCTTCACTGGGCTTCCTCCGGGTTCCGGATCCAGCAACGGCTCAGGGGCCGCGTGCGTGGCACAGTGCCACCGTGACCGGCAACAGGAATGGGCGGGACAGGGAGTGTCCCGTAGCCAACCGATCGCGTCGGGTATTCGGCCGGCACGACAGGGAACTTTAGGAAAGCCCTATCAAGGAGGGGGAAGTTCGCGGAACGACAGGGTGTCGCCGTTGAAAGGCGGTGGGGCCGCAGGTGTCGCCGTGGCATGTCGTTCGCCACGCGCGGGAATTGACGGCATTGTTGTAAAATATTTAAATACAACATGTTGCGGATTTTTTCCAGCGCGGCGTCCTCCTTGCGTTCGGTCCGGCGTCCACCGAAGCCGATCCACGAAACAGGGAGGGAACCCGTGACCCATCCGCAGAACCCCGCCTTCACCGACGCCGAGCTGGCCGCGAGCCTGCACGGCCTGGGCCTGTCCGAGCTGGAGCAGCGCCTGGAGTTCAGCCCGTTGCTGGCCGGCAGCACCGTCGGCGGCGGTGACGCCACGCAGGCGGCCTCCGTCTGCTGCAGCTGCAAGATGCCGCCGGACGACGTCTTCGGGGACGGCAATTCCGTGCTGCCGTCGGACCCGACGCCGGGCGACACCTTCTGGGGCACCGGCCCGACCAGCGGCCTGGGCGGCCGTTGAGTCGCCACCGCGAACCCGGCCGCCCGCCGCGGCCCGCTGCTCCGTGGAGCCGCGGACCCGGCAGGCGGCCGATCATCCTCCCGGCCGGGGCTTGCCTGGCGTGGGATCTGTGGAACTTCCGCACGCTGTTCCCCGACGCCGGCGGCGACGAGTTGCTGGCAGTCAAGCGGGATCAGGACGCGATCCTGGCGCGGGAACGGGAGGCCCTCGCCAGGTTGTGGTCCGGGGATCAGGTCCTCCTGTCCCCGGGCCGCGACTACCTGGCGGCGCGGCCGGAGCTGGCGACCGGCATCACCGTGTCCCTGCACACGGGGCCGTACCAGCTGCTGGCCGAGCCGTGGCTCGACGCCGGGCTGGAGCCGCTCATCCTGCTGAACCAGCGCGCGCTGCCGCGCTTCCGCGAAACGGTGGAGCCGCTCAGCCGCCGCCTCGGGCATTCCCGCCGCGTGGGCTGGGCCGCCGTCGGCGAGCCCGGCTTCATGCGCGCGGTGATGACCGCCGCGCGCGACGGTCGGCCGGTGCTCGCCTACCTGGACGGCAACAGCGGCGAGGACGGTGCGACCGGCACGCGCGAACGCGGCCTGCGCTACGAGTTGCCCGGTCGCGCGATCCTTGTGCGCACCGGGCTGGCCCGGCTGGCCTGTCGCCTGGGGTGCCCGCTGCACCGCGTGGCGCTGCGCTGGGACGCCGGGCGCGTGGCCTGGGACGGCGCGCCGTCGCTGGCGCCCGGCCTGCGCGACGACCCGGACGCGGTGACGCGCGAGCTGTTCGACTGGGCCTTCGGCGTCATCCGCGCCCGGCCCGCGCAGTGGCAGTACTGGGCCATGCTGCGGGAAAGCAGCGCCTGCTTCACTGCGGCGCGCCTGGACGACTCCCGGCCGAGCCCGGTACTGCTCGACGAGACGCGCAGCGCTTTCCTGGCCTGTTGCGACCGCGCGTCGGGCTCGGTCCGCCTGGTGCTCGACCACGAGATCGAGGTGTGGTCGGGTGACGTCCTGGCCGACCTGACGACCGATCGCTTCTACCCGGCGGCGGGACTGGCCGAGGAGGATCTGACGATCCTGCGCGTGGGGCAACCGACGCTGGGCGAACTGCGCGAACACCACGGTGACACCTGGCTCCGCTTCCACGGGTTGCGCCTGTGCCTGCTCGGCATCGCGCGCCTGGGCGGGTGACCGGTGCGGCGGCCCTGTCGTGCGCCTGCGCGCCTGGAGGTGCAGCCGCACGCGCGTGGTCCGTGGCTCGTGCGCGCCGGCCGCCGCCGGTTGGCGGTATCGCCGCAGATGGGACACGCCCTGTTGCCGCTGCACGGGAGCGCGACTGACCGCCAGCGCCTGGCCGCGGCGCTGCGTGCGGGTGCGCCGGCGCACGACCCAGCGGCGCCGGCCGCGGCGCACGTGG
>CAIWHK010000066.1 GCA_903912525.1 uncultured bacterium | reverse complement strand
GTCCAACTGCATGTGGTATTTGCAGTTGTCGTTTGGGCAGTGGGGCGGAATGAACGAATCGTCTGTGTTGCTCATGTCTGGCCCGGGCATGGCCCAGGCCAGACACAATTTCGATGGCACAACCCAATGACTGCATGATGTCTATCAATTGCGCCCTCAAGATTCGGGACCGGGCGATCCGGCCGAACGGACCGCCGGCTCCCGGGCCGCCGAGCGCAGCATCATCGTCGATGCGACCAGGACCACCACCACGACCAGCCAGCGCAGCCACTCCAGCGGCAATTCCTTGACGATGTAGGCGGCGATCAGCACGCCGGGGATCCCGCCCAGCGTCAGGCCGAGCGCGGCTCCCAGGCTGTAGCGGTCGCAGGCGACGAAGCGCAGCCCGGCCGGTGGCATCAGGAAGGCGCACGATCCCATCATGATCGGGAACGCGGCCCGGGGATTCATGCCCAGCAGGCTCACCAGGATGAGGCACGGCGCATAGAGGCCGATGCCCAGGGTCATGATCGCGCCCAGGATGAAGTTGACCACCGTGCCGGCGACCAGCCGCCCGCCGTGCAGCGAGAGCGCGCTGCCGCCGCCGGGCATCAGCTTCAGGTTGGCGAGCACGAACAGCAGCGCGGCGACGAGCAGCGCGATGCCCATCCCCAGCTGGATCGACCGTCGCGGCAGCCGCGTCACCACGCGGGCCCCGAGCACCGCGCCCAGCACCGCGGCGACGATCATCGCGACGAGCGTCGCGATCCCCACCTCGACGATCGTCACATACACCAGCGCCTGCACGACGATCGGCAGCGCGTGCCCGACGTTGAGCGTCCCGGGGATCCTCTCGTCCGGCATCCGCGCGCGGATCTTGTAGTACGCCGTCGTCGACGCGAAGGAACCGATGCCGAGCGTGTCCAGGAAGTTGGTGACAAAGCCGACCGCGAAGTCCTCGGCGCGCGGCCGGTCGGCCCGCTGCGCGGCCGCGCGCGAGGACAGCCACCAGCGCACGATGAACCAGAGCGCGACCAGGCACAACACGCCGAGGAGGATCAGCTTGCCTGCGATCAAGGGGGCTCCTGCCTGGAATCGGGTCGGTCGCTGACGCTCGATACTGGCACGTACCGGGGTCTCGCGTCAATCCGCCCGCTCCCGGGCGAGTTGCGCCGGCGCAAGTGGGATCGCTCGCACTCAGCGCACGAGCGAAACCAGCCGCGACTGCAATCCCTGCCCGGTGCTCATGCGCACGGCGTAGGCTCCCGACGGCATCGGGCGACCCGTTTCATCGCAGCCGTTCCACATCACGGCCTGGTCCCCGGGCCCGTAGTCGCCGTCGGCGAGCGTCGCGACGAGACGGCCCGCCAGGTCGTACACGCCGATGCGCACGCGCTGCGCGCGCGGCACCGTGAACGCGATCCGCGTGCCTGGATTGAACGGGTTGGGCATGGCGCCCATCAGGACGGCCCGCTCCAGGGCGGCAGCCAGTTCAACGGTGCAGTCGCCCACCAGGTCGCCGGCATGGCGCAGCTCGTACGTCACGCGACCGCCGCCCGCCAGCGCGACGTTCTCGTCGCGCGCGGTCCAGGCGCCGTCGCCCGCCGGGACGGCCGCCACGTCCCACGCGCCGCCGCCGCGCCGCGCCGTCAGCGAGAAGCTCCCCGGTTGCGCCTGCGCAGCGTGCCAGGCCAGGTCCACGCCGCGGTCCCGTGGACGAGCGGTGAAATCCGACAGCCAGGTCGCCGCGGCCTCGGAGCCCAGCCCGCCGACCAGGTGGATCGTACCGTCGGCGCCGCCCGTGTCGCCAATGCCGCCGTCGATCAGGGTGAGTTCGATGACGCCGTCGCCGTCGTCATCACCGTTGTCGACGCCGAGCCACGAGCCGGTTTTGGGATACCACCAGTGCGTC
Organism: uncultured bacterium; assembly: GCA_903912525.1. Taxonomy (GTDB): domain Bacteria; phylum Krumholzibacteriota; class Krumholzibacteriia; order LZORAL124-64-63; family LZORAL124-64-63; genus CAINDZ01. The sequence goes on along the minus strand of CAIWHK010000066.1, from coordinate 16,185 downwards.
CCGACGGCCTGCGTCGTGGGCAAGCTGATGGTCAGGCACGTGGTGTCGCCCACGTCCAGGCCCGTGAGGTCGAGGCTGAAGAAGCCGTCGCTGAACCCGACACCCGTGCGGCCGGCCGACGGCAGCGTGCTGCCGTCCAGCGCGGTCAGGTTGGCGATCTGGCCGTCCACGGCGTGGAAGAACGCTTCGCCGGTCCCGGTCGCGCAGGCCACGCCCAGCGGCGAGGGCAGCGTGACCTCGCCGGAGCCGGTCGTGATCGTCCAGCCGTCCGGCGGCAGGTCGGTGTCGTCGGGGTCGGGCACGATCGGGTTTTGGGCGGCGAACTCGAACGTGGAGGAGAAGTCGCTGGTCGCGCCGGCGGTCGCGCTGCAGTTCAGGGAGAAATAGGCCCAGTTATTCCAATCATCCACCAATGGGCTCTCGTTGCATGGGAAGTTGCGGAAGACGAACTGGGCCGGGATGCGGACATTGATCGTGTAGTACCCGCCCACCGGCGCGTTCACGACCCCGTAGATCTTCCTGGCCCCGCGCGGGCCTGCGAACATGTTGGGCTCATCGCCGCCGAGCGTGTCGGTGTAGGCATAGAGCACGCCCTGCGAGCCCATGCGGTCGAAAAAGAGGCTGCCGCCGTACGCTCCATGTTTCTGCGCGTTGCCGCCCACCACGACTTGAGCGTGCGACGGGACTCCCGTCGCGAGGATCCTCATGGTTCCGCTGAGGTAAAAACGGTAGAGGAAATCCCCGGTGGTGTTGTTCGGCAGGCCGGGGCGGTGCAGGTGGAAATGTTCCGTGTGGTCGGCGTACGCCATGGCGTTCACGTACTCCCCGACGGCGGGACCGCACGAGGCGCGCGTCCTCATCCGGCCGGGTTGGACGTTCGCCCAGGCCGCGGTGGGTGCCGTTCCCGCGGTGGCCGTGGCCACGAGCGGCGCGGCCGGCCTCTCGACAGACTGGATGATCCACGAACCGTTGGGAATCCTCGCACCGGCCGAGACCCCGGGTGTTGCCGACGCCGTCGCCGCCCACACCATGGCCACCGGCAGCACGAATCCGAAGAAATGGCGAATCGAGATCGGCGTCCTGACCATGACCCCACCCCCGGCGATTGGCGCACCCTCACCCGATGCGGTCTCCGCACGCGTGGCGTGGCGACATCCCCGAGGTCAGCCCCGACGCGGCAAAGACCTCTCTCGACATGATGGGGCGAGATTACACGAAATGAATATTTGTTGTCAATTGTGATTCGGTTGGCGGCGCCGTGGACGCGGCGGCGTGAATCTGCGGGAGTTGCGCCGGCGCAAGTCCCCTCACCCCGCCCCAATCCCCGCCTCCCGCAGGAACTGGCTCGCCTTCCCCTTCGTGTGCACCACGTCCAGCCGACGGCGCGCCCGCGTCAGCGCCACATAGAACAGGCGCCGCTCGTCTTCCAGCCCGCCGCCCGCCGACGCCCCCGGCCGCAGCGTCCGCGCCAGCGGGAACTGCCCCTGGTCGGCGCCCACCAGGATGACGCGATCCCACTCGCGCCCCTTCGACCCGTGCACCGTCGCCAGCTCGACGGCGCCCGCCGCCACACGGGCCTGCAATGCCTCGCCGCCCGCCGCGCCCACCGCCTCGAGCAGCCGCCCCGTGCGGGCCAGCACCGCCACCGAGCCGTCACCATCGGCATGCGCGTCCAGCATCCGCGCCGTGAATGCGGCACAGGCGCGCGCCTCCGCAAGCGGCCACACGCGGATGCGCCCCCGCTCACGCACGCCCGCGTGCAGCGGCTTGCTGAACCTTTGCGTGTTGTGGCGGATCAGCCGCCGCGACGCGTGAGTGATGTCCCTTCCACAACGATAGTTGCGCACCAGCGGGTAGCGCTCCAGCCCGGGGTACGCCTGGTCCAGCTCGATCACGCGCTGCACCGCGGCGCGCCGCCACGCATAGATGCACTGGTCCTCGTCGCCGACGCAGAACAGCGAGTCGTGCGGCGCCGCCAGCAGGCCGATGAGCAGCGCCTGCGCGGGCTCGATGTCCTGGTACTCGTCGACCAGCACGCGCTCGAACCGCGCCTGCCAGCGCTCGCGAGCGGCGGCGTCGTCCTGAAGCAGGCGAATGGCGTTGAAGATCAAGTCGTCGAAGTCGAGCTGGTCGCGCTTTCGCAGGTGCGCCTCGTACAGCGCGTACAGCCGGGACGCTGTGTGCGCGCGAGCGCCGGGGGCCTTGCCCGCAGCGCGCGCCAGCGCCTGCTCCGGCGTGATCATCAGCTTCAGCTTGTAGAGGCTGACCACGTTCTGAGCATCAGCGACGTCGAACCGGCGCGCGCCCGGGCCCGCGGCATCGGCCGCCGCCTCGGCCAGCGCGCGCCACGTGTCGTCGTCGGTGGTGCCCAAGCCGCCGCGCAGCCGCCCCTCGCCCTTGAGGATGTGCAGCCCCAGCCCGTGGAAGCTGCGCACGCCGATCCCGGGGATGCCCGCCTTCTCCAGCCGCGCCGCGATCTCGACGCAGGCGTCGCGGTTGAATGTCGAGCAGAGGATGCGGTCGGCCGGCGTGCCGCGCCGGCACAGCTCGCGCACGCGCTCGACCAGCACCGTCGTCTTGCCTGAGCCGGCCGGGGCGATGACCTGCACGACGCCGTCGCCGGCGGCCACCGCCGCGTTCTGCTCGGGATCCAGGCGTGGCGCCAGTTTCGGCAAGCCGTCATCCCGCCGCGACACCTGGCGCCACAACCGCCGCCACGCGGGCACGAACGCCGGCGCCGCCACCTCGGCCGGCGTCCCGTACATCGCCGCCAGGTGCCGCATCCGCTCCAGCGTGCAGGCGCAGCCCCATTCCGGCTCATAAAAGGCGGTGGCGTCCAGGTCATCGAGCGGACGCGCCGCCGTCACGACCAGCGCGCAGCCACTGCGGAACGCGGGTTCCAGCACGTATCCGTACAACACCTGCAGGTCGGCCGCCGTGGCGCAGGGCGCCCCAACCACCGCCACCCGCGCATGGCGCGCGAACACGCCCAGCACGCCCGCGGCCGGGTTGGCCAGCGACGAGCGCCCGCCGCCCGGCCGCCGCGCCTTCGCGACAGCCGCCGCCAGTTGGGCATAGGGCAGCACCCGATACCCTTCGCGGCGCAGCACACCCGCGTCGACCTGTCCGGCCAGCCACTGCAGTTCGCGGCGGCGGATGCGCGAATGACATTTCCCGTGCAACCTTTCGCCCCCCGTCCTGCGTATGCCGCCTATTGGCCCGCGACCTCGCCGGCCAACCCCGACGTCCGGACACCATCACCACGACCGCCGCGCCACCCACCACGGGCGCGGTGTCGGCTGCCCCCTCCATCAGGGAGGCAGGGCAAGGAGTGCTCCATGTCGCGTCGGGTATCGCTTCCCATCGTTTCCCTGCTCACCGTCGCCCTGCTGCTTGCCGCCGCCACGGTGGCGTGCGCGTTCACCCCGGTGACGCGCCCCCACCTCGAGACGGCGCGCGCGAGCGGCCGCATCGACATCGACGGCCGGCTCGACGACGCGGGCTGGGCTGCCGCCGGCAAGGCGGTGAACTTCGCCGAGCGCACGCCCGGCGACGCCACCGAACCGCCCGTGCAGACCGAGGCCTGGCTGACCTACGACGACGAGAACCTCTACGTCGCGTTCCGCTGCTTCGACGACCCGTCGACATTGCGGGCGACGATGAGCCAGCGCGATCTCTACGGGAACGACGACGACGTCGCCCTGATGCTCGACACCTTCGGCGAGGGCACCTGGGCCTACTCGTTCTCGGTGAACCCGTACGGCGTGCAGAAGGATGGGATGTGGACGAGCGTCCACGGCCTGTCCGAGGGCTTCGACATGGTGTGGCGCGCCGCAGCGCAGCGCACGCCCGACGGCTACACGGTGGAGATGGCGATCCCGCTGGTCGGCCTGCGCTTCCCCGATCGCGAGCAGCAGGCGTGGCGCTTGGACTTCTGGCGCAGCCGCCCGCGCGAGACCAGCGCGCAGTACGCATGGTGCGCCTACGACCGCGACGAGCAGTGCCTGCCCTGCCAGTGGGGCACCGTCGCCGGCGTCGGCGGGCTCAAGCCGGGCAAGGGCCTCGAGATCATGCCGTCGGTGATCGCGTACCAGACGGCGTCCATCAACAACCCGCTCGACGCTGAGTCGGGCCTCGACACGCAGGACATGAAGGGCGAGCCCTCGCTGGGCGCCAAGTTCTCGCCGAACAGCGCCGTCACGCTCGAGGCCACGCTCAACCCCGACTTCAGCCAGATCGAGGCCGACGCGGGGCAGATCGACGTCAACACGACCATCGTGCAGCAGTACCCCGAGCGGCGCCCCTTCTTCCAGGAGGGCAACGACCTCTTCCGCACGATGTTCAACTCGTTCTACACGCGCATGGTCAACGACCCCGAGGTGGCCGCCAAGGGCACCGCGCGCTGGGACCGCACCAGCGTGGCCTGGACGATGGCGCGCGACGAGCACTCGCCGTACATCGTCCCGCTCGAGGAGCGCTCCGGTTCGGTGGCGATGGGCCGCTCGACGGTCAACGTCGCGCGCGTCCTGCACAGCTTCTCGCCCGGCACGCAGGGCGGCCTGATGGTCACCGACCGCCGCTACGACGGCGGCGGCTCGGGCACCATCCTGTCGGCCGACGGCAACCTGCGCCTGACGCGCACGCTGAGCTGGGCCACGCAGGTCATCCAGAGCTATACGACCGAGCCCGAGGGCTACGAGGTCGACCCCGGCACGACGTTCGCCGACGGCGCCTACACCGCCGACCTCGACGGCGAGTCGTTCCACGGCAGCGCGCTCATCACCGAGCTGCGCCGCCGCGCGCGCGGCTGGAGCTTCACCGCCGACTTCAACCAGGTCAGCCCCACCTACCGCACGCAGACCGGCTACGACCCGTGGAACGACCAGCGCAACGCCTTCGTCTGGAACGCCTACACGTTCTACCCGCAGGCGGGCCTGTTCGACCGCGTCTCGCCGGGCGTGTACGCGGACTCGCGCTGGAACTACGACGGCGAGCGCAAATGGCGCCACGCGCGCGTGTTCAACGACTTCAACTTCCGGCGCGCGCAGGGCCACCTCTCGCTGAACTACAGCCGCGGCGAGGAAACCTGGGGCGGCAAGACCTTCACCGGCCTGTCCCAGTTCGGCGTGAACGGGTTCGCGCAGCCGCTGGCCTCGCTGTCGACGTCGGGGTACTTCAACGTGGGCCAGGGCCCGGCGTTCATTACGCTGGACAAGGGCAACGAACTGGGCTGGGGCCTCTCGTGCGAGATCAAGCCGGTCGACCGGCTCACGATCGAACCCGTCTTCGACTTCGTGCGCAGCCGCGACGCAGGCACCGACGAACTGCTGTTCCGGCAGTCCATCGCCCGCGCGCGCATTCAGTTGCAGGTCAACCCGCGCCTGTCGCTGCGCCTGGTCGTGCAGCACAACGACACCAACAGCCCCTTCTACCAGGAGCTGGCCGCCGGCGGCGACTTCCCCTACTACCACCTGGCGTTCGGCAGCGAATGGGAGATCGACCCGCTGCTCACCTACCGGCTGAACCCGTTCTCGGTGTTCTACCTGGGCTCGACGCACGACCTGCGTGACTTCAACGCGGCCGACCCCGATGCGCCGTCGCTGTACCGGCAGGTGGACCGCCAGTACTTCATGAAGCTGCAGTATCTCTGGCAGATCTGAGGCAGAGCGGGGGCGGCGCGATCGGGGGTGGCTCTCCCGGGTCGCGCCGCCCGCCAACCCGTCGCCGCCCGCCCCATCTCGGCATTTTTCCTAGTCCATATTCCTTAATGATTCCCATTAGTCCCATTGAGAATCCGTCTTCTTTGTGCAAAAATTGTGATCAACAAGGATGGATGGAAGGCACAGAGGCTGGCTCTATCCGAAGGAGATTCCGATGCGCACGCTGCTGGTCACATTTTTCGCGGTCCTGACCGTCGTCGCGCTGCTGATGACCTTCGCCGTAGCCATGGGCGCCGCCAGCCTCATCTACCCCGCCTGAGACCGGGCGGCCACCGATCGACGCGCGGGGCAGGACCTCCCACCCGAACCTGCCCCCAAGCCCGAGAAGGGCCGGCTCCCAATGGGGGCCGGCCCTCTGTCTTCCCTCCGGGCAGGTCGCCCCTGCCCCGCTCAGCCGCTGGTCGCCGCCGTCGTCGCCGCCGTCGTCGCGGCGATCACCACTACCATCGCGGCCGCCTGCGCCGCCTTGACCGCCTCGAGCGTGGCCGCGCCGGCCAGGTGACCCTCGGCCAGTTGCTTCAGCCGCGCCTTGCGCGTCTTCAACTGCTTCTTGTCGACGGCGCGCTCGAGCAGTCCCGTCGACTGCGCGACGATCGCGACGACCAGCGTGCGTTCGTCGACGCGATCATCGTCGGTCATGACCGCCCGCTCCAGCCGACGCGCCAGGTCCTGCTCGGGACCGCCGTCGCGCGCCGGGAAGACCGTGCGCGGGAAGATGCCCAGCACAAGGTCCTGCTCCTCGTTGAGGACGCCCTTGGCCACCAGGCCCCGGGCCACGCGCTTGTTGAAGTCCTTCAGGCCGGAAAACTTCTGCACCCACTCGACGGCGCGGCGCCGCTTCTTCGCCGTGGTCACCAGCGCCAGGCACTCGGCCAGCAGCGGATCGGCCACCTGCGCCCCGGGCTCGGCATCGACGAACTGCTTCTTGTCCTCGCCGATGCGCACGGCGCCCAGCAGCACCAGCTCGGCCAGCGCGGCGCCACCCATGGCCAGCGTGTGCATGCCTCCCATGGCGGAGGTCCCCTTCTCGTCGTCCAGGGCCAGCAGCAGCAGTTCCTCGTACAGCGTCAGCTTGGTGGCGGCAGGCATGATCATCCCCCGGTTGGCGGTGAGTGGCGACGGCCCCGTACCCGCGACGGGCGCCGAATATTCATCCACGCCGGACGGGGCGAAAAGTTGCGCCGGCGCAAGTGCGGTGCTACCACGGCACCGGGTCCCCCGCGATCTCGACGGTCCACAGGTCGCTGATCGCCCGCGCAATCTCCGGCGCCAGCCGCCCCCGCGCCGCCGCGAAGTTGTCGCGCGCCTGCGCCGCGGTGCGGGCGCCGGGAATGATTGTCGAAACCCCCGGCTGGCAGAGCGCGAACTGCAGCGCCGCCTGGGCCAGGGTCGTGCCGTCGGGGACCAGCGCCGCAAACTTCGCCAGCAGCGCGGTGCGGCGCGCGCGCACGGCGGGCGTCCAGCGACGGCGCATGTCGGTGAAGTCGTGGTCGGGGCCGTACCGTCCGGCCAGCCAGCCCGAGTCGAGCGGCACCTTGACGACCAGCCCCATGCCGCGGTCGCGCGAGGCAGCGAAGGCCGGCAGCGGCTCCTGGTGGAAGACGTTGAAGAGCACCTCGGCTGCGCGGCTCGCCGTCGTGTCGCGCAGCAGGTCCAGCTCGTTGCGCCAGTCCAGCGAGGCGCCGTAGGCGCGGATCAGTCCCTCGTCCTTCATCGATTCCAGCTCGGCGTACTGGGGCGCCAGGCGGCCGTCCAGCAGGCCGAGCGGCGGATTGTGCAGCAGCACGATGTCGAGGTAGTCGGTGCGCAGGCGGCGGAGGCTTTCCTCCACCGAGGGACGGATGGCCGCCACGCCGAAATCCGTGCCGCCTCGCGCGCCGTGCCCGAACTTGGTGCAGATGACGACGTCGCGGCGCAGCGGGCCGAGCACTTCACCAAGGAACTCCTCGCTGTGCCCGCTTCCGTAGCCCGGCGCCGTGTCGAAGAAATTGCAGCCGGCGTCGAGCGCCGCGTGCACGATGGCCAGCGCCTCGTCGCGTTCGTCGGCGCTCCAGCCCGGCCGTGCCAGCTGCCAGCAGCCGAGGCCGATCGCACTGGTTTCCAGGCCGGTATCGCCGAACGGACGCCTGGGCAGCTGGTCGTGCATCAGATCGCCGCCAACGCCTGCTCGAGCAGCCGCCGCACCTCGCCGGCCATCGCCGCGACCTCGGGCCTGTCCACCAGCTTGAGGACCGCCGCCGGATCCATCGCCTCGACGCGCGTGCCGCCCTCGACCGCGCGCACCAGCACGTTGCACGGAAGCAGCGCGCCGATCTCCGGCTCGACCGCCATCGCCTGGCTGGCGAAGTGCGGGTTGCAGGCACCCAGGATGCGGTACGGCGCCACGTCCAGGTCGAGCTTCTTCTTCAGCGTCTCCTTCACGTCGATGACGGTCAGGATGCCGAAGCCGACCTTGGCCAGTTCCTCGGTGATGCGCTGCTCGGCCTCGGCGAAGCCCAGCGTGACGGTGCGTCCCATCGTGTATGAACTCATGTCGGGTTCCCCTCGTGTTCAGTCGACGGCCACCTCGACCTCACGGACCGCCACCACGCGCTTGAGGTCCTGCGGGTCGACCTCCACGAGGAACCCGCGCTTGCCGCCGTTGATCAATATCAAGGGTAGCGCGAAGATGCTGCGTTCCGCCAGCACAGGCAGCGGCGTCCGTGTGCCGAACGGGCTGGTGCCGCCGAACTGGTAGCCGGTCACGCGGGTGGCCGTGGCCTCACTGGCCGGCGCCACGCTGCGCGCGCCCAGTTCGCGCGCCAGTTGCTTCACCGACACCTCGCAGTCGCCATGCATCAGCACCAGGAACGGGTCTTTCGGCCCCGACTCCATCACCAGCGTCTTGATGACGATATGCTCATCCACGCCCAGTTCCTGCGCCGAGCGCCGGGTTCCCCCACGATCCTCGTAGGAGTACAGGCGAGGCGTGAAGGCGATGCCGTGCTCGCGCAGGAAGCGGATGGCGGGCGTTACGGGGTAGTCGTCCTTCGCCATGGCGCGCTCCTACGAAGACAACAACACGATCCCACCCACCGACAACAGCATCCCCAGCGCCGTCTTCAGCGTGAGCGCCTCGCCCCCGATGGTCAGCGCCAGCGCCGCGCCGAACAGCGGCGAGGTGAAGGCGATCGGCATCACCTTCGTCAGCGGCGCGCCCTTCAGCGCGGTGTAGAAGCAGAGCATGCCCAGCGAACCGGCCACCAGGCCGCCGCCGACGATCATGTAGACGAGCGACCGCGGCCCGGCCTGCGCCACCAGCTTCCACTGCGGCGCGCTCACGGCGCCGAGCACGACCAGCGCGACCGCGGTGCGGATGGTGATCCCCAGCTGCGGGGGAAGGTGGCCCAGGTGCAGGCCGCGTTTCTCGAAGTAGCCGCCCACGCCCCAGGCGATGGCGGTCAACAGGGCGAGCAGTTGCGGTTTCAATGGAGGGTCCTTTCCGCCCGCGGCGATCGCGCCGGGGCCCGGGGATTCTAGCGGACAGCGCGTGCGTCCGCAACGACGCCAGGCAAAGAGAACCCGGCCGCCCTCCCCACAGGAAGGACGGCCGGGCCGTGCACACCGGGCGGGCAGACCCGCCCTACTTCACCATGATCATCTTCTGCATCTGCGAAACGCCCCCAGCCACCAACCGCGCCATGTAGACACCGCTGGCCACCTGCCGGTCGTTCGCGTCACGACCGTTCCAGACCACCTCGTGGCGGCCGGCCGGTCGCGACTCGTCGACCAGCGTCCGCACCAGGTTGCCCTTCAGGTCGTAGACCGCCAGCTTGACCTGCTGCGAGCCGGCCAGGTCGAAGGTCACGCGCGTCTCCGGGTTGAACGGGTTGGGGTGGATGCCCACCAGCGCGGTCGCCGCCGGCGGCACGTCGCCACCGGGCACGCCCGACGAAGCCGGGAAGGTCAGCTGGTAGCTGCCCGAAAGCGGCAGGTCCGCAGCGCCGCGCTTCCACACCGCCACGCAGTACCAGCCCGCCGCCGGCAGGTCGACCAGGACGTATTCATCCTGGCCCGCGCCCGCGAACCAGGCCGAACCGTTGGCCACGGCCGTGCTCTTGGTCTGCAGGCCCGTCGACGACGGATGCAGCGTCAGGCCCCAGTCCACCGTGCCGGCCGTGTTGTGCAGCCGGATCACATGGACGCCCGCGCTCAGGTACACCTCGTGCAGCCCGAGCATGCGGTTGGCCGCCAGCGTGAACGGACCGAACGTGCCGCCGGTCGGGCTCCCACTGAGGATCGCCGACGAGGTCGTCTCGGCCGTGTAGTTCTGCACCACGCTGCTCTGCCGCAGGACGCCCACATCGTAAGCCGTCCACGGCACCACGTTGAAATTCACCAGCACGTAGTCCGACAGGCCGGGTCCCCAGCCGGAGTAGGCCAGGTTGCTGCCGAACGGCGTCTTGACGCCCGTGCCCAGCGGGTGCAGGCGCACATCGACGTTGCTGGTCGCGCCCGGCATCACGGCCACGGCGCGCCACCAGCCGCCCGTGTTGGGCAACCGCAGGCCGTCGCAGTTGAACCAGAGCGGGTCACCGTTGGTGATGTCTTCCCAGCCGCCGGTCAGGTCGGGCGGCAGGGACCGCGAGACCGGTGTGTTCGGCGCCAGGATGTACGGCGACCAGGCGTACTGCTCGCCGTACCGGTTGTTGTTCTCCCACATCTCCTCGTAGGCGTTGTCCTGGTCCAGCCACAGCGCCAGCGTGTGGCGGCCGCCGCGGATCGTCCAGGCGGTGCTCCAGTTGAACAGGCTGTTGGCGTAGCCGGGGAACGAACCCCATGCCAGCCACCAGGTGTAGACGCCGTCCAGGTGGATCTGGCCCGGCAGGCCCGCCGCCGTGGTCGGGCTGTTGTTGCGCACCGCCAGGTTCAGGTACGTCGACGCCAGGTTGCCGCGCAACGAATCGGGCAGCGCCACGGACGCCCCGGTGCCGTCGTTGAGCGGTCGCGGCACGATCGGCGCATGCCAACCGGCCGCCTGGTAGGTGACGAAGTCGGGCGGCGTGCCCTGGATCTCGATCGTCACGTTGGTCGCGCCGGTGCCGGCGCTGCCGGTGCCGTACGGGTCACGCCAGACGACCAGGCAGTTGTAGCCGGACTGGTGGATGGCAACGTCCAGGCGCGCGCGCCCGGTCACCTCGTCCGTCAGCGACCGGGTGCCGTCGTTCAGGTCGCCGGTCGTGAACGCCTTGCCGAGCCACATCGCGTGGAACTGCCCGACCATCGGGTCGCAATCCACCGTGATGCTGACGTTGCCGGTGTCCGCGGGCGCCACGTAGAACTCCCACAGGCGAAGCTCCTGGTTGGTGGCGAACGGGACGGTCAGCGAGTCGCCGAAGGCGAACGGCTGGCTCGTCACGTGCGTCATCTCGTAGTTGCCCGTGTCGCCGCCGTGGTTGAGCACGCCGACGTCATAGTCCAGCGTCCCCACCACGTTGCGGTTGGAGAAGACCGCGTCGGTCGAGCCGGCCCCGTTCGCGCTCCAGCCGATATTGGCCGCGAAGCCGTTGGTCGCGCCGGTCGACGCCGCGTGCATGCGCAGGTCGTAGTCGTACGTCGTCGACAGCGGCCGCAGCACGGCCGCGTTCCACCAGCCGCTCGAGTTGAACCGCACGCCGTCCGTGTTGTACCAGATCGTCGACCCGTCGATGATCGAGCCCCAACCGGCGCTGCTCGGCGGCGGCGCGCTGCGCGTCACGGCCGTGTTGGCCGTCAGCATGTAGGGCGTCCAGATCCACTGGTGACCCCAGGCGTTGTCGGTCTCGTTGGTCTCCGAGATCGCGTCCAGCGCGTCGTAGCGCACTTCGTAGACGTGACGGCCACCGCGCACGGTCACGGGCCCGATGTTGGCCCCCCAGAACCCGCCGCCGGCGCCGATGGAACCCCAGCTGGCCCAGTACATATACACGTCATCCACGTACAGGCGGCTCTGGAAGCCGATCGAGGTGCTCGACTCGCCGTTGTTGAGGCCGCGCACGTTCCAGTACGACGACGCGGTATTGCCCGGCAGCGTGGCCGACACGACGGCGGCGCCACTGGTGGCGTCGGCAGTGCCGCGCGGCACCAGCGGGCCGTCCCAGCCGGCCACCGTCGTGTACGTCAGGTTCGCCGGCTCGGGCGCGCGGATCGTGAACGGCCCGTACCAGGCGTAACCCGAACCCCAGCGGCCCGAGCGGTCGATGGTGCGGATGCTGAAGTAGTACGTGCCCGGCACCAGCGACGTCGTCGTGTAGGTCGTGACGTCGTTGATGTCCTTGGTCGCCGACGGCAACCCCGCCGTGCCGGCGATGGTGATGCCGTAGCCGGAAACGCCCGAGGCGTCGTCGGCCGCGCGCGTCCAGTTGAACTGGACCGTCGGGTCCGGCGAGTCGCTGCCGACCGCGTGGCTCGACGTCAGGCTTGTCGGCGCCGACGGGTTGGCCACGTCGATTTCGTAGCCGCAGTTCTTGGCGGTCTCCCAGAGATTCTCTTTCGTTGACGGGAACCGCGCCTTGAAGGCGTTGAGGAAGCCCATCGGCGTCGTCGGCTGGTCGATGTCCATGACGTCGAAGATCTCGTCGGTCCCCAACGCCAGGCGGTCGGTCCAGGCCCCGTACACGCCGTGGCTGTCCTGGCCCGCGTCCTCGATGTCGCGGCAGAGCGCGCCCAGGAACCCTTCGGTGGTCAGCGGACTGTCGTAGACGCCCGTCGAACACTGGCCGAGGCTTTCCTGCGACCGGGTGAATTGCGAAGCCGTGCCGTAGTCGCCGGCGTACGAGCGCGTGATCACGTCGCACAGCCAGTTCGGCCAGCCCTCGGCCAGCGCGTCGTGGTCGGTCTCGGCGCACCAGATGCAATGGCCGCAGGTCGGCGAATCGCAGGTGCCGTTGCAGTAGTCCGGGGCGACCGCCGTCGCGTAGTGCGCGACCCAGTGATGCCCGTACTCGTGGGTGTGCGTGTCCTCGCGCCACTGGCGATCGGTGCCGACGTGGATGTTGTCGCCGCTGTACCAGGCGCCGGCGGCGCCGTCGGGCCACTGCGCCGACACATGGGCCATGTTGTAGCCCTCGTGGTTGAGCAGCCAGCGCCAGGTGCGCGTCAGGTCGGTCTGGATGTGCACCGCCGGATGGTCGCTCTCGGCCGACGGCTGCAGTGTGCCGAAGCTCAGGCTGCTGCCGGTGTAGTCGTCGTGCGTGCCGGTCTCCCAGCTGTAGTTGTCGTAGGTGGGCCAGGTCGCGCTCTCGGTCGTGACCCGCGCGTTCGTCGTCTCGAAGTGCACGTAGATGTCGGGCTCGCCGTCACAGGCCCAGCACGGGTCCCAGGTGAAGGTGACGTCGTAGTTGCCATAGGCGTCGGTGACCAGCTCGGCCAGGAGCTCGTCCCAGGACGAGTCCTCGTCGTACACGCGCACCGTGACGCCGTCGGCGCCCAGGGTGACGCCGTCCGAGCGCTGGTACACGAAGCGCCCGTAGACGCGGATCGACCGCGACTTGTCGGGGCTGCCGCCCTTCTCGGCCCATTGGGCGCCATCACGGTGCGTCGGCTCGGGGCTCAGCAGTTCCTTGCCGTCCACTTCACCGCGCGTATCGGGCTCTTCCTTCGCCGGCGCCAGGGTGCCCGGCGTCGTCACCCGCTTGAAGTGCGCCTCCGACAGGTCGAAGGACTTGCTGACCAGGCGGCCGTCCATCATGAACGACAGGGTCAGCCATTCGTTGGGGTTCGAGGGCAGCACGGTGAAGTCGACGACCAGGCGCTGCGACTTCTCCATGCGGGTGGCGTTCGGCGCCGCCAGCGACATCGTCGTCCAGCCCGGGCTCTCCTCGAAATGGAAGTCCGACAGTTCGGTCGCGACGTCAGGCGTGATCTCGACCTGCCCCTCGAAGGGCACGCCGAACTCGGCCGCGCGCGGCTTGCCGAGCAGGTGGATCGTCACCGGCGGTCCAACATCGGCCAGGGCGGGTATCGCCACCAGCAGCCCGACCACCGCCAGCGCGGAGGCTTTCAGGAATCTGCGCATGGTGTCCCTCCCTAGCGGTTTTCGGTGGGAGCGGGACGATCCTGCGGCACGCCGACCGGGCGCGGCGACATCATCTCGCCGATGGCGGCCTCGATCGCGACGGCCTGCTCTTCCTGCCCGGCTTCACGAGCCATCCGGGCCTGCGCCGTCAACAGGTCGATCTCGGTCTGCTGCTTCACGCGTTCGATCTCGCGCTGGATCTCCAGCGCAGCGGTCGCGTCGGGCGCCGTCGACAAGCGATCCTGCAGGACGACCAGCTGCGCCTGCTGGGCCGCCAGCACCGCGTTGAGCGTCTTCATGCGCGGTGTCTCGGGGCGAGGCAATGCGTTCGCGGGCTCCGACGGGATTCCGGTCGGCGCCTGGCCCGCAGGCTGGGCCGCCTTGAGGGCCTCGATCTCGGCCTGGTTCTCCGGCAGGTCGGGAATCGCCGGCCCGGCCTCGACGGGCGCCGGCGTTGCCGGGCTGCCCTGGGCCTTGGCGGGTTCGTCGGCCTGGGCAACGGCGGCGGCCAGGACAAGCGTTAGTGCCAGATAAAGGGTCGGCCAAGTGCGGTTTCGCGTGTGAGATAGTGTCATGTCGGAACCTCCCGTACGAAACTCTGGTGTGTTTTGGAAATCCTGGTACTCGAGGGTGGCGAGGGAATGCGTGGAATCATCGTAAACGATGATGGGAGGTCAATTCAAGAAGAACCCGGAACGACTTCGCGACGCGGGAGACCCCGAAGGGCGCCGCGCCGGAACCGCCAAAACTGGTGGCGCATTGTCCGAATTGCCGTTATCCATGAGGCCATGAACAAAAAAATCTGCCTCTCCGGCTCGCCCCTGCGGCGGGCAACCCGCTCCGCGATCCTGTCCCTCGGCGCCCTTACCCTGTCCGCGGCATTGCTGGCGGGCTGCGGCAACGGCGGCAAGGACCAGGCGGCGGCGTCCCAGTCGACCCCGGCGGCCCACGCGACCCCGGCCGCCCAGCAGCAATCCCCGCCCCTGCCGACGCCCGCCGCAGCCCGGCCCGCCGACGGCAGCGGGACCGTCCTGGCCGCGGTCGCCTTCACGCCCCCGGCCGGCTGGCAGGACCTGGGCCCGAGCAACATGCGCGCAGCGCAGTACCGGCGCGCCGCCGTGGGCGACGACAACGCCGGGGCTGAGGTGAACGTCTTCTACTTCGGCCCGGCCTCGGGCGGCGGCGTCGACGCGAACCTGCAGCGCTGGATCAACCAGATGGTCATGCCCGACGGCGGCGACCCGTCCGCCGCGGCCAAGCGCACCTCGTTCACTGCCGACGGCATGGCCGGCCACGTCGTCACGCTCGAGGGCACCTACAAGTCGGGCGGCCCGATGATGGGCGGCACCCCGACGCTGCTCGAGGGCTACCGCCTGGTCGGCGTCGTGCTCGAGGGTCCGGAGGGCAGCCTCTTCTTCAAGCTGACCGGCCCGGTGGCCTCGGCCAAGGCGATGGAAGCGGAGTTGATGGCGGTGATGCAGGGGGCGCGCAAAGCGGGTTGAGGAACAAGGCGGGTTGATCCCGCCGCGCCCCGGCTCAGTCCAGGTCCAGCCCCACCGTCCCCTTGGTGATGCGGCACTGGCACATCAGCCGCCGGCCCGGCGCCAGGCCCATGGCCGTTTCCCCGGGCGTCGGCGCCGACAGGTTCGCCAGGCCGGAAATCACGTTGGTCGCGCACCGGCCGCAGACGGCGTTCAGGCAGCCGAAGCGCACGCCGAGCTCGCCGGCGGCCTCCATCGAGGCGCCGGAGATGACGGTCAGGCGGCGCGAGCGGGACTTGATGACGGCCACGGGATCTCTCCAGGTTCGGGACATGAGCCGCTAACGAAACTCCCCGGGCCGCAGCGACCCGGGGAGTCCACGTAACACACAGGTACCGGCGATCGCTAGTACTTGTAGTCGTTGGTCTTGAACGGACCCTCGACGTTCACGTTGATGTACTTGGCCTGCGCCGGCGTCAGCTTCGTGATGACGCCGCTGAAGCCGCGCACCATTGCGGCGGCGACTTCCTCGTCCAGCTTCTTCGGCAGCACGGTCACCGAGATGGGCTCGCTCTTCTTGTCGGCCCACTTGGCGCCGTACAGGTGCATCTGCGCCAGCACCTGATTGGCGAACGAGCCGTCCATGATGCGCGAGGGATGCCCGGTGGCGTTGCCCAGATTGACCAGGCGGCCCTCCGACAGCAGGATGATATAGTCGTCGGCGTTCTTCGGGTCGCGCTGCACGCGGTGCACCTGCGGCTTGACCTCGGTCCACTGGTACGCGCGGCGCATGAAGGCCGTGTCGATCTCGCTGTCGAAGTGGCCGATGTTGCAGACCACGGCGCCCTGCTTGATCGCGGCGATCATGTGCTCGTCGCAGACGTTCGTGTTGCCGGTGGTCGTCACCAGCAGGTCGATCGTCCCCATCAGCGCCTTGTTGACGCCCGCG
>CAIWHK010000065.1 GCA_903912525.1 uncultured bacterium | reverse complement strand
TGGCGGGCTATCCGCAGCGCCAAAGGCGCGAGGACTGCCCGCCGCATCATTGTGTGAGCGCGCCTCATGGCGACGCGACAGCCGAACTATTTGACCAGCGTCATCTTCTTCTGGAGTTCACGCCCCTCGGCACGGAGCCTGTAAAGGTACACGCCCGCAGCCATCTGCCGGTCGCTGTCGTCACGGCCGTTCCAGGTCACGCGCTGCTCACCGGCCGCCACCGGACCGTCGACCAGCGTGCGGACCAGGGCGCCGCGCGCGTCGAAGATCTTCAACTCGACCTGGGCGTCCTTCGCCAGCGAGTAACTGATCGTCGTCGCCGGGTTGAACGGGTTCGGGTAGTTCTGCGCCAGCGACGTGGCCGCCGGCACGTCACCCGCGCCTGCGACGTAGGTGTTCGTGACGGCGATGTCGTCGATCGCCCAGCCCCAGCTGTTGACCGATGAGTCGGCGAAAAGGCGGAAACGGAGCAGGATCGTCTCGCCGCCGGCGAACGTGTTGTTCAGCACCGTCGTGTGCGTGCGGAACATCGACTCCGAAGGCGTCGGCGAGAGGAAATTGTAGTAGTTGAGCCAGTCCATGTCCGAGTTGGCGTCGATGCCCGGGTCCACCGGCAGCCAGGTCACGCCGTCGCGACTGCCCTCGACCACCACGTAGTCCCAGAAGTTCTGGTCGCCGAACACCGCGCCGGGATCGCCCGGCTCGACGATGGCGATCTCCTTGTAGGTAAGCTTCGTGTTGTGGCCGATGCGGATCGGCGTCTTCAGCAGCGCGATCGGGCTGGTGTTGTCCGCATAGTCGTGGTTCGTGTGCAGCGCCGGATCGGTGAAGCCCGCCGGCGTCTGGATCGAGAACAGCGACGTGCTGAAATCGTTCGCGTTGTTCAGGACGCTGCTGTAGGTGAACGCCGGCGTGCCGAGGGCCAGCGCCGCCAGCGAGCGCGTCACCGAATCGTACGCAACGCCGCCCCTGAACGAACGGGCGAATGCCGTCTTGGTGCCCGCCGTCACGACCGGCACGTTCACCGACGCCACCTGGCGGCGCGTGTTCGGCCCGACCACGGCGACCTTGGCGCCATCCACCCACACCTGGGTCGAGTCGTACACCGAGCGCAGGTTGAACTCGAGGTTCATCGCGCCCGACGGCGGCTGCACCATGTGATTGAACAGCGGCTTGAACGTGCGGCCCGCCTCCAGCGAGGCGTCGGTCATCGACCAGACGCCGCGGCCATGCGTGCCGGCAATGATCTCGTCCTCGACCGTGACCAGGCGCCAGACGCCGACAGCCGGCAGGTTGGCGTTGGCCAGGGCCCAGGTGGCGCCGCCGTCCAGCGACTCGACGATGCCGATTTCCGTCGCCGCCCACAGGCGGTTGGTGTTGGTCGGCCACACCACCAGGTCGTAGACGGCCACGTCGGGGAACCCGTTCGAGCTGTTGACGCCCGAGCCGTTGTAGCCGGTGATGTCGTTCCAGGTCACGCCCAGGTCGGTCGTCTTCAGAATCTTGGGGCGCTGCGCGAAGCCGAACATGGCGTAGGCGGTGTTGGCGTTTGTCGGGTGCGTGGCCAGGCCCGAGATGCCGCCCATTGTGGCCAGCGGGTAGAGCGACGTCGCGGTGAACGTGGCGCCGTTATTCGTCGAAACCATGATCTTGCCCGTCGCGTCCATGCGGGCGCCTGCCCACACCACGTCGGGATTGGCCTCGGACACGCGCACACTGTGGAACGAACTGATCGTACCCCAGTTGGCCGGCGCGATCGCCGTGGACGCCCAATTCTGGCCGAAGTCCGTCGACTTCCAAACGCCCGTCGAGCCCACCGCGAAGATGGTGTCGGGACGCCTCTGGCTCTTGCCGATCTTCGTGATGAACGGCGCGTTCGAACTGCTGGTGTTGGTCAGGCCGCTGGTGGCAGAGGCCCAGGACGCGCCGCCGTCGATCGAGCGCTGCAGGCCGTTGTACTGGTAGCCGCCGATCAGCTTCAGCGGATCGTCGAAGTGCCACGAGGTCTCGTAGCCGTCGCCGCCGATGCGGAAGTCCCAGTCCGCCACCGAGCCGGGGTTGGCGCCGGACTGCCAGGTGCCGTTGTCCTGCGTGCCGCCGAAGTAGGCGCTGGCGCCGGGGCTCTTGTCCACGCCGTAGAACTGCGTGGTGACCATGCCCGTCACCGGCATCGTGAAGCCCGTGGGGCCGAGTGTCGTGCGGTTGACGCCGCCGTCGCTCGTGCCCAGCAGGAACCACTCGCTGGGGCCGCCGTCCGGGATCTGCACGGTCTTGATCATATGGTGGTCCGGGTGCGGCCACGAGTAGCTGGCCAGTCGAATCGTGTCGCGCGTCCACGATCCGATGGTGTCGAGCGTGATCTTCCACAGCTCCGGCCCGCCCACGTACAGGACGCGGGCATCGGTCGGGTCGCAGGCGATCGTGTTGTCGTACCAGCCCTGCGAGCCCAGCCAGTTCGGCTCGGTGCCGATCTCAACGGTCTCGAACCAGTTGGCGCCGCCGTCCCACGACACCCACAGTTCGGAATGCCCGGAGCCCTGCGACGCGGCGAAAACGTAGTCGGAGTTCACGGCCGAGACCGCGATTTCGAAACGACCCGTCAGGTTGGCGATGCCGTTGTTGATCGTCGTCCAGGTCAGGCCGGCGTTCGTCGACTTGCGAATGCCGTCACCGTACACGCCGGCATACATCACGTTGAAGTTCGTCGGGTCGGCGATGATCTGCAGGACGCGCTTGTCGGCAAGCACGCCCG
The DNA here is from genome assembly GCA_903912525.1 of uncultured bacterium. Taxonomy (GTDB): domain Bacteria; phylum Krumholzibacteriota; class Krumholzibacteriia; order LZORAL124-64-63; family LZORAL124-64-63; genus CAINDZ01. The sequence continues at coordinate 246,926 of CAIWHK010000065.1, read as the reverse complement.
TGCCGGGCTCGGTGTAGACCGCGGTCCACGTGGCGCCGCCGTCGGTCGAGCGGAAGATGTTCGAGCTGGCGCCGAGGCTGCCCTTGTAGCGGCCCACCGTCGTCGAGGCCAGCACCAGGTTCGCGTCGGTCGGCGAGACGATGATGCGCGAGATGTTGTTGAAGCGCACATCGTTGACCGTCACGGCCAGTTGCGTCCAGGTCTCGCCGCGATCGGTCGACTTCAGGATGCCGTTGCCGTTGATGACGTCGACGCTGTAGAAGCTCTCGCCGGTGCCGGCGTACATGATGTTGGGGTTGGAGGGGCACTGCACCAGGGCCGACACGGCCAGGTTCGGGATCTCGTCCGTCAACTGCCGCCACGAGGCGCCCGCGTCGGCGGTCTTCCACACGCCGCCGCCCACGCTCGCGACGTACCATGTGCCCTGCGAGGCGTCGGCGGGATCGACCAGGATCTCGCGCGCGCGGCCGGCCACGTTGCCGGGGCCGCGGCTCACCCAGGTGACAGCCTTGTCCGCGTGCGCGGTCGGCAGCGCCTTGGCGTACTCGCGGTACTGGTAGCCCGGCGCATATTCGGGCTCGGTCCGGTCAGCCGGGATCTTCAGCTCGTAGTTGAAGCGCGCGAACTCGTCCGGGAAGCCGGACACGGCCTGCTTCTCGCGCTCGATCGCGCGCTCGGCCGCGGACGGGCGGGCAAGGCCATGGCGCTTGGCCGGCCGCGCTTCGGACTGGTGCGCCGGGGTGATCGGGGCGGTGCGGACGGTGCCGTCGATAAAGGCGCCGAAGGCGACAAACAGGGTGACGACCGCAAGCGCGGCCACGGACAGACGGGACATGGTGAGCTCCTCAGTGCGGGGTCGGCGGGAGGGCGAACCCCCGCGGGCGACGGCCACCGGCACCCCCCGGGGCCGGGTCGCGGATCATACATGTCATTGTACCACAAGTCACCGCCCGGCCGCACGTTGGATATATGGTATCAATTTATGACGTCAAACATCCTCTTTCGCCCCCCGGACGTCCCCGCAGGTTGACGCCCCCCCAATTGTCCCTATCCTTTGCGTTGAATGTGACGATCAGTTTCCCATAGGACTCGATAGCGGAAGCCAACAAGCGAGGGGCCCATGGCCATCCAGGATCCCGAGGCGCTCGCGCGCCTTCAGGAACTAGAGAATACAGAGTGGCGCGAGTCACTGGACTATGTCTTGAGGGAGCAGGGCCCCGACCGGGTCCGCCAGCTGCTGAGGGTGCTGCAGACGCGCGCCCAGGAGCGCGGCGTCAGCATCCCCTACACGGCCAACACGCCGTATATCAACACGATCCCCACGCCCCAGCAGCCGGTCTACCCCGGCAACCGCGAGCTGGAGCGCCGCATCAAGTCGATCATCCGCTGGAACGCGATGGCGATGGTGGTCCGGGCCAACCGCGAGCGGCCGGGCATCGGCGGGCACATCTCGACCTACGCCTCGGCGGCCACGCTCTGGGAGGTCGGGTTCAACCACTTCTGGCGCGCCCGGAACGACGACTTCCTGGGCGACCAGGTCTTCTTCCAGGGCCACGCCTCGCCGGGCCTTTACGCCCGCGCCTTCCTCGAGGGCCGGCTGTCGGAGAAGGACCTGGCCAACTTCCGCCACGAGCTGCACCCGGACGGCGGCCTGTCCAGCTACCCGCACCCGTTCCTGATGCCCGAGTTCTGGGAGTTTCCCACGGTCTCGATGGGCCTGACCGCCCTGTCGGCCATCTACCAGGCGCGCTTCAACCACTACCTGGTCGACCGCGGCCTGCGCGCCGCCAGCGGTCGCAAGGTGTGGGCGCTGCTCGGCGACGGCGAGATGGACGAGCCCGAGTCGCTGGGCGCCATCACGCTGGCCGCGCGCGAGCAGCTGGGCAACCTCATCTTCGTCATCAACTGCAACCTGCAGCGGCTGGACGGCCCGGTGCGCGGCAACGGCAAGATCATGCAGGAGCTGGAAGCGGCCTTCCGCGGCGCCGGCTGGAACGTGATCAAGGTGATCTGGGGCGGCGACTGGGATCCCCTGCTCGAGGCCGACGGCAAGGGATTGCTGCGCCAGCGCATGGACGAGGTGCTGGACGGCGAGATGCAGCGCTACAACGTGTCTGACGGCGCCACCATCCGCGAGCACTTCTTCGGGAAGTATCCCGAGCTGCTCGATTTGGTGAGCGGCTACTCGGACGAGCAGATCCGCAAGCTGCGCCGTGGCGGCCACGACCCGGCGAAGGTCTACGCCGCCTACAAGTCGGCCGTCGATCACAAGAAGACGCCGACGGTGATCCTCGCGCAGACCATCAAGGGCTACGGCCTGGGCGAGGCCGGCGAGGGCAAGAACATCACGCACAGCCAGAAGAAATTGAACGAGGACGAACTCAAGGAGTTCCGCACCCGGTTCAACATCCCGATCAACGACGAGGACATCGCCGAGGCCCCGTTCTACCGGCCGGCCGACGACAGTCCCGAGATGATCTACCTGCAGTCGCGCCGCACGGCGCTGGGCGGCTCGCTGCCGTCGCGCGTCAACAACTCGCAGCCGTTCGCCTGCCAGACCGAGGCGCTGTTCAGCGAATACTACGAGGGCTCGGGCGACCGCGAACTGGCCACGACGATGGCCTACGTGCACATGCTGGCGAAGATGCTGCGCGATCCCGAGTTCGGGAAGCTGATCGTGCCCATCGTGCCCGATGAGGCGCGCACCTTCGGCATGGAGTCGCTGTTCCGCCAGGTGGGCATCTACTCCCACGCCGGCCAGCTGTACGAGCCGGTCGACAAGGGCAGCCTGCTGTTCTACAACGAGAAGAAGACGGGCGCGATCCTCGAGGAAGGCCTCAGCGAGGCGGGCTCGATGGCTAGCTTCATCGCCGCGGGCACGGCCTACGCCAACAACGGCGTCAGCATGATCCCGTTCTACACCTTCTACTCGATGTTCGGTTTCCAGCGCGTGGGCGACCAGATCTGGCAGGCCTGCGACAGCCGCGCGCGCGGCTTCCTCGTGGGCGCCACGGCCGGCCGCACAACGCTGGCGGGCGAGGGCCTGCAGCACCAGGACGGGCACAGCCACGTGCTGGCGCTGACGCCGACGCCCATCAAGGCCTACGACCCGGCCTTCGCCTTCGAACTGGCGGTGATCATCCACGACGGCATCACGCGGATGTTCTGCCACCAGGAGGACTGGATCTACTACCTGACGGTCACCAACGAGACCTACCACATGCCGGCCATGCCCAAGCGGCCCGGCGTGCGCGAGGGCATCCTCAAGGGCATGTACCGCTTCCGCATTTCCGATGTTAAGGGTGACGTGCCGAAGGCCCACCTGCTGGGCTCGGGCGCCATCCTGAACGAGGCGCTGGCGGCGGCCGAGATCCTCGAGACGAAGTACGGCGTGGCGGCCGACGTCTGGAGCGTCACCTCGTACAAGGAGCTCTACCGCGACGCCATCGAGTGCGAGCGCTGGAACCTGCTGAATCCCGGCCAGCCCGAGAAGCAGCCGTACCTGGCGGCGCAACTGGCGCCGGAATCGGGCGTGTTCGTGGCGGCCAGCGACTACATGAAGGTGCTGCCGGCCACCGTCGCCAAGTGGTTCCCCGGCCAGCTGCACATCCTGGGCACCGACGGCTTCGGCCGCAGCGACAGCCGCAAGGAGCTGCGCGACTTCTTCGAGGTCGACGCGCGCTACATCGCGCTGGCGGCGCTGCACGAGCTGGCGATCGCCGGCACGATCAAGCCCGAGGTGGTCTCCGCGGCGATGAAAGATATGGGGATCGACCCCGGCAAGAAGAACCCGCACACCGACTGATTGCAGTCGGACGAGGATAGGCATGGCACAGGAAATCCGCGTCCCGGAAGTCTCGGACGGCGTCAAGCAGGGCACCGTGATCAGCGTCACCGTGAAGGTGGGCGACAAGGTCATCGCCGACCAGACGCTGCTGGAGATGGAGACCGACAAGGCGGTGGTGGCGATCCCGGCCCCTGCGGCGGGCGTCATCAGCGAGATCCTCGTCAGCGAGGGCTCGGTCGTGAAGATCGGCGAGGTCATCATGCGGATGGAGGAGGCGGGCGCAACGGCTGCCGCGACCGCTGCGAAGCCGGCGCCGGCCCCCGCGGTTGCCGCCGCGGTCGCACCCGCTCCGTCACCCGCACGTCCCGTGCCGCAGCCCCTGCCCCCCGCGGTCGAGGCCGCCGCGCCCGCGCGGTTCGCCGGCGTGCCTGTCGATTTGACCACCGTGCGCACCGGTGACGCCGTGGCGCCCGCCGCACCGTCGGTCCGTCGTTTGGCGCGCGACCTGGGCGTGGACATCTACCAGGTGCAGGGCACCGGTCCCGCAGCGCGCATCAATGAGGACGACGTGCGCGCCTACGTGCGCGCCGCCATGCAGCGCCTGACCGGCGGCGGCGGCGCGGTGGCCGGCGGCGAGTTCCCCGGCCTGCACGCGCAGCGCCCGTTGCCCGACTTCACGCGCTGGGGCCCGGTGCACACCGAGCCCCTATCCCGGGTCAGGGAGATCACGGCCGACGCCATGGGCTATGCGTGGTCGACCATCCCGATGGTCACGCAGTATGATCGCGCCGACATCACCCGGCTGGAAGCGTACCGGAAGCGGTACAACGAGACGGCCCCGGCCGGCGGCAAGCTGACGATGACGACGCTCCTGGTGAAGGTCTGCGCCGCGGCGCTGAGGGTGTTCCCGCGCTGCAACAGCAGCCTCGACCTGGCGCACAAGGAACTGGTCCTGAAGGACTACGTGCACATCGGGGTGGCGGTCGACACGCCGAGCGGCCTTTTGGTGCCGGTCCTGCGCGACGCCGACCGCAAGGGCCTCGAGACGCTGGCCCTTGAACTGAACGACGCCGCGCAGCGCACGCGCGACCGCAAGATCAGCCCGGCCGAGATGGAAGGCGGCACGTTCACGATCAGCAACCTGGGCGGCATCGGCGGCACGGCGTTCACGCCGATCGTCTACGCGCCGCAGGTGGCCATCCTGGGCGTCTCGAAGTCGTCGACCGAGCCGGTGTGGAACGGCGGCCAGTTCACGCCGCGCCTGTTGATGCCGCTTTCGCTGACCTACGACCACCGCGTAATCGACGGCGCCGACGGCGCCCGCTTCCTGCGCTGGATCTGCGAATCGGTCGAAGAACCGCTGAACCTCGTGCTGAAGGGATGACCCCGTGAGCGACGCCATTCCCGCCTCCGCCCAGCTCGTCGTCGTCGGCGCCGGCCCCGGCGGCTACCACGCCGCGTTCAAGGCCGCCGAACTGGGCCTTGCCGTGACGCTCATCGACCCGGCGGTCAACCCCGGCGGCGTCTGCCTTTACCGCGGCTGCATCCCCTCGAAGGCGCTGCTGCACGTGGCCAAGCTGGTCGACGAAACGCAGGAGAGCAGCGCCATCGGCGTCACGTTCTCGCGCCCCGAGATCGACATCGACCGCGTGCGCGCCTGGAAGGACGAGGTCATCGGCAAGCTGACCGGCGGCCTGGGCCAGAAGGTCGTGCAGAAGAAGCTGACCTACGTGCGCGGCACGGCGAAGCTGAAGGACGCCCACACGCTGGTCGTCACCACGCACGACGGCACGGTCGGCGAGATGACGTTCGAGAAGGCGATCCTGGCCGCGGGCTCGCGCCCGATCATGCTGCCGGGCGTCACCAAGAGCGACCGCATCATCAACTCGACCGGCGCCCTGGAACTGAAGGACGTGCCGTCCAGGCTGCTGGTGGTCGGCGGCGGCTACATCGGGCTGGAACTGGGCTCGGTGTACGCGTCACTGGGCAGCGAGGTCTCGGTGGTCGAGATGACCAACGGCCTCTTGCCGGGCTGCGACCGCGACCTGGTCTCGGTGCTCAAGCGCCGCCTCGACGCGAAGTTCACCGCCATCCGGATGGAGACGAAGGTCGCGAAGCTGGAAGAGACCAAGGATGGCGTCAACGTCACCTTCGAGTCGAACAAGGGCGAGCAGACGGTCGAGGTCTTCGACAAGGTGCTCATCTCCATCGGCCGCCGCCCCAACACCGAGGACCTGGGCCTCGAGACGACGAAGATCACCCGCGATGCGCGCGGCTTCGTCGTCGTGGACGGCCAGCGCCGCACGGCCGAGGAGAACATCTTCGCCATCGGCGACATCGCCGGCGAGCCCATGCTGGCCCACAAAGCCTACGCCGAGGCCGAAGTGGCCGCCGAGTCGGTCGCCGGCCGCAAGGCCGTCTACGACCCGCGCGCCATCCCCGCTGTCGTCTTCACCGACCCGGAGATCGCGTGGTGCGGCCTGACCGAAACGCAGGCGAAGGCCGACGGCATCAAGGTCAAGACCGCCAAGCTGCCCTGGCGCGGCAACGGCCGCACGCTGACCCTCGGGCGCGAGGACGGCATCACGAAGCTGATCGTGGATCCCGAGACTGACCGCCTGCTGGGGATGGCGGTGGCGGGGCCGGGCGCCGGCGAGTTGATTGCCGAGGGTGTGCTGGCGATGGAGATGGCGGCGGTGAGCGAGGATCTGCGGCGGACGATCCATCCGCATCCGACGCTGTCGGAGTCGATCTATGACGCGGCGCAGTCGTTGTTCAAGCCTTAGGCGGGGATAGCGCGAAGACGGGAATTGCGCCGGCGCAACTCGTGGGGAATTGCGCCGGCGCAACTCGCCTGCCGCGCCCCCGGCCATCGATCCGGCGGCAGCGGTTCCACTGCGCGGCGCGGGAGCAGGAATCCCGTCGCGCCCAGGGCGCATGCAGGAATCCGCACAGGGATTTTGATCATCCACAACCAGATTCCCCGGGGGCGCCCCATGTCCACCACCCCCAATCGGCCCCCTGTTGTCTATTTTTGCGGCCGCACATGAATTTCTTTATCATCAACAACTTAGCCAAAATTCAATCTTGACCGCTATGAAATTTCTTCACTACTGTTTCCCGCGGGTTACAGCTCGATTCGGGGGAGTCGAGCGCACTTGGACCCCATGGAGTTTCCTTGAACCACCCGACGTTCAGGACTTTCCGATGAATCGACCTCACACCGGGCCCTCTCCCGGTTCGCCAACCGGCGCTGCCGCGATGCCTTCGCGGCAGGGCGCTGATGCGCAGGCGCACTCTGCGGAGTTCCGCATCCTGCTGGTCGAGCACGACGCCGACGACGCCACCATGGTGCGCTCGGTATTGGCCGAACAAGGCGACCCGCGATTCACGGTGACCTGGTGTCCCACGCTGACGGCAGCACTCCAGCACCTGGGCACGGAACCGGTCGAAGCCGTGCTCCTGGACCTCTCCCTGCCCGATTGCGCCGGCATGGACAGCCTGCGCCAGATCGCCGCCCGGCACCCCACCACGCCCGTTGTGGTCCTGACCGGCCAGACCGACGCCGGCGACGGCCTCAAGGCCCTCAGCCTGGGCGCCGAGGACTACCTGCTGAAGTCCGAACTCGTCTGGAACCTGCTGGCCCGTTCGCTGCGCTACGCCCGCGAACGCCGGGCGCTGCACTGCGAACTCGAGGCGCTGCGTGAGCACGAGCGACTTGAACATGAGCAGGCCGCCTTCGCGCGCCTGCTCTCCCGCTCCCACACCCCCGTCACGGCGCAGATGTACGGCGCCATCGAACTGGCGGAAGCGTCGCCGGATCTGTTCGCGGAACTGGTGCACCGCTACGCCGAGCTCCTCGGCACGCATCTCAACCAACAGCCCCGCCCGGGCGAGAAGCACGCGACGCGGGACCTCCGGACTATGTCCGACAGCCTGGGGCTGGTCGGCGCCGGCCCGCGCGACGTCATCCGCATCCATCAGGATGCGCTGCGCCAGTGCACCTCGACGGTCAACGACACGACCGCGCGGGCCATGGGGAACGAGAGCCGGCTGATGCTCATCGAACTCATGGGCTATGTCCTTGCCTGGTATCGCTGCCAGGCCATCGGCATTGACCTTCACGCAACCGCGCCGGCTCATTTGGAATCCAGCGCGTCGGAAAAGGAAGAGTGACCGTGCCCAAACTCGCCTTCGAACTCTTTGTCACCGGGCGCACACGGCAGTCCCAGCGCGCGATCCAGAACCTGCGCGGGTACTTCGCCGAGGCCCCGGATGTCGAGTACGAAATGACGATCATCGATGTGGTAGAGCAGCCTGAGCGCGCTGAGGAACGCCACATCCTCGCCACGCCGACGCTGATCAGGACTTCGCCCCTGCCGCCGCTGCGCATCATCGGCGATCTCTCCGAACGAGATGTTGTCAAGCAGGCGCTCGGGCTTCTCGGCGCCTCCCTCTCAACCGCGACCCAAACCCAAGTCAGCGAGGATCACGACCATGAGTGAGAACCCACTGGGCCTCCCCAAGTTGCTGACGGGCATCCCCGGGTTCGACAGCATCACCAACGGCGGTTTGCCGATGAACCGCACGACACTGCTCTCGGGCACGGCTGGCAGCGCCAAGACGGTCTTTGGCAGCCAGTTCCTGGCATCCGGGATCGAGCAGTTCGACCAGGCCGGCGTGTTCGTGACCTTCGAGGAGCCGCCCGCGGACATCCGACGCAACATGATGAGCTTCGGGTGGGACATCGCCGCCTGGGAAGCGGCGGGCAAGTGGGCCTTCGTCGACGTGTCGCCGCAACTGTCGGATGAGACCGTGATCGCCGGCGAGTATGACCTCGGCGCGCTGTTGGCCCGCATCGAGAACGCGGTCAATCGCGTCGGCGCGCAGCGCGTGGTGATGGACTCCCTGGGCGCGGTCTTCACGCAGATCGCCCAGTCGAAGATCGTGCGCAACGAGATGCTGCGCATCACGACGGCCCTCAAGAAGCTGGGCGTCACCGCGCTGCTGACCGCCGAAAGGACCGAGGAGTTCGGCGGCATCGCCCGCTACGGGATCGAGGAATTCGTCACCGACAACGTCGTCGTCCTGCGCAACGTGCTCGAGGACGAGAAGCGCCGCCGCACCATCGAGATCCTGAAGTTCCGCGGCACCGACCACCAGAAGGGCGAATACCCCTTCACGATCCACCCGCGCGAGGGGATCATCGTGCTGCCGCTGTCGGCCCTCGAACTGAAGCAGCAGTCGACCGACCTGCGCATCACGTCGGGCAACCAGGTCCTGGACGACATGTGCGGCGGCGGCTTCTTCCGCGACTCGGTCATCCTCGTCTCCGGCGCCACCGGCACCGGCAAGACGCTGACCGTCACGCAATTCATCAGCGGCGGCGCGCTCAACGGCGAGCGCTGCCTGCTCTTCGCCTTCGAAGAGAGCCGCGAGCAGTTGTTCCGCAACGCCCGCGGCTGGGGGCTCGACTTCCACAAGCTCGAGGAGTCCGGCCACCTGCGCGTCATCTGCACCTACCCCGAGGTGGCGGGCCTGGAAGACCACCTGGTCAGCATGAAGGCCGAGATCGGCGCCTTCAAGCCCAATCGGGTCGCTGTGGACAGCCTCTCCGCGCTGGAGCGCGTCGGCTCCATCAAGGGCTTCCGCGAGTTCGTGATCGGGTTGACCTCGTTCATCAAGCACCACGAGATGGCCGGCCTGTTCACGGCCACCACGCCTACGCTGCTGGGCGGCGCGTCGGTGACAGAGGCGCACATCTCGACGATCACCGACTCGATCCTGCTGCTGAGGTACGTGGAGATGTACGGCGTCATGCGCCGCGGCATGACCGTCCTGAAGATGCGCGGATCCATGCACGACAAGGAGATCCGCGAAGTCTCGATCGACAGCACCGGCATGCACATCGGCTCGGCGTTCCGCAATGTCTCGGGTATCCTGGCCGGCGTCCCGGTCCATGCGTCAGAGCGTGAGATCGCGCGCCTCAATGATTTGTTCGATTCATGAGCATTGCGAGCGACGCCGGCCTTTTCGATGATCTCGACGTGCTGCTGGTGGATGACGATCGCGATGATTGCGCCCTGATCGGTTCAGTCCTGTCGCGCATCGAATTGGGCCCGTCCCGCCGGGGTCGCTGCCGGCTGCATGACGTGCCGACGCTCGGCGCCGGGCTGCAGGCCCTGCGCGAGTCCGAGTACGACGTCATCCTGCTGGACCTGAAACTGCCGGATGCCGAGGGCCTCGAGGCGCTGAACCGACTGATGGCCGCGCAGACGCTGGCGCCGATCCTGATCCTGACCGGCTTGCGGGACGAGTCCATCGCCGTGGCTGCGGTCAAGGCCGGTGCGCAGGACTTCCTGGACAAGGGGCACCTGAGCACGGAACTGCTCGAACGCGCGATGCGCTACGCCATCGAGCGGCACCACCTGCGCCGCGAACTGGCGATCAAGGCGCGGGAACTCGAGGCCAGCGAGGACCGCCTGCGCCGGTTGATCGCCGGCGCTGCCGACGGCATCGTCATCACCGACCAGCAGGGAACGATCCTGTTCGCCAACCCGGCGGCCGAGGCGCTCTTCAACCGCCCGCGCGCCCGGCTGCTGGGCACCGTGCTGGGCCTGCCGGTCGACGGCATCAGCGCCGAACTGGAACTGGTGCGCCCCGACGGACGCGGCCTGACCGCCGAGATGCGCGTGTCGCTCGTCGACTGGCACGGGGCGCCGTCCATCCTGGCCGCGTTCCGCGACATCACCGCGCACAAGGAGACGCTCAGGCAGCTGGACGAGACGCGCGTCAGGCAGTTGACGGTGCGCGACCAGTTCCTGTCGCACGTCTCTCACGAGTTGCGCACGCCGTTGACGGTGGCGCAGCAGTGGACGGAGTTGCTGAAGGACAGCCTGCTGGGTCCGGTGTCCCCGGAGCAATTCAAGGCCCTCGAGACGGTGCTGCGCAACTGCCGCCACCTCGAGAAGCTGATCGAGGACCTGCTCGAGGCCCAGCGCAGCGACAGCGGCAAACTGCGCATCGATCCGCTGCGCGCCCACATGCCCGCACTGGCGGAGGAAGCCGTGGCCGCCGTGCGCGCCGCCCAACGCAGCCTCACGATCGAGTTCCGCCTCGAACTCGAGCCCAACCTGCCCGACCTGCTGGCCGACCCGAGCCGCATCCGTCAGGTCCTGATCAACCTGCTGAGCAACGCCGCGAAGTTCACGCCCGGCGGCGGCACCGTGACGTTGGCTGCCGGCCGGGACCCCGACGCGGCCGACGAGTTGCGCGTCTCGGTCCGTGACACCGGCTGCGGCATCCCGCCCGAGGAACAGGAACTCGTCTTCGAGCACCTCTACCAGCGCGAGATGGGCCCGCAGGTCGGGCGCCGCGGCCTCGGCCTTGGCCTGTATATCTGCCGGCAGATCGTCACTGGGCATGGCGGGCGGATCTGGGTGGACAGCGAGGTCGGCAAGGGCAGCACGTTCCATTTTACCGTGCCCACGTTCTCGTGCCGCACGCTGCTTGCACGGCTACCGGTCTCGTCGGGTAGCGATGCGCCGCTGCACCTGATCGGTATCGTCGTGCGACCGGCTGACGGCGTCGTGCTGCAAGCCTTCGAGGCGAAGTTCCTCGATGCCACGCGGCAGGTCGTCAGCGCCTGCATCATGCCCGACCGCGACCTGCTGCTGCCGCGCCTGGTCTGCGACCAGTGGGGCGAACTGGTGTTCGTCATCGCCGCCGCCGATGCCGCTGGCATCGCGGTGCTGGTCGAGCGCCTGCGGGGACAACTGGCCGGCGCCGGCGACACCGGGCGCAACCGGCTCGAGTTCACCTTCGACACGATGCCGTTGCCGGTGGGCTCGTACACGGGCCGGCCGACGTCGCCGTGGCTGGACGAGGTGGCGCCGCACCTCGAGGCAGCCCTCGGGCGCATGACGGCGGCCAACCGGTTCGGCGCCAGCGCGCTCTGAGCGGCACGACCGTTCACCGATGTGGAGTATTCCTACGGGTTTCGTGGATTATTTTCTAAAGCCGTCCCTCGGATGTCCGAATAGGGGCGCGACCGGGAAGGCACCCACGGGGCCGGCCCCGACACGAAGCCGAGCGACGCCCTGCCGGCCGGAAAAGGCATGGTGAAAGGGACGATGATGAGCCGAGCCCGCATCCTCCTGGTGGACGACGACCCCGAGCTGCTCGAGGCCGTCCGGATCCGCCTCCGCTCCCGCGGTTACGAGATCACCACTGCCAGCGACGGCGTCCAGGCCACCCGCCTGGCGCGGCAGATCCTGCCCGACCTTGTCGTGCTGGACATCGGGATGCCAGGCGGCGACGGCCACACCGTCGCCGGTCGCCTGCGCAGCGACCCTTTGACGATGTTCCTGCCCATCATCTTCCTGACCGCGCGCACCGATCTGTCCGACTACGAGCGCGCCCGCGAGCAGCGCGTCGAGAAGTACCTGGTCAAGCCGTTCCAGGTCGAGGAACTGGTCCTGGCCGTGGACGAACTGGTCGAACGCGTGTCGCAGGCCGCGGCGGTCTAGCAGCGACGTTCGGGGACTTGCGCCGGCGCAAGTCCGGCGACCAACAAGTCCCCCTATCGCTTCGGCCCTCCGCGCCTCTTCGCCGCGCCCGGTCGTCCTTGCGACGCTTTCCCGGGCGCCGGACTGCCAGGACTGCCGCCGGACGCGCGGCCCGCCGCCCTCTTCGCCGCGTTCTTCGCCCTTCGATCCGCCATCTCACGCTGCTTGCGCACCACGTTCGACGGGGCATCGTCGGGGTTCTGCTGCCGCGACGGCTTGCGGTCGCTGCGGTCGGGCTTGCGGGCAAGGGCGCGGTCGAGCGAGGCGCGCTTGTCCTCGGCGGTGCGGGCGCGGTCCGGCGCTCCGGCGCCGGCGGCGCGGCCCTCGGCCCGCTCGCGCGCCGCCTGCTTGCGCAGCACGGCCGCCTTGTCGTTGTCCGAGAGCTTGTTCTTCGCGTTGGCGCGGCCCTTCGCCGACAGGCGGGCGCGACCGGGCGCGCGACCGATGCGGACGATGTCGACGGGGGTCTTCGCCTTGCCGCCGCCGGGCTTCTTGCCGCCCGTCGTCGTGGTCGTGCCCTCGACGGTGCGGGCCTTGCCCTTTTCGCTGTCCTTCGCCATCGCAACCTTCCCTTGTGCGGCCGGCACCAGGCACTCGGGCCCCGTGCCGATCAGTTCCTCACGGCCCATCCGGTACAGCGCCTCGCGCAGCAGCGGCCAGTTGGCCGAATCGTGCCAACGCAGGAAGGCCTTGTGCAGCTCGCGCTGCTTGTGCCGTTTCGGGACGACGACCTCGTCGCCGCCCGGCCGCGCCTCGCGCGTCACCTTGCGCAACGGATTGCGGCCCGAGTGGTACATCGCCGTCGCGGTCGCCATCGGCGAGGGCAGGAACGTCTGCACCTGGTCGGGCTTGAAGCTGTTCTTCTTCAGCCACAGCGCCAGGTTCAGCATGTCCTCGTCGGTGGTGCCCGGGTGCGCGGCGATGAAGTACGGGATCAGGTACTGCTTCTTGCCCGCCTGCTGCGAGAACTTGTCGAACAGCGCGCGGAACTTCTCGTAGCTGCCGATGCCCGGCTTCATCATCATGTCGAGCGGGCCGCTCTCGGTGTGCTCCGGCGCGATCTTCAGGTACCCGCCCGTGTGGTGCTGCGCCAGTTCCTTCACGTACGCCGGCGAGGTGGCCGCGAGGTCGTAGCGCACGCCCGAGCCGATCAGCACCTTCTTCACGCCCGGCAACTCGCGCGCCTTGCGGTAGAGGCTGATCAGCGCCGAGTGGTCGGTGTCCAGGTTCGGGCAGATGCCCGGGTACACACATGACGGCAGGCGGCACGCCGCCTCGATCTCGCGCGACTTGCAGGCCATGCGGTACATGTTCGCCGTCGGCCCGCCCAGGTCGGAAATGACGCCGGTGAATCCGTCGCCCTTGTCGCGGATCGCCTCGATCTCGCGCAGCACCGACTTCTCCGAGCGGCTCTGGATGATACGCCCCTCGTGCTCGGTGATGGAGCAGAACGTGCAGCCGCCGAAGCAGCCGCGCATGATGTTCACCGAGTTGCGGATCATCTCCCACGCGGGGATGCGCGCCTTGCCGTAACTGCTGTGCGGCTGCCGCGCGTACGGCAGGTCGAACACGGCGTCCATCTCAGGCGTCGACAGGGGGATCGGCGGCGGGTTCAGCCACAGGTCGCGGGCCCCGTGGCGCTGCACCAGCGCGCGCGCATTGCCGGGGTTCGTCTCGGCGTGCATCACCCGCGACGCATGCGCATACAGCACCGGATCGTCACACACCTGTTCGTAGGCCGGCAGCCGCACTACGGTGCGGTCGCGGTCGGCCCACAGCTTCCTTGGATCCGCGGGCGCGGTCGGCCCGGCGGGCGCGCTCTCGGCCGGGCCCACGTCGGGGCCGGCGTGCTCGGCGCCGTCGCCCGTCGCGCAGCCCACCGGCTCCATCGCGTACGGGTCCGGGTGCACAATCAGCTGGCCGGGTCGGTCCAGCTCGGTCGAGTCCAGCTCGATGAACCCCGCCGGCACTGCACTGCGCATGAACGCCGTGCCGCGGATGTCCGTCAGCGACTTGACGTCCTCGCCCTTATCGAGCCGGTAGGCGATTTCCAGGATCTGCCGCTCGCCGTTGCCGTACACCAGCAGGTCGGCCTTCGCGTCGGGCAGCACGCTGCGCCGCACCTTGTCCGACCAGTAGTCGTAGTGGGCGATGCGCCGCAGGCTGGCCTCGATGCCGCCCAACACCACCGGCACATCCTTGAACGCCTCGCGGCACCGCTGCGCGTACACCAGCACGGCGCGGTCGGGCCGCCTGTCGGCCGCGGCGTCCGGCGTGTAGGCGTCGTCCTTGCGGATGCGCCGGCTGGACGTGTAGCGGTTGACCATCGAGTCCATGTTGCCGGCCGTCACGCCGAAGAACAGGCGCGGCCTGCCCAGCACGGCGAACGGCTCGGCGCTGAGCCAGTCCGGCTGCGAGATGATGCCGACGCGGAACCCGGCCCTCTCGAGCGCCCGCCCCACCACCGCCATGCCGAAACTGGGATGGTCGATGTAGGCGTCGCCCGTCACGACGATGATGTCGCACTGGTCCCAGCCCAGCGCGTCCATCTCGGCGCGCGACATGGGCAGTTCGGGCGCGGGCGCCTCCACGGCGTTCCCGCGCGGGGCGCGCACGAACAGGGGGTGGGCCTTGGGCATGGCGGGTGTGGTCATGGCGTTCCCCGGTTCAGTTGGGCCAGCAGTTCGAGCCCGTCCCATTCGCCCCAGCGTTCGGTGATCCGGCCGTCCTCGAGGCGGATGATCTCGATGCCCTTGAATGCGGTCTGTCGATTCGTCGGCGCCGCGCCCAGATACGAGCCGGCCTGCGTGCCGACGGCGATCCACCGCACGGTGACGGTCCCCGAGCAGGCGCCACTTGCGCCGGCGCAAGTCGGCTCCACCACGAAATCGCGCGCCTCGGTCCGCAGGTCGGGAAACGCGGCGAGCAGCCGCACGATCCCCTCGCGGAACCCGGCATTGTCGGCAGCGCGACCGCCGCTGTCATGGTCAATAAAGCCGTGAGAGTGCAATTCGTCGACAATGTGCCCGTCGGGGAGGGCGTCGTCATGCCGCCACCCTTCCTCGACCCAGCGGCGGGCGATGGCGGCCAGCGCGGTGCGGACCTCATCGCCCATGCCGTTCTCCTCAGGCCCCCGGCAGGCTCTTCAGCCCCGCCAGCAGCACGTCGTTCGAGGGATACTTGTCCATCAGCTTGAGCATGCCCTCCATGGCCTGCCGCGGCGGCACCGCGATGGCGCGCTTGCGCAGCAGGTTCAGGGCCAGGATCTGGTCCTCGGTGTAGAGCAGCTCTTCGCGACGGGTGCCGCTGGTGCGGATGTTGATGGCGGGGAAGCAACGGGCCTCGGCCATCTGGCGGTCCAGCACGATCTCGCTGTTGCCGGTGCCCTTGAACTCCTCGAAGATCAGGTCGTCCAGGCGCGAGCCCGTCTCGATCAGCGCCGTGGCGATGACGGTGATGGAACCGCCGCCCTCGACGTTGCGCGCCATGCCGAAGAACTTGCGCGGGATCTCCATCGCGCGCGAGTCGAGGCCGCCCGACAGCGTGCGCCCCGAGCCCGGCATGTGGTTGTTGAACGCGCGCGCCATGCGGGTCAGGCTGTCGACCAGCAGCACGACGTCGTGGCCGCACTCGGCCTCGCAGCGGATCTGGGCCATCGTCAACTCGCACAGCTTCACGTGCGCCTCGATGTCCTGGTCGTTGTTGCTGGCCAGGACCTCGGCCGGCACCGAGCGGCGGAAGTGCGTGACTTCCTCGGGGCGCTCATCGACCAGCAGCACGACCACGCGCGAATCGGGCGAGTCGGCGCAGATCGCCTTGGTCAGTTCCTCGAGGATCACCGTCTTGCCCGTGCGCGGCGGCGCGACGATCAGCCCGCGCGTGCCGCGCGCCAGGGGCGCGAACAACTCGACGATGCGCATCGTGGGCCCGCCGTGGTCGCCGATGCGGAAGCGCCGGTCGGGGTTGACCGCCAGCAGCTTCTCGAACGGCGTGCGCTGCCGGTAGCGGTCGTACGTGACGCCGCAGATGGTGTCCAGCCCGACCAACTGGGGTGAGCGCCGCCCCGTCTTCACCGGTCCGGTGATGGTGGCGCCGTGCACGAGCGCGAACTTCTGGATGGCCTGCCGCGGCACCAGAACGTCTTCAGGCGTGGCCACGAACGACTTGGCCGGGTTGCGCAGGAAGCCGTCCCCCTTCTGGGAGAGGTCCAATACGCCGGTGGTGGTTTCGGACATGCGTATCCGTTCCAAACGATAGAGGATGTCTGTCTGGGGAAACCGGGTTGCGCCCAAATCGGCGTCGCGCCCGGAATGTGTCCCCCCGACGCGCGCGGGGAAGGAACTCCCGGGGCGGTGGGCACCCCTCCATGATAGCGCATCCGGAGGCGCGTGCCAAGTGCAACGGCGCGCTGCCGTGCCGTGTCCTCCGGGGCCGCCACAGTCGATCAGCCCGCGATCCTGACCTCGTCCAGCGTCACCTCGAGCCGTAACCAGCGTGGATTTCCGTAAGTTGCGCCCTGGGTATGCACGATGAGGTTGGGCGCGATGCACGCCGCGCCGCTGCCATGGGTGTGACCGCACAACACGGTAAACCGGCAATCGGGGTGCCCGCGCGCGGTTGCCGCCAACAGTTCACCCATCGCGCCGCAGGTGAAGCCGGGCAGCCAGTGGTCGTCCGAGATCCGTCCCTCGTGCCAGCAGGCTTCCCGGAACGGCGGCACATGGGTCAGGACGATGACATGGCGACCGGGAGCAGCAGCGGCGGCCAGATGTGGCGCCAGCGTCGTCGCGGCGTCCGCGCCCAACTGCAGCAACGCATCCTGCAGCGCCGATCGTTCACCGAAGCTCCCCTGGAACGCTTCAGGCCGGAAACACCGGCTCAACTCCTCGATGAGCAGGTAGTCCGTCAACACGACGTCCGACCCCGCGAAGTTCCCGATGCGGGCATCGCCCCAACCGTCGTGACCAACCAGCACGACGCCCGGAGCCAGTTCCCGCGGGCCGGACGCCGGCAGCCACTGCACGCCGGGTCGGCCAAGCGCGGAAGCCCGGGCGCGGACCGAGGCCACCGATCCCCTGTAGAAGTCGTGGTTGCCGAGAACGAAGTAGGTTGCAAGACCGGTTGCATCCGCCAGTTCGCACAAGCGCTCAGCCACATCGACGGCCGTCGCCGTATCACCACCGACCAGCACCGCATCGGCGCCGCTGTCGCGGACCGAGGCCATGAAATGGCGGACGTGCCGGGACCGGGCCATGTCCAGGTGCAGGTCCGTGGCCCAGGCCAGGACCAGTGGTTCGCGGGGACGGGACATCTTCCCCCGGGGTCACATGTTCGGGTTCACAACATCGCACGGCGCCCCCGCCGCATACGCCAGCAACTGTTCCACCGCCGTCGTGTACAGCGACGCCAGCGAACCCTGCTCAGCATAGCCCAGATGCGGCGTGCACAGGACATTGCCCAGCCCCAGCAGCGGGTGCGCGGCCCCGAGCACCGGCTCATCCTCGTACACGTCCACCGCCGCGAACCCCGGCCGCCCCTGCCTAAGCGCCTCGACCAGCACGCCCTCGGCGATGAGCGGCGCCCGGCTCGTGTTGACCAGCAGCGCGTCGGGCTTCATCAGCGCCAGGTCGGCGGCCGTCACGATGCCGCGCGTGTCGGCCTTCAGCGGCAGGTGCAGCGTCAGCACGTCGGCCCCCGCGAAGAACGCCTCGCGATCGGCCGCCACGGCGAACCCCTCGGCCGCCGCCCGCGCCAGCGAACCCTCGCGTCCCCAGCACACCACATCCATCCCGAACGCCCGGCCCACGCGCGCCACCGCGGCGCCGATATGACCGAAGGCGTACACGCCGAGCGTGCGCCCGTACAACCGCGTGCCGACGGTCGACTGCCAGTGCCCCGCGCGCAGTCGCTCCACCTCGAACGGCAGGTGGCGCAGCGAGGCCAGGATCAGCGCCCACGCCAGTTCGGCCGTCGTCGAATGCGGTCCCGCGCTGCTGCGGCGCCCCACCGACACGACGATGCCGTGCTCGGTGCACGCAGCCACGTCCAGGTGGTCGGTGTTGCGGCCGGTCTGCGCAATGAACTTCAGGTCGGGCAGCTGCGCGATCACCTCGCGGGTGAGCGCGACCCGTTGCTGCGTCAGCACCAGCGCCTCGCAGCCGCGCACGGCGGCGACCAGGCCCGCGGGATCGCGGCTCGCCTCCACCGAGACGACGACCTCGTGCCCGACCAGGCTCGCGAACGCCGGCGTGGTCCGGAACATGTCAGCGTAGTCATGGACGACGGCGATCCTCATGTATACTGCACTTCCGCCCGGGTCTTTTCCCTGACGACCAGGTCGACCTCGCAATCGAGGGCGCCCAACAGCAGCAGCATCTTGTCGACCGATTTGCGCCGGTTGGTGGCGTCGAGCAGCCGGTAGAACTGCGCCGGCGAGGTCCCGAGCCGGCGGATGATCTCGCGCCTGGAAAGACCGCACGACGCCAACCGCTCGCCTGCTTCAATCGTCAACTTGTAGAGCAACAGGTCGCGCAGGTAGGCTGGATCGCCGTGATACTCAAGCACCTGTTCCATGTGGACAGTACCCTGTACTCCGGACGCCAGTTCGTAGGTGAAGCCTTCGCGCGCGAGTTCATTGTCGACAAAGACATCGACCACCGGATCGTCGGCCGACGGCTTGGGCCGGCATCGCACATATGGATAGGGAAGCGACCGCCCACCGGCCGACACGTCGAAGGCGTGTTTATGGTTGTTTGCCCGGACCGACCTGACTTTCACAACAGTCCCTCGCCTTCCAGCTGCCGGATCAGGTCCAGGACCTGGCGCGACGGCGTGCCCGCCATGAGCCGACCGCTGTCGAGGTCCCATTTCAGGACGAACCGCCCATCACGGTATACGTGGACATGCCGTGGCGCGTGGTCACCCACCCAGGAGACGAAGATGTAGCCCCCACGACGGATCTTTATCATAAAATGTTACCAAGGGAGGTATCACTTGTCAAGCAATCCCGGCCGGGCGATGGGCCATGGCCGGCAATGGGAGGGGTTCGGCATCCCGTCTCAAGTCATGTGCCGGGAGAGATTGTGGGACGGCCACCCGGCTCGTGAAACGCCGGGAATCGACTGTTTTCCCGGAAAACGGCGGGGGAAGTTGCCGGTTTCCGCGTCCGAATGTGCCGACTGGCCTCCGCGATAGCGTCCCTGGCGGGCGTCACTCACCCCACCGCGGCGCCAACTCCACCTCCACGCCGAGATGGTCGCAGATCCGCTGCACGATGAAATCAACCATCTCGCCGCCCGACTGCGGCCGGTGGTAGAACCCCGGCATCGCCGGCAGCACCAGCGCGCCCCACGAACTGAGCTTCGCCAGGTGCTCGAGGTGGTGCGTGGCCAGCGGCATCTCGCGCGGCACGACGATCAGCTGCCGCCGCTCCTTCAGGCAGACATCGGCCGCCCGCAGCAGCAGCGTCTCGCTCGTGCCGGCCACGAGCCGCCCCACCGTGCCCATCGAGCACGGGGCGATCACGAACGGCCCGCCCTGCGCCGACCCGCTTGCCAAAGGCGCGCTGAAGTCGTGCTGGTCATACACGCGCAGGCTGCCCGGTCCCATCTCGCCCAGCCGGTCGAGGATGCCCGCCACGTCCAGCGCCATCTCGACGGGCGCGGTCTGCCGCACCGCCTCGCTGAAGACAAGGTTCACGTCGCGGCCGGCGTGCAGCAGCACGTCGACCAGCCGGACGCCGTAGATCAGGCCGCTGGCGCCGGTCCAGCCGACGCCGATCGCCCGCGCATCACCCGTGGTCGCATCACCCGTAGTCGTCTTGCTCATGGCAATCTCCCCGCGACGATGTGCGCGATGCCGAAGGTCTGGCGCTCGACCTCGACGTCGCTGAAGCCGAACTCGGCCAGCAGGTCGCGGAACTCGCGCACCGTCAGGAACTGGTCCATGCTGGCCGGCAGGTAGGCGTAGGCGCCGCGGTCGCGGCCCACGAGGTTGCCCAACAGGCGCACCATCGCGCCGACGACCAGGCGGATCGGCGCCGCCACGCCGCGCAGCTCGCCGTGCGCCCCGGGGTCGTCACGGAAGAACTCCAGCACCACCAGTTGCCCGCCCGGCCGCAGCACGCGCGCGATCTCGCCCAGCCCCCCGCGCACATCGGCGAAGTTGCGCACGCCGAAACCGACGGTCACCACGTCGACGCTGTGGTCGCACAGCGGCAGCGCCAGCGCGTCGGCCGCCAGCAGTTCCAGTTGCTCGGCGCCCTTCTTGCCGCGCACCCCGCGCAGCATCTCGGGGCAGAAGTCGGCCGCCAGCCAGGCGCGCCCGCGGCCGGCCCGCTTGCAGGCCAGCGCGAGGTCGCCGGTGCCGGCGCACAGGTCGAGGATCTCCCAGGCATCGCTGTCGATGCGCTCGGCCACGTTCTTCCGCCACGCGCGGTCGCGCCCGGCGCTCAGCAGGTGGTTCATGAAGTCGTAGACGCCGGCGATGCGCGCGAACATGGCCTGCACCGAGCGCCCGTGCTGCTCGGGATCGCGCACGGTCCACACGCCGGCCTCGCGGGCATGGACGTCCTCGAAGCGTCCGCCTTGCGTCGGCTCGCTCATCATCGCGCCCCGCCCAGCCGCGCCAGCAGCGCCGCCCACTTCCCGTCCACGTCGGCCTTCACGTCCGCCGACATCGTCACCAGTTCCGGCCACTGGCGGTTGTACCCGTACTCGCCCGGCAGCTTCGTCGTGGCGTCGATGCCCATCTTGCCGCCGTAGCAGGGCAGGTTCGTCGCGTGGTCCAGCTGGTCGACGGGCCCTTCGCTGAAGAACACGTCACGCGCCGGGTCGAGGCTGCCCGTCACGCGCCACAGCACCTCGTTCAGGTCGTGCACGTTCACGTCGGCGTCCACGACAATGACGTTCTTGGTGAACATGATCTGCCCGGTGCCCCACAGCGCCTGGCACACCTTGCGCGCGTGGCCGGGATACGCCTTGCGGATGGCGACGATGACCAGGTTGTGGAAGCACGCGGCCACCGGCAGGTGGTAGTCGACGATTTCGGGCAGGGGAACGCGAATCAACGGCAGGAACAGCCGCTCGGTGGCCTGCCCCAGCCAGCCGTCCTCCATCGGCGGCCGCCCGACGATGGTCGTCAGGTACAGCGGATCGCGCCGGCTCGTGATGCAGGTGACATGGAAGACCGGGAATTCCTCGGCCAGCGAGTACCAGCCCGTGTGGTCGCCGAAGTCGCCTTCCAGCCGGCGCTCGCCCGGTTCGACGTAGCCTTCCAGAACGAAGTCCGCCTCGGCCGGCACCTCGAGGTCGCAGGTCAGCGCCTTGACCATCGAGATGGGCTGCCCGGTCAGGAACCCGGCGAACAGCGCCTCGTCGATGTCCGGCGGCAGCGGCGCCGTCGCCGCATACGTCAGCACCGGCGGCCCGCCGATCGCCACGCAGACGGGCATGCGCTCGCCGCGCTTCTCGTAGCCCGCGTAGTGCGCGGCGCCCGTCTTGTGCACCTGCCAGTGCATGCCGGTGGTGCGCCCGTCGTACACCTGCATGCGGTACATGCCGATGTTGCGGCGCCCGGTCTCGGGGCTGCGCGTGATGACCAGCGGCGTCGTGATGTAGGGCCCGCCATCGCGCGGCCACGTCGTCAGCACGGGCATCAGGTCGAGCAGCCCGCGCGTCGCCAGCGCGTCACCCTGCACGACCACGTCCTGGCACGCGCCGCGCCCCACCGACTTCGGCGCCGCTTCGCCCCACTCCTTCAGCTTGCCGAGCAGGCGGATCTTCTCCCACAGGCCGTCGGGCGGTCCCAGGCGCAGCGGCTCTTCCACGCGCGCAGCGACCTCGGCCAGCGTCTCGCCCCCCAGCGCCCAGGCCATCCGTCGCTGGGATGCGAACAGGTTGATGACCACCGGCACCGGCTTGCCGTCGGCCGTCCGCGCGACAGGGCGCCCGCCCGCGGCGGCGCTCCAGCGACCGGGTTGCGGATTCTCGAACAGCAGCGCCGGCTGCTCGCCGTTCTTGACGAAGCGGTCGGCCAGTTCGGTGATCTCCAGGCAGGGGTCGACCGGCTCGCTGATGCGCAATAGCTCGCCGCGCTCCTCGCACAGGCGCACGAAGGCGCGCAGGTTGGGCGCAGGCAGGCCGTTGGCGCTGGACTTGTGCATGGAAACCCTGTCGGCTCGGGGGACTTCGGGCGGTGGGGCAAACTTAGCAGAGGTCCCGAAGGGCGGCAAGACAGGGGCTGGTCGGCCGCCCCCGGCCCACAAAACCAACGGCCCCGGCGCCTTGGGGGACGCGGCAGGGCCGTGGCCCGGGATCGCGGACGAGGTCGCCCGCCCTCATCCGGACCCGCGGAAAACTCATAAAGAAACTACGTGGCCCACTCTAACACGGCCATTGATTTGGGACTAATTTATGGATATGATTTTCCCATTCGGGGTCTTAATGACGCATCCGTTCCCGCTCATCGCCCCGGGAGGATCGACCTGCCATGCAACTCTCATCGCGCCAGCTCGAGGCCTTCGTCACGGTGGCCCGAACGCTTAATTTCACGCGCGCCGCCGAGCGGTTGAACCTGACGCAGAGCGCCCTCTCGCAGCGTATCCGCAAGCTCGAGGAGGACCTCGGCGCCACCCTGCTGATCCGGGCTCCCGGCGGCGTGCGGCTGACCGAGACCGGCAACCGCATCCTGCGGTTTTGCGAGGCGCGCGAGACGCTCGAGGCCGAGATCCTGTCCGACCTGGCCACCACCCGCACCGGTGAACTGGCCGGCTCCATCCGGGTGGCCGGGCACCTGTCGGTGATGCGCACGGTGGACCTGCCCGCCCTGGCGCCGATGCTGCGGGACAACCCCAAGGTCAACTGCGAGCTGATCGTGGCCGAACTCAAGACCCTGCCGACGATCCTCAAGCGGGGCGAGGCGGACATAGTCATACTGGACAACGAGTTACCTGGCTCATCCCTGGAGCGCCACTACCTTGGGGACGAAGCCTATGTGGCGATCGAGAGCACCACTCACAAGACCCGCACCGACGTCTGGCTGGACATCAACCCGGATGACCAGGTGACCAACCGCTTCTTCATGCACCACGGCCAGGCCACCGAATTCCGGCGCTCGTTCATGGCCGACGTGTACGGGATCATCGACGGGGTGGCGCTCGGGGTGGGCCGGGCCGTCGTCCCGCGACACCTGCTCCAGGGCCGTCAGGATGTGCGCCCTGTGGAGGGCTTCCGGCCGTTCGTCACGGGCGTCTGGCTGCACCATTTCACCCAACCGTACTACTCGCGGCTGCAGCAGGCGACCCTCGCCTGCCTGAAGCGGGACTTCCCAGCGATCCTGTCGGGAAACTGATCGCGCCATAAGAGGCAAGCGGTACAGAAAAGACCCATATAAAGCGGGAGATATTCCGAACGATAACCCCCTAGAGCCGTATGCCCAACGGTCACCAACGGGGAAGTCTGCACGTGAGCCTGACCGGAAACTCGATCATCGCCGAACTCAAGGCCTCCGGCAACCTGCCGTCGCCCACGGGCATCGCCCTGACCATTCTCGAGATGTCACGCGACCCCCACGTCAACACCGATGAACTGGCCAACGTGCTGCAGGGCGATCCCGCGCTGACCGGCCAGTTGTTGAAATACGCCAACAGCGCCGAGTCCGGTTCACGCGTGCATGTCGTCGCGCTGCGCGACGCGCTCATGCGCCTGGGCCTGGCCCAGGTCCGGCAACTTTGCCTGAGCTTCTCGATCCTCGCCAACGCGCGCAGCGGTCCCTGCGAAAAGTTCGAGTACGGCCGCTACTGGACGCGCTCGCTGGCGATGGCCGTCAGCTGCCAGGCCATCTCCCGCCTCGTGCGCTCGCTCAATCCCGACGAAGGCTTCACCTGCGGCCTGCTGGCGCACATCGGCAGGCTCGCGCTGGCCAGCGTCTATCCGCCGGAATATTCCGAGATCCTCACGCGCTGGGATCGCGGCGCTCCCGAGGAACTCGGCCTGCTCGAGAAGAACGGCCTGGGGCTGACGCACCTGGACGCCGCCGTCGCGATCCTCGAGGACTGGCACCTGCCCGAGCACGTGGTGGCCGCGGCGCAGCACCAGGAAGACGGCTCGTGGATCACCGGCGCCCCCGCCGATCCCGCTGCCGACCGCGGCCGGCAGTTGGCCCGCGTGCTGCACGCGGCGAGCCTGGCCGCCGACATCTGCATGGAGACCGGCCCGCGCCGCCACCTGATGGTCCTCGGCTTCCTGAAGGCCGGCCAGTCGCTGGGCTTCGCCGAGGAACCGTGGATCACGATGTACGACGAGATCCTCGTCGAGTGGGCGCGCATGGGTGACGTGCTGAACATCGTCACCTCGCATGTGCCGTCGCTGGACAGCCTGGTCACCCGCGCGCGCGAGCAGGGCGATGTCATCGACGACCGCCGACGCCCGCGCAGCGCGTCGGACAACGAACCGGCCGCAGCGCCTGCGGCCGCGACGGGCACCCCGGCTCCCGTGCGCACCGTGACACCGGCCCCCGCGTTCGCGCCGACCCCCGCGCCGGCGCCCAGCCCCGAGCCCGTTGCCGTCGCCACCGCGCCCGTCACCGCACAGGCCGCGGCGGCAACGCCGCCCGCGCCCGTCGAAACCGGCCTCGACATCCTGATCGCGTCCCACAGCCCGGTCGAGATGACGATCCTCTCGCGCAAGCTCAAGAGCCTCGGCCATCGTGTCAGTTGCGCCGCGGACGGCCGCCAGGCGCTGGAGATGGCGCTCAAGATCGCGCCGCAGATGATCCTCTCGGACTGGATGCTGCCGCAGATGGACGGGCTCGAGTTGTGCCGCACGCTGCGCTCGTCGCCGCAGACGCAGGGCATCTACTTCATCATCAACACGAGCAACGACACGGGCGAGGAGCTGGTGCAGGGGTTCGACGCCGGCATCAACGACTACCTGGTCAAGCCGCTCGACCACCGCATCCTGGCCGCCCGGCTGCGCGGCGCCTCGCAGGTGATCAGCCTGCGCGAGCAGGGCCTGCGCGATCGCGAGGCGATGCGCCGCCAACTCGGCCAGATCAACGTCCTCAATCGCAAGCTCGAAAGCCTGGCGATGGAGGACCAGTTGACGGGCCTGCCCAATCGCCGCGCGGGTCTGGAATTCCTGGAAGAGACCTGGGCGCGCGGCTCACGCAACGGCGAGCCGATGGTCCTGATGCTGATGGACATCGACCACTTCAAGCGGGTGAACGACACCTGGGGTCACGACGCCGGCGACGTGGTGCTGCAGCGCACGGCCGCCGCGATGCGCACCGCCGTGCGCGACTACGACAAGGTCAGCCGCCACGGCGGCGAGGAATTCCTGGCGATCTGCCCGGGCGCCGACCTGCAGGTGGCCTACGCGCTGGGCGACCGCATCCGCAAGGCGGTCGAGCGCAACGTCATCGCCAGTGACGACTTCAACGGCAGCGTCACCATTTCGATCGGCGTGACTGTCCGTCGCCCGGAGCATACGTCGACGCGCGACATGCTGCACGAGTCCGACGAGGCCCTCTACGCCGCCAAGGAAGCCGGCCGCAACATGGTCTGCATCCACGGCGGCGCCACGGCCGAAAGCTAGCGCAGACGCCCGGGGCCTAGCGCAGCCTCCCCAGGGCAGGCACCTGCACGGTGCCTGCCTTCTCCACGGCGTCGCACACCACCTTCGACAGCTCACGCCCCAGGTCCGTGAACGGCGGGATGTCGCGCCCCAGGTACACCGGGGCCATCATCGCCACGAAGTCGGGCATGGCCACGACGTACGAGCCGGCCGGGTCCAGCGGCTTGCCGCCCACCGTCACGTCGCCGGCGCGCGCGGGCGTATCGCCCTCGCCACGCACCAGCAGGTAAGAAATCCCCGACACCTGCAGGATGCCGTGGTCGCCGCCGGCCTGGCCCCGCGCGTTGCAGTCGGCCATCTGCTGCACCTCGACCCCGGTCATCTTCACGGTCACCAGCGTGTTCGCGAACGGCAGCACCTCGTGCACGAGCAGCGCCGTCAGCGGGCCGGCCGGCAGGTCACGGCGGATGCCGCCGGAGTTCAGCACCGCCACGTCGGCCCCCGCCTCTTCGCGGATGACGTCGGCCAGCCAGTCGCCCAGCGTGGTCTCGCCACGGCCGCGCTTGAGGTCGCCGGCCAACTCGCCCAGCTTGCGCCCGTACTGCTTCTGCACCTGGTCGGCGTAGCCCTGCACCAGGTCGAACAGCGGTCCGCTGGTCGCCAGCGAGTCGGCCCACAGCGTCACCAGCTGCCCCGTGTAGCCCTCGACGCGATCGTTCGCCACGCGCAGGTCCAGCCGCCCCAGGTTCGTCATCGCCCCGCCGGCCTGCACGATCAGGATGCCCCCGCGCAGCTCCGGCTCCTTCAGGCGCGTGTGGCTGTGCCCACCGACGATGACGTCGATGCCCGAGCCCGCCAGCGAGTCGGCCAGTGCGCGATCGCCGTCCACGCCGTTGTGGCTGAGCACGACCAGCAGGTCGGTCTGCGGGTCCAGTTCGGCCGCCTGGCGACGCAGGATGGGCAGTTGCGCCGCCATCGACAGCCCCGCGAACCGGCTCGGCGCCACGACCTCGGTCATGCCGCCGCACGAGACGCCCATGACGCCGATGCGCACGCCGCCCTTCTCCAGCACCTCGGGCTCAGCCTGGAACACCGGCTTGCCGTCCGCGTCGACGATGTCCGCCGCCAGCAGCGGGTAGGTGAACTTCTTCGCCAGCTTCTGCAGGTCCGGCAGCCCGATGTCGAATTCATGGTTGCCCACCAGGCCGACGTCGTAGCCGATGGCGTTCAGCATCCGGGCCACCGCCACGCCCGGGACGCCGTCCTCCTTCAGGTTGCAGACCGGGTTGCCGGTCATGAAGTCGCCGGCGTCGACCAGCAGGTTGGCGCCCGCAGTGCGCCGCTCCAACTCCAGGTAGCGCGCCAACGCCAGGATGCCGCCCGCCGACCGACCGTCCTTGCTCCAGTCGGCCGTCCTCGGCAGGAAGGCGCTGTGGGTGTCGTTGGTGTGGAACAGGGTCAGGTTGTACGGCCCGCTGCCGGCCAGCGGGGCCGGGGTCTCGTCGGCCCGGGTCGCGGCCGCGGCCAGAAGGGCCACCAGCATGAGGATGGCGGGGACGGTCGACCGCCACCCCCGGAAAGGGCGCAGGAAGGCCCGGGGGGCGCGGTTCGCGGTGCGGCTCGGCATGCTGGGATCCCTTCGTACAGCGGCGGGGAACCCGCCCGGGGGCGGGGAATCTTGCGGCCGCCCAGTACGTCCATTGCCCGGGCGGCCTCCACCGGGTTATTATTGATCCAGACATGAAAATTCTCAAGGAACACGGCCCGATATTGCTGCTGATACTGGGGACGGTATTCGCCGCCTTCGGCCACCTGACCGCAACGCCCCTGTGGGACGGCGGGGACGCGCAGGTCATCTGCGACGCCCACCAGCTGTCGCTGCAACCGCATGCCATGTTCCACCACGTGGGCTTCTACTTCAGCCAGCCGCTGCTGCAGCTGGTCTTCCTGGCCGAATACCGCCTGTTCGGCGTCAACGTCGCCGGCTACCTGGCGGTGAACCTGGCGATCCACGCCCTGAACGCGTTTGTCGTGTACATGCTGGTGAACCTTCTGTTCCCGCGCCGGAACATGGCGGTGCTGGCGGCGCTCCTGTTCGCCCTCGGCGTGGGCAGCTACGGCCGCGTCTTCACCACGGTGCACTCGCTGGAGAGCCTGCTCCTGGCGGGCCTGCACATGCTGGCGCTGTACTTCTTCATCCGGAACGACTTCCGCTGCGACGGCCGGCTGCGCTCGCCGTTCTTCCTCATCGGGCTGGGGATCTTCCTGCTCTCGGGCCTGACGCGCGCCTCCTCGTTCTCGCTGATGCTGTCGTTGATCGCATACAAGGCCTTCTTCCACCGCCGCCGCGGTCGCCCGGTCTGGTCGCCCGACCTGCTGGTCTTCATCGCCGTCGGCGTGCTGTTCTTCCTGGGCCAGCACCGCTGGGGCTTCGACCGCCCCACCATCTTCAGCCCCGACACCGAGGCCACGAAGTTCTCGATGCTGTCGATCAAGAACCTGTTCCGCTACCTGGTGCTGATGTTCTTCCCTCTGCAGAAGAGCCCCATGCTCGAGACGGCGCCGACGCTCATCGTCTGGCTGTACTACGCGCGCACCGTGATCCGCTTCGCGCTGACGATCGCCATCGTCTCGTACAGCTTCTTCGGGTTCGTCTTCGGCAGCCGCGCCATCCGGTTCTTCATCGCCTGGACCTACATCTCGCTGCTGCCCTTCACGGCCCACACCGCCAGCGGCCGGTGGCTGAACCTGAACCACCTCTACCTGGCCTCGCTGGGCTTCTGCGTCGTGATCGCCGCCGGGACGGTGGGTTGCAGCAGCCTCCTGGCGCGCGCCGGCCGCCGCCGGTTCGTGCCCTACGCGGCGCCGGCGGTCCTGGTCGTCGTCGCCCTGGGCCTGACCTACCAGCTGGACCACAAGTACAAGGCCCGCGCGGCGGGGATACCGTCCGTGGAGTTGCGGGACCAGGTCCGCCAATGGTGTTCCTCGACCCCGGACGGCACGTTCCAGACGCCCACCCTGCCCGGCGATTGACCCCCTCTCAGGCCCTGTTTCGACGCCCCCCGCCCCCTTGACCACGGCTTGGCGGAGGCGTCCCCGGCGCCTATCTTTGTCCCAGTGAACCCGACCGCGCCGCGCCCCCGAAGCGGGCCGGCCCCCGTCCCTTCGCAGGAGGAAACCGCTCATGTCCAAGTACAGGATCGGCTGGATGCCCGGCGACGGCGTGGGCGTCGACGTGATGGACGCCACGCGCATCGTCCTGGACGCCCTCGGCTTCGACGCCGAATACATCCACGGCGACATCGGCTGGGACAGCTGGTGCCAGGAAGCCAACGCGCTGCCCGACCGCACCATCGCGATGCTGCGCGGGGTCGACGCCGCGCTGTTCGGCGCCATCACCAGCAAGCCGAAGGAAGAGGCCGAGGCCGAACTCATCCCGGCGCTGCAGGGCAAGGGCCACGTCTACCGCAGCCCGATCGTGCGCCTCCGCCAGGAGTTCAACCTGCGGACCAACCTGCGCCCGTGCAAGGCGTACGCGGGCAACCCGCTGAACTTCCGCGACGGCCTGGACATGGTCGTGTTCCGCCAGAACACCGAAGACCTGTACATGGGCATCGAATGGCACCCGCTGCCGCAGGAACTGCGCGACGTCATGATGAAGACGCTGCCCGGCCCCACCAAGCGCCTGGCCGAGACGGCCAACGAGGACATCGCCGTGTCGGCGCGCGTCCTGACGCGCCTGGGCTGCCAGCAGATCGTGCGCGACGCCTTCGAGTACGCGAAGAAGTTCGGCTACAAGACGGTCACCGTGGTCGAGAAGCCCAACGTGGTGCGCGAGACCAGCGGCCTGATGGTGCGCGAGGCGCGCAAGATCGCCAAGGACTACCCCGGCATCGAGCTGTGGGAGACCAACATCGACGCCATGTGCATGTGGCTGATCAAGAACCCCGAGCAGTACGGCGTGATGGTGTCGAGCAACATGTTCGGCGACATCCTCAGCGACCTCTGCGCGCAGTTGGTGGGCGGCCTCGGCTTCGCCTGCAGCGGCAACCTGGGCGACCAGATCGGCATCTTCGAGCCCAGCCACGGCTCGGCCCCGAAGTACGTCGGCCTGAACAAGGTGAACCCCATCGCGATGATCCTGTCGGCCAAGATGATGCTCGACCACCTGGGCGAGAAGGACATGGCCGTGCGCATGGAGAACGCCGTCGCCGAGGTCATCAGGGAAGGCCAGGCCCGCACCTACGACATGGGCGGCACGACGACCACCACCGGCATGGCCGAGGCGATCGCCAAGCGTTGCTGACCTGCTGCGTCGCGTGAAAAGTGAACGGCCCCCCGGAGCGATCCAGGGGGCCGTTCGATTGCCGGTTTGCGCCAGGTGCGGTCAGGCCTGGCAGGTCGCCTCGGAAGGCTCCCCGGACGCCAGGTGCCGCGGCGGCAGCGCCGCCACGCGGCGCCGGAAGGCGGCGACAATCGCAGGCAGGCGCGGCGTCTCGCGCGGCGTGACCCACTCGCGATGCAGGCGCGTGGGGTCGAGCCCCATGTGCGACAGCAGCATGCTCGCCCGGTGGATATGCCGGAACTCGGAGACGTCGCCGCGCGGCACGCTGCATTGGCGTCCGACGCAACCCAGGATCAGCACGCCGTCGGCACCGGTCGCGAATGCCTCGCGGATCTGCGGCGTGTCCACTTCACCGATGCAGCCGCGGTGCACGCGGCACCACGTGCCCGCCGGGGCCAGTGGCATATCGGAGGCGCAGCGCTCGCACATGAAGACGGTGATGGAGGGTTCCGAGAGTCGAGGTGTCGCAGCGGGATCCATCTGTGTCACTCCTTCAGGGATGGCCTACTTTCAGACTGGGATCGTATCATACTGACTGCGCTTGGTCAATAAATATGTTAAATAATTGTCAACAAGTGGAGCGTGACACAACATGTTGTCCAACAGTGTTTTAGTTAAATGAAAAACGGCCCCCACCTCAAACGGGGGCCGCTTAACAAGCTCAAGCCCTGCCGCAACGCCGTTGCGGCGACTGGGAATTCATGCCCGCGGAACGTTGCGCCGATCGCCCCTACTTCGGGTGGTAATATGTCAGCGCCTCGGGCATCCACTCGTTCAACTGACGTATGCGCGTCTCGTCGGCCGGGTGCGTGCTCAGCCACTGGGGTGGCTTCGTGCCGCCGCCCGCCGCCATGCGCTCCCAGAATTTCGGCGCGACTTGCGGATCGTAGCCGGCCATCGCCATGAAGATCAGGCCGAGGCGATCGGCCTCGCTCTCGTGCTGCCGGCTGAACGGCAGCAGCACGCCCACCTGCGTGCCGGCGCCGAACGCGGTCAGCCACAGGTTGCGCGTCGCCTCGGGTTTGTTCTTCACCGCCTCGGACAGCGCGACGCCGCCCAGTTGCACCGCGAGCTCCTGGCTCATGCGCTCGCCGCCGTGCCGCGCGATCGCGTGCGCCACCTCGTGCCCCATCACCACACCGATGCCCGCGTCGTCCTTGCAGATCGGCAAAATACCCGTGTAGAACGCGACCTTGCCGCCCGGCATGCACCACGCGTTGACCTGCTCGCTCTCAATCAGGTTGAAGTCCCACGCGTAGCCGTTCAGCGCCTGCGACTGCCCCTGCTGCTGGAAGTACTTCTCGACGGCGCCCTGGATCTTCACGCCCACGCGCTTGACCTGCGCCGTGGCCGCCGCGTCCTTGCTGAGCTTGCTCTCCTTCAGCACCTGGTCGTACTGCGAGAAGCTCATCGTGTTCATCTGGCTGTCGGGAATCAGGTTCAACTGGCGCCGGCCGGTCAACGGCACGGTGGCGCAGGCGGCCAGCAGGCCGGTGACGACGGCCAGACTTGCGATGGTCAGGATCAGGCGGCGGTTCATGGCGGCCCTTTCTGGGAAGAGCGGTTGGCTGTGAGGCACATAGTCTAGCGTTGCGTGCCGTGGGCGTCCAGTGGAGGCGACGAGCTTGCGCCGGCGCAAGTCGGCAGGGCAAACCAGCGAGGCAAGTCAGCGAGGCGGGGCGAACGCAAAAACCCATAGCGGCGCGCCTTGGGCCGGCGTGGTGGACCACGTCACGCTGTAGTTCCCGGCGGCGGCCACCTCGCGCGCGGCGACGACGCACTGCACGGCGCTGCCCGGCGGCAGGTCAGTGAACTGCTCGATGACCGTGAAGCCGTTGTCGGGCACGGCCGTGTGATGGAGGCCCCCACCATCCCCCCACCAGAACGCGACCAGCAGCGCGGGCCCGTCCGTTGTCACGGAGCCGCTGGCGAGCCGGGTGCCGGTCGGCGCGTAGTTTTGCGCGACGTCGACAAGCCGGGCCCCGTTCCGGATCTCGACGACCGGCATCGTCAGTTCGCCGGCCGGCTCGCCCGGCTTTTCGATCGACACGAGGTGGTTCGTTCCGCCCTGTCCGCCCTGGACCAGGTACGCCTTGACGTCGAACCTGCCGCCGTACCCCGCGTAGACGACGGGATCGCCGTAGCGCAGCCACTGGTTGTCCTTGTTGTCCGACGGCGTGGAAGTATTCAACGCATAGCCTGCGGAGAAAGCGATGAACGAACTGCCGCTGTCCGCGGTCGCCAGGGGCAGCGCGCGCGCGACGGCGGCGGCGGAACCATCTTCCTGCCCTACCAGCGTGTGGGCGCCGAGCGTGGCGCTTGCAGGGTCCGGCGGCGGCACTGTCGGCTGCGCCGCGTCGTGCTGGTTCCCGCACGCGACAAGCAGCAGGACCACTAGCGCGCCGGCCAGCGGAAGCAGGGAAACCGGGCGTGTCATGAGAGCCAACCGCATGATCCTTCCGCGGAGGACGGTATTTCCGGGGTGTCTCGACATTTCAACGCACGATCATCCCGAACCGCAAGATCTCCGGACACCTGAAGCGGTCAATGTGCGCATTGGTTCGGCGTCAGTGAATCCCGGTCCTTTGGATCGGCCCGTCTTTCCCGACTTGCGCCGGCGCAATTTCCAGTGCATCGCCGATTCCAGACCCGGCGCTGCTGCAGCAGATCGAGTCCCTGTCCGGCTTCGTCGCCGCGCGGGGAGATTCGGTGATCACGCGGCTCGAGACGGTGCTCGAACCCTGAGCCGCGTCCACTTAACCATTGGGACCGGCGCAACTTTCGGCCGGTTCGCGCACCTGCGCCGGCGCAACTGTCTGCTCTTCGTGGTACTTGCGCCGGCGCAACTCCCCCGGCTGGCCTCCGGCCCAAACCGCATGTACTTTGTCCCCTTCATGAAACACCCCCGGCCGGCCGCCGCGGCGCCACCGGCCCGAACCCCAGACGACCAAGGACGACCACCGTGCTGCTCTCCGTGATCCTCATGGGCCTCTTCACCTTCGTGCTCAACCTCCCGATGGGCTACTGGCGGCAGGGCGTGCGCAAGTTCTCCTGGCAGTGGATCGTGGCGATCCACGCCATGGTGCCCGTCATCATCCTGCTGCGGCATCTGATGCACATCGGTTTCGCCTGGTGGACGTTCCTGATCACGGTCCCCTGCTACTTCGGCGGGCAGTTCGTCGGCGCGCGGCTGCGCAAGCGGGCGCAGCTGGCCGCAGCCGGGGGATCTGCCGCGCCGCGGGCGGCCTAGCCTGCCCTGGTGTCCAGGCCAGCCGGCCGGGAACCGGGCGCCGCCCGCCCGCGTTTGCAGGCCACGGTTGCGACCAGGCCCCCCATGTGGTTTTCTTTCCGCCGGACCACATTCCGAAAGGACACGCCCATGAACGACCAGTACTCCCGCCGTCCCGATCAGGACGCCGACGCCCTCGCCGCCTCCGCCGACGAGCTGCGCGCATCCGGCATCGCCCACGACCGCGAGACCGCCATCCGCGCCACCTTCGTCACGCGCGTGTACGGCTATTTGATGGCGGCCGTGGCAGCGTTCATCCTGCTCGAAGTCTGGCTGTTCCAGTCGGGCAAGGCCGAGGCGCTGGCCCGCGGCATGGCCGGCACCAACTGGATGCTGATCCTCGGCGGCTTCATGCTGGTCGGCTGGCTGGCCCGCAGCGTGGCCGGGCGTTCCTCCCGCACCGGCATCCAGGTGCTGGGGCTGGCGCTGTACGTCGCTGCGCAGGCGATCATCTTCGTGCCGCTGATCTTCATCGCCGACATGAAGGCCGGCGGCGGCGTCATCGCCAGCGCGGCCATCCTGACGGTGCTGGCCTTCGTCGGCCTGACGCTGATCGCCTGGCAGACGCGCAGGGACTTCACGTTCCTGGGCGGCATCCTGCGCTGGGCCGGCGTGCTGGCGCTGGTGGCCATCGCCGGCGGCGTCTTCTTCGGCTGGAACCTCGGCACGTGGTTCTCGCTGATCATGGTCGCGTTCGCGGGCGGCGCCATCCTCTACGATACGTCGAACATCATCCGCTACTGGCCCAGCGACAGGCCGGTGGGCGCGGCGCTCGAGCTGTTCGCGTCGGTGGCGCTGATGTTCTGGTACCTGCTGCGGTTGCTGAGCGGGCGGCGCTAGTCCCGCGGCCGGATTCGCAGCCGGACATGAAAAGGCCCGCCGGTTCTCGCAACCGGCGGGCCTTCTTTCGTCCATCGACCGCGTCTAGTCTTCCTTCAGGATGATCACGTACTTGATCGCCCGGAACGCCTCGCGGTCGGTGATGCGCAGCGTCGTGGTCGCGGCGCCGTCCATCTCGATCGAGTAGCTCGACGCCGGCTGGGCCGTGATGATGCGGGCCTTCTTGGCCTCGATGGAGATGACCGTCTCCTGGTCCGTGTCCAGCGCCGTGAAGTTGCCGCCCTCGGTCTGGCCGGTCGGGCGCACGGTCTTGCCGAGGCCGAGCAGCCCACCCTTCGACTCGATCAGGCCGGCGCGCGCCAGCTCCTTCTTGGTGCCCACCGTGTAGTAGATGGTGCCGATGTGCCGGCGCTTGTCCTCCAGCGTCGCGGTCTGCTGCTGGATCGTCTCTTCCTTCACGCGGATGGTCTCCTGGCCGGTGGCCACTTCGACCTTCAGCCCGGTGACCTCGGTCTGCAGTTCGGTCACGCGCGTGGTCAGCTGGGCGATCTGCGCCTCGCGCTCGACCACCGTCGCGCGCAGGCCCTTGATCAGCTTATCGAGGCCGGCGACCTTCGTGTCGCTCTTCTTCAGCTTGTCCTCGAGATCGGCGATGCGGTTCTTGGCGTGCTCGACGCCGGCCTTGATCTCGTTGATGCGGGCCATGGTCTGCTCGCCCTGGTCCTTCGACAGGTTCTGCTCCTGGGACAGCTGCGTCTCCAGCGCCTGCGCGCCGGTGTCACCGAGGTCGATGCCCTTGAGGCTCTCCTGGATGGACGCGACCTCGTCGATGGCCGCGGCGTAGCGCGCGCTCGTCGCCTGCTCCTGCGCCTGCAGCGTAGTGTAGTCGGCCTGGCTCTGCCCCAGCTTCTGGTTCAGCGAGACGGCCCAGCCGCCCAGCCCGATGGCCGCCAGGACCAGGATCGGCAGGATGATCTTCCGCATGTTTCACACTCCCTGAGTGGATTGGTTTCGTTCTGCTCCGGTGGAGTACCCTGACAATATGAACCCATAACCGCGCAGCCGCTGCCCTATTCGGCGGGGGCCGCCGCGCTTTCCGCAGTTGCTGCTGTTCCAGAGGGTTCCGCGTGCGGCTCGACATGCACGGTGACGTCCGATCCGGGCAGGATCACACGCACCCGTTCCTCGATCTGTTCGGTGATCGCGTGTGACTCACGCACCGACAGGTTGCCGTCGACGGTCACGTGCATGTCGACGAACCAACTGCCGCCCGCGGCGCGGATGCGCACGTCGTGCACATCGGTCACGCCGGTCATCGCGCCGATCTCACGCAGGATGGTCTCGTGCTCGCCAGCGCTCGGCGATGCATCGAGCAGCGCCTGCAGCGATCGCCACCCCATCTTGACCGCGACCCAGGTCACGATGCCGGCGACGGCCAGCGCCGCCACGCTGTCGCCGTGCTTGAGGAAGGCGAGCGCCGGCACGTGGCGCGACAGCAGCAACAACCCCAGCCCGAGCACGACGACGGCCGACGACCAGATGTCGGTGCTGAAATGCAGCGCGTCGGCCTCGAGCGCCTGCGAGCGGTGCTTGCGCGCCGCGGCGTAGAGCATGCGCGAGCGCGAGACGTCGACGACGATCGACGTGATCATCACCGCGAACGACCACCACGTCACCTCGACGTGGTTCGACGGCTTGATAAGGCGACTGATGGACTCCCAGACGATCCACACGACCGTCGCCAGCAGCAACCCCGTCTCGAACAGCGCCGAGACGTTCTCGATCTTGCCGTGTCCGTACTGATGCTTTTGATCCGCGGGCCGACCCGAGGCGCGCACGGCGACCCAGGTGGTGAATGCCGCCACCAGGTCGAGCGCCGAGTGCACCGCTTCGGCCAGAATTCCCAGCGAATTGGTGAGCAAACCGACG
Source organism: uncultured bacterium (assembly GCA_903912525.1). Classification (GTDB taxonomy): domain Bacteria; phylum Krumholzibacteriota; class Krumholzibacteriia; order LZORAL124-64-63; family LZORAL124-64-63; genus CAINDZ01. Next base: position 210,598 of record CAIWHK010000065.1, on the reverse strand, counting down.
GCGCCCTTGAACGCAGTCAGGCCCACGGCCGCCAGCACGGAACTCGCTGCGGCGGTTGATTTTTCGTGGGTGGCCTGGTCTTCGGCCGAGCGGACCCCGGTCATGCGGTTCTCCCAGGTTCAGCGTTTTTCAGGCGCCATGATCCTTTTTGGCGCGCCTCGAGTCAAGTCGCTGATCAAGTAATTTCAATTGAGAATGGACATCTAATCGGGCCCCAAAAGGAACAGGGGCCCCACCGCGAAGTGGAGCCCCTGCTGTCTCATCAAACCGTCAGCAGACGGTCAGGCAAACCCAAGTCTAGTCTACCGGAAGGTCGACTTCAGGGCGCCCCAGTTCTGCGTCTCGGTCGGCACCGGCTGGCAGGCCGTCGCCGGGGTGGCCCGGGAGAACGGCACCGGCGTCGCGACGACCGTGAAGTCGGTCGCGTTGTTGTCGGTGTCCAGCGCGCCGTTGCCGCCACGGACCAGAGCCGTCGCCACGGCCGTGCCGCCGGCCGCAGCGCCCTCGGCGCAGTTGGACGTGCCCCATGCGACCTTGTCGACCAGCGTGCCGGCGAGTTCCAGGCCGCAGGCCAGGTTTGAATTCACCGCGTTGAACAGTCCAATCTTGCCGGAAGCCGCGCCGGCGTTGATGTTCAGCGTCACGAAGTCAGCCATCGGCAGGTCCGCGCCGCCAGCACCGGCCGTGCCGCAGGTGACCAGCAGATAGGAGCAGCCAGCGATCCAGGTGCCGGCCGGGAACGCGAAATAGTTGCCCGTGGAACTGCCCCAAGCGCCCGTGGCCGAGCCATACTCGATGGCCCAACCGCTGATGTTGATGTCGGTGCCGGCGTTGTTGAACAGGACGACGTAGTCCTTCTTGTACGACGCCGTGGCGGAGCCGGAGCCGCCGCCGGCGTACACCTGCGCGATGCGGACATCAGCGCTCACGGCGAACGCCTGCGAGGCCAGGACGAGGATGGCCAGAACGATACCAATCTTCTTCATGATGTTCTCCTTACCGTTGCGACGAGCGGAACAGTGCGCACGTCTGACCGGCAGATCATAACATGCGGACCGTTCGCAATCAATATTCCGCCCCTCGGACGCCTAAATCCTGCATGAAGTCGCCAATAAACGGACCAAAATACAATACCGCAATGGTGTCCTTTCGGGGCGCGGGAAGCCCCGCAATCCCTTCCCCGACAGCCGGCGATCCGTCCTGAAAAAAAGCAGGAGCCCCACCCTGAGGTGGAGCCCCTGCTGTCTCATCAAACCGTCAGCAGACGGTCAGGCAAACCCAATTCAGGCAAATCTAAAGTCTACCGGAAGGTCGACTTCAGCGCGCCCCAGCTCTGCGACTCGGCAGGCACCGGGCAGCCGGTCGTCGACGCGCGGTTGTGCGGCACCAGGCCGGCGACGATCGCGAAGTCCGACAGGTTGTTGTCGGTGTCGATCGTGCCGCCGCCGTTGCGGACGGCGCCGTTCGTGTTGGCCAGAAGGCCGAGGTTGACGCCCTCGGGGCAGTTCGCGGTGCCGAACGACAGCTTGTCAACCAGGGTACCGGCGATCTCGGCGCCGCAAGCCAGGTTGGTGTTCACGGCGTTGAACAGGCCGACCTTGCCGCTGGTGGCGGCGATCGTCGGGCCCGTCAGCTGCGTGTAGTCCGCGGCGATCGGAAGGACCGCGCCGCCGGAGCTGGGCACGCCGAACGCGCACAGCAGGTAGCCGCAGGGATCGATGAAGCTGCCCACCGGGAACGTGAAGATGTTGGCGGCCGAGCTGCCCCAGTTGCCGGTGTTCGAGCCGTACTGGATGGTCCAGCCGCTGATGTTCACGGCGACGGCGCTGTTGTTGTACAGCTCCACGTAGTCCTGATTGTAGGCCGCGGTCGAAGCGGTGCTGCCGCCGCCGCCGTACACCTGGCTGATGACGACGTTCGGCGAGACGGCGAAGGCCGGGGCGGCCAGGGCCAGGATGGCAAGGGCGATCGCAAACTTTTTCATCGTGCTCTCCTTGTTGTGACGGCGAATCAATGCGCACGTCTGACGGGATCCATCTTAGCACAGGCGCTGCTCATTTTCAATCCAAACTGGTGCTGCGGGGCTAATTTTTGCACGAAATGAACATTTGAGTGGCCTTGATGATGACAATTCATCATCGCGCTGTCAAGTGACACAATATCAAAGAGTTATGCGGTTCCGTCAGGTGTCCGGGGCCCCACTGGCCTCCCGCCGCGCCCCGAGGGAGCAATTTCCCGCTGGCGGGCATGTGGATGCTGTCGCCACACCGTCTCGCGCTGGCCGGCGGCGGGCGACGGTGGACATGCCCGCCGCGCCCGCTGGCCGGATCACATGGCGGCGCCACAGACAGACGCGCCCGCAGTCTCTTGCCCGGATTGTCTCGTCACGTTCATCGGTGACGCCGCGAAGCGTGTTCGTGGTTTGGTGTCACCGGCGAGAACACAGGAGGACACGGCGCCGCACGGTTGGAGATCGGTCGCGTCGGCGCGCGCAACGACGCCGGCAGAGCAGGGAGCGACAGGCGACGACGACCAACACGGCCCAGTCGCCGCGCCGCACCACCAGGTTCTCACCGCGGCAAGCACACCCAGAGGACCTGGACGATCACGGCCATGTTGAGCAGGAACGCCGCCACGCGCAGGCCGCACGGGACGAAAGCACGCGGCGACGCGTGCGCGGTCGGCCGCTGTTGGTCCGCGCCGGGAAAGAACGCGTTCCGGCAATCGCAAAATAATGGCCTGCAGACGCGGATTTTTGTAACACTCGGCGCGGATATGCGCTAGATTCCGGCCGTTCGTGGAAGCGTAACAAGCTTCCGTCGGCGCCAACTTAAGGAGGAACAGGCGCAATGGCTACCAAGAAGAAGACCAAGGCTGCGGCCAAGAAGGCCCCCGCGAAGAAGGCTCCTGTCGGTGTCAAGCCGCCCACCAAGGGCGAGGTCTACCGCGAGATCGCGACCAAGACCGGCCTGGCCCGCAAGGACGTCGTTGGTGTGTGCGACACGCTGACCGACATCATGGCCAAGTCCGTCAAGAAGCACGGCTCGTTCAACTACCTGGGCCTGATGAAGCTGACCCTGGTGAAGAAGCCGGCTGTCTCGGGCGGCAAGCTCGTGAAGAACCCGTTCACCGGCGAGATGGTCAAGCAGAAGGCCCGTCCGGCTTCCCGTACGGTCCGTGTGCGCCCTATGAAGGCCATCAAGGACATGCTGTAGTCGAAGTTTGCTGCGAAAACACCTGTTTTCAAGGCTGATTCGATCGCAACGACCCCCGCGCGAAAGCGTCTGGGGGTCGTTCCTTTTCCGGAACCCATCGCGCGATTCACGTTGCTGCCGACTTGCCCGCGAGCGCAACATCATTGATGATGGCGTTGCGTTCGGCGACGTCGTCATCGATGATGTCGGCGACGACGACATGACCACCGACTGGCGACGCCGTTCGGCGCAACAGCCCGGAGCATCTTCCCGATGATCTCGCGCAAGACGAAGTACGCCCTGCAGGCGCTCGGTTGCCTCGCCGAACACGCGAGCGGCGAGCCCATGCTCATCGCCGACCTGGCTGAACGCGAGCGCATTCCGCGCAAGTACCTCGAGGCGATCCTCGTCGCCCTGCGCAAGGGCGGCGTGCTGACCAGTCGCGCCGGTCGCGGCGGCGGCTACCAGCTGGCGGCGCCCGCAGGGGAGATCACCCTCGCGCGCGTGGTCGCGATCCTCGACGGCGACATCGCGCCGCTGCCGTGCCTCGCCGACACGAACCCCGTCCGCTGCGACGAGTGCGCTGACCTCGACACCTGCGGCACGCGACTGGTGATGCTCGAGGTCAAGCGCACCGTCTCCGCGACGCTCGACGGACTCACGCTCGCCGACCTCGTCGAACGTGCGCGCGATGCCCGCGCGCGTCGCCGCGGCACGCCCGACTTCTCCATCTGAGACACCACCACCGCGCCTCCTGCGCGGCCTCTGCGACGCGCCCCGACCGGGCCCGACAATTTCCTGTGGACGGTTGTCGGAAATATGTCTATAATATCGATAGACTTTTAGTACATCATCGGAGGTCGTTACGTGGCAAAGATTTACGAAGACAACCCATCATCCATCGGGCACACCCCGCTGGTCCGCCTGAACCGTGTCACCGCCGGCGCCAAGGCCATCGTGCTGGGCAAGGTCGAGGGCCGCAACCCCGCCTACTCGGTCAAGTGCCGCATCGGCGCGAACATGATCTGGGACGCGGAGAAGCGCGGCGTGCTCAAGGCGGGCATGGAGATCATCGAGCCCACGAGCGGCAACACCGGCATCGCACTGGCCTACGTCGCCGCCGCGCGCGGCTATCCCATCACGTTGACGATGCCCGAGACGATGAGCATCGAGCGCCGCCGCGTGCTGGCCGCCCTCGGCGCCACGCTGGTGCTGACGCCCGGTCCCGAGGGCATGAAGGGCGCCATCGCCCGGGCCGAGGAGATCGCCGCCTCTGACCCGGCGCGCTGGTTCCTGCCGCAGCAGTTCAAGAACCCGGCGAATCCCGAGATCCACCTCCGGACGACGGGTCCCGAGATCTGGGACGACACCGACGGCGCTGTCGACGTGCTGGTCTCGGGCGTGGGCACCGGCGGCACCATCAGCGGCGTCTCGCGATTCATCAAGAAGGTCAAGGGCAAGGCCATCCTGTCGGTGGCGGTCGAGCCGGTCGAATCGCCGGTCATCACCCAGGCGCTGGCGGGCAACCCCATCAAGCCCGGGCCGCACAAGATCCAGGGTATCGGCGCCGGGTTCATCCCCGACACACTGGACCTGGAGATGGTCGACCGCGTCGAGCAGGTCAGCAGCGACGACGCCATCGCCATGGCCCGCCGCCTGGCCCGCGAGGAGGGCCTGCTGGTCGGCATCTCGTGCGGCGCGGCCGTCGTGGCGGCGCTGCGCCTGGCTTTCGACGACGCGTTTGCCGGCAAGACCATCGTGGTGGTGCTGCCGGACCTGGCCGAACGGTACCTGTCGACGGCGTTGTTCGAGGGGATCTAGCCCGAAACGTGCTAGATTGGCGCCTGAGGGCGCGGGGGTCCCGGGACGGGATCGGCGTTCGGGAAGGATCCATGGACGACCAGATACCGTACGGAACGACAGGACATCGCGGACGCGGCCGCCTTATGGCATTGGCCGCGTTCATGTCGTGCGTCCTGCCCGCCCTGGCGCTGGCGCAATCGGAATGCGCCAGCGCGCCGGCCGGGTCGGTGTTCTGTACCGGCTTTGAAGAGGGCAACTTCGGCCTCTGGAATGACTGGGACGGCAACCCCTCGCCCACCAACACGCTGGTGGCCGACCCCGGCCCGTTCAACATCCCGGGCAACCACGTGGCGCGCCTGTTCGTGCCGCCCGGCCGCGGCAGCGCCGACCTGACCAAGGTGCTGCCGGGCACGTACGATGTGCTCTATGCGCGGTGGTACGTGAAGTGGGAAGCGGGCTTTGATTTCTTCACGATGCAGCACGGCTCGGGATTGCACGCCGGCGACCGCGCGCTGCTCGGCCGCAGCGACTATCGCCCCAACGGGTCCGACTGGTTCACCGCCTGGATCGAGCCGGGCTACGCCAACGGCCGCTTCAACGCCTACGCCTACTATCCCGGCATGTACATGAACTGTGTCGACCCCAACGGCGCCTGCTGGGGCGACAGTTTCCCCTGCACCACGGATGAGGGTCAATCGTTCTGCACCATCCCCGGCCACCGCGAGACCGTCATGCCCCCGCTGATGCAGTCGGGCCGCTGGTACTGCATCGAGATGATGCTGGGCGGCGGCTCGCCCACGGCGGGCACGGCCGGCGCCGGCGGGGTGCTGGACTACTGGGTCGACGGCGTCGAAATGGGCCCCTGGAACGACTTGTGGCTGCGCAACACCAGCCAGCTGCGCGTCGGCATCCTGTGGCTTAACCTGTTCTTCCACGGCACGCACGGCGCCCAGGGCGTCCTGTTCGATGATGTCGTGGTCAGCACGTCGCCCATCGGCCCGCGCAGCGCGAGCACGCCGATCGAGTCGATGACCTGGGGCGCACTCAAGGGGAGCTTCCGCTAGCCGCCGTTTCCCGTTGACCTGCGCGCCCGCAGGCGGGAAGGTGGACGAACCGCCCCTTCCGCCGGTGCGGCCGCGCGTGCGCGCGGTTCGTCGGGACCGGCGCCGCCGCGGTGGAGCCCCCTGATGATCGACGTCAGTCCCAAGCCCGACAGCCTGCGCACCGCCACGGCCCGCGCCATCCTGCGCGGCCATCCGGACGCCTTCACGCACCTGCGCGAGCGCACGCTGCCCAAGGGCGACGCCCTGGAAGTGGCCCGCGCCGCCGCCGCCCTGGCCGTCAAGCAGACACCGCAGATGATCCCCTACTGCCACCCCATCCGCGTCGACCTCGTCGACACGCAGTTCGAGATCAGCGCCGATTCGGTCACCATCGACGTCACGGTGCGCGCCGTCGACCGCACCGGCGTCGAGGTCGAGGCCATGACCGGCGCCGCCGTCGCCGCGCTGACCATCTACGACATGATGAAGATGATCGACGACACGCTGTCGATCGACACCGTGCGCCTGCTCGAGAAGCGCGGCGGCAAGAGCGACCACAAGGTCGACATGGCCGCCGCGAAGTTCGTCGCCGCGGTGCTCGTGGCCAGCGACTCGGTCGCCGCCGGCGCCAAGGAGGACCTGTCGGGCGCCCTGCTGCGCGACCGCCTGGCCGAAGCCGGCTTCACGGTGCGCGAGGTCATGGTGGTGCCCGACGACGCGACCGCCATCGCGACGGCCGTCCGCCTGTGGGCCGACGCCGGCGACCTCGACCTCATCCTCACCACCGGCGGCACCGGCCTGGGCCCCCGCGACGTGACGCCCGAGGCCATGGACGAGGTCTTCGACCGCGAGGCCCCCGGCATCATGGAAGCGGTCCGCGACCACGGCCAGCGCCGCACTCCGCGCGCCATGCTCGCGCGCGGTCGCGCCGGCGTGCGTGGCCGGACGCTCATCATCAACCTGCCCGGCTCGCGCGGCGCGGTGGCCGACGCCATGGCGGCGCTGCTGCCCGAGTTGCCGCATGCGTGCCTGATGCTGCGCGGCGGCGGGCATGAAGAGGATCCGCGGGGGAAGTAGGCGCGGCGTTGCGTGGCGCCGGCGCAACAGGTCCCCTTCGGTGCACGCCCTGTCGGTGCTGTGGCGGCGCTGTGGCGGCACACATGATCTGCGGGCAGTTCGTTGACCTATCAACCAATGGCCACGCCTGAATCTGCCGATTCCGGCCCCGGAATTGGTTGATAGGTCAACCAAACGCCCCCGCACACACGACAACTCCCGAGCCGGGGCACATCGCCCCCTTGCGACTTGCGCCGGCGCAATTCCCCACCGAGCAACCATTTGCAGCCTCCTCCCAGCCGTGCTAACTTGGTGTCCGTAAACGTCCTGCGAGGCTGGAACCGGGTGTTGGCCCAAGGGGGATCTCATGAGCAAGAAATCAATGACCGGCGTCATCCTGACCGTGCTCGGGAGCCTCGCGATCGGCGTGGTGGCGAGCCTGGTCTTCCTGAACGTGTTCAAGTCGAACATCCCGCCGGCGGCGCTGTCGACGATGACCCAGAAGCTGACTCCCGCAATCTACGTGGGGATCGGCGTCGGGCTGGGCATCGTCATCGCCCTGTGGACGCTGGTCTGCGCGATGATCACGAAGAAGTTCGGGACGGCGAAATCCTGACCGGCCGCAGGGCGATCCGATGAACAAGGCGAGCCCATGCACGAGATGACCATCGTCGCCAACGTCCTGGAGATCGCCCACCGGCAGGCGACCGCGGCCCATGCCGCGCGCATCAACCGGGTGGTGCTTGAAGTCGGGACGCTGGCGGGCGTCGAGGTCGAATCGCTGCGGTTCTGCTTCGGCGCTGCGCGCGCGGGGCTGTCGGCGCATGCCGAACTGGAGATCCGCGAAGTGCCGGGCCACGCCCTGTGCCCGGGATGCGGCGCGACAGAGGACGTGAGCGAACCAGCCGCCGTGTGCAACGCATGCGGCCGCGTGATGGAGATCAGCGGGGGACGCGAGCTCAGCGTGGCATCGCTGAACGTCGACTGACCCCGCCCGCGATGGAGGCCCTTCATGTGCGACACCTGCGGATGCAGCCAGCCGGCCGATGCGGTCACGATCCGGCGGCCGGGCGAGCCTGAGCATCACGACCATCATCACGATCACGACCACGCGCATGGCCACCACCACCACGACCACCCGCACGACCATCATCACGACCACCATCCCAACCGCGACATCGCCGTCGCCGAGGCCGTGCTGGCCGGCAACGATCGGCAGGCGCTGCTCAACCGCGGCTGGTTCGCCGGGCGCGGGGTGCTGGCGCTGAACCTGGTCTCGTCGCCGGGGGCGGGCAAGACGACGCTGCTCGAGCGGACGATCGCCGACCTGAAGGGCACGGTGCCGCTGGCCGTGATCGAGGGCGACCAGCGCACGACCCGCGACGCCGAGCGCATCGAGGCCGCGGGCGCCCCCGCCGTGCAGGTGAACACGGGCAAGGGTTGCCACCTCGACGCCGACATGGTCAAGCGCGCCTGCGACAAGCTGCAGCCGGCGCCCGGCTCGGTGCTGATGATCGAGAACGTGGGCAATCTCGTTTGCCCGGCCCTGTTCGACCTGGGCGAGGCGGCGAAGGTCGTCATCATCAGCGTCACCGAGGGCGACGACAAGCCGCTGAAGTACCCGCACATGTTCGCCGCCGCGCAGCTCTGCCTGGTCAACAAGGTCGACCTGCTGCCGTACGTGACCTTCGACGTCGACGCCTGCGAGCGCGCCGCACTGGCCGTCAATCCGAAGCTGGAGATCCTGCGCGTGTCGGCCACGACCGGCGAGGGCCTCGAACGCTGGTACGACTGGGTGCGCGCGCGCCACGCTGCGGCGTCGCGCGGCGCCTAGGCATGGAACCGGACGCCACACCCGACCTGGTGCGCGTCCGCATCACGGTGCGCGGCATCGTGCAGGGTGTCGGCTTCCGCCCGTTCGTCCACCGCCTCGCCACGCAGGAAGGCCTGGTCGGCACCGTCGTCAACACGGGCGCCGGCGTGATCATCGAGGTGCAGGGCGCCCCCGCCGCGCTGGGCCGCTTCAACCGCCGGCTGCGCGACGAGGCGCCACCGCTGGCCTCGATACTCGCGGTCACGTCCGTGCTGCTGCCCGTCACCGCCCTCACCGGCTTCACGATCGACCCCTCGCGGCCGCAGTCGGGCGCCACCACCGCCGTGCCGCCCGACGTCGCGCTGTGCGACGATTGCCGCCGCGAGATCCGCGACCGCCGCGACCGCCGCTTCGGCTACGCCTTCACCAACTGCACGAACTGCGGGCCGCGCTGGACGCTCATCGAACAGCTGCCGTACGACCGCCCGTTCACCAGCATGAAGCGCTTTGCGATGTGCGACGCCTGCCGCGCCGAGTACGAGGACCCCGCCGATCGCCGCTTCCACGCGCAACCAAATGCGTGCGCCGCGTGCGGTCCGCGCGCCTGGCTGCGCTGGGCCGACGGCGACCCCGACGTGAACGACCAGCCGCTCGCCGCCGCGGCCGCCGCGCTGGCCGCCGGCTGGATCGTCGCCATCCGCGGACTGGGCGGCTTCCACCTGGCGGTGCGGGCCGACGACGACGTGGCGGTGGCTCGCCTGCGCATGCGCAAGCACCGCGCGGCCAAGCCGCTGGCGCTGATGGTGGCCGATCTCGAGGCGGCGCGCACGCTGGCCGAAGTGACAATTGATGAAGAGGCGGCTCTGCTTTCGGCGGCGGCCCCCATCGTGCTGTTGCGCCGGCGCAAGTCGGGGACGCCGCTCGCGCCCTCGGTCGCGCCCGGCCACCGGCGCGTCGGCGTGATGCTGGCGAGCACGCCGTTGCACCTGCTGCTGTTCGACCGTGTGCGCGAGCTGGGTGTCGAGTCATTGGTCATGACCAGCGGCAACGCCGCCGACGAGCCCGTCTGCATCGGCAATGACGAGGCGCTCGAACGGCTGCACGGCATCGCCGACGCCTGGCTGCTGCACGACCGCGAGATCGTGCGGCGGGCCGACGATTCGGTACTGCAGGTCGTCGACGGCGCCCACTTGCTGGTGCGCCGCAGCCGCGGTTTCGCGCCCGCTCCCATCCCGGTCGAAGTGCCGGTGACGGGCCCCCTCCTGGCCGTCGGCGGCGACCTCAAGGGCACGGTCTGCCTGCTGAAGGACGGCTGGGCGTTCCTGAGCCCGCACATCGGCGACCTCGAGGACCTGCGCACGCGCGACTTCTTCCACGAGACGGTCGGCGGTTTGTCGGCGCTGCTGGACGGCGAACCGGTCGCCATTGCGCACGACCTGCACCCCGGCTACGCCGGCGCCGGCTGGGCGCGCGAGGAGTCACGCCGCCGCGGCTTGCCCGCGTTTGGCGTGCAGCACCACCACGCGCACCTGGTCGCGACCGCCGCCGAGCATGGCCTGCACCGCCCCTGCCTGGGCGTCATCATGGACGGCACCGGGTACGGCGATGACGGGACCATCTGGGGCGGCGAACTCCTGCTGGGCGATGCCGATGGGTACACGCGCGTCGGCTGCTTTGAGCCGTTCCCCCTGCCGGGCGGCGAGGCGGCCATCCGTGCGCCGTGGCGGACGGCGGTCAGTTGCCTGCGCGAGGCGGGATTGGCCGAAGGTGGCGCCGACGCCCTGATGGCTGCGTGGCCCTTCCTGGCCGGGCGCCCGGTGGCGCCGTTGCTGGAGATGCTCGACCGCAACGTCTCGTGCCCGCCCACCAGCAGCTGCGGCCGTCTCTTCGACGCCGTGGCCGCGCTGGCCGGCGTCCGCAGCGAGGTGGCCTACGAAGCCCAGGCGGCGCTCGAACTGATGGCGCTGGTCGACGCGGAGATGGTGGCCGAGGCGCCGACGCTGCCGGGCGTGCTGGACGACTTGCGCCGGCGCAAGTGCGAAGCCGGCGCACCCTTGCTGCTGCCGACGTTCGCCATCATCCGCGCCGTCGCCGAGCGCTTGCAGGCGGGCGACGATGCCGCGGTGATCAGCGCATCGTTCCATCGCACGTTGATCGACCTGCTGGCCGAGGCGGCCGCGGGCCTGGCGGGTGGCGCGCCGATCGTGCTGGGCGGCGGCGTGTTCCTGAACGAGCTGCTGACCGGCGGCCTCGTCGCGCGGTTGCAGGCGGACGGGCATACGGTATACCGTCCGCAGCGCGTCTCGCCCGGCGACGGCGGGATCGCGCTGGGCCAGGCCGTCATCGCAGCGCACCGGCTGGCGGGCGGCCGCGCGGGTTGAGGGCGGGCAGACTTGCGCCGGCGCAAGTGCCGGCCGACGCCACCCGACTTGCGCCGGCGCAAGTGAATGTACTGTGAATGAACTGTGAACGAACACCGAACAGGGAGCCCCGACCATGTGCCTCGCCATCCCCGGCCGCATCACCGAACGCTACCAGGACGGCGACCTGCCCATGGCCCGCATCGACTACTCGGGCGCGCTGGCCGCGGCGTGCCTGTCCTACACGCCCGAAGCCAAGGTCGGCGACTACGTGCTGGTGCACGCCGGCTTCGCGCTGCAGGTGCTCGACGAGGCCGAAGCCGAGGCCAGCCTCCGGGAACTGACGCGTCTTTCCGCCCTGATGGAAGCCGACGACGAGAGCGGCGAAGGCGCATGAAGCACCTCGACGAATTCCGCGACCCCGCGCTGGCGCGGGCGCTGGTCGAAAGGCTGAAGCGCGTCACGACGCGCCCCTGGACCGTCATGGAGGTCTGCGGCGGCCAGACGCACAGCATCATGCGGCACGGCATCGACCAGGTGCTGCCCGAGGGCCTGACGCTGCTGCACGGCCCCGGCTGCCCGGTGTGCGTGACGCCGCTCGAGACGATCGACCGCGCCGTGGCCATCGCCATGCTTCCGAACGTCATCCTCACCAGCTTCGGCGACATGCTGCGCGTGCCTGGCTCCAATGGCAGCCTGCTCGAAGCCCGCAGCCGCGGCGCCGACGTGCGCATGGTGTACTCGCCGCTCGAGGCGCTCGCCCTCGCAAAGGAAAACCCCGACCGCGAGGTCGTCTTCCTGGCCATCGGCTTCGAGACCACGGCGCCCGGCAACGCGATGGCCCTCAAGGCAGCGGCCGACCTCGGGCTGGCCAACTACAGCCAGCTTGTCAGTCACGTCCTGGTGCCGCCGGCGATGGCGGCCATCCTCGACGACGAGCACGTACGCGTGAACGCCTTCCTCGCCGCGGGCCATGTCTGCACCGTCACGGGCTGGCGGCTGTACGAGCCGATCGCGAAGAAGTACGGCGTCCCCATCGTCGCCACGGGATTCGAGCCGGTCGACATCCTCGACGGACTCGTGCATGCGGTGGAACTATTAGAAGCCGGCACGCCCCTGGTGGCCAACCGCTACGCGCGCGCCGTGCAGCCAGACGGCAACCCCGTCGCGCAGGCCGTCGTGGACCAGGTGTACGAGGTGTGCGACCGGAAATGGCGTGGCATCGGCACCATCCCGCAGAGCGGGCTCAGGCTGCGCGCCGCGTTCGCCGCCTGGGATGCCGAGCAGAAGTTCGACGTCGGCGCCATCACCCCGCAGGAGCCGGCCGAGTGCATCAGCGGCCAGGTGCTGCAGGGCCGCCTCAAGCCTGCCGACTGCCCCGCGTTCGGCACCAAGTGCACGCCGCAGACGCCGCTCGGCGCCACGATGGTCTCGTCCGAGGGCGCCTGCGCGGCGTGGTACCGCTACGGCAGAAAGAGCGCGACATGAGCGACCGCCCCGACTTCAGTGGCTTCACCTGCCCCCTGCCGAAGCTGGACCACGACACGGTGCAGATGGCGCACGGCGCGGGCGGCAGGCTGTCGGCCGACCTGTTCGAGCGGCTGATCCTGCCCCGCTTCACCAGCCCCGAACTGGAACCGCGCGACGACGGCGCCCTGCTCGATCTGCCGCCCGGCCGCGTGGCCTTCAGCACCGACACCTTCGTGGTGACGCCGCTCTTCTTCCCCGGCGGCGATATCGGCACCCTGGCCGTGTGCGGCACGGTCAACGACGTGGCGATGATGGGCGGCGTGCCGCAGGCGCTGTCGATGGCGTTCGTGCTGGAAGAGGGGCTGCCGCTGGCCGACTTCCACCGCATCCTCTGCTCGATGGAGGCGACGGCGAAGCACGCCGGCGTGCGCGTGGTGACGGGCGACACGAAGGTGGTCGGGCGCGGGCAGTGCGATGGGATCTATATCAACACGTCCGGGATCGGCGTCGTTCCCGCCGGGCGCGACCTGGGCGCCCATCGTATTGCGGCCGGCGACGTGGTGCTGGTCTCGGGGCCGGCCGGGGACCATGGGACGGCTATCCTGACGGCCCGAGCAGGGCTCGGCGTGCAAACGCAGTTGATGAGCGATTGCGCGCCGCTGAACGGGCTGGTCGAGGTGTTGCTGGCGTCGGGCGCCGACGTAAAGGCGTTGCGGGATCCGACGCGTGGTGGGTTGGCGGCGGTTCTTAACGAGTATGCAGTGGCCGCACGTGTCGGCATCCGGCTGGACGATGGCGCGGTGCCGGTGCGCGACGAAGTGGCCGGTGTCTGCGAGATGCTGGGGTTGGATCCGCTGCACATGGCCTGCGAGGGACGCCTGGTGGCGATTGTCGCCGCGGGCGATGCGGATCGCGCGCTGGCGGCGTTGCAGGGGCACGAGCACGGCGGTGGTGCAGCACGCATCGGCGCGGTGAACGACCGGCACGCCGGGGTGGTCACGATGGCCACGGCGCTGGGCGTCGAACGCGTGCTGGACATGCCGCTTGGGGAACAGTTGCCGCGGATTTGCTGATCAGGGACCCGCGACTTGCGCCGGCGCAAGTGCCACGAGGCCGACGCCGCCGCACGGGACAAGGGGTGGATGCCATGAAGGTCTGCATCATCGGCGCCTCCGGCAAACTCGGCCGCTACATGGTGCAGCACGCGCTCGACCGGGGATACGAAGTGGTCGGCGTGTGCCGGCCACGCAGCGTGCGCAAGCTCGACCCGTTCCGCGGGCGCATGACCGTGGTGCCTGGCGCCACCTGCGACAGCGCGGTCGTCCGGCGGGCCGTGTCCGGTTGCGATGGCGTGCTGGCCGTGCTCGTGCCATGGGGACGCCGCCACTACGCGGCGCGGACGGCCCAGGCCGTCATCGATTTCGCGCAGCCCGGCGCGCGCCTGGTCTTTTCGTGTGGCTGGCACATCACGCGCGACGGGCAGGATGTGTACACGAAGTCGCTCAAGCGGCAGGAGGCCCTGGCCCGCTGGGCCGGTCGCCTGACGGGGCTGATTGACATCGATGACCAGATCGATGCCTGCCGCCGCGTATTCAACAGTGACACCCGATGGACCGTGGTCCGCGGCAGCGACCTGGACGAAGGCGAGAGCCAGGGCCTTCCGATCTGGCGGCGGCACGTGGGCGACCCCGCCCTGGCGAGCAACCGGACGCGCCGCGTGGACTTCGCCATGTTCATGGTCGCGGCGCTTGAGGATGACACGCTGGTGCGCGAGGCGCCCGCGATCGTCGGGGGCCGTGGTTGATGAGCGGATAGGAACATCAACCGCCGGCGCGTTCGGCCCGACAAGACCACCGAGGACCTTGTCAGACATCTCGGCGCGCGATTCCGGGTGGAAGCACCGGCCTACCAGGGCCCGTCCCTCGTCACGTTGACGAAGGACGTCCCGTCAAAGCGGTACGCCCCCTTCTGGCCACCGCACCAGATACGCCCGGCGTTATCCTCGGCGATGCAGAACGCGAAGGAAGTGGCGAGGCCGTCGTTGGCGTCGAACAGCGTGAACGATGTTCCGTCGAAGCGGTACACGCCGACGTTCGGGACGCCTAACCAGATGTTCCCGGCGCGATCCTCGCAAAGGGGGCCCGTGCGGGTACAGTTCAATCCCGCCTGGCGGGTAGCGTTGGTGAACGTCTCGCGATTGAACCTGATGAGGCCCGTGGAATGCGTTGAGAACCAGGTGTGCACACTCTTGTCTTCGCAGACGGAGTTCACACTCGCCTCAATCCCCTGGTCTTCGACGGTCTCTCGCGACAGGACACCCCCGACATACTTGTACAGGCCGGATTCCGCCTCGAACCAGAGGTTGCCCGCGCGGTCTTCCGTCATCGACCAGACGACGTTCGGGCCCCAGACACCCTTGTTGTCGTCACGCTTGGTCGCAGGGGGAATCGGGAACGCCGTGAAGGTATCTCCCGCCAGCCGGAAGGCTCCCTCGAACGTGCCGGCCCAGACCGTTCCCGAGCTGTCGACGGTGACGCTCCAGACATCGTCGCTGCCCAGGCCGTCTTTCACGGTGTATCGCGTGAAGAACTCCCCGTCATATGCGAACAGTCCACTGGACGTCCCGATCCAGACGTGACCCGCACCGTCTTCGGCGATGGCCCTTGCCGTCAATCCCTTGCCCAGTTCGTCGCGGAGGTCATAGTGGACCAGTGACGTTCCATCATATCGCTGCAGGCCATTGTGTGTCCCGAACCAGAAATCGCCCTTGCGGTCCTGCAGGATCGTCCGCACGACCCCGCTGATCTGGTTTCCCTGGGACTCCACCACGTGCGGGTCGGTCTTGAATTCGGGAAGGCTGCTCGCTTGCCGGCCGACATCCCGCGCCGCAATCTTCGTCGCCGCCGAGGCTCCCTGGCAGAGAAGCAGGAGGCAGGAGAACGCCACGACGACACCAGACATGATCGGTGAACTCACGAAGATCCTCTCACGTTGGACGCGCGACAAGTTCGCCGACAAGCTGAAGGACTGAGCCGGCGGCTCAGCAGCCCCCGGCCGAGGCCAGCATGGCCGGCGCGACGTCGCCCGTGACCTGGTCGGTCCCGAACAGGTTGCGGGTGACGCTGGCCCTCTCGCGTTCGGAGTCGATCCGGCCCAGGCTGGCCAGGAAGGCGGCCCTGACCGCGGGACGGGCGCGGTAGTGGTCGACCACGCTGTAGAGGATCTTCGCCAGCTCAACGTCGTTCTCGAGGTCGGTCCCCACGTGCGCCAGGGCGCCGATGATCTCGTCATCGCGCAGGTCCTTGCGGCCGAAGAACGCCATATAGTGCAGGCCCGCCGAGTAGGGGGAGTGGATCGCTGCCAGCGTCCGGAAGACCGCGTCGGCGCCGCCCTGTTCGTAGGCCACCTGCACCCTGGCGTCCACATCGTGGCCGAGTTCCCGGAACACGACCGGAAGCGTGTCGGCCAGCCAGCGGTCGCGGTCAGCGGCCGAGTTGGCGGCCCGGCCGTCCACCTCGTACACGTACGCAGGCCGGCCGTCGCGGTCCGGCTCGGCCCGGAGCTGTGTCGTGCGGCCCTGGTCGCCGCTGACGACGAGCACGTGGGCGCCGTCGGCCATCCACTCGATGCGCGACGCGTCGGCGCCGAAGCGGACCCGGCCCTCGATCTCGACGACGCGGAGCCCGTCGGCGGCCTCGCTCCTGTACCGCGTGTGGTATTCCTTCGCCTCCGCGCCCGGCGTGGCGGCCCCCGTCTGCGCCGCCGCGGCGCGGGCGCCGACCACAACCGCGAGCGCGATCATGGCGATGAACGCCAGGTTCCTGATGCGGTCGGAAGACTTCGACGCTGCGGGGAGCATGGCGGCGGCTGCGCGGCCGGGGGCGGGTCGGTCGTGGTTCCAGCGGTTCATGATGGCGCCTCTTCAAAATGGGGTCACGGATGGGCGGGTCCGGGCCGGCGCCCGCCGGGGCGAGGGCCTGTGTACAACATAAACCCGAGGAGGTTCCTCTGAAATCACCGAACGGCGGTCGTTGAGGCGACCATCGCGTTTTCGGCTGGAAGGATTTTGCAAAGGGTACGACTTGCGCCGGCGCAAGTGCCGGCATCCCCTCACTCCGGCCACTCGAACCTCTGCGACAGCGCCCGCACCACGTCGTGCTCCTGCTCCCCCCGCACCACGAACGAAACGCTGCTGATCGACGAACAGATCGACAGCACATCCAGCTTGTTGTCCGCCAGCGCCGCGATGAACTCGTTGGCCAGCCCCGTGCGCTCCATGAAGTGCGGCCCATACACGGTCAGGATGCTCACCGGTTGCGTGGTGACCACACGCCGCGGGTTCAACTGCGTCGAGGCCGCGGCCAGCAACGGCTCGGCGCGCGCCAGGTCGGCCAGCGACAGGCAGATGCTCAGGTTCTCCGAGTCGTCGGCGTCCCAGCTGACGACCAGGTAGCAGATGGGGATGCGGAACATCCCGAACTGCTCCAGCACATGGGTGCGATGGCCGGCCAGTTGCGGGAATCCCCGCAGCTCGATCAGGCAGAGGTCGCTCCGCCGCGTCAGGCCGCCGCACTCGATCCTGTCGTTCACGCTGTCCCTCCGTCGCCGATGCCGGACGGCGGCGCCATCGGCAACTCGACCGTCACTTTCGTGCCCTGCCCGACCACGCTCGCCAGCACCACGGCCCCGCCCAGCTCGTGCACCAGCCGGTGCACGATCGGCAGGCCCAGTCCCGTGCCCAGCGAGCTCTTTTTCTGCGCCGCGGCCGTGCGGTAGAACTCGTCGAAGACGCGGGCCTGGTCTTCGGGCGCGATGCCGATGCCCTCGTCCATCACCTCGATGCGCGCGCCGTCGCGCAGCGGCGTCACCGTCACCGTGACCGGACCGCCGTCACGGTTGTAGCGCACGGCATTGTTGACGAGGTTGCCCAGGATCTTGCCCAGTGCCGCGGCGCTGGTGCTGATCGTGACGTGACCGGCCGGCGCGACCACCTCCAGCTGCTGCCCGGTCGCCGCGGCCAACTCGCGCTGCTCGTCCACGATGCGCGTGGCCAGCGCCGCCAGGTCGACCGGCTGCGGCGGCTCGTGCCGCAGCACACCCGTGCGCGTCAGGTCGGCCAGGTCCTTGACGATATCGGTGGCCTGCTCCAGCCGCCGCGAGGCGCGGTCCAGCATGTCGCGCGCGCCCGGGTCGAGCGCCTCGCCCTGCATGTCGACGGCGGTTTCGATGGCGCTGCGCGCCGTGCCGATGGGCGACTTGATCTCGTGCGTGACGAAGCGGAAGAAGTCGATCATGGCCTTGTCGGCCGCCATCAACTCGCCCTGACGCGCCACCAGCTCGTCCTTGATGGCCCGGTTGTGGCGCATGATCGAGGCGCTGACGAAGGCGCCGCTGAGCATCACGAACCAGAACGAGGCCAGTGTGGCCCCGATGTAGCGCAGCTCGTGCGTCAGCGTGCTGGCGCCCAGCAGGTGGTGGTGCGGCAGCCAGCCGAAGTGCTCGCCGGTGATGGCCGCCGTGAACAGGCCGATCGCCAACCACGCGATCAGGAAGATCTCGCGCCCCTTGAACAGCAGCGCCGCGATCACCACGTGCAGCACGTAGACGTACAGGAAGGGATTCTCGACGCCGCCGGTCAGGTTCAGCACCAGCGTCAGCAGCACCAGGTCGCAGGCCATCTCCAGCTTGACGATGCGGATCTCGGTGCGGATGGCGCGGGCCGGGAAGATGCGGTTGCGGACGACGTAGCCCAGGTTCATGAGCGCCAGCGCGCCGGCCACCGCCAGCAGGGGCGCCACCGGCAGCGGGATGCGCGTGACCGAACCGAGCACCGCCACCGCCGTCACCAGCAGGCCGGCCGCGCCCCAGCGCAGCCGGTTGAACCATTCCAGACGATGGCGCAGGGACGTCGCCGAGACGAACAGGGAGGCTTCGGGCGTCAGGATCAGGTCCGGCCGCAAACGTCGCCCCCCGGGGGTTGAGGGGAGTTAGTTGGTGGTCGGCAGGTGCCGCCTCACCAGGTCGACCAGCTTCCGCGGGCTGATCGGCTTCTCGATGAACTCGTTCACCGGCAGGAAGTTCGCGTCCTTGTCCTTGTCGAACGCGAAACCGGTGCGCTCACCCACGGCCGACAGCATGATGATCGGCGTCTCAGCCGTCAAGGGTTCGCTGCGCAGGCGGTAGGCCACCTGGAAGCCCTCGTCCAGGGTGCCCATCATCACGTCCAGCAGGATCAGGTCGGGCTGCTGCTCCACCGCCAGGGCGAAGCCGCGCTCGCCGTTCTGGGCGTCGATCACCCGCAGCTTCTCGCGCTCGAGCGTCACCCGGATGATCTCCACCAGGTCGATGTCGTCGTCGATGACCAGCACGGTCCGTTCACGCATGGCGCAAGACCTCCGCTTGGATGATATCGATCACGCGGGGCACCGCCGCCGCCACCGCGTCCGAGAGTCCCTCGCCGACGGCGACCTGCGCCGGCTCCACGCCGATCACCAGCACTTCGGCCGGCATCTTCCCCAGCCGCTGCGCCAGGCCGAATGCCTCGGCCAACCCCAGCCCGTGCAGCGACAGCCCGTCGCCCAGGATGCGGACCTTCACTTCGTCGGGCGCAAACACAGCCACGGCGCCCGGCTCCAGGCCCATGCGGGCGGCGTCGACGACGATGTTCACGCGCCCCGGCTCAAGGTGTTCGAGCAGTGCCAGTGCATCGGTCCCGAGGTCCACCAATTCCCACGGCGGGGCATCGCCTTCGCGCCCCACGCCGGCAAGCCCCGCCAGCACGGCGGCCCCCACGCCGTCGTCCCCGTAGAACGCGTTGCCCACCGCGATGACCTTCAACGCCCCTACTCCAGGAACTCGACGTCCAGCATGTGCACCGAGCAGCTGATGCACGGGTCGTAGGCCCGCACCAGCATCTCCAGCCACGAGGTGATCTCTTCCTTCGACTTCGTCGCCACGACCTCGGGCACCAGCTTCTTCATGTCGTCGTCGATGTTGGCCAGGTTCTGCCCCGTCGGGATGATGCAGTTGGCCTTCACGATGCGCGCCTGCCGGTCGTACGTGTACTCGTGGTACAGGATGCCGCGCGGCACCTCGGTCGAGCCGATGCCGGTGCCGTACTGCGTCGGCTCCTGGTTCGGCTTCTCGTACCGCGGACCCATCTCCAGCAGCTTGTCGATGATGGCCACGGCGTCCAGCGCGCAGTGCCCGGCCTCGACCACCTGCGCCACCGTGTTCATGTACGGGTTCGCGCAGCCGGGCTTCAGGCCCAGCGTCGCGGCGGCCTGAAGCGCCTCGGGGCACAGCTTGTCGTGGTTGTTGTTCCAGCGGGCCAGCGCGCCCACCATGTAGCTGGAGCGGCTGACCTTGCAGTGCTTGCTCGAGCTGTGCGGCACGATGAACTCGTTGGTCATGCGCCGGTACTCGCTGTCGGGCACGCAACCAGCATCGCTGCTGCAGATGTCGCCGTCGTACAGCGCGTAGTCGTGGTCATTGCGCAGCGAGATGTACTCGGTCGGCCGCTCGAACACGGGGATGGCCCCCGCCAGCGCCTTCATCGTCTCGACGGTGGCCAGCCAGTCGGGCACCATCGACTCGACCAGCTTGCCGCGCAGCAACCGCAGCGTCTCGACCGACGGCACGTGCGTGAACCCGCCCGGCACGCACGTAATCGGGTGCACCGCGCGGCCGCCCACGGCGTCGCCGATGTCGTTGGCCAGCTTCTTCATCCGCAGCGCGCGCAACACGACGTCCGGGTGCGTCGCCACCAGCGGGATGACCGAGCCCACCTTCAGGAAGTCCGGCGCCGCCAGGAAGTAGGCGTGCAGCACGTTCGACTGCAGCGTCGCGCCGTGGATCAGCAGCTTCCGCAGCAACACCGTCTGCTCGGTCACCGCCAGGCCCAGGGCCTGCTCGGTGGCCTTCAGCGACGTCAACTGGTGCCCCAGCGAGCAGATGCCGCAGATGCGCGAGGTGATGATGGCCGCCTCGTGGAAACTGCGGCCCTTCAGCAGGGCCTCGAAGTAGCGCGGCGCCTCGACGATGTCGAGCTGGGCCTTGTGCAGCACGCCGTTCTTCATGTCGACGACGATGTTGCCGTGGCCTTCGACGCGGGTCAGGTGCTTGACGTTGATGTCCAGGTTTTCGAGTCCCAGGTCCCTGCTCATGCCCTGACCCCCTGGAGGCGGTACGCGTTGTAGAGCTGCAGGCGCTTCCACGCCTCGTCCACGGCCAGGCCGTGCGACGTCAGCACCTCGTTCATGCCCTTCAGGTTCGGCTCCGAGACCAGCCCGCGGCAGCCGATGCAGTACTGGCCGAAGTTCGTGCAGTGCGAGTTGCAGCCCGCGCGCGTGACCGGCCCCAGGCAGATCATGCCGCGCTCGTACACGCACTCGTTCTCGTTCAGCTTGCACTCGACGCACACGGCCAGGTCGGGCTCGTCGAACTGCTTGCCCATCACCAGGGAGGTGAACAGGCGCAGGAACTCGGCCTGCGTCATCGGGCAGCCGCGCACGTTGTGGTCCACCTTCACCACGGCCGACAGGGGCAGCGCCGGCAGCGTCGGGAACAGGTACTGGTCCTTGCCGTAGACGGTCGCGCGCACCTCCTCGATCGGGTGCAGGTTCTTGATCGCGTTGACGCCGCCGTCCACCGCGCAGGCGCCCAGCGCCACCAGCACCTTTGTGCGTCGGCGGATGTCGTGGATGCGCTTGATGCAGTCGGGCGTCGACAGCGCCCCCTCGACGAACGCGATGTCGTACTCTTCCGCCTTGTCGTCCATGGCCTCGCGCCACTCGACGATGTCCACCTGCGCCAGGATGTCCAGCAGCTGGTCCTCGAAGTTCAGCTGGTTCAATTCGCAGCCTTCGCAGCCGGTGAAGTCGAAGATCGCCACCCTTGGTTTCTTTGTCGCAGAGGGTTTGGCCGTGACATTGGGTTTCGCCATCACAGGGCCTCCCGCAGCTTGGCGATGTCGGGCAGGTTGTAGACCGGCCCGTCCTGGCACACGTACGTGTGGTTGATCTGGCAGTGGCCGCACTTGCCCACGCCGCACTTCATGCGCCGCTCCAGAGACATGTACACGTTCTGGTCGGGCAGCCCGCGCCCGCGCAGGGCCATCACCACGAAGCGGTACATCACCGGCGGGCCGCAGATGCAGGCCACCGTGTTCGGCAGGTCCAGCGCCAGGCCCGGCAACAGCGTGGTGATGACGCCGGTGCGCCCGGTCCACCCCTCGGTGCCGCGGTCGACCGTCACGTGGTATTCCACGCGCGGGTCCTTTTCCCAGGCGGCCAGTTCGTCGGGGAACAGCAGTTCGCTGTCGCTGCGGCTGCCGTAGCAGATGATGAGGCGGCCGAACTCGTCGCGCCGGTCCAGCACGTAGTTGATCATCGATCGCATCGGCACCAGCCCGATGCCGCCCGCGATGATCAGCACGTCCTTGCCCGTGAACTTCGAGACGTCGATGCCGTTGCCGAACGGCCCGCGGATGCCGATCTTGCGCCCCGGCACGTAGCCGGCCAGCACCTCGGTCAGCTGCCCCACGCGGCGGACGCCCAGTTCGAAGCTGCCGCGCCGCGTCGGCGATGACGAGATCGAGAACGGCGCCTCGCCGATGCCGTACAGCGAGACCTCGACGAACTGCCCCGGCTTGTGGCCCAGTTCGCGGCCGCCGGGCAGCTCGACGGTGTAGAGCGTCTCCAGATCTGTCAGGCGGCGCACCTCGGTGATGGTCGCCATCTCGGGCAGGTAGAGTTCCCTGGGCTCGGCGCCGGAAAACTGCGTCTGCTGTTCCATGCTCCGGTCTCCCCCGTCCCGCCGGCAGCGCCGGCGATCGCGGTTCAGGTCAGGATGCTCTCGTCGCGCTCGGAATCGCGGATGAGCCGGTTGACGATCTCGACGATGCTGATCTTCGCCGTGCACGAGGCGGTGCAGCGCCCGCACCCGACGCACCACGGCTGCCCGGTCACGTCGCTGATGTACTTGAACTTGCGGTAGACGCGGTGCCGCTGGCGGGCCGCGACCTTCTCGCGGAACACCTCGCCGCCGGCCACTTCGGTGAAACCGCGCAGCATGCAGCCGTCCCACGAGCGCTCGCGGTGGCCGTTGGTGCAGTCGATGCCGACGCTTTCCTCGACGTTGAAGCAGTAGCACGTCGGGCAGACAAGATTGCAGGTGCCGCAGCTTAGGCAGGTCTCGGCGGTCTCGTTCCAGACCGGGTGGTCGTAGCTGGCTTCCATCACCTGGCCGAGGCGCGCCTGCGGCACGAAGACGTGCTGCGTGAAGTGCGCGCGCCGCGGCTTGGGTTCGTCATGCGCTTCCAGCTTGAAGCCTGCCGCCAGCTCGCTGCCCTCGCCGGTCAGGATGTCGACGATCCAGCCGTCCGCGTGCTTGGTCAGGAACATGTCGCAGCCGGTCATGTCGTAGGGATCGATGCCCACCGAGCCGGCGAAGTGGTGCTTGTCCGGCACGTACGATACGCCGATGAACCGCGCGCCCTTGCGCCGCACCAGGTAGTTCCGCTCAGGGTTGCCGGTGCTGAAGTTGAAGTCGAGCCGGCGCACGGCGGCCAGGTCGTACGAGTGTACGCCCAGGAAGACGGCGTCAATGGGCTCGACCTTGGGCACGGCGGCGGTGTCGCGCGTCAGGTCGAAATGCAGCAGCACTTCGCGCGGCGGCAGGAAGAACTTCTTCACGGCATTCAGCACGCGCGGGTAGTCGAGCACGACCGCCTCGGGGTCACTCGTTTTTTCAAACGCGAACGAGCGTCCCCCGCGATGATGCGGCGCGTACACGGTGTGGTGGGCCAGCAGGTGGGCGATGAAGTCAGTGACCCGCGCCTGCTCCAGGAAATACTGAGCCATGCGTGTACCCCTCGTGGTTGGGTCGCGCGGACCGGGCGCCACGCCACGGCCGCCGGCATCCATTGATGTTCGGACGCCGGTTGCGTATTGAAAATGTTATTTGATAAACAGGTTTTGGCAAGGAAAATATCAAGGCTAAATCTGTCAACAAGTTACGGCGCCGCAAACCCCACCGATATGAACCTTAATCCCAGTCGTGAGCATGGAAATGACTGTGCCCGAACGGGTCCCCGTCATGGGTGTGCCGGTGGCGGTGCAACAGGTTGGCCCGCAGCAGAAGGTCCTGGTGGCCATCGCCGGTAGGAACGGGCCCATCATGCAGCAGGGCATGGTCCTCCCCAAGGACCAGGCAACGATCACCCAACTCGTTGGCCTGTGACAGGTTATGGGTAGCGATGATCATCGCCTGCGGCAGGTCGTGCAGGAAGTCGACCAGCCAGCCGGTGCTGCGCGGGTCCAGCGCCGCGGCCGGCTCGTCCAGCAGCAGCAGCCGCGGGTCCAGCACCAGCAGCGAGGCGAGCCCCACCAGCTGCTTCTGGCCGGCGCTCAGCGTCCACGGCGCGCGGTCGAGCACACCCTCGAGCCCCACCTTCGCCGCCCAGGCGCGGGCGCGGTCCTCGGCGTCGGCCAGGCCGTGCTGCCGCGGCCCGAAGGCGATCTCGTCCAGCACCGTCGCGTTGAAGAGCATCGCATCGGCCTGCTGGAACAGCAGCCCCACCTCGCGGCGGAACCTCCGGCGGAACGCCTTGTCGCGCAGCCCGGACTGCAGTTCGCGCCCCTCGTACAGCACGCGCCCGCCCGTCGGCGCCAGCACGCCGGCCAGCAGCTTCAGCAGCGTCGACTTGCCGCAGCCGTTGCTGCCCAGCAGGACCACCTTCTGGCCTTCAGCCACCAGCAGGTCGATGCCCGCCAGCGAAAGCCGGCCGTCGAAGTCGTGGCGAAGTGCTTCAGTCGCGATCAAGGAAGAACCCCCGGGCGTCGAGCGCCTCGCTCATCAGCGTCGCGTCGTGCTCGGCGCGGCGCAGGAACCACGCGGCGGTCGTGGCGCCGTGGCGCAGCGCCACGGTCGGGCCCACGCGTCGCGGCGTGCGCGCGAGCAGCGCCAGCCTGAAGTCGGTGAACAGGCGACGGAACGTCAGCAACTGGCTGGTCGCCAGCACCAGCACGAAGCGCAGCGTCGGGCTGAACCCCAGCGCCCGCGGCAGCGACACGGCCGGCAGCATGCGGAAAGCGAGCATCGTCAGCAGCGTCACGCGCGCCGTGATGCGCAGTGTCACCGGTGCAGCCGCGCGCCAGTCGCCGCGCTGCACCAGCAGCCAGCCCAGCGCGATCGCCGTCACGAACGGCCACACAGCGCGCACCGTGCGCCGCATCAGGGGCCACGCATCGCGCCAGGCCGAGAGAATCACCAGCGCCAGGCCGGCGCCCAGCCAGCGCGCATCGTGCACAAGCGAGCCCGCCACCACGAGCCCCAGGTACAATGCCAGCAGCGCGCGATCCTTCACGCCGCCTCCTTCGCGCGCAGCATGCGCCACGACGCCACCGTCACGACGCCGTCGGCGATCCCCACCATCAGGTGCGGCAGCACGATCGCCGGCAGCGTGACCGCCCACCCGAACGGGAAGTAGAGCGGCTGCCCGTCGGCCGTCGCGCCCAGCCGCGGCTGCCAGCCCAGCACCAGCGCCACGACCACCGCGGGCACGACCGTGCCCAGCCACCCGGCCAGGAACAGCGACCACGGGCGGCCCGGCGCCAGCGCATACGCCGCGCGCGCCACGGCCGAACCCACCAGCCCGACCGCCAGCGCGTTGACCGGCAGCGCGGTCACGCCGCCGTCCCCGAGCGACAACGCCTGGATGAGGAACACGAGCGACAACGCGAGGAACGCCTGCCGGCTGCCCAGCAGCACCGCCATCATCCCCACACCGGTGATGTGCGCGGTGGTGCCGCCGGGCAGCGGGATGGTCACGAGCATCAGCGCATACGCCGATGCGGTGGCGACGGCCAGGCGCGGCACCGCAGCGGGCTCGAGGGTGCGCCGCAGCCGACGGAGTCCCGCCGCCCACAGCACGCCCGCCACGCCGTAGGCCGGCATGTAGACCTGCGGGGCGATGAACCCGTCGGGGATGTGCACGCTCAGGCCTTTCGTCGGCGGAGCACGAGATAGACGATTCCCAGCACGCCGAGCAGCGCCGCGAAACCCGCGGCCGCGCGTGTCAGGCGGAAACCCGGCGCCGGGGTGGGATGCGTGTGGTCGTCCGCGTGAGGCGCGGCGGCCGCCGGCGCAGCCGGATGGTCGTGGTGGTCGTCCGTGACCACGGCGGCCGCGGTCGTGAGGTTCGCGGTCGTGAGGTCCACGTTCACCACGGCGCCGTGCCCGTCGGCACTCGCCACGCGCACGCGCCAGGCCCCCGGTCGGTCCGGAAGGAATGACACCTGGCCGCCGGCGTCCGTCACGCCGCTCGCAAAGACGGCTCCATCAGGCCCCATCGCCGTCCAGGCGGCGCCGACCATCGGCGCGCCGTCCTCGTGCGCGACGGTGACCGTCGTCACGGCGCCGGCGACCACCGACGTGTGGACACCGTGGGCCCACGCCGTACCGGCGGTCAGCAACACGAGCAGGCATGCGATCAGACGCGATGTCCTCATGGCCGGCACCCCCAGCAAATGTTAAGCGAATAACAAACCGACACGAGCATAGGCAGGGAAGTGTCCGCGGTCAAACAGGTGGGCGGGAATCAGGCCAGGAATCAGGCATCATCGCGCAGGCTGGCGCGCGTCGCCGGCTCGTCTTCCTTGTCGAAGTGGGCCTCGGCCCGCACCGGCTGCGGGGACGAGAGCGCGCGGCGGTCGATGTCCACCGTCACGGTCGCGCCCTGGCCGTCAACATCCGACAACCGGACACGCCAGGTACCGGTGCGGTCGGGCTTGAAGGAGAGGCGGCCGTTCTTGTCGGTGGCGCCCGACTGGGCCGGCTTGTCGGCGCCCGGGGGCAGCACGGAGAACGCGGCGTCGGCCAGCGGTTCGCCGGCGCCGAAGGTGGCGGTGATGGTCGTCGTGGGGCCCGCGGCGATCTCGACCCACAGGCCGCGGCCATGGGCCAGCCCGGGGACAAGCAGTGCGATCAGAAGGGCGAGGCAGGTACCGCAGCGCACGACGTTCTCCCGGCAGCCGGATCTCAATGTTTCGTCCGCACATCCGGAATGTACGGGCCATCTCACAACCTGTCAAATTTTCCACAGCGATTTCCGCAACTGATGACCCACCAACGTCATGGCCTTTTCCTCAGGCGCTCGCCGAAGGCGCCCCGGCCCCGGTCCGCCGGCGGATGCCCGGCCCCGCCAGCGCCGCGAATCCCGCCGCGCCCAGGCCCAGCCCGAACACGGCCATCCACAGGGCCTGGCCGCCGGCGCGGGCCAGCACCAGGCCGCCCAGCGGCGCGCCGAACAGCGCCGCACTCGAGTAGCACATCGTCAGCGCCCCCATGTAGCGGCCGCGCATGGCGACCGGCGCCAGTTCCGAGACGATGGTCGGCGCGAACACCGCGTTGAGCATCTCGCCGCTGGTCCAGACGACGACCACCAGCGCGAACTGCAGCGGCGTGTGGGCGAAGGCGTTCAGGAAGAAGCCGCCGCCCAGGACGATGCCCGAGGCGATCATCATCCGGTCGCGCCGCCAGCGCGTGGCCAGCGACGAGAACGGCAGCTGCAGGAACGTGATCATCAGGCCGTTGACCGCCAGGATGCGCCCGTAGTCCTTCGCCCCGATGCCCAGCTGCTCCAGGAACAGCGGAAACGTCGAGGCCACCTGCATAAAGGACAATCCCAGCAGCAGCGTGCAGGCGCAGAAGGCGAGCATGGTGCGGTCGCGGGTGATCACGCCGAGCGCGCGCCGCCAGGAGATGTGCTCGACCTCGCCGGCCTCGGCGTCGCCCGGCCGCGTCTCGCGCACGAACAGCAGGATGATCACCGCGAACGCCGCCCCGGTCAGCGCGTCGATGCGGCACAGCCACAGGAAATGGGTCGCCGCCAGCAGGCCGCCGACGATCGGCGCGATCGTGAAGCCCAGGTTGATCGCCACGTAGATCATCGCGAAGGCCTGCGGCCGGCGTTCCGGCTCGACCAGGTCGGCGATCATCGCCTGCGTGGCCGGGCGGTACATCTCGCCGACCATCGCGAACACGAACAGGCCCAACGCCACCAGCCAGTCGGAATCCAGCAGCGGGAAGATCCACAACACGACAGCGCCGCCGGCCAGGCTGCCGACCATCACCCGCTTGCGGCCGAAACGGTCGGCCAGCTGCCCGCCCACGATGGCCGCCACCAGCGCGCCCGCCCCATAGGCGCCCATGAGGCGCGTGGCGCTCTCGATACCCAGCCCCAGCTTGCCGCGCAGGTACAACGTCAGGAACGGCACCAGCAGGGTGCCGGCCCGGTTGACCAGGATGCCGGCGCACAGGATGTGGACGGCCCGGGGCAGGGTCAGGTAGGAGCGCACGTCGGTCCTTGGTGGCCTGCGGCGGCTCAGGGCCGGCCGCGCCAGTTCCTCAGGGGCGCCGTGAACGGCGAGCCTTCGAGGTGGTTCATCTGCGCCAGGATCTCGCCCTGGCGGCGTTTCACATAGTCGGAAGGCCGGCCGGCGTCCATCTTCCGCGGGTTCGGCAAGACGGCCGCCAGGCGGGCGGCCTGCGCGCGGTCGAGGTTGCCCGGCGCCGCGCCGAAGTGCTTGCGGCAGGCCGCGCCCGCGCCAAAGACGCCGTCGTCCCACTCGGCGATGTTCACGTACACCTCCAGGATACGCTCCTTCGGCCAGAGCAGCTCGATCCAGAACGTGTACCAGGTCTCCAGCCCCTTGCGCACCCAGCTGCGGCCCGTCCACAGGAACAGGTTCTTGGCCGTCTGCTGGCTGATGGTCGACGCGCCGCGCAGGCGGCGGCCGCGCTCGGCCTCCTCCATGGCGTCGCGGATGGCCTCGCGGTCCCAGCCGTGGTGCAGGAAGAAGCGCTGGTCCTCGGCGGCGATGACCGCCAGCGGCAGGGCCGGGGCGATGTCCCGCCGCGGGACCCACCGGTAGTCCAGCCGGAACGGCCGGCCGTGGAGCCGGGCGTCGACCACCCGCTCGGCCATCACCCCCGAGACCGGGGGCGGCACGAACCGGAACACCACCACCGCCAGCACGGACGCCGCCACGGCCGCCAGGCACAGGCGCCAGGCGGCCCGCCACAGGCGGCGGAGCCGTCGATGCGGTTGTCCTTTAGTCGGTGTGTCGGCGGTCGAATCCATGGGCCTTCCTGCCGATCGACGTTAACACTCTTGACGCGAACGCAGTATACTCCGTTGTTGGATCGGCGTCGGAATCGCCCTGTTCCGGTACGTTTGGAGAGGAGCTCCGTGGTCAGCCTTCCGCGCACCCGCTTCGACTGGAAGCCGGGTCTCATCGGACGCCTTGTCATCGGCGTCGCCATCCTGTCGGTGATCGCCTCGGTCATCTTCGTCGCCCGCGAGATGAAAACATCCCGCGAGCAGGCCCGCCACATCAGTCGCCTGGCGCAGGAAATGACCTGGGACGTCGAGCCCGGGCCCAGCCAGGAGATCCACTTCCCCGACGGCGGCCCCTACGACGTGCGCCACGGGTACGTGCGCATCCCCGAGTTCACCGAACGGGCTACTGCGCGCGGCTTCACGGTCGAGGGCCAGGCACAGTGGTCCGAGCGCATGCTCGAGGTCGCCGACCGCGGCCTGTTCCCCACGTACTGGGAGAAGACGCGCGCCGGCCTGCTGCTGATGGCCGGCGACAACGAGCCCATGTACGATGCGCGTCGCCCCGTGCGCACGTATGCCAACTTCGAGTCGCTGCCCGATCTCACGGTGCAATCGCTGCTGTTCATCGAGAACCGCGAACTTCTCGACCCGACCTACCCGTACCGCAACCCCGCCGTCGAGTGGGACCGGTTGGCGCGTTCGATCCTGCAGTTGGGCATCCACCAGCTGGATCCCGAGAAGCGCGTGACCGGCGGCAGCACGCTGGCCACCCAGATGGAGAAGTACCGCCACTCGAACGAGGGCCGTACGTCGTCGCCGAGCGAGAAGTTCCGCCAGGTCGCCTCCGCCTCGCTGCGCGCCTACCTGCACGGCGAGGAGACGATGGAGTCGCGCCAGCGCATCGTCACCGAGTACATCAATTCGCTGCCGCTGGGCGCGGTGCGCGGCCACGGCGAGGTCATCGGCGTCGGTGACGGCCTCGAGGCGTGGTACGGCGCCGACTTCGACGAGGTCAACCGCCTGCTGGCGCCCGCCGAGGGCGGCCAGCCGGACCTGAAGGCGCGCGCCCTGGCCTACAAGCAGGTCGTCAGCCTGCTGCTGGCGCAGCGCCGGCCCGCCTACTACCTCGACCCCAAGCGTGACGCGCTGGAATCGCGCACGAACGAGTTCCTGAACGTGCTCGGTCGCGAGAAGGTCATCCCCGAGGAACTGATGAAGGCGGCGCTCGAGCAGAAGCTGGTGCTGAAGCCGACCGACCCGGGCAAGTTCCACACCGACTATATCGAGCGCAAGTCGGCCAACGCGGTGCGCCCGCGCCTGCTGACGATGCTCGACGTGCCGCAACTGTACGACCTCGACCGCCTCGACCTGATCGTTCACACGACGCTGGACCGCAAGGCCCAGGAGGGCGTCACCAAGGTG
The DNA here is from genome assembly GCA_903912525.1 of uncultured bacterium. GTDB lineage: Bacteria > Krumholzibacteriota > Krumholzibacteriia > LZORAL124-64-63 > LZORAL124-64-63 > CAINDZ01. Next base: position 180,314 of record CAIWHK010000065.1, on the reverse strand, counting down.
CTGTCGCGGATGGGCGACACGGCGTTCCTGGACGCCCACGGGCTGCGCGGCTTCCGCCTGCTCGAGCGCGGCGACCCGCGCAAGGTCATCTACAGCTTCACGCTGTACGAGCACGTCGGCGACGCCGACCTGATGCGCGTGCAGGTGGACAACTACAACCAGCCGCTGAACATCAACGAGGGCGTCAAGCTCGAGCTGGGCTCGACCGCCAAGCTGCGCACGCTGGTCACCTACCTCGAGTGCATCGGCGAACTGCAGGCGAAGCTGACCAACCCCGACTCGCTGCGCGCGGTGACGGTGGCCCCCTCGGACAAGCTGACGCGCTGGGCCGTCGACTACTTCGCGGCCGGCGGCGACACCTCGCTGACGGCGGTGCTGGACGCGGCGCTGAACCGCCCGTACTCGGCCAGCCCGGACGAGTCGTTCTTCACCGGCGGCGGCGTGCACCGCTTCGCGAACTTCGAGCCTTTGGACAACGGCAAGGTGCTCACCGTACGCGAGGCCCTGCGCCGCTCGGTGAACCTGGTCTTCATCCGCATGATGCGCGACATCGTCCGCTACGAGCTGGCGAGCCACGAGAACCTGCCCGAACTGCTCGCGGACAAGGACGACCCGCGCCGCCTGGAATACCTGCAGCGCTTCGCCGACAAGGAAGGCCAGGTTTTCCTCAACAAGTTCTACAAGAAGTACAAGGAACTGCCGGCGGACGAGGCGCTCGAGGTCCTGCTGGACAACATGTCGCGTTCGCCCGCCAAGCTGGCCGTGGTGCACCGCACCGTCGAGCCCGACGCCGGCAAGGAGGAGTTCGTCGAGTTCATGCGCTCGCACCTGCCGGGCTCGCGGCTGTCCGACGGCGCGCTCGAGGAACTCTACGACCGCTACGCCGCAGACAAGTGGTCGCTGGCGGACCGCGCCTACATCTGCCGCGTGCACCCGCTCGAATTGTGGCTGATCGGCTACCTGCGCGCGCACCCGGGCGCCTCGCGCTCGGACGCCGTCAAGGCCAGCGTGCAAGAGCGGCAGGACGCCTACTCGTGGCTCTTCACAGTGCGCCACAAGCAGCGCCAGGACTTCCGTATCCAGTCGCTGATGGAAGTCGACGCGTTCACCGGCATCCACGCGCGCTGGAAGCGCCTGGGCTACCCGTTCGAATCGCTGGTGCCGTCGTACGCGACGGCGATCGGCAGCTCGGCCGACCGCCCGGCGGCGCTGGCCGAGCTGGTGGGCATCATCGTCAACGGCGGCGTGCGCTACCCGGCCACGCGCATCGAGAGCATGACCTTCGGCGCCGGCACGCCCTACGAGACGCGTCTGGCGCGCGCCCCGTCGACCGGCGAGCGGGTGCTGCGCCCGGAGATCGCCCGCGCCATCCGCCCCGAGCTGATCGGCATCGTCGAGGGCGGCACCGCGGTGCGCCTGAAGGGCGCCTTCAAGGCCCCCGACGGCACGCCCATCTCCGTCGGCGGCAAGACCGGCACCGGCGACAACCGCTCCACCGCGTACGATTCGCGCGGCAACGAGATCAGCTCGACGGCCATCAACCGCACGTCCACGTTCGCCTTCCTGATCGGCGACCGGTTCTACGGCGTGCTGACGGCGTATGTCCCGGGCGAGGCCGCCGACAACTACGGCTTCACCAGCTCGCTGCCGGTGGCCATCCTGGGGATGCTCGAGCCCGAACTGGAGGAACTCGTGCTGTCGCCGTCGCCGACGGCCCCGGTGCCGGTGCCGGTGCCGGCCCCGGCCGACGAGGACTCGTCGGTCGTGGTGCGCGAGACGGTGCCCCAGTTGGTGCCGTCCGAGTCGGCGCCGACCGATTCGCTGCCGCCCGGCACGCCGGCCCCGCAGTGACGTTTCGCGGCGGGTCCGTCGCCCCCACGCCGCTCGAGCGCGCCACGCTGCGCCTGTTCCTGCCCGCCGCAGTCCTCCAGGGACTGTGGTGGGCAGGCTACCTGCTGATCCCCTACGTCCTGGCCAAGAGCCTGCACGCCTCCACCGGCCTGATCACGCTGTCGGCGATGCTCGACAACCTCGGCATGTTCCTGGCGCTCTACTGGGGCCACCTGCTGGCCACGCGCGGCCAGCGCCGCACCTATCTGGTCTGGGCCGGCATCATGGGCCGCCTCGTGATGGTGCTGACGTTGTTCGTGCACACGGCCGTGCAGATGTCGCTGTTGCTGGCGGTGGTCTACTTCTTCTCCGCGATGGTCTACCCGGCGCAGAACAACATCTTCGAGCAGAACTTCCGCCCTTCGCTGCGGGGCCGCTACTTCGGCCTGGCCACCGGCATCCAGAACGGCGTCGCGGTCGCGGCGAGCCTGGGCCTGGGCTGGATCCTCGACCGCGACGCGGACCTGTTCCGCTACGTCTACGCGGCGCTCGGCGTGTGCGGGTTTTTCTACCTGTTCCTTTTGTCGCGCGCTCCCGTCCCCGAGGGCACCACGCCCGACCCGACGCCGTTCCGCCTGCGCGTCCCCTTCCCGCTGCCCTACCGCGCGGTCGGCCCGTTCCTGCCCGGCCGCATCTGGCGCGGCCTGGCCCGCCCCTTTGCCGATGCGATGCGCATCTACCGCGAGGACCGCGCCTTCAACTGGTTCGAGATCAACTTCATGACCTACGGCGCCGCCTTCATGTGCCTGGCCCCGGTCGTCCCGGTCTTCCTGACCGAGCAGCTCAAGCTGAGCTACCACGAGATCTCCACCGCCCGCGTCCTGATCGGCCAGGTCGGCGTCGCCCTGCTGGGCCCGCTGATGGGCCGCGTCATGGACCGCTACCATGCCATCCGCCTGAGCGCGGTCGCCTTCTTCATGCTGGCCTTCTACCCCGTGGCCCTGGATGCCGCGGGCGTCGCCGGCATCGGCCACGCCCTGCCGCTGGTCTACCTCGCGTTCGCCATCTACACCGTCGGCATGGCCGGCGTGAACATCACCTGGAACGTCGGCAGCATGGCCTTCGCCCCTCCCGGCCAGGGCGGCTACTACCAGGGCATCCACGTGGCGATGGTCGGCATCCGCGGCACCATCGGCCCCTTGGTCGGCTATGCGGTGTTTGAACTGTGGGGATTGCGCGCGGTGTTCTGGCTGGCGTTCGGGTTGTTCGTGGCGTCGTCGATTTCTTCGGTCGCGCTTTGGCGGTGGATGAAGAGGACGGGGCGGGTTGGCGGGGCGGCGGGGGCGGCGGCGCGGGGTTGAGTGGTAGGGCGGGAGTGGGGCGGGGGTGGGTCGTCGTGCGGGCCAGCCGCGCCGGCCGATGGTACCGGCCAGTTGCTGCGGCAACCTGAACCGGCCAGCAGCGCCGGCCGTCGCACGAGCCACTTGCGGCGGCGCAAGTCGGGCGCTGACACGACCCTCATCCCATGCCGTCGCCCCCGGTCAGCCACTCCCCGTCCGGTGTTCGGTATACGGTACGCGATTCAATTAATGACTATATTTCCCTTGCGGTTGCCGATTATTTTCGCTATCTTTACGCCATCAATTTCGACCTCAAATTCCTCCCGGAAACCGAGGCCACCATGACCGCCATGACGCTGACCGCCTTCACCCCCGGCCTGCCCGCTCCCCAGGTCGACGCCGCCCTGCGCCAGGCGCTGGACGTCTGCGACCGCGCCCGCGAGTGCGCCGTGCTCTGGTTCGCCGAGGTCCAGCGGCGCGAGCTGTACCGGGGGCTGGGCTTCGCCTCGCTCCAGCTGTATGCAACCGGGGCGCTCGGCTTCACCGACAACCGCTACTGGCAGTTCAAGCGGCTGGCCGATGACCTCGAACGCCTGCCCGCCCTGAAGGAGGCCGTGGTGTCGGGACAGCTCGGCTGGACCAAGGCGCAGCAGGTGGCCCGGGTGGCGACACCCGCCACGCAGGCAGCTTGGGTCGCCAAAGCCGCGACCACGGGGCGGCGCGAACTGGCGCACGCGGTGACGCAGTTGCGCCGGCGCAAGTCCGTCGCAGCGCCGTCGGCGTCGGCGGGGTCGCTGTTCGCGGAGCCCGCAGCGGCGCCGCGCGAACCCCTGCCCGCCACCATCACCCTGCGGGGCGATGGCCTGCAGGTGGCGCGGTTCGAGGCGCTGCTCGAGAAGGCCCACAAGCTGGGGCTGCTGGCGAACGGCGCCGACCGGTTGGAAGCCGTGCTGGCGGGACTCGAGGCGCTGGTCGTCGGCGCCGACAGCGCCGCGAACGCGGGACCCGCCACGCAGATCGTCATCCACCAGTGCCCCGATTGCAGCACCGCGGCGGCGGTCACGCAGCGGGGCGAGCTCCCACTTGCGCCGGCGCAAGTGGCGGCGGCAGCGTGTGACGCGCGGGTGCGCCGCGCAGGCGGGGTGAACAAATCCACCATCCCCCCGAAGGTGCGCGCCGCGGTGCTCGCCCGCGATCGCCATCGCTGCGCGTCACCAGGATGCCGATCGACGCGGTTCCTGGAAGTCCACCACCTCACGCCGCGCGCACAGGGCGGGTCGAACAAGCCTGAGAACCTGGTCACGCTCTGCAGTCGGTGCCATCGCCATGCACACGAGAGCGCCGGCACAGTTGCGCCGGCGCAAATTGGGCAGGCGCAAATTGGGCCGGCGCAAGTCGGGCAGACGGCAGGAATCTAGTCCAGCGGGAAATCCAGCCCGCCAACCGGCTTGCCCAGCAGTCGGCACATCGCCGTGACCTGGCCCTGGTGGTGGTACAGGTGCGTCTGGGTGCGCAGCACGACGTGCGCGGGGGCCAGCGTGCGTTCGCGGCCGCCCCAGGTCTGGTGCGGGTGGGCGGTGTTCAGCAAGGCCGGGTCGACACCGCGCAACCAGGCGACCGTGGCCGCAGACACGCGGTCACGCCAGGCGACCAGCGTATCGATCGTCGGGAAGTCGGCATCGTTGTCGTCGGCCTCGACGACGCCGTTCAGCACGCCGATCCAGTATTCCTCGGCGCCGATCATGTGGTGCAACTGCAGGCGCACCGTGGGGTAGCCGAATCCGGGCAGGTCGCGGTTCAGTTCGTCGGCGTCCAGGGTGCGGCAGTGTTCGAGCAGCGCGCGCAGGTTGCGGTGGGTGCGTTCGTGCAGGTCGAGCAGGGCGGCGCTGGTGTGCATCAAAAAGCCCTTTCCTGGCTGTCGTCGTCGACAACGAGTTCCTCGTCGCGCCGGAACACCTGCAGCACGAACGCCTTGCCGCCCGCTGAGGACACGCGCTGCCGGCGCATCTCGTACAGACCCTGCCCGGCCGCCAAAGAAGCCAGCCGCGCCGGCGCCACGTGGCGATGGGCGGACGACAATGCCTCGAGGCTCGCGTAGGGCGAAGGCGTCACGAAGGACACGGCGTCGCTGGGCTCCTGCACCACCGTGGCCAGCACGCCCTCCGGTCCCAACAGCGGCGCGATGCGGTTGATGGCCGCGAACGGATCGACGTATTCGAACAGGAGCGCCGCCCACGCCAGCGCGACCGGCTCGTAGATGTAGCGGCGGCGTTCGACATCGGCGCAGATCGCCTCCAGTTGCGCAAACCGGCCCTGGTGGCGGTTGCGCATCGCCTCGACATACTGCGGGTTGATGTCCACGCCCACGACGCGCGAGGTCGCGGCGGGGTCGATGCGATCAAGGCCGTTGCCGCCCGCACAGCCGAGCACCGCCACCGACTCGGGCTGCAGTTCGCGCAGCAGCGCGCCGAACAGGTCGGCCAGCAGCGACGCCTGCGCCACGTGCGGCAGCGCCATGTGGCCTTCGTAGTCGGCCAGCGGGATGTCCAGCCAGGGGTTGCTCACATTGCTCACCGGTGTTATCCGTTCGGCCGCTGCGACGGCCCGCTCGCGCCCGGAGAGTCGGGATAGTGCTTCTCGAGGCACACCTCGCACAGGCCGTGGCTGAAATGCGCCTCGGAATGCTGGCTGACGTAGGCCTCGATCTGCTCCCAGTCGCCGTCGGCACGGCGGATCTTCTTGCAGAACGAGCAGATGGGCAGGATGCCCTCCAGCACACGCACGCGCGCAGCCAGATCGCGGCGGTGCTGCAGTTGCTCGGCGGCGATGGCCAGGCCGACCAGCACTACCAGGCGGATCACGGCGTTGATGACGGCCGCCGGGTGCGGGATGGTCGCCGCGTCCACGGTGACGGCCAGGCCCAGGCGCGCCGCGACCAGCACGATCGCGAACCCGATGCCTGTCCATCGCCCCAGGTGCCACGCCGCCAGGCCCACCGGGACGACGAAGGTGATGGGGAACTGGATGTAGGGACCGGTAATGATGTCGAGCGCCAGCGTGGCGAACGAAATCAGGACCAGGATGGCCCACCACATGACCTGCGTGACTCGCATGGTCGTCCTTCCACGTTATCCCATGGCTCGCTGATCGCGGGCGAATGCCGGCAGTGTCGCACAATCCGACCCTGATAGCCACGATCGACACAAGGCTGCCTCCATCGTATGATCAGGTCAACCCCGAATGGAGCCGCTTTCCGATGTCCAAGTTGCGCCTGCCTGTGCTGTTCCTCGCCCTTGCCCTGTGGGCATCGGCGGCGCCGGCCGAGACCGCGCCCACGCCGCCGCGCGACCTGCGTGAACTGCTGGCCACCGTCGACGGCGAACTCACCCTGCAGGTCGTCCTGGCAAGTGGTGAGCGGGTCGAAGGACACGCCTACCGCGTCGAGAACGACACGCTCCAGTTGGCGACGGATGCGGGAATGATCGCCCGCGCACCGCTCGCGGAGATCCTCGAAATCAGACGCCGCCAGCAGGGCGCGCGCGAAGGCGCGCGCTGGGGCGCCACGACCGGCGCCGCGACGCTCGGCACGCTCGGGGCGCTGTTCGGCCTGGTGATTTCCACTCTCGGTGAAGAGGACTCCGCAGCGCCGGTGATCGGGGGCGGCCTGCTGGGCATCGCCGTGGGCGGCGCCCTCGGCAGCGGCATCGGCGCGGGCCTCGGCGCGATGGACCGACACTGGGAGACCATCTACCCGGCCGGCGCGCCGCCACGCCCGCGGCGCGCGCGCGTGTCCCTGGAAGCGGGCACGGCCTTCGGCAGGGGACTTGTCGAGGGCGGCGACGGTTTCAGCGGGCGCCTGTCGGTCCTCAAGCGCACCAGCACGTATGTCGAGATCGGCCCGATCGCCGAGTTCCACGATGTCGGCGGTTACCGCCTCGTCGACACGCCCTATGGCACCTACGCCGAGAGCGCCTCGATCTCGCTCGGCGTCGGGTTCGACGTCCGCGTGCACAGCCCGGCAACGGGCGTGCGGCCTTTTTTCAGCAGCGGTTTTGCCTGGCGCGCCCAGGACGGGCTGCACCTCGGCAGCCACGCCGGCGGCGGCGTGCGTTGGCGCACGGCCGGCGCCGCCGAGCTGACGCTGGCGCTCCGCTACCAGTTCCTCGCCAGCCGCAGCCACGAGGCATCGCCGGACTTCTGGACGATCAACGCGGGCATCGTGCTCGGGCGATGACAAGGAGACCGGGCATGCGACGGTGCGCCGTCATGTTCATCCTTCTCGTGGCTGTCGTGCCGGCGAGGCCGGCGCGCGCGCAGTTCTCGCTGGAGAGCCCCCACCCGAAAGCGACTCCGCCGACCGCCACAACGGCGCCGGCGCCCACGCCCGTACCAATCCCTCCGCCGCTCCCGCCGCTTGCCACGGACGCGCCCGCCGCACTGCGCATCGTGCTGGCCGGCCTCGACGCCCGCTACACGCTGCGCGTCACGCTGTTCTCGCGCGAGCAGCGCACCGGCTGCCCGGTGCGGGTCGCCGCCGACACGCTGTGGCTCGAGGGGGGCCAGCCGCTCGCCCTGGCCGATATCGCGCGGATCGAGCAGCAGCAGTCCGGCTTCCGCGAGGGCGCGCAATGGGCTGGCCTGACCGGCACCGTGATCGGCGGCCTGATCGGCGGCTGGCTCGGCGCCCAGGCCAGCGGGCTGGGCGATGATGACGGCGGCCCCACGTTCGAGGCGATCGCCGTCGGGGCTTCGCTGGGCATGGTGATGCTGGGCCTGCCCGCGGCCCTGATCGGCGGCGGGGTCGGCGCGCTCGCCGAGAACTGGACGACGCTGTACCCGCCCGGGCTGGTGACGACACCCCCGCCCCCGGCGGACGACGACCGCCCCGCCGTCGAGCGGGCGCAGCGCCGGCCGCGCACCCGCGCGCGCCTGCTGGTGGAATCGGGCTGGTCGACGGGATCGGCGGACCGCCTCGAGTCCGCCGGCCTGGCGTTCTCCGCGGCGCTGCTGACGCGGCTGTCGCCGACCTTGGAATACGGCCCCGCGTTCAGCTACCACGCGCTCGATACGGTGGTCGACGTGCCCCCGCGCACGACCAGCAACACCGTGACCGTCGTGCCGCCCGTGGCCTCGATGGGCGTCGACGTCCGCTTCCAGTCGCCGGCTCCCGGTGCGCGTCCCTGGCTCGACGGCGGGCTCGGCCTGGTCCTGTCGAACGACATGCACATCGGGGCGCACCTCGGCGGCGGTTACCGGGTGCGCGATGCGCACGGGCGCGACTACGGGGTGTTTGTGCGCAGGCAGGTTCCTCTGGTACGGCAGGTCGATGCGATTGGCGGATTCTGGACGCTGGGCGCCGGCTTCACGTTCGGCCTGTGAGAAGACGGCCTGTGGGCACGCCGGCCGCCTAGTCGAACGCGTCCCCCGCCTTCTCCCCGCGCGACACCACCACCGCCGCCGCCAGGTCGCCCGTCACGTTCAGCGTGGTGCGGCACATGTCCAGGAAGCGGTCGACGCCCAGGATCAGGCCGATGCCTTCGACCGGCACGCCGATCGTCCCGAGGATCATCGCGATGACCGGCAGCGAGCCCGCCGGCACGCCCGCGGTGCCGATGCCGCCCAGGATGCAGATCACCATCACCACGAACTGCTGCCCGATCGTCAGGTCGATGCCGTAGAACTGCGCCAGGAACAGCGCCGTGACGCCCTCGAACAGCGCGGTGCCGTTCTGGTTGGCGGTGGCGCCGATCGTCAGCACGAAGCGGCTGACGTGCGTGGGCAGGTGCAGGTTCTCCTCGGCCACCTTCAGGGCGGTCGGCAGCGTGGCGTTGCTGGACGACGTCGAGAAGGCCGTGATCATCGCCTCCTGCACGGCGCCGAAGAACTTCCGCGGGCTCATGCCGCCCAGCGTGCGCACCAGCACCGAATAGACCACGAACTGGTGGATGCACAGCGCCAGCACCACGACGCCCACGTAGCGCGCCAGCTGGCCCAGCACCTCGTAGCCCAGCTGCGCCGTCAACGTGAACAGCAGCGCCGCCACGCCGAGGGGCGAGATCGAGATCACCATGCCGATCAGCCGCATCGTGACGTCGTAGAGACCCTCAAGCGCGCCCTCGAACTTCCGCGCCGCGTCGGTGCGCGTGACGGCCAGCCCGATGCCGAGCATCAGCGCGAAGAACATCACGGCCAGCATGTCGCCCTCGGCCATCGCCGCAACCGGGTTGCGCGGGACGATCTGGATGATCAGGTCGATCCCCGACTTGGGCGCCGCACCGCCGGTGATGGCCGCCGCGCGCTCGCCGGCCCCGGCCACCAGCCGGGCCTTCGTTTCGGCGGACATCCCGTCGCCCGGCCGCAGCAGGTTGGTCAGGCCCAGGCCCAGCACCACGGCGATGGTCGAGACGACCACCGTGTAGGCCAGCGTGCGCACGCCGATGCGCCCGACGTGGCGCAGGTCGCCCAGCCCGGCGATGCCCAGGGCCAGCGCCGGCACGACCAGCGGGATGACGAGCATGAACAGCAGCCGGATGTAGACCTGCCCGACGGGCTGGGCCACGTACTTGATGAAGTTGGCCAGGCCGGGGTCGTCATGCAGCAGGATGTGGGCGGCGATGCCCGCGCCGCCGCCGACAAGGCCGCCGATCAGCATGCGGGTGTGCAGCGGGATCTTCGAGAGCTGGAACTTTGCCACTGGGGCCACCGTTTCACGGGGGATGCTCGCGATCGACGCGCCGCGGACGCCGCACGGATGCGGATGCTACCCGCGGCCCCGGCCCGGTGTCAATTCGACACCCGGAACTCGACCGCCGGCCGGCTGTGGACTATGCTGTGCCGCGCAATACCCGCGAACCGCGACGAGAGCGCCCGGTCCGCTGACCAAGCCACCCTCCCCGGAGGTCAAGAAACGATGAAGCACCTGCGTCTTGCGGCCGCAGCCGCACTGGCGATCGCCATCCTGGGCTCGGCCCTGGCCATGGCCGAAGAGGCCCAGAAGGCCACCCCGGCGACCCCCGCGGCCAAGGCCGCCCCCGCCACGCCCGCCAAACCCGCCGGTCCGAGCGTCCTGGCCGGCAAGAACCTGGCCGCCTCCGACAAGGCCGTCGCCGCGATCGACGCGCAGGTCGCCGCCAACACGGTCGACAAGACCGCCGACGGCTGGAAGACCCGACTGACCAAGCCCACCATCGTGACGTTCGACAAGGCCCACAAGTACTACATCCGCATGGTCACCAGCGAGGGCCCGATCACCATCCACATGCTGCCCGAAGTGGCCCCCATGCACGTGACCAACTTCCTGTACCTGGCGCGCATGGGCTTCTATGACGGCATCAAGTTCCATCGCGTCATCACCAAGTTCATGGCGCAGGGCGGCTGCCCGCTGGGCACCGGCATGGGCGATCCTGGCTACAGCTTCGACGGCGAATTTTCGCCCAAAGCGCTGCACGACCGTCCGGGAATCCTGTCGATGGCCAACGCCGGACCGGGCACCGATGGCAGCCAGTTCTTTATCACCTTCGTGCCGACGCCGCACCTGAACAATAAGCACACTGTGTTCGGCGACGTGGTCGAAGGATTGGACGTGCTGGCCAAGCTGGAGTCGCACGGCTCCAAGCAGGGCTCGACGACCAAGCTGATGACGATCGACAAGTGCACGGTGGAAGTGCGGTAGGACGATCGGCAGCGATTCCGAGCAAGGGCGCCGGACATTCCGGCGCCCTTGTTTTGTCCAGCATGGTCGCGTTTCAGACGCACACGCGAAGGGCCTTCGCCCTAGTCGGCCGATGACACGAAAAGCCGTCGGACCCCGGCCCGGGCGACGGTCGCCACAGCGAGTCCGTCGCCGTCACCGAGATCCTCCAACACCGCCACCAGATCGTCATGCGCGCCCAGGTCGAGGGGGCGCCGGGACAAGTGCTCCCGCAACGTCCCGACAGCGGCCGGCAGGTCGCCGGACCGCGCCCGCAGCCGGGCCAGGCGCGGGCGCGCGCGATGGCCGTCCGGGCGGATGTGGACGGCTTCCGCCAGCGAGGCCAGCGCGCCGCCGGCATCGCCGCTCTTCATCATCAGTTCCGCCGCGACCAGGAGAACGTCTTCCAGGAGCATGGGGCGCAGGGCCTCATCAACGTTCGCTCCCTGTTCCACGGCCTCCCACGCGGCGCGTTCGACCTCGAACCGGACATCGGTGTCGAGCGCCAGGTGGTCCGCGCACGAGAACGGGACCGCGCACCCGGACAACAGGAGCCGCCGCACGTGGGTGTTGATCGCCAGGGCGGTGGCAACATCAAGGTGGGCGGCCGCGATGCGCCCCCAGGTGTAGGCCGCCGGCAGGTAGGTCGGGTCCGCCCGGAAGGCGGTCGCGAAGCCGGCGAGGATCTCCTCGTCGCCCCCGGTTGCGTCCCCGGCCCCGCTGGTCCTGGCGATGTAGCGGGCCATCGCCGCCAGCAGCAGGGAACGCGCACCACCGGCTTCGGCCAGGCCGGCCGACATGCGCACGGGCGCCAGCGGATCGCCGCCGTTGTGGCGCAGCGCGTAGCCGACGAGTCCTTCCCTCTGCGCAACATCGCCCAGTTCCGTGATCGGGCGCGGCCCCCGTGGTCCCGCTGCGAACCGCTGCCACAGCGCTTCGACGATGGCCCGGAAGTGGTGCCGGTAGGAGCAGGCCGCCATCGCCGACCGCGCTTTGGCGGCGATGGCGATGCGTTCGGCCTCATGCTCCAGGTAGTAGGCGACCTTCTCCGCGAGGTCAGAGAGCCGGTACAGGACGACCGATTCGCCGGGGATGAAGTAGTCCCGGACGTCCAGGTTGCCCTCTTCCACGAACAGGCACGCCCCAGCGGCGGCGACCTCGTAGAACTTCATGTTCGCTTCGCCGATGACGGTCTGGTTGACGAAGATCCTGGCTGCGCCCAGGCGACGATTGTATTCGGCGCGGTCCGCGAACGGCCCGTGAAAGACGCGGACGCCGGCCGGCAGCGCCGCCAGGGCGCCGACCACGCGTTCACGCTCGCGATGGATGATCCAGTGGGGATTGCCGCTGCAGCAGACATCGATGGGCCTGTTCACGGCGTCGAGGGGCCAGGCGTTGTCGACGCCCGGCTGGTAGCCCAGCATCGGCAGCGCGAGCACGTGCTCGAAACCGGACGCGCGGAAGACCCCGTAGCCGCGCGATCCGGTCACGACCGCATCGACCCGCCACGCCGCTTCGAGACAGTCGGAAAACGCCAGGTACCAGTCGCTGACCAGCATCGCCACGGGGCAGGCCGCGTTCTCGATCCCCTCGGGGATGGCGCCGTACTCGGGGCGCCAGAGCAGGATCATGTCCGGCTGCCAATGCTCGGGCAGCGCCGCGACGACCTGTGCGAACGTGGGCAGTCCCACGGTCGGGAGATCGGCGCCGGCCCAGGACCCGAAGGTCAACGCACTGAAGTCGTCGAAGGCCCCGACCATGTACCGGGCCGTGCCGGGGTCGTTGAAGGGGCCGATCAACAGTTTCAGGCGACGGTCCGGACCGGGCATCCCGCCACGCCCCTACTTCTTTCGAGGCTACATCTTCCGAGACTACTTCTTCCGATTCTTGGCCAGCACGCTGTGGTGCCGACTGTAGGCGAAGTAGATGACCATGCCCAGGGCCAGCCAGGCGATGAGCCGCCACCAGTTGGCCACCGGCAGCGAGAACATCAGCATCAGGCAGCTGAGCACACCCATGATGGGCACGAAGGGCACCCATGGGCACCGGAAGGGGCGTTTGATCTCGGGGTGCTTCCTCCGCATGATCAGGACGGCCGCGCAGACGATGACGAAGGCCAGCAAGGTGCCGATGTTCGCCAGGTGCAGAAGAGCGTCGATGGGCAGGAAGCCCGCCAGCACGCCGACGAAGCAGCCGACGAGGATCGTGGACTTCCACGGGGTGCGGAACTTCGGATGGACATCGCCGAAGGTGGACTTGGGCAGCAGGCCGTCCCGGGCCATGGCCAGGAACACGCGCGGGCCGCTGAGCATCATGACCAGCAGCACGGAGGTGATGCCGGCGACTCCCGCCGTGGCGATGAGGCCCTCCGCCCAGCCGAGCCCCTTCTGCCTGAAGGCGGTGGACACCGGAGCATTGATGTCCAGCTGGTCGAACTTCACCATGCCCGTCAGCACCGCCACCACGGCGATGTAGAGCACCGTGCAGACCAGCAGCGAGACCATGATGCCGATGGGCACGTCGCGCTGGGGATTCTTGGCCTCTTCCGCATGGGTGGAGACCGAGTCGAAGCCGATGTAGGCGAAGAAGATGATGGCCGCCCCGGCCATCATGCCGATGGGCGCGCCGCCGCCGTCGACCATGCCCGCCACCCGGTGGCCGAAGAAGCTGATGCCGGTCCAGCCGAAGGGCGCGAAGGGATGCCAGTTGGTGGTGTCGATGAAGAAGGCGCCGACCCCGATGACGAAGAGCACGGCGGCCACCTTGATGGCCACCATGACGCCGTTGAACGTGGCGCTCTCCTGGATGCCCTTCACCAGGACGGCGGTGACGACGACCACGACGAGGATCGCCGGGAGGTTCATCATGGCGCCCGTGGAGGCGAAATCGCCGGTCAGGGGGTCGTATTTCCAGGGCGACTGGCTGAGCAGCGCGGGAATGTGGATGCCGATCTTGCTGACGGCGCTCTGGAAATAGGCGGACCAGCCCGTGGCCACGGCGGCGCTGGAGACGCCGTATTCGAGGATGAGATCCCAGCCGATGATCCAGGCGAACATCTCGCCCAGGGTGGCATAGGCGTAGGTGTAGGCCGATCCCGCCACGGGCACCATGGCCGCGAATTCCGCATAGCAGAGGGCGGCGAAGATGCAGGTGATGCCCGCCACGACGTAGGACATCATCAGCGAGGGGCCCGCGATGTTGTGGGCCGCGGCGCCCGTGGCCACGAAGATGCCGGCGCCGATGATGGCGCCGATCCCCAGGGCCGTGAGCTGCACGGGGCCCAGCACGCGCCGCAGGCGGTTCTCGCCCTTGGCCTCCTCCAGAAGCAGTTCGACCGACTTGCGGGCGAACAAGGGGTTGGACATGGACGGGCTCCTCGGTTGGGTTGCGGCCGTCTGCCGGCCGGGTCCAATCACAAGGGCGCATTGTACATACACAGCGACCGCGGGCACAGTGAAAAAGAGGATTCAATCGGGCCTCAAGGCACGGCCGTTTCTGCCGACCCCTTGACGCGAACGGTTCCCTTCACGCCCGGAGGTCGCGTCTTGTTGTCCCATTGGCGCCTGCAGACCCGTACGCTCGCCCTCCTGGGCGGCATGGCCATCGTGATCGTCATGTCGATGGTGGTCGTCCTGGCCGTCCGCGTCAGGACCATCACCCGCAACGAGGCCTTCGACAAGTCCACCGAGATCGCCCGCAGCATGTCGGCGACCTTTGACGTCGACCTGTCCGAGTCCATGGCCGCCACCAAGTCCCTGGCGAAGCAACTCGAGGCGGTGATCTCCGGCCAGGCGACCGTCGACCGCGTGTCGATGACGCGCTCGGTCCAGGCGATCCTCGAGTCGAATCCGTTCTTCTACGGCGTCTGGTTCCAGGCCGAGCCCGACCGCTACGACGGTCGCGACGCCGAATACGCCGGCAAGGAAGGCTATGCGAGCGACGGTTGCTTCATGCCGTACGCCCAGCGCCTGAACGGCGGCATCGACTTGACGGCCAGCACGGGCACGTTCGCCGACTACGCCAAGGAGGACTACTACACCATCCCGATGAAGGCCGGGAAGGAATGCCTCCTCGACCCCTACGTCGAGCCCGACGCCGGAAACGCGATGATGACCAGCACGTGCATGCCCATCTTCGTCGGCGGCAAGGCTGTCGGTGTCGCCGGCATCGACCTGGTGCTCAAGTCCTTCAACGACCGCATCGCCACGCTCAAGCCGTACGGCGACGGCTACGCCTTCCTGGTCTCGCACACAGGCCTGATCGTGGCGCACCCGGACGCCAAGCTGGCCGGGCATCCCCTCAAGGAGCTCGAGTACGCGGATGCCACACTGGCGGCCATCGACGCCGGGCAGGAGGTCGCCGAAACGCGCCACGACCCGGGCAGCGACAAGGACATCTACGTCAAGTTCGTGCCGTTGCGCGTCGGCGGCGTGGACACGCCGTGGAGCTTCGCCGTTGTCGTGCCGATGGAGAGCATTCTCGCCGCCTCCACGCGCTTGACGTGGACGATGGCGATCATCGGCGCCGCCGGCCTGTTCGCCTTGCTGGCCGCGCTGTGGGGCATCGTGCGCTCGATCACCCGCCCGCTCCAGGGCGCCATCCGCGAACTCGACGGTTGCGCGGGCCAGATGGGCTGCTCGTCGAGCGAAGTCTCGACGGCCGGCCAGCGCCTGGCCGACGACGCCGGCGTGCAGGCCTCGGGCCTGGAGACGATCTCGACATCGCTGGGGCGCATCACGACGATGACCGCCCAGACCGCGCAGAGCGCGAGCGAGGCCAACGACCTGGCCGGGCAGGCGCGCGCCGAGGCCCAGCGGGGCAGCGACTCGATGGACCGCATGAACGAGGCGATGGAGCGCATCAAGACGACCTCCGACCAGACCGGGCGCATCATCAAGACGATCGACGAGATCGCCTTCCAGACGAACCTGCTGGCGCTGAACGCCGCGGTCGAGGCCGCGCGCGCCGGCGAAGCGGGCAAGGGCTTTGCGGTGGTGGCCGAGGAAGTGCGCTCGCTGGCCGGCCGCAGCGCCGAGGCTGCGCGCAGCACGGGCGAGCTGATCGAGGAGTCGCGGAAGAACGCGGCCGCGGGCGTCACGGTCAGCCGCGAGGTCGACGCCGTCCTGAAGCAGATCACTGGCCGCATCGACCAGGTTTCGACGCTGATGAGCGAGGTGGCCGCAGCCAGCAGCGAGCAGTCGCATGGCATCGAGAAGGTCAACCAGGGCATCGTGCAGCTCGAGGGCACCACGCAGGGCACCGCGGCCACGGCCGAGGAGTCGGCGGCCGCCGCGGTCATGATGGCCGGGCAGGCCAACGTACTGCGCAGCGTCGTCGACGACCTGTCACGGCTGGTCGAAGGACACGAAGTCCAGTCGGGCCGCGTCTAGTAGCCTGCGGCGCACCCGTCCTTCCGCTTCTCGGTGGCGCCGCAATAAATGCCCGTCAGCGGATCGCGCCGGATCGCCTGATAGCCACCGTACGCACCCACCGGTTCGCTTTCGAGCCGGTGGCCGCGTTTTACCAACTCTGCGAGCACCGCCGTCGGCAACCCGTCCTCGATGTGCAGCACGCCGCCGTCGGTCATCCCGGTGCCGGTCGGCTCGGCCGATCCGGTGTGGTGGAAGCGGATCGCATCCCCGGCCTCCTGCAGGTTCATCCCGAAGTCGACCAGGTTGACGATCACCTGCGCGTGTCCCTGCGGCTGCATGTCGCCGCCCATCAGCCCGAACGCCATGAAAGGCTTCCCGTCCTTCGTCACGAAGGCGGGGATGATCGTGTGGAACGGCCGCTTGCCCGGCTCCAGCGAGTTGGGCCGGCCCGGCTGCAGGTCGAACAGGTTGCCGCGGTCCTGCAGGCAGAAGCCCAGCGATGGGATGACGTAGCCCGAGCCGAAGCCGGTGTAGTTGCTCTGGATCAGCGAGACCATCATGCCGCTGGCGTCAGCCGTGCACAGGTAGGTGGTCTCCTTGCGGTTCAGCGCCGGCGGGTCGCCCGGCTCGACGCGCAGGGCCGCGTGCTGCGGGTCGATGAGCGCGGCACGCGCACGGGCGTAGTCCTTGCCCACCAGTTCGGCCACCGGAATGGCGGCGAACGCCGGGTCGGCGTAGTAGCGGGCGCGGTCGGCGAAAACGAGCTTCTTCGCCTCGGTGAAGACGTGCCAGAAGTCGGCCGAGTCGCGGCCCATCGCCTTCAGGTCGAACGTCTCGAGGATGTTCAGCAGCTGCAGCGCCGCGATGCCCTGGCCCGGCGGCGGCAGCTCCCACACGTCGTAGCCGCGGTAGTTGGTGGCTACCGGATCGCACCACTCGGAGGTGTGGCGCGCGAAATCCTCGGGCGCGAAGAAGCCGCCGTGCTCGCGCGAGTAGCGCACCAACTCGGCGGCGATGGGCCCGCGGTAGTAGGCATCGGCGCCGCCGTCGGCCACCAGCTGAAGCGTCTTCGCGAGCGCCGGGTTGCGGAAGATCTCGCCTTCGCGCGGCGCGCGGCCGCCCGGCAGGAACACCTCGGCAAAGCCCGGGAAGTCCTTGAAGCGGCGCCCTCCGCGCTCCCAGTCCGAGGCGATGACCGGCGAGAGAGGGAAGCCTTCGCGGGCATAGCGGATGGCCGGCGCCAGCACCTGCGCCAACGGCAGCTTGCCGAACTTCGCGTGCAGTTCGGCCCAGCCGTCGACGGCGCCGGGCACGGTCCACGCGTACGGCGAGTAGAGCGGGATGGTGCCGTCGGCCTCGGGCGGCACCTTGTCCGCCGTCAGGGCGAGCGGCGAGCGGCCGCAGGCGTTCAGCCCGTGCAGCTTGTTGTCGCGCGGGTCCCACACGATCGCGAAGAGGTCGCCGCCCACGCCGTTGGCGGTCGGTTCCATCAGGCCCAGGCAGGCGTTGACGGCGATGGCCGCATCCACGGCGCTGCCGCCGGCCTTGAGGATCTCGATCCCCGCCTGCACGGCCAGCGGCTGCGCGGCGCAGACCATGCCGTGCTCGCCGTAGACGGGCGAGCGCGTGGCGACGCCGCGGTCGGCGTGGGCCATGGAAGTGAACGCCAGCAGGATGATCGCATGGACGAAGACGGACAGGCGAGAGCGGTGACGCATGGGACGAGCTCCTTTGGCACCGGACGGAAACGACGCGCGGGCAGCGTACCACGAAGGCGCTGCCCGCACAGCCGGACGTTCGATGTCGGAGGTCGTCGCCGGCGCGGCTACCGGTAGGTCGCCTTGATCAGGCCCCAGCTGAGGGCGTGCGTCGGCACCGACTCGCAGGCGTCGCCGATGCCGTCGTGGTCCGTGTCCGCCTGGTCCACGTTGGCGATGGTCGGGCAGTTGTCGCAGAGGTCGCCGGCGGCGTCCTGGTCCATGTCCTCCTGGAACGGATTGGACACGTACGGGCAGTTGTCCATGGCGTCGAGGACGCCGTCGGAATCGGCGTCGGCCGGCGGGTCGGAACCGATGACCGGGCGCGTGGGCGCCGCGGCGGGCTGGGCGGCGAGAGCCGTGCCGGCGGTGGCGACCAGCAGGAGCGCAACTGCCAGGCTGACGGCCGGGCGTGGGCAGGCGGTGCAACGATGGGGCATGGACATGATCGGAACCCCCCGGGATCGCGGACCGCAAAAAAGAAGCCGGCCGGGCGCGCGGCTCAAACGCACCCGACCGACGTCACTCGTGGAATCCAGATTACACCGCCCCCATACAGGAGTAAATAGATATTTTTTGTATTCCTTAGCTTTTTTCAGGGGGTCGGAACGCCGCCCACGAGCACCTCGTCACAGAACACCCAGCCGGGCTGCCCGTGGCCCGGGTGGCCGTCCGGCAGGGGGCGCTGGATCGCGGTAACCCGCAGGAAACGCGTCTCTTGGCCTTCGATGGCCACGACCAGGGTCCGGATCTCGGCCCGCTCGCCGCCAGCCGGGGGGGCCAGCCGCCCGGCCACGGACCAGGACCGGCCGTCCCGGCTGGATTCGACCACGACGGCCGCCGGCAGCTGGATCCACGATCCGGGGTCGTGCAGGGCCCGCAGCGCTACCTCGCGGACCTGATGCGGGGAACCGAGGTCGATCGTCGCCGCCAGATCGACGCCCTCGAACCCCAGCCAGGCGTCGTCCTGGAAGCCGGCCCCGGCCACGCGGCCGTCGGTCAGGGCGCCGCGGTCGTAGCGCGGGCTCGGGGGCGCCGCCAGCGTGACGACGGCGCCAACCCCGAGGTGGTCCACGCGGTTGTCGCCGGGCACGGGCAGGGCGGCGAAGCGCGCCAGTCGCGGCGCGGACTTCAGGTTGAAGTCGGTGACGGTCATCGTCGCGATATCATCCGTCGCCCACGGCCGCAGGCGCGCGGCCAGCCCGCCCGCCCGCGACAGCGCCGCGCGCAGCGTGTCGGCGCTGGTCACGCGGAGCACCTGCGTCTCGACGGCGGCGGGGTCGTGCTCCCAGTCGGCCGCATCCGCGTCGGCGAACACCTCGGCGCGCCAGGCCTGCCCGGGGGCCAGGAACGCGAGCGGGAGCGCCAACGCGCGCGCCTGCTCGTCGGTCACCGCGCCCACGTACCACGCGTCGCCGCTGCGGCGGGCGAAGACCGCGATGTCGCCGATGGCGGCCTCCACCACGCGCGACTCGTCCCATGTGCAGGGCAGGCGGTCGAGGAAGCGCAGCGCCGGGTGCGCTTCGGCGTTCTCCGGCAGGTCGGCCATCATCATCAGCGGGCTGGTGAACACGATATACAGCGCCAACTGGTTGGCGACGGTGGCGATGACGCGCCGGCCGCTGCCGGGCGCGAAGTCGGGGCTGAAGATGCCGGGCGTGTAGTCGGCCGGCCCGGCCAAAAAGCGCGTGAACGGCAGGATGGTCGCGTGGCGCGGCGGCAGCGTGTTCAGCGTGGCGTTGTGTTCCATGCCGCGGATGGCCTCGGTGCTCATCAGGTTCGGCCAGGTGCGGTCCAGTCCCGTGGGCTTGATGCCCTCGTGCACGTCGAGCGCCACGCGGTGCCGCGCCGCCGTCTCGACCACGCGCTGGAAGTGGCGCACCATATACTGGCCGTGGTGGTGCATGCCGGCGGGCGTGATCGTGCCCGCGTAGCCGGTCTTCACGTGGCGGATGCCCAACCGCTCGCACAACGCGAAGGCCGAGTCCATCTGCGCCTCGTACATCGGGATGTTGCCGCCGGTCTCGTGATGGCCGATGAAGGCGATGCCGCGCTCGCGGGCGTAGCGCGCGACCTCGTCCAGGTCGAAGTCGGCCGCGCCGCGCCGGTAGTCCTGCCGCGACTCGCCGTGGCCCCACGTCTCCCAGCCCGGGTTCCAGCCCTCGGCCAGCACGCCGCCCAAGCCGTGGCGCGCGGCGAAGTCGATGCACTCCTTCGTGCGTTCGGTGGTGGCGCCGTGGCGCGGACCCTCGGCCCAGGTCCATTGTCCCGTGTGCAGGCCCCACCACACGCCACAGAAGGTGAGCGGACGGATCCACGACGTGTCCTCGATGACACTCGGCGCGCACAGGTTCTGCGCCAGGTGCGAGGTCGCCAGGCCGCCGGGCGAGTCGGCCACCAGCAACACGCGCCACGGGCTGCGCATCACGCCGCGACCCTTGACGGCCGTGCCGTCGGGCCAGGGCCACAGGCGCGCCTGCAGCGTCACGCCGGCCGTGTCGGCATCGGCCGCGCGCTCGAGCCACATCTCCGACCAGTCAAGCAATTCGGCCTCGTGCAACGCGACCCAGGCGCCGCCCGGCGTCCGCATCGTCAGCGGCGTGGCGGCGCGGTCGACGCGGCTGAGCGGCGTCTCGCGGTGCAACGATTCGTAGGCGAACTCGTCGGCGGGGATCCACCAGGCGCGGGGATCGCCCGCGAAATGGAACGTGGTCTCCTCGGCCAGCACGCCCGTGCCGGCGGTGTCGGCGCGCGCGGGAATCTCGTAGCGGAAGGCGAAACCGTCGTCGGCCGCGCGCAGCACCAGCGCCAGGCGACGGCGCGGCTCACGCGCCTCGCGCAGGTCCAGGCGCAGTTCGTTCGCGCGATCACGAACCTCGGCGTCGGCGCCCCAGGCCGGACGCCACGTCTCGTCGATGATGCGGCGGGTGGCCTGTTCAAGCCGCAGGTCGCGCAGCGGACCACCGTCGGCGAGGTCCAGGCCCAGCGCCGACGGCAACAGCAGCGGCGCGCCGTCGCGGTCGAGCGCACCGGTCGCCATTGCGCCGGACAGGTCGATGACGGCCCGCAGGCGACCGTCCGGGCTCGACAGGCGCAGCAAGACGCTGTCGGCGGCGGCGGTCGCGGCTGCGGCAGGGCAAACGGGCGCGCGCAGGCCGGCGGCGACGAGGATGAGCAGTGCGGCCAAGCCACGGCTTGTTATCGGATTCACATGGCTCCTTCGGCGCATTGAGCGCACTTGCGCCGGCGTAAGTCCGCCGCCGCGCGCGCCGAAGCGTACCATTGCCTCCGGTTCCTTGTCAGTCGGGTTCCCCCGCGCTTGCCGCACCTATGGCCGGGGTGTATGTTCCGCCCGTTTCTCCGGCCCCGGTCCGCCCCGTCGGCGCCCCGCCGCCCGGTCACGTCACGCCCGCGAGGGCCGACCCGGGACACCACGATGCGCTTCAAGTTCCCCGAAGACCTCACCCCCAAGCTGGTCACAGTATTGCGCGAGGGCTACTCGCGCCGCGACCTCAGCCGCGACGTGCTGGCCGGCCTGGTCGTCGGCATCGTCGCCCTGCCGCTGAGCATCGCGTTCGGCATCGCCTCGGGCGTGCGGCCCGAGCAGGGCCTGTTCACCGCCATCATCGCCGGCTTCATCATCTCGGCGCTCGGCGGCAGCCGCGTGCAGGTGGGCGGGCCCACCGGGGCCTTCGTCGTGATCGTGGCGGGCATCGTCGCGAAGTTCGGCTACGCCGGGCTGGCCGCAGCCACCGTGATGGCCGGCGCGCTGCTGGTCGCCATGTCCCTGGCACGGCTCGGCAACATCATCCGCTTCATCCCCTACCCGGTCATCATCGGGTTCACCAGCGGCATCGCGATCATCATCGGGATGGGGCAGATCGGCGATGCGATGGGCCTGCCGGTGGCCGGGATGCCGACGCATTTCCTCGCCAAGTGCCTGTACTTCGCGCAACACATCCCGCAAACGAGCCTGGTCGCAGCCGGCATCTGCCTGGCCACCGTGCTGATCACCCAGCAGTGGTCGCGCGTCTCGCGCCGCATCCCGGGCCCGCTGGTGGCGCTGCTGGTGACGACGATCGCCGCGCGCATCTGGTCGCTGCCGATCGACACCATCGGCAGCCGTTTCGGCGACGTGCCCACCGGGCTGCCGCACCCGTCGCTGCCGCGGTTCGACTTCGCGATGATGCCCGCGCTGTTCTCGCCCGCGTTGTCCATCGCGCTGCTGGGCGCCATCGAGTCGCTGCTCAGCGCGATGGTGGCCGACGGCATGATCGGCGGCCGCAACCGCGCCAACGCCGAGTTGATGAGCCAGGGCGTGGCCAACCTCGTCGTGCCGTTCTTCGGGGGCATCCCGGCCACCGGCGCCATCGCGCGCACCGCCACCAACGTCAAGAACGGCGGGCGGACGCCGGTCGCCGGCATCGTGCACGCCATCACGTTGCTGGCCATCCTGATGGTGGCCGGCCGCTGGGCCTCGTACATCCCCCTGGCCACGCTGGCGGGCATCCTGCTGGTGGTGGCCTACAACATGAGCGAATGGCGCGTCTTCATACAGCTGCTGCGCTCCCCGCGCAGCGACGTGCTGGTGCTGGTGTCGACCTTCGCGCTGACGGTGCTCGTCGACCTGAACGTGGCCATCCAGGTGGGCATGGTGCTGTCGTCGGTGCTGCTGATGATGCGCATGGCCGAGGTCACGCAGGTGCGCGCCGTGCGCGACGCCCTCGACTACGAGGCCGCCCCCGGCGACCCCACGACGCCCATCGACCTGCCGCCCCAGGTGGCGGTCTTCGAGATCAACGGCACGTTCTGCTTCGGCGCCGCCCGCTCGTTCACCGAGACACTGCAGTCGGACCGCCGCCGCCCCCGCGTCGTGATCCTGCGCATGCGGCACGTGATGGCGATCGACGCCACCGGGCTGCACGCCCTCGAGGACGTGCACGGGCGCCTGCGCAGCCAGGGCGCCACGCTGCTGCTGGCGGGCGTGCACGCCCAGCCGCTGGTGGCGATGACCCGGGCCAGGACCGTCGAGATCATCGGCCTGGACAACATGTTCTCCACCTACCCCGACGCCGTGGCCCGGGCCGCGGAAATCGTGGCGACGCCGGCCTGAACCGCCCGGGCCCAGCCGCCCTTGCCGTTCCGCGGCGCCGTTCCTAGCCTGTCTGCCTCGCCCGCGCCGGGGCCCCGCGGCCCCGCGCGATGACGACCGACGACTCCAAGAGGGGGATTCCGATGCGCAAGCACCTGTTCGCCGTGGCCGCGCTGGCCCTGTTCCTGTCCGCCGGCGCCGCGGCCGTCCACGCCCAGGAAGGGCAGATGGACGCCAAGGCCATGGAAGAGATGATGATGAAGCTGGCCGCGCCCGGTGCGCCGCACCAGCACCTGGCGCAGATGACCGGCAACTGGACCGCCCGCGTCACCATGTTCAGCCCCGGCGCCGAGCCGGTGACGACCGACGGCACCTACGAGGGCGAGATGGTCCTGGGCGGCCGCTACCTGCTGGGCCGCTTCCACACCTCCATGATGGGCATGCCGATGGAAGGCATGTCGATCGACGGCTACGACAACGCCAAGAACGAATTCTTCAGCCTGTGGTTCGACAACATGGGCACCGGCGTCTTCAGTTCGACGGGCTCGTTGTCGGCCGACGGCAAGGTCTCGACCTACCACGGCAAGATGGCGATGGGCCCGATGGAGATGCCGACGCGGTCGACCAACGAGTGGCTGGACAAGGACACCATGAAGTTCACGATGTGGCAGTCGATGGGCGGGCAGGAAATGAAGTCGATGGAGATCACGTACAAGCGGTCGAAGTAGCCTGGATCGATCCGGCGGCAAGGGCTGCCCAAATAATTGCGCCGGCGCAAGTCGCCCCGTGAAGGGACCTGCGCCGGCGCTTTCGCTTGCCCAAACCGTCAGTACGAAATCTCGTCCGACAACTCGTTCACGTCGTCGTCGCCGCGGTGCGGGAAGTGGTCGCGCAGGCGCTCGCCGACCAGCGCGATGCCCTCGGCCAGGCCGTCCACGAACCGGTCTTCCTTGAAGTGCCCCGCCATCAGGTCGCGGATATCGTTCCAGAACGCCTCGCCGACGCGCTGGTGCAGCTGTTCGTCGCCCAGCACCGCGAACTTCCGCGAGCGCGTGGCCAGGTAGACCAGCACACCGTTGCGTTCGGCCGTCTGGTGCATGCCCAGTTTCGCGAAGACCTCGCGCGCCCGCAGGTACGGGTCGTCCTTGGCGGCGCCGCGCTTCGGCACATCGCGTTCGAGATGCAGGCGGATCTCGCCGCTGGTGCGCTTCTCGGCCGCGCCGATCGCCTCGCCCAGGCGCACCTGCTCTTCGGCGGACAGGAACTTGCGGGGGATGTCACTGCGTTTGTTCATGACTACCAGCCTCCGCTCGCGCCGCCGCCGCCCGAGAAGCCACCGCCGCCGGAGAACCCGCCGCCACCGCCGCCGCCGCCCCAGCCGCCGCCGCCGCCGCCATGGCGACCGCTGCCGCCGAGCATCGAACCGATGATCAGCGGCGCCAGCATGCTGGAGCGCTGCCGGCCCCCGAACAGGATCGGGAACACCAGGAACATCAGGAAAAACAGGCCCACCGGGAAGCTGCGGCCGGCGCGACGATGACTCGCCTGCGCCGCCTGGCCGCCGCCGTTGCCCAGCGGATCCTCGGGCGCCACGGCCTTCGCGACCGACTGGATGACGAAGGCCAGGCGTCCGGAGGCCGGGTCGCGCGGGATGTCCACCATCGCGCGCAGGATCCGGTCGGCCACGACGTCAGGCAACGTCTCCTCGAGCCCGTACCCCGCCTCGATGCGCGTCTCGCGCTGGTCGGGGAAGACCACGAAAAGCACGCCCTTGTTCGTTTCCTTGTTGCCGATCTTCCAGTGCTCGTACAGCCGGTTCGTGAAGTCGTCGAGCACGCCCGCGTGTTCGGGCAGCACGGCCACCACGAACTGGATGCCGGTGCGCTGCTCGAAGCCGAACAGCGCGTCGGCCAGCTGCTGCGATTCGTCCGGCGTCACCAGCCCCATCTTGTCGACGAAGTGCTGCGTCGGCGCCGGCGGCAGGTCCTTGTCGTTGCGCTGGGCCACGGCCGGCAACGCCAGCACGGCCAGCAGGCCCAGCGCCAGGAACAGCTTCGTTCGCACTAGAACTTCACCTGCGGCGCGACCTCGGAGCCCGCGGCCGCCTCGAAATAAGCCTTCTTCGCAAAGCCGAACGTATTGGCCATCAGCGACATCGGGAAGCGACGGATGGCCGTGTTGTAGCTCTGCCCCAGCTCGTTGAAGCGGCGACGTTCGACCGCGATGCGGTTCTCGGTGCCCTCGAGCTGCGCCTGCAGGTCCAGGAAGTTCTGGTTGGCCTTCAGGTCGGGGTACTTCTCGACGACGACCATCAGGCGGCCGAGCGCCGAGCTGAGCTCGCCCTGCGCGGCCTGGAACTTCGCCAGCGCCTGCGGATCCTTCATCGCCTCGGGCGTCAGCTCGGCCGTCACCTGCGTCGCCTTGGCGCGCGCGTTGACGACACCCTCGAGCGTCTCGCGCTCGTGCGCGGCGTAGCCCTTGACGGTCTCGACCAGGTTCGGGATCAGGTCGGCCCGGCGCTGGTAGACGTTCTCGACGTTGCCCCACTGGCCGTCGACGGCTTCCTGCATGCCGACGACCTTGTTGTAGGGGCCGATCAGGGACATGGCGATCAGGCCGACGACGGCGATGATGACCACGAGCGGGATGAACTTCTTCATGTTTCCTCCGCGGTGACGGGTGGTGTTTCCAGCGGGGGATACCCCCCGCCGGGCGGGATTATTCACCAGGACATGGTAGACGACCGCCCCGGGCGGGGCGAGACAAAGGTCGCGGCGGGGTTCAGGGCTGCTCGGGGGCCACCGGGGCGTCCGCCGTGTCAGGCGCCGCATCGTCGGCGGCGCCCTCGACGCCGGCCTCCGTACGAGTTTTGTTCTCCTCTTTCGCCACCTTGCGGGCTTCCTTTTTCGCCTTCTTCTCGAGCTCGCGCCGCCGCTTCTCGAAGGTGAAGTTGTTCCTGGCCATGGTGTCGCCCTTCCCGGGAAATGAGTCCGCCGCCGCTACCCGCGACGGGCCCGGGCCAGCATCCTGCGGGCCTCGGCGGCCAGATCGGCCGTGAATTCGTTGGCTTCGAGTCCCTTGACCGCCGACTCGAGGTACGGGACCGCTTCGCTGTTCTTTCCGCCGTCGAGCAGGCAGCGCCCCAGGTCCGAGCGGGCGCCCCAGCGCTGCCAGTCGTCCGGCGCCAGCAGGCTGTCGCGGATGGCCACGCACTCCCGCAGCCGGACGACCGCGCCGGCGTGGTCACCCCGAAGGTGGAGCACGTCGCCCATCATCGCCAGCGAATAAGCCGTCTCGACATGCATATCACCGAACAGGCGGCGCCGCATGTCAAGCCCTGCCGTCATGAGGGAATCGGCCGCGGCCGCCTGCCCGCGCGAGCCGACGGCCTTGCCCAGGCCGTTCAGGATCGCGGCCACGTACGGCTTGTCCCCACCGCCGCACTTCTCGTGCGATGCGAGCGCCTTGCGGTAGACGGGCTCGGCGGCCCGGTCGTCGCCCAGGTCCTGGAGCTTGGCGGCCCAGTTGTAGTAGTAGATGACGACGGTCGGGTTGGCATCGCCGTTGACGGCGCGATGGGACTCGGCGATCTGGCCCAGCATGTCGGCGGCCTCGCGATAGCGCCGCCCGGCGTCGTAGAGCTGCGCCAGCGCATACATCGTGTTGATGGTGTTCTGGTGCGCGGGGCCCGACACGCGACGGTCGATCTCAAGGGTGCGGTCCAGGAGCGCCTCGGCTTCCGGGTAGCGCTTCAGCGACGTCAGGGTGGTGCCCAGGTTCTGCATCGTGATGAGGGTCGACGGGTTCTCCGGCCCGAAGATCGCGGTATTGGCCTCCACCACGATTCGCTGCATCGCCTCGGCCTCGGTCAACCGGCCCAGGCGGGTGTAGCCCTCGGCCAGGTTCGCCTGGGCCCTGACGGTCTCGGGGTGCACGGGGCCATAGATGCGCTGGCATGCCGCAAGCACTTCCTGGAAGCCGCGGATGGCCGCCTCGCCGTCCCCCGTGTTGACGAGGAACCAGGACAGCAGGCCCTGGGCGCCCAGGGTCAGGGGATGGTCGCCGCCGTGCGCCTCCTTGTGCGCCGCCAGGACCTCCTTCAGCAGGGTCACGGCCTCGGGCAGGCGCTCCTGGTTGGC
Source organism: uncultured bacterium (assembly GCA_903912525.1). Lineage (GTDB taxonomy): Bacteria > Krumholzibacteriota > Krumholzibacteriia > LZORAL124-64-63 > LZORAL124-64-63 > CAINDZ01. The sequence continues at coordinate 153,094 of CAIWHK010000065.1, read as the reverse complement.
CAGCGAGCGCGACTTGATGTACTTCGCCTTCAGGACGTCGTCGAGCACCGGGTGCGGGACACGCGCATACCCGGCCAGGGCTGCCTCGCACAGCTCGGTCGACTCCTTGTGCTTGCCGATGCGGATGAGCACGTCGGCCAGGTCGGTCATCGCCACCAGCGCCACCGGGTCGTCCGGGCCGAGGTCGCGCCGCGCGGCGTCGATGACCGCGCGAAGCTGGGCCTCGGCTTCCGCCTGCTGCCCGGCGCGCAGCAGCGTGACGCCGAGCTGGCGGCGCGTCGTCAGCGTGGTCGCCGACGCGGGCCCCAGCAGCGCGGTCTGCAGCGAGTCGGCCCGCTGCAGGTTCCGGATGCCCTCAGGGAACTTGCCGAGGGCCGCATACGTCTGGCCAAGCGTGCCGCGGATCGCCGCCTCGACCTCGGGCTGGTCGGCCAGCTCGGCCTGCGTGCGCCGGGCGGTGTTGGACAGGATCTCCTCGAGCAGCTTCGTGTCGCGGCCGAGCGCCGTGGCGGGGCTGATGCCGCCGAGCATCGACTGCAGGAACTCGGTGGTCTTCTCCGCCTTGGCCGCCTGCACGGCGGTGCGGTCGCGCTCGCGCGCCAGGCGCCCGGCCTGCACCGTCATCGTCACGGCCAGCACCGCCAGCAGCAGCACCAGCATGGAGCCCGCCGCGAACGCCCCGCGGTTGCGGCGCACCAGCTTGCCCAGGCGGTACGTGGCGCTCGGCGGCCCGGCCACGACCGGTTCGCTGCGCAGGTGGCGCCGCACGTCGGCCGCCAGCCCGTTCGCCGTTTCGTAGCGCCGGTCGCGGTCCTTCTCCAGCGCCTTCATCGTGATCCAGTCGAGGTCGCCGCGCAGCTCGCCCTGCAGGCGCTTGGGCGCGCTGCCGTGCGCCGAGGCCACCGTCGTCGCGCGTTCGCCGAGGGCGCCGAAGCGCGTGCTCGGCCGCGGCGGGTCCTGCTCGCGGATGATGCGGCGGATCTCGTCGTAGCCGGCCCGGCGCAACTCCCGCGAGTCGAACGGCAGCGTCCCGGCCAGCATCTCGTACAGCACCACGCCCAGCGCGTAGACGTCGGTCCGCGTGTCGATGTCGTCCTCGGTCAGCGCCGCCTGCTCGGGGCTCATGTACTCCGGCGTGCCGATCATCTGCCCCATCTGCGTGAACATCGTCATCTCGGTCAGGCGCTGCGTCGTGGCCTTGGCCACGCCGAAGTCGATGATCTTGGGCGTCGCCTGGCCATCGACGTCGCCGACGAGGATGTTCGTGGGCTTGAGGTCGCGGTGGATGATCGCCTTCTGGTGCGCGTGCTGCACGCCGGCGCACACGCGCACGAACAGCTCCAGCCGCTCGCGCGTGCCCAGGCGCTTGCGGTTGCAATAGTCGGTGATGGGCTCGCCCTCGACGTACTCCATCACGAAGTAGGGGCGGCCGCGATCGGTGGCCCCCGCGTCGAAGACCTTCGCGATGCACGGGTGGTCCATCATGGCCAGCGCCTGGCGCTCGGCGTCGAAGCGCGCCACGACTGCGCGCGTGTCCATGCCCTGCTTGATGACCTTCAGGGCGACGCGCCGGCGGATCGGCTCGGACTGCTCGGCCTCGAACACTTCGCCCATGCCGCCCTCGCCCAGGCGGCGCACCAGGCGGTAGGGGCCGATGACCGAGCCGAGTTGCTCGCCCAGCCCCTCGAGGGCGTCGGCATCCAGCGGCAGGGTGCGGTCGTCGGCGGGATCGGGCGGCAGGGTGCGATCGTCGGCCATGGCGCGTTCTCCGGTGTTCAGGAATTGCCGTCGGAGGCGTGAATTCAATTTCAGATCATGCCCGTCTTGATTATGATACCCAAGAACCGGCATCCCGCACGCAGGGGCGCGTGGTAGCGCCCGGAGCGGCGTGTGATATCGTGCCGCTGTGCTCCGTACGGCCAAAACGGGCCCACCAGGGCGTGTCGACCAGGACGAAGGAAGAGGCGATGACCCCGGACGCACCCACGCCCCAGGACCAGGCCCTCAGGGACGATGTCCACCTGCTGGGCGACCTCCTGGGCCAGGTCCTGACCGATCAGGGCGGCCCACAGCTGTTCGCGCGCGTTGAGCACGCGCGCCACGCCGCCCGCGAGCGCCGGGCCGGCGGTGGCGGTGGCGCCGCGGAGGCCGACCTGGTCCAACAGCTGGACGGCCTGTCCCCGGCCGACGCGCGCGAGCTCACGCGCGCCTTCTCGTCCTTCTTCTCGCTGGTCAACCTGGCCGAGCAGGTGCACCGCATCCGCCGCCGCCGCGAGCAGTCGCGCCCCGGCCGGCCGCCCCAGCCGGGCAGCCTGGCCGCCGTGCTGAGCGACCTGGCCGCCAAGGGCCTGGACGCCGAACAGGTGCGCGCCGCGCTGCGGACCATGGAAGTGATGCCTGTCTTCACGGCCCATCCGACGCGCGCCGTGCGCCGCACGATGCTGGCCAAGAGCCAGCGCATGGCCCGCACGCTGTCGCTGCGCCTGGACCGCACCGATCCCACGCCGCGCGAGGCCGGTCGCGAGCGCGCCGAACTGCGCCGCCAGATCGAGCTGGCCTGGCAGACCGACGAGCAGCCGGCGGCGCGCCCCACCGTCGCGGACGAGGCCGAGTACGTGCTGTTCCACCTCGTCGAGGTGGTCTACCGCATCCTGCCCGGCTTCTACGAGTCGCTGGCCCAGGCCTTCGACGACGCCTACGGCCCCGGCGCCGGTCGCGATCTGCCCTGTCCGCTGGTGCGCTTCGGTTCGTGGGTGGGCGGCGACATGGACGGCAACCCGAACGTCGGCCCGGCGACGATCGCCGCCACTTTGGAACGCCAGCGCAGCCTGATCATCGGCCGGTACCGCAACGACGTCGCCGACCTGAGCGAGCAGCTGAGCCAGAGCGCGGGCCGCGTGCACGTCGACCCTGCCGTCCTGCAGCGCATCGACGAATACCGCGCGCTCATGCCCGACCGGGCCGCCACCCTGCCGCGCCGAAGCGGCGATATGCCGTACCGCCTGTTGCTGCTGCTGATGCAGGCCCGCCTGGAGGCCGCGCAAGTCGATGCTGAGCAAGTCGACGCTGAGCAAGTCGACGCTGAGCAAGTCGATGCGCCCCGGGCCTACACATGCGCCGACGAACTGCTGGCCTACCTGCGCCTGGTCGCGGGCAGCCTCGAGGCCCCCGGCGGCGGCAGCGGCGGCCTGGCCCTGGTCCAGGCCCTCGTGCGCCGCGTGCTCACCTTCGGCTTCCACCTGGCCACGCTCGACCTGAGGCAGGACTCCGAGGTGCACCGCCGTGTGGCCGGCCGCGTGCTGGGCGACGACGACTTTGCCGCCCGCCCACCCGCCGAGCGCGCCGCCCGGCTGCGCGCCGCGCTGGTGACACCGGCGCCGCGGACGCTGCCCGTCGACGACGAGACCACGCGTACTTTGGAAGTGATGCGCACGGTCGCCGCCGTGCGCCGTCGCCACGGCCCCCGCGCGCTGGGCCCCTACATCATCTCGATGGCGCAGGGCGCCGACGACGTGCTGGCCGTGCTCTTCCTGGCGCATTGCGCCGGGCTGCGCAACGACGCCGGTTCCATCGACCTGGATGTGACCCCGCTGTTCGAGACCGTCGACGACCTCGACCGCGCCGCCGCGACGCTCGACAGCCTGCTGGGCGATGACGTCGTCCGCAGCCACCTCGCCGCGCGCGGCGACCGCCAGCTGGTCATGCTCGGTTACAGCGACTCGAGCAAGATCTCGGGCATCGCCGCCTCGCGCTGGGCGCTTTACCGCGTGCAGGAAGAGCTGGCGAACCGGGCCGACGACGCCGGCGTCGCGCTGACGTTTTTCCACGGCCGCGGCGGCAGTGTCGGCCGCGGCGGCGGCAAGACGCGCGAGGCGGTGCTGGCCGATCCCTGCGGCGCGCTGCGCGGACACCTGCGCCTGACCGAGCAGGGCGAGATCATCCACACCAAGTACGGACTGCGCGGCATCGCCGGACGCACACTCGAATTGATGGCCGGCGCCGTGCTCGAGACCACGGTGCTGTGCAGCCCGCGCTCGCGCCCCGAGCCCGGCTGGACGACGTTGATGGACGTCATCGCCAAGGCGGGCCGCGCCGACTACCAGCGCCTGGTCCACGACCACCCACTGTTCGACGACTACTTCCGCGCCGCGACGCCCATCGATGTCATCGAACGGCTGGAGATCGGCTCGCGCCCGGCCTCGCGGCGCGGCGGCCGCGGCGTCGAGAACCTGCGCGCCATCCCCTGGGTCTTCGCCTGGACGCAGAACCGTCACCTGCTGCCCGCCTGGTTCGGCGTGGGTCGCGGCCTCACCGAGGCCGCCGCCGCCCACGACGAGCAGACGTTGCGCGAGATGGCCGCCCGCTGGCCGTTCTTCACGAACCTGCTGTCGGACCTGGCGATGGTGCTGGCGAAGGCCGACCTGGACATCGCCGCGCGCTACGCGACGCTGGCCGGCCCGGCCGGGGACGAAGTGTTCCCGATCATCCGCGCGCGGCTGGAAGAGACGCGCGAGTGGGTGCTCAGGCTGCGCGACGAAGATGAGCTGCTGGACCGCGAGCCCGCGCTGCAGCGCAGTATCAGCCTGCGCAACCCGTACGTGGACCCGATCAGCCTGCTGCAGGTGGATTTGCTGGCGCGGTGGCGGGCAACGGACAGACAGGATGCTGAGCTTGAGAAGGCGTTGTTCGAGACGGTGCGGGGTATTTCGCAGGGACTACAAAATACGGGGTGAGAGAAGGCGTCTTGAGGGCGAATTGGGACATGAAGAGCGGGCCGCCTCTCCGATCGGAGCGGCGGCCCTTTGCTTGTCCAGCCATCGGCGATCAGCGGTAGATCGCCTTCAGCGAGCCCCAGTCCTGCGTCTCCTCCGGCACGACGGCCGTGCACAGGCCCTGGACGTTGTCCAGGAAGACCGACCACTGGCCGAAGAACGTGCCCATCGTGATGGTGTTCGTCGTCACCTTGATGGTGTGCAGGCCGCAGGGCACCGCCACCGTCACCGGGTTCCAGAGCGGGCTCTCGGTGGAGTGGGTCATCGCGTACAGGTCGATGTTGTCGACCGAAACGACGACCTCCACGGCCGCGCCGCCCGACACGTAGTAGCGGTACTCCAGGGAGATGTCGCAGTTGCCGTCGCCGTGCCCGCCGCCGCACTGGAACACCTGTTCCATCGAACCGTTGCCCCCGTACGCGCCGTAGAAGTACGCCGAGCCGCCCGGATTGCCGACGGTCGGGTGCCAGGACACGGGCACGCCGACGCCGCCGAGGGTCCAGCCGACGATGCTGGTCGCGAAGTCACCGTTGAACACCTGGGCAGACGCTGCGGCGGCGCCGCACAGGATCAGGATCACTGCAAGCGCGACTCGTTTCATTTCTACCCCCCGCGAGAAGCCCGATACACGAGTGATTCTGCCCTTATTCTAGCACAAGCAGAAACGGGGTTTCAAGGGGCTGTGGGGGGTTGAATCCGGTTGTTCAGGTACCGGGCGGCAGCGCGCGCCGCTTCAGTTCGCCGACGGTCGTGGTCCGCAACATCACCTCGAAGGAGTCGCGAATCTCCGACCAATGGCCGTGCAGGGCGCAGGGGTTGCCGTCGTCACAGGCCGGCAGCCCGAAGATGCAGGAGGGAATGCCCGCCGGTTTGTCGCCCTCAAAGATGCGGACGATATCCAGTAGGGGCCGGGCGCGGGCATCCGGTTGCAGCCGGAAACCGCCGCCCCAGCCCTTGCGTGACTCGACGATGCCCGACCGTCGCAACTGGTTGAGGATCTTGGCGAGGTAGTTGGCGGGAACGCCGATCTCGCGGGCGATCCGATCGCCCGGTACCAGCGCCTCGTCGTCCTGGGCCAGGTAGCCCAGGATGTGCAGCGCGTAGCGAGTCGTCTGGTTGACCATGAAACCTGCCTGGCGGCCGGATGGTCCAGCCACCTATCGGCCCTTCTCTGCCATCGCATCCGCGTGCGGCCCCGCCTTCAGGCAGTGCCAGACGGCCAGCGCGATGACACCTCCCGCGAATATCCCCGTAAGAACGGTGCCGGCAAGAGGATATGATTGCGTGGTGAAATTCGCAATTTGTTTAGTGCCGACGATGACCGGCATGAACGGCTTGAGCTTCAGGGCTGCGGTCGGATCGAGGTCGTGTCCGTAGCGGTAGAGCATCAAGATGAATCGCGCGAAGAAGAACAACGTGACGTACGCGATGAGCACACTCAGGTCGACAAGATCGCGCACGCGGCCCAACGCCGCCACGCGCATGGTCAGCAGCGCCAATGCGCCGAACGCGAAAGGGATCCAGCCCAGCTCCGGCACACCGGCCCGATCCAGCTTGTGCATGCCGATGTAGTGGTTCAGTGCGTTGAGTTCGGCCACATCGTGGCCGCCGTTGCCGCCCGACAGCTTATAGGCGTAGATGTCCATGTGCAGCCCGCGCGGGTACTGCGGCGCCTTCATGGCGATGCGCCACAGCGGGAAGAAGAAGCTGAGCACCAGCGGGATGATCAGCGCCAGCAGCAGCAGGCGACTACGCCGCGCCACAGGGGCGTTCAACACTTCCATGAAATTGCCGACGCTCAGCTTCATCGTCGTTCCCTTCCGGGGCGGCTCACGGGGCTCGCCTCCGCATCAAGTGAGGTCCTGTCGCGAGAACCGCCGCAGCGCCAGCGACCAGGCGGCCGCGCCCAACAGCAGGGGCCAGAGCGTGCCCAGCAGCAGGAGCGACGTCGCCCCTACGCGATGGGCCAGGTAGAAGCCGACCGGGCCGAGCACCGACAGGGACTGCTCGGCCGACGACAGCAGGGCCAGGCGCGCCGACTCCACCGGGTTCAGCGCCGCCAGGAGGAAGACGCTGCGCGGATTCAGGCGCCACTGCAGCATCACTCCGATCAGCAGGAAATCCAGCAGCGCCACCGACAGCACCCACGTGCCCAGCAGCACCATCACGGCCTTGGCCTGGTTGCGGACGTACGTCGAGACCGCCAGGCCACAGCCGGTGTAGGCCCAGATCAGCGCGCCGCACACGAGCAGGCTGCGCCCGAGGAAGCCCCAGGTGACGGCGCTGCCAAGGCCCAGCCAGCCGATCACCGCGACAAGCAGCATCAGCGCCACGAACGGCACCAGCAGCACGCCGAAGCGCACGGCGGTAACACCAACGAAATACTCCGCGCGCGTCACCGGATGACTGAACAGCAACTCAAGCGTGCCATCGTCCTGCGCGCGATTGATGACCTGTGCCGTGGCCGACAGCGCCAGGAGCGGCAGCAGCAGCACCAGCGCATGGCTCATCGACAACAGCACGCGACCCAGGCCGGTGAAACCCAGCACAGTGGATTCGCGCAGGCCGACCAGCAGGAAGAGCACGGCCAGCAGCGCGTACAGCCCCAGGCAGAAGACCAGCCAGCGGGAGCGCAGCACCTCGCCAAGGTCCAGCCGTGCCAAGGCCAGCGTGTGCGTGCGGTCAATGCGCATGGTCGTCCTTCCCTTCGCCGGGCGCCGCGAACCGCTCGCGAACGGCCGCGACCGTGAGCGCCCCCTCACTGCCGGCATCGACGACGCCGAGGTCGTAACCCATCGGCGACGGCCCGGCGGCCACGAAGCCCGCCTTGCCTTCGGCCAGCCAGCGATCCTCGCGCAGGTGCCGGAACCAGATGGCGTGTACGGTTGGTTGCTCGTGCCGCTCCCAACGGAACAGGCAGCCGGGGTCGTCGAAATCGAGCACGCGACCGTCCACGGTCTGCAACTGCGCCGCGTAGCCGCGCTCGGTGACCGACATACGGCACTCGGCGCAGGCGGTGTGGTCCCAGACCACGTCCTGCGGGCCGTTCGACAGCGACTCGGAGCGCCGCAGCACCAATACAGCCGCCGCCGCCGTGACCGCCGTCAGCGCCGCCGCCAAGACCAGCCTGCGCACACGTACGCCGCTCATGCCAGTCCCTCCTGCTTGCACCCGGGTCGATCGGGCCATGCGGCCTCGGCGATCGCCGCCGGGTCCTCGACCAGGTCCAGGTCGCGCACGACCAGGTTCTCGAGGTCACCCTTCAGCACCGTCGTCAACTGGCGCACCAGGGCCAGTTTGTCGCCATGGCTCACTGTGCGCGCCCAACCGCGACCCGCGCCGGGCCGGAAACCGCAGTCGCGCAGCCAGGGCTCGTGCCCGGCGCACGACACGTAGACCTCGATCACTGCGTGGCTGCGGGCGCCCAGGTAGTCGCCCACCGGGCCGTCGTACGCGATGCGACCGCCATGCAGGCCGATGACATGGTCGACCAGGTGCCGCACCTCTTCCAGCCTGTGCGAGCACAGCAGCAATGTGGCGTGGCCGGCGCGTTCGGCGACCAGTTCGTAGAACACCTGGCGCGCGGCTGCGTCGAGGCTGGCCGTCGGTTCGTCGAGGATCAGCAGCGACGCTTCGGGCGCCAGCGCAAGGGCGATCAGCAGCTTCTGCTTCATGCCGCCCGAAAGCGCGCGGAACGGCTTGCGGCCCGCGGCTCCGATGTCCAATCCCAGTCGTTCGGCAAGTACGCGCACTTCGTCGGTGCCGATCCGCCTGATCGCGCAGATCGAGCGCACCACCTCGTCCACGCTTGCGCCCAGCTGTGGCGCCACCTGCGGCACGTAGGCCAGTCCGCGCGCCAGCGAAGCCCGTTCGCGCCGGACGTCGCGCCCATCCAGCCGGATGTCGCCCTCGAACGACACGATGCCCATCAGCACACGCGTCAGCGTCGACTTGCCCGAGCCGTTGGGACCGATGAGCGCCACGCGACGCCCCGGCTCGATCGCCAGCGTCAGGTCGTCCAGCGCGGCCAGCCGGCCGAACCGCTTCGATACGCCATGCAGGTCAATGCGCATGGGTCACCCCCGCACCGGCGGGGCGCTTGAGAAGCGGCGTCGCGTCGGTGAACAGCACTTTCGGCGTCAGCACCGGCAGGACGCGGCTGACCACGTCCAGCAGGCCGAGCGCCGGCGTCCCGCGGAAGAACTGGAAGTTCTCGCGTTGGCTCGTCAGTTGGTTGGACAGCGACCGCGGCTCGTGCGGCACGTCGCCCGTGCCGTCGCCGTCCAGGTCGTAGCCCGCGTAATCCTCGTAGTAGTTGCCCGCCCAGCGCACGCCCGTGGCATCGCCATGGCCGTCCACGCGCACGGTGCACGCGCAGCCATTGAAGGCGTTCCCGGTGAACGCATTCCGCTTCTCACTGCTGTGGAACGTGACGCCGGATTCGCAGAACTCGAACGCGTTGTCCGTGAACGTGTTCAGGTGGCTGATCTGGATGGGCGATGTGTCGATGAAGACGCCGGTTGGGCAGCGAACGAACCGGTTGTGCTCCACTCTCACGTTACCGGCCTCCTTCAGCCCAAGCCCCAGGCCCTCGCCCGGGCTGGCGGCGGCCACCAGGTTGCCGGTCACCTCGACGTTGTCGCAGTACATCACGAAAACGCCGACCAGGTTGCGCAGGTAGGTGTTCCCCCGGACCTGGTTGCGGCTGCTGTACATGAAGTGCGTCCCATAGCGCCCGCCCTCGACGAAGTTGTCCTCGACGCGGTTGCCCGGCGAGTACCAGACCACCATGTCGCGGCTTTCGTGCACGTAGTTGCGGGCGATGACCGAGTCGCGCACTTCCCACAGGCGGATGGCGTCGCCACGCATGCCGAAATCGCGCGCGCCCGAGCCGACCACCTCGTTGCCGATGATGAGCGCCCGATGCGCGCCGCTGACGGCGATGCCGAACAGCGCCCGTGTCACGCACAGCCCCTCGACCGTGCAGTCGTCGGCCCGCACATGCACGCCGGCGTCGGTATCCTCGAAACGGGTGCCGCTGCCGTCGACCGTGAAGCCGAGCAACCGCGTGCCCGGCGCCTTCACATCGATGGTCGTCCCGACACCCGCCGACCGCACCACGGCCGTCCGCGGCCCCCAGATGGTGACCGGTCGCGTGATCACGACCGGCCCCCGGTGCTCGCCCGGGGCCAGCACGAAGACCGCGCCCGCAGCCGCCTGCGCCAGGGCGCGCATGAGACCATCGCCGGCCGCGACCTCGATGCCGCCCGCCGGACGCCCGGGGGGCGGCGGGGAGACCGGACGCGACAGGACGTCCGCAAAGGCGGGACAGGCGATGGCAAGCGCCAGCCATGCGCTGGCAACCAGCGCTCGCGCCACCTGTCCCGACCCGCGCCGGTCTCCCTCAAGCCGCACACCCATCAACACGTCGTCACTCCGTATCGCCGTTGTCAGTCCGGCTTGACCAGCAGGTAACCGGCCATCTCCAGGTGGAGCGCGGAGCAGAACTCCGTGCAGTAGTACGGGAACACGCCCGCGCGGTCCGCCGTGAACGACACGTTGCACACCTTCCCCGGCTCGATGCTGAGGTTGACGTTGTACATGTCGATGCAGAACCCGTGCGTGGCGTCGAGCGCCTGCTCCAGGCTCGTGGCGTGGATGTGCACGCGGTCGCCCTTCTTAACCTCGATGATGTCGGGGTTCAGGTGACTGCGCACCAGCGTCATGTAGACGTGCACGCCGTCCGCCTTGCGTTCGATGCGCGCCTTCTCCTCGGTCGTCGTGGCGTTCGGGTCCGGCTGCATCGTGACCGGGTTCATGCCGACCGGCGAGTACATCTCGATGGTCTTGATCTTGTCCGCGCTGATCATCTGCGCATAGTGCGGCTCGCCCAGCGGCAGCGGCATGTCGTAGAGGACCTTCATCTTGTCGCCGGAGATGTCGAGCAGCTGGAAATTCTGGGGCAGCAGCGGGCCCACGCCGTTGAAGCGGTCGATCGCCCACTTGTTCATGGCGATCAGGTACTGCCCCTTCGGGTGCAGCGCGTCGCCCTCGGCCGCCGAGAGGTGGCCGATGTTGTAGTGGACGGATGTCTTGTCCAGCAGCGTCAGGTCCGCCAGCGACCACTTGGCCACCTTGGACTCCAGGAAGATCGACGTGTAGCAGAAGCCCTTGTCGTCGAATTGCGTGTGCAGGGGCCCCAGGCCGAGTTCGACCTGGCCGCGGATGGCATCGCGGAACGGCAGGATGGGGATCCCGTACGGATCGGTGCCCGCGTACGTCTTGGACTCCATCAGGCTCTTGATCTTGTTGAAGTCGTACACCGTCGCATGCGTGTCGAGCTTGCCCGACACGACGATGTCCGTGCCGTTGGGGGCGATGTCCACGCCGTGCGGGCTCTTCGGTTCCGGCACCAGGGCAAGGATGCCCTCGGCCACCGCGGTCTCTATGGAGATCACGCGCAGCCCGGCGATGGTCTTCGTCTTGCCCGCCGCCACGACCTGCTCGGCCTTGCGCCAGTTGATGACATGCATGAAGTCCATGTCGTTCTGCGAGGCGCCCGACTCCAGCGCGGGCTTGCCGCCCTGAAGGTCACCGATGGCGCGTTCGGTATTCACCGAGTTGCAGAACGACCAGCCGTCGCTGGCGCCCTTGCCGGCGTCGGCAAGGTCCTGCATGTACGGCGGCAGCTCGATCGCCCACGACTCTTCCTTGATCAACCGGCCCTTGACGCGGTCGAACTTCCAGTAGATCTGCGCGCCGCGGTACTTTTCATTGTACTCGGACAGCGGCGCGTAGGTGCCGCCCAGCGGCGCCGCCATCTGCGAGGTCTCGATGACGTACTCGGTGTTCGGCGTCACGAACGTGCCGCCGTGGTCGTTCTGGATCAGCCCGCTCTGCACGATCTGCTTGCAGGCGAAATCCCGCAGGTCGATGACCGCCAGGCGCGCATTCGCCTTGTCGTTCGCGAAGATGAACTGCCCGTCGTAATCGGCGTTCGTCTCGCTGAACGCGGGATGGTGCATGTCGCCCCAACCCAGAGGATGCCCCGGGGGCGAGCCCGCGTCGATGATGTCGCGGGTCTCCTGGTCGAATCCGTAGCCCTGCCACGGCTCGGGCGTGAAGACGGCGATGTACTTGAGGATGCGCATGCTCGGCACGCCGATGACGATCATGTTGCCGCCGTGCCCACCCGAGGCGAACAGGTAGAACTCGTCCTTCTTGCCGGTCGGCGTGTACGTCTTCAGGGCCGCGGTGACGTCATCCTCGGTCAGGCCGCGGGCCACCATCAGGGCCTTGATGTCGGCGCTGCCGGTCACGCCGGCCTTGCCGCCCTTGTTGCACGAGGCGAGGGCCGCGAGCCCCACCGCCAGCACCAGGAACATGAACGCAGCGCGGCGGAGCAATCGAAGACGTTTCATGGGTATCCTCCCCGGGATGATCTTGTCTGTTCTGTGCCTGGTGGCGACACCCGGTCGCCTGCTTCCCGCCTAGTCCTTGCCGAACGAGCGCACGATCTCCCGCAGCGCCGCCACGACCCCCGGCTTCGCCTGGAGGTCCGGGTTGGCCACCATCTGCAGGCTCTTGCCGACGGCTGCGCCGCCGTACACGATCGCTTTCTCGATTTCCTCGTCGGTCGTCGCGCTCTGCCACGCGGCGTCGGCGTAGTTGCGGGGCTTGGGGTTCAAGCCGGCGGCGCCGGGTCCGTCGCCGCGACCGAACTGGCCGTGGCAGGCCGCGCAGCGGGTCGTGAAGATCTGGTGGGCTTCCTGGCGGTCGGCGTTGGTGATCTTCACTCCGCCGGGCGCGTCGCTTCCCTTGCAGCCCTGACCGGTGAGGACGACGATGATCAGGAGCGCCACGACGGCCACCCCGGGGCAATGGAGCTTCATGAACCACCTCTCTGTTCGTGTGCGTTGATTCTGGCCGAGGCACCGAAACTGCCCCAAACGGCACTTCCAGGGCCAAAGTCACCATCTGCGCGGATGGTTCAGCCAATGAGCGCTCAACGGATGCGATTATGCGGTGAGATGGCCGGGCAGGTCAAGGATAAAATTGGTTGTTTTTGTCCGATTTAATGAGGGGCGCTCAGAGCGAAGGGCCTAGGTGCCGACGATCGCCTCGACGCAGACGCCCGGCGGCGGCAGCGGGATGATCACCGGGCTTTCCCCCTCCGGCCCGATCGTCAGCAACTTGTCCTGCGGGCAGCCTTCCTCGCGATAGGCGATGGGCAGCAGGTTGGGGAACGTCAGCCCCAGCATCTCCTGGTACCAGCCGGCGTAGGTCCAGTCCGAGCCCTGGCCGCCTTCGGCGACGAGCGGGAATTCGCCGATGAAGCGCAGCGCCAGCTTGTCGGGCGTCAACGTCGCCGCGTACGACCAGCCGAAGTACTTCGCGCCATCGGCGCTCGTGTAATGCGCCGAGAGGTGTTCCCACTCGACGAGCCGCGCGCCGTGCTTGACCGAGACGTTGGTGACCGGCGTGATCGAGCAGCGCCAGTGCTCGCCGCACGGCGACATGCCTGGCACGATGCGCAGCCGCTGGTACCCGCGGCGGTGCAGTTCGTTGACCATCAAAAGGAGCTTGCGATAGACGATGTCGTCCACGGTACACATCTCCGCTGGCTGAACGTGGAGCCCCGGTCGGCCGCAGCCGGTCGTTCACGTCGCGGGCGGGATCACCTGAAGCGTGATCCCGGCACACTTGTCATTATCGGCAGGAAGAGGGAAAAGTTGACCGACGCTTCAAGTCTTTGGCGGGCATACAGATGAAAATCGCCAATCAATAGTCTCCAGGGGGGCGGACGGCGCGGACAGCCCGGCGCGCCATCCACCGCCCGGTGCGCACGATGGCGACGACCAGGGCGACCACCAGGACCAGCGCCAGCGCGGGCACGAGCAGGGCCAGGCCCGCCAGCAGGACGGCCCCGCCCGTCTCGAACAACGCGAACAGGGGATTGCCGAAGCCGGCCGTCGTGGCCGTCGATACGCCGCGCGCCCCCACGGTCCCCAACTGGACCAGCCCGGCCAGCCCGCCGCCCGCGATCAGCGCCAGCGGCCACCGCACTTCCGGCGGCAGGTCGACCGCAACGGCCGCCACGAGCGCCGAGCCGGCGACCACGGCCGCCGGGGTGGCCACCGTGTCCAGCAGATGGTCGAGCCACGGCACCAGGTAGGCCAGCGCTTCCACCAGCGCGGCGGTACCGAACATCACCAGCGCCGGGGTCGAGCCCAGCCAGGCGAAGCCGGCCGCCGGGTGCAGGTGGCCGGTGCGCACGGCGATCGCCGCCAGCAGCAGCGGCACGAACACGCGCAGGCCGGCGGCCGCCGCCATGCCCAGGCCGAGCATCACACCGAGAATGGTTCCCATGCCAGGCTCCTCTGTTGGTCGTCACCAGGCCGATGATACCCCTCGGCGGGGAGCGCTATTCGGTGACGCCTACTCGACGAACGACCGCACCTTTTCGCGCAGCGCCGCCACCACGCCGGGCTTATCGGCCAAGTCGGGGTTCGGCGCCATCAGCGCGCTCTTGCCGACGCCCGCGCCGCCCAGCACGATCGTGCGCTCGACGTCGGCATCGGTGACCGACTTCTGCCAAGCGGCGTCCGAGTAGTTGCGCGGCTTGACGGCCAGCGCCGCGGCGCCCGTCCCGTCACCCCGGCCGAACTGTCCGTGGCAGACGGCGCAGCGCTGCGTGAAGATCTCGTGGGCGGCGGTGCGGTCGGCGGCGGTGATCTTCACCGTCGAGGATCCGTCGCCGGCGGCACCCTTGCCGCAACCGGTGATCGCGATGGCCAGCGCGGCTGTCGCGAGAGCCGTGGTCGTGAATTTGATGCACATCATGCGTGGTCCTGTCCGGGGCGCGATGGTGGCGCGCTCCCGAGGGACAGGATGAGCGGAAAGGGCAGTGACCGCCACCAGTGCCGGGCGATCGACGTGGCGGGGCACCGAGTCGGTGATGGCGGCCGCCCGGACGGGCACGGGGCCGCAGCCGTCGCCGACGGTCCGCGCGACGCGTCAGGGATCAACGCGAAAAAGAAAGCCCCGCCACTCCGAAGAGCAGCGGGGCCTCATCATCATCAACCCGCGGGCTGACGGTTCAGCTTACCAGCGACCGCCGCCGCCGCCGCCGCCGCCACCGCTGCGACCGCCGCCGCCGTAGCCGCCGCCGCCGCCGCCACCGCTACGACCGCCGCCGCCGAAGCCGCCGCCGCCGCCGCCACGGGGCTTGTCCTCGGCCTGGTTCACGCGCAGGGCGCGGCCGCCCAGCTCCTTGCCGTCCAGGGCCTGGATCACGCCGGAGATCGCATCGTCGTCCATCTCGATGAAGCCGAAGCCACGGGGACGACCCGTCTCGCGGTCGTTGATCAGCGCGACCGAGTGCACGGTGCCATGCTGTCCGAACAGCTGGCGGAGTTCGTCCTCAGTGGCGGTGAAGGGCAGGTTGCCGATGTACAGTTTCTTCAAGTTCTTGTCTCCATGTGCCGGCTTTCCGGCTTAACCAAGCGCGTCATGATCGGCGGCTAGTTCCACCAGATCCATTGCGCTTCTTAGCTCTCCGGCCCTCGCGATGATTGCCGGTGTCCTGACCGATAGCGCCCGGGGCCATGCCTCCGGGCGATTACCGTCCCCACAGAATAGCACACACGGGGCCAAATCCACAACATTCGCAAACGGCCACCCCTGACGCCCGGGCCGTGTCGACACCCGCCAAAACACCTAACGCGCTGGCGCACAATGGTTAAGCCTCCAAAAACGGGTCTATCGAGAGCGCGGCATCAAAAACAAAGTCGTGGCCACCGGCCGGAAAAAAGCCCGGCGCGCCGTCTGGCGCACCTCTAGCGCACCAGCGTCAATTTCCTTGTCTCGGCATATTCGCCCGCCCGCAGGCACACAAAATAGACACCCGATGGCAACGGATTGCCCTGCGGATTGTCAGCCTGCCACGCGATGCGATGGGTACCCGCGTCCAGTTCTGCATCGATCAACCGGACCACCTGGCGACCCTGCAGATCGAAGACGATCAGCGTGCACGACGTCGGTCGGTCGAGTTCGAAGGCGATCTCGGTGCGCGGGTTGAACGGGTTGGGATGCGCGCCCAGCAGTCGCGTCGATGCGGCGGACGTTCCCTCGACCGGCGCGGCGTTGTCCACCGCCACGGTGACGGTCGTCGTCGCTGACGCGGCGATGTCGACATAGATATAGCAGACGGCGGGGTTCGCCGTGTTGTCGACCTGATCCAGCACGCCGCCGGTGACGGTGTAGCGCACGGCGTCCGCGGGCATCGCCACCTTGATGCGGCCGCCTTCGAACCGCTCCGCATACCCGTTATTGATGGTCACCGTCACCTGGTCATGCGTGCCATCGTTGGCCGGCGCGTAGCCCACGGTCATGGTCTGGCCGTTCAACCCCGCCCCGAGCGTGGGCCGCGGGTCGAGCCGGCCATCGGTGAAGCGCACCAGGCGGAAGGGCCGGTTGGTGCCGCTCGCATTGTCGGTCAGGATGTCGTAGGGCGCGGTCGCGTCGTCGCGGTTCGAGTGGATGTGGCCGCCGAGCGTCATATTCAGGCCCGGCGACGACAAGGCCAGCTGGCTGGCGAAATCGTAGTGGTGGAACAGCACCTTGGTGGTGCGGTGGGTGGCCGCCATGTCCTGCTGCAGCCACAGCAGCTGCTGCGACGTGAAGCTGGTGGAACCATAGAATTCGCTGCGCCAGCCGTCGTAGTTGTCGTAGGCCTCCATGGCGGCGAAGTGCACCGGGCCGTAGTCGAAGCTGTAGTTCTGCGTGCGCAACGGCGCGCCCACGGGCGGGTTACTGAGCCGCTTCCAGCCGAAGAAGCGCCACCAGGTGCGCCGCGAGGTGCCGTCCGGCGGCGGCGTCGAGTCCCAGCCGCCGATGTCGTGGTTGCCCGCGATCAGGTACAGCGGCACCTGGAACTCGCGCAACTGCTGCTGGGCGCGGCTGTAGTGGCGCTTGCCCAGGTAGTCCTCCATCTCGCCGTCGTTGATGAAGTCGCCGGTCACCACCACGAACGCCGGGTTGATGATGTTCACATCGTTGATGATGTGCCGCAGGCTGATGGTGGACGAACTGTCGGTGTCGGCGCCGGCCTCGTAGTAGTAGAGGTAGGTGGGCAGGTGCGTGTCGGTGAGCTGGATGAAGTAGAAGTCGTCCGGATCGGTCAACTGCACCTTCACCGCATGCCGCGTCACGTCGTTGATGCCGCCGGCCGCCGTCACGCGCAGGTCGTACATGTCGTAGACGGGCACGTCGGGCACCAGCGCGGTCAGCGTCCACCACAGCGTCGTCGCATCGTAGTGCGAGGACTGGATGACCAGCGGGATGCTGAACGTGCCGCGCTCGAGGCTGGCGGTCCAGCCGGTGGTCGCCGGCGCGGCTTCGCAGGAGATGTCCAGGGTGCTGCCGGGCAGGACGATGGACGGGATGTTCAGAAGAGGCTTCTGGATCACGGTCAGCGTGTCGCCGAGGGCCCAGGGTTGGGCGTGCGCCGCGGCGGAGGCGCCGAACAGGACGGCTGCGGCGAGGAGCGCGCACAGCAGCGGGCGGGTGGGCTTCATGGGTGTGGTCCTGTCGGTGCGGGGGTGTTGAGCGACTGTTAATGATAGCAGGTTGGGGGATGGGGGATCAACCCGGTCGCGGCGCCGGTTGTGCCCGCCCCCGCGCCGGCTATTTAGCTTGCCACCGATACAGGATGAAATCCGTGGACGGCGGCTTGTGCCCAAGCTCGCGCAACTGGTTCGCCACCTGGCCGCGATGGTAGGTGGCGTGGTTGACCGCCTGCGTGACCAGGTCGGCCAGCGGGTCGGTGCGCATGTCGCCGGAGAACAGGCGGTAGGTGATGTCGCGCGCGAGGTCTGCGTCGGTCATGCCGGCGAGGACGATCAACATGCGCTTCCTCATGATCCGGACTCGCGATCTTCCCTGTCTAAATGGTGCGCTGATCGATGCCCGTTGCCGGTTGCCGTCAGCGCTCCACGGCGATCGTACGAACATCAACCAGTACGTCCGTGTGATGGTGCGCTGTGCTCGCCGACATCAGCGTTCCGCTCAGCCTCACGCGCTGGTCGACGAAGCGGCCGAACCCTGGTCGCCAGATCCGTTCATCCGTCGACAGCAGTTGCATCTCTTTGATGTCCTGAATGGATGCTGCGGGATCCGCCGATCCCCTCACGCTGATCGGCGAGTCCAGAACCAGGCAAATGTACGTGTCCGGGACCTCTTTGCCGAATTGTATGTCCACCGTCGGACGCCGCACGACCCGGCCGGTGAGTGGCACGATGTCGGGAGTATCCACGATGTGAACGGGGGCCTGTCGGACCTCATTCCCGGTCGCGCGCGGATCGAAAAATCCCAGTCCGCGCACGACAAGGCGTGCCGACAGATCACGGGTCGGACGTTCTGCAAATACGTCGCCGCTCAGGTCGGTGCCACGAAACTCCTGATGGGAGACTCCATCCTCAAACGCGACGTCCATGGCCGGCTTGCTCGGAAACTCGCAGTACGGCTCGTAATCATCCCGAATTCTGAACTTGCCGATGCCGATCCGGGCTTCGAGTTCCCGGATGCCCATGCCCACGCGTACGCCGTTGGCCGTGTGGAACCGCGGGTCACGCACCTGGATGTAGCAGTACCTGGCGCCTGGATCACGCCAAGCGTCTTCGCGTGAGCGGTCCCCGACACCCATCGTGACCAGCACGCGGCCGCTCTTGTCCTTCACATCCTGCAGGAAGCAGTTGCCGCCCCCTTCGGATCCGATGTCGTAGGGCTGCCCGATGGCGGCCCCGTACCGTGTCGCTGCCCGCTCGATCTCGGCCGACGTCATGCCGACACGGAACAACCCCACCGACGGGGGCAAGGCGTCGGGATCGATGACGAAGTTCTCCTCACCGGACTCCGGTGGCTGGGGTGTTTCGATCGCCAGCACGACGCCCTGCTCCGGCCACGCATGGATGAACTCGACCCCGCGCGCGGGATTCTGCGAGGTTCGGCCGCAGAGAATCCGGGGACTCGTCCTGGCCTGGATGGCGCCGGTCTTCGAGATGCCGTCAAGGGAAGCCTGGGGGTCGCGAACCGTCACGACCGGTCCCCACGCCTCGACGACCGAGCCCGGTAGCGGTAGCGGCCCGCCCTTCGGGACCAGCACCGGGACCGTCGGCCACGTGCGTATCTTGAACAGGAGCGGGTCTTCCAGGTAGCTCTCGCGCAGTCGCTGGCATTGTATGAACATCACGAGGCCCGATCCGGTGTCCCGGTACTGGTTCACCACTCCACAGACGCTCAGCGTGGTGCCTGCGGGAATCCTGTCCGGTTCGAAGAGCTGTGCACTCGCCAGGGGCACCGACTTGAAATCGTCCGGGCGTTCCCTGGCGTCGACGGCGGAACCCGTCACTTGAAGGACCATGCTCCCGCTGCCGCCTCCCTCCGCGTCCCCGAACGACACGAGGCGCCCCCGCACAAGAACCGGCGTGCCGATCGGGACAGTCTTGTCGTCCGCCGCTGCGAGCATGAAGTTGCCCGTCAGGGGCTTCGGCGCGGTACTCGTCTGCGCGCCCGCCAGCAGGAGCGTGTAGGGAGGCAGGGCGACAACTGCGCCGGACGCCTGCAGGCTGCTGACGGTCATGTCCCGCAGCCGGTCCTCCAACTTGTCACCCAACTCGTCCCGCAGGAAGCCCTTGACGCCATCCCACAGCGTCACCGACCTGTAGCCACCCAGGACATCGACGCCCTTGATGATGCCTCGCACCATGGCGTGGGCGGGTGTCTCCACCTCCGCAGCCGCGACCGCGCGAACGACCACCGTACCGACAGGCATGACGCCTCCCGTGATGGCGACGTTCAAGTCCGGGATGGTGGTCAACATGGACAGGTCGGGGCGGACGACAACCTGGAGCGGGACCGTCTGCGTGGCCTGGCCCCAACGCACGTGCAGCCGCCCTGTCAGGGTCATGCTGTTTGCTCCGGTCACCATCACCCATGTGACCACGGGGCCGTCGACCACAAGTGATCCATTGCCGGGAACCGACCACTCGACTTGTCCGGCGGGCGGCTTCATCTGCAGGCCTGACGGAGCCTTGTCCCATGAGGATGTAAGGATGGCGTCTTCGCGCAACGTGTTCTCGACCCTGACCTTCAGGACCACGCGCTCGCCGGGCTCGATCATGCCATCCCATTGAACCGCCGACACATCGTCGGTCACGACGGCACGGAGGCCGCTGGGCGACCCGGTCGGAGCCACCCCCACGGTTGCGGCAAGCGCGATCGATTCGAACATGACGCCGAAGAGGATGCCCAGTGCAACAGGCACCCAGATGCGCGTCGGGCGAGCTGTGTACCATGTCGCCAGTCCGGGCATGTTGCGTCGCGGAATGCGTTGGTACGCCCTTGCCATGAATGATCCTCCAGATTCCCCGAGTTACGTCCGTCGCAGCAATGCGGTTTACCGCCGGCTCTTCGCCGCCGCTGCGTCGAGAGGCGCCAGCTTCGTGCGGGTCACACGCTCGAAGTGATGCCCGCCGGCATCGACGCCGGTCCACGTGAACACCGCCGTGGCGTTCTGGAACCGGCCGTCGGTGTCCGTGCACCAGTGTTCGTCGATCGTGCGGCCGCCTGCCGGGCAGGTGACCGTGCCGCGATTGATCCCGCCGCCATTGTGCCCCCAACGGTCGCCGTGCACATCCTCAAGGTAGCCATACCCGTCCACGGAGTAGCCGGCCTTGCCGCCCGTCTCGCTGAAGGTCGTGTCGAAGTCCCACCGCGACCCGCCGGTAACGACTTTCGGTGCCTCGATCTCGACCACCGCGCGGAATTGACTCAATGCGGCCATCCTGGCGCGGGCTGCACGGGCAAAGCGTCCGCGCGGGAAGCGGGACAGGTAAGCTTCGTAGTCGTCGTACCAGCCGAAATGCTCCTCGCGCGCCATCGATTTGTCATTCCGGATCTCGTCGAGTTGGTTGTCCGCGCTGGATCCATTGTACGGATCAGCACCGTCCATCCATCCGCTGTCCTCCTCGACCCAGTCGTAATAGAACCCGCCCCGATCAGCCGACCGAAAGGCGAGATAGTCCCAGATCACGCCGATGGCTCTGGTCTTGTGTCGCGCGTCCGGCCTGTGGGCGAGCAGCGCGATCAAGGTGTCGACCGAGCCGTGGGCCATCGCCTGCTCCCAAGTCGCATCGTCGTTGGACAATGCCGGGATTTGCGCCAACAACGAATCGCGCGCTGCACCCGGAGCCGGGAACGCCACGCAGCCCGAAGCGAGGATGAGCGCAAAGGCCTCGCGTGCCCGATCCGCCCTGGGCGACGATGGGTATTGCGCCACGTAGCGCGCCGCCCCGAGCGGCGTGCCGATTTCGGGCCAGCGCAGCCGCACAAGCCGCGCGCGCGACGAGTCACTCTGTGCTCCGCGCGGATGCGCGCCCAGGAAGGCTGCGTAGCCGTCGGCGTCGTTGCGGCGCGCTGCGGCTGACCAGTCGGCGCGCAGATTGAGCACGTCCACACGCAGGCGCACGCTGTCGGCGTAGACCGTTCCCGGGTGCCGCTTGGCAAACGCCTCATAGCCCTCGTGGCTGTCCTGCTGGACGGCGTCGCGCCAGTCGTCACGGACGTTTGAGCAGGCCGGCACTGTCAGTGCCAGCGCCGCCCATGCCGCGATGCGCCACAAAGAGCGCCTGAAATTCACGCGCAACTCCTTTCCGGATGCCGCCGACTCCCGTTCCTGGCGGCCCTTGCGCGGGTCCTCGCTCATCAATTGCCGGTCCAGCCGTTTTCGCGATAGAGCGCGCCGAGCTCCGACGCACTCAGCGCCCGCCCGTAGATCCGGACGTCATCGGTCATCCCAGTGAAGTAGCTGGTCCCCCAGTAGCTCGAGCGCCCGAAGGTCAGCGGTTGTACGTTGATCACGGCGTTCTGCGGAATGTTGACCTGCGTGACCCGGTTGCCGTTGGCGTAGATGATGTACGAGTAGTTTTCGATGACGACCGCGACGAAGTTCCACCTGCCCTCCAACTGGCTCCGCGACACCATTTCGGTGGTGCTGGAGTAGGCCCAGTCGAAACTGATCGTGAAATTCAGTCCATTGGTCCCGACGCTGAACCAGTAGTAGTCGTAGTTGTCCTTGTCCATGACCATGCCGCCGGCGCCGGCCGCACAGTTGACCCAGAAACAGATCGTCGTGTTTCCTGAGAAATTGCCGACGCTGTTGTTCCCGGCCACGATGTATGAGCTGCCATTGAAACTATAGGAGCTGTTCGGCGTGCCTTGCCGGTCAGGGGACGCCGTGGCGCCGACCACCGAGCAGTGATTGCCATGGCCACTGGCATCGTTCGCATTGCCGTTGAACGGGTAGTAAGCCAGCAGGCCTTCGACGGGAATCGTGTCGGGGCGCGTCGTGAAATAGCGCACGGGGCTGGTGCCGGACCCGCCGCGGTCGTCGCGCGCCACAATGTGCCAGTAGTACCTTTGATTGCCGAGCAGTCCGGACAGCGGAAAGTAACCTGATTCCTTTTTCGCCGCCCCGGTCTTCAGTGCCGTCGCCGTCGTGTCAACATAGACATCGTAGACCAGCGGATCACTATCCGGATCGCTCCCGGTCCACATGAGAGTGAGCGACGTCGGCACATTAGTGGCCGCGCTGTCGGGGTACAGCAGGATCGGGGCATTGGGAGGTGAATTGTCGAGGTTGGTGCCGGTCAACTGGAAATCGATTTCTGTAAATCTCAGGATATTGACCACCGCGCTGACCCCTGCCGGCTCGTAGCCGCTCTTGGCGGCGGAGACGTCATACTCGCCGGGACGAACGCCGGTGATCTCGTACTGCCCACGGTTGTCGGTGACGGCCGTGGTCGTCGGGGGCGACGTCGTGATAGCAACGCCGGCGATGACGGTGCTGTCCGCGCTGGCCCGGGCGACGCCACGGATGCCTCCGGAAATCGGCGTCCCGGGAGTATCGGGGTTCTTTGTGCACGAAAGCGCCGCAAGGGTCACCAGAGTTACCGGCACCCACGATCGAAATCGCATGACCATACCCTCCAGCGGCACCTACACCTGGCCGCGTCCACTTCAGGGACGCCCGCGGGCTCCTGCAATCCCCTCATCGCGGCGACTGGCGGCAGTGATGTGCGACATCAGCGGAACCGGCATTTCAGGGTGCCGAGGCTGCTGAATTCCTCGTTCACCGTACAGTTTCCGTTAACCGTGAGTACGGGTACCGAAACTTGTCCAGACGAGACGTTGCAAAGCCTCAGGACGCCGTCGCCAGTGACTACAGGTCGCCCCCCGGGCATCGACGGCATTGATGCCGGACCGATGCGAAATTCCAGCGGTCCGCTTCCCCCAAGCAGGATATTCCACGTGCACAACACGAGCGCGCCACTCGGGCTGGAAGGGAAGGAGCCTGGCACGCCGACCGCAAAGCCGCCCGTCGAACTGTCGACGTCGAGGGCGCCGGCGGGCAGGATCGTCGACAAGATATTGTGGTTGGCACCAGTTGAAGTAACCGTGCACTCGAACCCGTTTACCGACGCGAGGGGATTCACCAAAAGCATGTAGAGCGAGAACGTCGATCCGACAGGTTCGTCAAGGCAGTTGACGAAGCCATTGGTGTCGAAATACATGCCGAACGTATCATGGCTGATCTTGTCGCCCCCAACTGCAGCAACCCGTACCGGCGTCGTCACGACTTGCTGTTCCCTGGTCATATCCACTTGACCCAGCAGCTGATAACTGGGCCTGGCGATACCGTCGACGATGACGTCATGATGTGTGACGTAGAACTTGATTTGGCCGCTGACAACCGTCGTCGGCATCACCGCTCCGCGATCCATCCGCAAGCTGACCCGGTAAACGGCGCACTCCGCCAGCGGGAATGGGTCATTCGCCGGGGATTGACTCCACTCTCCGACGCGCTGGAGCGTGTCGACCTCAACCGACTGGATCGCCGGAATGAACTGACCATTGGGATCGGTAACGTTCTGCCGTGAGAACATGCGCTGATGAATGCGTAACTCGGCGATGTACCCTAGCGTGTCCCCAACATCCGGAAACGAATCGCGCGTACTTTGCTGCAGGACGGTGGTAAATCGTGAGTCAAGGATAGCGGCGTATCCGGACGCATCCATGTCGGCATAGACGGCCCCGAACCGCGTCATCAATTCATCCGCAACTACGGGGAAAGGAACGTCGCGCAGGTTGTACAGGCCATCGAACGTCACCGACTCATTCGCCGCAAGCATCTGCGTGCTGGAAGCGGGCGTTTCGTAGCCGGCTACGTCGCCCCACGTAATGGTGTAGACGCCGGGCGGAAGATCTTCCAGCGAGGAGTCTCCGTATCCATCCCGTGCGAAACCCCATGTGCCGTCAACGCGCCAGGGCGTATTGACACTGTCGGGCTCGGGATTGACCGTGATCGTGCCGTACGACGGCGCGACAGCACCCTGCTTGCAGCCGGTTGCCATGACCGCGAACATGACGAATATGACGTACGTGACTCGGCATGTGCGCTGCATATTTGACTTCCCCACGGGACATTGGTTTCCGGGACTGTGGACACCGACTCGCGCGCCCCGACGCGTTTGCCTGATCGGCCCGTCAGGGAGCAACCGACTCGACCGCATATTCCACAACTCGCCCCTTCTGGTCGTGCCCGAGGCGCACCCGGCGCCGGTTGCCCACGACGACGGATTCCAGGAGCCCGTTCTGGTCATACTGGTGCGCCAGCTTGAGGCCATTCGCACAGGTGACGCCCGCCAGGGCTCCGGCGATGGTGCCGGTATTGACGTACGAGAACGTCGTGACGCCCCGGTCGAATCCCCTCACCTGGCGGACCAGTCCGTCCTTCACGACGACCGAGGCGGTATCGCCGCCGACCGTGGCCACGACAGCCCCCAGTCCGCCGTCGCCATCGTAACCGTACGACGTGTCTCCCCAGGATGAGTTCACGGTGCGCACGCGACCTTGCGCATCGCGCACGACGTTATAGCCGGAGTTCCCTTCAGGCGTCACCTGGATCGCCGAGGTCAGCTTGCCCGTGGCGTCGTAGGACATCTTCATCTGGAGACCCTTGCTGTCCTTGATCTCGGTCGGACTGCCATGCGAGTCGACGACGGTCTCCTGCCACTCCGTGGCGGCCTTGGAAGGCGGCGTCGGGAAGAAAAACTGATGCACGGTTTCGGTCCAGCTGAGCTTTTCCTTCTTCGGCGGGGACGCCGGCTGCACGACGACGGAGGAAAGCAGGTCGCGTTCGCCGTATTCGAGCGAGACCTTCTGTGAACCGGTTTCGGCCGCCGCCAGCTGGCCGTCTGGACGCCACGACTGGGTCAGCAGCACCCGCGGCCCCTCGGCCACGGACACCAGGCGACCGCCATCGTCGAAACGCGCCGCGACCTCCGGGCTGCCCTCTTCCCGCACGACCCGCTTGCGGCCGTCAGCGGATTCGAGCACCGCAACCTTGTGCCGGCCCGGCGCCGTGACGGTCGTCTCGACGTCGCCGTTCGGCTGGTACGCCCATGCGGTCCGGGAACCGTCCGGATCCTGGGCTTCGACCGGCCGCATCTGCTGGTCATAGCGCGTCGAGGAGCGGCCGTCGGGTCCGGCGACCGACGCCTCCACTCCCGAGGCGACCGGTGTGATCGTGTGGCGCAGGACCGTCCGGCCCTGGTTTTCCGAGGTCAGCTGACCCTGCGTGTTGTACTCGAAGGAACGCATGGTGACCGACGCGGCCTTGGGCGCCGGGTCCTTCCACGTGACCGACGCCACCAGGGGCCCCCGGTATTCGTAGCCGACCGTGCCGTCAGCGGAGCCGACGCCCGCCAGACGGCCGGTCGGCGCGTAGGCATAGCCGACCTCGACCGGCTTCGCCTGGCGATCCTCGAGTGACTTCCCGACCGCCTTGAGGAGATTCCCCTGCGCGTCGTACGTGATCGCGATTTCCGCAGCCAGCGCGCCACCCCACAGGCCGACGATGCGCGTGACCCGACCGTGGCCGTCACGTTCGTAGCCGGTCACCTCGCCGCCGTCCTTGATCGCGACAAGGTCACCGTGCGGGGAGAAATGCCACTCCTGGCCGTTCTTGAGCAAGGCAACACGGGTGGCGGAGCCCTTCAGGAAGTCGGGCGCGTCATCGGCCAATCCGTAGAAGGTCCCGTCCTGGTCAGGCACCTGAAGCTTGGTGTTCTTCAGTTCCGGGACCGGCCGCACGTCGCTGAACCGCGCGTAGACGCTGTTGAGCGGCGTGACCAGTTCGTAGGCCGTCGTGTACGAGACGGAACTCCCCTCGCGCTTGCCCGGCACCTGGATCTCGTCAAGCCGCGGCAGGTCCAGCGCCCAGCCCGACCCCCAGGGACCCTTCGCGTTGAAGAACGAGTTGAAGCTGCGCACCAGGCGGATATCGTGACCATTGCCGAAGGGCACCGCCACATCCACCTCATCCATACGACAGGGGCCCAGGGCCTTCGTCTCGGCGCCGGGCATGGAGACGGTCTGGTAGGTCTTGCCTGTGTCCTGCACGCGACGGACGGTCAGCGGCGCCTCGTCGACGCGCGAGCTGGTCGCGGCCACTGCCGTTTCCAGACGCGCCGCCAGCTTGACCGAGCGATCGACTTCGGTGCGTATCTCGGGCGGCGCCTTGGCGGCATCGGCCACCGTGGCGTACGTGTGCACGGCCTTGGTCTCGGGGGTCAACTCCACGCCGCCGAAAATGCGCGCGGTGTGGACCATGCTGCCATCTTCCTTCGTGCGCGTCACTTCCATCGCGGGCGTGTACTGCTCGAACGGGACCGCGCGCACCTCGTAGTCGCGCATCCAGAAGGGCATCGTGACGCCCTGGTCGCGGAGCTTCTCGGCAATGGCGGTCAACAGCGCGATGCGGCGCAATTCCGTGAAGACGGGAACCGGGGTGGTGATCCCCGTCTCCTTCGGCGGGGTCAGGTACTGCTCACCGGCAATGCCGTCGTAGTTCTTCGTGAACCAGTCGGTGAACGCGGTCGCGCCCGGCGAGGACTTGCCGGCCAGGTCGTCCACCAACGCGGAGCCCTCCCACTTCATCTTCTGGGTCTTCACCTTGAGCGGAACGTCGAACAGCGTCAGTTCCTTGCGCGACCCCTCGAAGCGCTGGGCCGCGGCCGGCACGATCCAGAAGCGCTCCCAGTTGCCCTCCTTTTGGCTTTCGCGCGGGTCGGTGCCACCGAAGTACATCGTGTTCTGAACGTCCTGGTAGCCCGGGACGCGGCTCACCATGTCCTTCTGCGAGATGTTGTCGACGCCGAGCGTGTAGCCCTTCATCAGGCGGTCGGCTTCATAGAGAATCCAGCCGACGTAGGTGTTCTCCGTCGCTTTACCGTGCCGGATGATCATGGCGGAATTTTCCGGATCCTTGGGATTCGGATCGATCGTCACCGTCGGGCCCTCGCCGTAGAGGTAGACGGAGCGGAAGATCGTGACGACATCGTCGATGCGCAGGGGCGGCATCCTGATGTCGGAGCCGTTTTCGCCGATCAGGACGAGGTTGTTGTTCTCGTCGAGGCGGACACCCTGGAGGGCGCCGAGGCCTTCGACGGCGGTGCCGGCGCCGCCTAGGTAGACGCCGCCGACGGGGGAGGGGCCGGATGGCCGGCCTGACGCGACAAACATGTCGCGCGTAAAGCTCCTTGCGACGGTGCCTGCACGATCTTCAACATAGCCTTGAGCCTGCTCCACCAGGTATTCACGTGTTCTGCTTGACAACTCATCAATATGGAAGTTCGTGCGCGTCATGTACTCGTCTCGGAAGATATCGAATCGCGGCTGAATTTGTGAACCATTGCCAATACGCTCAAGCTCGTATTCGCGTACATCATTTGTAAGATACAATTTCCTTCCGACCAATACCCGCTCTCTGGTGGCGCCCCTTATGATCTGACCCATGTCAAAGGCGTAGCTGGATGCACTGAACAAGTCACGCGCGGCACCAATCACGTTCGAGACATTATCAACCGAATTGTTCATGGGGTCCATGGCCCCTTTGTATGGCATACTTGCACTCATGCCTTCTGCAATGCCGCCCCCCACTTCGCTCAACATATTTACGCCTACGTTATCCAATGGGGCTGCACACAGTCTTGCCAGATTAATTGCCGTTGCTGCCACCGCCATCGGGTAGCTGATGAGAAAATCATCTCTTTCCTTGATCGCAGCGGCCAGTTGACGTTCGCCAACACCCTGGGACTGCTGTCTCAAGCGATCATACATATCTCTTTGTTGCTGGCGCATCTCCGTCTGCTGCTGTCGGATTCGCTCAAACATTTCCCGCTGGTGTTGCCGCATTTCGAATTGCCGTTGCATGATTGAGAATTGCAACTCACGAAACTCAGCGCGAAGCTCCGACGCCGTTCGCTCGGCCCCATTCAGGTCCAAGAAGTTGACTGGATCGCCGTCACAATAGGAATAGAGTGAGCAACTGTCTCCCGATCCAGATGGGATGCGCCGTGATGGGTCGGGCTGCAGGAATTGGCCGAGTGCCGGTGCGTATGCTCTGGCTAACGAAGAATAGGAATTCGCAAGAACATCTACTGGGAACCCGACGAAGCCGAGTGAGCGGAGGGAGCTGCGCTCCCCTCCTTCGACCTGCCCGAATGGATCATAATGGACCTCATCCTTGACCTTCCCCTTCCCATCCGCCACAACCCTCACCGACCCCAAATGATCCCCAAGCAACCACTCCACCGCCCCCTTGCGCACCAGCGCCAGCGGCACCGCCCCATCCCAAACGACCAGCGTCCGCTTGCCGCCCGGCTCTTCCATCACCAGCGGCTGCCAATACGGCGACAACGGATCCGGAATGAATGTCGTCTCGCCCGCCGCAGCCTTGCGCGAGACCAGCCGTCCATAGCCGTCGTACCTGTACTGCGCCGTCTCCGTGCCGGCCCGCGCCTCGGCCAGGCGTCCGTCGAACTGGTACCGGTACTGGCGCTCCACGCCGTCCAGCGTGACGTTCGTCAGGTTCCCGCAGGCATCGTAGCTGCACGCCTTGCCGTCGACGCTGGTCAGGCGGCCCGCCCAGTCGTAGGTGCAGTTCTGGTCGGGACGGCCGGTGGCCGTCGCCTTGGTGCGGTTGCCGACGTCGTCGTAGGTGTAGCTGTACTGCTGTCCCTCGGCGCCCGTCGCATGGACGAGTCGGCCCATCGTGTCGTACGCGAAGGTTTTCCGGGCTTCGGCTCCGGCGGAGTTTTCGCGGATCGCGCTGATGCGGCCGTCGGCTCCGTGCTCATACGTATACTCCGCCAGGACCGCGTACTTCTTGGAATTGCGGTTGGCGAAGAAGCCGTGCGTGATCTGCTCGAGTTGCCCGTTCGACGAGCGCTTCCAGAACGTCTTGACGCCGTTGGGCAGGGCGCGCACGACGGTGTTCAGGCCGGTCTGATAGTCGTAGGTGATGGGTCCGGCCGGCGTCTCGACCTTCGCAAGGCGCCCGAGGTAGTCGTAGGTGTAGGCCATCCGATAGAAGGTGCCGACCCGCATCGTGGCCAGGCGCCCTTCCGGGTCGTACGTGTAGTGGATCTCGGGCGCACCC
Source organism: uncultured bacterium (assembly GCA_903912525.1). Taxonomy (GTDB): domain Bacteria; phylum Krumholzibacteriota; class Krumholzibacteriia; order LZORAL124-64-63; family LZORAL124-64-63; genus CAINDZ01. The sequence continues at coordinate 123,760 of CAIWHK010000065.1, read as the reverse complement.
GCGCGCGCCACCGACGTGAGCTGACCCTTGGCATCGTAGGCGTACGTGACGTTGCCGACGCCGTCGGCCATGGCCGTCGGGCGGCCGTCGGCATCGAAGCGCCACGTCACGGGCGCGCCTTCGGGCGGCGTCTGCGTGACGCTCTGCAGCGGATCGCCGGTCGCCGGGGAGTACGCGTACAGCGTGGGCCGGCCCGCGGGATCGACGCTGCGGACGACGCGGCCATCGTTGTCGTACTGCACCTTCCACGACAGGCCCGGCGACCCGGTGGCGGCGTTGACGATCCCACTGAACGCGAAGACGAAGATGGCGATGGCCAGGCGCATCCCTGTTCCCCCTGTTGAATGCTGCCGGCAGGACGACGTCGTCGCCCTGCGGTAGACGTCGACGATAACGGTCGGGCTACCGCGCTGAATCCGCAGCCGCCGAAATAATGCTCATCTTCCGCCGGACTGAGTATTCGGACTGCCCGCCGGACACCAGGATCGCGGGCTCGCGAATGGCCGAGACCAGGGCCATCGAATCGTGGGCGCCATCGACGAGCATTTGCACGCCACGGGCGAAACGGCTGAAATAGTAGTTCGCGCACGGCAACAGGACCGCGACCTCGGGCCTTCCCGGGCGCTCCACAGCCACGAAGACCTGGAAGGCCAGGCTGCTCAGGTCACCGCAGTCCCGGCACGAGAGCCTGGGTCCCGGTTCCGGGGTCTCGGCCATGGGGTGCAGGAGGATGGTGTTGCCCTTCTTGACGTACACGTGGGCCAGGCGCACCCGGTACGCATCCGGCCCCGTGCCGGCCAGACCGGTCAGGCCCGCGCAGAGGAGCTCCAAGCGGTGCAGGTAGGCGGCCTCTTCATCCGCGTGCGACGGGCCGAGATTGGACACGCTCCCGCAGCGCGCCATGACGGCTTGCCAGCCCAGGGGAAGGCTCGGACATTCCGGATCGGCGACGGCCATGCCTGCGGCACCGGGAGTGACTTCCGGCTGCCTGTCCATGACGGGCAGGGTCGGCTGCGGGGTGGCCTGCAGGGTGGGCAGCGGCTGCGCCACCGGCTCACTCCTGACGGCCGGCGGCGCGACCATCACGCGCGGCGCTGCGAGCTCGCCGCGCATGGCTTCGAACGAGGCGAACATGGAGGCCATGCGGGCTTCAATGACGACGAACGCCGATTCCACCGACTGCAGGCGCATCTCGATCGACGCCAGGCCCTGCTCGGTCGGCGCCATGCGCGCCTGCAGGTCATGCAACGTCGCCGCCTGGTAGTCAAGGAGTGGGCGCATTTCCTGGATGAAGGTTCCGGCCGTGTCCCCGGAGGGCTCGCGCTGAAGGGCGGCCGCAACGGCCTCGAGCGTCGCGATCCTTTGCAGCAGTGCCTCATCCGCGGGCTGCCGGTCGAACACACCTGCCTCCAGGATCGCAAGGCGGTCTTCGATCGGCGCCAGCCGCGACGCATCCGGAACGACAAGGACCGGAGCCGGCGCGGCATACTCCGCAACCACCGGGGTTGTCGGCTCGCGAGGCGCGACCGTGCTGGTGGAAGCCGGGCTGGCGCCTGCCGTCCAAGTGGGCGGACGCGTGGCGCCTGCGTCGTCTGCCTGCGGCTGGGCCAGGGCTCCCGGCTGCAGAATCTCATAAATGCCATCCGCGTCGCTGGTGCAGGACATCCGGCAGGCCCGCATGACCCGGCCCGCGGACGACCCGGACGACGTGGCCGCGCGCTCGGCGCCGCGGAACGCCAGGGACATCGCCTTGATTTCGTCTTCCACGATCCCGGAAAGGGACAGCGGGACCAGGTACGCGACGGCTTGCGCGTCGAGGCTGCAATAGAACCAGCTCAATCCGTCATGGAAGTTGGACGTGGGCTGCAGGCGCAGCCGCCCCGAGCTCGTCGACTCACAGGACACGCGAACGACCGCCATCCCGAATTCCGCCAGGAAGCTCGTCAGCGCGCTCAGCGGAATTTCCGGCTCTTCGAGTCGCCGGTTTGACGCAGCCACGAGGGCCCACTCCTCCGGGGACATGCCCGGAGCGACGCCTGCGAAGCCGGCCCGGCCCATCAGCGCACGGTTCCAGGCGCTCGCCGTCTCGGCGTTAGCCGCATCCTCGGTCACCCGCTTCTGGAGAACGGCTAGGTCATCGACCACCCTGCCGACCTGCGGGCGCAGCGGATCCAGGACGGCCCGCAGCTGGTGGACGTCCGCCTTCGTGTCGTCCACAGCTTCCTGCATGATGGCCAGTCGGTCGGGGCCTGCGGAGACAGGTTCGTACTGGTCGACGGCAACGTTCTGCCCCGAGTCCCCGTCGTCGCTCCACTCCTGACCGCGGCGGTCGGGCCCATCGTCGACCGTTTCGTCTGATCGTTGCACGCGCCGCGCAATTGTTGACCACTTCATGATGCTGTCCCCTTCCACCGATCAATCGCGCCAAACGAACGGCCGGCGCAGCGACTGTAGCTTCAATCCCGATCTCCGTCAGTCGAGCCCGGCGTCTCAGATCTCGAGATCGAGTTCCATGCGACGGTTCACCACATAGAGCTTCTTCTGGGAATTCACCGACGCACGCAGGATCGCCGGGCGCTGGATCCCGTGGATGAACCCTTCCTCGACGCCGTGGTTGGAAAGCCTCGCGTAACATTTCGGGTATTTGGGCGCAAGATACTCGCCCAGGAACGGCGGCAGGAGCAGGGCATTGCTGGACTGCGCACCCTCCACCAGCAGGAACAGTTGCGCCCGCTCGTGGAACTGCAGCGCATCTTCGCACACGGGGCAATGCGGCAGCTGCAATTCGCCGACATTGAGATTCACGCCCCGATGGATCTCCACACCCTCTGTCTTCCAATTGCGATCAATGAAACCCTGGGAGATGACGTGGACGATCCTGGCTTCCTCGGGGCGCGATGCGCGCGTCAGCGCTACGTTCACGGCGTCCCGGCAGGCGATGATCCGGCGATGCCAGGCGGACACGTCTTCCCCGGCCTCGTGGCCGCCGGGCGCGGCGCAGACAGCCATGGCCGCGCACACGGCTTCGAGAAGCAGGGGGTCGATGGGGATCTCATCCTCAGGCGGGCGCGGCGACTCGGGAGCCCCCGTGTCCGCATCCATCGTCGCGGCGCCGGAAACCGGGACGGCGCCGAGCTTCTCCTGCTTCTCCGGGAGTTCCGGCGCAGGCTTCGGGGTCGCGTCGGCCCGTGCCTTGTCGTCGCGGGTAATACCCGTCGCCGCGACGTCTCGCCCGTCCGACTTCCTGATCTCGGCGACCGGCGGCGTCGCATTGGCCGCGGGTTCCGCCGGTTTCGCGGGCTTGGCCGCCGCGGGCGGCGTAGTGGTGCCGCTCGCACCCGACTTCGGCTTCGGGGCCTGTGCCGGTGCGGCGGTCGCTGCCGGCGGTGAGGGCGCAGGCGATGCCGGAGGGGTAGCCACGGCGGAGGGCCTGGCAGCGACGCGCGCAGATGCCCCTCGCTTGCGCATCGCGCGCACCCCGGTGCCGAGCAGCACGGCCGCCCCGAGAGCGCCCATGGTCGCGATGAACGGCGCGCGTGAAGCGGCCTGCGGCGCCACAACCACCGGCTCGCTCTGGAATTCGACGACCCGGCCGCGGCGGTCATTGACGGACAAGGCGACCGCGACCGCCCCACCCGGGGATGCCCCCGCCACGTAGTCCACGAGCTGGCGCGGCGGCCGCTCGATCTCGATTTCCAGCGTTCGCACCCCGCTGCCCTTGCCGAGATCCAGTTCGGTCGGGAGCGGCCCACGCGGCGTCCAGCCCGTGATCGTCAGGCTGAGCTTTGCCTTGGAGCCGTCGGCGATGCGGCGTGCGTCGATCGTGGGGCTGATCACGAGAGTCGCGTTCGGTGATGACGGGTCCTCGCGGACGTAGATCGGGAGCGCAATCGGCCCCTGAACCGCCATGGCCGGAATGTAGAAATTGTCGGAGAGGGTAACAGCGTAGTCGTACTTGGCGCGCAGGACGAGCTTACCCTTGAAGCGGATGTCATTCTGGTTGTCCGCTAAAACCCTGACGGACATATAGAGCGTATCGCCGCGGGCGGTGAAACGCAAAGCGCCTCGCTGGACGTTGCGGGCTGCGACGGAGGCGGGCACCGTGAAATCGGCAGTGCCCGACTTCTCCCATTCCCCGCTGGCGACGTGCACGCGCAGTTCCAACGTTTGCTCGGCAACGCCTGGAGACCCCACCAGCCGCCACGACAGGCGCGGCTGTACGGCGTAAATGCTTTGGGCGGCCGCTGTGACTGGTATGCCGATCCCCACCGCAATCAGGAGGATTGAAAGCGCGCAAGCGGCCGTGCAGCCCCCGAGACCCGGTTTCCGGCGCGCGGGGTAACGAGCGGATTCGCCAGCACCGATGCGATCAGCCTTGAAGTCTGTCGATTGCTCCACCATTCCACCCAATCCTGCCGTTCCCGCCTCGCGGTCACTGCTCGCTGACGCCAAGCACGAGTTGCATCTTCGACAACACGACATAGTCACCGCGGGGCTGCCGGCGAAGCCGTGCACCCTGCGCAACGCCGGTGACGGTACCTCCGTCCGCTTGCGCCACCAGGTGTTGATAGCCCTTGCGATAGGCCGATCCCATGAACAGACCCAGAGGGACGTACAACCTGGCATCGCTGCCGTCGCCGGACTCGGCCAGGATGGCGAACTGGGCGACATAGGACCCCTCGAAGATCTCGCCCTCGCACACGGAACACCTCAGGCCACCGCCGGGATGTCCCGCGACCGGCCCGACCCCCCGATGCAACTGCAGTTCGGCCACCTGTTCCCGCGGGACCATGCTCAGGTGCACGATCTCGGCCCGCCAACCGCCTGCGACGCTGCCGAGGGCGACCTGGAGGTCGTCGGCCGAAGCCGCGAGGCGCGTGACGTAATCCGGCTCGACGCCTGCCGCAGACACGCGGGCAAGAGTCGCCTGAAGCACTCCGGACACGATCTGGTCCGGGTCCTCGACACCGCGGCGATCATTCGCAGGCACGGCCGTTGGCGCCTGTTCGGAAACCGGCGCCAACGGACGCGGCCGACTCAACTCCGGTGGCGCTGTAACAGGCTTCTGCACCACTGGCGGTGGTGGCGGCGGTGGCGGTGGCGGCGCCGGCGGCGCCGCCGCACGGACCGGCTGGACAGGCTGGACCGGTTTGGCCACCGGCGCGGCAGGTTCGGCGCCGCTCACAAGGGGCAGGCGCGCGCTGACGGGGTTGGACGCGACCGGCGGGGCCGGCTTTGCGGCTACTTGCTTCAGGACGACCAATTCCTGCCTGAGCGCAGCGACTTCGACCTTGAGGGCTTCGGCCGCCGCCTGGGCTCCCCGGGCCCCTTCCACCTCGGCCTTCAGTCCATTGAGTTGACGCACCAGGGCGTCGATGCTCTCGCGAATCTCGCTGAGCTTGTTTCCGTGCTCATCCAGAACTGGGCGCGAAGTCCCCCGCTCGTCGTCGGCGCTCCGGCGCAGCATCACCTGAACCTCGGCCACGACACCATCGATCCTGGCCTGCAAGGGACGCAGCAGGGGGATCGGCTCATTGGGCGCCTCCCGCGCGTCAAACCAGTCGTCGAATTTCGGTGGCCCGTGAAGTGCGGGAAATTCCCCACCACGGAGAACCAGGAACCCGCGCTCGCTGTCGTTGCCGGGAATGCGGTACGCGTCGCCGGCTCCACCGGCCGACCGCAGCCGGCAGGCACGATAGACCCGCTCGAAACCAAGCGGCTCCTCGTAGTTGCCGCTGCGCTCGAACAGGCGGGCAATGTGGGCGAATGCGACGTCACTGCGGAAATACATCACGTCAGCGGGCACCGCCATCAACAGGCCCGGCTCGGCTTCGACACAGAGCCATCCGCCCAGTTCCGCGCGGATGAAAGTGGTTTCCCGCCGGGTGACATCGCCCATTTCCCGGCTGAGTTCGGGCGTGTCGCAGAAGAACACCCGCAGGTCGATGGCCTGGGCCATACCCTCGAGATCTCGACGTTCGCGCGCGGGCAGCGTCCACCACTGGTTGACGATGGCGAGCAGCTTGGCTTCGGCCTGTTCCATACCCTGCGGAATCTGGATGCGGGGCGCCTGGCGACGGCACCGGCCCAACCGCTCCCACCAGGTCGAGGATTCCAGACCGGTCAACCCGACATGGCTTTCCACGATCGTCAGCCGGCTTGACAGGTCATCCAGCGTCACGACAGGGGCGACCGTCGGCGCATCGTTGTTCTCGAGCACAAGCTCCGGCGACTGCTGTGGCCGGGAGGGCGACCGGTTGCTCTGCTGGCCCCCCTTCGGGGGCCGTCGATCCTGAAGGCTATCGGTCATGGGATGGGGTTCGGTGGTCTTCGGGCCGGGCGGCGGCGGCATCGGAATCGAAAAGGCGCCGTAGTCGTTCCCTTCAACCGCGACGGTCTTCGACTTGCCGTTGCCGCGTCGCTGTTTCTTCCCCGATGACGATTGACGCTCGCGGGATCGTCCCCGCGCCCGCGGCGATGGCCGGAGGAACAACAGGGCGATAGCCCCGATCACGAGGACGCCCCCGACGATGATGCCCACGGTGACCATGTCGAACTTAGGGGGCCACATGATTCCTCGATTGCTGGACGCCCGGAGGCCGCCGTCATCGGCCCAACGTAGCGCTCCCCCTCACGGAGGAAGACGCGGATGCCACGGCAAACAACGTCATGTCACGGCACGACGTCAGCGGTTGGCGGTCCTCAGGTACTGATCGATCATCGTCTTGAGCTCAAACGCGAATACCGGCTGCAGAACCGTCTGGTCCCCTTCGGAAGACTGCGCGATCAGGTTCTGCAATTGCGCCCCGTCGATTTCCAGTCCACTGAGGCCCTTGTCGTCGACCACGAGGCTTCCGGCTTTCTTGAGCAGGACATTGCCCAGGAACTGGGCCATGTAGCCACTGTCGTGATTGCGCGGCGCCTTCATCTCGCGGAACCTCTCCGCCGTCATCCGGTGTGACCAATCCACGGGCTTGCCCTGGGCGTCCTTCCACCCGATCTCACACAAGATCGAGGACGTGTCGAATTCCCTCACCTGGGCTGCCGCGTTCCGGTTGCCCAGTGGCAGGTCAGCCATCAGGCCCATGACGACCTCTTCCTTGGGCCTTTCGGTGCCGGTCGGGTCGATCGCCACGCCGGACGGTTTGATGTCGAAGTTGGCGCCGTCGGGGAAATCGAGGGTCAGGCCCTTCAGGAATGAAAACTCCAGCACTTCACGCAGCAGGGCATCATTGGCCGTGATCCACGTCAGGAGTGACGAACCGAGACCTCCGAAATACAGCCCGATCTGCTTCTGGTGCCACACGACGGCCGGGCCTCCGGGCACCGCACCGCCGCCGCCGTTGTCGGCCGCGCCCCCGACATCCTTGTGCCTCTTCACGATGTCGCGTGCGTGAAGCCCGGCATAGTAGGTCAGGCCCATGAAAAAGAGGTAGATGGCGCTCCGGACGGGAAGCCACGGCGCCTGTCCGCTGTCGAACTGAGCGAAGAGGGCGCGCACCATCGGGTGCGCTCCCGGCCGCTGCAGGTCGCAGGCCTGCTTGCGGGGATCCTTGGCCTGGGTGAGAAGCGCATTGATCACCACGCCCGGGCGCTCCATGAGCGCTTCGACGGCAACGCCGGACGCTCCGCAGGCCGTCGCCAGCTGCTCGGCGAACCCGGGGAAACGCGCCGCCGGAACCAGGATGTCGTTCGCGGCGATCTTGAACGAGGAGATATCGACGAGCTGCCCCGCCAGCCAGAAGGCCACATCGGACGAGCCACCACCGACATCGATGGCCACCGAGAGACAGTTGGCATCGACGGGCAGCCCCGCCAGCGGCTGGGTCCGGAAGTACCGGCACACGGCTTCGGACTCCGTCATGCTGACCGGCGTCCCGAGCCTGATGGCCTTCGTCGCATCGATGGCGCTGGCGACCGTGTTCCAGAAATTCTCCATGCGGCCGTACGAGCCCAGGGGCAGCGCCCGCGGATAGGACCACCGGAAATTGAGCTGGCCGACACCTTCGGCCCTCGCCTCGCAGAGGACGGCCCGCAACAGGCCTGTGAGGTACTGCTTGATCGAGTCATCGCCGGCGGGCGCTCCCGGAGTACCCCACTTGACGTTGGCCACGAGATTGGTCGCGAAGAAATTGCGCTCAGGACCGAAGTTGAGTTCCGCCCACTTGGTGTCCATCCCGGACTCGGGATACCGGGTGGCGTCCGCAATGCGCAGCGCGGTGGGAAGCGGCCGCGACGGCTCGAGGTCCTTCGTGCACGGGAACAGGTTTCGCGTCACGACGGGAATGTTCGCTTCAGGCGCGGACGTCAGGACCAGGGTCCGGCGCTTGAACGGCAACGGGCGCGGAGACTCGTCCTGGGCCTTGACCGTCACCTGGGTATTGGACGTGCCGAAATCGATGCCGACATCCCACTGCTTCAGCTGCTGGACAGCCTTGGGCGGGCTGATCGGGTCACGAATGACGACGCCCAACGCGGACTCGCCCTTGGCGTCCCGCTGGTAGAAGGCAAATCCGATCACGGGCTTTTCCGCCCGCCACACACGGCAGGCGGATTGCCGCGGATGATCCTGGGTGCCCTCCTCGATCGTCCGGTCAAGAACCGTCCCGTCCTCGAGGATGGGCGCCGCCAACAGTTTGACTTCACCCCGGGGATGGGGCTCGGCGCCGAACGCGGCATAGTTCTCGACCCAGTCCTCCACGCCAAAGTCCGGCCAGACCGCCAGGACGGGGACCGGAATCCCCGGCAGCTTCGCGATACTGTCGCGGTTGTAGACTTTCTCCGCCCTGAGGCTGCCCCCATTGCGCAGCGGGATCTGCAGGCGCACATGGACCTCGTTGTTGTCCTCGCGCACGGTCAACATTTCCCTGCGATCGGCAAGCGTCCTGAGGCTGAAGAACCGGAAGAAGTCCGCTGTCAGGGGCAGGGCGTACTTCGAGCTGCCGCATTCCAGGGCCGTGGGTTCGAGCCCGATCTCCAGGATTTTCGAGCTGAAGAACGCATCCTCGATGACCCGGTACGGCACATCGACCGTCTTGCCGCTCTGTGTCTTCCAGCCCTTGGGCCCGATGCCTGACTTCTCGAGCCGTTCGAGGTTCACGTCACCGCTGAAGACCGCTCCGTGCACCCGGGTCCCGGCCGGGATCCCCTTCTTCGAGAACACGATCAGATCGATGTCATGGTCTGTAGCAGCCAGGAGATCCCCGGGCTGGGCGCCGTCGCCGGCGGGCCCCACGAGAGCGGTCAGGAACGGCTTATAGGGCCGAGGGTCGAGGTCGATCGCGGAGGCCGGCATGGTCTCCACCGCGCCCATCGATGGATCGACATAGTGCTTCAGGTCATCTTTCCACCACTGCAGGGCCAGCCGCACGCTGGAGGCCTTGTCTTTCAGGCTGTCCTTGAACCCCCAGGCCGGGAGACCTGTATCGCCGAATGCAACCAGCAACTGCTCGACCCACTGGGAGAGCATGGCCAACAACTGGTTGGGTGCATGCTGACCCTCCGGGTCGAAGAAGCGGATGGGATCCATGAAGAGGCCGTCCGCATCCCGCCAGGGAATGGTGTCCGGGACACGATACTCCGCAGGTGTGTAGACGATGGTCCACGGGGACGTGGCCCCGATCAGCGATCCCGCACAGCGAAAGACCCACCACTTTTCCCAGTCGCCGAACGGCTGGGGCAGCTGGTTTCTCAGGATGACGTTCAGATTCCTGTCCTTCGCGGTCGCGGCCGCCGCCTCGGGAACCGCGGGCACCTCGAACAATGACGGCTGGATGTACGCGCCGATGCTCTGCCGAAGGGCAAAGGTCGCCAGCAGTCCCCGCCACTGCGACTGGACTGTCTGGTGCAGCGGGTGGTTGATATCCGCCAACGCCTGGCTGAACTGGATCGGGCGCGCGAACACCGAAGGCACGTTGTGCACCCGGCGCAGGTCGAGTTCGGGAACGCCCGGGCTGCCGGTCCCCCTGCGGCCCAGGTCGATGTCCTGCGAGTAGTTGATCAGGAAGTCCTTCCTGATCTCATCGCCCGTCCACTGGCCCTCCGCAGGAGCCCCGAGTACGCAACCACTTTCCTTCAGCGGATTGAGGAAAAATCGCTCAGGCACTGCGGTCCTCCGTGGTCATGCGTTTCACGTATTCGCGATCAACGAAGCGGTCGGATGCCTGGGACAAGAGCGTGAGGTACGCTCCCGTGCCCTTGCCGGCCGTCCTGTCGAGCGGAACCTCCACCATGTCGGTGAAGAACCGATCGATCGCGTCCGCCGTGATCTTGGATGGGTCGTCTGGAAAGAGCACATTGGCCAACCGGCTGAGGTCGATGTGCAGATTCTTCTCGTCGTCGATCTGGATCGCACGCCGATTGAACAGCCGGACATTGTCCGGCTCCAGAACCTGATTCCACCAGGGGAACATGTGCACGCTGAAATACTCGGTCAGCTTCTGCATCGCTTCGTCATTTCCCTGGGTGGTCAGTGATTCCTGCCGCCCCATGAACCGCTTGAAATACCAAGGCACGCAGTAGGGCTGCTGGTTGAGTCCCGGGTTGTTCAGCAACGGCCGGCAGAAGCCGAGATGGGCCACACCGGCGACAAACGCGGAAAGCAGGTCGCGCCGGACGGCGTCCTTCTGCAGTCCGGCCAGGGGCAGGTCGGCCCAGTCAAGGATGTTGGTGCGCCCCAGCGCAGGCTCCACGCGCTGGCGCGGCCCGGCGTAGTAGCACGCGCCCCGGCTGCCCGCCTTCTCCGGCCGGCGCACGTAGAATCCGAGTGCCGACAAAGCCGCCAGCAAGTCGACGAAATGCGGCGGATTGGCCTGTTCCGCACCGCCGAGGGCAAAGGGGACTTTCATCTGGCTGCTGTCGCCCATCCAATACATGGAAGTGAAGTCCCAGTCGTCATTGCTCCGCAGATGCTGGTAATACTGCGCCGCGGAATAGGTGGCGAGCGGGAACTGCTCGGCCCTGACGGCCAGGGCCTTTTCCCGTTCCCGCTTCTTCTCCTGCTCCGACATCGAGCGCTCATCGGTGGTGCTGGGGCGATCGGTCTGGAAGCTGAAATACGGCACCAGTGCCGCGACACCGATACGAAGCCGGTCAGAATTCTCCGCCGCCAGCTTGCGGACGAACCGCGCCAGGGGATGAATCGCAGACGCGCCCGTGCCTCCGAAGACAGAGGCCGCAATGAAGACCCTGGCCCCGGCATCGACCCTGAGGTCGTCCTGGAGATCCTTGGCGAACTTCTCCCACGGTTGCTTGTCCTTGAAGAGCGTGACCATCGACATCGCGGCGGCGCCGATGGCGGTATGGCCGCGGAATCCCTGGTAAAGGTCCATGCCCAGCTCATCTTTCGTGAAGAAGAGATGAGCGATGTCCTGTGTCGCCTCGGGAAGATTGCCGTAGCCCAGGAGATCCTGGAGCGTCCCGCCGGCATTGACCGGGCTCCAGACCTTCAGCCCCTTGGTGGCGTCGGCGACATCGAACAGGTTCAGTTTCGTGTGAAACAGCTTCAGGCGCGGGCCGGTGTTTCCGTCCAACCGACCTCGGACGTCCTGGTAGTTGTCGATGAGCGCCTTCACCCGTGAGGCGTTGGCGTTGTCGGGATCAACTGCGAGTACCCGAAGCTCGTCCGGTCCGAGTCCCATCGCGCAGAGATGGATCATGGACTCCAGCACCCGCACGCCCGACCCACCGGCACAAATGAGATAGTTCATCGAATGGCTCCTTCTCGCGGCATCACGACTGGGCCCTGCGGCGCCGGTACACAATGGCAAACGGGCGGTAACGGAACTTGGCAGGCGTCATGAAGGGAAACGCCATGACAAGGACCGAAAACACGAACGTCAGGAACATGCCCCAGATCGCCAGCCCCACGGCCCGTCCGATGAAGGACGTCGGCGCGTCCGGGAAGGAAACCAGGTAATTGTGCCGGTAGGCCAGAAACAGGACCACACCCGGAATCAGGGTCAGCCAAAGCCACTTGAGGGGCGTGTAGGGACGGAAGACATCCGTGGGAAAATGGATCTTCAGCCGGTGGGAGTGGATGAAGTAAAAGGCGCCGATCACCCCGACCATCAAAAGAACCATCAACACCAGCCAGCCGGCCATCGACGCCCTAAACGGGCCCCAGGCCTCCACTTCCATCTCCGGGTGGGGAGGATTGATCATCCAGAACAGCAGCAGTTTGTCCATCAGCGCCTGCTCCCTATGAGGACGTATTGATCGGAGGCCCTGACCCGCTCCGTGACGGCGCGCACCAGGGTCTCCACGAATTGCGAAAAGTGCAGAGTGCGATTGCCCTGCGAGGGATTCACGTCGGATTCCGTGCTCCACGCCTCGACCCACTCGGGAACACCCAGGTTTCCGGCACCCGGCGACAGCTGGACGCGGTACACGTCCCACGTCTGCGGCTCAGGGACATCGATGGCGTAGTTGATCCGCAACCGGCCGTTGGCAAGCGAATCGCCGAACGTGACGCGTCCGTTCGCGGGTTGCGGCGTTGCGCGCTGCCGCTCCTTGACGAACGAAACGATCTCCATCTTGTATTGAATCTGGTCGAGCGCGATGATGGGCAGCGACGACTTCAGCGCGCATTGGAGACGCAATTCCGCCGTGCCCGGCTTGATTGCCTCTCCCTCCATGAAAGCCACCCGGAAACCGCGCGGTGACTCACTGCCGGCCGGGAACATCTCCGGATCCTTCATGCTGTTCCACATGGTTCGCTTGGGCTGGTTATCAGGGCTGAACTTGACGGACGTGATGTCGAACGCCGGCTTCGACGGGGCAAACACGGCTTCCTCACCAATCCCGCGCAGGACGTATTTCTGGAAGGCCTCCAGGGTGGCTTGCGACGAAGCGATCACCAACAGATAGAACGGCCGGCCGGTGCCGGGCCGGGCTCCTGAGATTGACAGGGGATAGGACAGGCCCCTGGACGTCTCGGAATAGTAGGAGCCGCGGAACTGCGACTTGAAGGCAAGCAGGCTGATCTGCAACTTATCCGAGGTCTTCGAGTCAGGTGAGGCGAGGAGCCGCAGCGATTCCACGAGGCTCTGCTGGTCTTCGAGGTTCTCCGACTGGACCAAATCGCTGACCACGAGCGCGATACGACCGGGTGCGTTCCGCTTTCGGATCACGTCGAGAAGACGCCGAAGGGGCGTTTCTTTCCCTGTGTAGAACGACGAATTGAGAATGATGCCGCGCGTCAAATCACGAACCGGCGCCGACGGATCGGAAACGCGGTAAACCTGTCGCGTGTAGCCGGCGGTTTCGCTGTGGCGCAGGAGCTTTTCCATCACCTCGAGGTAGCTGCTGGAGCCGCCGGCAACGAAGCCCGCCACCGACTGCGAATCGTCGATGTAGAGATCAAACTGCAGGTTGCCGGTGACCGAATCCTTGGGCGCAGCGACAGCGGAAAAGGCCTGCAGCACGCGCTGCTGGGAAGGGCATGGACTCGGCCCTCGGCCGCAACCGGCGACCGCAACACAGAGCAGAAGAGCCGCCAGGAATATGGCCGCTAGCAAATGCTTACGCACGACGGCACCTTCGATGGCCACCGTCGCGGGCGGCCTGAAGCAGTAGGTAATTCGGCCCGGTATACGAAACATCGGCGCCGGAAACAAGATGCAATCGCTCATGTAAACTCGAGGCCCAGCGCCGAGATTTCCCCGATCGCGGGAGCCTAACATGTGCCTGTCGCGGTGTCCAGCGTCATTGAGTTGACGAGTGCGGTGAAGCCGCATCGTTATGCCACATGTCGATCCCACGACTTACAACAGGCGCCGATCGCGGAGAAAGCCATGGACACCGTCTCCTGATTTCGGCTAGGATGCTTCGAAGGTGTCGACACCACCCTGCGTATCGCTTCGTTCACAGATAAAGATGTTCGCGCGCCACGGCCCACTTCGCGCTGGACCTGTCGTGCCAGCGGAGGATGTGCCCGTGTATGCGGCCCCGATGAGCCGAAGGGCTGGAGACACCACCCCGACCAATGACGACGACCACCGCGCGGCAAGCATGTCGCGCCGGGGCATTCATCGTCGTTGGCTCCTGCTGCTCGCACTGGCATTGATACCCACCCTCGCGTCCATCGCCGACTCCGCACCTGCTCCCGTTCCCGCGCAGACGGACGACTGGATCGATCTGAAAGGCCTGGGCACTGAAGCCGCGCTTGGGAAGCTGCAACGGGCCCTGGACCAACTCCCCTTGCTCACCAGCCGCGCGGACATGGAAGCCGCGTTCCGGCGGGTGGCCGCTGAAGCGCGGGACGACAGCGTTGTCTGGCGGGTGCAATTGGATCGACTCGCCGTGCAGCGCGCGCGGGCACGGACCGCTTGGGAATTCAACGCGGGGGCGCAGATCCGGAACCTTGCGGAGCAGAAAGCCGCGGAGTCGACGCTGGAGACGACTCGCGCGCGCGTCACGACGGGCGAGCGGACTCTGGCCCGCCTCCGGTCGCAGGAGGATGCCGCCGGCGCTGCCCTGAAGGCTGCGATTCTGGACCGCCGGTCATACTGGTTGATTACGGCGTGCCGCGCGATTTCCCCGGAAGAGCGCGCAGCCCATTCGCCCAAGGAGCTCGCCTGCGCCACCGACTCGCTTGCGTGGGAGATACTCAATCTGGACGTCAGGACCTTGGCGGTTGTCAGCGACAACGTGCTTCGAGAGACGGTGGGACCGGATAACCACGTGCAAGAGTTCGTACAGAACATCGTGGACAAACGTACGCGTCAGTTCCGGCTCATTGACGAACCGTTCATCCTGGATGTCGGCACTGACAGCTTGCGCGTGATCCAGATTTGCGCCGTGCAACAGATCCTGACTGATAACAAGAAGCTCCCGATCAATGCGGAACAGCAGTGTGCCGATGCGCGCATGTCGCGCCCGTTGATCATCTTTGATCCATCGAATCCCAGCCAAGTCGTCCCCGCGCTCACGCGGTTGGCCGAAAACCCTGCAGCCAGGCCCTGGCTGACCGAGGCCGCGCATCGCCTCCGGGAATTCAATGCCCGGTCATCGACCGATCTCTGGAAGGCCGAAGTCGCCCGGGCGGGAAAGAGCATGGCCGAGATCCACAAGGCACTCCGCCAGGCCGAAGACGAACAGCGTCTTATTCTGGGCACGTTGCCGAACCAGCAGGCGCGGATCGACGCGTTGAAGAAAGACGGTCACGAGATCGACAGCCGCTGCCTGGATGCCGGGAAGGATCGGGCTGCGGCCGAAGCCGCATTCAACAACCATCTCGCCCGGCGCACGGTGCAGCTGCTCCCGGGCTCAGCCGAAGAAATGACCCGGAAGCTGGACAAAGACAACGTCGCAGTCACGGTCCAGAACGCGAAGCTGCCGGAGCTCTTCCGCCGCCTCCGCGGGAATGCCCTGAAGACGTACCGTCACGTGTCAGCAGCCTACATCGACGCACCCTCGCTCGAGGATTGGATCAGCCTGAGCCGCTATGGGGAAACGGGTGGGGCCGCCCCCACGCTCCAGCGGGGGCGCGTGTTCTGCAAGTACTCCAGAGAAAATGAAGAAGTGGGCGTCGGACTCGAACTTGAGATCACGGTCGAAGTGCCTGACGGCGTCCTCCGCCAGACGGCCCCGATCCGCCGCGACGACGCGATGCCGGCTGACGATGCAGCGGCACGGATCGCCTACAGTGGCAGCCGTTTGTACAAGAATCTCGATGTGGGACCTGGTGGGGTGACCTGGGAGGAAGCCGCCGATCGCATCAATGTGGCGAATACGAGTGCCGAGCAGGACCGGACGAACTGGCGCCTGCCGACGCCCACCGAGCTGCTCGAACTGAGAGACCTGGCCGCGTGCCCGGACCAACAGACGCCCTGCTGTACGTTGCAGGCTTTGGCCGTCCGGACGACCCTGCGCTATTGGACCAGCAAGATCGATCAGGCCGCGCCCGGCTTCAGGACTTGTGTTGCTGTTTCATTTTCCGGTAACCAGCCCCAACTCCTGGACTCCCCGGAGTCGAATGGTTGCGGGGTCATCGTCGTTTCATCCGACTGATCCAGGTAGTGTCCCATGGCTGATTGCTTCATGCCGCCGTTGCCTATTCGGAAGTGTCGGGGCCGCCGCGCAGAGCGCGTATTGTTCGCGGCTGCCGTCCTGGCGGGGGCCCTGTGCTCACGCCCATCCGCGTCACTGTCGGCGGAGGACCCGCCGAGGGCAACACCTCTGCCGTGGAACACCGGGCACACGGTCTACATCCGCGAGGTAAGGCCCGACAGTTTGATGCCTCCCAGCCGATACAACTCGGAGGATTTGGGCCCGCCACCCGGGCAACTGAAGCTCTCGGGTAGCGACACGACACTGGTCTACAGTGCGGCGGTCGCCGCTCCAGATCCGGCGGCTCCCCAGAACGCCGCGGAATCGCGGATCGCGACGGCTCGCATCGTCCTGTCATATCCAAAGGGCGCCAAAGCCCCCGACGCCGCGAAGATGCAGCTCTTCGTCAGGAATTGGGAAAAGGCCTGGATCAACGCCGATGTCTTGTGGAGCAACTGCTACCTGCGTGAGGCCGTGGTCGACAGGCAAACGGATATACCTGTCATCTGGCTCGCCCTGAGTGTAACGCCCCAGGACAGAGCCCTGACGCTCACCATCAAGGACTGGTCGGGCACAGGCGGGCGTTGCGAACTACAAGCGACAATGCGTGACATGAAATCCGACTCGCCCCATCCGGTCCAGGTTGACAAGGTTGAGGTGGGTCCGCCCGGTGCAGACAAAGGCGGCGTTGTCGTCCGCGTTCCCCTATGGTGCCGGTTGACCAATCTGCCGAAACCCGGTCCCGACGAGGGGCCCTGGAACAATCAGGAGTCGTTTCTCGTCGACTTCGTGTCTGTAAACCAGGGCAGTCTTCACGCGTTGGCCGAACTCGGCATTCTCGAACTTCGGCAATACCCGGCGTCGCAGCCGCCGGCACCGGCATTCTCGCGCCTGGTCTGGCGCCAGACGATCCAGGCCGGCAGGCTCAAGTACGAATTTTCAGGTGCTCATCTCGAGATCCACCCGACCGTTGAATTCGTGTTGCCGGCATTCGGCCTCGGTCCCGCCGCGGAATTCGACATCTGCGCCATTCCCAAGGGAGCCGAGACACGCACGGAACAGTGGCGGCTTCTGCGGCCCCTTTCCCTCGCGAAGGAACTTCTGGGCGGGATTGATCCGTTTCCATCGACCGGCACGGACGACGCGCTCGACCTCGGCCAGTTCACGGGCATCGGTCTTCGGCCGAGCGCCGAATCCTGTCGCAGTTTTGCGGCGTTGCGCGACACCCTCGCCGAGGGGCGCGACATCAGGATCGATGTGGCGCGCCACCTGCGTTGCGACCCGATTCGCATCGTGAGCAACGTCGGCAGCCGTGCTGTTCGTGGCGCGGTCCTCGAGGGAAGCTCCCGGAATGCGCTCCTGACACCGGACCCGGACGGTGCGCCCGGCACCATGCGCCTGTGGTACTGGGTGGCGGAAGGCCCGGGTATCGCCGATCCGCTGTTCCCGGCCTCGATGTGCAACATCCGGGCACCCGGCTACCGCCCGCTCGTGAACCAGGACTCGTTGACCATCGTGATGGAGCCGGAACAGGTCCAGCGGCGCCTGTCCATTGAAGCGGCTGGCGCCTATCTCGACAAGACGCCTCTCCCGGATCGCGCGACGGTCGACTTCCCCCGGGCGGAGTGCCTCAACAAGGACATTGTCGATCCCTTCACCCTCCCCTGTCGCAGGGGCGAACCGATCCGCGCCCAGGTCGGGCGGCGGTTCGAGGTCAAGCTGGAAGCGAAAGCCGATTCGATGTTCGAGATCGTCTCGATCGACAGTGTCGATGCCCGGTCCAGCGCGGCGCTGGACCTTGCGTGGCCGGCTGCCGCCAAGGACAGCGAGCTTGCCATCGCCGTCCGCGCCCGCCGCGTTCCGGCCGTGATCCCTTATCGGATCGCGGCGGAGGCGTCCCCGCAAACCCATCCAAGCGTTTCGGTCCTGCCTGGATTCCGTGACTCGAGCATGGTTCGCCAGGGTCAGTGGCCCCAGGGATTCCCCGCCGAAGGGGAAATTGTCCTCGACGACATCGACGCGACCGTTCGCAATCTCGCCCTCAGCGCGCTGGCCCCCGTGGAGTTGGAAGACTTCGAAACGAGGAATTTGCCGGTGCGTTTTCGCGGCGGCAGGCTCGTGCCGATGGATCCGCAGTGGAAGCTGATTTTTGAAAAACGCAAGCCGGGTGTCCTGCTGCTGATCGAAGCGTGCCAGTCCCTGGGCCCAGCCTGGGAGGAGCTGCGAAGCTCTATCCAGGAACTGCTGGCAGAGGGCGGGCGGGCCTGCGACAAGCTGATGATCGGCGTCGCCCAGGAGGAACAGCGCTCCGTCTTCCCGGCAGCGGGAGCCGCCGGGACGCTGCGGGAATTTCGCATCTCGCCCCAGGCTGTCCCGCAAAGCGCGGGGAGCCTGAAATGGGCGGCCGAAGAATCGCGGAAGATCGACCCGCGGTATCCGAACTCGCGGAGCAGGATCGTCTACGTCATTCCATCAGAGCCGGTGCTCTACAAGCTCTGGCTGGGCGCCATCCCTCCGTTCAACCCGGATGAGGTCGCGCTCAGCGTCATCGAAGTTGATTTCAGCGAATCCAGTTTCGCAAAGAAGAAGAGTGGCGTGGCCCGGAGTTTCGTGGAGGCTCATCATGGAGACTACCGAATTGTCGCCAACCCCGAGGAGTTTGCCCGTGCATTGCGTGAATTCACAAACCCATAGCAGTCGACGGTCGCTTCCGTCCCTGCTTCGTGTCGGCCTGATGGTCTGCCTCCTGTTCGTCCTGATGCCGGGCGCCGGACACGCCGCGGACAAGGCCGTCCAACGCGGTGTGCGGTTGCCCCTGTCCTACGATGCCTACGATGCCAAGATGGGTCCGCGGGTCGCTTCACGTCGTGCGGAGTGGTGGCGCGTCTATGCCGCGAAGGACGGCGTTCCTGTCTATGCGGACAGGACGGGCGTCAGGCTGGCGCCGCACGCCGAACTGTCCTTCCTGGAGTCGTTCTGTGTCTTGACGGAGGACAAGGAAGCGAAGCGGCTCGAACTGTGCCGCACGTCGTCGGAAATGGCCTCAACCACGCTGGTGGTCGATGAGGTCGTCGGCTGGGTCGACACGAGTGACCTCGTCCTGAGCTCCCAGCCCTACCGGACGCCGCACCTGGTCAGTCGCAAAGTGTTTGTCGTGAACGATTGGCGCGAGTTCAAGGTACCCAATCAGGAGGAATTCCGGGAAATGAAGGTGGTGGCCCGCGCCGCCCCCAGCGCCACGGGCCGTGAAGTCAGCAAGGTGACCGGGCTCGACAGCCGCTTTTCGTTCGTCTACCGCTGGGATCGTCCCGACGAATCGTGGGGCTGGGCGCTCATAGGGACCCGGCGCTACATCCCCGACGGCCGGCCTCAGGACTGCATCGTGGGCTGGGTGCCGCGCAATCGCCTCGGGGAATGGAATACGCGCATGGCGCTCGAGCCGGACCCGTCCCGCACCACGCGCGCGGACATCTATGCGAAGCAGGCCCAGGCCCAGGGGGCCTACACCGGCGCGCCAAGCCAGCCGCTGTTCGGCGACCCGATGTCGAAAAAGTCCATGCCGGCCTCGGCCTGGCGGTATCCGATCCTGACGGACCAGCGGCCGGGCGATGCGATCGCCCACGTGGGCTGGCAGGGCGGACTTCAGGTGGTTGGCGAGTCCGGCCAGAGAGATTCGGGGGTGCTGGAAAGCCGGGCCGCGCGGGTCAAGAGTCGCGTCTCCCATGTCAATGTCATTTTTGTCGTGGACGCGACGAGCAGCATGGGCCCGTACCTGCAGGCCGTATCACGCGCCTCGCGGGAGATCATGAAGAGCGCGCCGCAGTTCAAGCACACGGACATGAAGTTGCGGTTTGGCGCCGTCGTGTACCGGGACATGGCGAACACGCCCCCCGTTGACCAGAAGGCCCTCACGCCCAACATCCAGGAAGTGAACAGCTTCCTCGACAGTCAGAAAGAGCCGGCAGCCGGCGACGCCGACTACCCAGAAGCCCTGTTCGCCGGCCTTGAAGGTGCGCTTTCGCTGGCCCGAGCCAACGAGACCAATGTCCTCATCCTGATCGGGGACGCCGGCAACAACGACGCCAAGGGTGCGTTGTCTCCCCGGCTTCTGCAGTTGATCAAAGAGACGGACCCGATTCTCGAAGTGATCTGGCTGCGGCGCCCACCTCGTGGCGCAGAGGAGAGCCAGGCCATCAGCGCATTCGAGACCGACCTGAAGGAGCGAATCTTCCCCGTCATCGAGGCCCAGTCGGATTCGCTGCGCGAAGTGATCAAGGATGCCAAGCCGAACGTGGCATTCCCCAGCCGCACGAACCTGCGCGAGACGAGCCCGAATATCGAGGACATCAGCAACGCCGAAGCCTATACCCGGGAACTCCTGAAGAACGTGATCAGCTTCAACTCGGCGATGATTCTCCAGCTCCCCAACGCCTTCAGCGGCAGCGAGTGGGATGCCATCGTGCCGGAGACGCCGGGGGCCACGGAATCGGCCGGCGTGATCGGCGAAGAAGCAACGCCGTTCATGGTGGACGCCGCGGTGCTGCGCGAACTCGCCAAGGAGGCCCAGAGCCCCGAGGATTTCGAATTCCTGATCAAGGACAAGGTCCAGCTGTTCCAGCCCGGCTGGGTGCTGCTCAACGATTCGCAGGGCAGGTCGGTCACCAGGCCGGTGCAGTTGGTTTCGAAGCAGGACCTGACCGACTGCCGCAACCAGCTCCTGCGGCTGTTCGAGCCGGGCCAGTCCAACCGGGAAGCGCTTCAGGATGCCTGGCAGCAGATCGCGGAGAACATCCCCGGGGAGAAGCCGGAGACGCCGATGGAGTGGATCCAGCTCCAGTACGGCATCCCGTTCCGGGAAATGAGCCCGTTCCTGAGCACGACGTACGAGTCCATCCAGACGATGTCCGACGATGAGTTCACCCAGATGCTCGAAGCCGCCAGGAGCGCGATCGTGCGTCTGGAAGATGTCGAACAACGGCCGATCTGGTTCACGATGCTCGACCAGTCGTTCGCCTGGGTGCCGTTGGCCGACATGCCATAGCGTCGTTGCCGCGATCGGGCGGCAACGCGAACAGTACCAGACATGCTACCCGGTCTCCTGACCGGACGATGAACACATGGGACGCGAGAGGGAGACGCATGAAGAAAGGTGGACCCGATGCCGCGACGAAAGATCCGGGGACAGGCTGGCTGTTCCGCTTGCGCGGCATCAGAAGGGAATATGGCCGCGACAACGGTCTGTCATTCGTCTCCGGCGCCAATGGCGGCAGCGATCCCGAAGTGATCGAGATCCCCGTCAGTTCGATGCTTGCCGTAGTCGGCCCCTCCGGCTGCGGCAAGTCGACCCTGCTGGCGATGCTCTCGCTGCTGGATCGCGCCGACAGCGGCACGATTGTCCACAATCGCGACGGTGCGCTGACCGACTACAGCAGCCTGTACCGCCAACAGTCCCTGAGGGCCGACCACATCAAGGCCCATTTCGCGCACATCTTCCAGACGACCGCGCTGCTTCCGTATCTGAGCGTGGAAGAGAACCTCCAGTTCCGCGCCTGGATGAGAGGCGAGCAGCTGGACACGGCATGGTTCCGGGACATGGTCGAGCGCCTGCGCGTCGGCCGTGACTCGGATCTGCCGCCGGAGCGCATCCTGCAGCGAAGCCCCCTCGACCTGTCCGTTGGGGAAGGCAGTCGCGTCGGCGTGCTGCGGGCTCTCGTGGGACCACAGCAGGTCGTCTTCGCCGATGAGCCGACAGCCAACATGGATACGGTTTCGGAGGCCGAGACCCTGGGGCTTCTCAGGCAGTGGGCGCACCAGGATCGCTCCCGTTGTGTAGTGTTCGTGACCCACCTGCTGAAGAACGCCTGGGACTATTGCGACCATTTTCTTGTGCTGAGACGGGAGGGAAAGCGTGTCATCATCGATCAATACAGCAGGTAATATGGCGAACAGCGGCCTTCCGGTTTCGGGCGGGAAGCTGGCCAGCCGCGAGGAGCTCGAGGCCGTCGTCGCCTCGCACAATCCCGATTCCATCCCCGCCGTGGACCGGAACTGCGACGCGAAGGCGTGCTCTCCCTGGCAGATCACCTGGAAGCTCGTGTGCCGCGACTTCTGGCCCTATTCGCGCGCCGAGGGCGGATTCCTGCTCCAGCGGTCGACATCGTGCGTCTACATCCTGGCCATCGTCGTCCTGATCTGGTTCGGAGGCATCGCTCTTGGGCTGCGAGCCGGAACATCTGCTCGCCATACGGCGGAGCTCGAGGATCTATTCCTCTGGAGCACCGAAGTCGCCGGCCAACCGCGACAGATAGGCGAGTTCACGGACAACCTTGCGCCCGAGCTCCTGCGGGCCGCCCCCCAGGGCTTCCGTCAGGTGCGCTGGTCCTTTCTGGGGGCCCAGCCCGCGGCCGATGGCTCTGAGCGGCGGATCGAACAATTGCGCGGCAGGACGATCGAGCCTGACGATCCGCTGTTGAAGCGGATCGCCACCGGGAGTGCGGTCTTCCCGAGCTTCTTCACGCAACAGGGCAACCTGGACGCACCGATTCGTGAAGCACGACCCGGGATCATTATTTCGAGGAAGGGACTTGAGGGAGTCCTGGGTTACCCGGCAGGCTCAGCTCCGGACGGGCTCAATCTTCACCTATCGAAGGAAGACATCGTCCTTTCCGTCTTCGCCGTGGTGCCCGAAATCCCCGGCGCGGATTTCCTGATTCCCCTCGCCCTCGAACGCGCCATCTACGAAACGGACTCCAGGCACGCGCTGACGGTTACCGACCGGATCTGGCTGTGCCCAAAAGGTACGACAGGAGACACCTATCCCAACGGGGTCAAGGTCGCCGATGACGCGGTGCTTGGCGATGTCCGCGGAGTGTTCACCGGCGCCGGGCTGAACCTTACCGACCTTCGCTGGGAATACTGGGAAAGCCGCCCGGTGCTTGCCGCAACACTGTCCGATTCGGTCAACGCGATCCAGTGTGTCGCGCAGTTGGAGACCGGGCTGAAATCCCTGACCGGCAGGCAATTCAGCCTTGAGATCCCGCGGACGCTCGAACAGCCGAACGTAGACGAGTTGTTCCGTAACTGGGTGCTGAACGTCCGTCCGGACCTCGCCGCCATGAAGGAGGTCACGGCGCTGGCTGCGGCAACCGGGATGACCGTGGACACCGGGCCGGTGGCCCGCGTCGAAGCCATCATGCGCAGCAAACAGATGTTCGGGCGCGTCTCCCTCCTCCTGTTCAGCGCTGTGCTCGGGCTGGGGTTGATGCTGCTTCTGGGTACGGGTTGGTTCGACAATTCCCGCAAAGTCCAGTCGGTGGGCATCATGCTCGCGCTGGGGGGACGACGCACCCAGGCAGTGTGGCTCTACGTCCTGCAGATGGTCGGCGTCGAGGTTCTGGTTCTGCTCTTCTTCGTGGCGTCCGAAGTCCTGGGAGGCAACCGATGGATTGGAATCAGGCTCGGCCAGCTTCTTCTCGGTGGCGGCAATCTCACCGACTACCAGCCGTGGTCCGCAGCCTGGTGGATCTTCGTCGGTCTTGTCCTGGTTGTGATCCCCGGCCTGATCACCGGTCTGCGTTGGCGGATTTGTTCCGCCTGGCCTTCCAAACTCCTGAGCAGCCGCAGCTAGCCCGGGCAAAGGTGGTGCATATGTCACATCCGCGACTGAACCATGTAGTGACGGTGTGTGCGTTCCTGTTCCTGGCCTTGATTTCGGTCGCGCACGCAACGGCTCAACCAGGCAGCGCCTCATCACCGTGCGGGGCTGACGGTCCTGACTGGTACCGGACGTACGCAGTGCAAACCCGGGGCGACGGGCGCATCTACGCGGCGGCCAGCGTGTCATTGCCGGATTCCGCATGGGCCCGCGGCGCGGCCGAACGCCGCGCCTGGGCCGACTTGATTTCTACCGTCGTGACCGGTATGCAGGCCGTCACGTCATCCTATTTCCAGCAGTGGCCCGCGACTGGGGGCAGCACGACGGCCACGGAAATAGCGGACTCCACGTACTTCAAGGTCCGCTATGCGATGCCACGGGTCATCAGGACCTGGAACAGTACCAACTGTCCGGAAACCTATGGCCAGGGCGCGACCCAATACCGTGCCTACACCGTGGTCGGAGCGGACCTGAGTCCGCTGATCCATTCGATGTGGACCACCCTGCAGCCCCATGTGCGTCCGGCCACCGCCCCTGGCGGCGCGCCCAACGCGGCGTCCTTCGAACAGGCTGTTCTTGACCGCCTCGGCATCACCCGCGGCGCCCCTGGCGCCCCTGGCGCTCCTCCGGAAAGTCCCGTTGCCGCCAGGTCGACCGGACCAACGTGGTACAAAACGTATGGCCAGGACCTGAAGGGCAATGGCCGCCTCTACCGGGGGGGCTCCAGCACGAGTTCCGAGGTCGGCGAAGCGTGCCAGACCGCCGTGAACAGGGCCAGGGAGAGCCTGGCTGCCAGCCTCCGACAAAGCCTGCAGAGCGAGGCCTATACGTACCTGGAGCGGGTCAACCGCGGCGCTGACAAAGCCCTCGCCGACTCCTCCATCGCCTCGGCCGGAAGAGCCTTGCGAAAAGAGGCGACGATCTGGAACAGCGCGGATGAGCCGGAGGTCGACAAGGCCGGAACGACCCGCCACCGCGTGTACGTCGTGGCGGGTGCCGACCCGCTTCTGGCGATTCGTTCCGCATGGTCGGTAATCGGAGCCGGCGACAAGACGGGCGCGGCCGACTTCGAGGCAAAGGTGCTGGCTCAGTTGGACGTCAGTGGCACCGCATCCGATGTCGGCGTCGTGGCCGATGGCGCCGCGGAAGCTCCGTGTCGCATTGAAAAGGAAAAGGAAAAGGAAAAGGAAACGAAGCCGGAAATCCGGGTGGTGGAAACACCCAAAGTCGATCCCAGCCAGCCGGTGCAATACAACGAACGATTCAGCCCCGGTCGGCGTTACGATTTCCTTACCTTCGGGATTAAGGGCACGAAGGAAAAGGCAACTCCGTTCGGTGATCTCGTTGGCTGGGAATGGGGCCGCTTCGGATTGCGATTCGGGCATGTGGAGTATGCCCCGCAAATGCCCTCCAGGATGATCATCTCCGTGGCGGGTCTGTCGTTGCGGCAGCCGATCCATGTCGGCTCGAGTTACATTTTTGATATCTATGCGCTCGGCCTCGGCCCCGGCCGCACGTTCAGCAATGATATCGGATCGGGAGATGGGATGCTCGCCAAGGACGACATCAATTTCGCGGATGCGGGCCTCCGCTACCTTCGCGGCGGCCTGTGCTTCTCGGCCGGCTATCGGTGGGTGTTTGCCGATGTCAAGTGGTCGGACACTGCCCTGGACGCCGACAAGGCCATTTATGACCTGACAATCCCGGAAGGCGCATTCGCCTCGCTTTCGGTGGGGGGACATCATGTCAACAACGTGGTCCGATACGACCCGGTGTCGGACGCATCCGGTGCGGACGGTTACCGATTGGGCCAGAGCGGGCGACCATTCCGCATCGCCGTCGTGGGTGCCGCAGGGATGAGCACGTCAGACTATACTGAGACCACCGAGAACCTCTTGACAGGCGAAAAAATCTACAACATCACCAGCGAGGCAGCATTGCAGCTGTCCGTGGGCTTTGCGAAAAGCCTGCGCCTCGCGGCGGAAGCGGGATACGCCCGTCGTCAGGAAGGCGTATTTGATTTCACGAGTCGCGACTACCACGCAACGTTGCAGTTGGGTGGCGGTTCATGGCCCGGGCACGGCGCCTATGGGTACTTCCTCGGCGGTGGCGACATCATCAATTTGCTGTCCGCCGAATGGGATCCCTCGATTTCCGGATATCCGGGACCCAAGGAGGATGTTTTGGCGTACATGACCCCGCGACTGTACGGGTGGCACGCTGGTGTCGGATTCGTGGCGGGAAGCAAGTGGCTGTTCTTCACCGAGGTCCGGTATAGCGCCATGGTGACCTATCTCGTCGAATCCGACGGCATCCCGCTCAAGGGGTGGTCCATCAGGATGGGATTGGGAATCTAGCGATGGTGTCATCAGGGGGCCGTCCTGACGACGCGGAAGCCCACTCCGGTGTAGGAGCGATCCGGCAGGTCGCTGAGACGGACTGCGGATCGGCAGCCCTGGGCACCACTGTCCCAGGCCCCGCCACGGAACACGCGACTGTCGCCGACGACCGGCCCCCCGGGGTCCGTCGCGGGTCCCCCGTATTCGCCATACCAATCGTTGCACCACTCCCACAAATTGCCGTGCATGTCGTACAAGCCCAGGGCATTCGCGGCGTAGCTGCGGACGTCCACCGTCCAGCCGATGTACGGCCCGGCAAGACACCCGGGATGCGGTGCGGTCCCGTTGTAGTTCGCTTCGGTGCCTGCGTCCAGGCATCCCCCCGTGCTGAAGGGGGTCTGCGTACCAGCCCTGCAGGCAAACTCCCATTCCGCCTCGGTAGGCAGGCGGTACCCCACCGCTGTATATGGGTTTCCACCATTGCATTGCCAGGTCGCGTGGCTGTACGCCCGCTGCAGATCCTGCCGCATACTGAGCCAGTCGCAGTACGCCACCGCCCCGTACCAGGTCACCTCCAGAACGGGGTGCCCGCCGGCGCCCACGTCAACGGAGAACGTGTCGCCGGCGAATGAGATCCGGCAGTCGCCATCGAGGTCCAGAAGCTCCTGGGTCGAACCATCCTGGTTGTCGCTCAAGCTGGCGCTCGTGGCCACGACGAGCCCCTGATCGTAGGCCCACTGCGCCATGTCCCGGTACTGCTGGTTGGTTACTTCGGAATCCTGAACCAGGAAGTCGTGGACCAACGTCACCTGATGCAGGTTCTCGTTGCTGTAACGACCCGGTTCGAACGCGGGGCTGCCCATCGTAAACGTCCCGGCCGGCACCGGGACGAATCCGGCCGGCGTCCCCGTATTCGAGACGTAGGTCCCGGAAAACACCACCGAGCCTCCCGGAGCCCGTGTTGTTGTCGTGGTCGCCGGAGACGGCCGAATCCAGCCGCCCATCAGGCCCCACGTCAGCGTGTACTCCCCGGTGGCCGCGTCCGCCAATCTGAAATAGCCATGCCCGTCAGTGACCTGACCGTCGGGTCTTTCGAGTGACCACGGCGCATCGAGACCTACGGGAGACGCGTTGACGATGACCGAGTTGGGGAGCGTCCACGGGTCGCCTCCGGAGGGCTCGCCGGGCCCGTTGCTGCAACTCACCATCGCGACGGCGGCCAGCGCTATGACCGCCGCATTCAACGCAAGAGTAGATCGATACTTCAACGAACCCTGCCTCGCTTGCCGAAAACCCCGGCTGCCACCCATCGTCAGTTCGCCGATTGCACTGGGCGTAAACCGACAGTGGTCTCGGTTGTACCTGGCGCCCTGCTGTAGCGAGGCGCCGAACGACAATTCCGCGCGAACGCATCCCAACTTCCGCCCCGGAAGACACGTTCGGCGCCTCCGATGGGCCCTGTCGGATCCGTCGCCGCCCCATCGTATGCCGCATACCAGTCATTGCACCACTCGGCGACGTTGCCGTGCATGTCATAGATGTGCCACGCGTTGGGCCCTCTCTGCACGACAGGCAGGCTCCAACTGCCCGCATTTCCACAATACCACCCGACCTGATTGAGATTTGGGTCCAGCGGGCTGCAGTTGACCGGGTACATGATGGGTCCGTTGGCGAATGCCGTCGCGCTTCCCGCACGGCATGCGTATTCCCATTCCGCTTCCGTCGGCAATCGATACCCGGCAGCACCAAACGGATTGTTCCCGTTGCAGGCCCACGTCGCGTGATCGTAGGCACGCGGGAGGCCGCTGCGCAGACTCAACCAGTCGCAGTACGCCGCCGCACCGTACCAGGAAACGTACTTCACCGGGTGGTCCGGATTGAGGCAAGTAAACAGACCGTTGCCGAAGGATATCTCGGCGTCCCCCGAACTCATTTCCATCAGGATGGCTGTGGATGTGTCCAGATTGTCGAGGATGCGGGCGCTTGTCGCCGAGACGAGACCCTGGCCGTAGGCCCACTGCACCAAGTCGACAAACTGCCGATTGGTGACCTCAGCGGCCTGGACATAAATGCTGTGTGTCAAGGTCACCTGGTGCTGGACTTCGACCGCGCCGCGTCCGGCTTCGTTTGTCGGGCTGCCCATCGTGAACGCCCCCGCGGGAATGGCTGCGAATCCCTCGGGGATCCCCGTGTCCACCAGGTAGGTTCCCGAAAAAGTCAAAACGTCACCAAGTGTCAGGGCCCTGGTCGTGGCCGTGGGTATGGGCCGCGTCCAACCGGCGACCGGGCCCCAGGTCAATGTGTAATCGCCGAGGGCCGCCTCCGTAATCGTCGAATCGCCGTCACCGACGATGTTGAAACCACCGGGACCGGCAACCTGCCACGCCGCGTTGATGCCGTTGGGATCAGGATTGATCGTGATCGTGCCGACTTGATGAACATATTGTCCAGTGAACGAGATCGCCCCATCGGCGACAAGCGTCTTGGTTTCCTCAACCGGATTGGGCGATTCCCAGTTCGGCACGGAGCCCCACGTGACCGTGTAGTCTCCGACATTGAGGTCGGCGATGGTTGAGTCGCCGTCACCGGAGACCATGAATCCCGACGGCCCCGCCAGTTGCCAGCGGGCGCCGGCGGCGATCGGGGTGGGATGGACTGAGATCGTCCCCGCCCTGTGAACATACGTCCCGCTGAAAACGAGACTCCCGTTGAGCGCGAGAGTCTTGGTTTCGTGAGCCGGGCTCGGCGTGACCCAGCCCCTGACCTCTCCCCAAACGATCGTGTGCGCTCCCGCTGCCTGGTCCAGCAGCTTCAGATCACCGTTCCCGTTTGTCACGGCGCCGGCCGGGGCCGTGAGCGTCCACGGCACATTGAGGCCCCCGGGATGGGTCTCGACCATGATGATATTGGGCTGCAACCAGGGAGGGGGATCATTCGGCGCCGTCGGGGACTTGCTGCAGGACGGCAGTGTGACCGCCAGGAACATCAAGCTCAGCACGCAAGGCGCAAGGACCGCTCTATCCCGCACAATCACACCTCAAAAGTCTGGAATGCCATGTCGGCTCCCGTCGCAAGAGCCGCCGTATCTCGCCTGACGCGCCATGCTTCGTCGCGGGAGAAGTCCCCGTCTGTCGGAATCGCGGCATGGGAATATGGCGGTGAGCGAGGTGATGTTGCCCTCGCACCGCCACCGCGTTAACGAAGGACCGGCCTTCAGCGGCTGGTCGATGGCTCGAGCCGACGTGTGGGTAACCCATGGGCGCGCCGACATCCCGACTCGCCAGCGACAACTTACCGACCGCAACCGCTTGCAGAGGA
Source organism: uncultured bacterium (assembly GCA_903912525.1). Classification (GTDB taxonomy): domain Bacteria; phylum Krumholzibacteriota; class Krumholzibacteriia; order LZORAL124-64-63; family LZORAL124-64-63; genus CAINDZ01. The sequence goes on along the minus strand of CAIWHK010000065.1, from coordinate 94,399 downwards.
CGCCACGAGCAGCCTCAGATCTCCGTGGTGGGATGCGCGGCCCGGTAATCCACGACCTTGGTCCCCGCAATATGGTCGTGGAGGCAGCGGCGGTCGTCGGCAAAAATGAAAAGAGCGTCAACCAGGCTGGCCAGCCCTCCCAGGAAGGGGATGTTGGACACGACCGCGACGGGGAAGAAGCGCGCGAACAACACCCTCGAAAACGGTGTGGGCCGCCCGTCGCTGACGTTCACGATCTGGATGCCGACCAGCCGCTTCCCGATGGTCTGGCTGCGCGTGGCCAGGAGGTAGCCGTGCAGCGCCGTCCACAGGACGAAACCGCCCAGCCCCCACGCCGCCTTCTCTCCAAAGCCAAACGAACTCATATCGGGGAAATCCTTGTACACCCCAAGCTTGAACTGGAGGGGCAATGTGATGGCGATACTGATCAGGCCGTCGATCAACGCTGCGGCGAAACGGGATCCCCGGCCCGCAAGCGGTGCCGTGCCCGCCTGATGTCCCGGCTGACCGTAGGCCGGCGGCCCATCCCCGGTCGTTGGTGGCGCGAGTGGATCGAAGCTGTTCATGAATCGTCGGCCCCCTGATCGAGGTTGTTCTCCCGGTGGGCAGGATCTTCCCACTTCGGCACGGAGCGCCACTTCGCGCTGACGGCCCGGGCGGCTCAACAAGATCGGCTGTGGACGCAAAGGAAACATTGTGACGCCCGCCACCATGCTAGGCCGCTCGGGGGCGGCATGTCAAGACCCTGCCTCAGCGCGTTCCAGCGGAGATGGACGACACTCTCATCGCGTGTGTCTTGGCTCGCGAAAGTCGAACGCGATTGCCGCCGGCGGCCGCTTCGCGTGCCGCCCAAACAGGATTTAAATAGTCACCTTTCGGCGGATCATTGAGAATCCAGCCCCGGGGCTGCACCTCAGGCGCGGACGAATCAAGCAATCGCAGGCAGGACCGTGAGTGCCGTGGTGCCGCCGCTGCAAAAAAAGATCCGTGTTGAAACTCCACCGAAGGTGGTTGTAAAATCCTGACAAATCATCACATAAGCATCTTCACGGTTGGGGGGTCGGCGACATGGGCTACTGTCCGAATTGCTGCTATTCCGACGGTGCAACCGCTGCCTATTGCCCGCGATGCGGGCAGCGCATACCGCAACAGCCGGGCGCTGCGCCCGTCGGTGCCTATTCCCCGCAGCACGCCGCCGCAGGGAACACTGTTTCGCATAACGCTCCCCCGGACACGCACCTGGCCAAGGCTATCTTCGCGACGGTCATGTGCTGCATACCGTTCGGCATCGTCGCCATCGTGCAGGCCTCGTCGGTGAACAGCAAATTCCAGTCAGGAGACATTGCCGGGGCGTGGGAGGCCTCTCGGCAGGCCAACAATTGGGGCAACTGGTCGATCTGGACGGGCGCTGCTGTCGGAGTCGTCTACATCGGCATCATGATCATCGGGGCCGTTGCCGATTCGTAGGGATCGTGACCTGGTATCATGTCGCATTGCAAGAGAGACGGGCGGCTCGCAGGCCGCCCGATCGACTTATTGGAGTGGGCCGGCCCTCCAAATATCCTCACGACGATACTCCACCTGCCTGTTGAACGCCTGTTGAATCGCCGCCGGGTCGAGACGTTTATCGCTGATCAGTTGTACAGTGGCCTGCGGATCCGGCGATGCCAGGATGTTCCAGGCGGTGGCGCCGGCAGCCTGGCACAGGCTGTCGAGGATCGCGATGGATGGCGAGTCATCGCGGTGGAAGATCCGTGTTGAAATCCCGCGTGCTATGGTGGTAAAATGCTGCGAAATCATCACATAAACCTCTTCGCAATAGAGGAGTTGGCGACATGCGCTATTGTCCCAATTGTGGCAATGCCCACGATGCGGCCGCCGCATACTGCCAGCAGTGCGGTCAGCGCATGCCGCAGAATCCGGGCGGTGCACCGGTTGGCGCATACCCGCCCCCGCCCGCAGCCTCGACGGCACCATTCCAGCCGACCACGGCGCCAGACACGCACATGGCCAAGGCTATCCTCACGGCCTTCTTCTGCTGTCTGCCGCTGGGGATCGTCGCGATCGTGTTCGCTGCGTCGGTGAACGACAAGTACTATTCAGGAAACCTCGCCGGAGCACGAGATGCTGCGCGACAGGCCGACAAATGGGGAAACTGGTCGATCTGGGCTGGTATCGCGGGTGTGGTTCTCTACGGTATCATCCTGCTGATCGCGGCTGTCGCTGATTCGTGAGAATCGCACCGGGGCAACCTGTGGGAACGGAGGAGAGGCGGTCCGCCCGACGCACACTTGTGGTGACGATCCTCATCGCCGTTGCCGGCGCGACAGCGCTCCTCATCAAGCCGCCGGTCCCTGGCGGCATCTACGCGCCTTGCCCGTGGCACTACCTGACCGGAACGTGGTGCCCTGGTTGCGGCTCCCTTCGCGGCCTGCATCGCCTGCTGCACGGCGATGTGGCGGGATTCGCCCGCTACAATGCTTTCGCCGCCGCCGCACTCCCCTTTCTCCTGTGGTCATTTGTCGGTGTCGCATGTCGGGCGCTGGCAGGATATCGGCTTCCGCAACTCGTGCTCGGCCGGATGTGGATCCTCGGCCTGGGGATGCTCATCATCGTCTGGGGCGTGGTGCGCAATCTGGTTCCTGGCCTGGCGCCCGGCGCAGGGTGACCGACCCGCAACAGCGTCACCACGTGCGTCGTTGAGAAACCCGTCCCGAAGCAGTCATCCCCCGCGTTGGAGTGCCGATCACTGCCGGGACGTTCCGGATGCCGACTCCCGGCGCTGGGATTCGAGGCGCAGCTCGGCCTCCGCCAATTTCGCCTCCAGCCTTGCCTCAGAGGACTGAATCGCCTTGATAATCGTCTCGCGCGACCGTGAATCCGCCGCTGCGGATTCCTTCCGCCAGCGCTCCAGCTCCCTTTGCATGTCCGCCGCGGTCCGGCGGGCGCCGGCCTCCACATCGGCGGTCCTGGCCAGGGGCGCCATCTTGGTCACAGTCGCGGCCGCCGCGCCATCCACATCGCCGCGCAACGCACCAATGTCCTGCTCCATTTGCGCCATTCGCCGTTCCAGGATCGCCCGGTCACGGGCGTCGGCACGCTGCTTGGCAACCATTACTCCGAGTTGAGACAACAACAGGATCGCGAGGCCCGCGCCGACGGCGGCCTGCCACCAGGCCGCAAACGGCCGGCGGGTTTGCCGCAGCGCCGCCAGCGCATCGGCGTATTCCGTGTTCGCCGCATTCAGTGACTGCGCGCGGCGCCAGCACGATTCCGCCTGCAGCAATTGACCCTGCTGGGCGTAGATCCGCGCCTGCAGATCAAGCGCCTCCTCCTCGGTGCATTCGCCGCGGGCCAACGCCATGGAGATCCACTCCGAGGCTTCGCCGAATCGCCCCCGGCGGGCAAGGAGACGAGCAGTCTCCATTAGCGACTGAGCGTCCCCTTCCTGATCCGGCGGAATCCTTGAGTCCCTCATCTTGGTTCTTCTCGCTCTTTCTAGATCAGTCCGCCGACACGTTGATCCACCGAAGTCTGATCTTCACGCGGAAGCATGTTCATAAGCTGGCGATTGGCAGCCTTGAGACTGCTGACGTCGTTGTTGTTGATCGCGCGCCGCCCTTGCGCAATGACCTGCTCCGCTTGCGGGACATCGCGCATGGACTCCATCCTCTCGACAAGGCGGTTGAATCGACCGACATGATAGGCAGTCAGGCGGTCCGCCACAATGAACCAGAGGCCGTCATAGTCTCCGGCAACACGCCGCAACAATCCAGGATCGCCACCATCAACCGCGCGCTGATGCTCGCCGATCAAGACACCCAGATGCGCTTTGTCGGAATCGTCGCCGTGGTCGGCGACAATGCTCTCGCAATCCTTCTTGTTGGTATCTGCCAGCGCGACCAACCCCGGCCATTCGGCCGCATCTTCGACGTCGTCGACTGCGGCAGCAAGATCACGCAGGCGGCGGTCGAGCTGCTGTAGCGCATCGGGATCCCTCTCCGCCGCGGCGGCGAGCGCATCAACCTGGCGCAACAACTGCTCGTCCTCGATGCGCGCAAGAGCCGCTTCGGCCTTGAGGGTGCGATTCGCGCCCAGCTTGGCGCCTGTGGTCTTCAAGCGCTCTTTCTGTTTCTCCATCTGTTCCCGCAACGCCGGAAGCGATTCATGCGACATCTGCAGCGAGATCTGCACCTGAAAGTCCTCGTCCAGGGCATTGATGTATGCCTGCGCCCGGATCTGCTGCGATTCGTCGACCATGACCGACACCTCGACCTGGCTTCCCGCATGCAGATCGCGACGGATGTCGGCGCCTGTAATCGTGATTGTCCCGATCAGATGGTTGCGCACGGCTCGCTCATTCTCGCCCTCCAGGATCGGAATGATGAGCACGTCTTCCGCATGTCCCGCGCGGAGCGCAACGACCGTGCGGTGGTCGTTCGCGCCGCGGGCGGGGAGCCTCTTGCCCTTCTGGATGTACGGAAGCATCTCCTCGTTCGCGAGTCCGATTCCGATCGTGTTGGACAGCGGCGGCTTGTCCGGAACCAGGCCGAGAGTGTACGCCACGCGCTCCGGCGAAACGGGCAACCGCGTGCCGGTGGCGTCGCTCAACTCGATGTCGTATTCGCAGCGTCGCTTTTCGTCTGCGAAAAGCTGAGTCATGAACACACCTTCCGCGCCGAGCGCAATGCGCCCCGAGCGCCACTTGGTCCGCGTGTCCACGAACTCAATCGTGCAACCCGCCGGGCTGCTGCCATCCGGGCCGCAAACCCGCCCACCGATGTCCGGATCCTGCACGTTGCCGACAGGCTCGTGCTCGATCTCGATCCGCCAGGTGCCGGCGTCCAACTCTTCCGTCCCTGAGACAAGGCGCTGGGTGCTGGCAAAGATCGCAGCCCCACGAGCCACGACGGTCACGGGATCGATGCTGTATTCGAGCGGGGCGCCGAGTTCCTTTTCGACGGCTTCGCGCATCCACGGATTCAGCGTGGACCCGCCCACCATCAGCACCTTGCTGAGATCGCTGCCGTCCAGGCCCTTGCCCTTCAAGACCGCGCGGCAGAGATTCAGCGCCCGCTCGACGTAGGGCTTGCCCACTTCGATCACGTCTTCGGGTGTCAGCTTGTACAGGAAATCCACGCTCTTGCCGTCGGCATCCTCACAGAGGCCTTCGACGTAGATTTCGAATGGGGCCCGGGTGCGGCAGACCTCGATCTTGGCACGCTCGGCCTCGTACTTGAGCGTGCCTATCGCCCGCTCCCATCGACTGTTGGCGCGCTGGAAGTCGGGCAGGTTGTGCTGACTCGTGGCCGCGGGAATCAGCTTTTCCGTGACGATATCCCAATCCATCAACTTCCCGCCGAGGTGATTGTCCCCGTCGTGGTTGACGACCTGGATCAGCCCGTCGCGCACCCGCATCAGCGCCGAGTCGAACGTGCCGCCGCCGAAGTCGAACACGAGCCAGTAGACATTGTCGCTGGCGGACTGGAAGCCGTAGGCGAGCGACGCCGCGACCGGTTCCAGCAGCAGGATGCACTGCTTGAAGCCGGCCCCCGCGATCCGCGCCAGCCCCGCCTTGACCTCCTCATCGGATGTTCCACAGGCCGCGCGGCGGGTAGCGGCAGTCTGCGGCAACTCGAATGCGGCGGGAACCGTGACGACAGCCGCCCGCACATCCTCGCCCATGCTGGTCTGGACATCCATCTTGAGAGACTTCAGCACTTCGGCGGAAAGCTCTTCCGGAAGCATCTCGCGATTCGCGCGGACGAACTTCTTGCTGCCGCTCTCGCGCATACCCATGCGCAGCTTGAACTCGAGGTCGCCGTTGTCGGGATCGTCCTTGAGCGCGCGCGCCTTGGCTTCTTCACCCACATGAAGGCTGCCGCGTTTGTCGATCCACACCGCCGATGGCGTAATCATGGATCCGGCCTTGTTTGGGATCGGCTTCGCATCAATGCCGTCGACGACGGCGATCGTGCTGTTGGTCGTCCCGAGATCGATGCCGAAGTCGATGGTCATCCGCTTCATTTCGGTTCTCCCGTCCCCGCCGTAGCGTCGTTTCCTTCCACGTGGGTATCCTGTTCAGTCTTGCCCAAGGCCTGTTCGCCGGCTTGCCGCGGTGACGCAGTGTCGGCTGCCGATTCGCCCGTCCGCTCATCGCCGTCGTTGCGCCCGGCGGGCGTCGGAAGATCCATTTCCTCTTTTTCAGGCGGCGGCACCGCCACGAAAACCTCCGCGCGCTGTATCAGCTGACCGTTCCGGTAGACCAGCGGCTTCGTCGCTTCCGTCACCATCTCGTAGGTAAGGCCCATCGTCGGCACGAAATCCAGCGGACGCATCATCGCCTCACCGCCGGAGGGATAGCGTTTGCCCGTCGGATCCTCTATCTCCACACCGTACCTCTTCAGCGAATCAACACCTTTGTTCAGCCGTCCAAGTGTGCGCCTGACGCGCGGATCATCGTCCGAAGTGTCCTCGTTGCCCCAGTCCCGCTTGAAATGCTTCGTCTTGAGGTACCACAGGCACGTCGCGACTTCGGCGAGCGCCGCCGCGGGCGGCTCCGTCACCACATCCCGGCTCGTTGTCGCTTGCCTGTGGGCTGCGGATGCGGGTGCGGCCGACTCCGGCACCGGCGTGGGTGGAGGCAGGAACCGTGATGTCGACCGTATCCTGACTGGCCCTGGATGCCCCAACTGGCGCATGTCGTCCATCAGGCCGGGAATCCCGCCCCGGGGAATCGACAACTTCGTCGTTCCCTTGCCGGTCGTCTTCTTCCTGCTTTGGCCTGCGCGCTTCGCCATTCTCGTCTCCTTGTGTGCCTGCCCGCGAACATCCATCTGCAGGTCCGCCCCGGTTCAGCGGACAGCGATGTGTTCCTTCGCGCGATGTCGTCCGGATTCATGTCTTCTAGCCTTTGCCCTTGCGCTGCTTCGTACCGTCCTCGGCCTGGTCGAGCGCGCGCAGTACCGGCAACCGGGAGACCGTACCCTTGACCGCGCCCGCGCCCGGGGAATCCGGGGTCGGCTGGTCAGCGACGATCCATGCGATGTGCCGCCGCTCACCGATGGTTGGTGCATCCATCAGGTCGCTCTCCGGACGAACATCCGCGGGCAGCTGCGGAGCCGGGACCGCCGCCTTGTATGCCGCCATGGCCCGATCCCGGAGTTCGCGCAGGCTGGCCCTCGACGACTCGTGCCTGGCGGTCGCCTCCTGACTCTGCGTGGCGACGGTGGCCTTGCGCTGCTGCGCAGCTTCCAGTGCGACACGTGCCGCGTCGCGTGCGGGGTTGGGGCGCCCAAGGAGCCGGAATAGGAAGTTCTGGTTTGCAACCGCCTGCTCCAACTCCGCACGGGCACGCTCGACCGATTTGTCCGCCTGCGCGTCGGCTGCCTCCAATGATCGCGCGGACTTGGCCGCTTGCGCTTCCGCCGCGGACGCTTCCGCGAAGTGACTCCTGTCGGCCGCGAGCAGGGTTTCCTCATGCCAGGCTTCGATACGCTCGGGCAGTTCGGCGTGGTGCCGACGACACTCGCTGCAGCGCGGAACGATCACATCGCCGCTCTCGCAGGACACGCCGTTGCCGTACAGGAATGTGGTCCGGATCTCGGGTCCCTGCATCGGCACCAGAATCGCCGCCGCCTGATCCCCAGGCCGCTGGCTGCAGAAGAAACACGTGTCGGTGGCGTTGCCGCAGGCTGCGATCTGTGTGCGGCGCACCCGTTCCTTCTTCAACTTCTTCGCAAGATTGTTCGCGTCACCGTTGCGTGTGTGCCCGAAATCCACCGCGTCCTTCTTGATCCCATCCCTGTTCTTGGCGATGCCGGGGTCCTTGGGGTCAAGGCTGCCCGCCAGCGCCAGGTGGTCAAGGATGTCCGGCAGGGCCTCGCACATGACCTTCTTCCGCTTGGCAAGGAAAACGTCATCCGTCGCCGAACAGGACGTGCACATGAACAGGCCGCCCTGCCCCTCAAAGCTGAAGTTCACCCAGCTCGAGTAGTACGTGGACCCACAGGCGAGACAGGGTGGCATCATGTAAGATGGAAGATGGGGATTGGGCTTGCTCCAAGAGGACGGCAGGCTGTCCAGGATCTTCTTGACCATGGGCCTGATGGACTGGTATTCGCCGAGCGCCGCATTGTACGATCGAATGGCCTTCACGCTCAGGCAGTGGGCGACAGCGCGCTTCAGCGGGAAGCCGATCTCCTTGTCCATGACGAGCAGGATTTCCAGCGCCGCGTCGAAATTGCCTTTCGCGACCTCGCCACGCGCCCGCTCCAGCTCCGCGACGATCTCAGGCGCAAGATCCCAGTAGCCGGGCGCACACCAGTCATTGCCGTACTCCGCATTCGCCTTGTCGATCCTGGTGTTCTCGGAGATCTGGAGCAGCAACTGCTCGCCGATCGCAACTTCGCGGGCAAGCTCGAGAAGCTTCGCGCCCGCCAGCCAGTCATTGGTGGCCTTGCAGAAGGCCACCTCGGCAATGACGATGGCGTCAGCCACTTCATCGTGGACGCTCTGCCGGGCCATGTCGTTGTCGGCCATGCGATCGTGGGCCGCCAGGAGCGGCTTCAGTGTCGTGTACAGGTCGCGGGCGATCCGGTCACCATGCTGGGGGTCTTTGGTCCAGCGACCCTTGGCCGCGGCGATGGCGGCGGTGATGCGGGCCCGGAGGGGCTTGAGTGCCTCACGGACCGCTTCCTCCGCCATCTCGGTTCCGTATGGCGATTTTCTCATGATGTCCAACATCGACGCGGACGTCGCGGTCTCGCCTTTCTGGAAGGCGTCGACCGACTGGCGGGCCACGATGAGCAGGAGCATCCGCGGCATCGTGTCGCGCAGACGGCGGATGAAACCGGAGGTCAGGCGGGCCTCGTTCATCGAGGCGACTCGGGCCCGGATGTGTTCCCAGAAGGCCTCATTGTCCAGCGCGGTCTTCCAGGCCGTCAGCGCGATCTGGGCGTGTTGCTCCGGCTTCGAGTCCTCAAGCGCCAGGAGATGCTCCATCACGGCCAGATTGTGCTGGGAATATACCGCGGAACCCGGGTCCCCAGACGAGCGCTTCCAGAGTTTGCGGGCTTCCGAAACGTCGCCGCGCTCCAGGGCCGCCAGGCCCGCATCGCTCGGCGGCGCCGAAAACCAGAATAGTTCGTCAAGGCACCGGGAGACCGGGTCGTTCAGCCTCTCGATCGCCAACGAAGCAGCCTCAGGCGTCGGAGGTGGCGCCAGCGGTAAGATTCCGCCGGCACCCGACGCCGCCGACATTCCCAGCTTCGCCTGCATCTCGATGCGCTTCTGTTGGCGCCGGACATCTGCCGGGCTGGAATCGATGGGAATCGCCAACACGCGAAAGAGATTGTTCCGGTAAAGGTCCGCCGTCGCCAACTCCAACAGTTCGTTGGAAAGCCGCAGACTTGCCGCTGTACCGTTCCCCTCATACATGAATCTTCAGCTCCCCATTGCTTGGGCCACGGCCCCCGCGGGGCGACGGCGCCGAGGTAACCGGCCCTTCCGCCTGCCCTGTACTGCCTAGATGCGGGCATCCATGCGATTGTGACAGACCGTGCGCGACGTTCTGCCGGATCATCGTGCGGCTCAGCCGCATTTCCCCGTGGATCCCCCGCATGTCGGTGCGGCCGCCCGGCCATCGCGACCCTAGGGCGTTCCTTTTCCATCTCGCGTCAACGACTTTGCATTCCCCTCGCCGAAACTGGCGGTGGAGACGTGCATGATTCCTTTTCTCCAGAGGCGGACATGGCATTCGTAGCGTTCGCGGACTGTCATGTCCTTTCCCATGGCTTCTTCCATCAGATCGGCGGCGATAGCGAGCTTCGCCGGATCGACAGCTGCCTTGAGCGCCTCGCAGGCCAGCGATTGGGCGTCAGCGCCGCTGTCGCGGTGCGGTGGAGCGATCGCGCTGGACTTGGCCGTGAACGTGGAGCGCGCGGCCCCTAATCCCGCGGCATCGTCGGCGTTCCAACGCTCCAAGTCGTTGAGCAATTCCGTGGCACTCTGGTAGCGGTCACCCGGGTCCGACGCGAGGCAACGAAACAGGATCGACTCTAATCCGGCGTCGACCGAGATGTTGTAGATGCTGGCAGGGCGCATGGGGCGCAGAAAACGGTTTGCGTCGGCCACGTCGCGATCGCCCAGGAGAGGGAATGGCATCTGGTCGGTCAGCAGGAGGTACAGCGTCGTACCGATTGCCCAGATGTCCGCGGCCGGCGAATCGTGATTTTCAAGGGATTCGGGCGGTTTGAACCCGAGGGTTCCCTTGGCGCTGACGAGCAGGGTGAGCGGATTGACGGCCTTGGCCAGGCCGAAATCACTCAAGCGGACGTGCAGCCCGTCGCCGCCGTAACCCACCAGGATGTTCTGGGGCTTAATGTCCCGGTGCACGATAGGCGGCGATGACGCGTGCGCCACAGCCAAACCGCGGCAGATCTGCTTCGCGATCTCGACCACCTGGGCGACCGGGACAAGGTCGGCTCCGAAGGAGCGCCAATAGCGCTCGAGCGTCCCACCGGCAACATAAGTCATGGTGAAATAGCCGTAGGAACCCCGGTCCACCTTCAGCACGTTCGCGTCGTAGACCTCCACGATATTGGGATGCCTCATCCTCGAAAGCAGGATCGCCTCGGCTATGTTATCCTCGGTTTCCTTGAGTGTGGCGCCGACGGCCTTGAAGACCTTCATGGCCTGCCGCCCCATGAAACGGTGACGCACCCGGTAGACCTCAGCGAAGGCTCCTTCTCCGAGGTGTCGTTCGACCTCGTAGGTCTCACGAACAGTTTCGCCACTCTGGAGGATGCTCACTGCGCGCTCACTCCTTCCCTATCGTTCCCATCCACCAGCGCACGTCACGGCGGCGGCAAACAGGATATAAAACATCCCCACGCGCGTCGAACACATCGGCGCGCGGTCGCGTTCATCGCAATCGCCTTGAGTGGCGAGTATATCCCGGATGGTGCTTCTTCGGGCTATGCCTGCCAGTAAAGAATAGCACAGGGTACACGTTCGAAGAGGGACATTTTTCGTGCCTTTGCCCCAGGCGGATCGCAATACATAACCGAATTAATCCTGAATTGGCCGCCGCCATCACACCAATGGAAGTTGAGATTGTACCAGCGCCGGTACGGCGTCGCGCACCAGCGGCAGCCCGCGCAGCGGTTCAGCGACAGGTGCCGGATTGGCGGCCACCGGCAGCTTCCGGCCCAGGAACCTGGCGACGTCGAAACTCGGATGCCGGCCGAGTATTCTCGCCATCTCGCCGCGCAACAATCCCGGCTCAAATCGCTGCAGGCCCTCCTCGGGAAGGCCCAGCCATGGCAGTGGCGCCGGCTCAGGCGCCAGCAGCTCACTGACGGCCCGGCCTGTTGGCGACAACAGCACCCTTCGGGCTCGCTCCACCTTGTGCTCGGCCGAGGGGATCGCGATGCCGAGCCGACGGATGGGCAGACCGCCGCCCGCCGTACGGACAGCATTCACGAGCTCCACGGTCCTCGCCTCGATGGTCTCTCTCTTGTTCGTGCGCGACGACAGCCGAAGGATCGAGAAGGCGTTCTCCAGGAACGGGTGGGCGGCATCAAGGAGGTGACTCGCAAAGCCCGGTTCGACGGGTTTCGGCGTCGAGCGACCGGGCGAAAGACGCAGGGCCAGGGCGCGTGCCTCGCTCGCGATGTCCGCCCGGCCGTTCTCTTCCGCGAGCACCGCCAGGCTCAGGACCATCGCCGTGAGGATGCCGGGCCATTCCTTGCGCAGGCGCGTCAAGGTCTCCGCGGCAAACGACATTCCGGTACGGTACGGCATGCCGCCGAGTTTGGCCTCCAGACCCGCCCAGAATGGATCGGCGCCCAGCAGCAGCAGCCACGTATCGACACCCTTTCGCAGGCGGGCCAGACACGCATCGAAGTCACCACTGACCGCTGCCGCCTGGGCCCGGCCGAAGTGCAATGCGGCCAACTCATGAGCCGCGTGCAGGTCGCCCGCGCGCGCGAGCCCCGTCAGGATCTCCGCAGAAGTCTCGTCGCCTTCGACGATACCCGCGAGCGCAGCGGCCGCACGGTCGCGCTTCCGGAGATGTTCCTGGGCCTGTACGGGATACAATCCCGCAAGGATCCGCACCGCGGCGTGGACCCCGGGCTCCGGGTCGAGTCGATCCTGTCGCAAGCAACGCGCGACAAGGTGACGGGTGACCGGTTCGACCAGACCGGCAGCAATCGGATCGGCGGAAGCGACTGCCTGGAGACGCCCGATCTGCTGCGTCAGCTCCTCGGTGCTCTTTTCGCCGGCCGCCCATGTATCCAGCACAAGACCCAGCCGACGCCAGCCGTTGATGTCGCCGACCAGGCCGCCGAGGGCGTAGGTCATCCTCTTGAAGGATCTCTCCGGCAGCGAGAACGACATTGCCGCCAGCGAGTACTCGAGCCACTCCCGCTGGCCTTCGGCGGCGTCGCCGATCGTTTCGGCCGTCAGTATGGCCAGGAACGTGTCGAGGTTTGCCGCGCTGACCTCGCGCTCGCCGGACGCGAACTCCCGGCAGATCCGGCGATAGACCAGCAGATCACCGAGCGATCGCGGTGTCGAAGCTCCGCCTGTGATGGTCGAGGTGTCCGTGAGCGCCACATACATGTCCGCGAAGGCCCTGTCCATGTGCTCGCACTGGCTGCGGAAATACTTGTCCGCTTCATCGACGAAGCCATCGAAGAGGTACGCCACCAGAACGCCGGCGGCCGTTTCGCGCGGGGCCAGCTGCCCCGCTCGCTGGAGTCTGTCTAGGGCGTCCCGCGATGCGTTTCCTTCAGAGAGAATTTCGCGACGGGCGACCTCATAAAGGAGGAATCCCTCCATGGCTTCCGTCGCGGGATCCGCAGCCTCACCCGCACTGGCCATTGAATGCAACCGCAGCGCAAGTTCGGGTTGGTCCTGCCGGAGCGCCTCGTCGCGGGCAGCGCGGACTGTCTGGCGCCACTGGGTGCTCCGACTGTCGCGGAACGCCGTCATCAATCCGGGGGCCGGCAGTTCCTGGGCGATCGATTCCAGGTGGCCCGCCCGCAGCATGGCCTGGAAGATCTTCAACTCCAGCAATCGCGTGTCCCGTGCCGCGTCGCGCGCCCCCATCAAGAGATCGCTGCAGTCGCCGAACCGCCCCAACTCCAGGTAGCACTCCCCCAGCCGCAGACGGGCGCCGGCAAGCTGCGGCCACCCGGCAACGACCTTCCTCAGGTTTCCGGCCGCGCCCAGGAAGTCGCCGCGCGCCGCCGACAGCAGACCGTCGCCGTACTCGCGCAACAGGCCCCGCTCCACATTCTCCATCACCTGTGCGAACCAGCGGCCGGCCTGCTCGGGATCGCCGCGGTTCAGGTGGGCAAGACCGATTCCGAAACGTGCGTGCTGGGCCTCGTGAGCGTCATCGGCTGTCGCCACGCGCTCATAGACGGCGATCGCTTCCCAGGTGCTCCCCTTAGCGAGGAGAATATCTCCGGAGAGACGCTGCAGCCGCGCACTCGCCACGCCGGAAACGCCTTCGGCCAGCACCTCGCCCACGGCCGCCAGAGCCGCTTCGGCGCCGCCCGGATGTCGCAGGCAGTCCCTCAGCCACGCGGTCGACGGACGGGTCGTCCTGTCCGGCTGCAGATCCGCCCGCAGTGCCGCGGCTATTCCGTTGGCATCGAGGCGCTTCGATTCACCTGTGCCGCGCGTCGCCTCGCCTGAAGGGGAAAGAGGCGTCAGAACCACCTCCGGTCGACTCGGAGCCGGCTCCCGCCGCAGGGCGATCGTCGGCAACCCGTACAGCACGTACGACGCCCACACGGGGGAATCCGGACACTTCTCGCGCATTTCGCAGCGCGCCAGGCGGACGGCGGCCCCGTATGTGGCGCTTCCATCGACGAGATGCCGGTAGAAGGAAGTCGCGAACCGGGGCGCGTCGCTGTCCAGCACCCGCGGTGCGATGGACGCGACGACTCCCGACGCCCGCGCCTGCATGAAGGCCTGGGCGATGGCCAACGAGGACTGCGCGCCCTCCTCGCCTCCGCAACAGTTCAGGTAGACCAGCGGTTGGCCGCGCAGGTTCCTCTTGATGGCGTTGCGGGACAGGCCGGGGCCGCCCTCCAGCGCCAGTTCTGGCTCGTTGTCCCGGACCGCGAGATGGCCGCAGAAATGGAAGATGTCGAGCTCGGTCGACTGCAGGCCGCTGGCGACCTCGCCGAGCGATGCCGTCTTCGTCCTGAGACGGGCACCCGGCGCGCTCTTGGCTTTCAGGAAATCGTAGACGCCCTGGGCTTCGCTGATCGCCTGCGGAAGATTTCCGCCGGGGTTGGTACCGACCACGAGCAGGTTCCAGCCTCTCCCCGCGACCGGCGGCGATTCCTGATCCTGCCCGCTCACGCTGCTCATGGTCTGTCGTCCGATATCGTACTTCAGGCCCCAGAATTCCTTGCCGTCATGGCAGAGCTCCCAGGGGATATTCGAGTTGAACGAACAGATGAGCAGCGGGCCCTCGTACCGGCTCAGGTAGGACCTGATGCCCTTCGGCACGAGATTCCGGTACAGCGTATTGCCGGATTCGGCAAGCGAATCCCGGAATTTGGCGCTTGTCCCCATCGCCAGGCACGCCTTCACGTGCCTGACCAGGCCTTCGACTTCCTTGGGTGTGGTTTCGAGCTCGAAATACCTCAATAGGGGGTCGGCAATGGGATCCGAACTGTCGCTCGGGATGAATACGATCGACGACTCCAACAACGTAATGAAGAGGGACTTCATTTGCGGCAATCCAGGCAGCAGATGGCGATCGTCCGGCTTTCCAGGAACTCGAACTGCAGCCGATACTCGGCACAGGGCACTCCGGCGAAAATCACCGGCGACGTACCATCGGTGGTGTCCGCCTCGACGCATTCGTTGCTGGCGGCGTCCCGGAGTTCGGCGCTGCACAGACCCGGCAATGCGGCGGAAAACTCGATCTGAAATGTCACGCTTTCGGTGGCCGGTCCGGCGCTGACCTTCACTTTCGCCTCGACGCCGACCTCCGGGAGCCTGAACGACAGCTGCTCGATCGGCTCATCGACGGGTGCTTCGCCCGGCGCCGCCTGGTTCGTTCCGGACATGTCACGAGTGGCACCCGCCACCGCCGGCGTCATGCCCGCCGGGAACGCGAGGAACTGCGGCAGTTTCTCCGTGACCCCGCACCGGATGGATTCCGCCAACCGGAAGACCGACCTCTCGAGCCCCTGGAAGCTCTCTTCGAACCGCTGCCAGGCCGGCCCCTTCCCGGGAGCCGTCTCCGGATTCGTCGCGCCGGCCGTCGCGAACCGGGCATTGATGAGGCTGAACTCGGCGCTCATTTCCGTGGCGAACCCGGCCGCAGACGCAAAGAGCTCCGAGCACTCCGGGCACAGCGACAGGTGCATCGCCAACTGCGGGTTGATCGCCTCCACCTGCCGGGGGTCAAGCCCTGCAAACTGTTCCAGTGCAGATTCGGCGCGCGCGCATCCGAAGAGGGCCTCCATCAGTTTCCTGTTGGGGGGCGCTTCGCCCTTGATCCGCTCATAAACGGCGGCGAATGCCGCCCAGGCGTCGCGTGTGGCCACGACGTGCTCACTGGCCAGCCGCAATGCATCCGACGAGGGCCTACTCGCCTGATCGGGTTCATAGAGCCCGCTCAGGAGAACCTTGATGGCGTCCTCAGTCTTCACTCCTGGTACCTCCTGCGGCGGGCCCGCGGGCCGCCACCGCTGACAACCTTACCGTCGGTCACGTGGCGGTGATGTCGCGAAACAGATCACCCAGGCGTCCGTCGTCGCGCAGGCGCCGACGGGCCCGGGACACGAGGGCGCGAACAGCATCGCACGAAAGCCCCAGATGCTCCGCGATCCGCTCGTGCTTCCAGCCACGCACTGCGTGCAGGTAGAGTGCTTCTCCGCCGGCATCTTCCTTCATCCAGACCTGGACCATTCCCAACAGTGCCAGACGTTCGCGCATCAGGACGGCATCGTCCGCGCGGCCCGTCGGATCTTCCAGAAGCTGAAGGGCGTCGTCGTCGGTGACGTATTCCCGCACACGGCGGCGGAGACGTTCGCGCGCGCAGTTCACTGCGATCTGGAAGCACCAATAGATGAACCGGTCCGGGTCGGCTACGGTCAGCGCCTTGTCAGAGGTAATCCTGACCACGGCATCCTGAACGACATCGTCGAGTTCGCTGCCCAACTTCCAGAACGTCTCCACGCGCTTTCGCAACAAGCGCCAGATCCGATCCACGACCGCGTCATACCGCGCATCAGGTTCGCCGCCGAACCTCGAGATGACGACTTCGTGCATCTCGCGTTGCCCGAGATCGTTCATGGCGCTCAGGGCCTTCCCGGTCAGTTGCTGGACATCAAAATAACCACTTCCCTTGCAGGTTTGGTAAGATAACACACGGCCATTTCCGCGGGCATCGAAACTTGAGGGGGGGCGAACGGCCGACCCGACCCGGGCCGCGGCAGCGTTTCTCACTGCCACGGCCCAAACGGACGGTCGATGTTCAAGATGATGATACATGACCAATCCCGAGCTATTCCGTGATCGCCGCGCCATCGGTGGCCGGTTCGACGGCTACCCCGCGCGTGCGCGTCAACGCGACGACGGTAAACACCAGAGCCAGCGGTCCGGCCAGGAGGAGGCCCATGATCACGCCGGCCAACGAACACAGCCCGAGGGCCCAGCCGGCCAACCCCTTCTGGCGCCGCGCGCGGGCCACGAAGAACGGGATCAGGCCCACGGTGAAACCCGCCGCAAGGCCGGCCAGCAGCATGACCGTGACATTCATGGGAACGGCTTTCACGATGAAATAGCCGACCGCGAAGGCGAGCATGGACCCCATCGAGCCCAGGAAGCCCCCACCGGACTTCGTCACGGTCTCGGGCGTGGCCTCCGCCGCCGGCTCACCGGCGGGGACACCGGCAATGGCCGCACCCTGTCCGTCGCTGATGATCTCGGATCCGATTGTCGGGTTTTCACTGTTCATCATGGCTTTCCCTCCCCGTGGTCGTCGCCCATCTGCCTTGCGCCGGTGATGTCCCCCCGGCGGCCTCTCACTAATTCAGATGGGGCGCGGCGGCGGTCTGTGACGAAAAATCTCCCGTCGCAGACCGCCGAGCCGCGGCAACCTACTTCACCACGGCCAGACCGCGCGGACCGAAGCGTCCGGTCAAGCGGTCGTTCACGAGGCTCTCGAGACCCGCTTCCCGCAGGAGGCGCGATTGCGCGGCCTGCAACTCCACTTCACGCATCCTGACGTAGCAGGCCGCGGCCGTACGGCAGCGTTCCTCGGTGGTCGCGGCCCTTGCCTCCAGAATCGCCACGCCGTTCGTGGCCGCCTCGAGGTCCGACTCGCGCGCCCTGGTCTGCTTCTCGAGCAGCGCGGCCTCGCGCTCAAGCTGGCGTCGGCGCCGGTGGGCCTGCATCTCGCAGATCCCGACGAGCAGCAGCAACGCCCCATCGACGGCGACGAGGAGGCTGACCGCCACGACAGTCTTGCGGACCTGCGCCGGATCCAGCTTGCGCTCCTCGACTCCAGTCGGCGCCCCGGCAAGCGCCGGCTCCGACGTGTCGAGCGTGTCGGCCGCCAGGGAATCCGTCTTCATCATCGTCGCCTGTTCGCGGATCTCCGCGAGGTACCAGACCGTCAGGATGTTTCCCGCTCCAACCGAGAGCAGGAATACGAACATCGCGACGCCCAGTGCCAGGCGCTTGCCGCGGCCGGACTCAGCCCGACGACGGAGGTTACGCCAGGGATCTTCGAGCATCCGCTGGAAGGCCAGCTCGAGGATGATCAGCGCCGAGGTCGGGGCTGCTGCAATCGCCACCCGCAGCCAGCCCTCGGGCACATCCAGGATGAAGGGCAGCGTGTAGTACGTCAGTGCGAACTCGGAGAAGATGCATGCGAGCGCACAGATCAGGTACGTGAGACCCCGGAACAACGTACCCGGCTCGGCGGCGTCCAGATCTGACCGTACCTCTCCGGCCCGTCGGCGGACGCCCTCCAGCTGGCTGCGCTTCGCCTTCGCGTGCTCCTCGGCCACGCGGATGTCCTCGGCGGCTTCAGTGCGCTCACTGACGTCCAACTGCGCGCCCTCGTCGACGATAAGGTTCGTCAGCCCGTCCATTTCGTCCGCGCTGAGCGGGTGGGTAAGCCCGGCGATGATCTCATCGGACCGGATGATCCTGATCGTCCGCGATTGGCCCCCCTTGCCGCCGCCGGCACCGGCTCGGGCAGCCCCGGATGCGGGCATCGCGATATGCACGGTTTCCCCGGCCGACCGGCTGCCTTGGACATGATCTGATCTACGCATTGTTCTCCCCCTCGTGAAGTCGGAAGGCGGCCGCGCGGGCACGGCTCCGGTATTCCTGGTACAGCACGACAAGCCTCGCCGTCTGGGTGGAGACCCAGAAGTCGGTGCGGCGACGATGTTCGATTTCCTCGATCAGCCGGCGCCCGAGCTCGGAGGCCTCGTCACGAAGGCGGGCCGCCTGCTCGCGATCCGGATTCGACGCCGTGGCCCGTCGAGCGGCGGGCTCCGCCTGGCGCCTCGCGGCCTTCAGGTGCCGTACGAGCGCGGTGGCGGCCAGCACGGCTCCCACCGCGCCGACCACGCCGACGGTCAGAACCCAGCTCGGACGAACGTCGGCGACGGTGCCCCGGGTCGCGGCGGTGGCGACGGCCGCGACGGACAGCAGGAGCGTCGCGCCCAGTCCCGTGGCGATAGCGCGCCGGCCCCTCCCGGCCGGCCCGGACCCGACGGTGTGCGGGGCGTCGACGTCCTCCACGACGGGGGGCGCGGCTTCGCATGCCGCGGCCCGGCGCAGGAGGTCGTCAGCCATCGACTGCAGAGCCTCGGGCGTCGTGCGCCCGTCGTCGCGCCGATTCACGCCCGCGACCAGCGACTGCACCGCGAATTCGTTGAAGTTGTCCGGGAGGTCGTTCATGCCTCCGGTGATGCCCCACTCGCGGGCCTTTGATTCGAGATCGGCGACGATCGCCTCGAGTTCCGCCGGGCCCGGCACGCTGTCGGCGTGGCCGTTTGCCGGTTGCGATTGGTCTTTCCTCAGGTGCCTCATGACTGACCTCCCGTGAACGCCGTGCGGTCGAGATGCGTCTCGAACGTCGCCAGTTCGCCGCCGATGGACTGCGCCAGGACCTGCCAGAATTCGTGCAGGACGGCCCGGTTGTTGACTGTCGGGGGATCGTCGTCGGACACACTGTTCAGGAGGCAGTAGACCCTGGCGCCCTGCAGGGAATCGGCCGACCACTTGTGGTTGCTGACCAGGCGTCCGGCCAGTTCCTGGATCCGGCCCGGCTCCAGGCGCTGCTTCTCGAGGTCCAGTTCCGGCGTGCTGTTGATCATGTCGGAGACGATGACGATGTCCGTGCGCGGATACCGGGGGTCGGCGTGCACGCGATCCAGGGCCCCGACGATGTCCGAGTGCTTCGCATGACCGCCATTGACCAGGGCCTCGCTGACGGCCTTGGCCGAGTCGCGCCTCATCATCGCGATTTCCCGCCTCAGCTTGACCAGACCGGTCTGTGTCTCACCGAGCGAAGCCGGCGAGAGGATGGTGTCGTACAGCGGCGCCGCATTGCTTGTCTGCCCGTGCATGGCGAAGACCGTCAGGCGGTCGCCGGGCATCACGGCGTGCAGGACGCTCTCGCGCAGCGTCTTGAGCCAGAGATCCCGCTGGGTCTGCGTAATCGAGGCCGACACGTCCAGGAAGACGATGTAGCGGGTCGGCTGCGCAACAGTCTTGCAGCCCGTCATCGCCAACAGCAGCCCGAATGCCAGGATCCGGAACAGCCGGCGATGATTCCGGGGCTTGGCAATTCCATCCAGGCCCATTGTTGTTACGTGGTTTCTCGTCATGGGAACACCCGCCTGTCTCGTGGTCTCTTCTGTGCCGGACGAAGGTCCGAGGGTGGCTCGACCGGTCGCTTCAATAGGTCAGATGGGATGACGGCGGGATCTGTGACCGGGAATCTGAGCGGGATGACGGAAAATGCGCCTGCCCCGTCACCGGGATGATGGCCGCGAGATCGGCCAGCATGATCGACGAACCCCCGTTCGCCGGATCGCCACGCATTCGCCGACTACTGCATGGATGCCGGGCAGGTGCGTCCTGTGACGCGCGTCACCAGAAAAGACAGGGCCCGGTCACGTTGGTCGCGCCGGCCGAGGCAACGGTGATGCTATGATACTGTCAGTGTTGCGCTGAAAATTGGGATGGCTGTTGACGGCGAATATCTGGATGTACCACGATCGACTATGCTGGCAAGCGAGAACGCGCGCCCCTTTTCGCCTGAAATTGGCTCCCGCGCCGCCCGTTGCCAGTCCCAATATCACAGCGGCTCACATCACCCCAACTCATCGCCAGCACCCATCGAAACATATACCGTCCCATTCCAGGATCGGATCCCTATCTATGGACCACGCCGCCGCTTGGCCTTTGTGGGCAACGCGGCCCTGGACCGGCAACTCCCTCACGTCGGCGGGCAGGGG
Organism: uncultured bacterium; assembly: GCA_903912525.1. Taxonomy (GTDB): domain Bacteria; phylum Krumholzibacteriota; class Krumholzibacteriia; order LZORAL124-64-63; family LZORAL124-64-63; genus CAINDZ01. The sequence goes on along the minus strand of CAIWHK010000065.1, from coordinate 73,874 downwards.
ACCGCGGACGATGTCTGGCGAAGCCTCGCGGCGATGGACGGGCCGGCGTCGAATACGGCGTCCGCATGACGGTGCTGCCCGAGTCGGTTGCGGCGATTCCTTCGCGCGGCCGGCACTTGCGCCGGCGCAAGTCGCCCCGGCCTTTCCGTCGTGGCCGCGAGTCTACTCGTCCTCCGATCGCGCCTCAATACTCTCCACCTCGCCGTCGGATGCGACCAGCGTGATAGTGATCGGCCGGCAACACACCGAGCAATCCTCGATGTAGACCTGCCGGCCGACCGAGCAGTCGACGATCACTTCGATCTCTTCGCCGCAGTACGGGCACTGGATCTCGGCGGACTGGGAATCGTCCATGGCCTCACCTCGCGTTTGCCGTCTCCGTCGAGGCCACTCTCTTCATCGCCAGCCCATCCCCCGCCACATCCAGCACGAACACGCTGTCCGGCCGGGCCTCGCCACTCAAGATGACGTCGGCCGCCCGATCCTGCACCTCCCGCTGGATCACGCGCTTGACCGGTCGTGCCCCGAACACGGGATCGAACCCGCGGTCGGCCAGCCAGGCCACGGCGGCATCGGTCACCTCGAGCGTGATCTCCTGCTCCTTCAGGCTGCGCGCCACCTTGTCCAGCTCCAGCCGGACGATCCGCGCCACCTGCTCGCGCCCCAGCGACGCGAACCGCACGATGCCATCCAGGCGGTTCAGCAGCTCGGGCCGGAAGTGCCCGGCCAGGCCCTCGAGCAGCCGCGCCTCCCCATGCGCATCTCCCGCGCGGACTTCGTACTCGGCCCCCTGGCACAAATTGCTGGTCATGATCACCAGCGTGTTGCGGAAGTCCACGACGCGCCCCTTGCCGTCGGTCAGCCGCCCGTCATCGAGCAACTGCAGCAGCACGTTCATCACCTCGGGATGCGCCTTCTCGACTTCATCCAGCAGGATCACCGAATACGGATGCCTGCGCACCGCCTCCGTCAACTGCCCCCCACTCTCGAACCCAACATACCCAGGAGGCGCCCCAATCATCCGCGCCACCGCATGCCTCTCCATATACTCCGACATGTCCAACCGAACGAGATGCGTCTCATCCCCGAACAACTCAGCCGTCAACGTCTTCGCCAGTTCCGTCTTGCCCACGCCGGTCGGCCCAAGGAACAGGAACGACCCCAACGGCCGCCCGCGATCGGTCAGCCCGGCCCGCGCGCGCCGGATCGTCCGCGACACCTTCGCCACGGCCTCGTCCTGCCCGACAACGCGCGCGCCCAACCGGGACTCCATGTCACGCAGCTTGGCGACTTCATCCTCAACAAGCCGCTGCGCCGGAATCCCCGTCCACCGCGCCACCAGCTCGGCGATGTCCTCCTCGTCGACTTCCTCCTTCAACAGCGGATGCTCCCCCTGGATGCCCTTCAGTTCTTCGCGCGCAGACGCCAGCCGCGCGTCGACCCCCTTCATCCCCCCATACTTCAACTCACTGGCCCGCGCCAAGTCGCCTCGCCGCTCCGCCGTCTCCAGCTCCAGCAGCAGCCCCTCCTGCTCCTTCTGCAGCCCCCGAATCACATCAATGGCCGCCTTCTCCTGCTCCCACCGCGCCCGAACGCGGCTCAAGTCATCCCCCAGCTCGCTGCGCTGCCGGTCGATCAACTCCCGCCGCGCCACCGCCGTCCGCTCCGTCTCCTTCTCCAACGCCAACCGCTCCATCTCCAACTGATTCAGCTGCCGCTGCAAATCATCGACCTCACTCGGCACCGAGTCGATCTCCATCCGCAGCCGGCTCGCCGCCTCGTCCATCAGGTCGATGGCCTTGTCCGGCAACATCCGGTCGGCGATGTACCTCTGCGACAGCTTCACCGCCGCGACGATGGCGCCATCGGTGATGCGGATGCCGTGGTGCGTCTCGTAGCGGTCCTTCAGCCCGCGCAGGATGGCGACGGCCTGCTCCCAGGTCGGCTCCTCCACCATCACGGGCTGGAAGCGGCGCTCCAGCGCCGGGTCCTTCTCGATGTGCTGCCGGTACTCGTCGATGGTGGTCGCACCCACGCAGTGCAGCTCGCCGCGCGCCAAAGCCGGCTTCAGGATGTTCGAGGCATCCATCGCCCCGCCCGTGGCCCCCGCACCCACCAGCGTGTGCATCTCGTCGATGAACAGCAGGATCTCGCCCTCCTGCTCGGTCACTTCCTTGATGACCTTCTTCAGGCGGTCCTCGAACTCGCCGCGGTACTTGGTGCCGGCGATCAAAGCGCCCATGTCCAGCGCAAGCAGCCGCTTGCCCTTCAGGCCCTCGGGCACGTCGCCTTCGACGAGGCGGCGCGCGAGCCCCTCGACCACCGCGGTCTTGCCCACGCCCGGCAGCCCGATCAGCACGGGATTGTTCTTCGTGCGCCGGCTCAGGATCTGGATGACGCGCCGGATCTCCTCGTCGCGCCCGATGATGGGATCGATCTTCCCCGCGCGCGCCGCCGCACACAGGTCGCGGGCGTACTTGCCCAGCGCCGAGTCGTTGCCCTCGCCGACGCCGTTCTCGTCATCGCCCTGGTAGGCCTGGTCGCCGCCGGTCTGCTCGAGCGCGCGGGCGATCCTGGCCGGCGTCGCGTCGAACGTCTTGAGCACACTGCCGGCCCGGCCGGTGTCGGCCGCCACGGCCAACAGCAGCTCGCGGGTGCCGGTCATGGCGCCCTCGGAGGTGCCGCCCTTATTGCCGCCCGCCAGCTGGTCCGCCTCGAGCAGCACCTTCTGCAGCTCACGGCTGGCCGCCGGGACATCCTTGGCCTGGATCTTCGGCAACGAGCGCAGCTCCCCCTCGGCCGTCTGGGCGATCAGCGCCGGATCCAGCTCCAGGGAGCGCAGCACGTTGGTGGCCAGGCCGGTCTCCGACAGCAGGGCCCACAGCAGGTGGAGGGGCTCCAGCTGGGCGTGGCTCAATGTGAAAGCCTTGGCTTGGGCCCGTTGCAGGGCGTCCATGGCGTTGACGGTCAGGTTCTTCATGAATACGGACCTCCGGACGGGCGACTCGTGTCGCAGGCATCGCATGGTTGTGCTGGGGGAAGCGCACTTATGGTGCCAGCGGGGCCAAGACCGGGGATTGGTGTTTAATACGTTGGTGCGTAATAAAATAGCCGCACCATCCAATGTTCTGTATACGATATGCGGCGACCTGGGGCCAACCCAAAGCCAGCCTGTCATGTCATTTTGGCTCAATACCTGCGGATGTGTCAGGTTCCCGCGCCGGCCACTTGCGCCGGCGCAAGTCGCGCCGTCCCCGATCCCCCCTGTTGGCCGCCGCCCCTTCACTCTATAATACGTGTCACCCATCGACCGCCCCGACCACCCAACCCGGGAGCCCGCCGTGCCCCTCCAGACCTCCGCCGCCCGCCGCAACATCACCATCAAGACCATCGCCCTGGTCGCCCACGACAACCGCAAGCGCGACCTCGCCGAGTGGGTCTCCTACAACTACGGCACCCTGGCCGACCACCATATCGTCTGCACCGGGACCACCGGCCGGATGATCGAGGAGACCCTGGCCCGCCGCGCCTCCGAGGAAGGCCAGCCCGCCCCGCGCCCCATCACCAAGCTGCGCTCGGGCCCCCTGGGTGGAGACCAGCAACTGGGCGCGATGATCGCCGAGGGCCGGGTCGACGTACTGTTCTTCTTCTGGGATCCCATGGAGCCCCAGCCCCACGATGTGGATGTGAAGGCGCTGTTGCGGATCGCCGCGGTCTACAACCTCCCGATCGCCTGCAACCGGTCGACGGCCGATTTCATGGTCAGCTCGCCCCTGCTGGGGCAGCCATACACGCCCATCGTGCAGGACTTCTCTGGATATCTGGGACGGCGGGTCGAGTGAGGCCGGTGTGCGATGGGTGTCGACGGCGAGATGGTTGATCTATCAACCAATCGGCGGCCGCCGCACCCCGGTTTCGGGCACCAGAAATGGTTGATAGATCAACCAACTCCCCGCATTTCATTCATGCACACCGCTCCGGGTTGGTGATAAATTCCCAACGATCCGCCGACCGCCACCAACGGTCGACATTGGGCCGCCCCCAATACCCTCGCGAGGTCACTGTGCGCATCCCGACCCGTTGGCTGCCGCTGTTCGTCGTCCTGCTGGCGACCGCCGCCGTCGCCGCTTCGCCCACGCCTGCTCCGGCGCCCGCCGCCACGCCCGCCGTGGCCCCCGGCACCAAGCCCGCCTCCACGCCCTTCACGCGCCTGGCCGACGCCGGCACGACGAAGGACCACGACGGCGCCGACCTGGTCGTCGTTTTCGAGAAGGCCGTCAACCGCGTCAAGCCCAGCGGCGTCACCTACGTCGACGGCTACCGGCTGACGAAGGTGCTGACCCCCGCCGGCTGCCGCGACAACGGCGTGCTCTACTGGCACTACGACCCGCAGAGCCAGGAACTCGAGGTGCGCGAAGTCAACATCATCCGCGGCGACACGAAGTTGCCCGTCGACGTGGCGGACGTGCGCGACCTGCCCGCGCCGCAGTCGGCCATCTACTGGCGCGACCGCATCAAGGTGCTGCAGCTGCCGCGGCTCGAGGTGGGCGACGGCATCGAGGTCGTCACCTTCAGCAAGGGCTTCACCTACGCGCTGCTGGCCGACGGCGGCGCGGCGGCGGGCGGCAGCGCAAGCAACGCGAACGCCGACGCCCCCGGCGACGAGAAGTACATCCCCCCCATGCCCGGCGAGTACTTCGACATCGTCCTGTTCGCCGACGACCTGCCCATCATCGAGAAGCGGTACGAGCTCGTCCTGCCGAAGGACAAGCGCCTGCACGCCGAGACCTACAACGGCGCCGTCTACTCGTCGCTCACCTACAACGACGACACCACGACCTACGCCTGGTGGTGCCTGGACGTCCCCGCGCGCAAGCACGAGACGTCGCAGGCCGCGGCCAGCGACCTGGTCGCCAAGGTCGTCATGGCCACGGCCGAGAGCTGGGAAGCGAAGAGCCGCTGGTTCTTCGACGTCAACCGCGACCAGTTCAAGGTGACGCCCGAGATCCAGGCCAAGGTCGACGAAGTGCTCGCCGCCGCCGGCGCCACGAACGGCACCGACCTGCGCAAGGCCGAGGTGCTGGTGCACTGGGCCGCGCAGAACATCCGCTACTCAGGACAGACCATGGGCCAGGGCGAGGGTTTCACGCTGCACCCGGCCAACATGATCTTCGAGCAGCGCTCGGGCGTGTGCAAGGACATCGCCGGCATGCTGGTCGCGATGATGCGCGCGGCCGGGCTCGACAGCTACGCCGCGATGACGATGGCCGGCAGCCGCATCGACCAGGTGCCGGCCGACCAGTTCAACCACTGCGTCACCGCGCTGCGACTGGACGACGGCACGTTCCGCATGTACGACCCCACCTGGGTGCCCTACAACAACGACACCTGGTCGAAGTCCGAGACCGAGCAGGACTACCTCATCGGCTCGCCCGAGGGCCAGACGCTCAGCCGCATCGCCTACTCGCCGCCGGCCGAATCGCCGCTCGTGGCGAAGCACGACGCCGTGCTGGCCGACGACGGCACGCTCACCGGCACGCTGAAGCTGACGGGCGGCGGTGCCTCGGACAGCCGCCTGCGCCGGATGGTCAACGGCTCGCGGCGCGCCGACCTGGCCGCCACCTGCGCGCACCTGCTGTCGGGCGCGGGGCAGCGCATCGAGGGCGTCGCGGTCACCCATCGCGCGGTCGACGACTTCAGCGGCGACATGTGGCTGACCATCACCTACCGCATCCCGCGCTTCGCCCAGCCGGTCGACGGCGTGTGGGAGTTCAACAGCCCGCTCATGGCCTGGGTCACCGCCAGCGGCAACCTCTACCGCGCCGCCAGCCAGGAGTGGCCGAAGGAGCGCACCACCGACGTGTTCCTGTCGTTCACGCAGCTGCTCGACGCGCAGGAGACCATCACGCTGCCTGCCGGCCTGAAGCTGCAGGACGCGCCCGCGCCGAAGAAGGTCGACGAGACGTACGCCTCGTTCGATGGCGCCGCCGCGCAGAAGGGCCGCGTGGTGACGATCACCGAGAAGTCGGAAGTGCGGCGACGACAGGTACCGCCGACCGGCTACGACGGGTTCCGCAAGGCCATGGTCGCGTCCCGCGACTGGTCGAAGCAGGCCTTCCGCTTCGTGAAGGAGGGCAAATGATGAAGACGACAGCCATGAAGACCATCATCCGCTTCGCCGTCATTGCGCTGGCCCTCGCGGCCGCGGCCGCTACGACAGCAGGCGCCGCCCCCATCCGCCATCCCGTCCCGAAGCCCGTCGTCCACGCCGTCATCATGGGTCGCTCGGGCGACCTCGACCTGGACGAGTTGTGGGCGGCCGCCCAACTGAACACGGACCTCACGAAGCAGGACGCCGTGCTGCTGCTGGAAGAGCGGCGCGTCAACATCGTCAGCGACGGTGCGGTCGCCGTGACCACGCATCGCGTGGTGTGGATCGGCACCGGCACCGGCCTTCGCACGCACGCCGACCTGCGCGTGCCCTGGAACGAGGCCACCTCGAAGCTCGAGGTGACGAAGCTGCGCACCTGGCGCGAGGGCCGCTGGTGGCCCGATGTGCAGCGCCTCAGCGACACGGCCATCGTCCACACGCTGCCCTACGCCGTGGACCACGCCGCGGACTACACGACGATGCGCGAGACGATGCTGCTGCACGACGGCGTCGAGCTGCCCTGCATCATGGAGACCGAGTACACCATCACCGAGCGCGGCCTGCCCGGCGCCGACGATGTGTTCGTGCTGGCGCAGCGCGATCCCGCGCAGCTGGTGCGCCTGGTCGTCGAGACGCCTGCCGAGCGCGCGTTCACGCACCGCGAGCTGAACGGCGCGCCCGCGCCCGCGACCGAGGAGGCGAACGGCCGCCGCACGCTCACCTGGACGCTGCAGCCGGCGCCGGCGCTGCGCTCGCCGGTCACCGCCGAGCCGTCGGCATCCGAACCGACGGTGGCCTGGTCGACTTGGGCCAACGACGGCGCGCTGGGCCAGGCCTGGATCGGCCCGTTCCGCGAGGCCGCCGTGGCGCCGCGCGCGGTGCGCGACTCGGTGCGCGCCGCGCTGCGCACGGCCACCGACGACCAGTCGCGCCTGCAGGTCGGCGCCAAGTGGCTGGCCGACCGCCTTCGGGTCGTGCACCACGACGACCGTTTCTGGACGTTCGGGCCGCGCGCGGCCGTGCGCACCTGGGAGACGGGCTACGGCCATGTGCTGGATGTCGCCGCACTGTGGACCGCCGTGCTGCAGGACCAGGGCTGGCGGGTCACGCCGGTGCTGGCCGACACCCCGGGCGCGCCCGAGGCGCCCGATGTGCCGCACCTGGCCGGCCGCGGCAAGCTGCTGCTGCATGTGGGCGGCGCCACGTCCTGGGTCTGCGATCCCTCGGACTTCTCGGTGCACACGACGGCGTTCCTCGAGGGCCGGCCGCTGCTCTGGCTGGGCAACGAGCCGAAGGCCGAGATCCGCCAGGCGGCCGCCAACATCCTGGTGGTCGAACTGAACCTGGCCGCCGGCGACACGGCGTGGGCCGGCAGCGGGTCCATCCGCGGCGCCGGCCGGTTCGCGTTCACCGAAACGGCGACCGCGACCACCAAGGGCCTGGCCGACCACGCCGGCGCGCTGGCCGGGTCGGTCCTGGCCGGCGCCAAGGCGACCGCCGCGACCGCCACGGCGATGGCCCCCGACCAGTCCGCCATCCGCTTCGACCTGGCCGCCCCCTTGGGCAAGGCCGATGCCGATGACAGGCGCAAACTGGTCATTGGACGCCCCAGGGGCGGTTTGCTGGACCGGCTGCCCGGCGACTGCCGGCTGGACGACGACGCGCGGGCGACGCCCGTGGCCGGGGTCGACGGCTGGGAACAGGTGATCACCGTCCGCTGGCAGCCCCCGCAGGGCGCCACGGTGGTGCGCCCGGCCGACCGCGCCGTGGCCAACGCCGCCGGCACCTTCATGATGGCCACCAGCGAGCAGGAGGGCGTGATCACCTTCCGCCGCGAGCTGAAGCTGGCCCCGGGGGCCGGCGCCGCGGCCAACTGGCCGGCGCTGCGGGCCCTGCTTCTGGAGGAGGCCGACGCCGCCAACGCGACCCTGGCCTGGCGTCCGAAGAAGTAGACAGGCGCGGGGCGATCAAACCGGTCAGGAGCGCCCGCCCGAATGGAGAAAACCGGTCCCCGAAGGGGGGCCGGTTTTCTTGCCGCTGGTCAACCCGCTTGTCTGCGTTAGATTTGGATGGTGCCTACCCCCCGAAACCGTCCCGTACGGAGAAGATCCATGAAGAGAATCATCATCGCGGTCCTGGTGCTGGTCATCGCCGGCGGCGGCTATGGCGTCTGGCGCGCGCGCACGAACAAGTCGGCCAACGCCACCACATACCGCCTGGTCGAGATCACCAAGGGCGACCTCCTGTCGGTCGTCGCCGCTACGGGCAACCTGCAGCCGGTCACCACGGTGCAGGTCGGCACACAGGTCAGCGGCATCGTCGATGAGGTGCTGGTCGACTTCAACGACCACGTGAAGGCGGGGCAGGTCATCGCCCGCGTCGACAAGACGCTGCTGAACGCGGCCGTGGCGTCGTCGCGCGCGCAGCTGGAGCGGGCCGAGGCCGAGCAGCGCCACGCCACGAACGAGTTCAAGCGCCTGAGCGCGCTGCACGACGAGAAGATGATCTCCGACAGCGAATTCAACACCGCGCAGTACAACGTCGACGTGGCGTCGGCCAGCGTGAAGGCGGCCAAGGTCGACCTCGCGCGCAACGAGCGCAACCTGGGCTACGCGACGATCACCGCGCCCATCGACGGCATCGTCGTGCAGCGCAGCATCGATCCCGGCCAGACCGTGCAGGCGTCGTTCTCGGCGCCGCAGCTGTTCCAGATCGCGGGCGACCTCGCCGCCATGCAGATCCTCGTCTCGGTCGACGAGAGCGACATCGGCCAGATCAAGGTGGGCCAGCCCGTGAAGTTCACGGTGCAGGCCTATCCCGACGACTCGTTCACCGGCACCGTGCGCCAGGTGCGCCTGCAGTCGGTGACGCAGGAGAACGTCGTCAACTACATCGCCGTCGTGGACGTGCCCAACGCCGACCAGCGACTGCTGCCGGGCATGACCGCCTCGGTCGAGTTCATCGTCGACCAGGTGAAGGACGTCTTCCAGGTGCCCAACGCGGCGCTGCGCTACCGGCCCGAGGCCTCGCTGATGACCGCGGTGATGGACCGCAAGAAGGCCGAGTGGCAGTCCAAGGGCGGGCCGGGCGGACCTGGTGGCGCGCGTCCCGACAGCGCGCGCGGTGCGCAGGGCGGCGGCGAGAACCGCGGCGGTGGCGAGAACCACGGCGGCGGCGCGGGCGGCGGCCTGCCCGGCGCCATGGGCGGCGCAGGCGCCCAGCGCAGCATGCTCTGGTTCACCGGCCCCGACGGCAAACTGGACGTCATGTTCGTGCGCACGGGCATCACCGACGGCACGAACACCGAGATCCGCGGCCGCAACATCGAGCCCGGCACGCAGGTCATCGCGGGCGTCATCAGCGCCAGCGCGCCGGCGGCCTCGTCGACCGCGTCGCCGTTCCAGCAGCAGCGCACCCAGTCCGGTCCCCCGCGACCGGGCGGATTCTAGGAGCGCGCCGTGGCCGCCGACGTCATCCGCATCCAGGGCCTGACCAGGACCTACATCATGGGCGCCAACGAGGTCCATGCGCTCGACGGCATCGACCTGACCATCGCCAAGGGCGAGATGGTCGCCGTGATGGGCGCCTCGGGCTCGGGCAAGTCGACGATGATGAACATGCTGGGCTGCCTCGACAAGCCGACTTCCGGCTCCTACGAGCTGGACGGCGAGCGCGTCGAGGTCATGGACCGCAACCAGCTGGCCGACCTGCGCAACCGGCGCATCGGGTTCGTCTTCCAGGGATTCAACCTGCTGGCGCGCACCAGCGCGCTGGAGAACGTCGAACTGCCGATGATGTACGAGCGGGCCCGCAAGAAGGACGTGCGCGAGGCGGCCGTGGCGGCGCTGGCTCGCGTGGGACTGGCCGATCGCTCCTCGCACCTTCCGAATGAACTGTCGGGCGGCCAGCAGCAGCGCGTGGCCATCGCCCGCGCCCTGGTGACCGAGCCGGCTCTGCTCCTGGCCGACGAGCCCACCGGCAACCTGGACTCGCGCACCAGCGTCGAGGTGCTGGCGCTGTTCCAGGAACTGAACGACAACGGGCTGACCGTCGTCATGGTCACCCACGAGGACAGCATCGCCCACTACGCCAAGCGCATCGTTGAACTGCGCGACGGCCGCATCGTGCGGGACGAACCGGTCAACCCGCGCGGCAACGCCGCGGCCGACCTGGCCGCCATCGATGCGCGGAAGAAGGGGAACGCATGAAACCCCAGATGCTGATCCGCATCGCGCTCCGCAGCATCCGTCGCACCAAGATGCGCAGCACGCTCACGGCGCTGGGCATCATCATCGGCGTGGGCGCGGTCATCGTCATGGTCGCCATCGGCCACGGCGCCAAGTCGCGCATCGAGCAGAGCATCAAGAACCTGGGCACCAACATGGTGGTGATCACGCCGGGCGCGGCCAACACCGGCAACGTCTCGCAGGGCGCCGGCAGCTTCAACCGCCTGAAGATCGAGGACGCCGAGAAGCTGAAGCGCGAATCCGTGCTGCTGGCCGACGTCTCGCCGGTCATCATGGCTTTCGGGCGCATCCGCGGCAACAACGGCACCAACTGGCGCTGCCCGGTCTACGGCGTGGATCCCGCGTACCAGAACATCCGCGACTGGCAGGTGGGCCAGGGCCAGTTCTTCGACGCCCGCGACCTGCGCGCGCGCCGCAAGGTGTGCGTGCTGGGCGCCACGGTGGCGCTGCAGATCTTCGGCGACGGCGAGGGCGCCGCGCTGGGCCAGGAAGTCATCCTGCGCGACGTGCCGTTCACGGTCATCGGCGTGCTGGCCCCCAAGGGCCAGACCGCCAGCGGCACCGACCAGGACGACGTCATCATCGCCCCCTACACGACGGTGCAGGAGCGGCTGGCCGGCCACCAGTTCATCGCGCAGATTTTGGGCTCGGCCGCCAGCCCCAGCGACGTGGTCGCCGCCATGACCGAGGCCAAGGCCATCATGCGCGAGAGCCACAAGCTGGGCGACTGGGAAGAGAGCGACTTCCAGGTGAAGAACCAGGCCGATCTGGCCGACGCCGCCACCGGCGCCACCGACGTCATGACCATCCTGCTGGCCTGCATCGCCGGCATCTCGCTGCTGGTCGGCGGCATCGGCATCATGAACATCATGCTGGTGTCGGTGACCGAGCGCACGCGCGAGATCGGCATCCGCATGGCCATCGGCGCGCGGCCGGCCGACGTGCTGCTGCAGTTCCTGGTCGAGGCCATCGTGCTCTCGCTGCTGGGCGGCCTGCTCGGCGTGGCGCTGGGCTACGGCGGCAGCTGGCTGGTCGGAAGACTGACCGGCTGGCCCACCATGATCGACGGCGTCACCGTCAGCGTGGCGCTGGGCTTCTCGGCGGCGGTCGGCGTGTTCTTCGGGTTCTGGCCGGCGCGCAAGGCGGCGGCGCTCAACCCGATCGATGCGTTGCGGTACGAGTAACCCGACCGACCGCGCATCGGAACAAAGCGAACGGCCGCTCCCCTGGGGGGGGGGGCGGCCGTTCTCATGGCCGGCCACGGGGCCGGCGCTACGGGCAGCGCGCTCCGTAGTGTTGCACCATCGGGATGATGTCCGACAAGTTGACCACACCGTCGTAGGAGAGGTCCGACCGGAACTGGTAGACCCCGCTGCCGAAGTCCTGCGCGAACCGCGCGACATCCAGCAGGTCCACCACCAGGTCCCCGTTCAGGTCGGGACTGTTGACCTGAAGCGCCAGGCCGGCCGTCGACAGCAACTGCTGGCCCAGCCAGGCCGGCCGCACCAGCGCCTGACTCTGGCCGCCCGCGCGCGGCGGCGTCGACCAGGCCGTGGTGCCGTCGGCGAGAGTGTCGTGGTCGGGGGCCAGGCCGTTGGCGCAGGCGACGACATTGCCGCCACGCCAGACGAGACTCCATTCCTCGCGCTGCAGCGATGTCTCTGCAAGCCCCATGTCGTTGATGGCCCGCGCGATGACGGTCGCATCCACTATCTGGCGGTTGATCGTGCGCGCCGCTGTGAAGCCGGGGCCCGAGCCGTCGGGCACCACCAACAGCGTGGCGGGAGGAGAGAAGGGAGTGGAGAACCAGACGGTCGAGAGGTACGGATCGACAATGCCCCAATCCGCCCGCGCCGCCGCCGCACCGGCCAGCGACGCCACACACATCCCGGCCGCGATCATCCCTCGAGTGGTCCTGGCGTTCATGACGACCTCCCCACTGTGCCCGAAGCCCGTATAATGCTACAGCATCGGCCAGGTCCATCCAAGCGACGCGCTCCACCGCCATTGACGCGCACGCCCGGCGCCGGTAGCATCGGCCGATGAGACAACGTGTTACGCACCTGCCCCCCACTCTGTTGGCCATCGCCGCGGTGCTCCTGTGGAGCAGCTTCGCGGCCCTCAGCGTGCACCTGCGCGCGGTGCCGCCGCTGCTGCTGGCGGGCACGGCGCTGCTCATCGGCTCGACCGTCAGCCTGCACCGTGTGCGCGAGTGGCGCGCGCCGTGGCGGGTCGTCACCCTGGGCGTCTACGGCCTGTTCACCTACCACCTGACGCTGTTCCTGGCGCTGCGCCTGGCCCCCGCGGTCGAGGCCAACCTGCTCAACTACCTGTGGCCGCTGCTCATCGTGGTGCTGACGCCGGCGTTCTTCCGCGGCCGGCCGCTCACGCGTCGGCATGTCGTCGCGGCGCTGCTCGGCTTCGCGGGCGCGGCGCTGCTGGTGACCGGCGGGCACCTGGCGTTCGAGCGCGCGCACCTGCTCGGCTACCTGCTGGCCATCGCGGCGGCGGTGATCTGGGCCACGTACTCGCTGGCTACCAGCCGCCTGGGCACGGTCAGCACCTCGCTGGTCGGGTTGTCGTGTGCGCTGTCGGGAATGTTGTCGCTGGCCGGCCACTTCGCGTTCGAGCCGCGCTACGTCTTCGCGGCGCGCGACCTGCCGTGGCTTTTCCTGCTGGGCGTCGGCCCGATGGGCCTGGCGTTCTTCGCCTGGGATGCGGCGCTCAAGCGGGGCGACCCGCGCGTGATCGGGTCGCTGTCGTACGTGACGCCGCTGCTCTCGACGACGTTGCTGGCAGCGACCGGCGGCGGGAGGCTCAGCGTGGTGTCGCTGGGGGCGATGGCGCTGATCGTCGGCGGGGCGCTGCTGGGGACGTGGCCCTCGCGGCGGGAAGACTAAGTCGCGCTGCGCCGTCCCGGGAGCATCGAGCCGAGCCCCATCCCGACATACGAACAGGCGATCCCCAGCGCGGAGGTGCCCAGGTTCTGCAGCGCCGCCAGCTTGTCCGGCACGATGACCAGCGCCACGGCCGTCACCGCCAGCAGCGGCGCATTGATGGCCCGCAGGCACGGCCCGCACGGCGTCCCCTTCGGCGTGAAGCGCCGCAGCACGGCTACCGCCATCAGGAAGTACCCGCCCATGCCCACCAGGTACCACCACGAGGCCTGGTGGTGGGCCTTCACGCCCGCCGCGGCGCTCTCGAAGCCGCCTCCCAGGACGAACATCAGGCCGATCGCGACGATACCGAGGCCAATGGCGATTCCGATCCGCATGGACCGCTCCTTGAGGGGGACAGGCACCTTCCTGGTGACGGTCGCCGATCGCGGGCCCTGCGTCAAGGTCGCTGGCGCCGTGGTGCCTCGTATATCGGCGCCACTTGCGCCGGCGCAAGTCGCCGCAAGATGCGCCTGGCGCAGATCGTTGATAGATCAACCATCTCCCACCACGAAGTATGCGCTCCACCGCCCCGTTAGCATTCCGCCTATGCCCGCCCGAATGGCGTCAAATCTGATCTTGTGTGATCATGATCACAGACAGGGTAGCCCCCCCGCGTGTTAGTCTGCCTTGACCATGCCCGCTCGCGCCCCCGCGTGGGCGATCCTCTCGCGTTCGCGAACTTTGGGGAGTCCTGCGATGCGGTCCCTGCTGATTACTCTCCTGTTGGTCCTTTTGAGCCAATCCGCCGGCGCCCAGGCGCCCATCCTGACCCCGAGCGGCCTGCTGCCGGGCGACGCCACCGTGGCCGCCGCCACCGGTTCCCAGCAGGATCACGCGCTCGCCCGTGGGGGCGATGCCTGCCTGGTGGTCTGGTCGGACTATCGCGGGCAGGCCGTTGGCGGCGGCACGAACCAGAGCGGCGGCGACATCTTCGGCATCCGCCTCGATGCCGCGGGGCAGCCGCTGGATGCGGCGCCATTCCTGATCGCGGGCGGCATGGGCCTGCAGGACCGGCCCCGCGTGGCCTGGAACGGCACGGCGTGGCTGGTGCTGTACCAGTCGCAGGAGCCGGTCGACGGCTACTACGGCACGCGCGTCCGCGCCGTGCGGGTGAGCGCGGCCGGCCAGGTGCTGGACGCGACGCCGCTGACGCTGCCCGCGGGCACCTTCACTCCCGACACCATCGGCCTGCAGCTGTCGGGGCAGGCCGGCCAGTGGCTCGTGACACGCTGCCTGTATCACGCGGACGGCTACGGCACCTACCTGGCGGGCCAGCGCATCGACGCCAACGGCCAGTTCCTCGATGCGGCGCCGACCATGCTGATGGATTGGGTCTACGGCCAGACCGTGACGGTGGTTGGTCCCGGCGAATACCTGGTGGCCGGACCGGACTGGAACAACAGCGCGGTGACGAAGGCGCGGCGCATCGCCACGACCGGGGCGCCGGTGGGGGCGTCGTTCACGGTGCCGAGCGCCGACATCGCCGGCAACGGCAGCGAGTACTACGCCACCTGGGTGGCCGACTTCGTGAACCTGGTGGGCTCGCGCCTGTCGGCGACCGGGACGCTGCTGAATCCGGCCGGCACGCTGCTGGTGCCCGGCTACACGATCTACCACGACCAGGCGCTGGCCCATGACGGCAGCAACTGGTGGCTGGCCTGGGGCGCGGCCGACCAGTGGCGGTCGCTGCGCGTGAGCGCCGCCGGAACGCTGCTGGACCCGGCCGGGGGCCTGGCCGTTCCCATGACCATCGGCGGCACGGTCAACCAGGCGTATGCCCCGCAACTGGTCGCGCGCCCAGGCGGCGGCGTGCACCTGGTGTGGTACGACCTGCGCGTGGCCATGGGCGCCGATGCCAACGTGTTCGTACTGCCGATCAGCGCGGCCAACGTGCCGGGCGTCGAGCGCTGCGCCTCGACCGGCACGCGCAACCAGCGCGAGCCCGACCTGGCCACCGGCCCGGGCGGCAGCGTGGCCGTCGTCTACGTCAGCGAGCACGCCAACGATGACCACGTCCTGTTGCGGATGCTGGGCGCCGACGGGCAGGCGCTGCCCGCGGCACCGGTCGTGGTGGCCTCGGCGCCGGTCATCGGGCGGGCCCGCGTCGCCTGGAACGGCACGCAGTTCCTGGTCACCTGGGACCAGGGTGCCAGCGGCCTGACCCCCACGCTGGTCAAGGCCCGCCGCCTGCTGGGCGACGGCACCTTCGTCGATGCGCTGCCCCTCGACGTGATGACCGGCTTCGCGCCCGACGTCGAGACGCTGGGCGGCGACTTCCTGGTCGCGGCGGCGCGCTTCGATCCGTCCCCGCAGTTCATCTACACCTGGATGCGCATCATCGACGGCGGCACGGGCGCGTTCCGCAACGCGGCGACGGAGCTGGGCGGCGGCTACGTGAACGTCGGGCCACGCGTGCGCAGCGACGGCTCGCGCTGGGTGGTCACCTACCAAAGCCAATGGTCGCACAACAACACGGCCTCCGACGCGATCTACAACTTCGTGTCCCCGAACGGCGCCTTCACGTCGGCGCTGAACCCGGCGACCACCTCCGGCGGCTCGGGGACGCCGGACGTGGCGTTTTCCGGTGCGGCCTACCTGTTCGTCTGGCGCAGCAACTCGCTGGCCAACGCCAACAACGACATCGAGGGGCGCCTGATGGATGCGGCCGGCAACTTCATGACCGGCAACTTCACGATCGCCGCGGCGACCGGCCGGCAGTTGAATCCGACGGTGGGCTGGGACGGGACCGACTTCGTCGTCGTCTGGGATGACCAGCGCAATCAGGAAGCGTTCTTCGACGAGCGCACCGACATCTACGCGGCGCGCGTCTCGCCGGCCGGCGTGGTGCGCGACCCTTCGGGCTTCGCCATCCACTCGGGGGCGCAGGGCGATGCTTCGGCGGCGCTGCTCTGCCGCGCGAACGGCGTCAGCCATGTGGCGTGGTCCGGACTCGAGACCGCGGGCACGCCGCTGGATTCGTACCGCGTGGGCACGGCCATGCTGGGCGTGGCGGCTCCGTCGGGGGTCGGTGACGGGCTGCCTGCGTTCGCGGCGGCGCTGCGCCAGAACGTGCCGAACCCGTTCAACCCTTCGACGACGATCTCCTTCACGCTCACCCAGGCCCAGGATGTCAGCCTGGCGATCCATGACCTGCGCGGGCACGTCGTGCGCCGCCTGGTCGACGGCGAGGCGTTGGCCGCCGGCCCGCACCAGGCGACCTGGGACGGACGCGGCGACGATGGCCGCAGCGTGGCGGCCGGCGTGTACCTGTACCGCCTGCGCACGGCGACCGTGGACGAGACGCGCCGCCTGACGCTGGCGAAATAGCCGGCAAGGCGCGCAGGGAGCCCAGCGACTGATCATCGCGCGGTAGACGGAACGCCGCGCCGCGCGTCATCGGCAGGGCATTGACGGGGGGACTTGCGCCGGCGCAAGTCCCCCTTGTCTGTAGTCCCCATTTGTCTTTCCGGCGCTTGGCGACGGGGATTGTCCTTTTCCGCCGCCCCCGTTTCCCCCTACAATCGCCCTACCTCGCGCTGCCGACCCATCGTGCCCCGAAGGAGCCCTCTCTCGTGAACGCCCCGGCCAGGAAGACCCCGCCGCGCAAGCAGGCGCCCCCCGCCCCGCTGCTGGTGCGATTGCTGCCCCTGCTGGTCCTGGCCTCCGGCGCCAGCTCCCTGATCTACGAGTCGCTGTGGATGCGCTCGTTCGGCCTGATCTTCGGCAACACCACCTACGCGGTGAGCGTCATCCTGGCCACCTTCATGGGCGGCATGGCCATCGGCAGCTTCGTGGCCGTGCGCCTGCCCTTCCGGCGCATCCTGCACTCCTATGCCCTGGTCGAGCTGGCCATCGGCCTGACGGCGCTGGCCTCGTACTTCGCCCTCCAGGCCCTGCCCGGCTGGTACGCCGCCATGGTCGGCGCCCAGGCCGGACCGGCGCTGGAACTGCTGCTGCGCGTGCTCCTGGCCGCGGTCATCATCCTGCCCACCACGTTCTTCGCCGGCATGACGTTCCCGCTACTGGTCGAGTTCCTGACCCGCCGCACCAAGGACCTGCACGCCAACCTGAGCTTCCTCTACTTCGTCAACACGCTCGGCGGCGCCATCGGCACCTTCGCCGGCGTGTTCCTGCTGCTGCCGAAGCTCGGCGTGTTCGGTGCGACACTGGTCGGCGTCGCGCTCAACCTCGTGGTCGCGCTGGCGGTCCGGTTGCTGGCTGCCGGGGTCCCGGAGTGCGCGCCCGACGCCGCGACTTCAACAACGACCACGCCCGCGACGCAACCGCGGCTCCACGCGCTGTTCTTCACGCTGGCCCTGGCCTCGGGGTTCATCTCGTTCGGCCTGGAGAACCTCTGGACGCGCTCGTACGCGCTGATCATCGGCTCGTCGGTCTACGCGTTCAACCTGATGCTCCTGTCGGTCCTGCTGGGGATCATCACCGGGACGTTCATCTACGAGCGCATCCACCGGCGGATCAGCCGCTCCACGCTGTGGATCGCCGTCCTGCTGCTGGCGATGGGCGTATTGATCCTGCTCAACCTCTGGGTCATCGGCCGGTTGCCCCTGGTCTACTTCACGCTGATGAAGAAGGTCACGGCCGCGTTCGGGAGCTACCAGATGCTCGGCTTCGGCCTCTGCTTCCTGACGATGCTACCGATCACGATCCTCTTCGGGTTCCTCTTCCCGCTGCTGGCGCACCAGGTCCGCGAGGCCGGGCACGGCGCGAAGGAGATCTCCGGGAAGCTGTATGGATGGAACACCATCGGCGCCATCGGCGGCGCGTTCCTGACCGGCTTCGTGCTCATCCCGTTGTCGGGGGTCCAGGGGCCCTATGCCTGGCTGGCCGGCATGGCCCTGCTGCTGGGCTGGCTGATGCTGGCGCGGGGCCTGGCCTGGCGCCGGCCGCTCGCGCTGGGCGGGAGCGTCGCACTTGCGGCCGTGGTCGTCGCCCTCGGCGTCGGCTATCGCCCCTGGGATCGCCTGGTGATGACCACCGGCATGTACCAGTACGGCCTCGAATGGCGCGCCACCGACGCCAGCGCCTCGACGCTGCTGGACGGGCTGCGGAAGGCCCGCAACATCCAGTTCTACAAGGAGGGCCGGGAGTGCACCGTCTCGGTGACGAAGGAGGGGAATGACTTCTTCCTGGCCGTCAACGGCAAGATCGACGCGGGGACAGGCCGGAGCGACACGATCACGCAGAAGCTGATCGCGCACGTGCCGCTGATGCTGCATCCGGATCCGAAGACGGCGCTCGTCATCGGCTGGGGCTCGGGTTGTACCTCGGGCGCCGCGGCCATGTATCCCCTGCAGTCGATCGACTGCGTCGAGATCGAGCCCGCTGTCTACGACACCCGCCGGTACTTCAGCGCCATCAACCACGATGTCGACCGTGACCCGCGCCTGAAGATCATCTACAAGGACGGCCGCAACCACCTGCTGGCCTCGCGCAAGAGCTACGACGTCATCATGTCTGAGCCCTCAAACCCGTGGGTCTCGGGCGTCAACAACCTGTTCACCACCGACTGCTACCGCATCGTCAAGGAGCACCTGAACGACGGCGGCATCTTCTGCCAATGGTTCCACTACTACAACATGACGCTCGCGGACATCAAGGTGCAGACGCGCACGTTCCTGAGTGTCTTCCCGGAGGCGTCGTGCTGGGTCATCCCGCCCACGCTGACGGGCGAGGGCAGCAACAAGCTGACCGGCGACATGCTTTTCATCGGTAGCGCGCAACCGCACGCCCTGGACTACAAGCGGCTGGAGGCGATGTTCGGGAACGAGCGCATCCGGCAGGACCTCGCGGCCACGGGCGTGATCCCGGACCCGCTGTCGTTCGCGACCAACCAGACGCTGCTGCGCGAGGACATGGTCCGGTTCGCCGGCGACGGGCCGCTCAACACCGACAACACGCCGTGGATCGAGATCCAGGCGCCCAAGGGAATGTATGCGGCGTCGCCGGCGGAATCGCAGGAGCGCGGCGCCGTCATCATGGCGGCGCTCGAGCAGGCCGGCTCGTCGTCGCTCCCGCGCCTGGTAAACTTCGCGCCGCTGGCCGCCGGCGCGCCGGTCGCCGCGCGCGTGCAGGCGCTGGTGGAGCTCGGCGGGATCTACCAGTTCAAGAGCATGTTCGCGAAGGCCACGCTGGTCCTGGATGAAGCCCTGCGCCTTGACCCCGGCAACGCGCCGGCCCATGCGACCCGGGGCGAGGTCGCCTGCATCACGGGGAGATTCCAGGAGGGAGAGGCGGACTGCCTGCGCGCCATCGCGCTCGACCCGGCGCTCAAGCGCCCGTACGAGATCCTCGGCTCGGTCTACCTGCAGCGGAAGGACTACGCCAAGGCGCGGGAGATCTGCGACCGCCTGCTGGCGCAGTTCCCGGACGACGCCCTCGCCTGCTACGGAAAGGCGTACGCGCTGGCCCAAGAGGGCAATCTCACGGCGGCGCTGGAATATGCCACGAAGGCGCGTGCGATGGATCCGGGGTCGGAGATGATCGGGCGGCTTTACAACCAGTTGGTGCAGGCGGTGGGGCGGTAGCGGGCGGTGGGGGCTACCCCTTCCGCCCCTCCAACTCCTCCCACCGCGCATAGACAATCGCGAGCTCCGCCTCGATCTCCGCCAGCCGCCCCTGCAACCGCGGCACCTCGTCCCCCGCCTCGCGGTACAAGGCCGGATCGGCCAGCCGCGCGTGGATCACGGCCTGCTCGCCCTCCAGCTCCTCGATCCGCGCCGGCAGCGCCAGCAGTTCCTGATTCTCTTTCCACGACAGCTTGCGCGGCTTGTCGTCGGCGCCGGCCGACGCTTCAACCCGTGGCGCCGCGGCAGCGCGACGCTCCCGCTTCAGCGCCTCCGCCTCAGCCTGCTTCGCCAGCCGCGACACGCGCGCCCAGTCGCCGTAGCCGCCCACCGTCTCGGCCACGCGACCGTCGCCCTCCAGCGCCAGCGTACTGGTCGTCACGTTGTCCAGGAACTCGCGATCATGGCTGACCACCAGCAACGTGCCGGCGAACTCCAGCACCAGTTCCTCCAGCAAGTCCAGCGTCTCTAAATCGAGGTCGTTGGTCGGCTCGTCCAGCACCAGCACGTTGGCCGGCTGCGTGAACAGCTTGGCCAGCAGCAGGCGGTTGCGCTCACCGCCCGACAGCCTCGTCAGCGGACTGCGCGCACGGTCGGGCGTGAACAGGAAGTTCGACAGGTAGGTGATGACGTGCAGACTGCGACCGTTGAACAGGATGTTCTCGCCGATGGGGCAGACGTTCTCCTGCACCGTCTTCGTCTCGTCCAGCTGCGCGCGCTGCTGGTCCAGGTAGGCGATCTGCAGGTTGGTGCCGTGCCTCACGGTGCCGGAAGCGGGATCGAGCCGGCCCAGCAGCAGCTTCAGCAGCGTCGTCTTGCCGGCGCCGTTCGGTCCCAGGATGCCGATGCGGTCGCCACGCATCACCATCGTCGAGAAGTCGTCGACGATGACGCGCTCGCCCCATGCAAACGACAGGTGCTCGGCCTTCAGCACCAGCTTGCCGCTGCGATCGGCGTCCTGCAGCTGCAGCACGGCGTCACCCAGCTGCTCGCGGCGGTCGCGGCGTTCCTCGCGCATCGCCTTCAGCGCGCGCACGCGGCCCTCGTTGCGCGTGCGCCGTTCGCGCACGCCCTGGCGGATCCACACTTCTTCCTCGGCCAGCTTGCGGTCGAACTCGGCCCACTGCGCGCGCTCGGCCCGGATCGTCTCCTCGCGGCGGCGCAGGAAGGTCTCGTAGTCGCAGGTCCAGTCGCGCAGGCGGCCGCGGTCGATCTCGAGGATGCGCCCGGCCAGGCTGCGCAGGAACGCGCGGTCGTGCGTCACGAAGAACAGCGTGCCCTCGAACCGCCGCAGCTGCTCTTCCAGCCAGGCGATGGCGTCGATGTCCAGGTGGTTGGTGGGCTCATCCAGCAGCAGCATCTCGGGCTCGCCGACCAGCGCGCGCGCCAGCAGCACGCGGCGCTGGTTGCCCATCGACAGCGAGCGGAACTCGGCCGCCCCGTCCAGCCCCCCGCGCTCGAGCACCTGCTCGACCAGGTGTTCCAGCCGCCACACCTCACCCGTCGCCAGCTCGGCGCGCCCCGCCAGCCCGCCGGCCACGACCTCGCGGACGGGGCCGTGCAGGTCGGTCGGCACCTCCTGGGGCAGGAAGCCGATCTGCATGCCGGCGCGCCGGATCACCTCGCCGCTGTCGGGCTTCATCTCGCCGGCCAGCAGCCGCAGCAGCGTGGTCTTGCCCTCGCCGTTGCGGCCGAGCAGGCAGAGGCGCTCGCCCTTTTCGACGCTCAAATCGACCTGGTCCAGGACGAGCGGCCCACCCAGCGACAGGCTGACGGTTTTCAATTCGAGCAGGGCCATGCGGAACGGTACTCCAGGAATCACGAAATGGTGGCGAACCCCGGCCAAAGCAGTCCGGGAGCCGCCCCAGAATCGCCCAATCCCCCCTTCAGGGCAAGGGAACGCTGGCCGGAACGCAACCCCGGGGCGATCATGGCGTATGCCTGCGGACGGCCGTCGCCGTTCCGCCCCACTCCACCTGCCCGGAGGACGTTGCATGCGTTCGATTCTGTTCCTGGCCGCCATCGTCGGCCTTACCGTCGGAGGCGCCATGGCCGCACCGCTGTCCGTCGAAACCTATACGCTGCCCAACGGCCTGACCGTGATCCTGCACGAGGACCACGCCCAGCCGATGGTCACGATCAACACCTGGTTCGCCGTCGGCTCGAAGGACGAGTCCCCGGGCCGCACCGGCTTCGCGCACCTCTTCGAGCACCTGATGTTCATGGGCACCGACCGCGTGCCCGGCAACCAGTTCGACATGATGATGGAGAGCGGCGGCGGGGCCAACAACGCCTCGACCAGCAACGACCGCACGAACTACTACTCGTGGGGCCCGCGCTCGCTGCTGCCGACGCTGATGTGGCTCGATGCCGACCGTATGGAAGGCCTCAGCCGCGCGATGACGAAGGAGAAGGTCGACCTGCAGCGCGACGTCGTGCGCAACGAGCGTCGGCAGAGCTACGAGAACCAGCCCTATGGCGCGGCCGAGCTCATGATCGACGATGCGATCTTCCCGGTGGGCCACCCCTACCACCACCCGGTGATCGGCAGCCACGAGGACCTCGAGGCCGCCACCGTCGATGACGTGAAGAACTTCTTCGACACCTTCTACGTGCCGGGCAACGCCACGCTGGTCGTGGCCGGCGACTTCGACCCTGCGCAGGCGAAGGAACTCATCGCCTCCACGTTCGGCGCCGTGCCGATGCGCCCGGTGCCCGAGCACCGCACCGCGCAGCCGGTCACGCTCGATGGCGAGATCCGCCGCATCACCGGCGACCGCGTGCGCTTCCCTCGCCTGTACCTGGTCTGGCACTCGCCTGTCGCCTGGCAGGAAGGCGACGCCGACATGGACATTCTGGGATCCGTCCTGGCCGACCGGAACACCGGCCGCCTGGTCGAGCGCCTGGTGCTGAAGGACAAGGTGGCCTCGCAGGTGCAGGTCTACCAGGACAGCCGCGAGCTGGGCTCGGAATTCCGCATCGAGGTCACCGCTGCCGAGGGCGCCGAACTCAGCCGCATCAAGTCGGTCGTCGTCGAGGAAATCGAGCGCCTGAAGAAGGACGGCCCCACCGCCGCCGAGCTGGCGCGCGTGAAGGCCTCGATCGAGGCCGGCTTCCTGCGCCAGAAGGAGAACCTCGACCGCCGCGCCGACATGCTGAATGCGTACTACGCGGCCTACGGCGAGGCGAACTCGTTCGAGCGCGACCTGGCCCGCCGCCTGGCGCCGACCGCCGAGTCGGCTACGCGCTGGGCCCGCGCGGTGCTGACCGACGGCCGCCTGGACCTGCGCGTGCTGCCGCAGGACGAAGAGGCCTCGACGGCCAGCCTCGACAAGAAGCCCGACAACCTGGCCGACAAGCTCGCCTCGCCCGCTGTGGCCACGAAGCTGACGCTGAAGAACGGCCAACCGCTCTACGTCATCAGCCGGCCGGGCAGCGGCCTGTTTTCCGGCTACGTGATGGTCGACGGCGGCGAGCGCCTGCTCACCGGCGACCAGGCCGGCCTGGCCTCGCTGTGCGCGACCATGCTCACGCGCGGCGCCGGCAAGCTCGACGCCACCGCCTACGCCGACGCCGTCACCACGCTGGGCGGCCGCATCCAGGCAGGCAGCGGCGTCAACGCTATGACGCTGTCGGTGTCGGGCCTCACCTCGCGCCTCGACGCCACGCTGGCCCTGATGGCCGACGCACTGATGCGCCCGGCGCTGACCGAGGCCGACGTGGCGCGCGAGAAGGACCTGGCCCTGGCCGGCATCCGCACGCGCAGCGAGAACCCCGCCCGGGTCGCGTCGGTGGTCGGCCGCCTGGCGGTGTTCGGCGCCGACGACGCGCGCGGCCGCCCCGGCGACGGCTACGAGGCCACGGTGTCGAAGCTGACCCGCGCCGACATCGCCCGCGAGGTGCCGCGCCTGTTCGCGCCGGCCCGCGCCACGCTGGTCTTCGCGGGCGACTTCACGCCCGAGCAGATCAAGACCGCGCTCGACCGCGCACTGGCCGGCTGGAAGGGCGGCGAGGCCGCGGCTCCCGCGATGCCGGCGCCGGTCACGGCCGCCCCGCAGAAGGGCCTGATCCTGATCGACCGCCCCGACGCCCCGCAGACGGTCATCTCCATCCTGCGCCCGGTCAGCGCGCCCGCCGGCGCCGACCGCGTGAAGCGCCAGTGCGTCAACACGCTCTTCGGCAACGCCTTCACCAGCCGCCTGAACCAGAACATCCGCGAGAAGCACGGCTACTCGTACGGCGCCCGCTCGGGCTTCACCGAGGATGCCGGCCAGTGGATGCTCTCGGCCAGTTCATCGGTGCAGACGAAGGTCACCGGCGCGGCGCTCGGAGAGTTCCGCAACGAGTTCAACGGCCTGGCTTCGGGCAACGTCACCCCCGAGGAACTGGAGAAGTCGGTGCGCACCGTGCGCTTCGACCTCGAGACGTCCGGCGACACGACGAACGCCGCGGCCGACGTGCTGGCCGCCCTCTTGCGCAACGGCCGCCCGGTCGACGCGGTTCGGCAGGATCTTGCGGCCATCCCGGCGGCCGACCTGGCGTCGGTCAACGCACTGGCGGCCTCCGGCCTCTACCGCTGGGACGACCTGCTGATCGTCCTGGTCGGCGACAAGGAGACGGTGCTGCCGCAGCTGGCCGAGGCCGGTTTCCCCGCGCCACGCCTGATGGATGTCGACGGCAAGCCGGTGAACTGACGGCGACGACGGCACACGCTGGACAACGCAAGAAGCCGGCCGGCTCCCCAGGGAACCGGCCGGCTTCTTCTTGAGGCGTGCCGCGTGCGCTAGCCTTTGGCCACCATCGCTGCTAAGCGCTCGGCTGCTGTCCGCAGCGGTTCCAGGGAAACGTCGGCGCCCGAGTAGCGCTCGTAGTATCCGAACGGGTTGTCCAGGTCGCGGATGAGCAGCAGCAGGAACACCATCAGCCACGAGATCACGCACACGAAGAACAGCGACTCGTAGAACGGCTCGATGCGCGCGAGCACCAGGCCGATGCTGAGCAGGATCGTCGTCATGTCGGCCAGCAGGTAGCCCGCCGAGATGAACGAGGTCTCGCGGATGGTGCGGATGCGGATGACCGCGCGGCGCAGGTTGCCCTGCTCCTGTTTCAGGCGCGCCACCAGCGTCGCCTGCGCCCAGCCCTCCATCGTGGCCAGCAGCGGGGTCAAGCCATCGATCTGGTCCATCAGCTCGGCCGTACTCTTGCGCTTGTAGAACCACTCGAGGATGTCGTTCGCCAGCTGCGACGACGCGCGCACGACCGGCATCCCGTCGGCCCCGGGCTTGGCCAGCGCCAGCCCGATCGCCTCCTGCGCCAGGTTCTGCAGGCTGGCCGCCAACTCGCCGGGCATGCGCTCGCTCTCCTTATAATCAGAGAGCACGCCGCTCAGCAGGAAGCCCATCAGGAAGATGTTCGCCGCCACGATACCCGAGAACAGCGGATTGATCGTGATCACTTCCCAGCCCAGGTAGTGCACGCCCACCTTGGCGCCGACCACCAGACCGACAATGGCGCCGACGCGCAGCAGCAGACGGATTCGATTTCCCGGTCTCATATTCCCCCAGTTCGTGCCATGCGGGTGCAACCGACAATGAGGGCTCGATACCGTGGAAAATCAACATCGGTTCCCGCACAGAAACAGGACGGCCCGGGCCTGCTTTCAGGCCCGGGCCGCCAGGGTCGCGCGGATGACGGCGCCTCAGCGCGCCCCCGACACCACCGATTCCAGCTCGATGACGATGTTCTGCAGGTCCGCCGCCTGCGACGACAGTTGCTGCCCGGCCGCCGACAGCTCTTCGGAGCTGCTGGCGTTCTTCTGGGTGACCACGTC
This sequence comes from uncultured bacterium, assembly GCA_903912525.1. Taxonomy (GTDB): domain Bacteria; phylum Krumholzibacteriota; class Krumholzibacteriia; order LZORAL124-64-63; family LZORAL124-64-63; genus CAINDZ01. The sequence continues at coordinate 48,123 of CAIWHK010000065.1, read as the reverse complement.
AAGCTGCTCCATCGCCGAGCCGATACGGCCGACGCCCTGCGCCTGCGCATCGGACGCCGTCGACACCTCGCCCAAAATCCCGGTCAGGCTGTCGATGGCGCCGGTCATCTCCCCGAGGATCTCCGTGAACTTCCGGCTCGCGCACACGCCGGCGTCGGCATGGTCGCGGGCCTGTTCCAACAGCCCGCCCGAATTGCGCGCCGCTTCGGCGCTTCGCTGCGCCAGGTTGCGCACTTCCTCGGCCACGACGGCGAAGCCCCGGCCCGCATCGCCGGCGCGCGCGGCCTCGACCGCGGCGTTCAGCGCCAGCAGGTTGGTCTGGAACGCGATTTCGTCGATGATCTTGATGATGCGCGCGGTCTCGTCGGAAGACTGCTTGATCGAGTTGATGGCGGCGCTCATCTCGGCCATCGCCTCGTTGCCGCGCGCGGTCGACTTGCTGGCGGCGGCGGCCAATGCGTCGGCCTGCCGCGTGCTGTCGGCGCTGCGCCGGGTCACGGCGGCGATCTCCTGCACGGATGCGGAAGTCTCCTGCAGCGACGCCGCCTGCTCCGTGCTGCTCTCGGCCACGGCCTGGCTGGCGTCGGCCACGTCGCCGGCGCTCGACTGCAGCGACTGCGAGCCGTGGCGCAACTCGTCGATGGCGTGGTGGATGGGCCGCGTGATCGAGCGCGCCAGGCTCCACGAAAACACCAGGCTGGCAATGATGATCGCCAGCGCCGTCCCGAACACCAGGAACAGCGCCTTGTTCGCCTCTTCCGCAACATCATCGATGTACATGCCCGATCCGATGATCCAGCCCCACTCCGGCACCAGCTTCACGTAACTGGTCTTCGGGACCGGTTTGTCGTGGTTCGGCTTGGACCAGCGGTAGGACACGTAGCCTCCGCCATCCTTCTTCGCCACCGCGACCATGTCGTTGAACAGGAAGGTGCCGACCGGGTCTTTGTATTCCCGCAGGCTCTTGCCGTCCATCTCGGGCTTGATCGGATGCATCACCATGGTCGGGGTCATGTCGTTGACCCAGAAGTAGTTCGTCTTGTCGTAGCGCATCGTACGCAGGACGGCCAGGGCGCGCGCCTTGGCCTCGTCCTCGGTCACCTCGCCGCGCTTGGCCGACTCCACCTGGACGGCCACGATGCTGGTGGCCGACTCCACCAACTGGCGCAGGGCGATCTCCTTCGATTCGAACGCCGACTTGCGCAGTTGGGGATACAGCCAACCGAGCAGCGCGGTGAAGCAGATCACGATGCCGATCCCCAGCGCCATGATGCGCCGGGATAGAGAAAGGCGATTGAGCATCATCAAACCCCTGGTTTGGGTGCGCCCCTGCCCCTATGGCGGTCGCAGCGTTGGTTTCTTCCAGAGACGGCGACCATGGCGATGGCGTGTGGGATTATTCGACATAGACACGGAATTCTTGAGAATTTTGAATGGCGACACGCAGCATCTCTGATCTCCCCCTGAAACTATGGGCTATCTCGCTGTCCCCCATAGTCTTTGCTGATGACAACACGATATTTCTGTTAAGGGAATCACAAGTTGGCCGATCAACTCCACGCGGCGCGTCAGCCCAGGCCGCGGGGACAGAGAGTCAGGCAAGGAGTGTAATCATGGGTAACTGGACGATCGGCAAACGTATCTTCGCCGGCTTCGGCGCGGTCCTGGCCATCATGGCCGTACTGGGGACGTTCACGACGGTGCGCCTCCTGGCGATTCGCCACGATGCGGCGGGAATCGTCGAGAACGTGCCGATGCAGCAGAACGTCGTCACGCTGGCGACGGGCGCACGCGACAACATGACGATCATCTACCGTCATATCGGCGCCAGCTCCGCAGCGGAGAAGAAGCAGCTCGAAGACGACATGAAGGCCGCACGAGCGCTCAACTCCAAGGCGCTTGAGGACTATGAAAAAGCTGTCGACTCCGACGAGGCGCGGTCCGCCCTCAAGAACCTCCAAATCGCGCGCGACGCCTACGGCAAGAAGCGCACCGAAATCCTGAAGGCCAGCAATGCAGCCGCGACACCGGAAGCGACATCCGGGGTCCTCGACAAGGCCCGGACTGAATTGCTGCCCCTGATGATCACCTACACCGAGGCGATCAATACACTCTGGGAGATGGAGCAGAGCGAATCGGTCGCGGACGCGAACGCGATCAACGCCAACAGCACCCGGACGACGATCCTGACCATCGTCGCTGTCGTTCTGTCGCTCACGTTCGGCATCTTCCTGTGCTTCGGCATCGTGCGCAGCATCAACAAGGTCCTGCACCACGTGAGCACGTCGCTGGGTGACGGCGCGCGCCAGGTCGTGGCCGCCGCCACGCAGGTCGCCAGCGCCAGTCAGTCGCTGGCCCAGGGCGCCAGCGAACAGGCCGCATCCATCGAGGAGACCAGCGCCTCGATCGAGGAGATGTCCAGCGTCACGCTGAGCAACGCCGACAATGCTGATCGCGTCAACGCGCTGGCCCGCCAGGCCCGCGACGCCGCCGAGAAGGGCGCCATCGACATGAAGCAGATGAGTGAGTCGATGATCGCCATCCAGGCCGGCAGCGACGACATCGGCCGCATCATCAAGACGATCGACGAGATCGCGTTCCAGACGAACATCCTGGCGCTGAACGCCGCGGTCGAGGCCGCGCGCGCCGGCGAGGCGGGCCGTGGCTTCGCGGTCGTCGCCGAGGAAGTCCGCGGCCTGGCCCAGCGCAGCGCGAACGCCGCCCGCGAATCGGCCACGAAGGTCAGCGACGCGATCAGCCGCACGAACCAGGGCGTGGAGATCAGCTCGAAGGTGGCCCATGCGCTGAACGAGATCGTCACCCACGCGCGCGGCGTGGACGAGCTCGCGGCCGCGGTCGCATCGGCTTCGCGCCAGCAGAGCCAGGGCATCACGCAGGTGAACACCGCGGTCGGCCAGATGGATCGCGTGACGCAGTCCAACGCCGCCGGCGCCGAAGAGAGCGCCAGCGCCGCCGAGGAACTGAACGCGCAGGCCGAGTCGATGCGCCAGGTCGTCGGCGAGCTGGAGAAGCTCGTCGGTGTCAACCGGGTCGCCCCGAAGGCTGTCGCGACCGCACCGCAGCGTGCGGCCCGCAGGGCGGCGCCGGCGGCGGCGCCCCGACAGGCCACCACGACGTCCCGGGCCCCCGCGCGCGCGGCCGCCCCGGCCAAACCGGCGCGCGCCGAGCGGACGGCCCCGCGGCGGGCGACACACCAGCGCGACCAGGTGCTGGTGCCGAGCGAATCCGAATGGAACGACAGTTCGATGGACGACTGGAACGACTTGTAGGCCGCTCCCGCCTCGTCAAGCGGACGCCGCAAATGCCACAGGGCCCCGCCGATCAGGCCGGGGCCCTGTGGTTCTAGCGGTCAGCGGCCAACTCAGCCAACCGGACCCCGCCCACCCCCGAGAACACCCGCCACGACCTGCGCCAGCTGCTCGATCGCCATCGGCTTCTGCACCCAGGCCACCGCACCCAGTTCCAGCAGCCCGACGCCGCGCGAACCGAGCGGGTAGCCGCTCATGGCGACGATCTTCACATCGGGACGCAGCGCGCGCAATTGTGCGCACAGGCCTTCGCCATCGAGGTCCGGCATGACGACATCGGTCAACACCATGTCCGGGTTGAAATCCGGACGCGCGAAGATGTCGAGCGCCTCACGGCCCGATCCCGCGGGCAGTACGCGATAGCCGAGGTGCTGAAGCATGGCGGCGACCGCATCCCTCACCGACTCTTCATCCTCGACAAGAAGGATCAACTGGTCACGCCCGCGGGCAAGTGCCGGGGTCGCGGGTTCAACATCCGGCGTCGCGGCCTTCGCCGGCGGCAGGAAAACGGTGAACGTTGTCCCCTGGCCGACGACGGAACGCACGATGACATGTCCGCCGCTCTGCGCCGCGATGCCCGCAGCCTGGGGCACGCCCAAACCGGTGCCCTCGCCCACGCGCTTGGTGGTGAAGAACGGCTCGAAGACCCGCGCAAGCACTTCCGGCGGCATGCCTGTGCCCGTGTCCCCCACCTCGAGCTTGAACCAGGTGCCTTCGATCGGCTGCCCGCACACCGAGCAACTGGTCTCGACCTCGTCCGGCGCACCCGACGACAGGTGCAATCGCAACACGCCGCCGCCGCTCATCGCGTCACGCGCGTTGATGGCCAGGTTCGTGATCACCTGGTGGATCTGCCCGGACTCGGCTTCCAGCGTGTAGTTGCCCGCCTCGATCGTCAGGTCGATGCGGATCGACTCGGGCAGGGTTGCGCGCAGGAATCCCGCGACTTCGCGCACGCAGGCTTCGAGATCGATCTTCTGCACCCGGCGTATGGTCTTCTGGCTGAAGTCCAGGATCTGCCGCACCAGCATGGCGGCACGACGGCTCGAGTCGCCGATGCGCTGCAGGTTCGTCTGCATGGCGTCCGGCGTTTCCGGGGCGGCCTGCAGCAGCTCGGTGAAGCCCATGATGCTCGTCAGGATGTTGTTGAAGTCGTGTGCGATGCCTGCCGACAGTTGGCCGACGGCCGCCAGGCGCTCCTGCTGCACCGATTCCTTTTCCATGCGCTTGCGCCGCGTGATGTCCCGGTAGATCCACATGTTGCCCAGGAAGACGCCCTCCAGGTTGACCGGCACGTAGTCACGCTCGAACACGCGGCCGTCCTTGAGGTTCATCTCCTCGTTCACGACAACGTCGCCGCGCGCTGTGATCTCGGCCACGCGCGCGCCGAATCCCTCGGTGTCCGCGAACAACTGCGCGGCCCCCCGGGCAGCGTCGCCGCAATCAACGCCCAGGAGCATCGCCGGATCCGGGATGCCGAACAGGTCGCAGAAGGTGCGGTTGGCCTGGATGATGCGCCGCTCGGCCGTCTCGACCAGAATGCCCATCTGCAGGTTCTCGATCAGCGACCGGAAGCGCTCGAGCACCGACTCGCGCGCGGCCTCGGCGTTCTTGCGCGCGGTGACGTCCTGATGCAGGCCCACGGCGCGGATCGGCCGCCCCTCGGCGTCGCGCGTGATCACCTTGCCGGTGTCCAGAATCCAGACCCAGCTGCCATCCTTGGCGCGCAGGCGGAACTCGGCGCGGTAGATCGCAGTCTTCCCGGCCAGGTGCGCATCGAGGATCGCGGTGACGCCCTCGACATCGGCGGGATGCAGGCGATCTTCCCAGGCCGTGAGATTTGGCGGGATCTCGTGCGGATCGTTGCCGAGCATCTGCGCCCAGCGGTCGCTGAAGATCACCGACCCGGAGGGCACGTTCCAGTCCCACACGCCCAGTTCAGCGGCTTCGAGCGCCAGGTCGAGACGTTCCTCGCTCTCGCGCAACGCCGCTTCGGCATGTTCGCGCCCCGAGATGTCGACGAAATAGCCCTGCAGCCAGCCCGGCTTCGCCTGCGTGCGCTCCTGCGCGACCACGTTGGCCAGGACCCAGACCTCACGCCCGTCGCGGTGCAGGAAGCAATAGGGACGATCAGAGAAACCGACCGACTGGCCTGCGGACCGGGCATCGGCGACCAGTCGCGCCAGGTCGTCAGCCCGCACCACGGCCGCCAGCGTGACGGTGCCCGTGGCGAAGTCCCCGGGCGAGTAGCCCAGCAGGTGTGTGACGTTTTCCGAGATGCGCTCCACGGGCCAGCCTTCGTCGTCGCGACACCGGAAGACCACAACGGGACCGGCGCGATAGACATCGCTTTCCTGCTGCAGAAGGTCGTGGGCCTGCTGCAGTTCCGAGACGGCTTCGCGACGGCGACTCACCTGGTGGCCCAGGGCGCGACTGACCACCGCGATACCGCCCAGGCCCATGAGCCAGACCAGCCCCAGGAGCATGCAGGCGCGCAGGTTGGCATGGTCCTCGGCCACGAGCATCGGCGCCATGGGCACCGTCACCGACACACCGCCCAGCGTCCGGCCGACGCGGCCGGCATGGTCCGGATGGCACTTGATACAGACCTCGCGCGTGACCATCGGACGCATCAGCCGCAGATTCTGTCCGCCCTTTTCGGGGACGAATTCCGCGACCTCGTCGGCCCCGCCGGCGAGCTGCGCCAAAGCAGCGCGCTCCCACGGATCGGGCGCGTTGTCGGCGCTCAGCGGCGACAGGCTCGTCACATGGCCAGTGACTCCGTAGAGCTCGGGGTAATCGAGCGCCAGTTGCTTGACCAGGTTGGCGGGGTCCAGGAGCGTGAGCTTGTGGCTGCCGGTGACGATCACATCCCGGTCGGGCACATGTTCCAGGCTTGGACTGGGCTGCACATGCTCGTCGATCGGCACATACACGCCGCCGCGCTCGGCGGCCCAGAGGCGGAAGACCTGGTCCTTGTTGAAGTGCGTGTGGGCGACGGTCAGCGCGGCCTGCCGCGTGTCGTTGTGGTTCTCGCGCACGCGCAGCACCAGGGCGGCCGCGAGTACGATGGTCCACACGATGGCGGCGGCCCACGGCAAGCGGCCGAGGCGATCGCGGGAGGGAGGGAGTACCCGGTTATTCTGGGGCGGCATCAAATCTCCGGGGGCGCACCCCTGTCATCAGGAATCGAGCCCGCAGGGAGACCATCATGGGCGATCCGCGCGGGAACGGGAAGCCCAATGTCGTTGGGGGATGGCGGCGGCGGACGGCGGCGCGGCTCTCCCACTTGTTTACTGGGCTATTGTTCGGGGCGACGGGCCGGGGCGCCGGGAGTCGGAGCTTGACCGCGGCCGCGGCGGTTGGTTGAATGGCGCTGGACAACCGCGGGCACATCGCCCGCGGAACTCATGGTATGGGCATCGTTGCACGCATCGAGAGTGTTGATCTTGATCCGAATCATGGCCTTCGCCGCCGCCACATCCAACAGGCCTGCTACAGGCGCCGACCGGCGGAGCCGTCATGTTCGTCTGCTCATCGTGCGCACGTGCCGGAGGAGGTAGTCGCGTCCGTTTCGACGTTTCGCCGGACTGTCCAGGCCTCGACCCGACCACGCGCAGATCCGCGCGCGCCTGTCCGCCGATCGCGACGGCAGGCCACGGCCCCGCCGGGATGGCTCCATGATCGTGAGGAGATGACATGACGAAGAGAATCATTCTGCTGCTGATGGGATTGGTGATCGGATTGGCGCCGGGATGGGCGGTGGCGGTGTCGGACATGAAGACCGACAGCTTTGGAGTCTACTTTGACACGGCGAACAACAACAACAACACGACGGTTGGTCAGTTCATACCCTTCAACGCGTACCTCGTTCTGATGAATCCCGCGGCCAACGTCAACGGCTGGGAGTGCACGGTGACGCCGACGGGGGCGCCGCACTTCATGCTGAGCACCACCCTTGGCGGCACAGGCGCCCTTGACGTGGATTCGACGCCGAACGGCTTCGCCGTGGGCGCCGCCGCGAACTACCCGGTCGTCAACGGCGGCCTGGTCCTCGTGACATGGAGTGTCATGCTGCAGGCCGCCGCGCCGCTGGAATTCCGCATCACAAAGGCCTCCATCCCCTCGATGACAGGCAACATGCCCGTCGTCACGGGCGACGGCATCCTGCGCCGCGGCCAAGTGTACACCTGCGATGTGACGCTTCCTGTGGCCACCGTCAACACCTCGGCGCCCACTACCGCGTGCGGCCCTCCGGCCCCGCCCGCCATCACGGTGGACATCGACACCTCCGTTGACAACCTGGCGGACACGAGGATCACCGCCTCCACGACCACGACCGCGACCAACAACTACGATGCCGGCGTCGACATCCCGAAGCCCACGCCGCCCCCGGGCAACTATGTCACCACGAGTTTCGAGCACACCGACTGGTCGATGGGGCCGCGCTTCGCGACCGATGTGCGCGTCAATTACGACCCCGCGACGGCCTACCAGGTCTGGCCCCTCATGGTCGAGACCGACCGCTCCGGGTTCATCCGGTTGGCCTTCACGCCGAGCTTCGCCGCCGGCGCGAACTACCTCCTGTACCTGCGCGACAGGCAGACCGGCCAGTACTACAACCTTTACCCGGCCCTGACATACGTGTTCACCAATAACGGCCTGCCGAACACGTACCGCTTCGACCTGCTGGTCGGCGCCGCGCCAGTGCCGCCCGCGCTGACGCCCGGCACCCGCACCATCCCTGCCGGTTGGGCGATGGTCGGCCTGCCGCTCGCGCCGCTCGCGGGCGCCACGGTTGGCGCCGTGCTGACCGACCCGCCCCCGGGTTATGCCTATGCATTCGACTACGTGAGCGGCACGGGATACCGGAACCTCCCGGCCGCCACGCCGGTCGCGCCGGGCACCGGCTACTGGCTGGCCACGGACGCGGCGTTCGACTGGACGATGACCGGGACACGCGACATTGACGGCACGACGCAGGCGCTGACCCAGGGCTGGAATCTGGTCGGCTACGCCAACTGGTTCCCCGGCTCGATCGAGGGCCTGCGCGTCATCAGGAGCGGCAACACGTACACCTGGCTCGAGGCGTCGGCCGCGGGCTTGGTGTCGTCCGCCGTGCAGTCGTTCAACCCGGCCACGGGAGCCTACGCGACGGCGAACAGCCTCGAACCCTGGAACGGCTACTGGATCAACGCCCTGGACGGCAACCTGACGCTCCAGTTCTACTGGGGCAACTTCGTCGTCCTGACCAAGAGCATGCTGGGCGAGAAATCCCTCCTCGACCCCGACGACAACGACTGGCGCGCCGACCTGACCCTGCTGGACGCCGCCGACCAGCGCCGCATCATCACGATCGGTGCGCGCGGTGATGCCTCGGCGGGCTTCGACGCCCTGTTCGACACGCCGCTGCCCCCGCAGCCGCCGGTGGGCGGCCCGTCGCTCTCGGTGTGGCGTCCGGAGTGGGACCTGGCCGGAGGCGCGGCGTTCTCCACCGACCTGGTGAACCTGCAGGACGAGGCGTCGTCGTGGCCCATCGTCGTCACGACGCCGAACCAGGGCCGTGCGGTGCTGACGTGGGACCCGAAGCAGTGGCCCGAGGGCGCCGACTTCCAGCTCTACGTGCCGGCCGAGAACCGCGTCGCCGTGCGGTCGATGCGGTCGCAGACGAACTACGTGTTCAAGATGGGATCGCAGGCCGTGCAACTGGTGGTGCGGACGCCGAACTTCACGTCCGGTGTCGACCCCTCCACGCCGACCACCTGGCACATGAGCGTGCAGCCCAACCCGTTCAATCCGCAGACCACCATCTCGTTCGACCTGCCGACGGCCGGTCGGGCCGAGGTGCGCATCTACTCGGTGCGCGGCGAGCTGGTGACGGTGCTCGGCGGCGAAGCGCGCACCGCGGGCTCGTATCGTGAAGTGTGGAACGGCGCCGACCGGCAGGGCCGCGACGCGCCGAGCGGTTCGTACTTCGCGCGCCTGTACGTCGACGGGCAGGTGCGGGGCGAGGTCACCAAGATGAGCCTGCTCCGGTAGGTTCTGGTGTTCCGTCCGTTGGAAAAGCCGCCCGCTCCCTCAGGGGGCGGGCGGCTTCTTGACATTATGCCCTCAGCGTGGTCTAATCACCGCCACAACAGCGACGCCACATCTCCTGCGTCTGGAATGACAATGATGAAAGCTGCCTGTCGCCTTCTTGTGCCGGCCATCGTGTGCCTGCTGTCATTGTCCACCGCGACTGCAGCCCGGGCCCAGTTGCACACCTTCGGCTACCGCGTCACGATCAACGGCTCCACTTCGGACTGGCACACCTTCGGCCTGCGCATGGATGCCCTGCCCGGCCTTGACGCCTTCGACCTGCCGCAGCCGCCGCCACCGCCGGGCTTCCCGCTCCAGACATATTTCGTGATGCTCGAACCGCCCACGGGCCTGCCCAACCGCTGGCTCAGCGATTTCCGCCCCGCCGGCGAGAGCAGCAACGGCGGCGTCGAGCTTTGGCAATTCGTGATCGAGTCGCCGGATGCCGGCGCCGGCTGCCGCCTCGAACTGCAGGACCTCGCGCCCGTTTCTTCAGCCTATGATCTCTATCTCATCGGCGCGAACGGTGCCGCCGAAACGCTCTCGCTACCCGCCGTGGTCGACTTCCCTGTCGAAGGCGCGACGATGACCCGGTTCCTGGAACTGCACTACGGCAGCCCGATCCCGGTCGTGCATGATTCGTGGGGTGGGGTGAAGGCCCTGTATCGGCGCTGATCGGCATCGCCGGCTCACTTGCGCCGGCGCAAGTCACCGCACGATCGACCGCACCACATCCAGCGCCGCCGGCAGTGTCGCGGCCGCCAGCGCAAGCAGCGAGCTCACCTCGTCCGCGCGCAATCGCAGCGAACCCGCCTCCTCCGGCGTGAACCAGTCCGCGCGCAGCGTGTGCTCGTCGGGGATGGACTTGGGCGGCGTCTCGTCGACGGGCTCGGCGGCGAAGATCACCCGCAACCGGACGCCCTCGTCGAACACGGTGTGTTCGCAGCGGTAGACGCCGGTCAGGCGCACGTCGATGCCGGCTTCCTCCCGCACCTCGCGCAGTGCGGCATCGGTCAGCGACTCGCCGGGTTCCACGCGACCGGCCGGCACATACCAACCGCCGCCGTGATCCGTCTCCTCCACCAGCAGGAAGCGATCACCCCGGCGCACCAGCACCAGCGCGTAGAACCAGGCTGGCATCGATTCGCGGGCGCGCGAAGGCCTCGGGGGTGTCACATCACTCACGCGGGATCTCCGTCCAGTTCCACCACGACCAGCGCCACGCGGGCCTCCGCGCACGCGGCGCGCATCACCTCGAGGTACGGGCCGACCTGCGGGACCAGGGCGACGCTCGCGGTGTGGTACTCCACCGTCGTCACACCAAGCGAGCGCAGGCTGCGCGCCACCTGCCCCGACATCGCCGCGACTTCCGACGGGCCCAGCAGGTGGTCATACCAGGGAATCGGTTCGTCGCTCGCCAACAGGCCGTAACGTCCCGACAGGATATGCAGGGGCGTTCCTTCCGCCACGCCACGCCGGTGCAACGCGCACAACCGATCGCTGTCGTAGCGCTGCACGGCCGCCAGGGGCCCTTCATCGCGGCTTTTCGCCGCGCTGCAGTACGAACAAAGGACCTTCAATGTCCACCTCCTGCAAGTCACGATCCCACATGATCGTAGCGTGTGGCGCACCCGCACGGCAACACTACTCGCACGGAACAGTCGCGCGTCACGATTAAATCCGTCCAAGATCCGGCTTGCGGAACCACACCAATCGTGACGACAATGTGTGGTCGGAAACAAAATGGACTCGCCACCGGGAAACCGGGAATCCAAAAGGGGGAACGTGATGAAGACGGGGCGTATGGTTTTCTTTATGGCCGTGCTGGCGGGCTTGACGCTTGCGAGCGCGTCCGCGCAGGCCATCGAAAAGGGCACTGCTGAACTGGGCATTTTCGAGCGCGTGTCGTTCTGGGACCCGGCGCTCGGGTTGCGTGACTGGGGCGGCCTGGGCGTGCGCGCCGGCTACTTCTTCCGCGAGAACATGTCGCTGGAAGCCGACCTCTCGCGCACGTCGACCGACGGCATGATGAGCGACGGCCTGCGCCACGATGTGCTGGTGCACCCGTTCCATGCCCGCGTGATCTGGAACAAGCCCTACGGCGAGAAGACGCACCTGCTGCTCGGCGCCGGCTATGTCCACACCGAGTACGGCGACGAGGTCGATGCCAGCGGCGACGGCGCCGGCGCCCTGGTCGGCTTCCGCTACCAGGCCGGCAAGAAGCTGTCGTTCCGCTTCGAAGGCACCGCGGACTACTACGCCGACACCGACTTCACCGAGAAGGACAACCACGTCGACTACGGCGTGCAGTTCGGCTTCAGCGGCCTGTTCGGCGGCGGCCCGCGCGACGCCGACAAGGACGGCGTCATCGACAGCCTCGACAAGTGCCCCGGCACCCCGCTCGGCGACAAGGTCGACGCGGCCGGTTGCACCCTGCCCAAGGACAGCGACGGCGACGGCGTCTTCGACAACAAGGACAAGTGCCCGGACACGCCGAAGGGCGACAAGGTCGACGCCTACGGCTGCACCCTGCCGAAGGACAGCGACGGCGACGGCGTCACCGACGACAAGGACAACTGCCCGGCCACCCCGCGCGGCGAGAGCGTCGATAACCAGGGCTGCCCGCTGCCGAAGGACACCGACGGCGACGGCGTCATGGACAACAACGACAAGTGCCCCGGCACGCCGGCCGGCACCAAGGTCGACAAGAGCGGCTGCCCGCAGCTGTTCGACGAGTCGAAGGCCACGTTCGTGCTCGAAGGCGTGAACTTCGCCTCCGGCAAGGCCGACCTGACGCCCGAGGCCCGCACGGTCCTCGATCGCGTCGCGGTCAGCCTGGCCGCGTACCCGGAGATCCGGGTCGAGGTCGGCGGCCATACCGACAACAAGGGCTCCAGTGCGCTGAACACGCGGCTGTCGCAGAAGCGCGCCGAGGCCGTGAAGAACTACCTGGCCGGCGCGGGCATCTCGCCCGAGCGTCTGGTCGCCAAGGGCTACGGGCCGGACAAGCCCATCGCCACGAACGACACCGAAGCGGGCCGGTCGCAGAACCGTCGCACCGAGCTGAAGAAGATCAACTAGCCCGGGCGCGCGACATCGCAGGCAACAGCGAGGCGGCCCCCCGTGGGGCCGCCTCGTTCGCCGACACCCGGGACGAAAGTGCACCATGAAGCCGCAGAAGCTGGTCAGTGAACAGTTCGTGCCCCGTCCCCGTGACGAGGTCTTCGCGTTCTTCGCGCGTCCCGAGAACCTCGGGACCATCACCCCACCCTGGCTCGATTTCCAGGTGCTGACACCGTCGCCGGTGCCGATGGCGAGGGGCGCGCTCATCGACTATGTCATCCGCCTGGGGATCCTGCCCACCCGCTGGCGCACGATGATCACCAGCTACGATCCACCCCACGGGTTCGTCGACGAGCAGCTCTCGGGACCGTACTCGTTCTGGCACCACACCCACGAGTTCATCGACAAGGACGGCGGCACGCTCATCCGCGACCGAATCCTCTACGTGCTGCCCTTTGGTCCTCTGGGCGCCTTTTTCGCCGGCGCCTTCATCCGCCGCCAGCTCGATGTCATCTTCGCCCACCGGCGAAAGGTCATCGGCGCCCGGTTCGGCGGCGGCGCCGTTATTGACCACGCGCCTCCAATGGCCTAATCTGGTCCTGCCCGACGCCCGGGGATCGTCGGCGCCCCCTACTGCCCGCCATCACCGTACCTGGGCCGGATCCGGCTCGCGGAGGAACGTCATGCGCAGAAGTCCGCTCGCAGTTCTCATCACCCTGGCCATCGCCCTGTCGCTGCTGTCGGCCACGCCGGCCTCGGCCCAGTTCGGGAAGCTGAAGGACAAGGTGAAGCAGAAGGTCGAGAAGAAGGTCGACGAGAAGTCCGACCAGGCGATCGACAAGACGATCGACGACGCCACCACCTCGGGCCAGACCCAGGACGAGGCGGCGCCCGCGGCCGGAGAAGCGCCGGCGGCCGAAGAAGCCCCCGCGACCGGCGCCGCGCCCAAGGCCGGCGGCACCGCCGCCGCCGAGGACATGACGCTCTACACCAAGTACGACTTCATCCCCGGCGACAAGGTCATCTTCTATGATGACCTCGCGCGCGAGGAGATGGGCGAGTTCCCGTCGCGCTGGAACCTCGACCACGGCGTGTTCGAGGTCGCCAAGGCCGAAGGCCGCAACTGGATCCTGTGCACCGATCGCGGCTTCATCACGCCGAAACTGGCGCCGGCGCCGCTGCCCGACAAGTACACCGTCGAGATGGATTTCTACTCAGCCGCGGACCAGGACGGCTGGTACTACCTGCGCTGGGTAAACGCGGCAGGTGAGAACATCGGCCACATCTCCATTGCCTACTCGTACATGACTGAGGTCGATGTCGCCGGGAAGAATGTCGCCCGCAAGGAGGTCCCGAAGCTCGCAAAGGGCCGTCACACCGTACGGATCATGGCCACGAAGTCGACACTCAAGTGCTATGTGGACCAGGAGCGCATCGCAAACGTGCCGAAGGTTGAAGGCTTCGCGCCGGTCGGATTCTCGGTCGATATCGACCCCTATTTCGAGGGCACCCAGGCCTGCCGGATCGGCACCTTCCGCTACGCCGAGGGCGGCAAGTCGATGCGCGAGCAGCTCGACGAGTCCGGCCGCATCGTCACGCACGGCATCCTGTTCGACTCCGGCTCCGACCGCATCAAGGCCGAGTCGATCAAGACGCTGGCCGACATCGGCGGGATGCTCACCGAGGATCCGGCCCTGCGCCTGTCCATCGAGGGCCACACCGATGCCGACGGCGCCGACGCCGACAACCTCAAGCTCTCCCAGGCCCGGGCCAGTTCGGTGCGCACGTACCTGATGGAGAACTTCAAGGTCGATGCCGCCCGCCTGGAGGCCAAGGGCTTCGGCGAAGCCAAACCCCTCGACGTGAACACGTCCCCGGAAGGCAAGGCCAACAACCGCCGCGTCGAATTGGTCAAGCTGTAGGCCCGACCCAGCGACGCCGTGGCGTGCAAGACAAACAGCACGCGCCCGCAAAGGGCGCGTGCTGTTTGTCTTCACACACCGGCGCCCCTGGGTCAGGCCATTGCGTAGCCTAGTTGGCGGCTGTCGCCGTCGGTGTCGGCATATTCGCGGGAAATCACCACGAAATCATCGGAGTGGGCCAGGAATACATCCAGGAGTTCGGGGTCGAAGTGGGTGCCGCGGCCCTCGCGCAGCGTCGCGAGCACCTCGTCCAAGGGGCGCGCATCGCGGTAGACCCGCTTGCTGCTCAGGGCGTCGTAGACGTCGACGATCGCCGTGATGCGGCCCTCCAGGGAAGTCTCCTCGCCGACCAGGCCGCGCGGATAGCCGGTTCCATCCCACCGTTCGTGGTGCTGCAGGGCGATGCGCGCCGCCACCCGCATGATCCGCTGGTCCGACTTGCAGAGGATGCCGTGCCCCAGGGCCGAGTGACCCTTCATGACGGCGAATTCCTCGGGCGACAGCCGACCCGGCTTGTTCAGGATGCGGTCGGGGATGCCCACCTTGCCGACGTCGTGCATCGGCGCCGCCAGCCGCAGCACCGAGGCTGTCTCGACGTCCACGCCCGCGTGCAGGGCCAGCAGGCGCGCCATCTCACCCACCCGCAGGACATGGTTCGCCGTCTCCAGGCTGCGGGTCTCCACGAGTTCGCTCAACGTGCGGATCATCTCGCGCTGGCTCTCGATGATCTCGCGCGTCAGGCTCGCATTCGCGTAGGCCAGGGTCACGTTGGTGAAGTACACCCGCATGATGTCGCGCTCCAGGCGCGGCATGGCGTCGGTATCGACAAGCACGAACAGCAGCTCCTCGGCCCCCGACTGCGCCGACGGACAGCGGCCGCAACACACGCCGCCGTTCCAGACCATCGTCTGTTCGGTGGCCGACCGCGCGAGCATCTCGCGCACACCGTCGTCAAGCATCCCGTCGACGGTAGTGCCCACGCGGTCGGCCCAGGGCCCCGTGCCGGCGGCCAGCACATAGCCCCGCTGCCGCCTCCGTGCGGCAAACCCCTGCGGCGCGCTCCCTGCGCCGCGCCTGGCGATGGCCACCAGTTGCTCAAGGACATCGGCGGCGAACTCGCCTTTCGGTCCGCCTCGCAACAGCGCGCCACTGGCGTCCAGGACGTGCTGCAGGCAGCGCCGACTCTGCTCGATGGACCGGATGTCACGCCACGCCCGCAGCGCGCTGGTGACCGACGTGCACAGCTTGTCGGCCGTCAGTTCCGTCTTCGCCCTGTAGTCGTTGATGTCGTAGCGCATGACGACGTCGTGTTCGGGCGCCTGCCCCGGCTGTCCCGTCCGCAGGATGATCCGCACATCATGGTTCGCCAGGTCATCCCGCACATGCTTGACAAGGAGCAGTCCGGCGTCGTCGGTCTCCATGACGACATCCAGCAGGATCACCGCAATGTCCGGATGCGACGCCAGGACCACGCGGGCCTCGGCGGCCGAGTAGGCGCAGAGAAGACAAACCGGCTTGCCGTCGAACCTGTAGCGCCCCAGCACAAGCCGGGTGATGTGATGAACATCCTCCTCGTCGTCGACGACCAGGAGCTTCCAGGCATCGGCTCGTCGCTCTTCGACCGGGGCGATCTCGGCCGCGAACCGGATTTCGTCGCCTTTGCGACGCGGCTCGCTACTTGTTCCCGACATGAGACGCCTCCACGTGCTGCGGAATGACCAGGGTGAACCGGGCGCCCTTGCCCGGTGCGCTCACGCATGTGATGGTTCCCCCGAGGGCATGCTTGACGTTGTTCCAGACGATATGCATGCCAAGTCCCGTTCCGCCTCGATTGCGCTTCGTCGTATAGAATGGATCATACAGTTTCTGGCGCTGCTCGCGCGTCATGCCCCGCCCGTCGTCGCGATAGTCGATGACGACGCCGAACACGTCCCGGGACACCGTGATGGAGATGGTCCCGGCGATCATCGTCTCGAAGCCGTGTTCGAGGGAATTGACCACCAGGTTGCTGATCACGCGATAGAGCGCGCCGGGATCGCCGTGCATGACGATGTCGTCCGGGCACTCGACGCGAAGGGTGTGCGCCGTGGCCTTCAGGCGCGGACGCAGGCTGAGCACGATCTCGTCCAGGTACTCGCGCAGGTCGAATTTGCGCTCCTGCGCGCTCGACTGGTCGACGGCCACCTGCTTGAAGTTCTGGATCAGGTCGGCGGCGCGCGCCAGGTTGACCTGGACGGCGCCGGCTGCCTGTTCCATCGACGACAGCATCTGTTCCAGGCCCGATCGGGTCAACTGTCCGTCGCGCAGCGAGACCCCACCCTCCGCGCACAGGTCAGCCAGGTGCGAGGCCGCCGTTACGCCGATGCCAACCGGGGTCGCCATCTCGTGCGACACGCCGGCGACCATTGCGCCCAGCGCCGCCATCTTCTCGGCTTCGAGCAGGGCTTCGCGCGCCTCGATGACCAGTTCCGCGTTCCGGCGTTCCTCCGTCACGTCGCGGGCGACGCCCTCGATGGAGGTGACGGCGCCGTCGGCGTCCAGGACCGGGGCCGCGTGTATTTCCACGACCCGGTTCTGGCCGTCCGGCGCGGGAACGATGAGGTCGTAGGGCGCCGTGCGTTCGCCCAGCAACACGCGCTCCATGCGCCGGCGGGCGATCTCGTTCTCGGGCAGATCCAGCCAGACGCGGGCGTTGCGCGTAGCGTCGGTCAGATCGTTCGATCCGACCAGGCGCCGGTACGACGGGCTGACGAAGGAGAAGTTCAGTTCCGCGTCGTGCGAGTAGAAGATGAACTTGTCACCCAGGCTCTCGATGATGCGGCGATAGCGCTCCTCACTGTCGCGCAGCGCCTCGTTGGTCGTCCGCAGTTCGGCGGTCGCCGTCGACACCCGGCGCTCCAGGTGCTCGTTCAGCAGGCGCACACGCTCTTCGCTCAGCTTCAGCGCCCGCTCGTCCTGTTTGCGCGCTGTGATGTCGCGCAGCGACTCGATGGCGCCCACGACGCGCCCGTCGCGGTCGCGCAGCGGGGCGGCCGTCATCCACACATGCGCGCCTGCGCCGCCGCGCAAGGTCGCGAGGTAGCGCTCCGCGCAGAGGGTGTCGCCGCTGAATGTGACTTCGTGCGACGTGGTCAGGCTGTCGCGCCCGACTCCGGCCAGGATCAGGTCCACGAGATCGGGAACAGCGTCGCCGCACAGGGCATTCGCATAGGCGCGTCCGTCCCGCCCGACCATCGCGCTCTTTGTGACGCCCGTCATTTCCTCCATGGCGCGGTTCCAGGCGACGATGCGACCGCACGCATTGACCACAAACGTCGCGTCCGGCAGGAATTGTATCGTGTCGGCCAACCGGCGGTGCGCCGCGTCGCGCTCCTGGTCCGCCTGGCGCCGCTGCCAGGCGTTGGCCAGGATTTGGCCGACGGTCTCCAGAAGTGCAACGTCCTCGTCTGTCCAGTGGCCGACGCTGCGCACCGAGTGGAAGGCCAACAGCCCCGCGATGGCCCCGTCGTGGAACATGGGAATGATCAGCGCCGAGCGCGTTTCCTGTTTCAGGAGGCGCTCCTTCTCGGCCGCTGCCGCCATGGGCATGGCCGCGACATCCTCGATGTGGACGATGTGCCCAGCCGACACCTGTTTCTGCAGCCAGGGCAGCGACGACAGCGTCGCCGGCATCCGATCCGCCGTGACGCGATCGACACCTTCGGCCGCCCAGGCGTACTCCCAGCTGAGCGTGGTCCGGTCCTCCAGCAATCGCGCCACGAAACAGCGGTCGATGGTGGCCAGGCCGCCGACGGCGACCAGCGCGCGCGCCAGCGCATCGTCCATCTCGCCCTCGGTGGCGGAAGAGATGGTTTGCAGGATGTTGGTGATGGCCGCCGAGGCCGTGCGCTGGTGGTCGATCTGCGCGCGCGAAAGGCGTTCGGAGCTGATGTCGGTGAATACGCAGCGCAGGCCGCGCACGGCGTTGCCGGAATCGGCGATGATCGGCGCGGCGATCACGCGCGCCGGCGCCGCGTCGTGGCCGCCCAGGGCGAGGTCGAATTCGCCTGTCGTCGGCACAAGCCCGCGACGGGCGCTGTCGAGTAGGTCCAGGAAGGCCGCCCGCTGCGTCGGATGAACCAACTCGGCGATCGGCTCGCCCTCGAGTGCGGCGCTGACGGTGGAGGTTGCCGACCCGCAGGAACCGTCATGCACCAGGAGGATGACGCCGCGGATGTCGGTCTCGACGATGAGCTCTGGCAGGAGGCGCCCAAGGTCGCGGATCCAGCGACGATAGGCAGGTTGGCCGTCGGGCTCCTGGACGGCGACACCGGCCCCGCCGTCGGCCCTCCAGCGGACCAACCGCGTCAGGGCGGCGATGACAGCCGCCCCGGCAGCCATCGGTGCCAGCGTCTGGGTGGCGCTTGCCCAGTTCACGACCATGGAGCTCTCCGATCAGGGAGACCTCCATGTCCCGACCCCGTTTTCGTCCCGTCCCGAGTGCGAAGGATAGGCGACCACGCCGGAGCGTTTCAAGGTGATGTAGTAAAATCACGGATATATCATTACGGATTTCCGTATTTACAATGAGTTAGATGTGATTTCTTTTTTTCAAGAAACATGGAAAAACCCTCCCGGACTATCGCGCCCGTCGGGTGACTTGGGTCTTCCGCCACGCTATCCATCATCAACATGCCATTTGACAGCTAGTTACACGAAAGGTCGTGTTGCCTGCTCCAGCGGACGGAACGCCCCATCTCTATCGCGGAGCGATCCCGGTACCCAGTCACACACTTTCCCCATACGCCGCTTCCGGTTGCCGCCATGCTGGTCACCGACATCGCCGTGCCGGGCGGCAATAGCCACCAGATGGCCACACATGCGGGCGCTGCCCGACGACCACTGACGGCCGCTGGCACGTGACAGCGACGCCCTGCCGTGAAGACAAACAGGACGCGCCCGCAAAGGGCGCGTCCTGTTTGTCTTCAGTCGGCACGGCCGCCGCTATCTCCCCAGCAGGACGGCCTTGGCGATCATCCCGGCCATCTCCGGGTTCTCCTTGAGCCGGCGCGTCGAGTACCCGTACCAGTCCTCGCCGAACGGCACATACACGCGCAGGTGGTGCCCATCGGCCAGGATGCGCCGGCGCACGTTCTCGCGCACGCCCAGCAGCATCTGGAACTCGTACTGGTCGTTCTTCAGGCCGCGCTCCTTGATCAGGGCGCGCGCGTCGTCGATCAGCGGGTCGTCGTGGGTGGCGATGGCGGGATGGAAGCCGGCGTCGAGCATGATGCGCAGCAGCTTCCGGTAGTTGGCACGGACTTCTTCGCGGTCGCCGAACGCGATCGTGCGCGACTCCTTATAGATCCCCTTGCACAGGCGCACGGTCGGCTTGTACTCGGCCAGCGAGCGCACGTCGTCCTCGCTGCGCCGCAGCATCGCCTGGATCACGACGCCGACGTTGGTGAAACCCTCTTCGCGCAGCTTGCGGAACGCGCGCAGCGTCGCGTCGGTGTACGGGCTGTTCTCCATGTCGATGTTGACGAAAACGCCCAGTTCACGGCCGCGCGCCACCACTTCACGGATGTTGTCGGTGCCGAAATCCTCGTCGATGCCCAGTCCCAGGCTGGTCGGCTTCAGCGACAGGCCGGCGGCTCCCTGCAGTTGCTGATCCTTGATGGCCGCCAGCACGTCCAGGCTCTCGGCCTTGCTCCTGAGGGCGACGCTGCGCTCTTCGACGAACTCGCCGAGCACGTCGATCGTCGACCAGGCGTTTTCTTCACGATCGAGTCTTGCCGCCGTGCCGATCGCATCCGGCAGTTTGTCGCCCGCAATGTATCGGCGCGAGACCTTGTGGATGATGCCCTTGGGTATCACCGGCAACATGGCCACGATCATGCGATTGAACATCCTGGACACCGCCTGGCCGGGGGTCTGGGGAGCGTCGCGATAGGTTCCGACGAATATGGATCGGCGCCGTTGGGTGGGCAAATCGGAACCCGTGCCGGGCAATTCCGACCGGGCGGGTTATCCGTACGTTTGTTGTTTAGTATGTATTGAGCACACATTGCCCTGTGTCATTTCTGCCCGGTGGCCATTTGCGCCGCTGCGGGTTGCCGCCCGTTCGGCCCGACGACACATCACGCAATCTCACCCTTACGAACATTCTGGTAAATATCGCGCCGTTTCGATGATGGCAATAATGTCTTGGGACAATATTTCCCACCAATTGCGTCACGTGAGTCGCCAGCGCCACCGCGCCGCCCGGGAGCCGGCCACTCGTTGGCGCCCCCGGGCTCAATTGGACACGGAGTTGCAGCCTGCAGGGTCAAGCCATTCAACCGCGCGCCGATGACTAAGTGTCGCAATGACAGTGGTGAGGGGGTGCCATTGGCGCCCCGCCCGGACGGCCATCAGGAGGAGCACAGCGAAGGATGCAGAAGGTCAAGGAGACGATGTCCATCGGCAACATCCTTGTTGCCGAAGGCAAGATCACGGCTGAACAGCTGCGCGAGGCCCTGGCCGAGCAGCACGAGACGCGCGAGCGCCTCGGCGAGATCCTCGCGCGTCGCGGCCTGATCGGCGAATCCGATCTCTTTGGCGCCCTCTCGAAGCAGTTGGGGGTGCGTTCCTTCGACCCGGCCAGGGACGAGGTCACACCCGAAGCTCTCGAACTCGTCTCTTTCGAATTCGCCGCCCGACGCGACATGGTGCCGGTCAGCATCACCGACGGCATCCTCACTGTCGCCATGGCCGATCCCCTCGATATCGAGACGCGCGATCGCCTGTCGCGCATCGCCACCGACCGCGGCCTGACCCTCGAAGTCATCTTCGGCCCTTCCGTTACGCTCAAGCGCGTGCGCGATGCCGGCTACCGCCGCGCCGAGGGCACGCGTCACGTCAGCAGCATCGTCGACCGCGTGGTCGACGAGGTGCGGGAAATCAACGCCCACGACCTGTCCCTGCAGGAAGACGCCCAGGCGCGCGCCCAGGAAGCCGGCGTCGTCGAACTGGTCGACCAGGTCATTACCCGCGCCATGCAGGAAGGCGCCACGGATATCCACATCGAGCCGCACCTGAACGACCTGATCATCCGCTACCGCATCGACGGCCTCCTGAACGACGCCCTGGTGCTGCCGATCGCCGTCTATACCGGCACCGCCAGCCGCATCAAGATCCTCTCGCAGATGGACATCGCCGAACGCCGCGCCGCCCAGGACGGGCGATTCTCGCACCGAGCCGGCAATCATGAGGTGGATATCCGCGTCTCGGCCGTGCCCACCAACCACGGCGAGAAGATCGTGATGCGTCTGCTCAAGAAGTCGCACTTCGACTTCTCGCTGCGCGACCTCGGCTTCTCGGACATCGACTACGCGGCGTTCCAGACAGCCATCCGCCAGCCATACGGGTTGATCCTCCTGTCGGGCCCCACCGGATCCGGCAAGACCACGACGCTGTACTGCAGCCTCCTGGAACTGCGCGACGAGGCCACGAACATCACGACGATCGAGGACCCGATCGAGTACCAGATGGACCGCATCAACCAGGTCCAGGTGAACGTCCGCAAGAACCTCACGTTCGCGACGGCGCTGCGCTCATTCCTGCGCCAGGACCCGGATGTGATCATGGTCGGTGAGATCCGCGACGCCGAGACGGCCGACATCGCCGTCCGGGCCGCGCTCACCGGTCACCTCGTTTTCAGCACCATCCACGCCAATGACGCGCCGGCCACCGTGACGCGCCTGGTCTCGATGGGCACCGAACCGTTCATGGCTGCCAGCGCGCTGACGCTCGTGGCCGCCCAGCGACTCGTGCGCCGCAACTGTCCCTACTGTCTCGAGGAGTACACCCCGACCGACGCCGTGCTGCTGGCGACGGGCGTGGAAGACCCCTCGACATTCCGCTTCGTGAAGGGTACCGGCTGCGCCGCCTGCCGCGGACGTGGATTCAGCGGTCGCCTGGCGGTCCTCGAGCGCATGACCATCACGCCGGACCTGCGGGACATGGTGGCCAGAAACACGCCGGCCGCCGAGATCCGCCGCCTGGCGCTGCAACAGGGCATGAGCACGCTGCGCGGCAACGGCCTCGAACGCGTGCGCAAGGGAACGACGACGCTCGAGGAAGTGCTGCGCATCTGCGCCGCCGACGCGTGACGACACGGAGGACGTGGTAATGGCGAACTTTGCCTATGTGGCCAAGTCGGAAGACGGCACCGAAGTCACCGGCTTCCAGGCCGGCACGACGTCGGACGAGGTGGTCGACCACCTGCACCGGCGCGGCCTCATCGTGCTCCATGTCGTGGAGTCGCGCACCCGCGACTCCGGCCGCCAGTCGTCCCAGTTCATGGCGCTGATGACCCAGGGCCGCGTCGGCACGCGCGACCTGAGCCTGTTCAGCAGCCAGTTCTCCACCGTGCTCGAGGCGGGCGTGCCGCTGGTGCGCGGCCTGCGCAGCCTGGCCAGCGACACGACCAACCGCACGCTGTCCAAGGCCCTGGACGACGTCGCCACGCGCCTGGAGAGCGGCGAGACCCTCGGCGGCGCCATGGCAGCGCACCCCGAGGCCTTCAATGTCATGTTCGTCAGCATGATCCGGGCTGGCGAACGCGCCGGCACGCTCGACCTGCTGGTGGGGCAGCTGGCCACGTACCTGGAGCGCCTCGACAACATCCAGACCAAGGTCAAGTCGGCCCTGTCCTACCCCATCTTCGTCCTGAGCTTCGTGCTGCTGGCCGGCGCCTTCCTCCTGCTGCAGGTCGTGCCGACGTTCTCGAAGATCTACGGTGACATGGGCCAGAAGCTGCCGACGCTCACGCGCGCCATGATCACCGCCTCGAACCTCCTGCGAGAGAACATCCTGCTGTTCCTGGCCGCGCTCGTGGTGCTGGGCTTCCTGGCCACCCTGGGGTTCCGCACGGATCGCGGGCGCCTCCTGCGCGACCGCTTCGTCATCTCGGTGCCCATCTTCGGGCCCATCGTCCGCAAGGCGGTCATGAGCCGCTTCACGCGCACGCTCAGCATCCTGGTCCGCAGCGGCCTGCCCATCATGGAAAGCCTGACCATGGTCGCCGGCGCGGTCGGCAACGTCGTCATCGCCCGCGCCGTCGAGGATGCGCGCGGCCACCTGGCCGCGGGCGCCGGCGTCACCGAAGCCTTCCGGCGCACCGGCAAGTTCCCGGAAATGGTCCTGCAGATGATGGCGACCGGCGAAGAGGCCGGCAACATGGAGACCATGCTGCAGAAGACCTCAGATTTCTATGACCGCCAGGTCGAGGCGGCCACACAGTCCCTGGCGCAGCTGATCGAACCGGTGATGGTCGTGTTCGTTGGCGCGGTGATCGGCGTGATCGTGGTGTCCATGTTCCTGCCGATCTTCAACCTGGGTGATGCCATCGTCAAGGGGGGCGCGAACCTCTGATGCGCCCACGGGGCGCTCGCCGCAGGGTTCGTGTCAAAAGTTGCACGGCGAGAATGTCGGGACAGGAAAGACGAGGGAGCGTCCGGGCTTGCGCCCGGCAAGTCTGGGGTCGGAAACGAGTGGAGGAGAGGAACAATGCTGAGTAACCGTCGCAATCAGGGCCGCAAGGGCTTCACGATGATCGAGCTCATGGTCGTCGTCGTCGTGGTCGGCATCCTGGCGTCCATCGCCGTGCCGATGTACGGCAAGTACGTCAAGAACGCCCGCCTGACCGAGGCCACCGGCCGCATGGGCGAAATCATCACGGCCTGCAAGGCCTGGGCGCAGGAGCATCAGGACGGCTCGGGCAACCCGACCTGGCCCGATGACAACGCCGCCGTCGCGGGCAGCATCGTGGACGTCACGGCCACGGAGAACTTCACCTACACCCTCGAGGGCAACGGCAACGCCAACACGGGTTCGCTCGTGGTGACGGCCACCGGCCGGGCCAGGATGAACGGCGTGGGTGTCGAAGTGACTGTGGCGACAATCGGCGCCAACGGCGGTGCGCCGGTCATCACCGGCCTGTAGTCCGGTGTTTCGTTCCTGCGGGGGCCGCCACCGGCGCGCCCCCGCGGGAGTCACGAACGGAGTCGACGGATGAGGCAACGCACCCGCAGGCGCAGGCCGGTCCCGGTGGACCGCGCCGGCTTCACGCTGCTCGAGGTCATGATCGCGGCCATCCTGCTGCTGATCATGTTCTTCGGGCTCGCGCGCGTGCATGGGGCTGCCCGCAAGCAGATCGTCATGGAGGACCGACGCCGGACAGCAACGACCGTCCTGGAGAGCCACGTCGAAGCGATTCGACGCGACACCAGCTACAACGGCCTGCCCGGGCTGCACAACCAGACCACCCAGTACGTCGTCGACGGCGTCACGTACACGGCGCTCAACACGATCTCGTCGGCGACGCCGGAAGCGCAGGCCACGACGATCCTGGTGGCCGTCTCGTGGCCCGAGATGATCAACACGACGGCCATCACGCGCTCGTTGTCGTGCACCACGATCCTTGCCCGGGGGCTGACATGGAACTGACGCCCCGCCGCCGCAACCGCTCCGGCTTCACGCTCATCGAGATGGTGGTGGCCCTGTTCGTGTCGCTGATCGTCGTCGCGGCTCTGGGCAAGATCATGCTGGTGAACTCGCGCAGCTGGAAGCTCGGCAACGACAAGGTGCTGCTCCAGCAGAATGTCTCCGACGCCGTGGAACGCATGTCGCACTCGATCCGCTCGTCCCGGCGCCTGCGCGTCATCTCGGCGACGGAATTCAGGACCTATAACGCCGCCGGCGCGCTGACCCACACCTACCGCCGCTTCCAGACGGCCGGTGGCCAGCGACTCCAGGAGGACGGGCGCGACATGGCACCCCAGGCGTGCAACACCTTCGCCTGCACGGCCAACGCCGACACGACCAGCCTGACGCTGGCCGTGCAGATGCAAAACACCGACGGCGAAACGGTCGCCCGCCGGACGCGCATCACCATCCGCAACCGGACGATGGCCTTCTAGGGAGGACCCATGAGCAGCGGTGGACGTCCACAACCGAAGATCGTCAACGATGACGGCTATGTCCTTCTGGCCGCCGCCGTTGCCGTTCTCCTGGTGACCATCGTGGGCTACGCCATCTTCGGCGTCGCTGCCGCCGAAACCAAGGGCGCCGTCTATCGCCAGGACTCCACCGAGGCCTTCTACCTGGCCGATGCGGCCATCGAGCGGGCCCGCGCCAAGTTCCTCGATGACGAGACATGGCGCGACGGCTGGAACGACGTTGCCTGCGGCCGCGGACACTACGACCTGGCGCTGGCCGATTCGACCCTTCCCGACGGGACCGAGGTCGTGAACCTGGTGGCCACCGTCCGCGTCAACCGCGCTGCCCGGCGCATCGAGGCCGTGGTCCAGGTCCCCCATACCGCATTTGACATGGCGCTGTTCATCGTCGGCGATGCCGAGGTGGGCGGCAACCTGTGCCTGAACGGCCAGGCCTACATCGCCGGGGACGCCGACTTCGGCCACCACGATTCGCACCTGAAATGCGGTGGGACCTATGAAGAGGGCTACGAGTTGAGCCCGCCACCGTTCAAGACGGAACAGGCCAACTATCCGAACACGTCCTACTACACGGTCCAGTGCACAAAGGTCGGCAGCAAGTATGTCGCCGTCATCCGCGACAAGAACAACAACGACGTCAGCAGCAGGGCCGGCGCCAACCCCATGAACGACGTGCTGACCTACGACAGCGGCGACAAGACGTTCACGTTCAGCTTCTCGTCGGCGACGCTGATCACCAAGTACTTCGATGACGTGACGGGCGTCTTCAGGCGCGCTTCCGGGGACGTCGGCGCCGTGGTCTGGTTCGGCAAACAGAGCCTGATCGAGGCGAACAGCATCGCCGATATCGACATCAAGGGCAGTGGCGCCGTCATCCATGCCTCCATCCTGAACGTGCGCTTTACCGGCACCACCAATGCCCAGCGCGTGAACAAGGACTACTGGAAGGGCGGCCGCGTCTCGCTCAAGGCGGTGGTGTTCGAGCCCTACAACGGCATTTCCGTCGTGGCGCGCACCCTCGGCCAGTCGGGCAGTTCCCAGGTCGAACTGGGCACGGCCGCCTGGCCCGGCCTCGTGTACGTCATGAAGGACGCCGACGACGTGAACTCGAACTTCGAGGTCGTCGGCTCGATGGTCATCCTGGACGACTGGGACTGCGAAGGCGGCATGACCTACACCTACAGCTCGACCTACATCCCGCGCCTGCCGACCTACTTCCTGCAGGGCTGGAGCACAGGCACCTCCGGCACCCTGGAGTTCGCGAGCTGGACCGAAGTCAACCCCGACGGCAACTGACCGGACAAGCCGGCCTGGCGCCCAGGAGATGGAACGATGACGGGAACCCGAAAGTCAGTGCGCACCGGGATCGACCTCGGGAATACCAGCGTCAAGCTGGTGCGCGGCGTTGGCAACGGCCGCCTGGAGCGCATTACGCACATCGGGCTCGAGCCGCTGGCCAATGATTCCGCCGCGCACGATGCTGCGGTGACCTCGGCCGCGTTGCGGCGTCTACTGGAGCGCCTCGGCCTGAAGCCGACCGCCCTCGGGCAGTTGGCGGTGGCTGTCGGCGGCCCGGAAGTGGCCTGCCGCGAAGTCCTGACGCCGTCGATGAACGACGAGACGATGGCGCGCGCGCTGCCGTTCGAGGCGCGCAAGCACCTCGATCTCGAGAACATGCTTGCCCCGGTGCTGGACTACCAGGTGCTCGGCGAAAGCGAAGAGACCAGCGCGACCGGCGGGGCGCAAATGCGTGTCCTGTTCGCCGCCGCCCCCCGCGCCGTGCGTGACTACCCGGTGGAAGTCCTGCGTTTGGCTGGACTGGAGCCCGATGTCGTCGACCTCGAGCCGCTGGCCGCACTGAACGCCGTCGCCGCCGCCGAAGTCGGCGCCGGCAGCGATGGACAGGCCGTCGGGCTGCTCGACCTCGGCGGCCAGCGGGCGGTCCTGCACCTGTGGTCGCGGTCCGGTGGGCTTCTCAGCCGCCAGGTCGGCACGGGAGCCCCGGCCAACAAGCCGGAGGACGCCGGCGTCGCGTATGGCGAGGCCCTCGCCTCGTCGGTCCTCGAAACCAGCGTCTTCTTCCGCGGGCGTCACCGACGTCCGGTGGTGCGACTTTACCTGTCCGGCGGCGGCGCCAACCTGCCCGGCGTGCGAACCGCGCTCGAGCGCGCGCTCGACCTGCCGGTGATCGTTTTCGATCCGTTGCTCGGCCTGAACATCGAGGCCTCCGGCTGCGCCGATGCAGCGGCCGGCACATCGCGCTTCGTCACCGCCTGCGGCCTCTGCCGCTGGTGGGACGCGAATTCCTGAGAGGGAGACACAGGGATGTTCAAGGTCAATCTATACACGGAGCGCGAGGAAAAGCGCCAGCGCGCACGAAAGCAGGCCATGACGACGGCCGCCATCTCCGGCATCCTGGGCGTCAATGCGGTGCTCGTCGGCTCGCTGATCCTCGGCGCCACGTTGCTTGAGGATCGCCGCCACACGCTCGGGGAAGAGGTGACGCGCCTGCAGGCGATTGCCGACCAGACGGGCACCAAGGCGCCGGGCCTCGAGCTGACCCGGGAACTGTTCCAGTTGCGCCAGGAGCGCGTCGAGTGGTCGCCGCTGCTGGCGTCGATCGCCGAGAACATCCCCTCGTCGCTCCTGCTCGATGCTGTCCAGGGCCAGACCACCCACGGCCGCGTGCAGAGCCATTTCGACATGAGCGGCGTGGGCCGGGGCGGCACGGTGGCCATGGCCGACGTCTCAGGATTCGTGAACCACCTGCGCGACGACCCCCGCGTCAACAAGGCCTTCCCGGACGTCTCGCTCGGGTCGGTGCGCTCGGAAACCGGCGAGTTCCAGGTCGTCTGCGAACAGCCCGTTGGCAAGTAGAGCTGGAGGAGCCCGGTACATGCGAACGAAACTTCTCATCAGCGCGGCCCTCCTCCTGTTCGCCATCGGCTTCGGGGTCGACCGGATGTGGACAGGATCCGTGCTTTCGAAAACCAGGAACCTCGAACGCCAGCGCACGGAACTGCTCGAACGACTCGGCAGCCACGCGGAGTCGGACCAGGAATCGCGCGTGATGGCCGAGTGCATGGGCATCGACGACGTCAACAACCTGGACACCCTCGGCGCCGGCACCGATGCGCTGGTCTTCATCAACCGCAAGGTCGCCACCGCCGGCATGCACCAGGTCGAGGTGATCTCGGACGCCGTGGAGAACTCAACGCGCCTGCGCCGCTCAGACTTCACCCTGACGGTGAGCGGCAGCTACCGCGAATTCGCAACGCTCGTCCGCTCGTTCGAGGACGACCCGCGCCTCGTCAAGGTCGTCGGGGTCCGTATCGAGGCGCAGGACGCGACGCCGGACCTGGAGTGCCACCTGTCCATCTCGATCTTCGATCCCCTGTCGAAAGCGAGCTCGTGATGCGACTGGGTGACCAGAAGACCGTGCGTTTCCTGATCGCCGCCGTCCTGCTGCTCGGCACCGGCGCATTGTCGGTCCGCGTCCTGCGCACGATCCATGAGATTTCCGACACGCGCGCCGACGCCACAACGACAGCCAGCACTTCCAACGGCGACCGCATCGACAAGATGAAGATCACCATGGACGAGCGGCGCGAGCTGCGCGGCGCCGTGGCAAACCTGACGCGTGATCCGTTCCGCGGCTCTTCGGCACTGCGGACATACGCCGGCGACGGCGACGCCGGCGGCGAGGTGGCGCGGACTGCAGAAGCACCGAAGCCCGCCGCCGACGCGGTCCCGGCGCTGAAGGCGCTCGTCTACGACAACGTCCGTCCCTCGGTGCAGTTGGCGTGCGAGGACGCTCTCTCACCGTGGCTCGGCCAGGGCGACACGTTCAAGGGATGGACAGTGCTGGAAATCGGTCCCGGGTCCGTCTGGATCCGGAACGGCTCCCGCAAGCAGGAACTGGGACTGAAATAGGAGGCTTGAAATGGAGTTCGGGACCAATCGCCGCTTCATCGTCGCCATCGCGCTGGCGTTGACGGCCATCGCCGCGCCGCTGGCGGCCGCAGCGGCTGACAACCCGTCGCTGGTGACGCTGCATGCGGACAACGCGCCAGTGATCGAGATCCTCGACCTGCTGGCCGCGCGCAGCGGACTGAACATCGTCGCCGGCGCCGAGGTGCAGGGGCGGTCGATCACGCTGCACCTGAAGGACACGCCGTTCGACGAAGCCCTCGCGCTGGTCGCCCGCGCTTCGGGCCTGGCCTACGAGCGCGTCGGCAACTCCATCCTGGTGGCCGACAGCGATCGCCTGGCCGCCGGCGGCATCCAGGACTCCAAGGTCTTCGATCTCTCGTGGGCCCGCGCCGAAGAAGTGCGCGGTGCCCTGGACGCCATCTCCTCCAACATCCGCGCCGATGTCCGCGGCAACCGCGTGATCGTGCGCGGCAGCGCCGCGGCGCTGGCCGAGGCCGGCCGCGTGGTCAAGGCCCTGGACGTCAAGCCGATCCAGGTGCTGCTGGAGGCCCGCCTGATCGAGGTCAACACGACCAAGCTTCTGCAAGTCGGCATCGACTGGACCAAGCTCTCGAAGTGGAGCACCGTCTTCACCGAGGGCAAGCCCGATCCGACGGCCCCCGGCACGATGCCCGAGATGGTTGAATTCATCAAGACCGGTGAACGCGGCCAGATGTACCGCCAGACGATGGCCTGGGAGGCCGCGATCGAGGCGCTGTTGACCAACGGCCACGGCAGGCTGCTGGCCAACTCCAAGATCGTCACCCTGGACGGCGAGGCCGCCGAGATCTTCGCCGGCCAGACCGTGCCCGTGGTCATCACGTCGCTGCAGGGCCAGTCCGGCGGCGGCGCGCTGCAGACCGTGCAGCTGGAGAAGATCGACGTCGGCGTGCGCCTGAACATCACCCCGCGCGTGGGTGAGGACGGCCTCATCACGACGCTGGTCAAGCCCGAGGTGTCGAGCATCGTCGGCTTCGTCGGACCCGACAACGACCTCCCGCAGACCGCGACCCGCCGCGCCAGTTCGCTGGTGCGCGTGCGCGACGGCGAGAAGATCTACATGGGCGGCCTGCTCTCCGAAGAGTCGCACAAGATCACCAAAGGCGTGCCGCTGCTGAGCAGCATCCCCCTGATCGGCGCGCTCTTCCGGCACACCCGCGACGATGTGCAGCGCACCGACCTGGTCATCGAGATCACGCCGCATATCGTCGGCGACTCGGGTCAACTGGTGCCGACCGGCGCCGAACTGCACCCGAACGTGGACCTGGGCGGCTCCGACCAGCCGAAGGTCGAGGAAGCTCCGGCTCCGACGCCGGCTCCGGACAGCGGCAACTAGCCGCGGCGCCAACGAGCACCGGACGAACGCGGCCCCCGCCTTCAGGGCGGGGGCCGCTTCGTTCATTCACCGGGCAGGATTCTCAGGCCACCACATCGAGCACCGATCCGGCGGCCAGGCCTTCCGCAGGCAACGGCGGCTCATCGGCCGGCGGCATTTCGCCGCCCGCCGGTCCGTTGACGACCTTCAGTGCATTCGTGAAGGCGACCACCGCGAGGCTCAGCTTCTCCGAAACACCGGACGGATCGAACGACTTGCCGCGCCCGGCATCCTGCGACGCTGCCTGCACGCCGTCGCGGAAGTCGGACATGGCCGACCGCACCGCCGCGATCTGCTCACGGCTGCCGCCTGCGGCGCGCAGTTCCTTCGTCTCGGCCTGCACCTCGTGGCGCACGTCGCGAACCAGGTGCTTCAGGTCGCGCTGCAGGTGCGTGCGACCGGCATTGTCGATGGCGTTGATGGACACGTCTGCCCCCCTTGGCAACGATACGGCGGCCGGACCGGACCGGCCGCGTTCACCAGGATTATCGGGGGACTGCCGACGGCCTTTAGGGCCGTCCGGGCGGGCAGACAAGGTGTTTATTTGCAGCACATTAAGGGAAACACTGCAAAGTCCCGGTTTCACTTCAGCACATACGTCGCCAACGCCTTCTGGATGTCGATCACATCGCGGTTCTTGCTGAAGTCGCGCTGGAACGGCTCCTCGACGCCCGAGATCCAGATCTTCAGTTCGGCATCCATGTCGAAGTGTCCCGTCGTCTCCACAGAGAAGTGCGAGATCGACTTGTAGGGGATCGTGTGGTACTCGACCTTCTTGCCGGTCACGCCCTGCTTGTTCACGAAGACCAGGCGCTTATTGGTGAACACGACGAGGTCGCGCAGCACCCTGTAGGCGTGCTCGATCTTCTCGCCCCCGCCCAGGATGTTGCCGAAGTCGGCCTCAAGCTTGGTCGCGTCGATTTCCGACGCGTGGCCCAGCATGCCGTCGAAGATGCCCATGGTCGATATCCCTTTCTCTTCATGCCCATCAAGGCGCAAGTGTCACGAACGTCAATCGCCCGCGCCCGCCAGCGCTTCCACATCCGCCCCCACGATCGCCTCGAGATGCCGCGTGATCTTCTCCGCCGACCAGTGCCACCACGCGATCGTGCAGAGCCTGGCCACGACTTCGGGCTCGTACCGCATGCGGAGCACCTTCGCGGGGTTGCCGCCCACGATGGCGTACGGCGGCACGCTGGCGGTCACCACGGATTCCGAGGCGACGATGGCCCCGTCGCCGACACGCACGCCCGGCATCACCAATGCCTTGTAACCCAGCCAGACGTCGTTTCCGATGATGGTGTCGCCCTTGAGCGGAAGCTCGCGATTGGGCGGTGTCACGCGCTCCCAGCCGTTCCCGAAGATCTGGAACGGGTACGTCGACAGCCCCGACATCTTGTGGTTGGCGCCGTTCATGATGAACGTCACGCCGCGCGCGATGGCGCAGAACTTCCCGATGACCAGGCGATCGTCGATGTGCGGGAACAGGTAGAGGACGTTCTTCTCGAAGTCCTCGTAACCCTCGGCGGCGTCATAGTAGGTGTAGTCGCCGATGATGATGTTCGGGTTCCGGCAGACGGCGTTGAGGAAGACGATCTGCGGAAAGCCTTCCATCGGGTGCGGATTGCGGGGGTCCGGTCCGTTCATGCGAGCTCCTTGCGCATCAGCGCTGCTCCCCGGCTGTCGGCCTGTCGCCCAGGCGGAACACCAGCGCCAATGCCCAGAAACTGCGGCGGTCGGCGATGCCCCCGAACGACTGCAGGCCGAAACCCGAGCCCGTCCGCTCGCCGAACAAGGCCTGGGCCGACCAGGCCAGGCCGATGATGGGAGTCAGGTCGTCATCGTCGGACGACGATTTCAGCGCACAGCACAGCGGCCCCTCGTCGGACACGATCCGGTTCCGGTACACCAGTGCCGGGCCGACTCCAGCCGAGACGAGCAGGTCGCCGCGCGTGATCACGCGGTCACAGAGCAGCGCCAGGTCGCCGCCGACAGTGTCGGACGCCAGGCGGGTGACGCGCACACTCCAGATCTTCGAGTCGCGCAGGGCGTTCGCCGAGACCAGGAACGCCATCTCGTTGAAGAGCAGGTTCTCGTGGGACTCGGCCTGGCCCAGGTCGCCGGCGCCGAACCCGAGCGTGATCCAATCGGCGCGGGGCCGTTCGGCGCCGGGCAACTCGGCTGAGAAAACCGGCATCGCCAGCACGCTGCACGACGCCAAGAACAGCAGGGTAACCAATGACAGCCGCATCGCCACCCCCCTAGTCCAGGCCCGACCCGGCCAGCGCCAGCCAGCCGGCAAAGATGAAGACACCCACCAGCGCCGGCACACCCAGGAACATGATGCTCTTCTCGATCGGCGTCATCGGCTTGCCCGCCAACTCCACCCGCGTCACGGTGCGCGCCGGGATCACGTCGATGTACGTCGCGTTCCGGTGCACACCCTGCAGCAGGATGGTGTCACCCACGGCCCGGACCAGGCCCTTGGCGCGGCGACCCGAGGTGAGCGTGAGTCGGGCGTTGTCGCCGACCGCAAGCACCCTCGTCCCGGGAACCGCCCCGATGGGCGTCTCGGTGAACGTGCCCACGGCGCCTTCCTGCGGCGCTGCTTCCTCGACCGACGCGCGCCCGTCAGGCAGGCGAACCCGGTAATATGTCTGCGCGCAGCCGCCAAGGACCATGCAGGTCATGAGCAGAAGCGCCGCGATCATCACCCGACGGCGAGCGACGAAAACGCCCGCCGCCGGCGAGGCCTGCTGCCCGGATCTCATCGAGTCGTTCCTCGCGCTATTTCGTTTCGCGCCCGATAAGGCGATACACGCCCGCCCCCAGCACGCCGCCCACGATCGGCGCCACCCAGAACAGCCACAGCTGCGCGATGGCCCAGCCGCCCACGAACACCGCAACGCCGGTGCTGCGCGCCGGGTTCACCGACGTGTTCGTGACCGGGATGCTGACCAGGTGGATGAGCGTCAGGCACAGGCCGATGGCGACCGGCGCCAGGCCCTGCGGCGCGCGCTTGTCGGTGGCGCCGAGGATGACCACGAGGAACATCATCGTCATCACCACTTCGGTGACCAGCGCCGCCAGCAGGCTGTAGCCGCCCGGCGAATGCGCGCCGTAGCCGTTCGAGGCGAAGCCCGCCGCCACGTCGAAGCCCTGCTTGCCGCTGGCGATGACGAAGAGCACGCCGCCGGCCACGATGCCGCCCAGGACCTGCGCGACGATGTAGGGCAGCAGCTTCCCGGCCGGGAAGCGCCCGCCGGCCCACAGCCCGATCGAGACGGCCGGGTTCAGGTGGCAACCGGAGATGTGGCCGATGGCGAACGCCATCGTCAGCACGGTCAGGCCGAACGCCAGCGACACGCCCAGCAGCCCGATGCCCACGCCGGGAAACGCCGCCGCCAGGACCGCGCTGCCGCAGCCGCCGAGGACCAGCCAGAAGGTTCCGAAGAATTCCGCGTAGGTGGATTTCATGTTCTTCTCCTTAGCGACAACAACAGGTCGACGACCGTCAGCGTGAGCATGGCGTCGTTCGCCACGTGCCCGGGCGCCGGCGGGGGTGAAACTGTCCAGGGAGATACCGATGGTGGTGCGGGCTGCGCAGAAGACGCGGCCCACGCCATGAATGTTCGAGGCTACTGGGTGGAAGCCGGTCCAACAGCCGAGCCCTTCGGCGCGTGCGAGCGCCCGCGCCCCGCCACCTGTGCCGCATCGTCGACATTCATGGGCAGCAGGGCCAGTTCCTCAGGATAATCAGCGGACAACAACACCGTATGGGATTTCGCACCGAGGTTCAAGGTCAACCGCGCACCCGGCGCGCGCGCGACGCCGTCGGCCGTCGCCGGCAGGGGTTCGTCCGCACGATACGCGGGCGCCGCGTCGAAGAAGTGGGCGTCCAGGAAGCGGTTCACGAGGTCTACGACATCTTCCTCGGGCACCTGCCATGTGTGCGTGCCGAGCGTCGACACCCACTGGATGCCTTCGTACGTCACCCGGCCGTTGCCGTCGATGTCGATCGTGTACGTCGGGCACTTGCCCTGGCACGGTGTGCGCTCGAGGCGGATGTGGATGTCGTCAGGCGGGAAGCTCTCGTCCTGGGCCAGGCCCTGTCCCGCGGCAAGAAGGACCACGGCGGCCACGGCGACGATCTGTCGGACTCTCATGCTGTCGGCCCTTCCAACCCTGGCTGACGTCTCTGCGTGGGTGTCGCAGTTGCGGCCCGTGGTGTTTCACGGAATGGGGCAACCTGCGTCGTGCGCCAAGGTGCGGAGACCATCAATTACGGGTGCGGGCGGGGATAGGTGCAGAAGTGGGTTTCACGGCGGCGGGGCAACCGGCCGGACCGGCACCAATCTGTTGCAAACCAACAGGTTACATCGCAATGCAATTTGTACGTTCCGTGCGGCGGAATACCCCGGCAGCCTCCCACCGGGGTCGCAAATAAGAGCTTTTGAATGTTATTTTGCGGTCGTCACGCATCGCCGTCGCGGCGGCGATGGGCGCCTATTGGTCCGGGATCTCGGGCTCGACCAGCAGCGCCAACTGGGCCAGCGACTCCTGCCACCCCAGGTAGCACGCTTCGGTCGGGATCATCTCCGGGATCCCCTCCTGCACGATGTCCACGTCGGTGCCGCACGACACCTTCTTCAGCCGCACCGTGGTGATCATGCTGCACGGCAGGTTCGGATCGTCGAACTGGTCGGTGTTGCGGATGAGCTCGTTCGGCACCAGTTCGATGTAGGTGCCGCCGAACGTGTGGCTGCTGCCGCTCGAGAAGTTCGTGAACGACATCTTGTACGTACCGCCCACGCGGGCGTCGAGGTGGTGCACCTTGCAGGTGAACCCATACGGCGGCAGCCACTTGCCGTTGGCGTCGGCGTCGAGGAACGCGCGGTAGATGCGCTCGGGCGTCGCGCGGAGCACGCGATGCAGGCGGACGGTGTTCGCGGCCATGGTCAGGCAACCTTTCGACGGACGTACATCCACTCGGCCACGGCCAGGTTCGGCACCCAGCACAGCCAGGCGATGACCGGGTACGCGCGCGTGAAATCCAGGTGTGTCGCCAGTGAAACCGGCAGGTAGATGCGCAGCGTCACGGCGGCAAACGTGAGGGCAAAATTGCGGATCATCCACCGGCGATGGCCTTCCGGATCGTGGCGGGCGATCGTCACGGTGCCCATCACGCCGGTGGTGATCCAGAGGACGGCCAGCAGGCCGAAGCCGAGCGACGACACCAGGCCGCCGAACGCGAAGAACGCCATGTAGAGCCCAGCCAGGCCGCCGACCAGCACGCACATCAGGTAGGTGCTGCCCAGCCGGCGGTGCAGCTCGAGGTTGCGCCGGCGCAACTTGGCCGAGAACTGGAATGGTCCCAGAACCAGCGCGACCGTCGACGCGAACACATGCGTGTAGATGCCGACGGGGTGCGCGACGAAGTTCGCCTTCATGGCCGGGTGCACGAGGGCCCCCAGCGGATTGAAGGCATAGGCGATCACGGCATACACACCGACGCCGATCGCCATCAGGTACATCAATGCGGTCATGATCATGGATTCCGCCTGCCGTGCGCCGACCCACCCTGCGTCATCGGGCCGGATACGTTACGACAGAATGGCGCGCGCCGCCTCGTGATCGCGTCACTCGACGGGAAACGGAGGAAGATGTTCATTTCCGCCGGTCGCCCGGGGCCTAGCCGGGAATGCGATGCTGCAGGTGCAGCCACCAGCGGAAGAACCGGTGGAACGGGTCCACCGGCCGGCAATACATCAGCGGGCACCCGCCGACGATCGGCTCGATGCTGCCTTCGCGACACGCCGCCAGCGCCTCGGTCGACACGCTGCCCTCGCCGAACGAACGATGGAACCAGATGTGCCGCGCGCCCTTCTCGATGGCGCCGCGCACGACATCGGCCGCCACGGCCGGGTGCGTCACCACCATCACGCCGTCGATGACGCCGGGCACGGCGCGCACATCGGCGTGGCAGGTGACGCCCTCCACCTCGGTGGCCTGCGGATTGACCGGGATCACCTCGTGCCCGGTCTCGCGCAGGCGCCGGAAGATGGCATTGGCCGGCGTCTTGCCCGAACGCGAGACACCAGCGACGACGATGCGCTTGCCGGCCAGGAAGGCGGCCACCGATGGCGGTGTTGGGGCGCTCATTTCGACTCGAACTCCTTGATCAGTTCCGACACCTTCGGCTGCACGTCGTTGGGCACCGCGATCGACAACTGGTAGTGGACGATCTCGAACCCGCCGTCACCCGCGCGCGCCCGCATCACGCCCGAGGCCTGCAGCACGCCCATCGCCGAGTCGAGCTGCTCGTCGAACCAGATCACCGTGCGGTCCGGCGTGAAGGCGACGTTGCGCTGCCGCGCCGTGAACGACCACGCGCTCGGCCGCTCGAAGAAGCGCGCCGCCCACGCCTTGAACGCGTCGCGCGGCCAGCGCTCGGTCCTGTCGGTGCCGATGTAGACGCCGTCGGGCGCGATCTTGTCGAAGTACGCCAACCGCGCGTGCGCGGCGTCGGCGTGCCACTCGTCGACGAAGGCGTTCACGCGGGTGATGAAGGCCGCGTCGCCGGCGGCTTCCTGGCCCAGGGCGGCGCCGGCCGCCACGAGCAAGAGGATCGTGGCCGCCAGCGCGATGACAGGACGCATGTTCTTCACGGGAGTTCCTCTTTCGATCAGGGGGGCCGACCTTGGCGCCGGCCGGCTGCTGCCTACTGCCAGCGGATCTGAGAGACGGCCAGCAGGAAGGTGGCGATGACGGCCGTCAACGCGATGCCCGCTGGCGTGAACCGGATGCGCCCGCCGCCCTCTTCCAGGACATGCACTTCCTTCACGTCGCCGACGGCGATCATCCGCTGCTCGAATGCGTAGTTACGCGGCCGCACCAGGGTCAGGGAATCCACGCCGCAGGCGGCCAGCTCCCCGGACACGGTCTCGTCCGACGCCAGCTTCACCCGGACGTACGAGCCGACGGCGGTCGCGATCGGCCGGCCGTCGCTGTCGACGTGCAAGCCGTCGCGCATGCCCTCGGTGCCCGGCACCAACACGCGGCGATAGCTCGAGCAGCCGGCGGCCAGGATCAGCAGCGCAACCAGGCAGCAGCGGCAGGTCATGCTTGCGCTTTGCCCGCGGCGACAACGCTGCGCTCTGCCGCGTACAGGATATAGACAAGGGCGACCGCGACGATCGAGCACGTCAACCAGGCGTCCGTCTTGGTGAACAGCGTGAAGCCGATCGGCATCAGTACGAAGTAGGTGGCGCCAACCGCGCGCTTCTGGTGGGGGAACAGCCGCCTGCCTATGAGCTGGAACGCGAGGATCGCCACATGCAGCACGATGATCCAGGTCGTCATCATCTCTTGCCTCCTGATTCATGCCCCCGATGGTGGATCCTGCAACGGCGACGGATCCCACGGGCCCGCCGTCTCCATCAACCCCAATCGTCAGTCGCGCACCTGCGCTTCCGGCGCCGCCGACCGCCAGGTCTGCCCGCAGTCACCGCACCGCACCCGGCCCCGCCTGATCAGCATCATCGGCAGCGTGACCACGGCGACCGGAGCCGCCAGCAGCGTCAGCATCCGGAGCCTGCGCTGGTCGTCGGGCCCGATGTGCGTCGACCGGCAGTGGGGGCACATCTCGTCGTCGGTATAGTCCGATGGTGCCGTTTCATCGACGGCCGCGGCCACGAGCGCCAGCAGTTCGGTGGCCGCCTCGACATCCTCGTCGGCCACCTGCAGGCGCACGCCGCCGATCGCGGTGCCCAACCGCCAGTCCAGCCCGGCCAGGTTGGCGTCGGGAATCCACGCGGCGATCTCCTGCGCCTCGAGCATCGACTTCGCCATCTCGGCAGACGACACGTCGGGGAATCTGGCGATGACCTTCATGCGATCCTCCTCCATGACCTTCCGGTTCAGCCGAAGTTGGGCGGGAACGCCAGGAACAGCCCAATCAGCCCGATGGCGGTCACTCCCACCAGGAGAATGAGGCTGCCGACGATGGAGCCCAGCCCGCCGTCGTCACGCCGCGAGAGCTCGACGATGTCGGCGCGGGCGACCATGCGGCCGTCGGGGTGGGGGCTGTCCACGATGCCGATCGCAACGGAGTCGGCGGACAGCGTGATGACTTCGCCGCACAGGGATTCGCCGGAGGCAAGCAGGGCGCAGACATCCGCGCCCCTTTTCAACTCGACGGCGCGATGCCGGTGCGGCGCCTCGCTGATCTCCGACGATGACGGCGCAGGCCGGTTGCCGGCGCAACCACAGGCCAGGACAAACAGCGCCAGCGCGCCCAATAGCCCAACGACCTGCCTGGCGGATGTCATGGAGCGCCTCCGTACGGGTTTGGGCCGTGTCCGCCCGATCCTACCCGTTTTCGAGCAGCGCGACCAGCTTCGTCATCGTCGCC
This sequence comes from uncultured bacterium, assembly GCA_903912525.1. Taxonomy (GTDB): domain Bacteria; phylum Krumholzibacteriota; class Krumholzibacteriia; order LZORAL124-64-63; family LZORAL124-64-63; genus CAINDZ01. The sequence goes on along the minus strand of CAIWHK010000065.1, from coordinate 8,989 downwards.
AGGTTGCGGGCGGTGCTGTCCTCACCCAGCAACCGCCCGGCCGCGGCCCCGAGGCGGCTGTCGGAAATTCCTTTAGCGCACCAGAGGTAGGCCACGTGGGGACCAATGGCGATCGCCTCGGGCGCCCAGGCTTGCTCGAGCAGGGGCTTGAGCCGGGCCAGCAGCTTCCTGTCGGTGGCGGCCAGGAGTACCAGCCGCGATGGATCCCTGGCCGCATCCGCCAACGGATTGTCGCGCACCGCCGCGGCCAGGTCCTTTCCCTTCAGAACCACGACCCGCGTGGACACGCCCAACTCCGACGCGATGGCCTTCTCGATGCGGGCGGCGGCGTCACGCGCCGAGCCGGCGCCTCCGCCCGCGCCCGCACTGAACACAACATTGCCGCTGTTGAGCAGGGTGCGGACATCGCCATATCCGAGCCCTTCGACCAGCGCCCGCAGGTCGGCCATCGCGATGCGCTTCGCCGTGCCGACGTTGATCCCCCGCAGGAGCGCGACGCAGCGGTCAGCCATCGGATGCTGCGGTCCCGCCGTAGCCGCCGGCCACGGACGGCGCCGGCCGCACGCCGCGGAACCGCCTCACAACCATGTCGCCCAGCAGCCAGACAACCGTCACGGCCATGGCGAACCGCATGGGCCGGTCGCTGCTGGGCGCCATGAACACCGGCCCGGCCAGCACGCCCCACGTCAGCACCGCGCTGGTCACCAGGCCGTGGAGCGTTTCCAGGCGGCGCAGCGTCCGGGACCAGCGGCCCTTGACCACGACAGCGGCCAGCAGCGGGGCGTTCAGGAAGAGGAGCGCCAGCATCCACGGCGCCGCCCCGTGGCGGAACGCCTCGGTGTACGTGAGCGCGTCGGTGGCGACCTGCGCCGCGCGCCCGCCCCAGAAGATGTCCAGGATCGCGCTGGGCCTGACGAGCGCGAAGGATCCGCACACGATGCCGACAACACCCAGGGACAGCGCCCCGCGGTTCACCTGGTCGCGGTCAACCGACTTCGCCGTCCACACCTCGGCCTGCGGCCGGCGGCGGCGCGCCGCCGTGGCCAGGCCGTAGCTCGTCACCAGCACGCCCGGCCACCACAGCGACTGAACCACAACACGGCCCCACCACTGGCTGAGCGCCCCGATGATGTTGCCGCCCGAGGCGACCGGCTGCCACAGGTACGCCAGCAGGCCGACGCTCCAGATGACGACCAACCCGATCGTCGACAGGCGCAGGAACGGCCGCCCGTCCACGGGATCGATGATGGTCAGCGTGGGCTGGTAGCGCGCAGCCACGTCCGCCGGGCGGCCGAATGACTGCAAAATCTCAAGGGCCATGGCCGGGTCGGCCTCGCGCCCGGAATCGGCGGCGCGGCCCTGCAGTTCCTCGTTCAGCAATGAGCGCAGCTCGAACGCCACGTCGTTGCGCTGCCTGCGGGGCAGGCGCGCGGCGACATCGGCGACGTAGGATTCGATCAACTCGTGTGCGTTCATGTTCATTCCTCGTCCAGGAGGCGGCCCATGGCGTCGTTCATCCCCTGCCACGACGCGGTAAGCCTCTTGAGCAGTTTGCGACCGTCCGCATTCAGCGCGTAGTAGCGCCGCGGCGGCCCGTCCTCGATCTTCCACTCGCTCTTCAGCAGGCCCTGCGTCTCCAGGCGACGCAGCAGCGGGTACAGCGTGCCCTCTTCGATGGGCATGCCCTTGTCGGCGAGGGCCTGGCGCAGCTCGTACCCGTACCGCGGCGTGCGCAGCTGGGAGAGCGTGGCCAGGACCACCACCCCGCGCCGGAGTTCGAGCTCCAGCTTGTTGAATGCGTCTGTGTCTGCCATGGGGTACACAGTACTGTGTCGCGCACAGTAAGTCAATGGGGAAATTTCTGGCGGGCATCCGGGGCGGCCGGGATGACGGAACTGGCGTTATGGCAACCTATTGCGGCCCAACAGCCTGGAACCCTTCGTGGAAAGCGACGGTACCACGCGGGATGCGCCCGTCGAACGACAGGGCAAAGAAGACTTCCGGCGGCACGCCCTCGTGCCCCAGCTCCGGCGTGTTGGCGAAGCCGAACTTCCGGTAGTACTCGGGATGCCCGACCAGGCAGCAGCCCCGCGCATCCAGCTCGCGCAATCGCGATAACCCCTCGGTGATCAATGTCGCGCCGATGCCCTGCCGCTGGCGCCCGGGCGTCACGGAGACGGGCCCGAGGCCGTACCAGCCCGGCGTGCCGTCCGACATGGTCACCGGCGAGAACGCGATGTGACCGACCACGGCGCCGGCGTCCTCGGCCACGAGCGAGATCGTCAGGGCCCCGGCGCGGCGCAGCGCCTGGACGATGAAGTGCTCGGTCTGGTTGCTGATCTCCATGGTCGCGAACGCAGCGGCCGTCACGTCGGTGATGGCGGCGATGTCGGCGACGGTTTCGTTCCTGATGATGATGCCGGGCGTCATGCTGTTGGACTCCTTCTTCGAGGCGAGCGGCGGCTCTACTGGTCCGCCACTTGTTTAGAATTTCCAGCCCATCCCGACCCGAACGTCACCCCCGGGCCCGCCTGCGACCGACACCTGCAGCGATTCCATGGCGACCGGCTCCCAGCGCGCGCCGGGCGACACCAACGCCCCGACCAGTGCGCCCGCGGGCGCCAGCACCATCGAGACGATGGCAATGGCCGGACCGGCGCCGATGTCGAGATACTCTCCGTCGTCGTCACCGGCTTCGCTCACAAGGACGAACACCGTCGCCGCGAGTACCCCGGCCCCCGCGCCGATCATGGCGCCATGGTTGCGGCATCCCTCCCGGGTGCGGCGCTCGATGCGCTCCACGCCGGCCAGCGGCAGCACGCGCGGGGCGTCGTCCTCGTCGCACTTGATCTCGATCGAAGTCGACGTGACGCCGACCAGGACGCCCGTGACGGACTTGGGGGTGGTCAGGCTGCCGAGCCTCGGCTCGACCAGCGTCGCGCGCACCACGGCGCCCTTCGGCACGTCGAAAAGTTCCGCGTCAGGAAGGGCCGCTGCGCAGGCTGCCCATCCGAGCATGACGAGTAGCGCCAGCATGCGCACAACACACCTCAGTTCAGTTGCACGTCTCCGCGCGGCCGCATCAACCATCACTCGAACCGGATGTCATCCAGGTAGAACGTCACCGACCGACCGCGCCCGCCCAGCGCCCACACGAACGGCGTCTTGATGCGGGTCATGTCCTGGCCCTTCAGGTCGATCGTGTACTGCTTCCACTCCGTCTTCAGCTTCACGCCCTTCAGATCGACCTTGGTCGAGTCGGAGTACTTCTTGTCCGATTCCAGCAGGCCGACGCTGAAGTCGAGCTTCTCGCCGCCCTCGGCGCCGCGCGCCCAGAACGTCAGCCGTTTGGCGCCGGTCAGGTCGTAGCCGCCCGGCTTGTCGCCCCAGTCGTTGGCCGGGTGCTGCCACGCCACACCCACCCACATGCCGGGCGCATCGTACAGCACCTTCAGGCACGTCTTGCCGCTGTGGGGCGCCTCCGTGCAGGCCGGGTCCATCGTCAGCGCATCGGTGCCGCCCATCCAGCCCGACGCGGCCCACGGCTCAGCCGCACCATCGGCGTACACCGCCACCGGCAGCTTCGCGCGCGCGCGACCCGGATCGCCTTCGACCTTCACCGGCACGTTTGCCGCCGCCGCGCCGCCCACGCCGTCGTGCGCCGTCATGTAGAGGCGGTAGACGCCGCCGCCCGGCATCACCAGCGTGGCGCCGCGCGGCGATGAGGCCACGATGATGCCGTCCAGTTCCATCGGCACCGGCTGCGCGTCGCCGCCCGTCAGGTACTCCGGCGCCTCGCTGCGCACCAGCCACTGCACGTCGACGTTCGCGCCCTCGGGATCGACCACCTCGCACGCCACGCGCACAGTGTCGCCCGGTTGCACCACCTCGGGCCCCAACAGCCCGAACGAGCGGATCTCCGGGCACAGGTTCGCCGGCAGGCGTCCGCTCCACACCTCGGTCATCGCGTCGACGGCCGCGAGCTTGTCGCCGTCTGGCAGGAACATGCCGTACCAGCTCGACGTCGCCTCCATCTTGGCGCCCCAGATGAACGCGAAGCCGCCCAGGCACAGTCCGCCCGCGTCGCGGCAGCCGGCGGTGAAGGCATTGCGGTACACGGCGGCTTTCTGCGTGCTGGTCAGCTCGGGCGGCGCGCCGAAGCTGGTCATGCCGATCTCCCACACGCCCGGCGGCCCGAACTCGGTGATGATGATCGGCTTGGTGCCGCCCAGTTTCCGGTAACGCTCGGGCACCGACGGCAGCCCGCCGTACGAGTTGATGCCCATGATGTCGATGTGCGGGCACAATGCGTGGACGGCCTTCACGCGCCCGCCGCCGATCTCGGCGGTGACCGTCATGGTGGGATGGTTCGGGTCGATCTCCTTGATCATCACTGCGATGGCCTCGACGGCGTTCCAGACAGCGGGATCATCTCCCTCGGCGAAGCCTTCCATCTCGTTGCCGATGCCCCACAGCAGCACGGCGGGATGGTCCTTGTACGCCAGCACATCGCGGCGCACGCGCTCGAGCTGCTCGGCCACCATCTTCGGGTCGTCATACTTGAAGCCGTGGCGCGGGTGGCCCAGCCAGTGCCCGACCACCACCGTCAGGCCCAGGCGCTGCGCTTCGTCTAGTTGCTGCTTCAACTCGGGCCCCACGCCCCAGGTGCGGGACGTGTTGGCGCCCGAGGCGGCCAGCAGCTCCTTCGAGCCGTCGCCGCCGGCGCCCTTGATGTCGTAGGGCTGGCCGCCGCGCAGCAGTTGCCACTGACCGGGCGCGGTCTCGATCACCTGCACGGGGACGGACTGCGCCACGGCCCACGGCGCCGCGCACAGGACGAAGAGGATGATCGACGCCATCGCGGGGACGGTTCGCTTCTTCACGCGCGACCTCTCGGCAGGGGGATCATTCGGGATGGTCATCGCAAAGGGATTCGACATCGCGCGCCGTGTCGGGCGAACGCGCGATGTGAGGATACCGGGGATGATCGCTGCTCGTCAATACGGCACGGTGGGTTCGGTCAGTCGCGGCCCGTTATCACGGCGATGGCCGCGGTCGCGGCCGCCCGCCTAAGTCCCCTCGAGAACCAGGGGATTGTCTTCCACTGCGACGACCTCGCCCTCGAACAGCGCGAAGGCGGCGGCGGCGGCGCACTATTTGCGCCGCAGCCTGGCAATGGCCTCCTGCCCGAAGTAGGCGACGATGGCCCCGGGGATGACGAACTGAACCAGGATCTGCACGATGCGGCGGATCGTCGTGCGGATGCCCTCGCGAACCACTTCCTGCGGAATCCGCGGGTCATAGTCGCGCCAACCGATCCACAGGCAGGCGACGAGGACCACCCCCAGCAGGACGAACAACGGCCATCTGCCGCGACGCGGGGTAGTGGCTTGCATGATGAATCCCCTCTTTGACGTCCGGGTGCCATCTGCCGTCGCGGCCAGGCGGCGCGTTCACGCGCCCTTGTTCTTCTCGTCCCAGGCCATCGGCTCCCAGAGCTCGATCTTGTTCTCGTCCGGGTCCATGATCCACGCGAACTTGCCGTTCTCGTGCGACTGCGGGCCATCGACGATCACGACGCCCGCCGCGCGCAGCTGCTCGAGAAGCTCGACCAGGTTGTCGACGCGGTAGTTGATCATGAACGAGGACGCGCTGGGGCTGAACCACTTCGTGTCCTGCTCCGCGACGTGCCACACCGTCAGGCCCTTATCCCCGGCCGTATCGTTCGGCCACTTGAGGATGGCGCCGCCGAACGCTTCCAGCGGCATGCCGAGGTGTTTTTCGTACCAAGCGGCCAGCGTCTTGGGATCTCCCTTGCTCTTGAAGAAGACGCCGCCGATTCCGGTGACCTTTGCCATTGTCTCCACCTCTCTGGATCTAGCGATACGCGCCCTTGAGCGCGCCCCAGGTCACGCCCCGGGCATCGAGGGCGGTGCACCCGGCCGGGTCGTCCTCGAATTCCAGGCGCGTCACTGTCGGACAGCCGCTGCCCGGCATGGCGCAGGGCGGATTCTGGACGGCGCCCGGGAGGCCATAGGCGTTCACGAGGCGACCCGTGTTCACGAATGACGCCCAGTCCGGCGCCTGGGTCAGGTCCGGGTCGAAGCCGCTGCACCCCTGGTAGCTCGCGTCACAGTAATCGAAATCCATGCCGAATGCCGGGCGGAAATCGAAGATCCGCGCGCGAAACATGAAGATCTCACCGCAGATGGCGTAGGCCGAGAACCACGAACAACCCGGATCAGAACCGGGCACGCGCTCGCCGGCGGCGTTCGTGAAATACGTGAAATAGACCAGGAGGGTTTCCGTCATGGGCGCCGCGACGCGCACCGTGAAGCGCTGGTCGTCGTTGGTCGCGGCCACGGGGATGGGCTGGACCAGGACCATTGTCCGCTGCCCAGGCGTCTCCGCGACGGCCCATTCGAGATTGAGGCCGGTGACGCCGGTGTTGGCGGCAGAGGAAATGAACACTTCCACCGCAATCGTGTCGCCGTCGCACGAGGCGCCCGTGTAGACGACGGCTTGCGCCGGCGCAACGATCGCGAGCGCCAGAAGGACCATGAGACATGTGCGGATCATGGGTGCCCCCGTTCCCGTACTGCACAAGACCCCCGAACGGGCCCCATCCAGGACGATCCGGACGATGGGCCGCGGCATCTTCGGCTGCCGTGTTGAGGCCGTCCGCCATCGGGTTGCCCGGTCCGAGACCGCCGCGACCATCTGCTGCAGGCAGACGTTAGGCAATACCATTCCCGGCGCCAGCCAACGGCTTCAGGCGAAGGATTTCCTTCGCCGCCGGGCCATTCATGGCCTGCCACAGATCCCAGTCCTGCTGCAAGCCCAGCCAGAAGTCGGCAGACATTCCCAGCACGCGCGACAACCGCAATGCCGTATCGGGAGTGACGGCCCTTCGGACCTTGATGATCTCGTTCAGCCGCGGGTAGGAAACGCCCAGCCTCCGCGCGAGCTCAACCTGCGTCAACTCAAGGGGCTTCACGAACTCCTCAAGGAGCATCTCGCCGGGATGCGTCGGGGGGCGCTTGCGCGGCAGGCGTCGCGTCCCCGGCTTAGTGGTAGTCCGCGATTTCGACTTCGTAGGCATGGCCTTCCTTCCAAACGAAACAGATCCGGTACTGCTCATTGATCCGGATGCTGTATTGCCCGGCGCGGTTTCCCCTCAACCGTTCCAGATGATTGCCAGGGGGCGCCTTCAGTTCGGACACTCCTTGGACACGATTGATCTAGTCGAGCTTGCGCCGCGCAATCGACCAAAGGGCCTGAGGGCAACATCTTCGGGCGACACCGGAATTGATGTCGTCATAGATGTCTTCCGTGCCCGTGTTCTTGAACGTCTGTATCATGGGGTGTATTATAATGGTACCCGTTATATGCGTCAACCCCGACGCACCGAGGGAAAGAGCGTCCGGAGGCCACTTTCCGGTCGCCTAACACCTGGGCCTCAGCAGTGGGCGCGGATGGCGCGGGCCGTGCATTGAACGGACCGTGACGACCGTGACCATCTGCTGCAAGCAGAGGTTAGAATTCCGCCGCTATAGCTCGGCGAGCACCTGTACGACCTGTGCGTGCAATTCCGACAAGTCTACCGTGGCGGTAATCCAGACCATTCCGATATCGACGCCGAAGTAGTCGTGGACCAGCTTGCCTGTCGCGCATGCCGGCGATGTCACGCCACGGAATCTCGGGGTATCGAGCACAGAGTTCGGGTGAAACGCGCTTCGCGGCTTCGCCCACAATCTGGATTTGGCGGATGACGCCATCTTGGAGCAGGTTTGTGGCTTCGAACGTACTTTAGTCGACGCCATCCAGATAGGTGCCTATCGTGGAAATGGCGTCCAGAATATGCTGGAGATATAGGCGATCATCCCGCTGCTTCATAAATGACCAGTTCTTCACGATGGATGCGTTCGCGCAGGTGGGGACTGATTGCTTCCTCGGTAACCAGGTCGACGCTTCGGCCCAAGAGTTCCGAGAGTTCGCGCTCAAGCCGCACCAGCGACAAGAGGCCGGTCGGCTCCGAGAACGCGACGATCAGGTCGAGATCGCTTTCCGGCCCCGCTTCATCGCGGACGAACGACCCGAATAGCGTGACCTTTCGCGTGCCATGCGCGCGGCAAACTTCGATAACTCTTTGAAGATCAATGGCTTCCATATTGCACCTTCTCGGGCGTGAGCAGCTATTCCAATAGAGAATAGCAATGCTCTCATCCGATGTACAGCCGACGAGAAGACGTCTCCGTTTCTTCATTCTAGCACCCGGGCTTCAGTAGTGGGCGCGGTTGGCGCGGGCCGTGCTTTGCACGGACCGCCACAGACGGCTTCGTCTGCTGGAAGGTCTGGTTGGGCAACACAGTCGCCACCATGTGTGGCGACACACTTTCGGAACACACCGGCAATCCGGCTCTGATTACGGGACGGCCCGCAGCAAGCGCGACAGACTCTTCAGAAGCGCCTGCGGTATTCATATAGTGCATTCTCGAAACGCTCGCGCGTCACAAACTGCTGCCCTTCAGGCGGATCGCTTGCCCAGGCAATCAACTCCCAGGCGCCGGCACCTAGATGCTGTGCAATGCGTTCGTTCTGGTCCAGAAAGTCGCGCCCGCGGCATGCGGCCAACGTCTGTCGTCCGGAATCGGTGACTTCGCACATCTCGTTTTCGACGACAACGAGACCAAACGCGCACAGTCTTGATACGGCGCGACATAGTTCAGCGAAGCCGGGAATCGCGTGATTCAATGCGTCTGCATGCGAGATTATCTCTGTGAGAGAGGAATGGCGCCCCGTCCGAGCATCCATCGCCTGCAATATCCACACGTCGTTGCGGCAGAGTACGCGCTCGTCCGTCATCGGCACTCCATACGGCTAACACCTGGGCTTCAGCAGCGAAGACGTCTGGCGCGGCGCCTGCGCAAGCAGGCGCCGTGACAGGCGGCTTCGTCTGCTGCAAGCAGAGGTTAGGTTGAAGCCCGCG
>CAIWHK010000064.1 GCA_903912525.1 uncultured bacterium | reverse complement strand
CGAACGCATGGATGAGCAGTAGCAAGGGAGTGCGCCGCAGTGTGCGGGATTGTCACCGTCTACGCCAAGGATCCGGCGCGCCGAGAGCTTGACGCCTCGCTCGTGGCCGCCCACCTGCCGGCAATGCTCGCGACGCTCGGCCACCGTGGGCCGGACGAACAGACGAGTTTGCGAGTTGGCCCGGCCTGGCTTGGGCACACGCGCCTGTCGATCATCGACCTGGCCACCGGGACGCAGCCTGTCCACAACGAATCCGGGTCGGTGGCGACGATCCTCAACGGCGAGATCTACAATTATCGCGAATTGCGGGACGACCTGCGGAGACGCGGCCACGTTTTCCGGACCGCGTCGGATACCGAGGTTATTGCCCATCTCTACGAGGAACACGGCGAAGACCTCTTCCGGCACCTGAACGGCATGTTCGCGGCCGTCGTCTACGACCGCGAGCGCGACATTATGCTTGCGGGGCGCGACCGGTTGGGCGAGAAGCCCATTCTCTACGTAGACACCCCGGACCACCTGGTACTCGCTTCCGAATTGAAGACACTCCTGGAATGGCCCGGCGTCGGGCGCGAGATCGACCCCCGGGCCCTCGCGCTCTACCTCAACATGCTCTGCGTGCCGGAACCGCTATGCATCTTCAAGGGCGTCACCAAGCTCCAGCCGGCCCATTACCTGAAGCTGGCCGGTGGGCGCCTGAGCACACACTGCTACTGGCAGCCGGACCTGCACGTGGACTGGTCGATGGACGCCCGGACGGCGAGGGAACGGTCGCTCGAGTTGCTCCGTGATGCGGTTCGGATGCGCCTGGTCGCCGACGTGCCGCTGGGCGTCTTCCTTTCCGGTGGCATCGATTCCAGCGCGGTCACCGCATTCGCAGCCGAGACGGCCGGCTCGCGCGTCCGCACATTTTCAATCGGCTTGGCCGACGAAATGGACGAACGCCCGTTCGCCCGCGCGGTCGTCGAACGGTGCGGCACCGATCACACGGAGCTGTTCGCGCGTGGCAGCGTCGCCGATGCTTTCCCTCTGGTGATGGACTATTTCGACGAGCCGTTCGCGGACTCGTCCTGCGTGCCGACGTTCCTGGTTGCGCGCGAGGCGAGGGAGCACGTCAAGGTGGCGTTGACCGGTGACGGCGGCGACGAGCTCTTCGGCGGCTATACGACCTACCTCGCCCAGTCCCGGTTGCACGGTGGGCGCATGGAATCGCGGCTGTCCCGTCTGGCCGAGGACCTGTCCGGGCGCCGGTTGCCTTACTGTCGCCGCGGCAACGCCTGGTCGCGCGAGCATTGGCGCGAGATGCGCAGCATGGTGACGTTCGCCGACCTGCCGCGATGGATGCCAGATTTCGGTGGGGACCTGCGTCAATTCTACGGAGAACAGGTCTGGCTGCCGCTCGCCGACAAGGACCCATTGTCGATCGCATTCGGACACGACCTGAACTTCTACCTGCCGGCGGATCTGCTCAAGAAGGTGGACATGGCGGCCATGCTCACGAGTCTGGAGTGCCGCGCCCCCTTCCTGGATCACCGGTTGGTCGAGTGGTGTCTGACGATTCCGCCGCACCTCAAGCTGCAGGGCGGCTCTCCGAAGAGGCTCCTGAAGGATGCGTTGGCCGATCGGCTTCCTCGCGACGTACTGGAGCGCCCGAAGCACGGGTTCGGGGCGCCGATCACGAACTGGGTTCGCGGCCCGCTGCTGGACATGGCCACAGATCTGCTGCGCCCCGGATGTCGCTGTGAAACGTGGGTCGAGCCGGAAGTCGTGCGCCAGGTCATCGCGGACATGGAGCGGGGGCCGGCGCCCGGGAACTGGCGCCTGGCGCAGCAGTACTGGACGTTGCTGGCCCTTGAGTGGTGGCTGCGGCGCTACGCCTAAGGTGGCCCGGTTCCGGAATGGGAGGGATCTGGTTGGTGGATCGTGAGGGCATCGCCACTGAACGCTACCCAGGCTACCGCCAGGCGTCGATCCTTGTGTTCCTGCTCTTCCTTGCTTTCGTCGTCGTGCGCTACGTGCAGGCCGGCGAGCGCATGGATCTGCTGAGGACCATCCGATTCGAGTTCCTGCTTGGCGGCCTCTCGATCATCCTGGGCATCATCCAGATGAGCCAGCGACAGCCGCAGATCGGTACGGCGCGTGTACTGCTGATCTCCATCGCACTGCTGTTCTTCTGTATGCTTCTCGAGTTGCCCCTGGCCGCGGATCCGGTGGTTGCCCGCACCATCTTCAACAATCGCGCATTCAAGTTCGCCATGCTGACCTTCCTGGTTCTTGTCTACGTGGAATCGCCGAAGTATCTGGAATATTTCCTGTGGGCATTCCTGTTCTCGATCTTCTACATCACCCTCGAGTCGGTGCAGGGCCTGATAACGGGTGGACTCTACTGGGAGAATCAGGGCGTGATGCGCCTGCACGGGGCGGTACCGCTCTACGGGCACCCGAACAGCCTCGGCGG
>CAIWHK010000063.1 GCA_903912525.1 uncultured bacterium | reverse complement strand
TCCCCAGAGCCGGGTGGCGGAGCTGACGCCACGCGGGTGGCTGGCGGCCAAGGCCGCCGCCGTCAACAACGATCAAGCGTAATCCGGGAACATATCACAGAGCACGGGCGGCTGGAACACGCCGACGGCCGGACGCTTACGTTCGGGGCCCCCGGCGCGGCGATCGCGGGCGTGCCCGCGCCCATCGGCGGCAGCCTGCTGCAGAACCGGCCCAACCCCTTCAACCCCGCCACGGAGATCGGCTACCGGCTGGATGTCGCCGGCCCGGTCAGCCTGAAGGTCTACGACGTGGCCGGCAGCCTGGTGCGCACGCTGGTCGAAGCGGGCGTCGACGCGGGCTGGCATCGCGCGCGCTGGGACGGTCGCGACAACGCGGGGCGTGTCGTGTCCTCAGGGTTGTATCTCTACGAGCTGACTACGCCGCGGGGCGCGGAGCAGCGGCGGATGGTGCTGGTGCGTTGAAGGAAGAGGCGCCGGCGCAGGTCTCCCCGCCTCGCGGGAGTTGCGCCGGCGCAAGTGCCACCGGGCGATGCGCAACGCGATCGCGTGCGCCCTGCCGAGATGCCTACGGCCGACTACGCCACGCGGTGCTCACCCATTCCCCGGCCGCCAACGGCGCATTCGGCTCGCTGAAGTGGTGCCGCACGCAGTTCGGCAGCGCCACGTTGCCGTTGAAGAAGACGGCGTCCTGGTCGGTGATGGCCGTGCCGGACGGGAGGCTCCAGCCGGCTTGCCAGCCGGCGAGGCTGGTGAGATTCGGGACCTGGTACGTCGTCGCGGTGTTGGCGGCCAGCCAACCGGAGGAAATGACGGCGTCTGTGAAGTAGAGGCCCGCGCCGCAGTAAATGAAGTAGCCCTTGCCACCCGACATGGACAGGCCGCTGAAGATCGGGTAGCGGGCGCTGCCGGCGTCGACTGCCGCGACCGAGAAGGTCAGGAAATCGCCGGACGGGACGCTTGTGGTCATCCCCGTCGCGGATCCGAAACAGGCCCACTTGCGCAGGCTCCCGCGCCCGAGTTCAACTTCGTAGCGGTCGCCGCTGACCATCGCCGCGGCGGGCACGCTGCGGAACGCGGTCGCGGCGCCAGGGACAACGTCGTAGCCGGCCAACATCGCATACGTGCCGTTGGCCGTCAGCAAGCCGATGGTGACGGTCGTGTTGGTGGCGTCGCCGGTCACTTGCAGCGACGCACCGTCTTCTAGCATGATGCGCTGGGCAGCGGCGACCGACACGTTGTGTGTCGTTTCACTCTGCACGTCCAGGCCCCGTTCCATGTAGAGCCAGTTCATCAGTCGCGTCTCGCCCCAGCCATTGTCGCTGATCACCAGGTCGTGGAGACCGGCCTTGACCGTGAACCAGTACGAGGCGATCGGCGTGGAGCTCGAGCTGCTGCGGCCCATGGCGACCATGCTCTCGCCCGGCGTGAAATCGTAGCCGATCGAACCGTGGATGCCGTAGTACCCGGGAATGGGGATCATGGCGCGCTTGTCCATGGAGCCCATGTCCATGGATCTCTTGGCGCGCGAGAGCCCGGTGTCCAGATAGGTGACGGGGTCGGCGCACTCGGCCACGGTGCCGTGCTGCAGGTGCAGGTCGCCGTTCGCGTAGAGGGCGAAGCCGAACCGGCCCTGCGCATCCGTCACGGTGGCGGTGTAGACGCCCGCCGCCGCCGGCGCCAGCACGGTCCAGGCCCCGTCGCCGTCCTGGAACGCGGCCCAGTCGGCGCTGGTCGGTATGGGCAGGGAGCCTTCGGCGAAGACATGCAGTGTGACCGTCTCCGATGTCGGCGGCGACGACGAGTCGCTGCAGGCGGAGAGGACGAGGAGCGCGCAGGACAGGGTGATGATGAGCGCTAAGGTGCGGGATCGAGGCATGGTGAACTCCCCCTGGACAGGTGGGGGCTCTGCGGCTGCGCGGATCGCGCCTGCAGCGCACTCACCGAGTTGGGCATCAAGTAGAACAGAATTCGCATGGCGCGTCCATGCGCTTCAAATACAGGACTGCAATCGTACTATTGTTGGCGCGTGGGAGTCACTGGTTCGAGCCTCGCGCGTTCGGTTGGGTTGACGTGCGTATGAGAGGTATGGAACAATCAGGGTGTATGAGAACAGATGATTGGACGGGTGCGAGGGCACCCGTCGGCATTTCCCCATCGTCGAACTACGGAGGCCGACATGTCGAAAATGGGATTGCTGGACAGGCCTATCGCCACGATCGAAGAGGACACGCTGAAACTCGGGGAGCACGCTGAAGCACTGGCGCGCTTCATCCGGAATTGCGATACGGCGATGACCATCGCCATCCAGGGTGACTGGGGCAGTGGCAAGACCAGCATGATGCGGATGATCGAGCACAAGCTGAAGCCGGAAGACGCGATCATCCGCAAGACGATCCGCATCAACACCTGGGAACTGGCGCAGTTCGGCCAGTCCGAGAACATCCCGATCCTGCTCCTGTCGGCCATGGTTGATGGGCTGTCCGACAGCCGACAAACCGGCAAGTCGGCCGACTTCAGGAAATGGCTGGGCATACTGGGCCGGACCACCGCGGTGGCCGTGGGTACGGCGCTCGGTCAGGGCGAAGCTGTAAAGGCCGGCGTGGACCATGCAGCGGCCGAGGTCGCGAACGAACCGGATGACATGGTATCCGTCGTGAAGAAGATGAAGACGGCGCTGGTGGATCTCGTTGCATCGGTCACTGGTGGCGGCGAGGGTGCTAGGGTGGTCGTCTTCATTGATGACCTCGACCGTTTGGTTCCAATTCGCGCCGTCGAATTGCTCGAGGTCATGAAGGTATTCCTGGATGTGCCCGGCTGTGTCTTTGTCCTGGCCTGCGACTATCAGGTGGTGATGAAGGGCCTCACGCAGAAGTTCGGCGTTTCGGAAGCCCAACTCAGCGGGAAGAGTTTCTTCGACAAGATCATCCAGGTGCCCTACTGCATGCCGCTGCACCGGTACGATGTCGATCAGTACATGAAGGCGATCCTGCGCGTCGTGACTGCGGAGGACTTGAGTGATGCCGACATCAGGCTGTATCGCGGGTTGACCGAAACGTCGATCGGGTTCAACCCACGCGGGTTGAAGCGCATCATGAACGCTCTCATCCTGATGAATGAGGTCACTCTGCATGACCGTGATGAGTCTCCGGACAATCTCTGCAAACCGCATGAGCGAATCCGCATCCTGTTCGCCATCCTTTGTCTCCAGCAGTCGTATCCCGCCCTGTTCCGTTTCATGTGTGAACAGGATGAACTGTCGCATGACTGGTTGCGGGACTTGAATGAGGAATTCCTCAAAGGCGACCCCGAACTGCAGCGCCTGGTCAGGAAGGACGGCGCTCCCGATCCGGACTGGCAGGCAATGGCTGAATTCTGCAACCACTTCTTCGAAGCGGTGCAACTGGATTCGGACGGCAACGTTAACAACATGTCGGCCGCCGAGATCAAGGTCCTGCAGAAGCTCCTCGACAACTCGAACATCGTGGCGTCCGCGCCGGCGCCGACGAAGAAGCGCGCTCTCAGCTATGGGGAATTCCGGGAGAGATTTCTCGGGATGTGGTCGAAAGAGGCGGAGTCGCTGGCGTTCTTTGAAGAGGCATTCCAGTATCTTGAGGCGCTCGGGCGGGAGATCAAGCCCGGCACGGCGGGTGTGTCGGTACGCGACGAGAATGGCATCGCGCGCATGCAGATGTACCCGCCTGAGTCGCGAAAGGGACCGATCTACTTCGTATTCCGAGATGATTCCCCAGAGATGTGGAGTCGTGTGTGTACGCACCTGAGTCCAGGCTTGCGGCAGATCGGAACTAAGAAGTCATTCCGCGCTACTCCCAAGGATCTGGGCGGATGGGAAGGGGCCAAGCCGATTTTCGAGATTCTTTTCGGCGGTTTGGGTTCCGCGGCTTCGTAATGAAACGCACTTGCGCCGGCGCAATTCTCCCAACCTCGTGAGAGTTGCGCCGGCGCAAGTTGTCCCGCATCAGCGTTTGTGCGTCTTACCGCCCAACCATCCTCACTTCACCAACGCCACCGCCTTCGACTCGCTGAACGCCCCCGCCTGCAGTCGGTACAAATACACACCCGCCGCCACCGCGCGCCCGCGATCATCCGTCCCGTCCCACGTCACGTTGTGCCGACCGGCCTCGAGCGGCGCCTCGGCCAGCAGCGACTTCACCAGGCGGCCGGCCAGGTCGTACACGCGCAGCGTGGCCTTCGCGTCGCTCGCCAGCGTGAAGGCCAGCCGCGTCGTGGGGTTGAACGGATTAGGCACGGCGTCGTGCAGCAGGTGGCGCGCGCCGGGCAGCGACGTGCCGTCGTTCACCCCTGACGCCACGTGCGCCTCGATGTCCATGTAGTTGAGCATCGTGTAGTAGTTGGCGATGCCCATCTCCATCGTCAGCTTCGAGTCGGGGATGGCGATGGTCGCCGTGCGGACGACGTTGCCGGTCGTCGTCTCGTCGTTCAGCAGGGGCACGCCCTCGATGACGATCTTCCCGTGGTCGTAGGTGCCGCCCGGCCAGCCCGCCGACACGGTCACGTCGTAGGTGCCGGCGGGCAGGTCGAACTCGAACACCGCCGGCCGGCCGTATTCCGAGTACAGGATGCTGTTCTGCAGATCGTTCGGACCCGAGGGGACCCAGCCGTAACCCCAATTCACGCTGGGCGGGCTGAACCAGCCGTAGCCGGCGCCGGCGTCGTAGTCGGCGCCGCCGATCTTGAGGTACGTCTTGCCGTCGACGACCAGCGGGTCGGCGAGCGGCTCGCCGGCGGGATTCTGGAAGTTCAGGTAGTAGTCGCCGGGCGCGCCCATGGCGCGCTGGTGCACCGGCGCGGGGTAGACGTCCGGCAGCGACGTGATCTCGCCCGCGTTCAGCCGGCCGATCAGCCGCCGCAGGTTGGCGATGAAGTCCGCGTCCTGCGTGTAGCTCGCCACCCCGCCGATGATCTTGTCGACCTGGGCGTCGGCGACGTTGACCACGCCCGCGGCCGGGGCCGCCTCGGCGTTCATGAGCCGCAGGTACTCGTAGTCCTCGAGCCCGTCGCGGATCAGCTCCATGCGGATCGACGGCACCGGCCGCTGGTTGTTCGAGCCGTAGGGGATGGCCGTGTTGGTCACCGAGGGCGGATACAGCAGGTTCGTGAACCCGTTGTTGCCGGTCGGCGACGGCGTCGTCCATGGGTTGACCGACCAGTCGATGACCTGGTAGTGCGATAGGCCGCGCAGGCGGTGCTTCCAGAAGTACCAGCCCAGCAAACGGCTGTCGACGCCCGGGTGGTCCAGCGTGAACGGATTGAAGTACGGGGCCACCGAGCTCGGCAGGTAGTACAGCCAGGACGATTCGCCGTGGTTGGCGTCGCGGTCGGCGGCGGCCGCGGGGTCGAAGAACCCCGAGTACGTCAGCCAGATGTCGACCTGCCCGTCCTGCACGTAGTTCGCGTTGCCGGTGATCGCGGGCTTGGGCTCTTCCGACACCATCAGGCGCAGGTCCGGCGCGGCGGCCTTCAGTTGCCGCGAGTACCAGGCGATCGCGTCGTAGTCGGGCTGGTCGAAGGGCTCGTTGGCGAAGAAGTAGTACGAACGGTCGAGATAGCCGAGCCCGGCCAGGTAGTCCCGCAGCGCGCCGACGTAGCCGGACCACATCACGTTGTAGGCCGAGGCTGGATTGTCCGCGGTGTACCAGTCGCCGACGCCGCGGCTCACGCCGCACAGCGACGACGGCCGCGGGTCTTCCGACGGGTCGTTGACGCCGAGGCCGATGGCCGGGTACGCGGGGAACCCGACGCCGTCGTTGAACGGATCGGCGAAGTTGCCGCCCATCAGGCCCGTGTCGCCCAGCCAGCGCGCGGCCGGCATCTCGAAGCCCCAGATGCCGTCGGGATCGGTCACCGCCTGCGTCGCGCAGTTGTAGCTGACCAGCGGCATGCCGCCGCCCGTCGTCAGGGCACTGGGCCACAGCGGTACCTGGGGCGTCAGCCGGTGGTCGATGAAGAACTGTCGCCACTGGTCCATGAAGGCCCAGTCGCTGAAGCCGGCGCCGTACTTCGTCAGCACCTCCTGCTGCGAGAAGCCGAGGCTCGAAGCGAGGCTGAGCTCGCCCGGCAACTGGAAATCGAACACGTGCAGGGCGATGGGCACCGCGACGCCGCCCACCGTCACGTTGGCGCTGTAGTCGCCCGGCGGCGTGCCGGGCGGCACGCTGACCGTGACCCAGAACGCCGTGTTCTGTCCCGCCGTCAGCGCCACCGTCGCGCCGCTTTCCAGCGGCCACAGCGGGTCGGGATATTCGCCGGTGCCGCCGCGCATGTCGGTGGCTGTGGCCACGGTGACGTACTTCACCTGGTAGATCAGCTGCGTGATGCCCGCGCCGAAGCTCCCCATCGTCATGGTGACGTTGCCCGAGGCCGCCGGCTTGACGACGACCAGGAACGGCTCGAACTCGTTGCGCGCCGCGTAGACCTGGACCTGCGACTGCTCGTTGTAGGGGACAGCATCGTCCTTGAAGACCTTCACGCCGGGCGGGCACGTCCAGATGTCGTACGCCGGCGTCGACTGCGTCAGGCGATAGGTGCCCGGCTCGAGCTGGGCGTCGGCCCGCGGCGCGGCGGCGAACGCCAGCAGCACGAGGAGGCACGGCAGGAGATTGCGCCTGGAGTTCATGGGCCACCTTCGTTCGGCGAGAGGGACGGTTCGAACCGGGGGAAACCGGCAGGTGCCTGCCGCTATGATATCACCAAAGAGGAAGGGCATGCCACAATTCGGACTAAAAACATCTTATCGGTAAAGTCGGCGGAAGACTGTACTGAAATCGCATCCTCGGCCTCGACGCGTTGCGCCGGCGCCATGCTCCCGACGATGCGGGAGTTGCGCCGGCGCAAGTGCGGCGACGTTCCGCAGCAGATCGCCCGCTTCGGTTCTTCGCTCAGCCCCCGTGCTTCTGCTTCGGCTTGGCCGCCTCCGGCTTGGCCGGCCCTTTCCCCTGCCCTGTATCGCCATCCGCCCGCGCGCGCTCGCGCCCGCCGTGCCGCGATCGGTACTCGCGCACCATCACCGACTGCACGTCGCGACCGGCTGCGCGCGACTTCATCGCCGTCTCGAGCGGTACGCCGTAGTACTCGTGGATCAGGCGCGCGCCGACCAGGTGACGGATGTCGTCGTCACTCAGCTTCATCACATGCCGCTTGTCGCGCCGGTACTTCCGCCAGTGGCCGTAGGCCTTGCCGTACGGCGGGCCCGGGTCGCGGCCCAGCGACAGGAAGAATGCGCCGACCGGCACGTTGCAGCGGGTCGAGATCTCGAACCAGCCCAAGCCCTGCTTGCGCAGGCCGAACATGTAGTCCGGGTCGCGGTCGCCGTTGCTGCTGAGGAAGAGCGCCACGGCCAGGTCGTCCGGATTGGGGTAGCAGCGGCGCTGCCAGTCCTCGACGTCGCGCGATTCGCGGTCGAAATATTGGGCGGAGATGGAGACGAACAGGCTCGCATCGTCGCCCGCGTGCACGTTGGCGCCGAAGTTGACGTCGACGCCGGCAAAGGTGATGCCGCTGCATGTCAGCAGCGCCATCAGGCAGAGAGTCGCCATCTTACGGATGGGAACAGACCTCCGGTTGGACACGACGGCATAGCCCGCATCGCGCACGACCGGCGTGCGCACAGGGGAAGCGAGCAATCGCCGTTCCCGTTGGTCGGCGGCAGGCATGGGTCATCGTGGATCGTCTTGGGAGACAGCGGATTGGGCGGGTGGTGGTGGCTGTGTCGATGACTGCGCGAGGTTCCCTGGATCAGGGAGCATTGCGAGTTGCGTGGGGGCCGAAAAAGGAGCGCCGGCGCAAGTCTCCCGAGATCGTGAGAGTTGCGCCGGCGCAAGTGCGATGATCGCGCCCTACTTCTTCTTCCCGCAGGTCGCCTTGCTGGGGCAGGCGCCGCAGCCGCTCTTCTCGCCCGAACCCTCGGCCGCCTGCACGCCCTCGAACTTGGCGTCGGCGGCGACCTTCGTCACGACGGCCGTCAGCGCGTCGGGATTGGTCTTCTCGGGATTGAAGGTGACGATGAACTTGCCGGCCTCGGCGTCGGCCTTGGCCGCCGTGACGCCCTTGACCTTCGTCAGGGCCTTCGTCAGGTCCTTCACCATGTCGGCCTTGTCCAGGTTGGCCACGGCGTAGACGGCCGTCTCGGACGGGCTGTCCTTGGCCAGCGAGGCGGTCGGGGCGGCCAGCGCCAGAACGGCAAACGCCAGCAGGGCCACGGTGAACAGTCGGTTGCGCATGGGTCGTTCTCCTTCGTTGCGGGTTGCAAAGCTACTCGTTACTGGTCAATCGTCCACGTCTGCAATCTTCTCGCCATCCAACTCGACGACCTGGTACAGGCCGAACAGATATTCGCCGGTGGCCGGCACCAGCACCGGCGCTTCCAGCGCTTCGCGAATCGCGGGCGCGCTGGTGCGCGCCGGGTCATACGTCACATCGAGGCGCGCCCGCGCGGCATAGGCCACGCACTTCAGCACGCCGTCCAATTCATTCAGCTGGGCCACAGCCCGCTCGGCCGTGTCCACGCACTTGACGCCCTCGACGACCATCTGCGCCGTGCGCGCATCGGCCGTGGGCGCCGCGTCGGCGAACGTGTGCACCAGGCTGGGCGCCACCAGCAGTCGGGAACCGCCGATGCCGGCCGCCGTGCAAACGACCACCAGCACGGGGATGATCCACGCGGGGGCCCTCATCGCTTGCCTTTCGGGCGCGGCACGGCGCTCCAGCGCAGTTCCAGCGCCTGGGGCGTGGGGCAGGCCGCCGTGCACTCCAGGCACAGGGTGCATTCGCCGGACGTCAGTTCCTTAACGCGCGAGACGGGCAGATCCTGCGGACAATTCTTATCGCAGGCGCCGCAGCCGGTGCAGTGGTGCTCATTGCGGGCCAGGCGCAGCCGCCCGGCGATCGACGCCGGCCACAGCGCCGCGCCCAGGGGGCACAGGTACTTGCACCAGGCCATCGGCATCACGAGGCCCAGCCCGAGCAGCGCGGCCAGCACCAGGTAGCTCCACGCCTTCACGTCGTGGCCGTGTGCGCTGAACACGATGTAGTAGGGGTCGTAGCCGCGGAACACGAGCTCGCCCGTCTTCCAGGTGGCGACCAGCACCAGCCCCAGCACCGCGATGCGCAGCCCGATCTTCAGCGCGCGGTCGACCTTTGCCGGCACCGGCCACACGCCCGAGAAGTCGCGCCGCTTGAACACGCGCCGCGCCAGCTTCGCTTCCCACTCGAACAGCGCACCGGCCGGGCACACCCAGCCGCAGAACGCCTTGCGCGCGAGGATCGTCAGCACGATCAGCGCGATGAACAGCGCCAGGTTCGTCTCGCCGGCCGCGCACGAGAAGCGGCGGCGCGTGAAGAAGCTCCACGCGGTCTCGAGGCCGCCGAACGGGCAGTAGGTTTCCACCGAGACGAGCGACTTGCCGAGCGCGTAGCGCACGCCGGCGAACGCGGCGGCGGCGACGATCGACAGCTGGAAGATGAGGCGCAGGCGCTTCACGCAGTGGGGCTCCCGGGCTGCGGGAGGCTGGAATGCCTGTCACCGCCGAACAATCGTACCTTGGTGATATTGAAATGTCAAAACCGGCGATAACACGGGGCCAGTGCACAAGATGCCGGGGCCACGGGCGGCCTTCCGCGGCGGCCGGCGAAGCCGGGGAGGCCTTTTTTCCATTGCATTTCGGCGCCGATCGGGGGTAGGGTCGCCCGTGATGCGATATATGTGGCTCGCCCATGACGATCAGGAGCCCCGATGTCGTGCCTGCCCCGCCCGAAACGCTTCCTGCCGTTTGCGGCGCTCTGCCTGATGCTCATCGGGTGGGGTGGTTGCGCCGATGATCCCTGCCGTGTCCCGAACGACCCATCGCCCTGGAGCAGCGGCGGTGACGTGACGCTCAGGAGCCAGGCCGACGTCGAGGCGATGCGCGGGCTGGAGTACGTCAGGGGCCAACTCGCGATCGGGCCGAGTGCGGACATCACCGACCTGTCGCCGTTGGCGTCCGTGCGTTGCGTGGACGGCGATCTGTTGGTCACGGCCAACGCGGCGCTGACCGCACTCACGGCGCTTGCGGCGCTCGACACGGTGCGCGGAGCCGTCTTCGTCACAGACAATCCCGTGCTGGCGGGGCTGCAGGGACTGCAGGGGGTCTCCTTCACGTCCGGTGTCGATATCTGGAGCTGCCCACTGCTGCAGACGCTGGACGGCTTCCCCGCTTGTGAACCGGTTACCTTCGTGCACCTGGAAAACTTGCCGGCCCTGGCCGATCTCACCGGCATGGGCGCGCTTCCCCAGGCATCCAACATCGAACTCGTCAGCCTGCCCGCCCTCACGTCGGTTGCGGCCCTCGGCGCACTGCCGGCCCTGAGTTTCGCAACGCTGCAGGGCCTGCCGGCACTTCCGTCGCTGGTCGGCCTGGGTGGCCAGGCGTCCCTGGGTGGTCTCACGCTGTCAGGCCTGGACGCGTTGGCTGATCTCGACGGCATGGGCTCGCTGCCTTCGCTGTCGTGGCTGCGCCTGGAGTACTGCTACTCACTGGTGGACGTCGACGGCCTGGCCGGCGCACCCGGGTTGGTCTCGGCCAACCTCGATTCGCTGCCGGCACTCGTGAGCCTGGCGGGGTTTGGCCAAGGTACGGAACTTGGCGATCTGTCCATCTGGGGCTGCGATGCGCTGACGGACGCCTCGTGGCCAGACGAGATGCCGAAACTGACGCGCCTGGAACTCGCCAATTGCGACGGCATCACAGGCTTGAATGCCGTCACATCCGCGGCGCCGGCGCTCCAGTGGTTGGGGCTCAGCGAACTGCCAGGGTTGGTCTCGGTCGCGGGAGACGCCGGGATGGCGCACCTGAAGGAATTGCATATCACTGAATGCAATGCCCTGACGTCTCTTGTCGGGGTGCCGTCGCTGCCGGAACTGGAGAGCCTCCACGTGTTGTTCTGCAGCCGGCTTGCCTCGTTTGCCGGGCTGCCGGCCCTCCCGCAACTGCAGTATCTGACGGTTCATGATTGTCCGGCGCTGAGCGATGCCGCGCTGCCGGCACTGCCGACGCTGCCGGCATTGAAAGTACTCGCGCTTTCGGAGCTGAACGGGATCGTCGACTTGCAGGGTTTTCCCGCCGTCGGTCCCAATGCGCTACTGAATTTCAACAACATGGGATCCCTGTCGTCGCTTGCCGGATTGGCGTTGCTGACCGCGTGCCGGGGCATCTGGATCACTCATTGTGACGCGCTGTTGTCGCTCGACGGGCTGCAGAACCTGGACACTGTGCCGTATCAGGTTCTTATCGGCGCGAACCAGCAGTTGACCGATATCACGGCGCTGTCGCCACAGTCGAGGGTCGGCAGGGTTTCGATCAGGTACAACCCGTCATTGGATCAGTGCCGTGCGCTGGCTCACGTGCTGACGTGGTTTCAGCCGATCACGTTGGATATCGCCGGCAACGGCTCCTGTGTCGACGCCGGCGCCACTCAATAACCCGCCACCCCGCCCTCCACCGACCGCGAATCCGCCGCCCCGCTCCTCACGCCGGTAGCGGGGTCGACGAAGATCCCCATCGCGCACCCCTGCACCTGCCGCTTGCGCAGCGCGTGGCCCATCGCCTCGAGCCGCCTGCGTTCCTCGGGGGCGAAGCCGCGCGCCTCGTACTGCGTCACGTCGGGCAGCCACTGGTGGTGGATGCGCGGGGCCTCGATGGCGGCGCGGATGTCCAGGTCGTGGTCGATCACGTTCAGCATCACCTGCAGCACCGTGTTGATGATGGTGCGGCCGCCGGGGCTGCCGACCACCAGCACGGGGGCGCCGCCGCGCGTGACGATGACCGGCGACATGCTCGAGAGCATCCGCTTGCCGGGGGCCACCAGGTTGGGGGCGGTGCCGATCGTGCCCGACCGGTTGGTCAAGCCGGGGATGGCGTTGAAGTCGCCCATCTCGTTGTTCAGGATGAACCCGGTGCCGGGGGCGACCAGGCCAGAGCCGAACGTCTCTTCCAGCGTGTACGTCAGCGAGACGGCGCCGCCGCCGGCGTCGACGACCGACAGGTGAGTGGTCTGCTCGCTCTCGTGCGGCATCCAGCCGGCGCCAAACAGCGAACTGTCGCTGGGCGTGGCGCGCGCCGGGTCGATCGTGGCGCGCAGCTTCGCGGCATACGCCTTCGACAGCAGGCGTTCCAGCGGGATCACCTTGTTGTACGCGGGATCGCCCAGGTACTGCGCGCGGTCGGCGTAGGCGCGGCGCATCACTTCGCTGAGCAGGTGCAGGTAGGGCGCCGACCCGGGCTTCAGCTGCGAGAGGTCGTCCGCCTCGAGCATGTTCAGCATCTCGATGATCGCCGTGCCGCCCGACGACGGCGGTCCCATGCCGATGATGTCGTACCCGCGGTACGTGCCGCGCACGGGCTCGCGCTCGACGGCCTGGTAGGCGGCCAGGTCGGCCTCGGTGATGAGCCCGCCGTGGTCGCGCATGAACGCCGCGAGCAGGCGCGCCGTCTCGCCCGTGTAGAAGCCGTCGCGGCCGTGGTCACGGATGCGCGTGAGCGTGGCGGCCAGGTCGGGCTGGCGCAGCGTGGTGCCCGGGAGCAGGGGGCGCCCGTCGGCGTCGAGGAAGGCCGCGCGCGTCGCGGCATACAGCGGGTTGGTCGTCTTCGCGAGGCGATCGCACCAATCGCTCATGCCGGGCGAGAGCGGGAAGCCGCCCTGCGCCAGGTCGATCGCCGGCTGCACCAGCGTAGCCCACGGCAACCGGCCGTGGCGTTGGTGGGCCAGCCACAGGCCGGCCACGGTGCCCGGCGTGCCGACGGCCAGCGGTCCCACGTGGTTACTCGTGTCGCGCACGGCGCCGCGCGCGTCCAGGAACATGCGTTCGGTGGCGGCGGCGGGCGCCGTCTCGCGGAAGTCGTAGGTGGTGGCCAGGCCCTGGCTGTCGCAGTAGACCAAAAAGCCGCCGCCGCCCACGTTGCCGGCGGACGGGTGCACGACCGCCAGCGCCAGCGCCGTGGCGATCGCGGCATCGACCGCATTGCCGCCTTGCTGCAATACGCGCGCGCCGGCCGCGGACGCAAGTTGGTGGTCGCTGGCGACCATTCCATGTCGTGCGGTGACGGGTGGGGCCGAGGACTGCGCGCCGCACGGCATGACGAGCGCACATACGGCCAGCATCGCGATGACGGGCACGATCAGGTGACGACGACGCAAGGCAGCGATCGGCATGGCGGCTCCACTGAGGTTTGTACGTCTCGTTTCCATCACGATGGCGCGACGATTCTAGCACCGAGTGCGGTCAACGGCATCCCAATGTTGATTCCTGTGAAGTTCACCTTTGCCACCGCGCGCGACTTCGCCGATGCTGCGCGACATGGACACATCGCGCCGCCTGCTCATCGCCCTGGCAGGCCCGTTGGTCGTCGTGCTGGGCCTCGTGGCCTGTCACAGCGCACCGCTGGTCTTCCTCCTCTATCACTTCGGGTTCTGCCTCGCGCTGCCGCTCGCGGTGTCGTTGCGGGCGGGCCTGACGCCATTCGAGCATGTGCGGCAGTTGGGCCTGGTCCGCCGCGGCCTGGGGACCGGCCTGGCGTTCGGCCTCGCCTTCGCCAGTGCCCCGGTGCTCGCGTTCACAGTGGCGCCGACGCTGTTTCCGAACGCCGCCACCCTGCGCGCCGCACTCCTTGGCTGGGGCCTCGAACCGGCCGCTCCCGCCGGGTTCCTGTTCTTCCTGGCCCTCTTCAACGGCCCGGCCGAGGAACTGTTCTGGCGCGGCTGGGTTCTGCGTGACCCCGTGCCCGGCCGGTCGGCGCGGGTGGTCCTGGCGGCCCTGTTCACCTCCTACCACGCCGTGACCATCGGCCGGCTGGCGCCCGATCCGCCGGCCGCGGGGGCGATGCTGGCCGCCGTGTTCGCCGGCGCGCTGCTGTGGACCTGGATGCGCGCCCGCTGGCAATCGGTGTGGCCCGCCCTGCTGGCGCACACGGGCTCCACCTGCGGGTACCTGTTCGTCTGCGCGAAACTGCTGGACGCCGGTTGACCCCTGCCCGCCATCGGTTAGCATACGCCTGTGACGATGCTGCCTCGTTTGCCGTCCATTGGGAGCTGCCTTGACCTCGACCCGCACGGTTGCCCGCAACACGATGTACCTGACGATCGGGCTGTTCACCGGTCGCATCCTGACGCTCTTCGTCTACCGCAAGATGGCGTTCCTGCTGGGGCCCGGCGGCGTCGGCATCGCCAACCTGGCCATCGACGTCTCGGCCATCCTGCTCATCGTCGCGAACTACGGCCTGGGCACGCTCATCACGCGCGAAGTGACGCGCGACCGCACCCTGACCCTGCCGGTGATGTGGACGGCGCTGAAGATCCGCCTGGGCATGGCCCTGCTGTGCTTCGGCGGTCTCTATATGTATGCGGCGCTGAGCGGGTTCGACCATCTGCACCGCAGCGCCCTGTACGTGATGGGACTGGGTATCTTCCTGGAAGCCTCGGCCATGGCCTGCGACGCCGTCCTGCAGGCGCACGACCGCGTCATCTCGCAGATGTGGGGGCAGATCGCCTCGGCCGTCGCCTACTTCGGGCTGGCCTGGTGGTGGCTGGACGCGGGCTATGGCGTGATGGGCATCATCTGGGCCAATGTCGCCAGCCGCGCGGTGCGCCTGTTGATCATGGCGCCGCTGATGCTCGCCGGCACCGGCCCCTGGCTGCGCAATCCGCCTGGACGCGACGCGTCGAAGGCGACCCGCGTGCGCGGCCTGATGGACCTGGGCTGGCCCATCTTCCTGGCCTCGACCTTCGGCATCCTCTACTACAAGATCGACACGCCCCTGATCAAGAGCATCATGCACAGCGACGAGGCCGTGGGCATCTACACGCTGGGCCACCGCGCCCTGGACTACCTGGCCTACCTGCCGGGCCTGTTCGCCACGGCGCTGTTCCCGACGCTGCTGCGCGCGGCGAAGGACGAGGGCGGCCTCGAACGTGTGAGCGAGCGCGCCCTGCGTTACCTGCACCTGATCGTGATGCCCGTCACCCTGCTGTTCACGCTGGCCGCCGCCCCGGTGACGATGTGGCTGGCCAAGGGCGAGACCGGTTTTACCGACTCGATCATCGTGTTCCGCATCGTGGTGTGGGGGATGCCCTTCCTGGCCGCGACGAACGTGCTCAACCGCATGCTCTACACGGCGGGCAAGGAGCGCTCGTTCGTCGTCATCGCGGTCGGCTCGCTGGTCTTCAACCTGGTGGCGAACCTCATCGCGATCCCCAGGTGGGGCTACTTCGGCGCCAGCGTCGCGGTCGTCGCCAGCCAGGCCGTCAGCGCGCTGCTGCACTGGATCTACGTCCGCCGCGCCGGCCTGCACCTGCCGGTGGCGCGTTCGATCTTCAACGCCAGCGCGGCGCTCGTCCTGGCCTGGCTGGCCACCTCGGGCCTGTCGCAGCTGGCGGCGCCCAGCTGGGGCACCACTTGGATCGCCCTGCCCACGCACGCGGGATGGACGCCGGCGCTGGTCGTGATCGGGGCCTGCATGCTGCTTTACCTGCCCGCCCTGGTGGTGACGCGGACGGTGACGAAGGCGGATCTGCCGGTGGTGATGTCGCTGGTGAAGCGGGGGTAGGGGGCGGGGCACTTGCGCCGGCGCAAGTCGCGACCGCCGTGATGGTTAGCGCCTAGAGCCGCCGCGGCGTCCGAAAAGACGCGCATGGCGGTCATTTTTATCGCCATACTGCACGCCAGCCCGCACCAATCGATCCCCATTGGAATCGGATATTTGATGTGGTATTTTCAATACCAACGACCCGCCGTGCCACCCGCGCGGGAAAGCGCCTGACGCGCCACCTTGGGGGACCCACATGAAGATCATTGCCGCCGCCGCCACGCTCATGATGTTGGCCTCGCTGGCCGCAGCCGCCCCGGCCTCCACACTGCTCGGCAGCCTGGTCGATGATGAAGACCCGGCCATCGACGCGTCGCTCGACATCGTCGCCGCCTCGATCACGCAGGACGGCGGCCGGATGACCTTCGCGATGCAGTTGCGCGGTCCGCTTCCCTCATTGCTGCCGCTGCCCGACGACACGCAGACCTACCTCTGGTTCATCGACACCGACAGCGACCCGGCGACGGGCCAGCCGCACGACGGGCTCGGCAGCGAGTTCAACGTGCGTGCCGTCATCGGGCAGAACTGGGGCGGCGGCTGGGCCGACGTGACCGGCTCGGTGCCCGGCGGCGGCGACGGCGTCGTGGCCATCGACGGCAACACGATCCGCATCACCGTGTGGCTGGGCCAGATGGGTGATCCCGACACGTTCGCCTGGCGCTGCGGCACGTTCGCCGAGCTCGACGGCTCATGGGTGCCGGGCAATGCCGAGACGGCGATCGAGTCGGCCTCGACGCTGCCGTTCACGCCGTGCGCCCGCGCGACGGTCGTCACGCCCATCCTCGAGCTGTGCCCGACAGGTCCGGCCACCGGCCAGCTGCAGGTGGTGCTGCGCGATGCGGCCGGCAACATCCTGCCCAACGAGGATCATGTCCTGACGTACCACAGCACGAGCGAGTCCGTGGCAACGGTCGATGCGACCGGCCTGGTCACCGCCATCGCGCCGCCGACCGAGCACTGGCAGACGCCGTACATCGAAGTGTGGGCCGATGGGGTGATGACGGACAACTCGGCCGTGATCCGCGTGAATGCCGTCGACATCGGCGTCACCCACCAGACGTATGCCGGCGCGCACGTGTCCTTCTACCTGCCGCCGGTGATCGAAGGCGTGGACCTGGAGACGCTGCTGCAGCAGTACGAGGTGGTCGAGGCCACCGACCTGGCCTGGCTGGCCGGCGAGCAGGCGATGAGCATCAACCCATACCATTCGGGCACCGAGTGGTTCGTGCTGGATGTGGCGAGCGACCCCGTGACCTCCGTGTGCGGCGCCAGCGGCAATCCGGTCCGCCTGGGCTGGACCACGGGCTACGAGGCGAACAACAGCTGCTTCATCATCAACGACCCGAACTGGCGGCGGCCGCAGTGGTTCGTGATCTGGCACGAGCTGGGCCACAACTTCACGGCGTCCTGCAACGCCTTCAACATGTACCTGTGGACCGCGTCGCCGGTGCACAACTCGACCTACTCGGAGGGGCTCGCGTCGCTGTCGGCGATGTATGCGTGGCGGCGCACGCTGGAGTATCCCACCAGCCTGGGACCGCTCGCGCTGGGCGACATCGACAACACGTTCTGCGATACCTGGGGCGGCTTCCAGTCGGCGCTGGCGGACTACCGCGCCGGCGGGCGCGACTATGACACCATCAATCCCGATGTCCTGGACGGCATCCTGATGGAACTCTGGGCTTCGTACGGCATCGGGTGCTGGTACGACCTGTTCAGCACGTTCCTGCCCACCGAGGCGCCCATTCCCGTCGCCATCGACACGCCTGAGAAGCAGGCGACGTGGTTCGTCGCGGCGATGAGCGCCTCGACGGGCCAGGACCTGCGCGACCACTTCGCCGCCGAGTACGGCTTCCCCATCGACGCGTCGGCGTGGGACGAGATCTACGACGTCGTCTCGACGCGCATCGCCGCGCGCGACTTCCACACCTCGGGCCTCGGCGACCCGCTGCCGGCCGCCCGCGCCGGCGACCGCCTGTGGCCCGTGGCGCCGAACCCGTTCAACCCGCGCACGACGTTCGGCTTCACGCTGGCCCGCGATGCGCGGGTCGAGCTGGCCGTGTACGACGTGCGCGGCCGGCTGGTGCGGCGCGTGCTGGACGAGGCGCTCGCGGCGGGCGCGCACCCGGGCCGGGCGACGTGGGACGGCAACGATGACCAGGGGCACGCCTCGCCGAGCGGGACGTACTTCCTGCGGATGAAGACGCCCGACGGGTTCAGCGAGGCGCGGAAGATGACGTTGTTGCGGTAGGCAGCCGGTCCTGTACAGTCTCAGGACATGCAGGGCATCGCTTGTTTTCAGAGAGAGGATTCCCGGATGGCTCGTCGCTTGACCCGGTTCATTGCCGTCCTCGCGGCTCTCATGCTGCTTGCCGCCTGCTCCGACACCGCAGCGCCGCCTCCCGACGACAACGCCGTCCGCGGGCATGTCCTCGATATCCATGGCCGGCCGGTGGCGGGCGCGTCCATCGTCCTGCAGCACGATTTCGCGCTGGTTCCCGGCAGTGCAGCCGACAAGCCGCAGCACGGGTTGCAGTTCGATTTGGGAGAGCCGGGCCTCGTCCACGCCTGGGTTGCCGGGTTCTGCGACGACGACACGGTTCGCACCCTCATCGACATGGAGCTGCCCGTTGGCTCGTTCACCGTGATCTGGAACGGACAGGACGACCTCGGCCGACTTGCGCCCGCCGGCGAGGCGAATGACGAGTTTGTGTTGACGGGGACCGGCTACGGACCGCTGATGCCGCAGTCGAGCGTTTCCGCGGCCGCCGTCAGCGACCACAAGGGCGCCTTCCGTCTGGAAACCGGATGCCTGCCGTTCGGCTACGAGTTCCTCGCCCTCGGTGAATCCGGCCTGCCGGACGGCCGGGTGGCGTTCACGCGCCGCGTGCGCGTGTGGGCGTTCCGTGACGGGGCCGTGGCCCGGGCGAGCGACTGGATCACGGTCGACCCCGAACAGGGTGCTGTCGCAAAGGTCACGTTCAGCGACTAGCTGCGTTCCGGCACTTGCGCCGGCGCAAGTGGCTGTGACAATGTAGCGGCGCGCTGGATATCCATGGCCGGGTGGCGCCGATCCGCGTTTCAGGGGGGATCTTGATGATGCGTCGAGCGATTCCGTGTGTCGTTGGCAGTATTCTTCTGGCGATGTTGGCGGCCTGCTCCGACTCCACGGGCCCGCTTCGGGGCGACAACGACATTCACGGGCGTGTCATCGATGCCGATGGACAACCCGTGTGGGGCGCCGCCATCGTCGTGCAGCATGTTTTCCTGCCCGTATCCGGCAACAGCCCGGACAAGATGGACATCGCCTGGACCTTTGAAGTGCACCGCGAGGGACCTGTCCACGTCGGCATCTATTCGCTCTGCGGCATGGATCCGATCAGGACGCTGGTCGATGAGACGAGGCCAGCCGGCACGTGTACTGTGTCGTGGGACGGCTTGGATGACGACGGGCGACTCGTGTCCGCGGGTGGTTATCGGCTACTCGTCGAGACGACAAACTTCGGGATGATCCGGCCGTTTGCGTTGGCGCGATCGGGATACGACGCCTCTTTGACGCCGTTCGACGTCGCGGCCCTGACCACGACCGACGGCGCCGGCGAATTCCAGATCGATACGTATTGCCTGGCGTTCGACAGCGAATTTCCCACCTACGACGATTCAGGCGCCCCGATGGGGATGCAGGTGATCACGCCTCGTGTGCGGGTGTGGGTGTTCTGCGAGGGCTACCCTCCCGTGGCGGCGGACTGGGTCAAGGTCGATGCCCAGCGAGGCGCCAGGGTGACGGTGAGGTTGCCCCGGGCCGCGGCTACCCGCTGACCGGTCCCGAGACCTTTCCTATCCGGTAAGACAAACGATATCGCTCCCCAAATACTGGCGCCCAGCCCGCCCCCGAACTATGTTACCCGAGAAATCGGACAAGAATGTCCTATTAATGAACAGGGCCATTCAGGCCCGTTCACCGCCCCGGAGGCGAGAGCATGAGCGAACTCATCCACGACCAGCAGCGGCGCATGGCCCTGCTCAAACACATGATCCTGCAGTTGCATGCGGGCGACGCGCCCGAGGCGGTGCGGCCCCAGCTCATCAAGCTCCTGGGCCGGGTGCCTTACGACGAAGTCGTGGCCGTCGAACAGGAACTGATCAGTGAGGGCATGCCCACCGAGGACATCCTGAAGTTCTGCGACATCCACAAGCTGGCCCTCAACCCCAGCCTGCTGCCCGAAGAGGAGCGCGCGGTGCCGGCCGGCCACCCGGTCGATGTCTTCCGCGCCGAGAATCGCGCCCTGGGCTGGGAGCTGGACGCGATCCGCGAACTCTTCGCGCAGCTGAAGGCGCTGGACGCCGCCGCGGCGCCGGCCGAGCTGCTACACGATCTGCGCGTGCGCTTCAATGCGTTGATGGACGTCGAGAAGCACTACCTGCGCAAGGAACACCTGCTGTTCCCGTTCCTGGAGAAGCACGGCATCACCGGGCCGCCGACAGTGATGTGGGGCAAGCACGACGAGACGCGCGCGCTGCTGAAGGGCGCGTGGGAGGCGCTGGCCGCGGCCGAGGGCATCACGACCGACGAGGCGGGCGCCGTCATCGATCTCGTCCTCCAGCCGGCGGTCGAGGCCGTGGCCGGCATGATCGACAAGGAAACGCAGATCCTGCTGCCGATGTGCCTGGACTCGCTGGACGAGGCGGAATGGGGCGCCATCGCGGCCGGCAGCGCCGACTTGGGCTGGTGCCTGGTCGTGCCGGCGGCGACATGGCAGCCCGCGGGCGCGGAGCCGGTCGAAGCCGTCGCCGACGGCCTCATCCGCCTGCCGTCCGGCACCTTCACGCCCGCGCAACTGCAGGCCGTGCTGAACGCGATCCCCTTCGACGTCACCTTCGTCGACGCCGACGACACCGTGCGCTACTTCAGCGAAGGACGCGAGCGCATCTTCGCGCGCACGCGGGCCATCATCGGCCGCAAGGTCGAGTACTGCCACCCGCCCAAGAGCGTGGCCATCGTCCAGCAGATCCTGTCCGATTTCCGCGAGGGCCGCGAGACACACTCGCAGTTCTGGATCGAACTGGGCGGCAAATTCCTCTGCATCGAGTATTTCGCGCTGCACGACGACGACGGGAAGTTCCTCGGCACCCTCGAGGTGAGCCAGGACCTGACCGCCAAGCGCGCGCTGACCGGTCAGCAGCGGCTGCTGAACTACGTGAAGGGGCAGGACCATGAATGACCGGCCGTTGATCACGCCGCACATGAAGGTGGGCGAACTGCTGGACGCATATCCGGACCTCGAGGACCTGCTGATCGGGATCGCTCCCGAGTTTGCGCGGCTGCGCAATCCGCTGCTCCGCAAGACCGTGGCGAAGATCACTACGCTGGAGCAGGCGGCGCAGGTGGGCGGCCTCGGGCTGGGTGAACTCATCAACAAGCTGCGCGCCGCCGCCGGCCAGGAAGGGTTCACGGCCAGCGACCCGTTCGCGGGCCAGGGCGAGCGCCCCGCCTGGGTCGACACGGTGAAGGTCGTCTCGACCGACGACGCGCGCGAGGCCATCGGCGCCGGCGAGCACCCGCTGCCGCGCGTGATGGCGGCCGTGGGCGCGCTCGAGCCCGGACAGGCGCACCTGCTCATCACCCCGTTCATCCCGGCGCCGCTGCTGGACAAGGTGCGGGGGCGGGGCCTGCAGGTGTGGACCGACACCCGCGGGGGCGACACGTTCTACAACCTGCTGGCGCGGGTGGAGGGCTGACGGGAATCATCCCAGCTGCGAAACGAAATGAAGCGTCCCGCGTCGATGGACCACGGGACGCTTCGATTTCGGGCGGATCCCGACCTACTGGAGCAGGCTCATCTTCCGGGTGTGGACGCCGGCCGGCGTCGACATGCGGCAGAAATAGACGCCGGTGGCCAGTGCCCGGCCGCTGTCGTCGCGACCATCCCACCGCAACTGGTGCCGGCCCGCGGGCTCAATGTCGCCGAGAAGCCGCCGCACGAGGCTGCCGCGCGCGTCGTAGATCGCCAAGTCCACGCGCCCACCGCCGGCAGGCACATCGTACCGGATCGTCGTGCCGGCGTTGAACGGGTTCGGCTCATTCGCACGCAGGGCAAATGCGGTTGGCGCCGGCGTTGCCTCCACTCCGCTGGTCACTGCGGGCGATGCCGGCGCGCTCTCGTTCCCGGCATGGTCGACGGTCGTGACCTTGTAGTGGTATGCCCAGGGCTCGGGGTCGACGTCGGTCCACGCAGGCGTGGCGATGGCGCCGACCAGGTTCGCCGGCGTCGGCGTGAAGTCCGGCGAGCTGCCGCGATAGACACGGAAGTACTGGAAATCACGTTCGGGCGCCGCCGACCACTGCAGTGATGCGCCGCCGCCGGTGTATTGCGCCAACAGCCCGGCCGGCACGCCGGGGGCGATGTTGTCGATGGAACGCCCGCTGTCCGGGGCGCTGGCATAAAACGTCGAACTCGCCGCCAGGTACGCCGACACGTAGTAGCTGGACCACCCGGGCCCGTCCGGGCCGTCGTCGGCTACCGTCGGCACGGTTACGACGTACTGGTCCTGCTTCGTCGCCCAGAACGAGGTCAGGATGCTCCACACGCCGGGGGGCGCGCTCTTGTCGGCCCCGTCGTTGACGATGTAGGCCTTGCCGTCGACCAGGACCTCGCGACCGGTCGGATACGCAGCGCCGTCCACGGTCGCGCCCGGCAGGCGCGCGGCCTTGGCAGCGGATGCCTGCGCGGCCAGGGTCTTGTCGCCGACACGGCGATAGACCGTGTACCCGGTGACGACGCCGCCATAGCTCGTGACGTCGTGGCCCGAGGCGGTGAAATACAGGTTGGCCCAGCCGCCCTGGTCGGGGCGTACGTCGGCCACCGAGTCGATCCGAGCCTCGTGGAGTCGCCAGTCGATGCGGAGGTTGGACACCACGGGGTTCGCGTGCAACCAGTCCAACAGGGCCTTCCACCTGACCCCGGCATTTCCGTTCAGGACCGAAAACCAGGCGCCTGTCGACGGGACCTGGTGAAAGTTGCCGTCGTAGTCGAGCCGCCAGGCGACGCTGCCGGACTGCGCGGTAACCAGGCGGGCGCACACCATGAACGTCGGGTCGGCGACGAAGTTGGTGCTGACCGCGTCACCCGAAAGCGGCCCGGAAACCTCGGCCTGGGCCAGGCGGTAGCACATGATGCCGCCCGAAGCCGGACTCGGGGGGGCGAACATCGCAACGACGTAGTCATCCGCGACAAACATGCTTTTGGTGTACGTCATGCTCATGACTTGGATCAAGGTCAGGACCGGTGCGGCGGGATTGGTCACATCGTATCGCAGCAAGCGTTGAGTGGAGACCGACCCCCAATCGGCCAGCAGGAGCACGTTGGCGCCGTGGATTTGCGGTTTGGCGTAAGGGTAGCTGTTTATCGCCGGGGTGTTGCTGATCAGCGTCGGCGCGGACGGGTTGCTGATGTCGATCGCGAACAGGCCGGCGGCCCCGGCCGTGACCCAGGCAATCGAGCCCGAGACCGCGACGCCCCGGGCCGATCCCCCGCCGAAGCTCGTATAGCTGCCCACCAGCACCGGCGCCGCAGGGTTGGCCACGTTTACCAGACGCAAGGCGCCGTCGGTCACGCAGGCAAGGTTGCCGGACAATTCCACGGCGTTGGCCGTGCCGGGAAGGCTGCGCGTGCCCAGCAGCAGCGCGCCGCCCGGGTTGCCCGCATTGATGATGGCGAGTCCCGCGGTTCCATCGGCGACGTAGGCGATGCCGCCGCGGAGCGCAACGTCCACCGCCTGTCCCGGTGTATTGTAGTTGCTCAACGAGACGGGTATTGACGGGTTCGCGATGCTGAATGTGCTCAGTCCCGCCAGGCTGTCCGCAACACACACCAGGTTGCCCTCGACCGCGACGGCGATGGCATCACCCGGGGTCGCTATCGTGCCCAGGGTGGGTGGGGTGCCGACTGCCGGAAACGACTTCGTCACCAGGCCGACGGGATCGCCGACGATGCACAGCACATCGCCGCTGACGGCGCCATCCCGCTCGCGATTGGAGGAAGAGGACAGGCCGGTCAGGTTCGGCGGGTCCGTCGTCTCGCCGATGCGGATCGTCTGCAGTCCGACGTTGTCGACCGCAACAAAAGCCACCGTGCCTGCGGTGGTCAGTCCGCGCGCCGCCGCCGAAGGGCTGCAGTTCCACTTCTCGACGGGCGTTGCCGGACTGGAGACGTCCCAGGCGAAGAGGCCGGGTCCGGTCGATGACGCCAGGAGGACCCGGTTGCGGAAGTGGACACCGTTGACGGATCCAGCCGCCGAGACGGATCCGCGGATTGATGGTGCCGAGGGGTTGGTCACGTCGAACAGGACGGCGCCGGATGTTCCCGCAGCCAGGGCCAGCAGGTCGCCGCTGACAGCCACGGCCAGGCCCGGCGTTGCCAGGTCCACTCTCGTGAGCAGGAACGGGCTCGCCGGGTTGGCCACGTTGATCACGCAGAAGCCCGCCCGATAGTCGGCGACGTACGCAATGTCGCCTTCCACGGCGACCGCCATGGCGCGATCGGCGGTGGCTATCCGCGAGATCTCGACCGGCAGTTGCGGGTTGGCCACATTGACGATGAGAAGACCGGCGCTGATCGTGGCGACATAGGCTTTGGTGCCGACGACGGTCACGCCCCGGGAGTCTTCCGGTGTGTCGAGGCGTCCGAGTTGGAACGGCGAGCCCGGGTGTGAGATGTCGTACAAGATCAGGCCGGCGGTGCCACAGGCCAGGTAGGCCACCGTGCCGGCGATCGCGACGGCGCGCGGCGTCCCGGCGACCGGTATGGTCGCCACCAGCGCCGGACCGGTGACATCGCTCACGTCGTAGATCATCAGGCCCCCGGTCGCAGTCGCCACGCACGCAATGTCGCCGGACACGGCGATGCCATTGGCGGTGCCGCCTCCGGTGCCGTGGCCCAGCGGGGTGGGAGCGAACGGGATCAGTGAAACGATCCCGGCGGACGTGTTCCACACGGCGGTGGTGCCGACGGGATCCTTGAAGTTGGTGGTGTGGAAATCCTCGGTGTAGGTCAGGTTGGGGCCCATGGCAAAGGCCGTGGTTGCCAGAAGATTGATCGGGACCAGCGCCATCAGGGCGCACAGGCGAAGGTAGCCACGGGACATGGGAGTCCTCCATCCGACAGGCGTCGTCCGCCGGGTAATAGAATCTTATTAATAATACTATTTCAATATCTGGGCACAATTCAACCCCATTCGCGGTATATCAGTGCCGCCCTGGGAGGCCGTTGGCGGAGATCGGGGGGGGTGCCGGTTGACGGGCCAGTCGGCCGCCCGTAGACTCCGCCCCCATGAACGTCCAGATCCACGCCCTGCCGCTCCTGATCGGCGTCCTTTGCGTGTATGCGATTGCGTACCGCTACTACTCCGCGTTCCTGGCCGCCAAGGTGGCCGTGCTGGACGACACGCGCGAGACGCCCGCCACCCGCCTGCGCGACGGCCACAACTACCATCCCACCCACAAGTGGGTGCTGTTCGGGCACCATTTCGCGGCCATCAGCGGCGCCGGCCCGCTGGTCGGCCCCGTGCTGGCCGCGCAGTTCGGCTACCTGCCCGGCCTGCTGTGGCTGGTCATCGGCGTGGTGCTGGCCGGCGCGGTGCAGGACTTCCTGGTGCTGGCGTTCTCGGTGCGGCGCAACGGGCGCTCGCTGGCCGAGATCGCGCGCGTCGAGATCGGGCCCGTGGCCGGCGTGACGGCCGCCATCGCCATCCTCTTCATCCTGGTCAACGCGCTGGCGGGCCTGGGCCTGGTCGTGGTCAAGGCGCTGGGCGGCGAGACGCTCAAGCGGCCCGACGGCACGCTGTGGCACGTCGCGGGCTCGTCGTGGGGCACGTTCACCATCGCCTGCACCATCCCCATCGCGCTGTTCGTCGGGCTGTGGATGTACCGCATCCGCAAGGGCAAGGTGGTCGAGGCCTCGATCATCGGCGCCGTGGCCGTGTTGTTCTGCACGTGGGCCGGCAGCCTCATCCCGGGCAGCCCGCTCGAGCGCTACTTCAGCCTGTCGCAGCACGGGGTGACGATCGCGATCGCCATCTACGGCTTCATCGCCTCGGTGCTGCCGGTGTGGCTGCTGCTGTGCCCGCGCGACTACCTCTCGTCATACCTGAAGATCGGCACCATCGCGGCGCTGATCATCGGCACCATGGTCGTCAACCCGGAACTCAAGATGCCGGCGCTGACCACCTTCGCCGGCGGCGGCGGGCCCATCGTGCCGGGCAAGGTCTTCCCGTTCGTCTTCATCACGATCATGTGCGGCGCCATCTCGGGCTTCCACGCGCTGGTGTCGTCGGGCACCACGCCGAAGATGCTGTCGAAGGAATCGCACGCGCGGCCCATCGGCTACGGGGCGATGCTGATGGAGAGCATCGTCGGCGTCGTCGCCCTGATCGCCGCCACCTCGCTGATGCCCGGCGACTACTTCGCCATCAACATCGACCTGGCCAAGCAGCCGCAGTGGCAGCCGGTGCTCGAGCGCATGGGCTTCGTCATGCACGACCTGCGCGCGATGGAGGCCGCCGTCGGCGAGCAGCTGCAGGGCCGCACCGGCGGCGCCGTCTCGCTGGCCGTGGGCATGGCGCAGATCTTCTCGGGTCTGCCGTTCTTCCGGCACCTGATGGCGTTCTGGTACCACTTCGCGATCATGTTCGAGGCACTGTTTATCCTGACGACCATCGACACCGGCACGCGCGTGGCGCGCTTCCTGATCCAGGAGGTGATGGGCCGCTTCAGCCCGCGCATGGGCCGGCCCGACTTCCTGCCGTCGACGCTGCTGTCGACCGGGATGATCGTCGTCGCCTACTCGTACTTCATCTGGACCGGCAGCATCGACACCATCTGGCCGATGTTCGGCGTCTCGAACCAGCTCCTGGCCGTGGTCGCGCTGGCCGTCAGCGGCACCGTGCTGGTCAACGTCGGTCGCGCCCGCTACCTGTGGGTGACCGTCGCGCCCATGCTGTTCGTGGCGGTGACCACCATCACGGCCGGCGTCCAGCTGATCACCCAGCGCTTCATTCCCATGCTGAAGGGCGACAACCCGGCGCTGCGCTTCCGCGGCGGCCTGAACATCACGCTGACGGTCATCATGCTGACCTGCGTGCTGGTCATCCTGGCCGACGCCCTCAGGCGCTGGCTGGCGGTGCGCAACGGCACGGCCAAGCCCGTGCCCGACCTGTGCCCGGCGCCGTTCGACCCGCACCGGCCGCCGGATCGGTGCTGCTGAGGCGGGTCTCGCCAATTCCTTGTGAACATTGCAGCTACGCAAAAATGCGCCGTCGGACGGACAAACCCTCCCGGCGGGCACCCCCTGTTTGTAGTATACTCAAGGGTCAAATCCGCCTTGCTGCCGTTCGCCCACACGCCTGATCGGAGCGCCTTTCCCATGACCCAATCCCGTGGCTTCGCCGCGATTGTCGCGGTTCTCGTGTCGTTGTCGCTGCTTGCGGCGGCGCCGGCTTCGGCCGCCCCCATGATGACCGCCGACCACCTGGTCATCTCCCAGTTCCTGGTCAAGACGCGCGTGCCGTACGCCACGTTCGGCAGCCCGTTCGTCGCGATCACGAACCCGACCGGCATGGACATCGACATGAGCCACGTCTACATCACCGACGCCACGCTCATGCCCTCGGCGCTTTACGCGAAGATCACGCTGAGCAGCCCGTCGACGGCCGATGCCGGTGGCGGCACCGCCGGTGACTTCCACGCGAAGTTCCCCGACGGCTACGTGATCCCCGCCGGCGCCACGATCTCGGTGTCGCTCAGCGGCAGCACCCAGTACGCCGTCGCCTACGGGCGGCAGCCGGACTTTGAACTGTACGAGGACTACTTCCTTCCCGACACCGTGTCGGAACTGGTCTCGGCGTTCCCGGGCTCGATCAACGCCGGCCTGGTCGGCGGCGGCTCCAACGTGCCGGCGCTCTCGGACGTGGCCGAGAGCATCGTGCTGTACCAGTGGGACGGCATCGGATCGCTCGTGCAGGACATCGACTACGTGGCGTGGGGCACCAACACATCGTCGCGCGTCGACAAGACGGGCCTGACCGTCGGTGGGCAGACCTACCAGCCCGACACGCCGGTCGCCTCGCAGGTGATGGTGGCTGCAACGGGCCCGACGTTCGGCCATTCGTTCAAGCGCGTCAGCGCGGACGAGGGCACGGAAACCCTGGGCGGCGGCAACGGCGTCACCGGCCACAACGAGACCAGCGAGAACCTGTCATCGACGTGGGCAGATGTCATCGGCTCGACGCAGCCGCTGCCGCCGGCGTCCTTCTTCCCGTCGGCGCCCATCTTCACCTCGGCCACCTTCGCGCCCACCAACCCGTGGGTCGGCCTGGCCGTGCCGCTGACGGTGACGCTGCAGTCGAACAGCTCCATCACCGACGTCGTTTTCCACTACAGCGTCGACGGCGGCGCCTACGCCGACTCGGTCGGCGTCTACGCCGGCAACAACATGTGGACGACCGTCGTGCCCGGCCAGGCCGCCAACGCGGTCGTCAAGTGGTACTGCACCGCGACCAACGGCGCCGGCCGTACGGCCGCGACGCCCGTGGCCGCGCCGCTCTACACCAAGGGTTGGACGGTGGCGACGGCGCCGCCGGTGGCCGAATTGCGCAAGACCCCGTACATGATCTGGCCGGGCGACCCGACGAAGATGCAGGTGCTGTGGCAGACGCCGGTGACCTGGCCCTGCACGTTCGAGTGGGGGCTCGACACCAGCTATGCGCTCGGGAGCGTGCCGACCATGGAGTTCGGTGCCGACCACCAGCACAGCTACACGATGACGGACCTTGTGCCGGGCCAGCTCTACAAGTGGCGCGTGAACTTCGACGGCGCGCTGTACACCGGCTCGTTCCGCGCGGCGCCGCCGGCGGGCACGACGAAGCTGAAGTTCATCGCCTACGGCGACACCCGCACCAATTCGTCGATCCACAACCAGGTCGTGGGCCAGTTGCTGCACTCGGTGGACGTGGATCCCGAGCGCCAGACGATGGTCGTCTCGGTGGGCGACATGGTCACCAACGGCGACGACGAGGCCAGCTGGGACAACGAGTATTTCCCGGCCATCTACGCCAACGTCCGCCGCATGGGCGCCACGCTGCCGTTCCAGGGCTGCATGGGCAACCACGAGGGCTCCGGGACGCTGTTCACGAAGTACTTCCCGTACCCGTTCGTCGACGGCCGTTACTGGTCATACGACTACGGCCCGGCGCACTTCACGGTCATCGACCAGTACGTGAATTACTCGCCGGGTTCGGCGCAGTATGCCTGGATCCAGAACGACCTGGCGACGACGACCCAGCCCTGGCGCTTCGTCGTGCTGCACGAGCCGGGCTGGAGCGCCGGCGGCGGCCATCCGAACAACACGGCCGTGCAGGACTTCCTGCAGCCGCTGTTCGTCCAGTACGGTGTGGCGATCGTGTTCACCGGTCACAACCACTACTACGCGCGCGCGATCGTCGACGGCGTCAACCACATCACGACCGGCGGCGGCGGCGGCCCGCTGCACACGCCGGTGCCGGGTTCCGAGAACGTGGTGGCCTTCGTGAAATCGTTCCAGTACAGCCGCATCACGATCGACGGGCCCACGCTCGGTTTCGCGGCCGTCAACGCCGGCACGGTGCTCGACACGTTCACGATCCACCGGTCGGCCTCCGACACCCCGCGGCCGAAGCCTTCGGCGCTGGTGCTGGGGCAGGCCACGCCCAACCCGTTCAATCCGCAGACGGCCATTCGCTTCGAACTGCCGACGGCCGGCCGGGCCAAGCTGGCTGTTTACGACCTGGCGGGCCGCCTGGTGCGCACGCTGGTCGACGGCGAGCAGCCGGCGGGCGCCGGCGAAGTGACCTGGAACGGGTGCGACGCCTCCGGGCGCGGGCTCCCGTCCGGGACGTACTTTGCTCGTCTGGAGGCGGGTGGGGACAGCCGGACGACCCGGATGAGCCTCGTTCGCTAGATTTTTTGATCTCTGGGCGCGGCGGCCAGGCCAGGGGGACCCCCTGACTTGTGGCGCCGCGCCCGGTGTGTTAATGGTTGGCGCGCAATCTGAGCCTTGGCTACTTCCGGCATCCCCACAGGAGCTTCATGGGCGACTCCAAGCCACCCGTGACCCCGGACGACGATCCGTCTTCCGGGAAATCACCGTTGTTCCAGCGCTTCTCCCGGTTCATCTTCGGCCGGCCGCGCAGCCTGGCCGAGACCGGCCTGTTCCACAGCCTGACCCTGGTGCCGTTCCTGGCCTGGGTGGGCCTGGGCGCCGACGGCCTGTCGTCGTCGAGCTACGGCCCTGACGAGGCGTTCCGGACGCTCGGCGAGCACACCTACCTGCTGCTGGCCCTGGCCGTGATGACAGCCGGCACGGTGTTCATCATCTCGGCTGCCTACAAGCGCATCATCGAGGAATTCCCGCACGGCGGCGGCGGCTACGTGGTGGCCACGAAGCTGCTCGGGTCGAACATCGGCGTCATCTCCGGTTGCGCGCTGCTGGTCGACTACGTGTTGACGGTCGCGGTGTCGCTCGCGGCCGCCGGCGATGCGGTCTACAGCTTCCTGCCGCCCGGGTGGCACGGCCTCAAGCTGATGACCGAGGTCGTCTTCGTCATCGGCCTGACCATCCTGAACATCCGCGGCGTGCGCGAGTCCGTGATGACCATGCTGCCGGTCTTCCTGGTCTTCCTGGTCACGCACACGCTCGGCATCGTGGGCGGCATCTTCGCGCACATCGGCCAGGTCCCCGCGACCGTGACCCACGTGCAGACCGGCTTCTCGCAGGGCCTGGCCACCCTCGGCATGGGCGGCATGCTGGCGCTGCTGCTGAAGGCCTTCTCGATGGGCGGTGGTACCTACACCGGTATCGAGGTCGTCTCCAACAGCATGCCGATCATCCGCGAGCCCCGCGTCCAGAACGGCCAGCGCACCATGTCCTACATGGCGATCTCGCTGTCGTTCACCGCCGGCGGCCTGCTGCTGTGCTACCTGCTGTGGAACGTCGTGCCCCAGGAGGGCAAGACGATGAACGCGGTGCTCTTCGGCGACATGGTGGGTCACCTGCCGTTCGGCAAGCCGCTGATCTGGATCACGCTGCTGTCCGAGGCCCTGCTGCTGGTCGTCGCCGCGCAGGCGGGCATCATCGGCGGCCCGCGCGTGCTGGCGAACATGGCGCTCGACAACTGGGCGCCGCGGCGGTTCGCCTCGCTGTCCAGCCGC
Source organism: uncultured bacterium (assembly GCA_903912525.1). GTDB lineage: Bacteria > Krumholzibacteriota > Krumholzibacteriia > LZORAL124-64-63 > LZORAL124-64-63 > CAINDZ01. The sequence continues at coordinate 61,675 of CAIWHK010000063.1, read as the reverse complement.
CTGACCACGCAGAACGGCATCGTGCTGATGGGCGTCCTGGCCCTGGCGGTGCTCGTGTACGCCCGCGGCAACGTGCGCGCCCTGGTCATCATGTACAGCATCAACGTGTTCCTGACGTTCTCGCTGTCGATGCTGGCCATGGTGATGTGGACGGTGCAGACGCGCGAGCGCCGCGCGCACTGGCGCCGCCGTTCGCTGCTGTTCGGTGTGGGCCTGCTGGTCTGCGCGACGATCCTCGTCGTGACCATCTACGAGAAGTTCCGCGAGGGCGCCTGGCTGACCATCGTCGTGACGGGTGTCCTGCTGATCCTGTGTCACCTGGTGCGCGCCCACTACCGCACGCTGGGCCGCAAGCTGGCGAAGCTGCACCGCGAGATGGAGCCGGTCATCGCCGCCGTCGAGGCCAAGGCGCCCACCGAGGTGCCGGCGTTCGACACGCGCTATCCGACCGCGGCGCTGCTCGTGGCCGGCTACAGCGGGTTGGGCGTGCACACGCTGCTCAGCATCCTGCGCGTGTTCAAGGGACACTACCGCAACCTGGTCATCATCTGCGTGGGCGTGCTGGACACGGGCGAGTTCAAGGGCGAAAACGCCGTCGAGGGGCTGCAGGAGCGGTGCAACGAGACCGTCGGCAAGTACGTCGAACTGGCGCACAAGATGGGCATCCCGGCCGTGGGGCGCACAGCGTTGGGCACCGACGTGGTCGATGAAGGCGAGAAGCTCTGCATCGCCGTCGGCCACGAGTTCCACGATGTGACGTTCTTCGCGGGCCAGATCATCTTCCAGCGCGACCAGTGGTTCCAGCACCTGCTGCACAACGAGACGGCATTCGCCATCCAGAAGCGGCTGCAGTGGAACGGGCGCACGATGGTGATTTTGCCGGCGCGGGTGAGGTAGCGCGGGCCGGGGGTTGCCGGCGGACGAAACGTGCCCTGTCTAGCGTGGTGCCCATGTGCTAAATTGGCGCGTTGGGCAGGGCGTCCTGTCCGCGATCCCCGGACGGCAGGTAACTGATGCAGATGCTTCCCTGGAGGCGGCGCGCGCGCCTGGCGCTGCTGCTGCCGTTGATCGCCGGTTGCGCGGCGGCCCCGCCGCACACCCGCGGCGTGGCGGGCGTGGCGCCTGCCGCCGACCGCTTCTGGACGCCGCCGGCCGTGAAGACGGCGCCTGGCGACACCCTTTCCGGCTCTCCGGCCATTCCCCCCGAAGCCATCGCCGACCGCCTGACCAACCTGACCCTGGCCGAGGTCGTCGACGTGGCGCTGGCCAACAGCCCCGTCACGCGCGCGGCCTGGGCCGACGCGAAGGCCGCCGCCGCCGGCTACGGCTCGGCGAAGGGCGACCGCCTGCCCACCCTTGACGGCACCGCCGGCGCCACGCGCAGCTACACGAACAACCCGGCCGCCGGCGACGGGGAGTGGACCACCACCTACGGCCCGGGCGCGACCCTGTCGTGGAAGGTGCTCGACTTCGGCGGCCGCGGGGGCCGCGTCGAGGCCGCGCGGCAGGCCATGCTTGCGGCCGACTGGACGCACAACGCCGTGCTGCAGGACGCCATCTTCACGGTCGAGGCCGCTTTCTACCGCTATGCGGGGGCCAAGGCGATCCTCGAGGCCAACCGGCTGTCGTACGCCGAGGCCGAGAGCAGCGTGACCGCGGCCGAGACGCGCCACGACGTGGGCCTGGCCACCATCGCCGACGTGCTGCAGGCCCGCACGGCCCGCGCCCAGGCGAAGCTGGAACTGCAGGCGACCGAGGGCCAGGTGCGCACCACGAAGGGCGCGCTGGCCGTGTCGATGGGTTACCCCGCGAACGTGCCCTACGATGTGGAGATCGGCGTGCCCGACGTGCCCGTCGACGGCGTATCGCAGGAAGTGGAGGCGCTGATCCGCAGCGCCGTGGCCAACCGACCCGACCTGATGGCCGCCCAGGCGCGCGCCCAGGCGGCGTCGGCCCGGGCCCGCGCCGCGCGCTCGGACCTGCTGCCGTCGCTGTCGCTGTCCGGTTCGGCCGGGCGTGCGTGGACGGACGGAGAAGACGATTACAGGGATCGCGCGGCGGGGTCGCTGACGCTGAACCTGCCCATCTTCGGCGGCTTCTCGGGTCGGCATGACCTGGCGCAGGCGCAGGCCGAGGCCGAGGCGGCGTCCGAGCGCGCGCGCGGCCTGAAGCAGCAGGTCGTCTACGAGATCTTCGTCGCGCACAGCGATTTCCTGACGTCGACCGAGCGCGTGCGCACGGTGGACGAATTGATGGCCAGCGCCACGCAGTCCGAGGAAGTGGCGCGCGGGCGCTACCAGGAGGGCGTCGGCGACATCCTGGACCTGCTCTCGGCGCAGCGCGCGCTGGCCGAGGCTCGGGCGGCGCAGGTCGGCGCGCGGCTCGGCTGGTACATCTCCCTGGCCCAGCTGGCGCGCGACGCCGGCGTGCTGGGCCTGCACGGCGAGAATCCCCTGGCGCCCGGCGCCCTGCATCCCGAGGTCGAGAAATGACGCGATGGAATCTTCGACGCGCAGTCGTGACGCTGGCCGCGTTGCTGGTTATGGGGTTCGTCGTCGCGATCGTGGCGGGAGCCGGGCCCGGCGAAACGAAGGATGCGGCGGCGAAGGCCGCACCGACGGGCAAATCGGCGCCCGGCAAGGGCGGCCCCGCGCCCGCGCCCGTGGTGGCCGGCCAGGCGACGACACAGGCGGTGCCCGTGCTGGTGAACGCGGTGGGCACCGTCGAGCCGATCGAGTCGGTGTCGGTGCGCCCGCAGGTGGGCGGCGTCATCACGCGCGTGGCCTTCACCGACGGGCAGGACGTCAAGGCGGGGCAGGCGCTGTTCCAGATCGACGCGCGCCAGTTGCAGGCGTCGCTGGACGCCGCGCGCGCCCAGCTGGCGCGCGACCAGGCGCAGGCGGCCAACGCCGCGGCGCAGGCCGAGCGCTACGCGCGGCTGGTCGAGAAGGACTATGTCACGCGCGAGCAGGCCGACGCCGCGCGCACGCAGGCCGACGTCTTCGCCGCGGCCGTGCAGGCCGACCAGGCGAACGTCGAGCAGGCGAAGCTGAACCTGGCCTACGCGACGGTGACCTCCCCGGTGGCCGGCCGCACCGGCGCGGTGCTGGTCAAGAAGGGCAACGTCGTGGCGGCGGGCGGCGGGCCGCTGGTCATCGTCAACCAGCTCGACCCGATCCGCGTGGCCTTCGCGCTGCCGGCCACGCAGCTGGCCGAGGTCCGGCGCCGCCAGGCGGCCGGCCCGCTCACGGTCAGGGTGCGCCCGTCCGGCGGCCGGGCCGGCGATCCGGTCTCCGGGCGACTGGTGTTCGTGGACAATGCCGTGGGCCCCAACAGCGGCACGGTGGGGATGAAGGCCGAGTTCGCCAACGGCGACGATGCGTTGTGGCCCGGCCAGTTCGTCGATGTCGAGGTGGAGCTCGAGGTCGAGCCGCAGGCGCTGACGGTGCCCGCGGCCGCCGTGGTCACGGGCCAGGCCGGCACCTTCGTGTACGTCATCGACGAGGCCGGCAAGGCCCAGAAGAAGATGGTCACGGTGCGCCGCACGGTCGGCGGCCAGGCCGTCATCGAGGGCGACGTGCTCGACGGCCAGGCGGTGATCGTCGACGGCCAGATGCGCGTGGTGCCCGGCGCGGCCGTCATGGTCAAGGGCGCGGGTGGCCCAGGCGCGGCTCCTGCGGCGAAGCCGGCTGAAGGCTCGAAGCCCGCCGAGGGCGCGTCCCGATGAACATCTTCATCCACCGCCCGGTGATGACCACCCTGCTGATGGTGGCCATCCTGGTGGCCGGCGTCATCGGCTACCGGCAGCTGCCGGTCAGCGACCTGCCGAACGTCGACTTCCCGACCATCTCGGTGTCCGCCTCGCTGCCGGGCGCCAGCCCCGAGACCATGGCCTCAGCCGTGGCGACGCCGCTCGAGAAGCAGTTCTCGACGATCGCGGGCATCGACAACATGACGTCCTCGAGCGCGCTCGGTTCGACCAACATCACGATCCAGTTCAAGCTCGACCGCGATATCGACGCCGCCGCCCAGGACGTCCAGGCCGCCATCTCGGACGTCGCGCGCCAGTTGCCGCGCGACATGCCGGCGCCGCCGTCGTACCGCAAGGTGAACCCCGCCGACCAGCCCATCCTCTACATCGTGCTGAGCTCGCCGACGTTGCCGTTGTCCACGGTCGACGAGTTCGCGCAGACCATGGTCGCCCGCCGCATCTCGATGGTCAGCGGCGTGGCCCAGGTGCAGGTCTACGGCTCGCAGAAGTACGCCGTGCGCATCCAGCTCGACCCGCAGGAACTGGCCGCGCGGGGGCTGGGCATCGACCAGGTCGTCTCGGCCGTGCAGTCGAGCAACGTGAACCTGCCCACCGGCACCCTGTACGGGACCGAGCGTTCCATGACCGTGCGCGCCGACGGCCAGCTCAATACGGCCGCCGAGTACCGCCCCATCATCGTGGCCTGGCGCGAGGGCGCCCCGGTGCGCCTGCAGGAGCTGGGCCGCGTGCTGGACAGCGTCCAGAACGACAAGGCCGCCAGCTGGTTCAAGGACGAACGCGCCATCATGCTGGCCGTGCAGCGCCAGCCCGGCACGAACACCGACGCCGTCTCGCGCGCCGTGCGCGATCTCTTGCCCACGTTCCGCGACCAGTTGCCGGCGGCGACGAAGCTCGAAGTGATGTTCGACCGCGCCGAGCCCATCCGCGAGTCGGTGCACGACGTCAAGGTGACGCTGCTGCTGACCCTGGTGCTGGTCATCCTGGTGATCTTCCTGTTCCTGCGCAACCTCTCGGCGACGGTGATTCCCAGCCTGGCGCTGCCGATGTCGATCGTCGGCACCTTCTGGGTGATGTCGCTGATGCACTTCAACCTGGACAACCTGTCGCTGATGGCGCTGACGCTCTCGGTGGGCTTCGTCGTCGACGACGCCATCGTGATGCTCGAGAACATCTACCGGCACATGGAGATGGGCAAGCCGCCGCTGCAGGCCGCCCGCGAGGGCGCGCGCGAGGTGTCGTTCACCATCGTCTCGATGACGCTCTCGCTGGCCGCCGTGTTCATCCCCATCCTGTTCATGGGCGGCATCATGGGGCGCCTGTTCCGCGAATTCGCGGTCGTGATCATGGCCGCCATCATCGTCTCGGGCTTCGTCTCGCTGTCCCTGACGCCGATGATGTGCAGCCGCTTCCTGCGCCCGCAGCACATGAAGCACAACCGCTTCTACGACGGCATCGAGCGCGTGTGGGTCGTCAGCCTGGGCTGGTACGAACGCACGCTGGCCATGGCGATGCGCCGCAAGAGCGCCACGCTGCTGCTGTCGCTGGCCGTCTTCGCCGGCACGATGGTGCTGTTCAAGGTGGTGCCCAAGGGCTTCATCCCGACGGCCGACACCGGCTTTTTGACCGGCACCACCGAGGGCGCCGAGGGCCTGGCGTTCGATTCCATGAAAGAGCACCAGCAGGCCGCGGCCGCCGTGCTGGCCAAGGACCCGAACGTGGACGCCTTCATGTCCAGCGTCGGCGCCGGCGGCCCCACGTCCAGCGGCAACGGCGGCCGGTTCTTCATCCGCCTGAAGCCGCGCAAGGACCGCGAGTTGAGCGCCGACGAGGTCGTCGTCGCGCTGCGGCGCGAGATGGCGAAGATCCCCGGCATCCGCGTGTTCGTCACCAACCCGCCGGCCATCAACATCGGCGCGCGCTTCGCCTCGGGCCTCTACCAGTACACGATGCAGTCGCCGGACCTGGACGAGCTCTACACGGCGGCCCCGAAGCTGGAGGCCCGCCTGCGCCAGGAGCCGAAGCTGCGCGACATCAACAGCGACCTGCGCGTCAGCAACCCCGAGCTGAACGTGCGCATCGACCGCGACCGCGCCGCCTCGCTGGGTGTCACGACGCAGGTGATCGAAGAGACGCTCTACTCGGCCTTCGGCACCCGGCAGGTCTCGACCATCCTGGCGCCGAACAACCAGTACAGCGTGCTGATGGAACTGTTGCCCGAGTCGCAGCGCGACCCGTCGGCGCTGTCGCAGCTGTACGTGCGCTCGAACAGCGGCCAGCTGGTGCCCCTGTCGGCGCTGGCGACGCTGGAGCCCGGGGTGGGCCCGATGACGGTGAACCATGCCGGGCAGCTGCCCGCTGTCACCATCTCGTTCAACCTGGGCGAGGGCGTGGCCCTCAGCGAGGCCGTGGAGATCGTGAACAAGGCTGCCGGCGAGACGCTGCCGTCGTCGGTCACAACCGCCTTCTCGGGCACCGCGCAGGCCTTCAAGGCCTCGCAGTCGGGCCTGATGGCCATGCTGCTGCTGGCCATCCTGGTCATCTACATGATCCTGGGCATCCTCTACGAGAGTTTCGTGCACCCGATCACGATCTTGACCGGCCTGCCGTTCGCGCTCTTCGGGGCGCTGCTGACGCTGCTGGTCTTCAAGGTGCAGTTGGACATGTTCAGCTTCGTCGGCCTGATCATGCTCATCGGTGTGGTGAAGAAGAACGCGATCATGATGATCGACTTCGCCATCGAGGCCAAGCGCGGTGGCCTGGACGCCGAGGCCGCGATCGTCAAGGCCTGCAGCATCCGCTTCCGGCCCATCATGATGACGACGATGGCCGCGCTGATGGGCACGCTGCCGATCGCGCTGGGCCTGGGCGCCGGCGCCGAGTCGCGCCGGCCGCTGGGCCTGTGCGTGGTGGGCGGCCTGCTGTTCTCGCAACTGATCACGCTTTACGTGACGCCGGTGTTCTTCACCTACCTGGATCGTGTGCAAACCAGGCTGGAGAAGATCCGCTGGCGCACGGCCGGTTGAGCAGTCCGTTGCTGCGGAGCGCCGTCGGCGCTATCGTGGGGCGGCAACATTACAACATGGGACGCATGTCGTTTCCCGGGGGTCGATCCATGTCTCGTCACGCTGTCGGATGCCCGTCAATCATTGCCGTCGCCCTGGCGATGGCCGCCGCCCTTTCCATGCCGGCCGTCGCCCAGGTTGACCCTGTGCCCGCCGCCGGCGATTCGACGACGGCGCCGGTCGAACTGCCCGCGCCGCCGGTCGCGGCCGTGCCCGCGCCCGACAATGGCCCGGCAGTGCTCAATCCCGGCGTGACGGTCGAAGCGCCGGTTGGCGGCGTCGCGCCCGCGCAGGGCAGCGCTGCCGCGCCGCTCTTCGTCGCCGCCGGCGATACGCTCACGGTGCTGGTCGATTACCGCGCCGAGTCCGAGATCTCGCGCGACCTGCAGAACGCCGTGACCGAGAAGGCGCTGGCGGAACGTCGGCTGGACCGCGCCAGCATGCTGGCGACCGTGGCCGGGACGCATATCGACATCAAGACGAGCGAGATCAAGGGGCTGGACGCGCAGATCGCGCTGGCCAAGTCGGAGAAGAACGACGCCAAGCGGGCCGAACTGGAAGGACGTCGCAAGTACGCCGAGACCGAGAAGCAGCTGCTGGAGCGACGTCGCGACCTTCGCCGGCGCGAGATCGACACGGCGCGCGCGGTGAAGTCCTTCCATGACGCGGCCGCGAAGGCGTGCCGGCTGGAGATGGACCTCGCGGTCAAGCGGCGCGAGCGCGCCTCGATCACCAGCACGGTCGATCCGAACGCCGCGGCCGAATACCGGCGCCTGCAGACGGAGATCACCAAGCTCGAGGGCAGCGTCCTGAACGCGCAGGTGGACCAGGCTGCCAAGCGAAAGGACCTCGCCGAGCAGGAAGTCCAGCTGGGCAAGGTCCGTCGCGCGGTCTATGAATCGCAGTTGAAGGTGGCCCGCTAGGGCTAGCGCGCCGCGATCGCGGCGTGCAGCATGCCCTTCAGTTCCAGATAGTACGCCGGATTCGCAAGGTCGTGCGTCGTCAGGTTGTAGACGCCGACCTTGCGGTTCGCCCCGTCCAGGATGACGACATCCCGCCATTCCACGTTCCAAAGCGTCCAGACCGAGGCCGGCGCCGTGTCCTGCAGCCAGGGCAGGTCCTTGCCCACGACTGCCGCGGGGTTGTCGCTCTCGAGGCCGGTCGCATTGACGCCCAGGATCTGCACGTCCTGCGCCCAGCCTTCCGCCGTGATCTCGTCCTGCATGAAATCGAGATAGCCGAACTGGCTAACGCAGTAGCCTCAGGTCGAGTGCCCGAAGTACCAGACGGATACCGTCTGCAGGTAGTCGCGCGGCGAGACCAGTTCACCCGCAGTCAACGAGTTCGGGTTGAGGTCGGTGAGCTGGAAGTCGGGCATGGCCGCGACAACAGGGTCGGTGGCCTTGTCCTTGCCGCAGGCAGTCGCCAGGACGGCGAGCGCCAGGACGGTCAACAAACGGGCGAGGCGGATCGGTCGCATAGCGGCTCCCGTTGACGTTGGTTGGGGACGTTGCTTCAGCGCTTCGCGCGCCGCCGCCGCCGGTGGCGCCAGAGCCCGGCTTCGACCAGGCGCCGCGTGAAGCCGACATGGCCATCCGGGTCCTGGGCCAGGCACATGTCGGCGCCGCCGTAGCTCTCCGGCGGAAAATAGATGCCGCAGTTGGCGTTGATCTCGAGCATCCACGGCGTGCCCTCGTGGTCGACGCGGATGTCGGCCCTTCCGAAACCGGCGCCCTTGAGCGCCACGAACAGCTTCGCCGATTCGTCCTGCAGGCGCCTGGCCAGCCGCGGGTCCGTGACCGGGCCCGAGGTCATGCCGTCGTAGTCGACCCACTTCAGCTTCTCGTGCTTGAAGGTCTCGCCCTTCGGGAAGACGTACTGCACCGGCGGGTAGGCGCGCGGGCGGGTGGGGCGTCCGGGCACCTCGGCGATCAGCACGGTGCACTCGGTGCCCTCGATGAACTCCTCGATCAGCGCGGCGCCGTGGCGGCGGATCATCTTGCCGGCCTGTCGGCGCAGTCCCGCCTCGCTGACCACCCGCGAGGCGCGGCTGAGGTCCACGCTGGCGTAGCTGCTGTGGTGCTTGACGATGAGCGGGTAGCGCAGGCGCGCGGCCGCGCGCGTGACGTCCTGCTCGCCCCGCGCCAGCACATGGGCCGGCGTCGCGATGCCCAGCTCGCGGCACACGCGCTTCATCGTCACCCGCGATGGCTCGTAGAACTCGGAGGTGGCGCCGGTGAACGGCACGTTCAGGCGCTCCAGGGCGCGCACCACCTCGATGCCCGGCACGTCGCACTCGGGGGTGCCGTCGCAGAGGTTGAAGAACAGGTCGAAGCCCTCGCTCACCAGGCGGCGGATGGTCCGCACCGAGGTGGCCTTCTCCAGCGTCTCGACGTGCCAGACGGCGTCCGGCAGGTAGGGGCGCGGATCGCAGGGCCAGTCGTCGGCCGGGAACGGATCGGCGGCGAGATCCTGGGGTGTCAGCAGGCAGATGCGCACGGGGCGGCGCCCTTCCTTGATCTAAATGGGGTCGGCCGGGCGCGTGCGCGGCCCCGTGCAGGGGGCTGACGCGCCGGCGGCGGCCGATGCGCGGCCGCTTCGTCCGGGACGATAGCACGCGCGTCGGCCGCCGTCGAGCCGGGGGCTGGTTGACCAGCCGGTCCAGATCACTTGACCAGCATCATCTTCCGCGTGACCGACGGGGCGCCGGGGCTCTCGGCCCGCAGGAAATAGACGCCGCTGGCCGAGGCCAGGCCGGCGTCATTGCGTCCGTCCCACACCACCGTGCGCCAGCCGGCAGCAGCCGGTCCCTCGTGAAGCGAGCGCACCAGGTGCCCGCGGACATCGTAGACGCCGAGCGTCACGTTGCGGGCCGAGTCCAGGTACAGCCGCACCGTGACCGACGGGTTGAACGGGTTCGGGTACGGCCGGTCCAGCGCCACCGGTGCCGCGGGCACCAGTGGGCGCGGGTCCACGCCGGAAACGCCGGGCGCCGAGTAGACGCCGTCGCGCTTCATGTCGCCCTTGTACGTGGGCCAGGGCACCTTGCCGGCGTTGTAGGCGAACGGCAGGTCCCAGATGTGGCAGAGGAAGTCCCAGCCGCCGTAGACCAGGTCGACGTCGAGGTCGTGGTCGATGTCCGTGATCACCGCCGAGGTGCGCACCGGACCGGTCAGCGTGATCGGGAAGCCGCTCATCGGCTGCCCGTTCGCGTGGTAGACGTACAGGTTGTAGGGGGCGCCCACGTCGCCGCCGCCGATGCCATGGACGATCTCGGGCACGCCGTCGCCGTCGAGGTCGCCGACCACCGGACTGGCCTCGGAGCTGCCGGGCAGGTCGACCGGCCAGCCGGCCTTCACCTGGCCGGAGGTGCCGTCGGTCGTGTTCGTGCTGATCACGACGATCTTCGAGTTCAGGCCCGTGGCGTTCGGCGTGTAGATGATCTCGAGCTTGCCGTCGCCGTCCAGGTCAGCCAGCGCCGGGCTGCTCGCCCAATCGTTGCTGGCGGTGTACGGCGTCCGTACCGGGAAGCCCTGGTAGTCGGTTCCGTCCTCGCGAACGACGTAGACATACCGCTGGGAGTCATAGGTCACCAGTTCGACCACGCCGTCCCGGTTGACGTCGCCGGCCGCGATGTCGACGTTGATGCCGCCGTTCATGGTCTTGGGGAAGCCGGGCAGGAACGCGCCGGTCCATTTCATCGCCATCAGTCGCTTGATGCCGGTGGCGTCGTTCTTGGTGCCGAAGACGATGTCCCGGGCCCCGTCATGATCGAGGTCGACCAGCGTCGGGCCGCTGCGCGACCATTCCCACTGGGCGCCTTCGCGAACATAGAGCACGCCCTGCGTGCCCGCGTTCGCGTCGCCGTCGCGCACCTCGGTGCCGTCGGCGTTCCAGGCCCAGATCACGCCGTTGAGCGTGTGGACCACCACTTCGGGCAGGTGGTCGCCGTCGATATCCCCGACCGCGGGCGCCGCCCAGTTGAACGTCGACATGTTGAACGGGCGCGGCCACCCGGGCATCTCGGTGCCGTTGGCTTTGAACACGTGGATCTGCGCCACCGGGCTGCGCTCGCTGACGATGATCTCGGCGCCCGGCAGGCCGTCGAGGTCGGCCAGCGTCACGGCCGCCAACTCGAGCAGCGTCCCGTCGGCGAAATTCGAGAACGGACCGAGCGTGAGCGCCACGCCATCGCCGTCGCGCACTTCGGTGCCGTTGTGGTGCCAGGCGTAGACCTGGCTGCTGGCCAGGACGATCTCCAGGTCGTTGTCGCCGTCGATGTCGCCCACGGCCAGCGGGCCGCTGGTCTCGCCGTCGAACGGCGCCGGGAACCCGGCCATCTCCGCCGGCGCCGTCGAACAGCTGATGGTCGCCGAATACGTGCTGGGCACGCGCGACGAGTCGACCGCCACGATACGGTAATGGAACGGCGTCAACAGCGGCAATCCGGTGTCGACGTATGACGAGACACGGGCCACGACATCCGTGTTCACCCGCGCGTACGGGCCGGCCAGCACGGCGGCGCGGTAGATGTTGTAGCCGTAGACGTCGGGGCTGGCCGATGGCAGCCAGCTCAGTTCGATGGAGTCGGGCCCCAGGGACGTGCCGGCCTCGAGCTGGGTGGGCGGTACCGGCCGACCCAGCGTGAAGTCGTGGCGAACCTTCCGGCCATAGCCGTCCTGCAGCACGACCCAGGCGGGCCCGGCGACAGCGGTGTCGACCAGCGACAGCGAGAACGTGGTCGCGGCCGTGTTGTGCCCGAGCAGGCCCAGGGACGACCACGTGGCCACCGAGTCACGCACCGTCACGTTCGGGCTGGCAGTCCGCAGGCGGCCGGTCAGCGTGCCGGAGGCCCCGACGCCGAAATTCTTCACTTCGACGGTGATCGCGACCCGTTCGCCGTTCTCCAGGATCCCGTTGCCGTTGCCGAACGCGGCGTCCTGCCAGTCCAGGCTCGTGACCTCGGGCTGGGGGGCATTGATCGGCACCGTGTACTCGGAGTACCAGTGCGTCGTGCCGGAGTACGCGTCCGACTTGAAGGTTACCGGGTAGCCGTCGGGCATGGAACTGGCGAAATCGACCAGGATGGGCGCGGTCGCGGCCGTGTTGGCGCCGGCGGCGGCGTTGGTGACCGAGACGCTGGTGGTCACGACCGTGACCCCCACTGCGGTGGTCGTCAGCGCGCCGCGCAGGCTCGTGGCCGAGGTCGTGCCCGAGTTGATGTAGGTCGGCGTGAAAGCGATGCGCTCGCCGGCGTCGACGACGCCGTTGCCGTTGCCGATGCTGCCGCCCGTGCCGTTGTCCACGAACGGCATGCCGGTGATCTTCAGGTAGCGCCCGCTCAGCGTCACAGGGATCGAGCGCGTTGTCGTCGCCAGGTTGTGCCCGGTCACGATCAACGTCGCCGTGCCTGCGCTCGGCAGGAGAGCCGACAGCGACACCGCGCCGGTCGCATCCGTGGTTCCGTAGACGAGTTCCTCGTTCGACTTGGCCAGGCAGACGGTGGCGCCCTGCACGGCGACGCCGCTCACAGTCACCGTCACGCTAACCGTTCGCTGGCCGGCGGCGATGCTCGTCGGCGCCGTCACCGTCGCTGTGCGCGGGGCCGCGCTCCACAGGGCCAGGGCGGGGTCGCCCAGCAGCGTGTAGTTCTCGTAGGTCCAGCGGTCGAGGTAGTTGTCGACCGTGTTGGCCAGCCAGGGCAGGCGGCTGAGCATCTGCAGGCGACCGAGGCGGTGCTCGCCGACGCAGTAGAAGTTCCGGAAGAACTCCTGCTGGTAGGAGTTGGCCGCGGTCGGGAAGGCCTCGCGGGACGAACCGAGGGCGCACACGGCCCCGCCGTCCGGGTTCTGCACGAAACGCTCCATCAGGCAGCTGTTGTCGAAGGCCGCCGAGGCGCAGTTCAGGCCGAACAGGAAGAACTGGTGCGTGCCGTTGACCAGGTTGTCGGCATCGGTGGTCATGAAATTCGCGTCGCCGACCGACATGTTGAAGAAATAGCCGTGCCCGATCTGGTTGACGATGCCGTAGTTGCCGCCGTTCAGCGAGTCGATCAGGGCAGCGCGCGTCAGTGACAGGTCGCGCGGGTAGACCGCGTCGGTCTGGTACATCCGCAGCACCTGGAGGTCGGTGCAGGGCTGGATCAGCGTCGTGACCTGCTCGTTGGCGTAGCCGGCGCCGTCCAGCAGGATCTGGTCGCCCGGCGCCCAGTCCTCGGGGAAGAGCACCTCGGCCGCGAACAGCGTGCGGCTCGGCCACGCGGTGCCCGCCGGCAACGACTCGTAGTTGATGACCTTCTGCACGAAGGTCGCGGCATCGGTCGCCGAGCTGACCGGCGCGCGGCCGATGTAGACCTCGGAGGCGAAATCGACGTTGTCGCCCGGTTTGTCGTACTTCACCGGCTGACCGTACCAGGCATCGCCGTCGGCGTTCCAGTTGCCGTCCAGGCAGGCGAAGTACAGGTCGCACGGGATGGACGTGAAGCTGTTGGGCGGGTAGAGCGTGTTGTCGATGTAGCGCGGAGGCAGCACGTCCGAGTCGCCGCCCAGCAGCACGTACTGCACGCCCCACTTCGTGTAGGCGTCGCGGATGTACATGCGCATGGTTTCCTGGATGTCGGCGCCGTTGCGGAAGTTGGCGGCGATGTACTCGCGCGTCGCCACCACCGTGGGCATGCCGCGGGCGGTGCGGTAGTTGGCCAGCACCTGGAACGAGGGGGCCAGCGCGCTGCTGGTGATGATCAGGCAGGTGACCGGGCTGCCGGTCAGGCTGGGGGTCTTGTCCGGCGTGAAGCCGGCGGGCGCGCTGACCAGGGCGCCGTCCTCGCGGCGCATCGCCGAAACGGCCTCGGGGTTGGCCACCAGGCGCGCGAGCACCTGGCGGTTGTCCTCGGCCTCGCCCGGCACCAGGCGTTCGCGCTGGGCGACATCGGGCGCGCCGCCATCGGCCCACACCACGCGCACCGCGTAGTCGGAAAGGAATTCGCAGGCGCCGGCATCGCCGGCCAGCGGGCGCAGCGGCGTGACCGCCACGGCCAGCAGCTGGTAGCCGCGCCACAGGTGCGTCGACCACGTGGCCACCCATTCGCCCGTCGTCGCGCGTTTGTCCAGCGCAGCGGCCACGTCGGCGGCGCCGAGCCGGCCGCCCGAACTTGTCGTCACGTCCGCGGCCAGGGCCATCTGCCCGGGCACCTTCATCAGCGACGTCGACAGCGGTTCGATCACGACGCCCGCCACGCGGCGATCGGCCGGCACCAGCAGCAGCATCTCGCGGTTCGGCAGCATGGCGCGTCCCGGCACCGGGACCAGGCGCGTGTCCGGAAGTTCGGCGGCAACGTTGCCGTCGGCCTGCGCCACCCACCGCAACTGCGCGGCGTCGAAGCGGCCTTCGTGGATGACTTCTCCGGCAGGCGCCGCGGCCGTGGCATTGCCGGGTGCGCCGGCGATGGCAACAAGGAACAACAACAGGGGCGCGTAGCCCTTGCAGGGGCGATGCATGGACGGCCTCCGGTGCGAAATGATGATGGGGGCGGCAGGGTATATCTGGCTCCCGCCGCGACGGGGCGCGTCCGTGCGCTCCGGGTGCCTCTGTAAGGGTAGCATATTTCATCATGTTGGCGCAATGGGCGGGCGCATTTCGAGGGGGTTATGCACCCATTTTTTGAATATTTACTATCATTTTTCGATCTTCGACCGCACCGTCGTTTTTCCGGTTTCCGACCGGGCTCCGGGGCCTCATCTTCACCCCCATGGACGCCACCTCCTCAACCCATGTCGACTGGTACCAGCGCCGGTGGCCCCACCTGAGCGCGGGCGGCACCTGGCTGCGCGGGGGCGAGATCAACACGATCCCGGCCGCCGAGTGGGACCGCCGCCCCTACCGGATCCTGATCACCCGCCTGTCCACCTACCGCGACACCGCCGTCTCGACGTCCCACCTGCTGATCCACGCCATCATCGACGGCCTGGGCGGCATCTATCCCGACCTGGCCTGGCTGCCGCCGCCCCGTGACGGCGAACTGATGAGCCAGGAAGGGGTTCCGTGGCTGCTGGGCACCCAGACCAAGCGCGGCGCCCGCGATTTCGACTGCCTGGGCGTCTCGCTGTCGGTGCCCCAGGAGACGGTCAACCTGGCGGCGATGCTGCTGCGCAGCGGCATCCCGACCGATCGCCGTGAGCGGCTGGACGACCCCGGCGCGCCCCTGGTCATCGCCGGCGGCGCCAGCGTGGGGGCGGCGGCCGCGCTGTACAGCGACGAGGGCGGCGTCGACGGCATCTTCGTGGGGGATGACCCCGCCGCCATCGCCGACCTGTTCGGCCGCTGCCGCGACGGTCGCGCTGCGGGGCTGGGCAAGCGGGCGATCCTCGAGACCCTGCGCACGATCCCGGGCTTCATCCTGCCCGGCGAGGCGGTTGCGCCGGCGGTGACCGGCGAGCGGCCGGGGCCGGTCGCCGAGGGCGCCGACGCTGCGGTCGAAGAGCCTGCCGCCGCGTCCGCATGGCCCTCGGCCGCGGCGATGCCCGTCAGCTACGACCCCTCGCGCACCGGCATCATCACCGTGCCGATCACCGAGGGTTGCCGCTGGAAGTGCAGCTTCTGCTACGAGTCGTGGCTGCACCCGCGCTACCGCAGCGTGCCGGGCGCCGACATCGACCAGCGCGCGCGCGAACTGAAGGCGTGGTCGGGCGCTCACCGCGCCGACGTCTTCAGCTTCAACTTCGACATGCACGAGGACATCCGCGGCATCATCGACCGGCTCAGCCAGCGCTTCGACCGCATCGGCCTGAAGAGCCAGCGCTTCGACCAGCTGGCCGGCGACCCGCGCATGCTCGAGCTGATGCACGCCGTCGGCAAGACGAGCATCACCTGCGGGATGGAGGGCATCTCCGACCGCCTGCGCGCCTACCTGAACAAGCGGCTCGAGGATGAAAAACTGCGGCGCGCCCTGAGCGCCATCGCGGGCGCGAAGATGCGCCAGGTGAAGATCTTCCTGATCGCCACCGGTCGCGAAGAGGACGACGACTTCGCCGAGTACGCCGCGCTGCTGGCCTGGTTCAAGGAAGAGCTGGAGGGGCAGGGCCGTCGCCCGCGCATCATCTTCTCGATCACGCCGCTGGTGCACTTCCCGTCCACGCCGCTGGTCTACGAGGCGCCGCCGTCGCCAGAACTGGTGGCGAAGATGGTGCGGCGCATCGCCATCACGACCAAGCGCGCCGGCTTCCAGGTGCGCGCCGCCGCGCGCGATCCCGAGGCTGTCGTTTCGCAGGCGCTGGTCAGCGGGCGGCATCCGAACGCCGCCGTCGAAGGTGAGGCGACTCCCGCCGGCGATGCGCGCGCCGTGTGGCGCGCCGTGGTCGGCGCCGTGCGCGAGGGTGGCTACGTCTACTACGATGCGATCACGGGCGGTTTCGCGGTCGACTTCCTGGCGCGGCTCGCGCGCGAGACGGGCGTGGGGGAGGAAGCCGCCACAGGCGCTCCCGTCCCGCCGCCGCTGGTCATCGGCACGCCCGAGGAGCCCGTGCGCCGCGTCCACGCGCTGAGCCTGCGCGGGCTGGCCGGCCCGGCCGGCGCGCCGGACCCGAAACGGGCAAACGACGTCCGCGCCGCCGCCGCGAACGCGCCCGCGCGCCCGCCGCGCACCGAGCGCGCCGCAACTTCGACGGTGCCGGAGATCCGCCGCCGCATCCTGACCGCGCGTCGCGACCGCGTCGAGTGCGCCTTCCTCGTCGACCTCGGCCCCGCCGCCGCCGGCCTGCCCCGCACGTACATGGCCGCCGCGCTCGGCCGCGCGCTGATGCTGGCCGATCCCGACCTGGTCGACACGTTCAAGGGACCGGGCACGTCGCGCTGGGGCGTGAAGGACTTCCCGTGCCGCATCGTCGGGCACGATCGGCTGGGCCTGATGTGGTCGGCTGCCGGCGCCGCGCACGTGACCGGGCGCTGGAAGGGCGATCCGCAGTTCAGGGCCGCGGTGGCCGAGCGGTTCGCGCCGTGGGGAACGGTGCTGGGCCTCGAGGCCGCGGACCTGGCGCAGCCGCGCCTGGCGTTCGCCGCGCCGTTCGCGCCCGAGGGGCAGTCGTGGCTGGTGGCGCGCCACCTGAAGTTCGTGCAACGCCGGCTGCCGGATGGCCCCGGCTACCGCTGCGAGATCGCGCGCGATTCATTGAAGAAGAAGCTGGTGCTCGACTACCTGCAGCGCGAGTTGCCTGACGGTCGATTTGAAGTCGAGGTGGTTCCCGGTGAGCGCTTCGAGGTCGAGGTGTTCTGCCATGAGGCGTTTCGGCTGCCGGCGCCCGAGGAGCAGGCGCGGGTGACGGCGCGGGCGGTGTTGTACGTCGTGGCGGACGCTGCGGCAAGCGCCTGACCGGGCGGAAGCTGACCAGTTTCTGTTACCTCTCGTCCCACCGTCAAGCCACGCGCAGGGTCTGCACGCCGATGAACTCCGATTCGAACTTCGGCTCCCCGTCCTCGAGGAGCATCATCACGACCTCCCTGAGGTTGGCCGCCAACTCCATCGGCGACGTGCCCTGGCTGTGTGCACCGGCCCAACCGGGAACATAGCCGACATACAGGCCCGTTGTCGGGTCCCGTTCGACAACAACGCTGAATTCACGCATGCCGGGTGCTTTCGTGTAGTAGCGCATGGGGACCGGGTTGCAGGGATTGCGCCCCAGCCACTGCGATGCCGACAACATATTGCCCACATTATAGCTGCGCCGGCAGCGACTGCTCAAGGGATTCACCCTATTACGTTCGGTGATCGCCGCAGGAGACGCATTGGGCATGGACCGTCATCCTCGCGAGACCATGTCGCACCTGGGCTCGCCCCTTGCGTCGCCCGGGTTGATTCCCCGCCGCAGGACGGCCGACGCCAATCCGCTTGCGCCGGCGCAAGTCCCCGCCGGCCTCACCATCTCCCGCCGCCGCAAGGCGTTCGGGAGCGTGCGTGCTCGCTGCGACGTGTCCACCGCCAGCGACGGCTCCCTCCGGACGGGGTTCGCCGCGCCCTCCAACGATCCTGACGAAGCCGAGCCCAAGCCGGATTTCCGCCGCAAGCTGGCGCGCTGCTGGGCGCTGCTCCTGGCGCGCATCTACGAATGCCTCCCCCTGAAGTGCCCGAAGTGCGGCGAGCCGATGCGCATCATTGCGTTCGTGCTCGACGCGCCGACGATCGAGCGGATCCTCGATCACATCGGCGAGCCGACGCAGCCGCCCGCGGTGCTGCCGGCACGTTCGCCGCCGCAGCTGGCGTTCGGGTTCGACCAGGCGCCGACGACCACGGACTGGCCGGAGATGGACCAGACGGCGGGGCAGGGCGGCGGCTGGGAACAGGCCCATGGGCCAGGTGAGACGGTGGTCGCGCCGCAGGACGACTACTTCGCTCTGGATCCGCCCATGCCCGCCACCAGGTCCCTGAACTCCTTGACCGTTCTCAACGGGGCGAAATCAGGATCCCGCAGCAGGTAGTCGGCATCGCGGTATCCGCTCCGGATGGCCAGTGCGGTCGATTCGATCGCGCTGCGGACGATGTCCGTTCGGCGTCCGGGGGCAACCTGCTCGGACGCCAGGCCGAAGCCTGCCGCCGAGAACACGAACAACTGGTCAGCGCTGAATCCGCCGGCCTGGGTCCGGGTTGCCGGGTCGCTTCGGGTCAGCTGCCCGGCGCGATCAAAGAGCCAGCGGGCGTGGGCGATCGCGGAATCCGCCTGTCCGCCACGGGCCTGGGCCAGCATCAACTCGATCCGCTGCGTGATGAGACGGTCCGACTGCCCGGCGCCCTGCAATTCGTCGAGGCTGTCATGCCAGGCCATCTCGCGCAGGAGTGCGCAATGCGCGAACTGCTCCCTGGCCTTTCCGCGGTCGCCCTGCAGCAATTCGGCCAGTCCCAGTCGATAGAACTGCATGGCCAGGCCGTTGGAGCCGTTCTGGAGATCACGCATCTCCGGCTCGGCCAGCGTCTGCCTGAGCGCCTGCATCGCCAGCGCATACAGCCGGGCGATCTCCTTCGCGTCGGCGTTGTGGCCGAGGAGGTAATCTCCGTACCGGTTCGCGGTCGTCACCAGACGCGCGCGGTAGGAGTATCGATTGGGATGATCCGCACACAATTGCCGGCAGACAGCCACCGCTTCGGCGAGTGACCGGGCCGCTTCGTCGAACTGCCCGAGCGCTTCGGCGCTCATGGCCCGCAGGGAAAGCGCATCGGCCAGGTCAGCGCGGGCGCCCGCGCCGATGTCACTGGATGCCGGCTGCGAAGCGACGGCGTCCTGAAGCAGGCCGCACGACTCGGTGGTCAGCTCCAGCGAGCGCGCGGCGAAGCGCTGCACATCAGCCGACCGGTTGGCGAAGAGGAACGCGGCATAGTTGGTCAGCGCCGTCCCGAGCTCCTGTGTCCGGCGGGCGACGTCGTCCTTGTCGTCCGGCCGTGCCGCCGCCAGCGACTCGCGCCGCAGCGCGACGGCGCTCTTGTGGACCGGCACGACTTCGGCCATCGGCTTCGACTGCAATGCAAGCACGCTGGCGAGTCCCGACAGCCCGGTGGCCAGGTTTGCGGCCGCCTTGGAAGCGTCCTCGGGATGCGAGTCGTACACCTCGCGGAAGATGCGTTCCGCTTCCGTGTACTTCTCGGCGGCCTGCTTCAGGCGATCGGAAGCGATTTCGAGACGGTCGCTTTGCGCGAGGTCCGCCACCGCCTGGGACCGGAGGCGATCCCCCTCGCGGATCGCGACCGCCGCCAGGCCGTACCGGCGCGCCGGTCCGACCGCCCCGGCGTCTTCCGACTCCTGCAGCGCGGACCGCACGAGGGCCAGCAGTTCCTCCCGCGTGCCCGATCCCACCGGCGCGCCCTCGAGCAGCTGCGGGGCCCGGTTCACCAGCTGCGACACGGTCGTGCGGTAGGTCTCCAGCCTCTGGTCGGAGATTGTCTTCTCCCTGGCCAGTTCCTGCTTCTGCACGTTCAGCCGATAGGCGGCGACGGCGGTGACCACGCTGACCGCGACCAGCGCCGCGGCCACCGTGCCGCCCGCCGTCACGATCACCCGGTTGCGGCGGACGAATTTCCGGAACCGGTAGGCCCTGCTGGGCGGCGCGGCGACCACGGCCTCGCCCGCCAGGTACCGCCGGATGTCCATAGCCAGGCCGTTTGCCGTCTCGTAACGGCGCTGGCGGTCCTTCTCCAGCGCCTTCATCACGATCCAGTCGATCTCGCCGCGGACGATGGCGCCCAGTCGCTGGGGTTCGGTGTGGCGGCGGGCGGCGACGCCGGCGAGGGTTTCGGTGTTGTTGCCCAGGCGTGCGCTGGGTTTGGGTGGGTCGACCTCGCGGATGATCCGCTGGATCTCCGCGTAGGCGGCGGAGCGGAGTTCGCTGCCGCTGAACGGTGTCGTGCCGGTGAGCAGTTCGTACGCCAATACGCCCAGGGCATAGACATCGGTGCGGGTATCGATGTCGAGGCTGCCCTCGGCCTGCTCGGGACTCATGTACTCCGGCGTGCCGATCATCTGCCGGTGCTCGGTGAAGAGCGTCATCTCGGTGAGCTTGGCGGCCGTGGCTTTGGCGACTCCGAAGTCGATGACCTTCGTGTGCGGCTTGCCGTCCTGCGTCGAAACCAGGACGTTGCTGGGCTTGATGTCGCGGTGGATGATCCCCTTCGTGTGCGCGTGCTGCACGGCGCTGCACACTTCCGCCAGCAGTTCCAGCCGTTCGTTGATGCTCAGGTTGTTCTTGTCGCAGTACTCGACGATCGGGTCACCCTTGACCAGCTCCATCACGAAGAAGGGCCGGCCCGTCTCCGTCGCTCCCGCATCCAGCACCCGCGCGATGTTCGGATGGTCCATCATCGCCAGCGCCTGCCGCTCCTGCTCGAAGCGAGCGACGACCTGGCGCGTGTCCATTCCCAGCTTGATGATCTTGAGCGCCACCTTGCGCCGGACCGGCTCTTCCTGCTCGGCCATGAACACCGTGCCGAAGCCGCCTTCGCCGACGATCTGCAGGAGCTTGTAGGGGCCGATCCGGGACCCCGGTCCTTCCCTCAGGTCGGCCGCGTGGCCCATCGTCCCGCCGTCCTGCAAAACCGTGGCGGCCTCGCTCCCCGGGATGCCCTGGGTCGGGGCGTCCGTGGCCAGTCCCGCCTGGAGGTGGAGCGCGAGCGCCGCCTCGGCCTCGGCCCGCAGCGGCGCATCCCCGCGGCAGGCGGCGTCGAGATAGGCTGCCCGCCGCGCGGGCGGCAGTGCGATCGCGCCGGCCAGGATTTCCTGCAGGCGTTCCGGGTTCGTCATCACCAGTTCCCTTGCAGATGTTCACCGATGGCTGGCGCGCCCGCCTCACCGCGCCGGCGAAGCCGTCCGCGACCCCGCCCGCCGCGGCATCCCCCTGATCGCCCTGAAGCTGACCAGCTTCTGCTGTCTTTCATCCCACAAATTCATCGCCACCGAGCGCAGGCTGCGCCTGATCGTCAGCGGCTTGACGCGCTGCAGCGACGGCACCGAGTCCTGGCAGGCCTGCAGGTGGTAGTTGGGGATGCGCGGCCGCAGGTGGTGGATGTGGTGCAGGCCGATGTTGCCGGTGAACCACTGCAGCACGCGCGGCAGCTTGTAGTACGAGCTGCCGTTGAGCGCGGCTTCCATCGGTTCCCACTCGTGGTGTCGGCGCCAGTGCGTGCCGTCGAACTGGTGCTGCACGTAGAACAGCCAGACGCCGCTGGTCCAGGCGATGACGATCACCGGCAACTGCACGATCAGGTAGTTCTGCAGGCCGATGGTCCGCCAGGCCGTGATCGCGATCGCCGCCAGCACCGCGTTGGTCAGCAGCACGCTCAGGACGGCCGCGCGCCCCGCGGACGGCCGCGGGATGCGGTAGGCGATCAGCGGCAGGTAGAACGGCACCACCAGCAGCAGGAAGAACGGGTTGCGCACCAGTCGGTAGCCCAGGCGCTTCAGGCGCGGGGCGGCCAGGTACTCGTCCACCGTCATCGTCCAGATGTCGCCCGTGCCGCGGTTGTCGAGGTCGCCGGCGGTCGTGTGGTGCCGCACGTGCGAGTACTTCCAGTCATCGAACGGCGTGAACGTCAGGACGCCGGTGATGGTGCCCACGATGCGGTTGGCCGTGCGCGAGTCGAAGAACGAGTCGTGGCAGCAGTCGTGGAAGAAGATGAAGACGCGCATCATGAGGGCCGCCGTCGGCAGCACCAGGGCCAGTGTCACCGCCAGGGGCCATTCGTGCAGGCGACCGTAAACCATCAGTACGTGCAGGCCGACGTAGGGGATCACCGTGTTGACGAGTTGCCACGTGCCCTTGCGGGTGGACGAGCGACCAAATGGTGCGACCTGGCGCGCCAAGGCTGCCCGATCGACCGGCGCGGGCCGGTTCGGGGTCTGGGACATGGCTTCTCCGCGGCGCAGGGCGAGGTTGGTGTGGCGCCGGGCTACTTGCCCGGGCGGTGCCCCAGCAGGCGGGCGGGAAGGAAGATGATCGCCTTGACCAGGGCCAGGACGGCGCCGACGGTGATGCCGATCAGTCGCAGCGGCAGCAGCAGCAGCCAGACGATGGGGTACAGGATCAACCCCAGCAGGGCAACCGGCCAGCACAGTACGAACAGGATGCACCAGAGCAGGAACCCGACCACGACAAACCCCCTCCCCAGTCACGATAACGCCAGAAGCTACAGGCGGCCAAGCACCGAACCGCGGTCGGATCGGCGGAAAAAATCCGGCCGCCCGGGGGCACTCAAAAATATTGCGCTGATGAGGATCTTGCATTACGTTCCAAGGGAATTGCGCCACATTCGCCCTTGCCGGTCATTTTCGATCAGCCAGCCGCGAAACGGATGCGATCATGTCGCCGGTCTCGACCGCGCCATAAGGCGTTGTGGGGCAGCGGCTTGTAGTTTCCCTGGCCTTCGGGGGATGCGGCTCGGCACCGGCCGGGCCAGTTTGAAGCGCAAGGGGCGTCGTCGGAACTGGCCGGCGGCCCTGCGGGCTTGTAAGCCGGACAGCCGGCATTTGGAGAGACGACTGTGAAGAAACTGTACGTGGGTAACCTGCCCTTCAGCGCAACCGAGGACGAGATTTCCCAGCTGTTCGGCCAGCATGGCACCGTGCATTCGGTGGCGCTGATCAATGACCGCGAGACGGGCCGTCCCCGTGGCTTCGGCTTCGTCGAAGTCGACGATGACGCCCTGCAGGCGATGATTCAGGCCCTCGACGGCAAGGAAATCGGCGGCCGCGCCCTCCGTGTCAACGAGGCCCAGGACCGTCCGCGCAGCGGCGGCGGCGGTGGTGGTGGCGGCGGCGGCCGTGGTGGCTACGGCGGCGGTCGTGGCGGCGGTGGCGGCGGCGGCGGCCGCTGGTAATCCAGCCCACGCACTGACGGATATCGCCCCGCTGCCGCAAGGTGGCGGGGCGATTCTCTTTCCGGGATCCACCTCGCTATTGACGATGACATTGATCCTCATTATTGTGCCCCATGCGGTCCGTTCACTTACCAGCCGGAGCCATCCGGCCGGGGCTACTTCTGTCCTGGGGGGAACGAACCATGCTGTTCCGCAACATCATCCCGCGCTTCCTGCACCCGGCCCTAGCGTCGGTGGTGCTGGCCATCCTCGTCGCCTCGCCGGCGGCGGCCGCGACCCATGTCGTCACGCAAGTCGATATGTCCTTCTCGCCGCCTGACCTCGTCATCAACGTCGGCGACACGGTGCAGTGGGTCTGGACCGCCGGCTTCCACACGGTGACCAACGGCGCCAGCCTGGCGGATCCGAACGTCGGCAAGAAGTTCGACGCATCGCTCACTCCGACCACCACGATGTTCTCGTACACGTTCACCGCGCCGGGCACGGTGCCGTACTTCTGCCGCCCGCACCTGGTGTTCGGCATGACGGGCACCGTCACAGTGCAGGTCGCCTCGGGCGTCGGCGACGTGCCGGCGCACGTCACGCTGGCCCTGGCCAGCGCGCCCAATCCGTTCAACCCGCGCACGCTCATCGGCTACACGCTGCCGGCCGCCTCGGGAGTGAGCGCGGCGGTGCATGACGCGGCGGGCCGCCTCGTGCGCCAGTTGGCTGTCGACCTGCAGCAGGAGGCCGGGCGCCACGAACTGGCCTGGGACGGCGCCGGCGAGGACGGGCGCGTGATGCCCGCGGGTGTCTACCTGGTGACGGTGTCGGGCGCCGGGTTGCACGAAGCGACGAAGGTCACCCTGGTGAAGTGACGCCTGTGCGGTGGACGTCGGGGTCCGGCGGCAGATGCCTTGCCGGGCCCCGACGCGACTGCTACGATCCGCCGGCAGCGATCGTTGGGCGGGTCAGCGGGCAGGAGGTGGACGTCGTGTCACTGGGTGGATCCTACCGCAGGGGCGGCAAGAAGCGCGGGCCGGCGACACCGCAGACGCCCGAGGAGATCGCGCGTCGCCTGAAGGAACTGAAGTCGCTGGCCTCGCCGCGCTCCAACTACCGGGAACTGTCGCTGGCCCTGCACGGGATGATCTGCGCCAAGTGCGCGCGCGAATTCACCGAAAAGGATCGCCACCTGCTCACCGTCCACCACAAGGACGGCAACGACAGCCACAATCCCGCCGACGGATCCAACTGGGAAAACCTCTGCATCTACTGCCACGAGGACGAGCACAGCCGCGAGAAACTCTCGCGCTACCTCAGCGGCGACGACTAGTCGGAATCCGGGGAGCGGGGGAAGCGGCGCCTACCAGTGCCAGCCCAGGCGGCCGGTCAGCCGGCGTCCCTCGCGCGCGAGCACGTCCTGCACCTGGTGCGCGGCGCCGGGGTCCGCATAGCGCTCGTCCAGGGCGTTGTCGATCGCGAGGTCGAACTGCAGGCCGCGGACCGGTGTCCACCAGGTCGCGTCCAGATTGACCACGGTGTAGGCGGGAGCCCAGGCGCCGGCCAGCGTCCCACGCCGGCTGACGTGCTGGACCTCGAGCGCGCCGGCCAGGGCCGCACCCTGGCGGGGTGTCGTGAGGTTGAGCTTCACCAGGCGCGCGGGCGCATTGGTCAGGGGCGTCTCGCTGGATTCCTCTTCGCCCCGCTGGGCGCTCAGGCTGAATCGCCCGCGCAGGCCCGGCATCAGGCGCGCATCGACATCGATCTCGACGCCGCGCGTGTAAGCATCGGCGACGTTCCGGAAGACGATCATCCCGTCGTCGGGATCAACAATCTGGTCGACCAGCCCCGTGATCCGGTTGTCGTACAGGCACACGCCCACGCGCAGGCGATCGGACAGTTCGCGCTCGATGACGGCTTCCCAGGTGCGCACGCACTCGGGCTCGAGCCCGGGATTCGGCTTCTGCGAGATGCCGTCGCTGTAGAAGAGTTCGTACGCGTTCGGGGCGCGGAAGGCCTCGCCGTACAGGATCTTCGCGGTCGTGCGCCGGTCGGGGCGCGTGACGAGGCCGCAGCGGGGCGTCAGGTTGCCGCCGAAGCTGCGGTACGAGTCGCCGCGCAGGCCCAGGTAGAGCGAGGCGGGCTGGCCGAGGGTCCACTCGTCCTGCACATAGACGCCGGCATTGTCCATCGTCCCGTCGATGTCGAGCAGTGACTCGAACGGATCCACGACGACGCTCGTCTGTCGGGCGGTCGTGGAGCGACGAAAGTCGGCGCCGGCCACGAAGCGATGGCTGCCGCGGCGCAGGCTGGCCTGGAGCTCGCCGCTCCACCAGATGCCGTGGGCCTCGTCGTGCTGGACGGCGCGCTGCAGGGGCTGGCCTTCTTCGGCGACGTCGTACGGGTAATCGCCCCGGCAGGTGTAATCGTCATAGGACAGTCGCCCGCGCAGCGAGGCGTCGGCCGACAACCGACGGTCCCCGGAAAGATCCAGGGCAACGCGCTCGTCGCTCACCACCGCGCCCGTGTCGTTGAAGATCATGCCCCAGTCGCCGGTAGGTATCCGCTTGTCGCGGCGGACCCAGCCTGCGGTGGCCTGCAGGCCCGGGCGGACATATTTCGCATAGGCATGCCTCGCCACTTCGCGGTCGCCGTTCTCGAACACGCCGTTGTTGGTCGCGGGATCATCGTATTCCGGCCAGTACAGGTCGTCGCCCTCGTCGCGGAAGGCGCTGCCAGCCAGCAACAGGCTGCCGCCGCTGCCGACCGTCCCGCCCCAGGCGGCCTGGCCGCCCAGTCGCTGGCGGCTGCCGTATTCCGCGGTCACCTCGGCATCGCCCAGTTCGTCACCGTCGTAGGTCACCAGGTTGATGACGGCGAAGAACGCGCCCGCGCCGTACAGGACGCTGCCCGGGCCGCGGATGATCTCGATGCGCTTGACGATCGCGAGGTCCACGGTCATCTCCGGCCCGGCGGCCGCGGTGCCGTAGACGATGTCGTTGCCCGGGTGGCCGTCGTGCAAAAGCAGAACGCGGGTGTTGTAGTCCCCGGGACGCGAAAAGCCGCGCACGCCTACGTAGTCGTAGGAGCGGTCGTAGGAGATGTTGAAGCCGCGCACCGAGGCGAGCACGTCCGCCAGCGTCCGGTAGCCGTGGGCCTGGATCTCGTCGGCGGTGATGACGGTGACCGAGGCCGGGGCGTCGGTGATCTTCTGGTCGTAGCTGGCGGCGCCGTAGACCACGTCCATGCCGGTCAGTTCGTCCAGGTTGAAGGTCGTGTAGTCGGTGCCGGCCCCATCCGGGGTGGCTTCCTGCGCAGACGCCGGCACGCCGGCGGACACCGCCAGCGCAACGACGCATGTCAGGCAAGCCTGCCGGAACCGGAGCATCGAATCCTCCCGGGACAATCACGACGTACGGAACGACAAAGCCGCCCGGCGTCGCCGCCGGTTTCGCCCCGTCAGCGGATCTCATCGGCCGCAATGA
Organism: uncultured bacterium; assembly: GCA_903912525.1. GTDB lineage: Bacteria > Krumholzibacteriota > Krumholzibacteriia > LZORAL124-64-63 > LZORAL124-64-63 > CAINDZ01. Next base: position 35,029 of record CAIWHK010000063.1, on the reverse strand, counting down.
GGGAAAATTGAGCACAAATCACCCTCAAACGGCCGCGACACATGCCGATACCATGAACGGATGGTGGTCGCCCCGGGGCGCCGCCGCGGCGGGTTCGAGGCTGCGGTGGCCCCGTTGTGCCGTCCATTGAACACGGAAGGTGGGATTTGCCGAGATCCGGGATCATGGCTGTTGCAGCGGGGCTGGCGCTCGTAAGCGCGCTGGCGAGCGGGCCGGCGTGCGCCGGCCAGCTGCCCGCCACGTCGACGCCCGAAGCCCAGATCAAGGCCGGCATCGTGTTCAACCTGGCGCAGGTCGTTTCCTGGCCCGACAGCGCGGCGACGACCACGGCGTTCGGCATCGGCGTGATCGGTCATGACGATTCCGACCCGGCCCTCTTCTCGCTGGCGAACAAGACCGTGCGTGGCCGTGGGCTCGCGTTGCGCGATACCCTGTCGCCGGCAGCGTTCGGCGAAGTCCAGATCGTCTACATCTCGCGCTCGCAGGCGACGTCCCTGGGCAGTCTCCTGGCGACGCTGGCCGGCCGACCCGTGCTGACGGTCAGCGAGCTGGACGGCTTCTGTGAACAGGGAGGCATGATCCAGATGCGGCGCGAGCGCAATCGCGTCCAGTTGCGGGTCAACCGCGACGCCGCGGAGCGAGCCGGCTTGCGCCTGAGCTCGCAACTGCTGAAGGTCGCCGAGATCGTGAAGGGGGGCGACTGACATGGTGCGACGCAGCCACATGTCGATCAGTCGCCGCCTCAGCCTCATGGCCACGGTGCCGGTCATCATCGCCATGATGCTCGTCGCGCTCATCGTGACGGTCGACCAGGCGCGGCGTGAGCGCGCCCGCCTGCAGAACCAGCAGTTGAGCGTGGCCGCCATCGTCGCGGCCAATTGCGCCGCCTCGCTGGTGTTCGACGACAAGGAATTCGCGGACGGCAGTTTGGCCTCGCTGCGCGTGCTTCCGCAGGTCACGGGTGCGCGCCTCTATGACGCGGCCGGCGCGCCGTTTGCCGAATTCGGCGATATCTCGCACGCGCCGGCAGTGTTCGCCGTCGGCGGCGTCCTCGGGCCGGGCACGGCCGACCTTGTCACGGCGCCCGTCGTCTGGCAGGGCGAGCACGTGGGCTCGGTCCTGATCGTCGGCAGCCTGGACGCCTACCACCGGCAGCAGGTAGCCTACGCCGCGCTGATCGGGGCGGCCTGCCTGCTGATCACGCTCGGCGCGGTGGCGCTCGTGCACCGGTTGCAGCGGGGCATCACCGGACCGCTGTCCGGGCTGGCGCTCGTGGCGAGGCGCGTGTCCCAGGAGCAGGACTTCACGCTGCGGGCCGACCCGGCGGACGACCACGAGATGAACGTTCTGGTGGAAGCGTTCAACGAGATGCTCGACCAGATCCGCGAGCGGACAGTGGCCAAGGAGAAGGCCGACGCCGCCAGCCAGGCCAAGAGCGACTTCCTGGCCAACATGTCCCACGAGATCCGCACGCCCATGAACGGCGTGCTCGGCATGACCGGCGTGCTGCTGGAGACCGACCTGACGTCCGCGCAGCGGGAGTATGCCAAGATCATCCACAACTCGGGCCAGTCGCTGATGGCGATCATCAACGACATCCTGGACTTCAGCAAGATCGAGGCGGGCCGGCTCGAGATCGAGGCGCATCCGCTCCACATGAGCACGATCGTGTGCGAGGTGGCCGAGCTCATGCGCTCGGGGGCGCAGGCCAAGGGCCTGGATGTCGCCGTCACCATTGATGCCGTGGGCCTCGATGATGTCGTCGGTGATGCCGGCCGCATCCGCCAGGTCATCACCAATCTGCTGAACAACGCGATCAAGTTCACGTCGCAGGGCAGTGTGCGCATCGTCGCGGCGGCGCGGGCCGTCGGTGCCGATGTGGTCCACTGGGAGATCGCGGTGATCGACTCGGGCATCGGCATCCCGGCCGATCGCCTGCCGGACCTGTTCAGCCGTTTTACGCAGGCCGACACGTCCACCACGCGGCGCTACGGCGGCACGGGGCTGGGCCTGGCGATCTGTCGGCAGCTGGCCGGGCTGATGAACGGGCAGGTGACGGCCGAGAGCACCGTCGGCGTCGGGTCGACGTTCCGCCTCGAGTTGACGCTGCCGCTGGCGACACCGGCCGACATCGCAGCCGCGGCCGGTCCGAAGCATGCGCACGCCAAGGCGGTCGATACCTCGCCGGACGCCCTGAAGGGGCTGCGCGTGCTCCTGGCCGAGGACAATGTGTTCAACCAGAAGGTGGCCCAGATGACGCTGGCGCGCTTCGAGTGCAGCGTCGATACGGTGGCCAACGGCGTCGAGGCCGTCGCGATGGCGCGCGAGAATGCCTACGACATCATCCTCATGGACTGCCAGATGCCGGAACTGGACGGATACGCGGCGACCGGGCTCATCCGCAAGCTGGACGGCCCGGTCGCACTGGCGCCGATCATCGCGATGACCGCGCATGCCATGCCCGGCGACCGCGACCGCTGCCTTGAGGCCGGCATGGACGACTACCTCAGCAAGCCTGTCCGCGCCGAGGACCTGCGCGACATGCTCCTGCGCTGGGCCGACGCTCAGCGGGGCTGCATCTCCTTCAACAAGTAGCCCGCCCCGTAGATGTCGCGCAGCGCGACGGCGATGGCCGCCGCGTGCACGGACACGGCGCGGTTGGCCGTCCCGTCGAAGACGAACCGGCCGACCAGGCTCTCGATGTTGCCGTCGAAGACCAGCCCGACCAGGCGTCCCTCGCGGTCGACCACCGGCGAGCCCGAGTTGCCGCCGATGATGTCACAGGTGCTGGCGAAGTTCAGCGGCGTGGCCAGGTCGATCGTCTTCTGCGCGGCGAGCATGCGCGGCGAGCAGCGGAACGGGGCGCGGCCGCCGAACGACAGCGTGCGGTCGAACAGCCCGTGGAACGTGGTCAGCGGCGCCGCCACGGTGCCGTTGTACGCGTAGCTTTTGACCTCGCCGTACGACAGGCGCAGCGTGCCCGTGGCGTCGGGGGCCATCGCCTTGCCGTAGACCGCGAAGCGCGCGGCGCCGAGCAGCTGCTCGCCGGCTGTTTCGGGGCCATCGATGTTCTCCTTCTCCCACTTGTCCTGGTCGGCCAGCAGCGGGTCCAGTGCGCGCGCCATCACGATGAACGGGTCGTCGCTGGCGGCGATGGCGGCCGGACCGCCGTCCAGCAGGGCCTGGCGCACCGCGGGGTCGGCCAGCTTCGAGTTGTTCACCAGTGTCGTGGCGCGGTCGGCCGGCGTCTGCCCGGCCAGGGCGATCTTCGCGAACGCGTCGTCCGGGCCCAGGCGGTCGAGCATGCGCTTGAGGGATCGCTCCAGTTGGAACTGCTCGAACTCGGGGTAGATCGGCGCCGGCGACAGCAGCCGGAACCGCAGGCGGCGCAACTGGGAGTCGTGGTAGCCCTCGAGCCGCTCGGCGTCGGGCTTCTGCGACTCGGCGGCCGCCCGCACCAGGCTCAATGCCGTGCGCGCCAGGCCGCCGCGGCCCAGCGAGCGGCCGTTCAGCTGCTCGAGCCGCGACAGGCGCGCTTCCTGCGCCTTCTCGATGAGTGACCACGCCTGGCCGAAGCGGGCCTGCAGCTTCGGGTCGGCGGCGACGCGGGCGCGGAAATCGGCCTCTTCCTTCTCCTTCGCGGCCCAGACGTTGGGGTCGAGCAGGCCCAGGTACTCGCCGTGCCCGACCTTGCGCCCGTTCTCCAGGCCGGACAGGCCGGCCGAGGCCTGCCGCTCCTGCTCGGGGCCGCGCGCGCCGTACTCGTGCAGCGAAGCGATGGATTCCTTCGTGGACTTCTCGCGCTGCGGGTAGGTGTGGTCGCGCTGCATCTTCAGCTGGGCGACGGTCATCAGGCGGTTGGTCGAGCCGGGATGGCCGGGCACGAACACCAGGTCGCCTTCCCTGGCGCCGGACACGTTCAGCGGCAGCCAGTCGGGGCTCTTGAGCGGCTGGCCGTTCTCGTAGACGCGGAACAGCGCCATGTCCAGGTCGTGGCGGGGGAACGTGAAGTTGTCGTCGTCGCCGCCGAAGTAGGCGTCGGTCTCCTCGGGCGCGAAGACCAGGCGCACGTCGGTGTAGGCGCGGTAGCGGTACAGCCAGTACTCGCCGCCGTGGTACAGCGTGACGACGTCCGACTGCAGGCCGGTCTTGTCCTGGCTCTCCTTCGTGATGGCCGCCATCTCGGCGCGGCGGGCCGCCAGGGCCGCTGCCTCGTCGGCGCCCTTCGGGGCCGCGGCGATGACGCGGGCGGTGACGTTTTCATAGGAGGCCAGCCCGACCACTTCCAGGTCGGGGCACTGGAGTTCGTCCGCGCGCGAGGCGGCGACGTAGCCGTCGGTCACCAGGTCGCGGTCCGGCGACGACAGCTTCTGCTGCTGGCCGCGCGCCACGTGCGCGTTGGTGAGCACCAGGCCGTCCGGGCTGACGAACGAGCCCGAACCGCCGCCCAGGCGCACCGCCGACAGGCGCAGGTGATCGAGCCACGCCGGCGTCACGGCGAATCCGTACTGCTTCTGCAACTGATCGGCGGGCGGGTTGTCGAAGGTCCACATGCCCTCGTCGGCTATGGCGTTGGCGGCGACCAGCAGCAGGGCGGCCGTGGTGAGGATTCGCGTCAACTGGCGCATGGATCGATCTCCAATCCGGGGGGCGTGGGGCTTCAGGCGGGCGCGGCGCCGCGGGGGCGCCGGGCCGGCCGCGGCGCGAAAACCATAGCCTACCGGCGGACGGAGCGGTAGTGTAGGCGCCATGGACACACAGGAATTCCAGCTTCAGCTATTCGCGACAACTCCGGCCGCCATTCCGGTCGTTGTGCGGGTGACGGTCCGGCGCGATGGGGAGACCCTCCGCTGCCGGTTCGAGGTGACGGGGTGCGGCGTGAAGACGCCGTCGCCGTCCACGGAGACCCCGGCCCGGTGTGACGGGCTGTGGCGCCACACGTGCCTGGAGGTGTTCGCGGGCGCCGTCCGCGACCCCGGGTACATCGAGTGGAACCTGTCGCCGTCGGGGGACTGGAACCTGTACCGCTTCGACGGGCACCGCAAGGGCGGCCGGCCCGAGGCGGCCGTCGCCGACGCCGCGCCGCGTGTCGCCTGCCGCAACGGCGTGCTGGTGGTCGAGGCCGACCTGCCGCTGGCGCCGCTCGGGCTGGCCACGGCCGGTTTGGAGGTGGGCCTGAGCGCGGTGCTCGAGGCCGACGACGGCACGCTCACGTACTGGGCGCTGGCCCACGTGGCCGATCGTCCCGATTTTCACGACCGGCGCGGCTTCAGGCTGCGCCTGCCTCCGGTGGGGGAATAGCATGAATCATCGGGTGATCTTCGCGCGCGCGGCCATGGTCCTTCTGCTGTGCGCCGTCGCCGGCGCGGCCCACGCCGTCCTGCCGACGGCGGACCAGCCGATCCGCACGCTGGTCCTGATCCGCCACGGCGAGTACGTGCACGACAAGGATTGCGACGAGTACACGGGCTGCGAGCTGGATGCGCTGGGCCGCGAGCAGGCGGCGCTGGTGGCCGCGCGGCTGAAGGCGATGCCGATCGCGTTCTCGTCGCTGCAGTGCAGCCCGATGACGCGCGCGCGCCAGACCGCCGACATCATCGCGCTGTCGTTCCCCGACCTGAAGCCGGTCCACCGCGACGACATCCACGAGTGCACGCCGTCCACGCATCGCCAGGACATCATGGATGATTTGAAACCGGGCGAGGCCGCCGAGTGCGACGCGCAGTTGCAGGCTGCAGCGGCGCGCCTGCTGGTGCCCGCGACCGCGGGCCACGACGAGCACGACATCGTCGTCTGCCACGGCAACGTCATCCGCTGGATGGTGTGTCGGGTGCTGGGCGTGGACCCGCAGGCGTGGCTGGGGATGAGCATCGCCAACTGCAGCGTGACGATCATCCAGGTGAAGGCCGACGGCGCCACCAAGCTGATCTCGTTCGCCGACAGCGGGCACATCCCGTGGGCGCGGACGACCTACCCCGGCGTGACGATCACGCCTTAGGCGGCAGGCCCTAGAATCCCCGCAAATACTGGTTCGGGATCGGCGCCGGCTGGTCCAGGCTGCGTGCCGCGTGGATCGCCCACTGCGGCTCGCGCAGCAGCACCCGGCCCAGCAGCACCGCGTCGGCGCGGCCCTCGCGCACGACGGCGTCGGCCTGCGCGGGCTCGGTGATCAGCCCCACCGCGCCGGTGGGCACGCCGGCCTCGCGCCGGATCTTCTCCGCGAATCGCACCTGGAAGCCGGGAGCCACCGGCACCTTCGCGTCGGGCACCGTGCCGCCCGTCGAGACATCGACCACGTCGCAGCCAAGCTTCGCCAGTTCGCGCGACAGTTCCACCGACTCGTCCTCGTTCCAGCCACCGTCCACCCAGTCGGTGGCCGAGATGCGCACCCACAGCGGCAGGCTGTCGGGCCACGCCTTGCGCACGGCGGCGGTGACCTCGCGCGCCAGGCGCGTGCGGTTCTCGAACGAGCCGCCCCAGCGGTCGGTCCGCCGGTTGGTCAGCGGCGAGAGGAACTGGTGCACCAGGTAGCCGTGCGCGGCGTGCACCTCGACCAGCTGCGCGCCGGCGGCGTGCGCGCGGCGGGCGGCGGCGGCGAAGGCCTCGATCACGGTCGCGATGCCGGCCTCGTCCAGTTCATGCGGCGTTGCGTGGTTCGCGGCGAACGGCAGCGCGCTGGGCGCGACGATGTCGTCCCAGCCGCCTTGCGCGCCGCCGACCGGCGTGCCGCCCAGCCACGGCGCCAGCGTCGAGGCCTTGCGGCCGGCGTGCGCCAGCTGGATGCCCGGCACGCAGCCCTGCGAGGCGACGAACGCGAAGGCGCGGCGCAGCGGCTCGATGTGCTTGTCATCCCACAGGCCCAGGTCGGCGGGGCTGATGCGCCCGTTCGGCAGCACGGCCGACGCCTCGGCGATGATGGCGCCCACGCCGCCCGCGGCGCGGCTGCCCAGGTGCGCCAGGTGCCAGTCGGTGGCGACGCCGTCGACGGCCGAGTACTGGCACATCGGAGCCATCACCACGCGGTTGCGGAAGGTGAGGCTGCGCTGGGTAAGCGGGGAAAAGAGGTGGGCGGTCATACTTGTCTCCCGGATGGCCGGGGCGTTGGGCGGCTCCCGGCTCGAGCGGTGCTGACTGGGGAATCGTGGTCGACGGAGCGCGTCGCGCTGGCGAGCGCGTCGGTTCGTCGCACGGTCGTCGGAACAATACGCCGCCTGGATTGCGCCGTCCAGAAAGGGTCCGGCCGCGCCCATGTCGGGCGCGGCCGGCACTCATGTTCACATGCGTTGGTCGTCCGGATCAGGCCCGGGTCATTTGACCAGGACCAGCTTGTGCATCCAACTGGCATCCCCGGCCCTGAGCCGGGCCATGTAGACCCCGCTGGCCACCTGCTGTCCGGCGTTGTTCTTCCCGTTCCACACCACCTCGTGCCTTCCGGCCTCGCGGTTCTCGCTGACCAGGGTGCGCACCAGCGAACCCTGGAGGTTGTAGATCGCCAGTTCGGCGCGCTCGGGTCGGGCGAGGTTGAACACGATGGTCGCCTGCGGATTGAACGGGTTGGGAGAGACACTGGCCAGGCCGGTAGCCGAGGGCAGCGTATCACCCACCGGTGTCATGCCGTTGCCGAAGATCAGCCGATAGACGCCGGTCTTGGTCAGGTCGTCCGATTTGGCCTTCCACACGGCAAGGCAATAGTATCCGGTCACGGGCACATACACGCCGAAGGATTCCCCCGCGCCGGGACCCGCGGCCCACGCAGCGCCGTCGGGCGTCACGGTGGACTTGCCCATGAAATCAATTCCGGCCGGATGCAGGGAGATGCCCCAGTCCACGTTGCCCGACACTTCCTGCAGTTGAGCCAGGAAATACCCGCCCGGCAGCGTGGCCGGGTCCAGGAAGACCTCCAGCAGGTCGATGATGTGGCCGCTTTCGATCGTCCCGTCAGGTAAGGCGCCCAGCGGGTTGGCGCCGACGTAGGTCGAGCCGGCGTGTTCGGCGGTGTAGCCCGAGGCACCGCCCGCATTGAGCACGCCCACGTCCAGGCCCTTCGCAGGCGCGATGTTGTAGTCGACCAGGACGAAGTCCGACGATTCCAGGCCCCACGCCGACGTCGTCAGGTTGGCCGCGAAACCGTTTTTCACTCCCGACAGTTTGTTGTGCAACCGCACGTCCACGTCGCTGCCGGTAGCCGGCATGACCGCCATGGCCTGCCACCAGGTCTGGCGGGTGGGCATTCGCAGACCGTCGCAGTTGAACCACAGGGGCACGCTGGATGCCATTTGGTCCCAACCGCCCGTGCGGTCGGGCGGGGCGATGCGATCGGCGGTCGTGCCCATGGCCACGTCCAGCGGTGACCACACGTACTGCTCGCTGTAGACGTTGTTGTCCTCGTGGATTTCCTCCACCGTGCCGAGCGGATCGCATCGAGTGTCCAGCGTGTGCCGGCCGCCGGAGAAATTCCACGCGTAGTTCCAGTTGAACAGTCCGTTCGTGTTGGCCCCGAAAGCAGGCCAGGCGAACCAGGCCCGGTACACACCGTCGATGTAGGCCCAGACGGGCAGCCCGCTCGGGCTGGCCGACGGACTTTCGTTGCGCACGGCGAAGTTCAGGTAGGTCGACGCCACGTTTCCGTGCAGCGTGTCGGGCAGGGCGACCGAGCCCGCCGTGCCGTCGAACGCCGGCCTCGGCACGATGGGAGCGTGCCAACCCGCGGCGAACAGGGGCAGGAAGTCGGGCGGCGTCTTCTGGATCTCCAGGGTGTACGGCAGCGGGCCGCCACCGCTGCGGGGATCCCGGTAGATCGCCAGGCAGTGGTAGCCGACGGTGGTAATCGTGAGGTCCAGCCGGGCCCGGCCGGTGGAGTCGGCGGTGGCCGCCGCTGCCGAGTAGCTGGTCAGTGACCCGGTCGCAAACGTCGACGGCAGCCACAGCACCGTCAGCGGACCGGATCCCGGGGCGACGTCCACCGTTACGCTGACAAAGCCGGCGTTGGCGGTGCCGACGTAGAACTCCTGCAGGTCCAGGTAGTCGTCCTGGCCCATGGACACCGTCAACGAATCCCCGAAGGTGAAGGCGGTGCTGGCAACCTGGACCGCCTGGTAATTACCAGTGCCTCCCGCGTTGTTGAGCACGCCCACATCCCACTGGGTTTCGGCCACGACGTTGCGGTTGGTCAGCACCGCGTCGAGATAGCCGGCCGGCCGCGCCGAGTAGGCCAGGTTGGCGGCGAAGCCGTCCTCCGCCCCGGTGGACACGGCGTGCAGGCGAGCGTCGTAGTTCTGCGTGTTGTCCAGGGCGCGGACCCACACGGCGTTCCACCAGCCCGGTGTCCCGGTGCGCAGGCCGTCGCAGTCATACCACAGAGTGGCGCCGGTGATGTCGTCCCAGCCGGCCTGGCCGTCGGGTGGAGCCGCGCGCGTGACCGGCACGCCCAGGGCCAGGTTGGTCGGCGTCCAGATGAACTGGCGCCCGTAGCTGTTGTTGGTTTCGTTGGTCTCGGAGACCATGTCGGTGGCGTCGTAGTGGGCTGCCAGGGCATGGCGACCGCCCCGTACGCTCAGCGTTCCCAGGTTGGACCCGCGGAAGGTCACGCCGGTGCCGACACTGCCCCAATTGGCCCACAGCACGAACGCATCGTCCAGGAAGAGCCCGGTGGTGAAGCCCGTCGAGGTGGCGGACTCGCCCTGGTTGATCCCGCACACGTTCCAGTACGTATTGGCGGTTCCGCCATTGAGGGTGGCCGACACGGTAGCTGCCGCCAGGCCGGCGGTGGCGTCGTTGCGGGGCACCAGCGGATACTGCCAGCCGGCCGGTTGGTAGCTGGCCAGGTCCGAGGGCTCGGCCGTTCGCACGGTGATGGGGCCGAACGCCTGGTATGCGGCGCTCCAGTTGCCCTTCTTGTCCAGGGCCCGGATGCTGAAATAGTAGTTTCCCGGCGACAGCACGGGGGTCGTGTAGCTGGTCACGTCGCCGATATCCAGGACGGTCTCGGGCATGCCTGCGATGGCGGCGATGTACAAACCGTAACCCTGGATGCCCGAAGCGTCGTCGGTGGCCCGGGTCCAGGTGTAGCGGATGGTCCGGTCCGGGGAACTCACGCCGATGGTGTGGCTGCTGGAACCCAGGTTGGTGACGGTCCCCGGCGGCGCGACATCGAAGTCGTAGCCGCTGTTGCGGGCCGTCGCCCACAGGTCCTCCTTGAGGGCCGGGTACCGGTTGCGGAAGTCCGCCAGGAACTGGGCCGGGGTGGTGGGCTGGTCGAGGTCGGCGACAGCGAAGATCTCGTCGGTGCCCAGGCTCATGACGTCGAGGCCGCCCGGGTAGATGCCGTGATCGTCATTGGTGTCGTCTTCGATGTCGCGCAGCAGCGCGCCGAAGTAGCCTTCGGTCACATTGGGGTTGCCCCAGAGGCCGTTGACCTCGCAGGTACGCAGGGACTCCGTGCTGCGGAAGTACACGGGCGCGATGCCGTACTCGCTCTCATAGCTGCGCGTCAGGACGTCGGCCATCCAGTTGGCAAAGCCTTCGGAGAAGGCATCATGGTCGGTTTCCCCGCACCACATGCAGTGGCCGCAGTCGCCGTCGAAATCGCAGATCCCGTTGCAGTAATCGGCGGATACCGATAGGGCATACATGTTCACCCAATGGTGTCCGTACTCGTGGGTGTGCGTTGCTTCGTTCCACTGGTGCTCGGTGCTGATGTGGACTTCTTCCCAGTAGGGCACGTACCACGCCCCGGTGTCCCCGTCGGGCCACTGTGCGTCGGTGGTCGGCGTGTTGTAGCCCTCGTGGTTCAGCAACCAGCGCCAGGTGCGCGAGATGTCGGTGCAGATGTGCAGGGCGGGATGTTCGCTCTCGTCGGAGGGCGCCCGCCAGCCGACGTTCAGGGTGCTGCCGCTGAAGTTGTTCCAGACGCCGGTCTTCCAGGAGTAGTTGGCCTCCCAGGTGGCATCCTGGACCACGACCTTGTCGTTGGCCGCCTCGAATTCGAGGTACAGGTCGGGGTCGTTCTCCCCTGCCGTGCTGGTGCTGACGTTGGCGCTGTAGTAGCCGAAGGCATCGGTCACGACCGTGGCCAGCAGGTCGTCCGAAACGGTGTCCTCGTCGTAGATGCTGACCGTCACGCCGTCGGCGCCCATGGTCACGCCGTCGACGCGCTGGTAGATGAAGCGGCCGTTGACGTTGATGGTGCGGCTCAGCGCGGACTTCTGGTCCTCCGCATCGGACAGCGCCGCGCCGTTGTCGGCGGGTTTCCGGGGGACCGGGCCGGCCGTCGGCAATGACGGATCACGGGCCGGATCCGGCGTGGACGGCACTTCCCGGGTTGCGGCCGGCGTGGTCATGCGTTCGAAGTGCCGGCGGGTCAGGTTCAGCGTCTTGGTGACCGTCACGCCGTCGAACTGGAAGCGGAACTGCAGCTCGTCCGCCCCGGCGAGGGCTTCGACCTCGAAGGGGATTTCCAGGCGGCCGGCCTTGTCGAGGGCGATGTCCTGCGGCGCGTCGAGGCGGCTGACATGCCAGCCCTTGCCTTCGAAGCGGAAGCTCCCCAACCGGGCGCTGGCGCCCATGAGGATTTCCAGGGATCCCTTGAACGATTCCCCTTCCGTCACGCCGCGGGGGTCGCCCATCAGCCGGATCTTCACCGGCGGGCCCTGGCTGGCCAGGGCGGTGGTGGCCAGGGCCAGGCCCAGGCACACCGCCACCATGGTGGTGGTGATGGTTTTCATGTGCGCCGCCCCTACCGGTTGCCGGCGTCGGGCGCCGGGCGCTCGACGGGCTGACGCACCGCGCGCGGCGACGTCATTTCGGCCAGGACCGCTTCGATCTCCAGGGCCACGTCCTCGCGGCCGGTCTGCCGCGCGTAGGCGGCCTGCGCAGCCAGGACGTCACGTTCGACCTGGACCTTCACCTGTTCCATGGCGCGGATGATCTCCAGGGCGGTCGTGTTGTTGGTTTCGGTGTTCAGGCGGGCCTGCAGGTCGACGATGCGCGTGTCCGCGTCGGCGGTCACGGCGTTGATGCGCTCCATGAGCGGGCTGGACGCGCGCGGGCCGGGCTCCACCAGCCCGGGATGCAAGGCGCTCTCGCGACCGGCGCTCGCCCGCAGTTCCGCTTGGTTGACGTCCACATCGGGGATGGTTCCGGCGGCAGGCACGCCGGCCGCGGCCGGTCCAGAGGCCGTGGGGGTAACGGGTGCGCGTTCGGCGGCGAAGGCCGGGGCGGCCGCGAGGGCCACCAACAGCGGGAGAACAAAGCTCGTGGGGCGAATCTTCATGGCGCGACCTTCCTGAACCGGGTTTCCGGGTGACCTGTTTCTGCCGAAGTCTTCATCCCCCTGAGTCCTGCCGGATGTCATTCTATATGAGTATGCGTATTCGAGGGAAAGTGTTGTTGGCTGTTCTTGATGTATTTTGACAAAAAATGCGACGGCACCGTCGGTGGTCATGGTATCGGCCGAACCGGGCTCTTCAGGAGCGCGCGATGGCCCACGGGGCAAAACAGGCCTGCCCTGGGCGCTCCCGCCCGCCAACTATCTTGATGACAACAAGTTGCGCAAATTGGGAAAAATTCGTAGAAAACACTGCGTTTAATTGTGACTTTGGCCGTCGAGAGTACTCTTATTCATCGTAATTCAGTGTGTGTTCCCTGGGGCCCACGGCACGCCCGCCGGCGTCCTGTCCGGGTGGCACATCGGGCGGTTTACCGCTTTCCCCGGCAGAAGGATGTCGCCATGTCGTTTCCGCGTCGCCTCGTACCCGTTGTCTTGCTGGGCCTTGTCACCGTCGTCGCGTTTGCTGCGGACGATCCGTCCGTCCATGCACCGCCTCCGGTGACCTTCGTTGGACAGCCCGTTGCCCTCGAAGCCACCGGGATGTCGGCTGGCAGCGCGGCCGCGACCGATCCGGCGGCGGGGGTCCCCGACATCCCGGCCAACCGCTCCGAGATCGACGCGCTCCGCGCCGGGAAGATGACCCTCGAGAGGCCCGCCGGCGCCGAGGCCGTGCCGGCCCCTGCCGCCGCCGCCACCGCCCGCCGCGCGGCCTTCGACGCCGTCATCGCGGCGCAGCAGGCAAAGATCCAGGCGCTGAAGGACCGCCTCGCGACGGCTGCCGGGGACGACGCCGTCATGGCGATCCAGCAGGAGATCGCGCTTGAGAAGCAGGCCACGCAGCGCCAGCTGCTCGAACTGCAGCTCGAGTTCGCCACGCGTGACGGCGACCAGGCGCGCGTCGAGATGATGAACGAGGCGCTGACGGCGTGGGATGCGCCGCAGCCCGTCCTGCAGCCGGTCGATCGCCCCGTGCCCACCAACCCCGGCCGCTAGCCGACAGGAGAACGGATCATGCGTAAGCTGCAGAGCCCCAGGCTCCATTGCTTCCTGTTGGGGGCCCTTGTCCTGCTCGGAGTGACGTCTGCGTGGGCGGACGTCCGCCCGCCGGTGTCGGTGAAACTCCTCGGCGAGCCCCGTCCCGCCGAAGCCGGGGTACCTTTCACGGGCCAATTGCAGATCACCACCGGTGTGCCGGGCATCATAGGCAAGCTGGGATTCGCCGGTCCCGGCTGGGACCTGCTTTCGATGTCGTCCGCGCCCGAGGTGAGCGTGGACAAGGATCGCCCGCTCATCCTCGACTTCTCGGTTGTGACTGTCGATCCCGAAAAGGCGCTGGAATTCACGTTCGAGTTCGACGGCGTTCCCATGACGCGGCGGTTCGACCTGTCGCCGGCGGAAATCGCCAGCATGAGGCAACCGGGGACGACGATGCCGGTCAAGCAGACCGGCGAGGTGGCCCCGCTGTCCGACGAGGCGCGGATTCCGCTGACGGCTCCCGCTTTCGACGCGCCCGCCGTGCCCAAGGGCGGAAACCCGGACAAGGCGCGGACCATCCGGGTGCATGGCCGCTTCACTTACCAGCGCTCGGACGGAGCGACCATCGGCGCCGATGGCCTGTATGTCTGGATCGCCGACGAGAACGTGCCCTTCCCGGCGGAAACCCATGTCACGGCCGTGACGGACGCCCAGGGCTACTACGATGCGAGCTTCACCTGGACCCCGGGGGTCTTCGACGCCGAGCCCGACATCTCCGTGATGTTCGAGGCCGGCGGCCCCAATGCCCTGGTGTATCACGGGGACTGGATGTTCACGGCATACTACCAATGGAAGACCCCGACGACCTGGGACTACACCGGTACCGACCTCGACTTCGGCTGGCAGCAGCCGAGCGATCTCAGCCAACACCCCGCGATTCACATCATGACCACCCTGGGGCGGACCTGGCGCTGGCTGCACGCGTACGGCTACGACACACCTGGTCCCTGGTGCCAATGGCCGAGCGCACTTGCGGGGGACGCCTATTACGACGGCACGATCCACATCGGCACCGACGCCCAGTGGAAAGAGGACACGCTCAGCCACGAGTACGCTCACCATTGGGTGGAAACGTACGCTTTGAGCCCGGCCCCGTTCTACTGCAACGGCCTCTGCGACGACGCCAGCGGCTGTGGACACTGCCTGTGGTGCCCCGAGAACGACAACATCTCGTTCACCGAGGGCTTCCCTGACTTCCTTGGAGACATCGTTCCCCGCAGCTTCGAGGCTGCCTACGGAACGGCGGCGTTGTGGACGCGCGATGTGGAAAACCTCGGCATGTGCTACGGCACCTACGCAGACCCGACAAAGACCGAGGGGTTCCTGGCGGCAGTGATCCGCGACATCGGCGACGACACGAACGACGACCACGGGGCCTTCGCCGAGACCGACGCGCTGTCGCTGGGCTGGGGGTCGGTCCTCACCTGCATCGACCTGGACACGCCGACCACGGCCTGGTCGTTCCTGGCCGCGTTCCGCAACCGCTACCCCGGTTACAGCGAAGCGCTGTGGTCCACGGCGAAGAACTGCAACTACGAGATCGACATGGCCCCGCCGTCGAACGTGACCGGGCTGTATTCGACCAGCCATGCGACCACCGGCGATTCCCCCGACGCCACCATCGACCTGGCGTGGGCCCGCGCCGTCGACGATGTCTCGGGCATCAAGGGCTACGGCATCACGATCTCCGGTGGCATCGGATTGCCGACCACCGACATGGACCTCGGCGATGTCACGAGCTACACGACGCCGACTCTGGCGCCCGGAACCTACTACTTCAGCATCCGAACGCTCGACCGCTCGGGCAAGTGGGGCGGCAGCTACGCCTGGTCCGGCCCCTACACGGTGCGTTCGCCGTTGGCGGCCAACCTGGCCTTCTACCAGTTCCCGGGCTGGTCACGTCCCGCCGTGCCGCGTGCGACGGCAGACGCCTCCCTGGCCAGCGTGCTGGAGCCGACAACGCTGACAGGCGACGCTTTCGCGACCTGGGCCAATCTCGGCTTGTGGAACAGCGGCGAGGTGAACACCGGGGCCCCCCAGCTGTTCTACCTGAACGTGGACAGCGAGACGCACCTGTGGGGCTACAGCCCCGACATCAATCCGCACTACACGCAGTACCTGGCCAACGGCGGCCCGATGTGGATTCGCGGCGGTCGCCATACGTTCGAGGCGCAACTCGACGTCTCCGGAGTGATCGCCGAGACCAACGAGACCGACAACCGCTGGGCGCACCAGTGGGTGTGGACGCCGACAACCCTTCCGCCGAACGTGCCGGTGGTGCGCGCCGCGCCGCCGATCAAGACCGCCGGCTGGGACGCCGTCACCGACGGGTCGCCGCTCTATTTCAATGTCGACGGCCTGCGCATGAGCGGGGCGTCGTGGTGGGACGTCGCCGTGCTGCGGCCGCTGTCTCCCGTCAATGATCGTGACCTGGTCCTGTACCCGGCCAGCACGGGCGCCGGCGCCGGCTTCGACACGCCGTTGGCCGGGTCGTACAGTGGCTCGAACCTCGACGCGGTCATCGTGAACCACAACTGGACCGGCTCGGGCACGCCGTACGACCTGGGTGTCGAGAACTACGACGGCCGGTCCGAGAACTACGAAATCACCCACGTCACCAACCAGGACATCGCCTACGGCGACTCGGTGACGGTGTCGTTCGGCCAGGACCAGATGCTGCGGATCTGGGAGTTCTCCATTGATACGACGCAGGTCGGTCCCGTGAGCATCACGGTCGACACGGCTCCGGCGAACGGCATGGTGCATGCGCAGTGGCTGAACTCGGACTTCCACACGGGCAGCCTGTACACACCCAGCTACTGGGCCAATACCAATGCCGCCGGGCGCGCCCGGAAGGACCTGAACATCCCGTCCTGGGGTTACAACGCGCTGGTGGTCTACCGGGACCCGAACTGGACCACGGGCAACCTGCCGATCACCGTGACGATCGAGATCGGCCGCACGCCGCCGGACTTCATCCCGATGCCGCTGGCCGGCTGGCATGCGCCGATGGTGCCGCGCGCCGCCGCCGACGGCACGCCGACCTCGGTGCCGGCGCCGACGATGCTGTTCGGCAACTCCTACTCGACCTACTTCAATGCGGCCATCCGCAACCACAGCGCGGGCAGTTCGCCCCAGAGTGTGGACGCGAACATCATGTTCGACGGCGACTGGGGCGCCTGGATCGGCTGGGGGCCGTTCGCGGCCAACACCACGGCCAGCTACAACTGGGAATTCCCGTGGAGCATCCCGGGCGGCCGGCACATGCTGACCTGGCGGACGGACTTCTCCAACGCCAACGAGGAGATCCACGAGGACAACAACGCGTACGGCGAGCAGTGGGTCTGGTCGCCGCTTGACCTGGTCAACAACACGCCCGTCTATCGCGTGTCGCCGCCGAACCCCTTCGGCGGCTGGACGGAACTGAGCACGAGCGAACCGTTCTATCCCAACTGCGACGGCCTGCGGATGCCCGGCGGCGGCGGCTACTGGCATGCGGTGGCGGCGATGCCGGAAGCTGCCGGCAGCGACGTCGACCTGCAGTTGCACCCGGCGAGCGACGGCGCGAAGAGCGGCTTCGCCGAGCACCTGGTGGGATCGTACTGGGGCGGCGACTCGTCGGACTACGTGCTGGCGAACTTCAACGTGGTCTCGAACAACGCGGTGCCCTACGACGTCGGCGTGACCCGGGCCGCGGGCGCCGACCACTACGTGGCCGAATCGACGGCCACCAACGGCTGGCTGACCTTCCCGAACGACATCTACGGTCCGTACACGATGCCGAACGGGCGCATCCTCGACCTCCACGAGATGTACCTGCCCGCCGGGCAGCACGGCATCCACCTGATGAACGTGGAGGGCTCGGTGGACTGGGGCGTGACCCTGCACCGCGCCGACATGGGGTACCAGGGCAAGTCCGATGCCCTGGGCCAGTCGTTCGCCTACGGCGGCGCCGGCGGCAACGAGTTGCTGGTCGTCGACGTGCCGGCGACCGGCTACTACTGCCTGGCCGTGTGGAAGCGCTCGAGCGTGGACCTGTGGCAGATCGGCACCTACAAGCTGTTGATCAAGCCGATGTGGGCCAGCGGCGTCGACGGCGACGTGCCGCTGCCGAAGGCGACGGCGCTGGTGGACATCACGCCCAACCCGTTCAACCCGCAGACGAAGGTCACCTACGACCTGGCGCATGAAGGCCCGGTCCGTCTGGAAATCTACGACGTGCAGGGCCACCTGGTGCGCACGCTGGTGGCCGGCAGTCGCGGTGTCGGTCGTCACGTCGAGACCTGGAACGGCGTCGCCGACGACGGCGGCCGCGTGGCCAGCGGCGTCTACCTGGCGCGGTTGACGGCGGACGGGGTGACGGGGATGATGAAGATGATGCTGCTGAAGTAGGGCTTCATGTGATGGAAGGCCCCGACCGGCGATGGTCGGGGCCTTCGTTTTGTCCTCAGGTCGCGGGGGCTGCTAGTGCCAACCCACCGCTGTCAGCACCGAATCCAGGAACCCATCCGCGTTCGCCCGCGTCGGGTAGACCGGGAAGTCCACCGCCGGCGGGTTGCCCTCGATGATGACATGGTCCGAGTTGGGCCGGTAGCTGACGGCCGTGGTCAACCGCAGCGTCACCTTCGTGCCGTCGGCCAGCGGGTAGTCGAGCTTCCAGCGATAGGGCGCGTCGCCGGCCCCCGATGGCATGCCCGCCAACTTCGCGATGCCGTTGTCCTTCATGATCGTCACCAACATGTCGCCCGAACTGAAGGTGGCGGGCCCGCACAGGACGACGGTCTCGTAGCCGGGTGAACCATCGAACTGGAATGCCGCTTCGTCGTCCGCGCACGCGGCGGTCCGGCAGAAGAACGGGATCGGTCGCGACCACGTTGCCGACGGGTGCGCCGCCAGGTCTTCCTGCAGGAGCCGCGTTTCATCGTCGGTCCACAGGTCCAGCTTCTTGTCGAGCTTCATGGCCTCCGGGTGCGCCTTGATCCGTGATCCGTAGTAGAAGCTCTTCATCATGATGCGGAACGGTTGGGTCGTGAAAACGCCGACCAGCGCAGGGTCGAAGGCGCCGCCGCCGTTCTCGCGGATGTCGACCAGCACCCGTTTCGCGCCGGCTGCGCGCAGGTGCTCGCCGATGGCGGCGATCTCGGGCGGGAAGTCCGACTCGTTTGCG
Organism: uncultured bacterium; assembly: GCA_903912525.1. GTDB lineage: Bacteria > Krumholzibacteriota > Krumholzibacteriia > LZORAL124-64-63 > LZORAL124-64-63 > CAINDZ01. Next base: position 16,499 of record CAIWHK010000063.1, on the reverse strand, counting down.
TAGTTGAACGAGACGTAGCGCAGGATCTTCGTGCCGGCCGACCGCGTGCCGTAGATCTCGAAGAAGAGTCCCGACTTCTCCTGCGGAAAGCCCTGGTACTCGGCGTCGAACCGGAGCGGCTCGCGCTGCCCGGGCGGCGTGGCCGACGCTTCGGACGACCCATTGACGTCCGGATCGGTTCCGATGCCGTCGCCGGCGTCGCGCCAGGCCAGCGTCGCGGTGTGGCTGCGCCCGTCCGCATCCCGGTACGTGATCGCGGCCGCCTCCCCGGGCCGCGGGCTGGGCATCGACTGCGGCTTGCGGTACGACAGGCGCCGGGCCACGAACTCGCGGAGACCCTCCGGCGTGTGGCGATCGTACCACTCGAGCATCTGCGCCTCGAACGCCGCCATGTCCAGGCCGTCGCAGCCGGTGATCGTGCTGCCCGCCGGCAGGGACGGCACGCCCGAGCGGGAGACGACGTATTCGTGGGCGCCGCCTGTCGGCGCGGCATAACGCGCGACGACATCGAAGTCGAGGACCACCGCGGGGCCGAAGGTCACCGGCAGTTCGTTCCGCGCGAACCGCCCGTGGCCGTCGCGCAGCGTGCGCTGCACCGAGAGCAGGGCGTAGTAGACGTCCTCGACGGTGCGGGCCTCGCGGAAGCGGCGCCGACCATTTTCCAGCGCCGTCTCCCAGGGCACGCCGATGCGGGCCGCCCCGTCGCGGGAGACGGCGTGCACGCTGGTGATGAAGTCGACATAGGCGGTGAAGGCCTGGTCGCGGTCGGGGCCGAGGGTGCGGTCGGCGGCGGTCGGTTGCGCCGGCGCAAGTGCCGGAATGAGCAGGAGCAGCGCGGCGGTCGCGAGTCCGGCGATGAGGGTCTTCATGGCCGATCTCTCCACGGGTCCAGGGCGTGGGGCGTTGCGGCGGGCCGGGCGACTATAGTCTGCCGGGGGAGTCGAAGGCAATGGCGTGGTGCCGGCTCCACCTTGGCGCAACTCTCACGGATTTGGAATACTTGCGCCGGCGCAAGTGGCGCGAGGTCAAAGTCCAGGCAGTTGAGGCGGGGAGCGGGTGCGAGCTCAGCGATCCGGGCTTGTCGCGGGGGCGCTCCCTGTGCGATTGTCCTGCCCCGAACGGAATCCATTCCCATCACCCGGAGAGGCCCATGAATCGAATTCCCATGATTGTCGCGTCCGTAGCGTTGGCTGGCGTGCTGGCGGCCGGTTGCGCCTCTTCCCACAAAGCCGGCGTCCAGGACAAGCCGGTGGCCAACACGACCGCGGTTGCCCCCGCACCCACACCCGTACCCGTATCCGTACCCGCACCCACCCAGGAGGCCAAAGTGCACACGCTCCCCAGCGGACTCGTCTATGAAGACCTCGTCGTCGGCGAGGGCCGCGTCGCCGAGGCCGGCCAAAGCGCCACCGTCCACTACACGGGCTGGCTCACCGACGGCACCAAGTTCGACAGCTCGCTTGACCGGGGCGATCCGTTCCAGTTCGCGCTCGGCGCCGGCCAGGTCATCCGCGGCTGGGACGAGGGCGTGCAGGGCATGCGCATCGGCGGCAAGCGGAAGCTCACCATCCCGTCGGAACTCGGCTACGGCGCGCGCGGCGCGGGCGGCGTCATCCCGCCGAACGCCACGCTCGTGTTCGAGGTGGAGTTGCTCGGGCTGCAGTAGGCGGCATGGTCGCGGTTGCGATCGCGCAGACGCTGCGCCGGGATTGTGCTAGACTCGCCGGGCGGCCGTTCCATCGCCGACGATGGAACGGCCCGGTGGCCGCACCGCCATGGGGGTTGAGCCAGGGGGAAGGGGCGGGAACCATGCTGCAAGCGAACATCGGACCGCGGGCCACATCGAAACGAACGATCTTCCTCGTTGTCGCCAGTCTCCTGTTCCAGATGGCGGTCGCCGGCTGTGGCAGCGCCGACCAGGGCCAGCCCGAGGCGGCGACGGACAATCCGGCCGCGCCCACATCGGTCGTCAAACTCGTCTTCATCCACCACTCGACCGGCGAGAACTGGCTGGCCGACGGAAACGGCGGCCTGGGCATCGCCCTCGGCGCGAACAACTACTTCACCAGTGACACGAATTACGGATGGGGCCCCGACTCGATCGGCGACACCACCGACATCCCCGACTGGCTCACCTGGTTCCGCGGCCCCTCGACGGCGACGTACATGGCGGCCCTTTACGCCGAGAGCGGGCAGCACAGCACCTACACCCGCACCCTGGCCGATCCGGGTGGCGAGAACACGATTGTCGTCTTCAAGTCGTGCTTCCCCAATTCGGCCCTGGAGGGCAGCCCGGCGGACCCGCCTTCGTCCAGCGGCTGGCTGACGGTCGGCCACGCCAAGTACGTCTACAACGAGCTGCTGGTGTATTTCGCCGCGCATCCCGAGAAGTTGTTCGTCGTCATCACGGCGCCGCCGCTCTCGGACGGGACCTACGCGGCCAACGCGCGCGCCTTCAACCAATGGCTGGTGAACGACTGGCTGGCGCAGAACGCCTACGTGCAGAAGAACGTGGCCGTCTTCGATTTCTACAACGTCCTGACCAGCAACGGCGGCAACGCCGCCACCAACGACCTGGGCTTGGCGACCGGCAACCACCACCGTTGGCGGAACGGCGCCGTCCAGCACAAGACCGACGGCGGCGCGAATGTCCTGGCCTATCCGTCGTCCGCGGGCGATGACCACCCGAGCCGCGCGGGCAACCTGAAGGCCACAGGCGAATTCGTTCCCATGCTCAACGTCTTCTATCACCGCTGGCATGACGGCAGCGCCAGCGCCGTGGACGAACCGTCTTCGTCCACCCGCAGCGGCCTGTTGTTGGGCGTCACGCCGAACCCGTTCAATCCGCGGACGACGATCAGGTTCGAGCTGCCGGCGGGCGGCGCCGTGCGGTTGTCGGTGTTCGATGTCGCCGGGCGTCACGTGCGCACGCTGGTCGATGGGGGACTGGTCCAAGGGAGTCATGAGTGCGCCTGGGACGGGCGGGATGATGCAGGCAGGGCGGTCGGGTCGGGGAGTTACTTGGCGCGACTGGAATGCGGCGGCGTGGTAGAGACGGTGAGGATGGGGATGGTGCGATAGGGCCAACCGGGTTCGCTGCTCCCGGAAATGTGTGCAGATCGATATGCTCAATCGTTCCGAGTGGCTCGGAGTCGGCGCAACTATCACGTTCTTGGAATACTTGCGCCGGCGCAAGTTGCGCCAATGGGACCTGCTGTCGGGAGATGAACAGCAGTTTCCGTCGGTCCCAACCTCAGAATTGGTCGGCGAATCCACGCAAAATGTTCTCGTAGACCGCCAGGTCGGCGGCGGAATAGCAGCAGAAGTCGATGGCCGCGATGGCGTCCGATTCTCCAAGGGAATGCCGCACGGTTTCCACGGCAACAGCCGCGGCTAGTTCGACCGGATAGCCGTAGGCCCCGGTGCTGATACTCGGGAAGGCGAGTGTCCGGATCTTCGTCGTGACAGCGATCTCCAGACAGCGCCGATAACACGACGCGAGTGCCTGAGGTTCGCCACTCGCGCCGTCACGCCAGGTTGGGCCCACGGTGTGGATGATGTAGCGCGCCGGAAGCCGATAGCCCTTCGTCAGCTTGGCGTCGCCGGTCTTGCAGCCGCCCAGCAACCGGCATTCTTGCAGGAGGTCCGGCCCCGCGGCGCGATGGATCGCGCCGTCGACCCCGCCGCCGCCGAGCAGCGCCGAGTTCGCGGCGTTGACGATGGCGTCGACCCGAAGGGTGGTGATGTCGGCCTGGATGGCACGCAAGTTTGCCGGCATGGTATTCGCAGACCTACCCGTCGAGCCGCATGCAATACGTATACTTCGCATCCCCAACCGCATAGAAATCCTCGAACACCCCGGCCGTCGCGTACCCGCTCTTTTCATAAAACGCCCGCGTCGAGAAATACTGCGCCTTGCCGCTGGTCTCCGCGTACAGCGTCAGACCGCCGGCCTCGCGCACGCGCCGCTCCGTCTCGCGCAGCAACCGTCGGCCCAGCCCGCTGCCCTGCTGCGAGGGATGCACGGCGATCCAGTACAGGTCCCAGCTCACGGTAGAGCACGGCACCAGCCCGTAGCACGAATACCCGACCACGCGCCCACCAGCTTCGGCGAACAGGAACGAGTACCCCGCCTCGTCGCCGCGCGCCAGCGTCTCGGCCACCAGTTCGGCGGCGATCGCCACTTCCTCGTCGTTGAAGTAGCCGGTGGCGCGCACCATCTCGCGCACGGCCTCGACGTCGGAGGGCAGCACCTGGTCACGGAAGGTGTCGGCGTGTTCAGTCATGACGGGGACTCCAATAGCGGGTAAGAAGGAAACTCAGTCGAGCGCCGCCGAATCAACAATGCGCCCGATCGCCTCGTCATAAGAAATCCCCGCCCGCGCCAGCCCCGCCACGAACCCCGCGTCCGGCGAGATGCACGGGTTGGCGTTGGCCTCGAGGATGAAGGGCCGGCCGGCCCCGTCGACGCGGAAGTCCACGCGCGCCCAGCCCCGCAGGCGGAACAATCGCCAGCAGGCCAGCGCCTGGCGCGTCATCTCCTCGACCAGCGCGTGGTCGTGCGCCGGCAGGTCGAAGCGCCGCACGGTGTGGCTGTACTCGAACGAGTCCTCGTGCCACTTGGCGGCGTAGCCGACGATGCGCGGCTTGCCCTCGGGATAGTCCTGAAAGGTCATTTCGGCGGGCGGCAGCACGGTCGGGCCGCCCGGGCCGTCCAGCAGGCCGAGGTTGAACTCGCGCCCCTCGACGAACGCCTCGGCGAACCACGGCGCCCCCGGCCGGTCCAAACGCCGCGCCAGTTCGGCCCGCGCGACCGCCGCCCCGCCGTCGACCACCGCCGAGTCGTCCATGCCGATCGACGCATCTTCCCACACCGACTTGACGATCCACCGCGACGCCGCGCCCATGCCCGGGTCGGCGGCCGCGTCGGCCAGGCCGTCGCCCAGCCAGTCGGGCGTCGGCAGCCCGGCCTGCCGCAGCAGGCCCTTGGCCAGCACCTTGTGCGAAGTCTGGAAGATCGCCTCGGCCGGGCAGCCGGCCAGGCGCACGCGCTGCGTCTCGACGACGCCGGGCGCCACATGGATCAGCCGGCCCTGGCCCTCGAGTCCCTCGACCAGGTTGAACACGACGTCGGTCTTCAGTTCGCGCAGCAACAACGGCAGGCCGGAAAGGTCGAGGTCGCAGCCCCGCGCCTCGAATTCATGGCCCAGGGAGCGGAGCGCACAGCCGACCGCCTCGACCTGGACCAGGACGTCGAGTTCGTCAGGCGCCGCTTGCGCCGACACGCGGTTGTGCAGGATGAGCACCCGCACCGCTGTCCGCCTTCCGGTTCGAGGGGGCCGCCGCCATCCGTAAACTCGCCGACTCGACGATGTCACGGATCAGCTGGTCGTACGGCAGCCCGATCATGTTGCCGATGATCGGCAGGTCGGAATGCTCGGGATGCAGGCCGGCCAGCGGGTTCAGTTCCATCAGCTGGGGATTGCCGGCCTCGTCGCAGCGCAGGTCCAGCCGCCCGCCGTCGCGGCAGCCCAGCAGGCGCCACGCCGCCAGGCAGATGTCCTCGGCCATCCGCACCACGGGATCCTGCGCGGTGACGATCCGGTACTCGACCCGGTCCTCGCACAGTTCCTTGTTGGTGTAGGTGTAGGCGCCGGGGTCGGCCTTGTCGCCCAAAATGACTTCCATGGTGCCGACCACGCGCGCCGCGGCGCCGGTGCCCACGATGCCGGTCGTCAGCTCGCGCCCCGGCAGGTAGGTCTCGACCAGCACCGGCTGATGGAACGTGGCCAGCAGCCGCTCGCAGGTCGCGCGCAGCTCGGCCGGCGTCTTCACGAGCGACATCGTGTCGACGCCCTTGCCGGTGCCCTCGGCCAGCGGCTTGCAGAACAGGGGGAAGGGCAGGCACACCCCGTCGATGTCGGCGGGGGTGTGCACCTCGGCGAACAGCGGCGTCGGCAGCCCGGCGTCGCGCAGCACGCGCTTGGTCATGCCCTTGTGCAGGGTCAGGCTCAGGACCAGGGGATCGCTGAAGGTGTACGGGATCGCGTACGCGTCCAGGAGCGCGGGCACCTGGGCCTCCCGTCCGATCCCGTACATCCCCTCGGCGATGTTGAACACCAGGTCCCAGCGGTCGCCGGCCGTCAGTCGGGCGGCCAGCGACTTGATATGGCCGATGCGGTCGGTCTGGTGCCCCAGTCGCTGCAGCGACCCTTCGATGGCCTCGATCGTGGAGACGCGGTCGAACTCCGCCGTCTCCTGCTCGCTGTAGCCCATCGCCAGGTAGTCGTCCCGCAGGTCGTAGGTCAGGCCGATCCTCACCGGACCGCCTCCATCGCGACGTGGCCGTCGGGATAGCGGTGGATCTCGCCGGCATAGTTGCGCAGGAGCACGTCGCCGCCCTCGCGGCCGACCAGGGAATCCGGCTGCATGGCGATCTTGCCGCCCCCGCCCGGTGCGTCGATCACGTAGGTCGGCACGGCGTAACCGGTGGTGAAGCCGCGCAGCCCCTTGATGATCTCCAGGCCCTTCTCGATGGTCGTCCGGAAGTGGGACGAGCCCGAGATCGGGTCGCACTGGTACAGGTAGTACGGACGCACCCGCATCATCAGCATCGAGTGCATCAGCGCCTTCATGATCCCGACGTCGTCGTTGACGCCCTTCAGCAGCACCGTCTGGCTCCCGAGGGGGATGCCCGCGTCGGCCAGGCGCCGGCAGGCGGCCACCGACTCGGGCGTGCACTCGTCCGGGTGCAGGTAGTGCAGGCTCAGCCACAGGGGATGATGCTTGCGCAGGATCTTCACCAGGGCCGGGGTCACCCGCTGCGGCAGCACGGCCGGGACCTTGGTCCCGATGCGCACGAACTGGACGTGCGGGATCTTCCGAAGCTCTCCCAGAAGGTAGTCCAAGCGCTCATCGCTGAGGGTCAGGGGGTCGCCGCCCGACAGCAGCACGTCCCGGATCTCGGGGTGGCTGCGGATGTAATCGAGCGCCGATTCCCAGCGGTCGCGGCTCGGGCGCAGCTCGTCCTGGCCGACCACGCGCGAACGCGTGCAGTAGCGGCAGTACGTCGCGCAGCGATCCAGCACCAGGAACAACACGCGGTCGGGGTAGCGGTGGACCAGGCCGGGGACCGGGCTGTACCCGTCCTCGTCCAGCGGGTCGTCCGCCTCGCCGTGCGTGCGCAGGAACTCGTTCTGCACGGGCACCACGGTGCGCCGCAGTCCACAGTCCGCATCGTACGCGTTGAGCAGACTCATATAATAGGGAGTCACCGCGACCGGCAGCAGCGATCCGCAGCGGCTCAGGGCAGTGCGTTCCTCGTCCGTAAGCTCAAGCACGCGTTCAAGTTGCTCGGTCGTACGGAGCGAGTGCCGCAGCTGCCAGTGCCAGTCATGCCAGTCGCTGTCCTTCACGTCCGGGAAGTGGGCGCGACGGAACATGCGCGTGCGCGGACCGGTCTTCGGCAGTCGCTTGGCCAGGAAGTGTTCGAGCTGGATCGGCAGGGCGGGGATGTTTGCAGGCGCGTCGACAGGATCGGGCGCGGCAGCAAGCGAGGGAGGGTCGTCGGGAGCGGATCCCGTATCGACCTCCTGCATGCTCCGGCTCTGGCCGGCGCGGATGTCCAGGCGAGCTGTTTGTTCTCTCAAGGGGTCGCCTCCGTGAGGTCGGACCGTGCCTCCGTGACCGGCCGGGGATTCCACCGCCGCCGGAATGATCCCTGCCGTACCCGCGCTGACGACGAATTAGTCGCAACGCATGTTGCAGAGGTCGCGCAGAAAATAGGTCAACCGCAAATCGTGTCAACCCGCAATCGGTGAGGCCCGGCAAAAAACCTGCGGCGTCGCCGGGGTCCGCGCGCCGCCGGCTCCCGGTCAGACGTGATTGCGGAGCATCAGTTCCCGCGGATGCGGGTTCAGGTAGGCCTGGTCCTTCACGTAGGGGACGTCCAGCAGTTCGATGTAGTGCCTCAGCAGGGTGATCGGGACGATCAGCGGGACGAGGTCCCGGCCGTAGTCCTCGATGACCGCGAGCAGGCGCTTCTGCTCGGCATCGCCGACCTGTCCGCGCAGGTGCCCGGCCACGTGCTGCAGGGCGTTGACATGCCGCCGCGGGGTGGCCAGCACGCCGAGGGCCTCCATGTAGAGGGCCAGGTAGCGGTCGCGGAAGGCGGCAGGCGGCTCCTGGGCGATGGCGGCCACCAGCCGGCCCAGCTCCTGGTAGTGCTTCGGGCTGTGGGCCATCAGCAGGTATTTCTCGCGGGAATGGAAGGCCACGACGGCGCCGCGGCTCCAGCGCCCGGTGAACACGTCGCGCGCCCGGCGGTAGGCGAAGATGCGCTCGACGAAGTTGTCGCGCAGCCGGGCATCGACCAGCCGGCCCTCTTCCTCGACCGGGACCAGGGGCTGGGCGGCCGCGAAGGCGGCGGCGAACAGGCCCCGGCCGCCGCGGGCGGGCATCCCCTTCTCCGGGTGCACCTTCACCCGGAAGAGGCCGCAGCTGGGCGAGTTCTTCTTGAACACGAACCCGTCCAGGTCCTCGGCCGCCAGCTCGCGGGACCGCTTGCGCGCCCACTCGTTCATCGGTTTGGTCCAGTCGACGCCCGAGCGGGGGGCCACCATGCGGGGCGCGTCGGCGTCGCCCTCCAGGCGCACCGACTCGCGGGGGATGGTCATGCCGACCTCGACCTCGGGGCAGACGGGCACCAGCTCGCACCAGGTGGCCAGCGTGCCGGTCAGCCAGCGGTCGTGCTTGTGGCCGCCGTCGAAGCGCACCTCCTGGCCCAGCAGGCAGGCGCTGACGCCGATGCGCAGTGTGGTGGGGGCGGGGTCGGCCATGGTTTCACCCGTGGGTTGGGCGGTTCAACACTGGCGGATTGGGTCCATTCATAGCAGGATTGAGAGAGGTGAGCCAGAGCCATCCAACCGGGAGCGTCGCCATGAGTCCCAAGGGCAACAAGCCAGCCCGCACCTCGCGCACGTCGCGGTCCACGGGTCCGACGAAGTCGGCGCCCTCGACGACCGCGGGGCCGAAGGGTCCGCGTGGCGCGAAGCCGACGGCCGGTGGCAGGTCCGCCGGCAAACCGGCCGGCAAGCCGGCCGGCAAGCCGACCGGCCGACCGGCGCCCTTCCGCCCCGGCAAGCCCGCCCCGTCGGCGCCGCCGCTGGCCGCGCCGGTGGCCGCGCCGTCCCACGCCATCCCCAAGCACGAGGACTTTTCGGTCACCAGCTGCGAGTGCGACGCCTGCCGCGCCGCCTGCATCAACGCGCCCGGCTGGTTCGTGCCCCAGCAGATTCCGCGGCTGGCCAAGCACCTCGACCTGTCGGTGGAAGAGACGTTCCGCCGCTACCTCGCGGTTGGCGTCACTCATCTGGTCGACGGCACCCAGCGCCAGGGCGTCATGCCCCATAAGCTGCGCGACGGCAAGAAGCCGGGCAGCCGCTGGTCCCTGGTCGAGATCGCGCAGGCCGGACGCTGCGTCTTCTACGACCGCGGCAGGTGCACAATTTATAAGGTGAGGCCGGACGAGTGCGCCCGGATGATGCACGACCGGGGCGACCGGACGCTGCGGATACGGCGCAAGATCGTCGACAAGTGGACGGACTCGGCGTTGGCGCCGTTCCTGGCGCTGGCCACAAGTCATTCGAAGAAAAGGAGTTCACGCTGAATTGATCTAATCAGGACTTATTTTGTAGTAGATGGCGACCGGCCTTGGTACGATTGGCGGTTCATCCGCGTGATGGACTTCCCCCCTGACCAAGGAGTCCGGGCCATGAACGCACTCGCCAACGTTGTCCGAAAACTCGCCCTGCCCGCCGCCGCCTTCCTCGTCCTGGCAGCAAGCAACATCGCGCATGCCAAGACATTCGTCATGCCTCACATCCTCGAGAAGTCCGGCACCATCAGGAGCACGCCCTACACCTTTGACACGACCATCTTCGCGAATTACGCGAGCGGCGTCGCTTGCATCGGTCCCAAGCCGCCGTCCCCCAATGCTGTGTACCTGTACGACGACAGCGGCAAGCCGATGCTCGGCCTCGACGGCAGCGATGTGTGCAACCCCTGCGCGTTCGACCTTGACCCGACGCGCAGCTCGGTGCACCTGAACATCGAGGACCTGTTTGCGCCGTCCGGCGGGTTGCAGGGGATCAAAACCGGCTTCGGCGTCATTGTCGTGGGCGGGGCCGGAAACGAAGACGTCCAAGTGCAGGGCTTCGTCACGAACGCGCACACCGGCCCGTTCGACCTGTCCGTGTTCGGGTTCGACCCGGTGGAGATCAGGGCGCCGGCCAAGACCGGAGCCACGCTGCCGTGCGGCCGCGTCTTTACGGCCAGCAACCTGCCGGTGTCGCCTGGCGTGGTTCCCGACACACCCTACTCGTACGACACGACGATCTACATCACGTACACGGGCGGCCTGGCCGGCTCTCCGCCCGGCAGTGGGGCCACCGTCGATGTGTACCTGTACGACGAGGCGACCGGCCAGCTGCTGAGCGATGCCACCGGCACACCGGTCTGCAATCCATGCACCGAGTCGGTGGACGCCGGAGTCCGCAAGTCGCGGTTACGGATGTATGACACCATTGGCTCAGGCATAGCCGTCGGGGTCGTCGTGGGCGCCGTGTGCGTGGTCAGCGGCGACGCGGACAACGTCGCGCTCCAGGCCTTCGTCGTGAATACGCACACCGGGCCGTTCGACGTCAGCATGTACGGACCGCCGATGCAGGAGGTCACCTCCACCATCGCGACCGGTGTGCCCGCCGAACTCGCCGAGCGCCTCGGCCTGCGCAACTACCCGAACCCGTTCAACCCGCGCACGACGTTCGCGTACACGTTGCCCGAGGCCGCCCCGGTCACGGTGCGCGTGTTCAACGCCGACGGCGCGCTCGTGCGTACGCTGCTAAGCGACAGCCAGGGCGCTGGCGCGCACGAACTGGCCTGGGACGGGCAGTCGGACAACGGGCAGGTTGTTCCTTCGGGTGTGTACTTCGGGCGGATCGACGCCGGGGGGCACAGTGAGACGCAGAAGGTCATGCTGTTGAAGTAGGCGCGTCAGGAAGGGCACAAACAGAAGATGGCGGGCAGTCCTCGCGCCTTCGGCGCTGCGGATAGCCCGCCATCTTCTGTTTGCGCCCTTCCTGAGGCGACTGCTTCAGGCGCGTGCCACTACGGCGGCGCCTGCCATGATCAGCGAGGCGCCGCCCAGCAGCTTCATCGTGTTCACGTCGCGGCTCTCGGCGTAGAACACCAGCGCCAGCAGCACGACGACCAGCGTGTTGAGGTTGTAGAGCGGCGCCAGCTTCGACAGCGGCGCGCCGTAGCGGTCCAGGCCCAGCACGACGGCGATCATCCCCAGGCCCCAGCTCAGCCCGATGCCCAGCGCGACCAGGCTGGCGCGCATGGTCAGCGTGCGTTCGCCCATGAATCCCATCGCAGCCAGCCCCGTCGCCGTCACGCCCAGTCCGACCAGCAACAGGTACCACGCCGAGCCGCCGCCCGCGCGTCCGTAGGCCTTCTGCAGCACGCCGGTGATGCCGAACAGCAGCGCCGGCAGCAGGCCGCCGACCAGGAGTCCTTTCCAGGCAGTGGGCAACGGGGAGACCTCCGGAAGATGACGGATCACCGATGGGCGACTTGCGCCGGCGCAAGCGAGGGCCGCAAAGAGCGACCGCGGCCCGTCGCACGATGGTCGGACGGGCCGCGGCCGTGGTCAAGATGGAATGCCCGCTACCGGAACATCGCCTTGACGGCGCCCCACTCGGTCGGCTCTTCGGGCGTGACGAAGTTGCAGAACACCGGGTTGTTCAGCCACAGCACGGCGCTGGCCCAGGGGTCGCCCATCGGCATCCCGTTGCCCCAGTCCGGCGGCGTCAGCGGGATCGGCGTGGTCGACCCGGCGCCGGTGTACGCGGCGCGGTAGGGATAGATGGGGAAGTGGTCGGTGAGGCTGACGATGCCCTCGGCCGGGCTGGTGACCATCACCGTCCACCTTCCGAGGGTGTACGTGTCACCCACGGGCGGCAGCGGCGCGGTGAAGCCCAGGTCCAGGGCAGGGAACACGCTGCCGTTGATGACGCCGCTCATCGACGCGAATCCCAGCGAGGCCACGCCCGGCGGCAACGTAAATTCGGCCCCGAACGAGGACAGGCCTGCCCTGTCGGTCGGGTTGAGGATCATCAGGTACGCTGTTTGCGGCATGAAGATCTGGCAGATGCCCGGTCGGTTGCCCGCCGGGTCGAGGCAGAACACGATCACGTTCGGGCGCGTGTCGACCAGCTGGGCGAATGCGGGCAAGACCATCGTCGCCGCAAGGGCGGCGGCCAGGGCCAGCGATCGGGTGGCGGTCTTCATTCCCATGGCGACCTCCCATCGTTGATGATGTGGTATTCTACACCGCAGTCGGGGGGTGGGGGCAACGGCTCGTCGCGGTCGTCCCGCCTGATGTTATGATGTGTCGCGCGTCGCCAACGAAGCTAACTGATTCAGGGAGTTCATCATGACCCGTCGCATCGTCTCCGCGCTCGTCCTGCTGGTGTTGGCCCTGCCCGCCTGGTCGGCGGTCGACCCCAGCCCCTTCCAGCAGGCCGCCGCCGCCCTGGACGGCCTCGATCCCGCGCGCATCCCCACGGGCCGGTTGTACGACCGCGCCCTGCCGATGTCGGGCCTCGCCCTGCAGGACGGCGCCGGCAACGGTCCCGCCGTGGATGCCGCCGCCTGGCGGCAGATGCTGCACGAGATGCGGCTCAGTTCGCTGGCCCTGCCGACCGGGTGGCCCACGCCCGACCTGGCGCGCGACGAGGAGCGCCGTGCGCGCGAGGCCGGCATCATCCCGATCGCCGTGCTCGATGCGGCGTATGCCCGCCTGCGCGATGACGCGCTGACCGCGGGCCTGGTCGCCTACGACGGCGGCCGCCTGGTCGAGACGCCGGCCGCCGCGACGACCTCGCCCTACGTCGTGCGCCAGGCCTTCGCCGCCGCGGCGCTGGTCCCGCGCACGTACCACGGCGCCAACGCCACGTTCACGATCCCCTCGCAGCTGTTCGCCGGCGATGCGGAGCGCCCCGCGCGGCTGCAGTTCGACGCCGACGATGATCGCGGCTGGCGCGACGTCGCCCTCGATGCGCCCGTCACCGTGAACTACGCCGCCACGGGCGCGCGCACGTTGCGTCTGCGCGCCGAATACGCCTCGACTGAAGTGCGCGAAGCCGCCTTCAGCTTCGACGTCGCCGCCCTGGCCGCGCCCGCGCCGACCGAGACCTGGCCGATCACCGCGACGGTGCCGTACCAGGGCGTCTACGGCTACGGCACGGCCTACGTCTACCTGGCGCCGGGCCACGCGGTGGTCACCGACCCGGTCGTGGTCGTCGAGGGCTTCGACCTGGACAACATCATGAACTGGGACGAGCTCTACGCGCTGCTCAACCGTGAGAACATGCTCGAGGACCTGCGCGCGTCCGGGTTCGACGCCGTCGTGCTGAACTTCCACGAATCGACCGACGACATCCGCCGCAACGCCATGATCCTCGTCGAACTGCTGCGGCAGGTCGGCGTGGCGCAGCCCGACCAGCGCGACCGCATCGTCATCGGCGCCAGCATGGGCGGCCTGGTCGCCCGCTACGCGCTGACGTACATGGAGCAGCAGGGCCTGGACGCGAACGTGCGCACGTTCATCTCGTTCGACAGCCCGCAGCTGGGCGCCAACATCCCGCTGGGCGTGCAGTACTGGCTGCAGCTGTTCCAGGTCGAGTCGACCGAGGCCGCGCACCTGCTCAGCCGGCTGGACACGCCGGCCGCGCGCGAGATGCTGCTGTACCACCACACCTCGTCGGGCGGAGGCACCGGCCAGGCCGATCCGCTGCGCGCCGCGTACCTGGCCGACCTGGCCGCCATCGGCAGCTGGCCGACCAGCCTGCGCAAGGTGGCCGTCGCCAACGGCAGCGGCGCCTCGGCGGGCCAGGGCTACGCGCCCGGAACCCAGGTCATCGCCTACGAGTACTACAGCTTTCTGGTCGACCTGATCGGCAACGTCTGGGCGGTGCCCGATGGCGGCTCGAAGCAGATCCTCCGCGGACTCATCGACCGCATCTGGCCGCTGTCGGACGACCAGCTCAATGTCACCGTCACCGGCACGCGGCCGCTCGACAGCGCGCCCGGCGGCTGGCGCTCGTCGCTGGCCGACATGGACGCCACGCCGGCCCCGTATGGCGACATCGTCGCGCTGTACCCCAACCATTGCTTCATCCCGACCATCAGCGCCCTGGCCCTGGACGTGACCAACCCCTACACGAACCTCGCCACGCTGGGCGATGTCGCCGCGCACAGCCAGTTCGACGCCGTCTACTACCCGGCCGCGAACCAGGAGCACGTGCTGGTCACGCCCGAGAACAAGGTCTGGTTCTCCGGCGAGATCGCGCGCGCCAACAGTGGGGTCGATGATCCTGCGGTCCTTCCCGCCGCGCGGCCACGCCTGGTCGGCGCGCAGCCGAACCCGTTCAACCCGTCCACCCGCCTGGTGCTCGAACTGCCGGCGAACGTGGCGCGGGCGCGCCTGGAGATCTTCGACCTGCAGGGCCGCCATGTGCGGACGCTGCTGGACGGGCCGCTGGCCGCGGGCCGGCCGCAGGTTGCGTGGGACGGGCGCGACGACAGCGGGCGCGCGCTGGCGTCGGGCGCCTTCGTCGCCCGGCTCGAGGCCGACGGCAGCGTGGGCACGACGCGCCTGGTGCTGCTGCGCTAGGGGCGCGATTCACGGATGAGCAGCGGGCGGGGTCGTGGTACGATCCCGCCCGTTGCGTTTGCCACCTTCAGCCTGGGGAAGGTCCCATGCCCCGCTTCTTCATCCAACTGGCCGTGGTCGTGGGCGGCGCCGCCGTGCTGACGCTCGAGATCCTCGGCACCCGCCTGCTGGGCCCCGCCTTCGGCGTGGGCCTCTACCTGTGGTCAGCGCTCATCGGCGTCACCCTGGCCGCGCTGGCCGTCGGCTACGCGCTGGGCGGTCGCTGGGCCGATCGCGGCCCCACCATGCAGCGCCTGGGCCTGCTGCTGCTGGTTTCCGGCGCCTGGACGATGCTCATCCCGTGGCTGCGCTCGCCCGTGCTGGGCGCGCTGCACAGCGTCGACCTGCGCGCGGCCGTCCTCATCGCCGGCACGGTGCTGTTCTTCCCGCCGCTGGTGCTGATGGGCATGGTCAGCCCGTACGCCATCCGCCTGAAGGCCGGCTCGCTGCAGGACGTCGGGCGCACCGCCGGCAACCTCTACGCCCTGTCGACCTGCGCCAGCGTCGCGGCGGCCATCGCCACCGGATTCTGGCTGATCCCGGCGATGGGTGTCAGCCGGCTGACGTTCCTGACCGGCGTGCTGCTGCTGGTGACCGGCGCGGTGCCGCTGCTGCCCGGGTTGCGCGCGCGCAAGCTGCCGGTGGTGCTGCTGGCGATGGTCTTCGTGATGGCGGTGGCCGACCGCGCCGCGCCGCGCGACAACCCGGCCCCGGCGCGGGGGCTCATCGCCATCGAGCAGAGTGCCTACGCGGAGATCCGCGTCATCGACTGGCACGACCAGCGCGCCATGCTCATCGACGGCGCGCCTCACAGCCTGGTCGACCTGGCCACGGGAGCGCCCGCGTTCCCGTACGTGGACGTGCTGGAGCTCGCCAAGCGCTACTACGACCAGCCGGGCCGCATGCTGCTGGTCGGCCTGGGCGCCGGCACGGTGGCGAAAGTCTACAGCCGCGACGGCTGGCAGGTGCAGTCGGTCGAGATCGACCCCGTGGTGACGAAGATGGCCCGCGCGCACTTCGGCCTGACCGATGCGGACGGCAGGGTCGACCACGCGGACGGCCGCCGCTGGCTGGTCGACCACGACGACGTGTTCGACCTCATCGTCCTGGACGCCTACGGCAGCAGCTCGGTGCCCTTCCACCTGACCACCACCGAGGCGTTCGCGCTCATGAAGTCGCGCCTGCGCCCGGGCGGCGTGCTGGCGATGAACATCGAGGCGGTGGGCTGGGACGACATCCTCGTGCGCTCGCTGGCTGCCACGGTGGGGAAGCACTTCGCGAACGTGAAGCTGCTGCCGATCGTCGAGCCGCCGAGTGACCTGGGCAACCTGGTCCTGCTGGCCTCGGACACGTCGCTGGAACTGCCGGAAGAACTGCCGGACCCGCCCGATCGCTGGAGCGGCGACTACAACCGCATGCACGCCTGGGACAATGCGTTCACGGTGCCGGCCGGCCGCGGGCAGGTGCTGACCGACGAGAACAACCCGGTGTCGGTGTGGTCGGATCATGTGAATGTGGCGGCGCGGGGCAAGGTGCGCGAGTGGCTCTCCGGGTCCGGGCTGGATCGCTAGGGCGCGTCAGGATGTGCTGAGGGTGTTGTCGGGAACAGTCCTCGGTGGACTTGTTGAGCTGGTACTTCGACGACTTCACCAGTGCGGTGAAGATTCGCTGATTCATCTTCGTGACGCTTGAGGTGTAGTTCACACCCGCCGCACCGTAGTTC
>CAIWHK010000062.1 GCA_903912525.1 uncultured bacterium | reverse complement strand
GTCGCTCAGCCTTGGCCAAAACCTCAACCTCCGGGCTCAACCCAAAGGCACTTGTCTGCTCGTCCATGGCGAGCTCTCCTTGCCTGCCCTCTACACTAAACTATTCGAGGTTGGGTGTCTCATCCACGTTGGCACAGAGGGAAGTCTTCGTCTACCTCGGGGGCGATGGTGCTGACAATGTCGTTGATATCATCATACGACCTGAAGTACCAAAGAGCAGTTTTGGCAAGGTAATGTGCGGTGTAAATGATGTCACAGGCGATGCTCCAGGAGTAGTTTACGGAGATTTGCTAATTGGAAGTGGGTACGCCAATCTGCACTCGGAATACTTGCACGTGGTCTTTGGTCGTCAGGCTACGCAAGCAACTGGATCGCCGATGGTGATAACGGTCTCCGATTCCGGTGCTGAAGCCGACGTCAATTCGTTACAACTCAACTACGTGAATGCAGTGGCGGGAGGCGAAGATCTGACTGGGGACGGCAAGAACGACATTGTGATCTCATATGGGATTACTACAAGCCAACGAAAAGTTGCCGTCTTTGAAGGGCCGATTGGCGAAGGAGCCATCGGGAACGCACACGTACGATTTGAAGATGGGGCAAGCTTTGGTTCGACGTTGGCGTTAGATGGCGACGTGGATGGCGACGGATACAACGACCTTCTCATTGGGTCGAAGTCGTACACGTCCTATGGCACAAATGTGGGCCGCGTCACGGTTGCTTTGGGTGGGGGCCGGCTTCCGACAGGTGTGGTTGACTGCAACAATGTACTCACGACGCGCAATGTTTGGCAGCTGCAGCCGGCCGGAATGGTGAACTTTTCCCAATTCGGGACTTCCATTGGTTTCGTTGGCGACCAAGATGGGAATGACGGAAAGGACGAGATATTCGTGGGTGCACCCGGCGCGTATAATCCAAATCTGGGGGTGCAGGACAATACCGGCAAGATTTCGATCTTCAATCTCTCGCGCTCCGCAATTGAGATAGCAGATTCCGCGCTTCCGATCCCAACGGGTCCGAGCTGCACCGGGCCACGGGTATTTGCAGTGCAGATAAACGTACCTCAAGATGTGACGATTGAGGTTACCGCCAACTCCGCGGATTTAGGCTTGATTGACGCACCGCTCACGGACCCAGATGGAGATGGCGTCTATTCGGCAACGTTGTCCGGGACGTTTCCTCCGCATGTCGATGTAGATGTGGAGGTCTTTGCTCGCGCCACTACGGTGGCCGGTGGCTTTGCCATTAAGCTAGTTGGAACAAGGTTTTCGGGCTCGGACCCAATTGCTGCTAACGCACAATACCCCGTACCGCGCAGTAGCTCCACGTACCCGCTCGTCGCGGTTAAGCTCGACCCATGCGGCGGTACTCCACTGGACGTCATCTATCTCATTGGTGATCACACGATGGAGGGGGGGCAGTTCTCGTGGAGCACCGCTCCTCTCAATGATCAAGGGATCAATGGAGACGTGGCGGGGGATGGAGTCTATTCATACCGCGGTCCGTTGGCCGGCAACATCGCGCAGACGCCGGGCTTCTACAATTTCCGAGTGTTGGGCATGGCCAACAATGTCTGGATCTACGACGACATCGTGACGGTTCAGGTGATTGATCCTGAGACGGTCAGTTACGTGAACAAATCGAGCGGGACCGGACTCGCCTATGCTGGCCAGCCGTATAGCAGCGTGGCCATTGACTTCACTCCGGGTCCGGGCGCAAAGGACTTGTTCATCAGCATGCTTGCCGACCGCGCAGTATTGCGCAAGTGCACAGGGGTCAGTGCGGCAGGTGTTCCCCAATACCAACCCGGCGAGCCCGTTGACACCGGCGGCAGTTTCCCTCCAACGGGCCTCTTGGGCTTGGCGGTTGCGGATTTCAACAACGACGGACATGAGGACCTCTTTGCTGCAGCACAATCGAGTGCTCGCCTGTATCAGGCGGCATCGTCCGGAAGCGCTGTATTGCAGGATGTCACTAGCACACTGATTCCTGCAGACCCATTCGCGAACTCTCTGACTGGCGCCTGGGGTGACTTCGACCGCGACGGCCGCCTGGACCTCTTCGTGGGCTGCGGGATCGTGGCCGGGGAGCCCGGAGTCGACGCCGGCACCCCGGCGAACGGTGTCCTTTTGCGCAATGACACGCGCAATGGTGGCGGGTTTGTCGACGTATCCGCCTCGACTGGTATCGGTGCCTTGGCTCAGTACGCCGTAACCGCCACCTGGGGTGACATCAACGGCGACAAGTTCCCGGACCTCTTCGTCGGGGACGGGAGTGAGTCCGGTACCGCCAGCAGACTCTTCAGGAATGGCAAGGATGGCGGCTTCGTTGATGAGGCGAATGGTACGACTGTTAGCCGCTTCGGCGGGGACCTGAACTCGGTAGTCGGAGCCAGCTTTGGCGACGTCGATGCGGATGGCGATCTAGATCTGATTGTGGCAACCCGTACCGGGGCGGAGACTCGGCTGAACACGAACTCCGGGACTTACACTACCATAGTTCCGGTCGGCACAGCGACCTCCGTGAGTGGTCTCAACGTGTTTGACTTCGATTACAACGGTGTTCAAGACGTGCTTCTGCTGTCCGCCGAAGATACGGCGACGCCAAAACTCTTCAGGGGTGCCACAAGCGGCGGCAACCTGTCGTTTGCCGACGTAACGAGTGCAGTTGGCCTAAACTGGGCGGGCAAGATCGGCGGAAGCGTGCTGTCTGACTTCAACGGCGATGGTGACCTTGATCTGTATCTCGGTCGAGCAGTTGTCCAGAGTGCACACTTCTTCTCCGCTGCCGGACTGGACCCGACCACTGACGCGTATTCGCAGAATTGGCAGCAGGTACAGCTCGTGTCAGATATCGGCGTCCCGAACAGCTACCGAGGAATTGGAGCTAAAGTGACCGTTACCCAGGACGCGAATTCATTCGTTCGTGTCGTGGACGGAGGGAGCGGCCGCGGCGGCCAGACGGATAATATCCTGGAGTTTGGTCTGCCGACGAGCGCGAGTGTGAGTAACATCCGTGTGGAGTGGCCGAATGGGTACGTTCAGAACTATGCCAATCCCGTCACGCGGTTCGTTACGATAACAGACGACACGAAGTTGTTCGCAATCACCAGGATCTCTGGCGGTCACCAGATCGTCCCATGCACGGAACTTAGCCGCTGGGTGTTCTCCTGGACCACGAGTGTTGGAACGAATCCCGATCTTGATAGAGTGATCTACAAGGTCGGCGATTCGGATGTATTCAACGGCGGTACCGAGGTTGCTGCGACGGATGCGGGGGTCACTCACGCGTCCTTTGTCAAGTCGACTGGTACTTATGAGCACGATCTTTCGTTTGTCTCGGCGTGTGCTCTGGGCCAAACAGTCTACTTCGCCGTAATCAGCAAGGGTGATGGCGAGGTCATTGGAGCAACGAAGAGCTTTGCGATCACGGTGTGTGGAACTCCTTGTGTTCCCCACCAGCAGTAGAAGGAGCGTGGGTGCAATGGTCAACAAGTACGCAGTGACAGTGCTGGCGCTGGGGCTGCTGGCGTCCGGGGGCGCGTTTGCTGGCAGCGGTCAGGCCGCGGGCGACCTGCCAGCAATCAGTGGCATTCTGAAGTTGGAGCCGGTCACGGAACAAAGCTACATTGCGGCGTGGCTTCCGGTGCCTGACGGCATGAGCCTGGCTGGGATTAGGTGGTTCAACAACGACCAATACGCGCCGTTTCCTGAGGTGATGGAGCTTCATGGAAGCGAGGACGGACTAGGGAGCGTGGCAGCGTGCACGTTGGTCGCCAGTGGTGTTGATGGGATTTCTCTGGGCTGGAGCGAACTGACGTTCGGTCTGCCAATTGCCTGCGGTGGCGATGGGGCCTTTGTCATTTTCCGTGTTCCCGCCAACGCGGCAGCCACAGTGGATGGTGCAGGCGGCGGAGCTGGCTTGGGCTTTGCGAGCGGTGACGGGGCTCGTGGGTGGGTTACTGTAGACGGGCAGAACTGGGTGGGGATTGACTCATCCTTTGGTTTGGCCGTCAAGCCTGTGCTGGTGGCCTATTCATCCGTCGCGAGCAAGAGTGCTGCCGGCAGAACTCGTGATGGCAAGCCGGCCTTGGATTCGGTTCAATATGAAACGGAGTTGCGCTCCGTTTCGCCCAACCCGTTCAACCCGGATACCGAGATCCAGTTTACGCTCCGTGAGACGACAAGGGTGGCTATCTCCGTAATTGATGTCGGGGGCCGCCGGATAGCTAGCCTTGTCGACGATTCGCTAGAGCCGGGGCTGCATTCCGTCCGGTGGGACGGGCGTGACAGTATTGGCCGGGGTGCAGCGAGCGGTTTATACTTCGTGCACATGGCGGCTGGTGAACGGGCCTTTACTCGGCGCGTGCTGTTGGTAAAGTAGGGACTGGGAGCGGTTTTGGTGCATAAGCTAATGCGGATAAGCTGGCGGGCCGCTTTGTGGGGCCTGCCACTTCTGGTGGTAGTCATCCTTACGGCGCGGCCTTCCGAATCCAGAGTGTGGCGTGTCGAGAAGGACGGATCAGGCGACCACACGTTGATCCAGGACGCCGTCGACGCCTCGGCCAGTGGCGATACGATTATGATCGGTCCGGGGCGATACTCGGAGTATACCGACCATACGTACGCGGGCAATCTCTGGCATACCTATGTTCACATGGTGTCTGGTTCACTGACCTTGATTGGGGCGGGAGAGGACGTATCGGTTATTGGTCCGGAAGCCCCTGAGGCGTGGGCGTCATGGGAGTATGCCGCGGGTGTTTTTTATTGGCCGGTTGTCGCAGGTGATGCACTTGTGCTTGAACACTTGACCGTGGAAGATGTAGTTGATGGCGTATATGTTGAGAGTGGTACATTTGCGATCAACAATTGCACGTTGCGCCGAACGAAGCTCGGAATCTGGGCATATGCTCCCGGAACTGTGAGTGCGTGCGGTTTCGAGGGAATCTACGGAACAGGTATCCTCACATCCAATCCGGCGCGCGATGTTTCGGTCATACATTGCGAATTCCGTGATACGAGATCTGCGCTCTATTTTGGCGGTGTGGCGAATGTCGCCGTTCGCGACAATAACGTTGCCGGCTGTCAGAACGTGGGTTACCTGGACCAGTGTTCGGGGTCGGTAGTCCGGAATTCCCTGTCGGTGACCACAGGAGCTGGCCTTGTTGTATACGGGCCAGGATCATATACCATCACTGACAATGTTTTTGACGGGGGTACGGCGAATATCTACTTCGGGCAAGGCGCCAACAATGCCGTCTGTGAGCGCAATGTGTTCCGCGGCTCACGCGACTCTGCCGTTGATGTCGTTAGTTGCACGCCGCGCATAAGGAACAATGACATTTTCAAGGACCGTGGTCGTGCGGTGATTCTCGGAGGCTATCCACAATTGCCAGCTCGCTTCGTGGATATGACAGGGAACTACTGGGGCACTGTGAGTGCAGATTCGATCTCGGCGTGGATCGTGGATGGCCACGACAATGTGAGTCCCCAGATGTACGGTTTCGTTAACTTCCAGCCATTTGCGTCCGTGCCGGTACCGACAGAGAGGGCGAGCCTTGGTAGTGTGAAAGCGCTATTTCGCTAAGATGGGCCAATTTGACGGTGTCCGATGAGCCAGAACAACCCCAAGGGCCGCCAGCTCTGCACGGTGCGGATGGGTGGCGGTTTGCCAACCCGGTGATCAGCTTGCGAGGCCGCGTCGACCACCGTCGGCGCGGCCTCGTGTTCAGTCCCGCCCGCGTTCATTCCTCGCCATGGCTGACTAGCACCATGATGGCCTCCGCCGGCCACAGCGAACGATCCACGCGCAATCGAAGGCCGGCGCCGTCCTGGACGACATAGCTGTCCGACGGCCAGAATCCCTCGGCGTGCAGCGCCACCAGCATCTGCAACCGGTAGTCGTAGAGCTTGGCCTCATCCCGCGTGAAGATCAGCGCGTGCGTTTCGCCGCGGTAGGTGCGCCCCGGGAAGTGCTCGCTGAAGAGGGCATTGACCGGTGCGTCGACCGGGCCGCCGCCGAACAGGATGGCGCCCTGCGGGGAGCCGCCGTCGGCTGCCTGCACCGAGATGCCGACCGGCGCGGTCAGGTCCGCATCGTCGATCGTCACCCGCAGGTCGCCGGCCGCGAGCCGTGTCGCCGCAGCATCATCCTTCATTGTCCAACCCGGCGCGATGCCGGAGGACACGGGACGCGCCGCATAGGCGGCGAAGGCGGCCGCCATCTTCGCCCAATCCGTGCCCAGCGCCCCGGCCAGTCGCGCCTGCACCGCGTCGGCATCGAGCCGCGACAACGACTCGGCGTCGCCGCCGGCTGCCAGGCACGCAGCGCGCAGGCCCGCTGCGCCGTACTGTTCCAGGATGAACCCGACGAACACGCCCGCGGGTGCGTACGTCAGGTCGGCCGGCTGCGCGAGGAACCCGTCACGTGTCAGCAGGTCGTCCAGCGCCACCCAGCCGTCGGAGAGTGTCGTGCGACCCAGGCGCTCCATGACGCGGGGATGGCGGCCCCAGCGGCCGCCCAGTTGCACGGCCGTTCCCTCCTGCAGCAGCGGCAGCATGAACGGCGGCAGGTCGCTCAGCCACGCATTGACGACCAGGTGCGCCAATTCGTGCGCGTGGCACGGGTGCGAGGTGATGACGACATCCTGCTGCAGGTTGGCCACGACGACGGTAGGGGCCGAGGCCAGGCGTGCGACTTCGTCCGGGTCGGCCAGCAGGTAGCCGAGCTTGCCGGCGACCAGCCGCCCGCGGACGGCGTCGTCCAACGAGAGGCGCGCAGCGATGTCCGCCACGCAGGAGTCGAGCGACACGACCAACCGGTCGAGCACCTCGCCGGACACAGCGGCTGCGCGGACATCGACGAGGCGGATCTGGGTCGCCGTGGCGACATCACGCCCGGCCTGTGCGAGCGCCACCGGCGAAGTCAGGCGCCAGCGCCCATCCTCCCGCGCGAAGTGGTAGGTGAAGCGGACGGTGTCGGCATCGCTGCCCAGCACGAGGGCCTGGGTCACGCGGGGCGCCGGACCGGGGACGGCGACCGGCGTCCCGGCGCGACAGGCCGCGCGGCCGTCGCGCAACGCACGTGCGTGCAGCCACAGCGGCGAATCGCCATCCACCTTCAGGGGCATCTGCCGGTACCGGATGCCCAGGCGATCTGCGGAAACGACATCGGCGCGCCGCCAGCACGAGGCGGCCTGTGCCAAGTCGCCCAACCGAACGGCGGCGATGTAATCGGACAGGAGCCGGCTGCACGCGCCAAGTTCGTCGGCATCCGTGCCGTGAGTAGGGGCGCCGGGCTGGCTGCGGGCTGTGACCGCAATCCCCAGAACCGCGGCGAACACAAGGCAGGCGACGTTTTGTCGGGCTTGGGTCACGGGGCACTCCGGGGTCGGGAATCACCGCAAAGGTCTTTGTAGGCCACGGCGGAGCCGGGGTTCCGCCGGGGGATGGACACGGCGAACGTCACTTTACTATCGCCCTCCTATTCAAAAAAGAGTATCATTATCGTACAAAACATCATCCCGGTCCCCAGCCGAGGGCCCGGTGCCGGGAACTGACGATCCTGAGCCGGGTTGCCGCGCTTTCGGGGTCGGGCTACCATCCGGGTCCGGTCCCGCTGCCGGCTCCGTCTGTCCCTGTGTCCTGAGGTTTCCGCGTCCCGATGCTGTTCGTTCCCGCCATCGCCGCGCTGAACGTCGCCCCGGCCTACATCGGCCCCGGGGCCGGCTTTGCGCTGGGCGGCTCGTTCCTGTTCGCGCTCGCGGGTATCCTGCTGGCGCTGCTGGCGCTGCTGCTGTGGCCGGCGCGCGTCGTCGTCCGCGCGCTCAGCGGCAAGGGCCGGCGCAAGGGGGCGAAGGCGCGGCGGGTGATCGTGCTGGGGCTCGATGGACTGGACCCGGGGCTGGCGCGCCGCTGGATGGACGAGGGGCAGCTGCCCAACCTGGACCAGTTGCGGCGCGAGGGCACGTACCGTCCGCTGGGCACGACGTGGCCGGCGATGTCGCCGGTGGGCTGGTCGACGTTCGCGACGGGCGTCGATGCCTCGGGCCACAACATCTTCGACTTCCTGACGCGCGACAAGTTCACGCACCTGCCCACGCTGTCGTCGACGCGGCTGCGCAATGCGCCCGCGCGCAAGCTGGGCCCGATCACGCTGCCGTCGCGGGCGCACCCGTTCGAGTCGCTCAAGCGCAGCAAGCCGTTCTGGACGACGTGCGCCGAGGCGGGCGTCGCCACCAGCATCCTGCGGGTGCCGATCACGTTCCCGCCCGACCGCTTCGGCGGCAAGCTGCTGTCGGCGATGTGCGTGCCCGACCTGCGCGGCACGCAGGGGACGTTCACCGAATTCAGGGAGCCGCTCGCGGCGGGCGCGGCCGAGGATGCCGGCGCCACCACGGGCGGCGTGCGATTGCTGCTTTCTCCCGGCAAGGGCGAAGGCGCGTTCACGGGCGCGCTGCCGGGGCCGGATGCGCCCGACGGCTCGACGCCGCTGCTGGCGACGGTCACCGTCAAGCTGGACCGCGCCGCGGCGAAAGCCACGTTCACCCTGGGCGGCGAGACGTTCACCCTGGGTCCCGACGAGTACTCCGACTGGATCGGCGTCGGCTTCGGCAAGGGCACGCAGAAGGCGCACGGCATCTGCCGGGTGCGGGTGACGTCGTTCGCGCCGCGGTTCAGGTTCTACGTGACGCCGCTGCACATCGACCCCGCGAAGCCGGCGGTGCCCATCAGCAACCCGCCGCACCTGGCGATCGCGCTGGCGAAGCTGCACGGGCCGTACGCCACGCTCGGCCTGGCGGAGGACACGTGGGCGCTGAACGAGCGCGTCATCGACGAGCAGGCGTTCCTGGACCAGGCCTACGCCATCCACGAAGAGCGGCGCACGCAGTTCCTGCACGCGCTCGACCGCACGCCCGAGGGCGTGGTCTCGGTCGTGTTCGACGCCACCGACCGCATCCAGCACATGTTCTTCCGCTACCTCGACCCCGGGCACCCGGCCAACCGGGGCAAGGACGTCGAGAAGCACAAGGACGCCATCCTCGATTTGTACCGCCGCGCCGACGCGCTGGTGGGCGAGACGCGCGCGAAGATGCGCCGGGGCGACGTGCTGCTGGTGGCCTCGGACCACGGCTTCAAGCAGTTCCAGCGCGGCGTGAACCTCAACGCGTGGTTCCGCGCGAACGGCTACCTGTTCCTGAAGAGCGATCCCGCGAACGGGCCCCTGCCGGCGATCCCCGAGGGCGTGCGCTACGAGGTCGGCGACATCGACTGGCCGCGGACGCGCGCCTACACGAACGGCCTGGCCGGGTTCTACCTGAACATCAAGGGTCGCGAGCACGGCGGCTGCGTGGAGCCGGCCGAGGCGATGGCGCTCAAGCGCGAGATCATCGACAGGCTGCGCGGCCTGCCCGACGACGGGCGCGGGGGCCAGGAAGCGATCACCGAACTGTGGGCGGCCGAGGACGTGTACAAGGGGCCGTACCGCGAGAACGGGCCCGACGTGATCGTCGGCTACAAGATCGGCTACCGCGCCGACTGGGATGCGGCCGTGGGCGCCGTCAGCGGCGTCGTCATCGCCGACAACACGCGCAGCTGGTCGGGCGACCACTGCATGGATCCGCGGCAGGTGCCGGGCGTGCTGTTCAGCTCGCTGCCGTTCGCGTCGACGAAACCCAACCTGGTCGACCTGGCGCCGACGGTGCTCGACCTGCTCGGGCTGCCGGCGCCGGCGCACATGACCGGGCGCAGCATCTTCGCGCCCGGCGACGGGGAGGCGGCATGAGGCGCATGCGCAGGCAGGTGGCGGCGTTGCTGCTGGTCGTGATGGCGGTCGGGGTGATGGCGCCGTGCGCGCAGGCCGCGCCGCCGCAAACAAGAACGGCCCAAGCCGGGCCGCGCGTGGTCATCCTCGGCTTCGACGGCATGGACCCGATCCTGCTGAAGCAGTTCCTGGACGAGGGCGTGCTGCCGAACTTCTCGCGCTTCCTGGCGCAGGGCGGGCAGCTGGCGCCGTTCGGCACGTCGATCCCGCCGCAGTCGCCGGTCGCGTGGTCGAACTTCATCACCGGGCGCGACCCGGGCGGGCACGGCATCTTCGACTTCATCCATCGCGACCCCAAGACGATGATGCCGCGCTTCTCGGCCAGCGAGGCGAGCACGCCGGACAAGTTCTGGAAGCTGGGCGCGTGGAAGATCCCGCGCGGCGCCGGCAAGGTGCGCAACCTGCGCCAGGGGACGGCGTTCTGGGAGCTGCTGCCGGCCGCGGGCGTCGATGCGACCATCTTCAAGGTGCCGGCGAACTTTCCGCCCGTCGATTGCGAAGTGCGTTCGCTGTCGGGCATGGGCACGCCCGACATCACCGGCAGCTACGGCATCTCGACGCTGATCACCACCGACCCGCCGGTCGAGCGCGACCTGGCCGGCGGCCGCGTCGAGTCGGTCTACCTGCAGGACGGGCGCTTCTCGGCGACGCTGTCCGGCCCGCGCAACACGTGGCGCCAGGGCGATCCCGAGGTGCTGGCCGCGGTCGACGGCGTGGTGGACCAGGAGCGCGGCTCGGTGTGGCTGCGCGCGGGCACCTACGAGGTGGTGCTCAAGGAGGGCGAGTGGAGCGACTGGGTGCCGGTCGACTTCCCGATGATGCCCGTGGTCAAGACCGTGCACGGCATCTGCCGCTACTACCTGATCAGCACGTCGCCGCACCTGAAGCTGTACGTGACGCCGGTGCAGCTGGATCCCAGCCGCCCCGAGATGCCGATCAGCACGCCGCCCGGGTACAGCAAGGAGCTGGCCGCGCAGGCCGGTCCGTACTACACGCAGGGCCTGCCGGACGACACCAGCGCGCTGGAGAACGGCTTCTTCGAGGACGCCGACTACGTGCACCAGAGCGAGCTGGTGCGGGGCGAGCACATGCGCCAGCTTCGCGCCGAGCTCGACCGCTTCGCGAAGGTGAAGCGCGGGCTGCTCTACTTCTACTTCAACGCGCCGGACCAGAACTGCCACATGATGTGGCGGAACATGGATCCCACCTCGCCCACGCACGGGTCCGCGGACCCGGCGCTGGCCGGGCGCATCCGGCAGGTCTACTGCGAGCTGGACGAGGCCCTGGGCCTGGCGCTGGACCGCGCCGGCGAGGGCGCCATCGTCATGGTGATGAGCGACCACGGCTTCGCGCCCTGGAACCGCGCCTTCCACGTCAACACGTGGCTGCACCAGAACGGCTACCTGGTGCTGAAGTCCGGCGTCGAGCCGGGCAATGTCGACATGCTGCTGGGCGTCGACTGGTCGCGAACGCGCGCCTACGCGGTGGGCCTGAACGGGCTGTACCTGAACCTGGCGGGGCGCGAGCGCGAGGGCATCGTCCAGCCGGGCGCGGCCGAGAAGGCGCTGCTGGCCGAGTTGAAGGCGAAGCTCGAAGTGGTGACCGATCCCATCGACGGCAAGCCGGCCGTGAAGTACGCGTACCGCGCCGACGAGGTCTACCACGGCGCGATGCTCGGCACCGGGCCCGACATCGTGATGGGCTACCACCGCGGCTGGCGCGGCAGCAACGAGTCGGCGCTGGGCCGGCTGACCGAGACGGTGTTCACCGACAACATGCTCAAGTGGAGCGGCGACCACTGCATGGCCGCCGACGAGGTGCCCGGCGTGCTCCTGGTGAACCGGCCGATCCGGCGCGCCGACCCCGCGCTGGTGGACATGGCGCCGACCATCCTGAAGCTGTTCGGGGTGCCGGTGCCGTCGGACATGGTGGGCGGGGACCTGTTCAGCGAATAGGCGATGGCGAGGGCGCCGGCGTCGCTGCCGGTGCCTGGACCGGCGCGCAACGGAAAGAGGCTGCGATGTTCGGCGGTGGCGGACTGAAGATCGACAAGGACCTGCTGGCGAAGGTGAAGAAGTACGCCGGCATCGCCGGGTACGCGACGCCCGAGGAATTCGTGCGCCACGTGCTCGAGCGCGAGATCGCGAAGTTCGAGGAAGGCGGGGACTCCGAGGAGGAGATCCGCAAGCGGATGCAGGGATTGGGCTACATCTCGTAGCGTGGAGGATTGTTGAACGTCGTCAACGGCATCATGGGCCGCGTGTTCGACCTGGTGCTGGCGCCCTTCAGTGGAGCGCCGGCGCTGGGCCTGGCCGTGGTGTCGGTGCTGTCGGCGGTGTGGGCCCTGCTGGTGTTCCGCGCGGTGACGCCGCAGGCGAAGCTGGCTGCCGCGCGCGACCGCCTGATGGGTCACATCTACGAGATGGGCCTGTACCAGGACCAGATGCGCGTGGTCGGGCGCATCCAGCGCGACCTCGCGCGCGCGAACCTGCGCTACGTGGCGGCGAGCCTGCCCGCGCTGGTCGTGATGCTGATCCCGATGGTGCTGACGATCGCCCAGCTTGAGGCCCGCTACGCGCGGCGCCCGCTGTACGTGGGCGAGAGTGCGGTGGTGGCCGTCACGCTGGCGCCGTCGGCGGCGTCGCGCCTCGACGAACTGCAGTTGACCGCGCCCGACGGGGTGACCGTCGAGGCCGGACCCGTGCGTGATCGCCCGGGCGCGGCCGCGGCCTGGCGCGTGCGCGCGGACAAGCCGGGGCGGTACGACCTGGCGGTGACCCTGGCCGGCGTGCCGGTGGCGACCCGCGTGCTGGCGGCCGGCGGCGGCCTGCCGCGTACGGCCGAGACGGCCAGCACGTCGTGGACCCATGCGCTGCTGTACCCGGGCGAGCGGCAGCTGCCAGGCAGCGGCGCCGTGGCGGAAACGCGCCTGCGCTACCCGGCGCGCAGCACGCACTACCTGGGCGTGGAACTGGACTGGCTGCTGGCGTTCATGGTGCTCTCGATGCTGGGCGGGCTGGCGCTCAAGGACGTGCTGAAGGTGGAGATCTGATGATGGGAACGGTGCGGCGGGGACTGGGAATGTTTGCGCTGGCGGTGCTGGTGCTGGCGTGCGGGTGCGGCAGCGGGGACGCGAAGGATTCGGGCGCGAAGCCGGGAGCCGCCGGCAAGGCGCCCGCGAAGCTGCTCGTCATCGGCCTGGACTCCGCGGACTGGAAGCTGCTCGACCCGCTGCTGGCCGACGGCCGCATGCCCAACCTGAAGGCCTTCCGCGCGCAGGCGGCAGCGGGCCGCATGCAGTCGTTCTATCCGCTCGAGAAATCGCCCCTGCTGTGGGCGAGCATCTGCACCGGCGTGCTGCCCTCGGTCCACGGCGTCGACAACTTCGTCAAGGGCGACGAGGAGAAGCCGGTCACCGGCAGCGCCTGGCACGCGCCGGCCATCTGGGACATCATCGGCGCGGCCGGACGCACGACGTTCGTGAACGGGATGTGGGTGACCTATCCCGCCCGCCCGATCAAAGGCGTGATGGTCAGCGACTACCTGCCGTACGGGCGCGAGCGGAACCGTCCGCTGACCGGCCTGGTTTCCCCCGATTCGCTGGCCGACAAGGTCGTCGCCTGCCGCGTCGACCCGCAGTCGTTCACGCCGGCGCAACTGGCGCGCTTCTTCCCGGACGGCGCGGATGTCGCCGCGCTGGAGAAGGCGTATCCCGACGTGCTGCAGAAGCTGCGCGACATTTGGGCCGCCGACCTGGGTTACCTGGCGGTGGCTCGGCAGCTGAAGGACCAGCGTGCGGCGGACCTGTTCTTCTTCTACCTGCGCGGACCCGACATGATCAGCCACGGGTTCTATCACTACCTGGCCATTCCGCCCGCGGACTGGCACCGTGACCCGGCCGAACGCGCCGCGTTCACCGAGATCGTCGCCCGGTACTACGCCTGGGCCGACGAAGCCGTGGGCGAAGTGTTGTCGTGGTTCCCCGCCGACCAGCCGGCGGTCATCGTTTCGGACCACGGATTCTACGGCCCGCGCGACGAAGGCAAGGGTACTGCCGAGCACTCCGAGTGGGGCATCTTCATGGTGCGCAGCCCGCTCTACACGCCGGGCGCCACGTTCGGCCACGTGAAGCTGCTGGATATCTGCCCGACGATGCTGGCGCTGCTGGACCTGCCGCCGGCGAAGGATATGCCCGGCGCGGTGCTGGCCGAGGCGCTGACGCCGGCCGGGCAGGGCCGCGTGCCGCACATCGAGAAGAACCGCGTGACGTCGTACCTGGCGCTGCGCCCGGCGGCGGGCGGTGCACCGGCGGAAACCGACGAGAAGGTGGACGAGGAGATCAGGCGGCAGCTGCGGTCGCTGGGTTACATCAGGTAGTCGATGGATCAGCCATCCGGCTACGCAGCGTGTTCGGCAGGCGGGAAAAATGAACAGGCCGCGCTCACGATAGCGCGGCCTGTTCTGCTGATGGCCCTGTCGTGCTAGACCACAGACTCCAGTTCCAGTGCGATCTCCAGGTTCAGCACCTTCGAGATGGGGCAGCCCGCCTTCGCGGCGGCGGCGGCCTCGTCGATCTTCGCGCGATCGGCGCCGGGCGCCGTGATGCGCGTGGCCAGCACGCTGCGCTTGAGCGTCAGTTCCTCGAACGTCACCGAGCACGTGGTCTCGATCGACTCGGGCGTGATGCCGCGCTCGCCGAGCTGTGCGCTGAGCGCCATGCTGAAGCAGGCGGCGTGCGCCGCCGCGATCAACTCTTCGGGGTTGGTACCCGGCTCGTCCTCGAAGCGCGTGCGGAAATCGTACTTCTGGTTCTTGATGGCGCCGCTGCCGACACTGAAGCGGCCGTGTCCGGCCTTCAGGTTGCCGGACCAGGCTGCACTGGCGGTCCTCTTCATCGCCCCACCTCCGGCGCCGCGCACGATGGTGCGGCGCGTCCTGCGTGTCCGCGACCATGATGGCCGGGTGATCTCCCGGCTGCCGGTCCGCGGGTATCGACATTCCATGCACCCACCGTACGCCCGGCAGGCAGCGACGGCAACTGCGGGACGCCCCGCGCGGCGATCCGGGTACGCCGGTTGCAAGCTCGCGAAGGTGGCGCTTCGGCGCTGTCCCGGGTGTGATCCCGGCGGGGGCGGGCGCTGAAAGCGACCGGAACCGGCCGGTCGCCGCCCGTCATGGCAACAGCAAGCGGGAGAATACGTTGGACGATTTGCGGAATACGGCGACCGGCACCCTGGACGCAGCCGATGAGGCGCCGGCGACAGGGCCGGCCACGGCCACCCTGCCCCGGGGCGGCCGGGAACTGGCCGCGCCGGTCGATCCGCGGGCGGTCGCCGACCGTGAAATCGCCCTGTTCCTGAACGATCGCCCCGTCGACCTGATCTTCTTCTTCGGCTACGGGCAGGGCTGGCACGCCGAATCGCTGCGCGCCCGCACGTCCGCGGCCATCTGCATCTACGAGCCGTGCGCCGAGACGCGCGAGGCGCTGGCGCGGGGCGACCTGACGCCGCCCGCCGGGGTGACCGTCGTCGGCACGCTGGCCGGCGTGATGGGATTCGCCGCCGCGCGCAACGACCTGCAGACGTGCCGCCTGGTGGCCGGTGCGGTGCCGGCGCTGCGCCAGGACTACGCCGATGCGTTCACGCGCTTCGTCGAGGCGGTCAAGCAGGCGCGCGCGGACGCTGAACTGCTCAGTACGACGTTCAACTACACGGCCTCCCGGTGGATCAGGCACCTTGCCGAGAACCTGCCGCACATCGCGACGATGGCGCCGCTGGACGCGCTGGCCGGCGCCTTTGCCGGTCACGCCGGCGTGCTGGTGGGCGCCGGTCCGTCGCTGGACGGCAGCCTGGACACGTTGCGCGCCCTGCAGGGGCACGCGGTCATCTGCGCGGTGAGTACCGCGCTGCCGGCGCTCGGGCGCGCCGGCATCACGCCGGACTTCGTCGTGGCGATCGAGGGCCACGACCTGAGCGCGCACTTCGCCGGCGTGCCAAACCTGGATCGCATGACGCTGCTGCCCGGGCCGGTGGGCAACCCGGCGCACTTCGCGGTGCCCGTCGGCCGGCGGCTGGCCTTCGCCCCGCGCGGCTGCGCGGCGGGCGACTGGCTGCAGCGCGCGTGGGGCTGCCATCAGCTGCCGAGCGGCGGCAGCGTGGCCTGCACTGCGTTTGCGGCCTTGCACCACCTGGGCTGCGACCCACTGGTGCTGACGGGCATGGACCTGGCGCTGACCGATGGCCGCACGCACGCGGGCCACACGGTGCAGGGCACGCGGCGCGTGCGCTACGACGCGGCGACCGGCCGCGTCTACCACTGGATGGAGGACCGCGAAGAAGTCACCGGGCACTGGAACGTCATCGACGCGGCGGCCTGGGGCGGCGGCGAGCGCGTGGTAACGCGGCCCGTGTTCAATTCGTTCCGCCTGTGGTTCGAGTGTGCGGCCGAGACCTGGGCCCAGGGACGCCAGTTGATCAACGCCACCGGCGGCGGCGCGCGCATCCACGGCTTCCGCGAAGTGACGCTGGACGACTGGCGACGTCGGGCGCAGCCGGCGCCCATCGACGTCGGCGCGACCATCGAGCGCGTGCTCGGCGCAGCCGTGCCGCCGGACGTCGATGCGTTGTGGCGTGAGGTCGGCACCGAGCTGCAGGTCGTCGCCGAGGCCGCCGCTGCGGCGACCACGGCCGAACGCCTGGCGGCGCGGGCCTCGAAGGAGATGGAAGCGCGGCGCTATGCAGCCTTCGACGCGCTGCTGCCGCGGCTGGGCGAGGCCGAGGCGAAGTTGGGCGAACTGACGCGATCCACGCGCCTGCTGAACACGCTTGTCGGCGAAAGGTCGCTGGCCCTGGCGCGCGAGGGCGCCACGCGGCCCAATGCCTCGGACAAGGTGGCCTCGACGCGGTGGTCGCTGCGCCAGAGCCGGGCGATCAGCAAGCTGGTGATCGAGGGGGCGCGCGAGTTGGCGGAACTCTACGGTCCGTTGCTGCCGGCCGCGCTGCCCGAAGCATCCGTGCCCGCCGAGCCGGCCCGCGACCTGCCGAAGGTGGTCGCGTCGGTCACGACCGGCGATCCCGAGGGAAACCTCAGCCTGCCGTGGGCGTAGGAAGGGTTACGGCGGCGCCTGCCGCCTGCTCCTGACCGTTCCGCCGACCCCGCGCAGGTGATCGATGTTCCCCGTTCCCGCAGCCAGGCTGTCCCGCACCTATGGCGCGTTCCTGCTCCTGGTGGCGTGGCTCGTGGCGATCAAGCTCGTGATCATGGGCGGGTCGCCGGCGTTCCGCAGCCCGGCGCAGGCCGCGGTGTTCGCCTGGCCGTTCCTGGGCGCGGTGCTCGTGGCCGGCCTGGGCGGCGTGTGGATGTCGCGGCGCGCGGGGATTCCCGACCTGCTCGACGCGCGCGTCCCGCACCGGCACCGCTTCCTGGCGCCGCTGATCATCGGCCTCATGCTGGGCCTGGCGATGCTGGGCTCGGACTGGGGCTTCGGCTGGTCGCAACCGCTGGCGCGCGGCCATGGCCTGCCGTCCATCCACCTCCCGTTCCCGGCCTCGCTGCTCATCTACCCGGGCGGGGCGATCATCGTCTGCGTGATCTACTACCTGGTGCCGATCCCGCTGCTGACTTGGCTACTGTCCTGGCTGCTGTCGCGCAGCCTATGGCGCGGCCGACACGAGGCGCGCGCGTTCTGGATAGCCGGCCTGCTCTGCGCGGCCATCGAGCCGCTGACGCAGGACCTGACGCCGTCGATGCGCGCGCTGGGCGGCGTGGGCGTGCTGGTGTTCGCGCTGGACTATCTCGCCAATGCCGCGCAGGTGGCGGTGTTCCGCAACGCCGGCTTCCTGGCGGTCGTCACGCTGCGCATCGCGTTCTACCTGGTGTGGCACGTCGCGCCCAGCCTGGGCTTGGGGTAGGCGGGCGCCGTCCGAAATCCTCGGCCGGCGCGATCGTCACTTGCGCCGGCGCAAGTCCGCCCGCCCCATGGCGGTCCCTGCTACTTCATCAGCGCCGCCCGGCGCAGTTCGACCCGGTCACCCAGTTCCACGCGCACCAGGTACACGCCCGAGGAGACCGGCCGGCCGGCCTGGTCCTGGCCGCGCCACTCCACGGAGTGCGGGCCGGCGTCGAAGTCATCGTCGGCCAGGGTCGCCAGCAGGCGGCCGCCCAGGTCGTAGATCCCCACCTTGACCCGCTGGGGCGCCTCGCAGGCGAAGGAGATGCTTGTCGTCGGGTTGAACGGGTTCGGCGACACGGCGATGTCGTCGCGTGGGGCCACGGCCGGTTCGTCGCGCAGGGTGGTGTCGATCGCGCAGGCGCCGCGGATGCGCCTGCCGGCGGTGGTGGCGCCGACCAGCGTCACTTCGGTATCGCCGCAGACGATGCCGGCGGCGTCGCGCGCGAAGTGGAGGACCAGGTCGAGGTCGCCGTCGCCGTCGATGTCCTGTTCGTGTCGCCCATGGTCGTCGCGATGGTCGTCGCGACGGCTGTCCCGGTGCGCCGGTCCGGTGCGATGGACTTCAACGGCCTGGCCCGGCCCGAAGCGGACCGTCGCGACATCGATATCCAGCGCGTTGAACTGCGGCGTGGTCCGGATGGCGACCGGAATGACGCCGTGGCCGCCACCGCACCCCACGGTGTTGTCGTCGCTCCCGGGCTTGACATCGACATCGACCGCCAGGATCGAGACGGCGGCATTCGATTCCGAGAACAAGTGCTCGCCATTGTAATATTCCGCGAGCATGAAGCTCTCGTAGATCGTCGTGTTGGTCCTGATGCCGACGAACAGGTCGGCGGTGTAGCCGCTCCAGTGTCCGAACATGCGAATCGAAAGAAGCGTTGGGTCGGCCGTGCGGAGGTCCTTGTTCGTCCAGAGTGCGGCGCGCGCGCCGCCGGGACCGATCAGCCCCGTGAGGATGCTGCTGGTCGTCCACCATGCCGTGCCGAAGCGGTGCGTGCCGACCAGCCGGACCCCGTTGTAGCCGTACCAGGGATGCGTTGCGCCCTGGTAGCCCACGGGGAAGTACTGGACGGTGCTGGTGTCGACCAGCAGCGTAAAGGTCGTGGACCCGGCGGAGGGCGCCACGCCGAACACCATGTCGTCGTTTTCCTGGGGGATGCCGCGCGCGCCCATGCTCGGGCCGGTGGATTCCACGTGGAAGTTGGCCGGCGTCCAGGACCCGGTGATTTCAAGGTACACCATGTCCTGTGCCATTGCGGTCGAAGCCACCAGCATGCACACCAGTACGACACCCGGATTGATTCTCATCGCATTCCTCCCTCGGGCCTGCGGTCCAGTACGGCTGATCGACAATTGTCGCCGGGCTGGGGTCATGATGTCATCTCGTCACGGTTACGTGGGCGACTCGGTCACCGCTGGCCGTTGCCGTCCGCACGAGGTAGACGCCCGACGCCACCGCGCGCCCGCCATCGTCCTCGCCGGACCAGCGCAGCGACTGCGGGCCGGCGTCGAGCCGGCCGTCGAACAGGCAGCGCACCAGCCGTCCCCGGGCATCGTGCACCGTGACCCGCGCCGGGCCTTCCATCGCCATGGTGAACGAGATCGTCGTGCGCGGGTTGCAGGGATTCGGGGCCACCGCCAGGCCGGCGAATGCCGGCGCGGCGATCGGTGCAGGCGAGGCGGCGCGGTGCGCGCGCAGCACATTGAGTCCGCCGCCCGGGTAGACGATGTACGCCTCGCCCGGGCCTGCGGCGAGGGCCGCCGGAAACATCTTCGGCCAGTAACCCTCGCGGGCGACCGGGGCATCGGGGTCGGTCGCATCGACCAGCCCGAGTCCCCACTCGTAATCGGCGAACACCATGCGGTCATAGGCCGCCAGGCGCGTGATGCCGTTGTTGGAATACCAGGGCAGCTCGCCGGTCGAGCCGCGGCGGAGCGGGTGCGCGGAGTCGCGCACATCGATGACCGCCACCTCGCGGTAGCCGGCCAGGTAGGCGACGCCGTCGGCGACGGTCATGGCTGTGCACCAGGGCAGGCCTGTCGCGACGGAGCCCACGCATTCCAGCGCATCGGTCGCCGTGACCCGCCACGCCCGGAACGCGCCCGCCTCGTCGGTGGCGTAGAGCAGGCGGCCGTCGCTCGTGGCGTTGAAGAAGTCCTGCCCGAACGGGCGCGCGACGTCGCGGATCGCCACCTCGCAGGACTCCTGTGGGCGGACCATGAGGAACCCGTTCCGGTACTCGGAAGGGGCGTCGAGTTCATATGAGACGAGCCAACCGCCATCGACGACCTGCGCCGACAGCGGACGCAACTCCGCACCGTCGGGCCGGGTGCGGATGTCGCGCAGCCATCGTGGCGACGCGCCGTCCGAGACGTCGATCAGGCGCAGCCCGCGGGGACCACCCAGCAGCGCCAGGTCGCCGCGCGCGGCGACGAAATCGGCCCGGGAACGGAGCCTGATCGGGACTGTGGGGGCGTCGATGTACGAGCCGAGGGCGCGCGGCCGTCGCGGTTGCGAGACGTCGAAGACCTGCAATCCCGACCAACCGCACGCCGCGTACGCGCGATCGCCGTCCACGAACAGGTGGCCAATCCCCGGCCCGGCGGGCAGTGTGGACAGGCGCACCGGGTCGGGGCCTGCGCCCAGGTCCCAGACCGTGAGGCCGCCCACGCCGCCGGTCGTGACGAGGAGGTCGCCGGCGATCTCGAGATCAGCGACCCGCGTCACGGCGTCCTCGTCGCCCCAGTTCTCATAGCCGGGGCATTCGTACCGGGCAAGGGGATAGGATGAGGCGTAGACGTCATCGCCGTGCACGGCCGCGGCCGCGACAAGACCCGGGACATAGCAGCCGCCGGTCGCGTCGTCGCCGAGGCCGTACTGCACCACGAGGCATCCGCGCGTTTCGATGAACAGGACCTCGCCCTGCACCTGCACGCGCCACAACTCGGAGTAGCCGCCGTCCGGGTTTACGACCTCGAGCAGCGTCGGCGCCAGAGGGTCGGTCGCGTCCAGCACGTTCAGGCCGTAGTGCCCGGCGACGAAGACGCGTCCGCCGCCGGCTGCCACGTCGCGCGCGAACATGCCGTCCACGCGTGAGGCGACCCGCGGCCGGGTCGGCTCGCGAACATCGACAACCACGAGTTCCCAGTCGGCGCAGTACAACACGCCTGCGGCCAACTCGAGGCGGCCCTGCCATTGGGATGCGAAGACGGTGAGCCGCGCCACGTCGCGCGGGTGTCCCGGACGGCGACCGTCGATGACGATCACTTCGCCCTCGACCAATGCGTACACCCAGCCGTCGCGGGCGGCGATGTCGACGGCATGGCCGCCGAGGTCGATCATGGCCAGCGGCGCGGGGTGGGCCGGGTCGGAGAGATCGACGGCCGCCACGCACTCGCCGCGGACGTACCAGGCCACCGTGCCGTCCAACGCCAGATCGCCGGCCGGCCCGTCCGTCCAGCGGCCGATCTGGGTGAATCCGCTGGCGTCCGGGGGAGTCGCCTGGACCGGTGTGGCAGCCAGGAGCAGGGCGGCGAGCACGAGCACACAGCGGGGCATGGGGCACCAACCCTTTCGCGCGGGGCATGGCGGGGATGGGAACCGGCCACACGGGTCCGGTTCTCGCCACTGCGTGATCCTCCACAACCGGGTGGGCCGCGCGCCAACACGCAGCGATTCAACGAGCTGCCCGAAGGTCGGCGGCGCGTCGCCGGTCAATGACGGCTCGCATCCGTGCCCGTACCGCAACTTCCGGGCCGCCGGCATTACCGTTGGTCCGGTCTCTTGACGCGCTCGTGTCCACGGATGCGGAGTCGCCGCGCGCCTGCCTGCTGTCGCATTGCGGACAGGACGTGTCGGGCATCGGATTCCTCTGTCCCGCAGCAGGGAGTGGTGATGGAAGGCAAGAGCGACAACCCGCGTTACGGCAACAACTGCGGGACGGCGTTGCGCGACTGATTGGTTGCCGGGCCTCGATCACGGCGAAATCGACGGAGCCTGAAGGCCGGCCATCCCGATGACGAGTTTGGTAAAGGCGCAGCCGATGGCGCCGAACAGGACATCGGACTTGGTGCTGTCCCGCAGAACGCACGCGCCTGGCCAGGTCGGCATTCACAGCGAGCGGAGCCGCCATGTCGTGGTCCAGGATCCTGCCGTTGCTCCATGCACCTGCGGCCGCGCTTGTCCTGCTGGCGGCCATCGGCCTGCTGGCCTCGTGCGACAGCGGTGAGACGCCGGCCGGGCCGTTCAACAGCGGCGGCGTCAGGACGCAGGTCGTCGTGATCAGCGACCTCCACCTCGGCGCCGACCTTGCCTATTCGGAGACCAACGAGAACCGGCAGCCGCTCATCGACCTGTTGGCCCAGGTGCGGGAGTCGCCGACGGTCAGTGAGCTGGTCATCGCGGGCGACATGCTGGACGAGTGGTTCGTGCCGGCCACGACGGAGACGTTTGCGGGCGGGGACCAGGCCGATTTCGTCGGGCGGATCGCCACGGCCAATCGCGATGTGATCGCCGCCCTCGCGCGGATCATCCGTGAAGGGGACATCCGGGTCACCTACGTGCCGGGCAACCACGACCTGGACATCACCGCGGAGAACATCGCAAGCATCCTGCCGGGGATCCACCAGGCACGCGACGCCGTGCAGGGCCTGGGCGCCTACAGCCCGGAAGGCCAGCCCGGGATCGCCATTGAGCACGGCCACCGGTACAACTTCTTCTGCGCGCCGGATCCGCTCTCGAACTGCAGCATCGCGCCGGGCTCCATCCTGCCTCCCGGCTATTTCCTCACCCGCATCGCCGCGCTCCATGTGACCCAGCAGTGCGCGACGCCGGGCGACTCCATCCGAACGGTGACGCCGAATACGGGTGGGGGAGCGAGCCAGGCGCTGGCCTACGCCTATTGGCGCGCCTGGAAGGCCCTGCTGCTGAATCTGCCCGTCGAGAACGGGTTCGACGACCCGATCATCGCGACCAGTCTCGGCGGGTTCACGCAGACCTACGCCATCAACGATCTCATGCCCTACCAGGCGACCCCCGGCGCCTTCATCGACGTGAACCTGTTCAAGGGCGTGGTCGATACGTGGGGCCAGCGGCAGGCGATCAATCACGTGGCCGTGCCCATCCCTGTGATGCAGGCGCTCGCTGACATCCTGAGCCCTGCCGGCACGGACATCCAGGCCACCACGCAGTATTTCGCGAACCCCGCTTCCGATGTCAGGATCGTGGTCTTCGGGCACACGCACGACGCCAAGCTTATCACCACCGTGAACCACGCGGGGCTGAAGTCCATCTACGCCAATTCCGGCGCCTGGATCGACCACAGCCCGGGCCGGACCACCCTGAACTTCGTCGTGATCACCCCGCAGGGACCCGAGGCCTGGTCCCGCACCGAGGTGAAGGTCTACGATTTCACGGGTGAAGTGGCGACGGAATTAGGGGCGGATTCGCTGCGGCTCTGAGGGCGTTACCCCAGTTGATTGGTGTGAAAAGCGCTGTGATTCACGATGAGTGACGCATCACGAACCAGCTCGCCTGTCGGTTGACCTCCACCCAAGGTCACCTGATGTTGCCGCAACCCCTCGGTCGACAACACAGGAGCGCGCCATGCCCGACACCCAAGTGCTTGAGATCCGCGACACCACGGCCAATCCGGCTCCGCTGGGCCTGCTCGGCTTCGGGATGACCACGGTGCTGCTCAACCTCCACAACGCCGGTTGCTACGAACTGAACAGCATGATCCTCGCGATGGGCCTCGCCTACGGCGGCGCCGCCCAGGTCATCGCAGGCATCATGGAGTGGAAGAAGAACAACACCTTCGGCACCACCGGGTTCATTTCCTACGGCTTCTTCTGGCTCTCGCTCGTGGCGCTGGTGGTGTTGCCGAAGCTGGTGCCCGGCGTCGCCGCCACCAGCAGCAGCGCGCTGGCGGCGTACCTGGCCACGTGGGGTGTCTTCACGGCCGTCATGTTCGTCGGGACCCTGCGATTGAACCGCGCGCTGCAGGTCGTGTTCGGCTCGCTGACGATCCTGTTCTTCCTGCTGGCCTGGGGCAACGCCGCCGCCAACACTGGTGTGCTGCGCTTTGCCGGCTGGGAAGGCGTCCTGTGCGGCCTCTCGGCGATCTACACCGGCCTGGCCCAGGTGTTGAACGAAGTCTACGGCCGGACGGCGCTGCCGCTCGGGGTGTTGAAGAAGTAGGGCGCGCCTCTTGCGCGTTTGTGATGCTTGCGCCGGCGCAACACGCGCGCCGGCGCGATGCCGCTCCCGCCGCCCATCAACGCAGCGCGTACAACTTCCCGTCCAGGCTCCCGAAGTAGATCACACCGTCGACCACTGCCGGCGAGGCCATGATGCCGCCCACGGTCGTGAAGCGGTAGAAATCGACGTACATGTCGCCGAAGTCGCCCGTCACCGGATGGAACGCGGCCTGGTCCAGGCGCAGTTCGGCGTCCAGCACCTTCAGCGGGTCGCGGCGCGAGCCTTCGGTGCGGAAGGACCAGTCCAGGGCGCCGGTGCGCGCGTTGAAGGCGTAGAGCGCGCCGTTGTGGAAGCCGACGTAGGCCCGCGGGCCGCACAGCGCCGCCGACGAGAACACATAGGCCTTCGTGTCGGCATTGAACCGCAGGCGGCCTGTCTTCGCATCGAGGGCGAAGAAGCGCGCGCTGTCGGAGGTGCCTGCGTAGACGACGCCGTCGCGCACGGCGGGCGTGCCGATGACCCACGACTTGCCCGTCGAGTAGTCCCACAGGCGGCGGCCGGTGGCCGCGTCCAGGGCGTAGACGTGGGCGTCGCGGCAGCCGACATAGACGACGCCGTCGGCGACCGCGCACGAGTACTGGAATCCCTCCTGGTTGTGGATCGCGGGATCGAGGCCGGCCTGGAACGTCCACCGCACCGCGCCCGACCGGGCATCCACCGCGTAGATCCCGCCGTCGCCCGCCCCGAAGAACACCAGGCCATCGCTCACCGCGGGTGACGACGTGAACATATCCCAGGCATCGGGCATGGTCTGCGTGGCGGGCGGGTAGCCGTGCAGGCCCCGCGCCTCGAAGCGCCGCTCGGCTTCGATCGGGCAGACCCACTTCGGCGCGCCGGTCGCCGCGTCGAGGGCGGCCAGCGAACCGGCCGACGAGGTGATGTAGACCGTGCCGCCGGTGACCGTCGGCGTGCAGGCGATGGGCATCCGCGACTTGAACTTCCACTTCTCGGTGCCGCTGGCGGCGTCGATCGCGTGCAGGTGGCCGTCGAGCGCCCCGAAGTAGACCGTCCCGTCGACCACCGCCGGGCTGCCGACGATGGCGCCGCCCGCGGTGAAGGACCATTTCAACTCGCCAACCGGAACCGGGCCGTCGGCCGGGTAGACGCCGGTGC
This sequence comes from uncultured bacterium, assembly GCA_903912525.1. Lineage (GTDB taxonomy): Bacteria > Krumholzibacteriota > Krumholzibacteriia > LZORAL124-64-63 > LZORAL124-64-63 > CAINDZ01. Next base: position 13,054 of record CAIWHK010000062.1, on the reverse strand, counting down.
GCGCGACGTCGCCGTGGAACGTGGACTGGGCGACCGCGGGCAGGGTGGCCGCCAATATGGACGCCACCGTGAGTCGGGCGATCAGGGCGCTGGTGCGAGGCAGGTGCGGCATGAGGAGGTACTCCCGGCAGACGTGTGGAGGACAATCGGCACATGCGGGGCGCCGAAGGAACACTACGGTTGGAGGGGCAAACGGTTGCGAAGGCGTAGGTGAACACCGCCTCTCATCGCGCTCTGCGGGCACATGAACGAAGGCAACGACCTGGGCCGTGCCCGCCCGGGTGACGAATGCCGCGCTGGGCAGCCGGGAGACAATCCGATCGCGACCACAAATCTCCGGATGACGGATTCAGGCTGACCCAATTCGGAGCGATTTCCCGATAACCCTATTGACGCCTGTTTTCGTCATGTTTGCTGACTGGACCACTCACCCCGGCCCGTGTCGGCTGCACATCCGCTTTCCCAGCTGCCGGGAGGTTTCCCATGAATCGCTCTGCCACCGAACGTCGCCCATCCCCGGGATCATGGCCGCCGGGCCGTCGTGCCTCGCTCCGCTGGGCCCTGCTGGCCATCGCCATTCTCCTGGCCGCACCGGCCCTGGCCCAGGTCGAGGAGATCCTCGACACCCCCGCCGGCTGGACCTACCGCTACGGCGCCACCGCGGCCGACATCACGGCCGACATCAACGCCGGCCTGCGGCCGTTTTCGATCCAGCGGGTCGCGTCGAACAGCTACGACGTGCTCACCATCGAGAACGCCGGCAGTTACGCGGTCGCCGGCTTCGGGACCGGCAACATGCACTACAACCGCACCTTGACCCAGCTGGGCAACGAACTGACCAACCGTCGGCTGGTCAGCCTGGATTGCTACGACGTCGCGGGACAGACCCAGATGACGGCGATCTCGATCCCGAACACCGGGGCCGCTTCGTCCGGCTGGGGCTGGCTCGTGGGCCAGACCCGGCAGCAGATCATCGATTGGGTGGGCAACACCACGCCTGCGATCCGGATCACCGACCTGTCGATCTACACGGTCGGCGGCACGAAGTACTACTCGGCCGTGGCCGTGTACAACCAGGGCTCCCAGTCCCAGGGCTGGTGGTGGTACTTCGACAAGACCGAGGCCGAGATCGCCACCCTGTTGACGCAGAACAGCGCGCGGCTGATCGACATCGAACTCGAGACGGCGCCGTCCCTGTTCTCCGGGGCGCGCTTCGCCTGCGTGATGGTGGCCCAGAACCCGGGCGCCGGCTGGATCGATGCATCGTCGACCGGCACGCAGACTGACGCGCTGATCGGCCAGACGGGCGGCCGCCTGACCAGCCTGCACCGCTACACGACAGCGCTTGGCACCACCGCCTATGCCGTCGCCCTGGTCGACAATGCCAACGGCCAGACCCGGCGCGTCCGGGGCTACATGGACGCCGAGGTCACGGCCGGCACCTACGGGTTCAAGCTGAAGCAGGTCAACGGACCCGTGCTGGCCTCGCTGAACGAGAACTTCGTGTTCGAACCGGCCAGTTCGATGAAGATCCTGCACGGCGCCTACGTGATCCGCGAGTGCGCGCAGGGGGACCTCACCCTTGATGACGACATCTGGGTCTCGAACCGCTGCACGGACACGTATGCGAACAACGTCTGCCCGGACGAGAACTACACCTGCGACGCGGACTACGAGCCGCTCAGGACGACGATGCGCGGGATGCTGCGCTCCTCGCACAACACACGCACCAACGCCATCGAGGAACTCGTCACGCGGACCAGCCTCAACAGCTTCGCGGACTTCACGGCGGGGCTGGGCCAGACGCAGATCAACCACACCCTCGGTTGCCTGTGCGGGAATACCCCCAACACGACGACCGCAGCCAATCTCGTGGAGCTCTACGAGAAGATCGACAACGGCACGTTCTTCAACAGCACCTGGAGCGATGAGCTGTTCCGCATCATGGCCAACGTCACCGACTGGGGCTACGGAACCAACTCCGACGAGGCTTTCAACACGCTCAGGGAGGTCATCAGCCAGGAAGCGGACTTCACCAACCTGACGTCGTCGGAGGTCCTCGCCTTCCGCGCGGAACTGGAGTATGCCGTCAAGGGCGGTGCCTACGGCTGTGGCGGCACACTGTGGCGGTCGTCGGCGGGTCGGGCGAGCCTGCCGTTCAAGTTCTACAGCCTCGGCAACTGGTTCACCACCCACCGGGACTACGCCTTCACGACATTCGTGGACGGCGGCACCGATCCCGGCTCGCAAGTCGCGTACCCGGCGTCGGAGGAGATCCTGCGCGAGCAGATCCGCGAAGCGCTCGAGACCTGGGACGACGCCTGCTCGACCGGGATCGTCAATCACCCGGATGATGTGACGGTCAATGAGGGCGTGGACGCCCAGTTCACGGTGGTCTCCGGCGGCGCCGGCTTTGGCGAGTACCAGTGGCAGCGCCTGAATGGCGCGGTCTGGCTGAATCTGGTCAATACCGCCGGGCAGGTTGCCGGTGCGACCACCGGCACGCTGACCTTCCTCGGCGCGACGCCAAGCAACGACGGGACGTACCGCTGCCGCATCACCAAGGACTGCGGCACATTGAACAGCAACCCGGCGACGCTGACGGTCACCCCGGGCTACCTGTCTCCGGTGCCCTCGGCGGTGCCGACGCACCTGGTCGTGCATGCGCCGATGCCCAATCCGTTCAACCCGCAGGTGACGCTGCGCTTCGAGTTGCCGCGCCACACCGACGTCGTTGTGCTGGAGATCTTCGACGTCGCCGGCCGGCGTGTGCGGGCGATTTCGGAGTCGTCGCTGGCGCCGGGCGCGCATGAGTTCACCTGGAACGGCGCCGACGACAGCGGCCAGCGCATGTCGTCGGGCCTGTACTTCGCGCGGCTGCGGGCCGGCGAGGAACAGGTCACGCACCGCCTCATGATGGTGGAATGAGCAGGGGCTGCTGGTCAGCTTAGCGCAGGGCGGGCGCCGCGGTGATGCGGCGCCCGCTCCGGCGGGCGACGGCGGCACGCGGACGAGGGGATGGGCTTGGGTCTTCCTGTCCCCTATTCCGGGTGGTACTCCCACCACCACGGCATCGCCGAGTCACCCAGAATGAACCGCACCAGTTCAGGGTAGATCAGTTCGGCGCGGGCGCAGTTGGCCAGGAGCACGACGCAGCGTTGCCCGTTCTCCTGGCCGACCACCATGTTCCCCGTCCAGTCGTTGTGACCGCCCTTGAACCACATCGGCCCCAGGGCATCGTCAAAGCGGATCAGGCCCAGTCCCGCCGCCAATCCGATGGCCGGGCCCCGGGGGTCTGTCACGGTCGCCAGCGTCGGGAACTGGTATGCCGAGTCGATCGGCAACTGCGAACGCACGAGTTCAGCGCGTGATTCGACCGACAGGCCGTCACCGCGCATGATCGCAGCCCACATGAGCGCCTGGTCGCCGATAGTCGTGTCCATCGAGCCGGCGGCGCTGACGCCGGAGCGCTCGTCGTGCGGCTCGTACGAGCCGTCCAGCGCGTAGCCGTCGGCCAGGTTGCCTGCGAAATCGGCGCGCCACTGCAGGCTCGTCCTCTTCATGCCGAGTCGATCGAACAGGCGCCGTCGCATCTCGGCGCCGACATCGAGGCCCAGGCCTTCCTCAAGCGCAAGCTGGAGGATGTAGAAGCCCTCGGCCGAATAGCCGTAGCGCACGCCGGGATCGTGATGAAAGCGCAGCCGCTGGTCGGACTCCAGCCAGCGGAAATTCGCGAATCCGGTGGCGTGGTTCAAGACCATTCGCGGGGTCAGCGTCCGCCAGCGCGCGTCCGCCGCCAGGTCGGCGTAATCCTCGTATTCCGGCAGCGGTCGCGGCAGGTACTGCGCGATCGGCGTGTCGAGGGCCAGCTTTCCTTCGTCAACCAGCTGCAGGACAAGATACGCAAAGGCCGTCTTGGTCAGCGAGGCGCCGTACATCACCGTGTCGATGCCCAGCGGCAAGTCGTGCTCGACGTTGGCATGCCCGAAGGCGCGGACCTGGACGATGCGACCGCTGTCGATCACCGCAAACGCCAGGCCCTTGACGTCCTGCGCAGCCATGAGTCGCCTGGCCTCGGCGTCGATCTCCGCGGGCGCGGGCAGGCCGGCGGATGTCGGCATGGGCGCGCCAACGGTCACGAGCACCACGACGGCGACGAGGATCGACAGGCGAAAAGACAGCATGGTCATCTCCGGTCGGCCGCGCCGCGCTGTTCCAACTCCGAGAACCAGTTCAACACCAGCTCGAACCCGGTGATCGCCCGCTCCGGCACCACGTTCTGGATGCGCAGGAAGCGCTGGCCGTCCGGGGTGAGGCTCCAACTGGTGTTGCCGTTGATCGTCTTGAAGAAGCGGCCTTCGTGCACGACGCGCGGGGCGCTCGCGGAGAACGCGGCCCCGGGCGTGACGGTGACGGCCATCAGCTTCGTGCCGCTCTGGAAGAACAGCTCGCGGCCGTCGCGCGACCACAACGGCTCGGTGCCGCCGTCGGTCGAGATCTGGTGCCGGGCGCCCGGCCCCGGGAACGGCGTCACGTAGACTTCATGCCGGGACGCCACCAGCACCTGGTACGCGACCCAGCGGCCGTCGGGCGAGAATTGCCCGTCCCGCTCGCCGAGCGATTCCGCGACGAAGGGCCGCGACGTCCCATCGCCATCGAGGCGCATGACCCAGACGCCGGCGCCGGCCTTCTGGTTCGGCCCGCCCTCATCGAACAGGAGCCAGCGGCCGTCCGCCGAGACGGACGTCGGCGTGTGCACCACGTCGGCCTTCGAGGTGAGGCGTACCTCGTCGCCGGAGCCGTCCGCCGATCGCCAGTAGATGTTGCGGGTGCCCTTGCGCGTGCCGCGGTAGAGCACGCGCGTCCCGTCCGCCGTCCACAGGGGCGCCTGGCTGCTGCCGGCGCTGTTGCCGATCGGCGTCAACGTGCCGCGGCCGATGTCGTACATCCACAGGGCCGTGACGCCTTCGTTGATCTGCACGACCGCCCTTGAGCCGTCGGGCGAGATCGCGGCGTTCTCGTACTTGTGCTCGGGCACCGGCGCCAGTTCGGGCTTGCCGGACCTGTCGACCCACACCAGTCGCGTGGCATTGCGGGTCTTCCCGCCCGCGAGGTAGGCCAGCGTGCCGTTGTCCGAGACGGTGTAGTTGCCGCAGCCCTCATTGCCGAGGTTGTCGTGCGGGCGTTCGGGCGCGGCCACCGGCACGGCCTTGCCGAGGTCCGTCTGCGACGGCTTCCAGGGCACCGCGAACAGTTCGCCCCCGTGCGTGTAGAGCAGCGACGCGATCTGCGGCGCATAGCGCGGCGCATCGCCGCCCTTGACGAGCACGTGGTGTTCCGCCGAGCCGACCTTCTTCATCGCGATGTGATGCTCGTCGTCGCCCGGCCCCGTCCAGATCGAGAACAAAAGCGTGTTCGTGCCGGCGATCAGGTGCGGCCAGCGATGGCTGATCTCGTCCTTTTCGGGCTCCTTGCGCGTGACCTCGGTGGCCTCGCCGCCGCCTTCGGGCACGCGCCAGATGCCGCCGACGTTCGTCGGCGCGAAGTAGATGAAGCCGTCGTCGCCCCAGTCGCCGCCGCGATGGCTCGGCGCGTCGGCGAGGGTCTGGAGCGCGGCGCCGCCGACGGCGATCTTGCGGAGCTTCGAGCCGGCGAAGAACCCGATCCACTGGCCGTCGGGGGAGAAGAAGGGGCCGTCGCCGCCCTCGGTTCCTTCGAGCGCCCGGGCCTCGTATTCGTCCAGCGCGCGGACGTAGATCCGGTTCTTCCCGCCGTCGGCGCCGACGAACGCGATGCGCTCTCCGTCGTGTGAAATCGCCAGCGGCAGCAGGGCGACCGAGCCCAGTTCGACGCCGTCCGGCAGGACGATGCTGGCGTGCGTGACGCCGCCTGCCCCGCTGCCGGCGGCGGGCGCCAGCCAGCGCGTGACCCCGAACGTTGCGGCCACGACGAGCAGGGCGGTGGCGAGGACGAGCGGCGCGATCATGCGCCGCGCCCTCGCCGGTGCGGGCGCCGCCGCAGTCGCCACAGCGGCGCCGGACAGCGACACGGCGGTGTCGCTCATCAGGAAGCGCACGACCGACATGTCGGACAGGCGCGCGGCGCGGTCCTTGACCAGGCAGCGCTCGATCAGGATGCGCACGGCGGGCGGCAGGTCCGCCGGCAGGCGCGCCCAGTCCGGCTCGCCGCGGACGATCGCGGCCAGCGTCTCGGTGACATCGTCCCCCTCGAACGCTTTGGCGCCGGTGAGCATCTCATAGAGCACGCAGCCGAACGCCCAGACGTCGGTGCGCCGGTCGACGGGCTTGCCGCGCGCCTGCTCGGGGCTCATGTAGGCCGCGGTGCCGAGGATGATGCCGGCCATCGTCGCGGCCTGTGTCATCGTCGGCGAGTTCCCCGCGTCGAACCCGCTCACGGCCGAGGCGTCGCCCGCGGCGGCCTTCGCCAGGCCGAAGTCGAGCACCTTCACCTTGCCGTCGGGCGTCAGCTTCACGTTCGCGGGCTTCAGGTCGCGGTGGACGATCCCCTTGTCATGCGCCTCGGCCACGGCGTCGGCAACCTGCTTCGCGATCTCGATCGCCTCGTCGGCCGGGATCTGCCCGCGCCTCAGGCGCTCGGCGAGGTCTTCCCCCTCGACGAGCTCCAGGACCAGGAACAGCGTGTCGCCCGAGTCCTCGAGCCCGTAGATCGCCGCGATGTTCGGGTGGTTGAGGGCGGCCAGCAGCTGCGCTTCGCGCTTGAAGCGCGCCAGGCGTTCCGGATCCTGCGCCACCGCGGCCGGAAGCACCTTGATGGCCACCTCGCGCCCGAGCTTCGTGTCGTGCGCGCGGTAGACCTCGCCCATGCCGCCGGCGCCGATGGGCTCGCCGAAACGGTACTGGTGCAGGATGGTGCCGGGCTTGATCTGCATCGGGCCTCTCAGTCCTGTGAGTGCGGGGAAGACATCGGGCGATTCTACTTCGCTGTCTTGAACAGCGCTTCCATGCCCGTGACGACGCGAAGCCGCCGCGCCACGTCGCTGCCCGACCCGAGCACCAGCAACTGGCTGCCGTCCGGGAACACGTCGTGGGAATAGCCGCCGACGTTGACGTAGGGCCCGGTGAACTCCTTCACCGGCAGCCCCACCGTCGGCTGCGGCCCGGGCAGGAAGCTCGACCGGTACCAGGCGTTCTCGAAGCGATAGACGATGGAGTCCCCGTCCTCGCTCCAGCGCGGCTCCTCGCCGCCGGCGGTCGAGACGCGGACGCGCCGGGACGGCTGGTCGACGGGGCAGACGTAGACCTCGGACCGGCTGCCATCGCTGTACGTGGCCGCCAGCCACCGGCTGTCCGGCGAGAAGCGGGCCAGGCCCGAAACGTTGGGGATGTCGGTGCTGCGGCCGTCTGCGCCGACCATGGCGCCGCCGTCGGCGTTCAGGCGCAGCGACCAGCGCCGGTCCGGCGACTCGATGACCGCGCTGTAGGCCGTGGCCACGCCGACCGCGAGGGAATCGACCCGGCCCGTGCCGTCCATCCACACGCGCAGCGCCTTCCTGACCGAACCCGTTCCACCGGCCGAGACGCACAAGCCGAGCCCGTCGGCCGACCAGCTGCCGAGGCCGTAGACGGAGCTGCGGATCCGCTCCTGGGTCCCGCGGGCCAGGTCGAAGAGCCACAGCTCGGGCTCGCCCGACGGCGGCCGCTTGATGACGGCCAGTCGGTCGTGGTCGGGGGACAGCTCGAAGCTGCCGTAGTCACCCGGCGGGAAGGCCAGGGCCTCGTCCCTGCCGTCGGCGCCGCGGCGGACGAAGCGCAACGTCCCTGACCCCGGGTCGGCCGCGTAGACCAGCATGCCGGCCGACAGGCTGTACTGCGACACCGCGGCCGTGGCCGAGACGCGCACGTCGGTCGCGACCTGGACCGGGTCGGCCAGGGGGCGCAACGAACCGCGATCGACCGGCACGCCCACCATGGCGCCGCCGCTGCCCGGCTGGACGTACAGCAGCTTGTCGGGGGCCAGGAGCACCGGCGACATCCCGTACAGCAGGTCCGCGGGTGTGACCGATCCTTCGGGCACGAGCCCGCGGTTGGTCAGGAACGACGTCGTGCCCGTCTTGAACTCGTACGTGGCCATCTGGCGGTTCCAGGTCCACGCCAGCCGTGTCCGGTCAGGCGACAGGAACTGCGCCCAGCCCATGCGTGGCGATGTCTTGAACGAGTCGAGGCGGCCGCCGCTCGCGCGCACGGTCGTCACCTGCTGGCCCTGCCTCTCGACCACGACGATCTTCTCCGGCTCGGGCCACTGGGCCGCGTAGGCTTCCTCCACGTTGGCCAGGACGACGGGCGCCGAACCGCGCACCGCGATCTTCTTCAGGTCCGTCCCGGCCAGGAATCCGATCCAGTTGCCGTCCGGGGAGAAGAAGGGACAGAACGCGCCCTGGGTCCCGGGCAGCGGCTGGGCCGCGCCGGTCGTCAGGTCCAGCGTCACCAGCAGCGAGTGCCCGCGCTGACCGGCCACATAGACGAGCATGTCCGCGCGCGGGGACAAGGCCAGCGCCTTCGTCTCCAGCCCGAGGACGGAGTCGCCCACATAGGCCAGCGGCAGCGAGTCGGGCAGCACCAGGTCGAACCGGCGCACCGAGGCGGCATCGCCGATGCTTGCGGTGGGCCCCGTGCCCAGGCGCCGGCTGAACGCGACGCCCAGCAGCACGCCCGTCACCACGGCCGCGAGCCCGACGATCGCGATCATTCGGCCGCGGCCCCGGCGCGCGGCGGGTGTCGGCATCCGGCCGGAAATGACGCTGGCCGCGCTCGAACCATCGGCCTCCAGGGCAAAGGCGAGGTCGCCCGCGCTCTGGAAGCGGGCGTCGGGATCCTTCTGCAGGCAGCGCGCCACGACGCGCTCCAGCTGCGGGGGCGTCACCGGCTGAACGGTCGACAGCAGGGGCGGCTGGCGTTCCATGATCGCCGCGATCAAACTCGCCTGGCTGCCGCCGTCGAACGCGCGCCTGCCGGTGGTCATCTCGAAGAGCACGCAGCCCAGAGCCCACAGGTCGCTGCGCGCGTCGGCTTCCTTGCCTTCGAGCTGCTCCGGCGACATGTACTGGAAGGTGCCGACGATGGTGCCCTCGGCGGTGAGCGGCCCCGTCATTGTCGGCGACCGCGACATCGCATCGGTGTTCGGCGCCAGCCCGAGCGCGCGCGCCAGGCCGAAGTCGAGCAGCTTCGCCCCGCCCTTGGTCAGCATGACATTGCCGGGCTTCAGGTCGCGATGCACCACGCCGGCGCGGTGCGCGCGATCCAGCGCCTGCGCGATCTGCCGGCCCAGCGACAGCACCTCGGCGACCGGCAGCGGACCCTTCTCCAGGCGACGGGCCAGCGTGTCGCCCTCGACGAGCTCCATCACCAGGTAGTCGACGCCGTCCTGGCTGCCGATGTCGTGTAGCGTGCAGATGTGCGGATGGTTCAACTGCGAGACGGTGCGCGCCTCGCGATCGAAGCGGGCGCGCGCCTCGGGCGTGTCGGCCAGGTGGGGCGGCAGCACCTTCACGGCGACGTCGCGGCCGAGCCGCGTGTCGCGGGCGCGGTAGACTTCGCCCATCCCGCCGGCGCCCAGCGGGGCCAGGATCTGGTACGGACCCAGCATGGTGCCGGAGGCCAGCATCGGTACCTTTGCCCGTCGTGCGGGGGGAAAGCGGTGAGCCGGCACCTGCCGGCGCGGAGACTATAGAGTCAGCATGCCACAAATCGGATGAGATTGATATCGTTTTTCAGTTGTCGACTTCGGGTGTCCGCCAGGGCAAGCGCTTGAGTGGGGGACTTGCGCCGGCGCAAGTCCGTGCGGCACGAGGTTTGGAAGCGGCTTCGCCGGATCCTGGGCTCACGCGTAACTGGCTGTTGGTAAATATATTAGGCCGTGCGGCGTCGCGCTGATTCGTGGCCGAGCCCGGGCAAACTGGTGGATCGGTCAACCAGTCGCGCGCCCGACCACGTGCGCCTGGCATCCCGATGGCCGCACGGTGGCCCCTGACAGGAGAGGGCGCCGGCCATCCAGCGCCCTCGTTCCCGATTCCCGCTGCGACCCTGGCTATTCGGCCTTGCCGGCCAGCGCCGCCTCGGCCCGCGCCACCAGGTCCACGGTGTCCTCGTTCGCGGGGTCCAGAGCCAGCGCCTGCTTGCCGCGCTCGACCGCCGCGTTCGCGTCGCCCCGCTTCAGGGCGATCTCGGCCGCCGTCGCCAGGTAGCGGCCGCGCTCAGCGTCCGTCTTGGCCAGTTCGACGGCCTTCAGCACCGTCCCGTCGGCCTCGTCGAGGTTCACGCCGTTGTCGAGGCACCACGCCGCGAACTGGTTGAGGCGCCGCGCTTCCTGCTGCCAGTTCTCCGGCATCAGCGACTTGCGCAGGTCGACCGCGCGCTGCGTGTTCTTCTCGACCATCAGCGCATGGGTGATCTGCAGGAACTTGACCGTGCGGGCCACCTTCGAGTCGTCCGGCAGGCCGGTCGCCGCGCCCAGGGCGCGCTCGAGGTAGGGGATGCCGGCGGCCAGGCGCTCATGGCTCTCGGCTGCATTCATCATCAGCGAGCCCAGTTCGACGCGATCCTCGGCTGTCGTGCCGACGGCGTTCAGGACGCGATCGCCCTCGATCCGGATGTCCTCGAACGTGAAGTCCGTGGGGTCGGCCTCGGCCATGTACATGAAGATCATGCGCGTCAGTTCGTCGGCGCGCGCAGGGGCCAATTCGCGGGTCTGCTTGAAAAACGCCACGCTGCCGGCCCAGTCGTAGTCGGTGGCCACGTCGTTGGCCATCGTCTCGGCGAGCTCGGCCGTGGGGGCGATGGCGAACGCAGCCTTCTTCTCGACCAGCGTGCGCGTGTCGCGGCGGGCGGCCGCCACGCGGTCGGCCCAGCCTTGCGCCGTGTCGTAGCCGATCCAGCGCTCGATGGGTTCGCCCTTGGCGTTGACGGCGTAGTAGGTGGGGTAGCCGCGGATGCCGAACTTCTTCGCGATGGCCGGGCCCTCGCCCTTCTCGCAGTCGTTCGCCAGGAAGATGACATCGGCCATGGCGCCCTTGATGATCTCGCTGCTGCTCGCCTCACGGGCGAACACCTTGCAGCTGGGTCACCAATCGGCGTAGAAGTCGATGACGAGGACCTTGCCCTCGTGCTTGGCCATCTTGAGGGCCTTGTCGTAGGTCAGGGGGGCGGCGGGGTCGGTCGCGGCCGCGGCGGCGGTCGCAAGCAGGACCAGCGCCACCAGGGCGACGGCGGGCAGGGATCTGCGCATGCGGTGTCTCCTGTCGCTGAGGCAGGGGGGATTCCTCAGCAATAATAGCCGACCGCAGGGGCTCGAGCCAGCGGGATCAGGCGCCGTCGTCAGCGCGGCAGCAGCTTCGTCCAGTCGAGGATCAGTTGCAGCGACGTGCCCGCCGGCGCAGCGATGGAACTGCTGACAAGGAACCGCTCGCCGTCGTTCGTGGCGATGCCCGTCACCCCTTCGGGTATCCGGAAGAGCGGGGTCGGCCTTCCGGGCCGGACGCCGCCATCGGTGAACTCGAGGGGGACGCTGACGAGCTCGGACTGCGCATCGACATACAGCACTTCGCTGCCGTCGCGGCCCCACATCGTCTGGCCCCGGGTGCCCAAGGCCAGGGGGACACGCCGGCCGGGCGTCGGCCAGGAATCGATGTAGAGGTCATTCAGGCCGCGTTCGAAGACCTCGAACAGGATCCAGCGGCCGTCCGGCGAGAAGGTGGCGTTGCGTTCGAAGGCGTCGGTCGCGAGCCAGGGTGTCGGCTTGCCGCCGCCGGACACAGGCACGGTCCAGAGGTCCCAGCTTGAATTCGAGGCCCCGCCGCCGGCGCGGCTGATGGCCGCGACCAGGAGCGACTTCCCGTCGGGCGCCCAGTCCGCCACTTCCTGGAACACAGCGTCGAGCGCGCCCAGCGTGTCGGCCGTGCCGCTGCCGCCGGCATGCATCATGACGATGCCGGTCCGGCCCTGGCTGGCCGCGTCGAAGGCCAGGCGGCGGCTGTCGGGCGACCAGGCGGTGGCCAGGGGCCAGACCATGTCCGGGCTCAGGCGCGTCGGGATGGCGCGGTCGAGGTCGATCTGCCACAGGTCGCGGCCGTTGGCCGCCGAGGCCAGGCGGCCGTCGTGCGACAGCTCGCCGAGGCTCCAGTGGCCCTCCGGCAAGGCGATGGTCCCGGCCGGGACGCCGCTGCGGTCCAGCCACTCCAGTCGCCCGAACGGCAGGTTGATCGACGGGTACAGCAGGCGCTGGTCATTGGAAGCCGTGGCCACCGGTTCGGCGGTGAAGTCGGACGCCGGCGGCGCTTCGGCGATGGCGAGCTTCTCGCCCACGGGCTTCAGGCGCTTCAGGTCGAACCGCTGCGCCATGATCTTGCCGTCCTGCACGAAGACGACATACCCGGGCTCGGCATAGATCGGGGCGCAGTCCGCGGTCATGACCAGCTTGACGTCCTTGGACGACAGTGAGCCGACGTAGATGGAGAAGCCGTCGGGACCCTTTGGCAGCGCGGCGAAGAGGAAGTGCTCGCCGTCCGGCAGGAAGCACGGGAAGCGGTGGGCTGTTTCCCGGCGCGAGGCGTCGAGTTCCGTCACCGTGGTCACGGCGCCGCCGCCCGCCGCCACGCTCTGCAGCGGGCCGGTTGCGTTGGGGGCGAAGACGATCACGTCGCCGCGACCCCAGCTGACGCCGCGTCCCCAGGCTGCGCTGCAGATGCGCGTGGGCGGGCCGCCCGCGGCCGGCATGCGGAAGAGGCCGTCGATGTTCTGCCGGAAGTAGATGATGGAGCGGCTGTCCGGCGACCAGGCCGGGAAGAAGACCTGCTCGGTGCCGGGCAGGCGGCGCAGCGCCGCGGTCCGCAGATCCCAGGACCAGAGGCCGTTCTCGTCGCCGCCCGACCAGCCGCGCGCCACGAGCGAGGCGCCGTCGGGCGAGAGGGCCTGGGCCGACCAGAACGCCGACAGGGTCAGGTTCGGCGGCACGGGCACCTGCACCGACAGGAGTCCGGATGGCCGCGAGCGGTGCTCGATGACGGCGTAGGCGATCGCGG
>CAIWHK010000061.1 GCA_903912525.1 uncultured bacterium | reverse complement strand
GGCATTCCTGTTCTCGATCTTCTACATCACCCTCGAGTCGGTGCAGGGCCTGATAACGGGTGGACTCTACTGGGAGAATCAGGGCGTGATGCGCCTGCACGGGGCGGTACCGCTCTACGGGCACCCGAACAGCCTCGGCGGCGTTTCGCTGGGCGCGCTGCCGTATGTCATCTACATGTGGTCGGAGACGCGCCGCTGGTACCTGCGGGCGGGCCTGCTGGCGCTCGCAACCACGGCCTCGATCTGCGTGGTGTATTCCGGGTCACGCACGGCCTATGTGGGGCTCATCGGGTTGGTGTTCTGGATGTTCATGCAGACCGACCGGAAGATGCGATTCCTGGTCGCATCGGTGATTGTTGGCGCCATCCTGGTCGTGGCCCTGCCTCACCAGTACATCGACCGGTTCAAGAGCATCGGTGGCCAGGAAAAAGAGGGGCATTCCAAGGACGCCCGCATCCAGATCGCGCACGACGCCTGGACCATCTTCCTGGAAAACCCGCTGGGCGTTGGGGTTGCGTCGTTTCCGGCCAAGCGCCTGGCGCGTTTCGGGCGCTCGCAGGACACACACAACCTCTACCTGGAGGTGGCCACAAACCTGGGCATCCAGGGATTTGCCGCCTTCTGCGTCATGGTCACCGCGATGATGATGGTGCTCCACCGGGCCAATGCGGCCTTCAAGCGACAGCGACGTCGACTCGCCCTGTTGATGAGGCACGGGCCTCCTCCGTCGGCGCGCGAGATGATGAGCCGCCACGATCGGGACCTGCGTCTGCTGATCGCCATCGCCAAGGCAACCGGTGGCTTTATCTTCGTGCGGCTGGTTCTGGGGTTCTTCGGGATGGATCTTTACGAGATCTACTGGTGGTTCGGCGCGGGCCTCGCTACCTCGTTGTCGGGCATGGCTGTCACGACGATCAGGAGGACGCGCTGGCTCGAGGAGCAGATCATGGCGGCGTCAGCTACGCCCGCAGGCCCTTGATCAGCCGGAGTTTCCCGGAGCGTTCGCGGGGGATCTCCTCCACGTACGAGACCGAGACCACTGCCTGCGGGTCGACGAACGCACGGATACGCTCGCGGAGCAGGCCCTCGCAGGCGGCATCGTAGGCGGTGCCGGGAACGATGCGCACGTCAAACCGGTCGTAGTCCGTCTGCTCGACCTGAAATTGCCGGATGTCTGCTCCCTGCCGTCGAAGGTCCTCAAAGACGTACATGAGGAACTCGCCGTGGAAGAGTTGGCCGCGCCGGTTTCGGATGAAGTCGTAGGCGCGGCCCTGGACCTCGTTGAGGCGCCGCAGCGTCCGGCCGCAGGGGCAGGGCTCGTCGCTGAGCGAGCCGAAGTCACCCGTGCGGTAGCGAATCAGGGGGAATGCGTAGTTGTTCAGTTCGGTGACGACGAGCTCGCCGGCTTCGCCGGGGGCGCAAAGCCGGTCTCCGTCGAACACCTCGACGAGCATGTTCTCCTCGCTCAGGTGCAGCCGGCCTTGCGGACATTCGTGGGCAATCGTGCCCAGTTCGCCGCAACCGTATTCGTTGAATACCGGTGCCCCGAAGGCATCCTGGAGCAAAATGCGGTCGGCGGCCGTCAGGACTTCCGAGGTCGTGATGACGCAGGCGGGACGGTAGTGCAACGCGGCCTTGCCCGATTTCACGAACCGCGCGAATTCGGTGAGCATCGATACGTAGCCGTAGAACCAGCGCGGCCGCCGGGCGTTGAGGATGCGGGCATATTCGATCAGGTCGGATTCGGCAAAGGCAAACGCCGGGATCCGGATGCGGTGGCACACGAAGTCGATAGCGCGGGCACGCGTCCGACCCGATGATGTGTGGGCCACGCCCCAGAACCGAGCCTGGAGGTCGCCCACCTCGACGCCGGCCCAGTCATACCCCCGCCACGTGGCGGCGAGTTCCCGGGCCCACGCCTCGCGGGTCTTCCAGAGGGTGACCGGCTCTCCGGTGGAGCCGCCGGTGGTCTTCGTGACCAAGCGGCCGAGGTTCGCAGTCGAGCTCAGCATGGCCGCCGATTGCTGCAAGTCGGCCTTGGTGAGGAACGGCAATGGAAGCAGGGCGTCCAGCGGTGACGATACCAAATCGTCAAGGGGCGGCAGCGACGCGTAGAACGGGACGTGGCGCCGGCTGTGGTCCGCCAGGGCGATCAGTGCCGCGTACTGGGTCTGCTCGCGCATTTCACGCGGAGCCCGTTCGGTTGCCAGGAGTTCACGCAGGTGCCGTCGCACGGGACCCGCCGTGAAGGCGGCAACCGGGTAGTAGACGAATTCGCGGAAGAAAAAGCGGCCCGGGTCCAAGGAACCCTCCTCGCGGAATGCGGTGGCGCCGGGCAGGTACCGGCTCGCGAAACGGGACACTGTCACCCTTTCCGCGGCGTTGTCAAGTGCAGGCGCGGCATTGTGCATTGACCGCCCCGAGGGTCGTTGCTAAAAGTGTTGGCACGCAGGCCGGAGGGACCCGGGCAGTTCGCCACCCTGGAGAAGCATGGAACAGCGGACATTCGACATATCCATAGTGGTCCTGACCTACAACCGCCGTGATTGCCTTGCGGAAATGCTCGCGGAGCTTCGCGGCATAGCAGGACTGGTCCGCGACGTAGTCGTGGTCGACAATTGCTCGATAGACGGGACCGACGTCATGATGGCCGCGGATTTTCCCGGCTTCATCCATCTGCGTACGGAGCGAAACCTCGGTGTCTCGGCCCGCAATTTCGGCATGGAGCGGGCGACCGGCTCGGTCATCGTCACGCTCGACGACGACCTGCTCGACCTTTCCGCTGCCGACTTGGCTTTCATAGAAGACGCGTTCCGCGCGAAGCCCGAATTGGGGGCCCTGAACTTCCGGGTCATCGACTACTACACCCGCCGCACCTGCAACTGGGTGCACCACAGGGAGCCGACCGATGCCGCGCTGAGCTTCGCGACTTACGAGATCACCGAGGGTGCCGTGGCCGTCCGCAAGGACGCCTTCGCGCGCAGTGGGGGCTACTACCCCGGCTATTTCATCGGGCACGAAGGACCGGACCTGGCCTTTCGCATCCTGAATGCGGGTTATACAGTCGAGTATGACGGCCGGGTCGAGGTTCTCCACAAGCACGAGGAGGGCACCCGGCAACCCTGGCGCTTCTACTATTTCGACACACGCAACCACATCTGGCTCGTCGCGCGGAACATGCCGCTGGGCTACGGTTCCTGGTTTCTGGTGCGCGGCTTGGCGGCCATGGCGATCTACTCGCTGCGCGACGGGTTCTTCCCGTGGCACGCGCAAGGTGTCTTCGACGCCGTTCGCGAGCTCCCCGCCGTGCTGCGCACGCGCGAAGTCTGGAACGCCCGTACCCTTCGGATCTGCCGTGAGGTGGATACGGCAAGGCCGTCCTTCTGGCGCCTGGTGAAACTACGCTTGTTTCGGCGCGGATTCCGGCTGGATACCTGAGGGGACGAGGTAGGGCCGGGCCGCGGGCGTGCATCCTGTCCCCGGACCGCAGTCCGTCGAGGTCAATTCGCCGTTTTTGACCAGCGGAGGCTGCTCGGCAAGCGTGACGCGTGACGCGGGCGTAAACTTGCGCTACGTTGACTGTTGGGGGACAGGTGCGGGGCGTTGGCGGCCGAGGG
Organism: uncultured bacterium; assembly: GCA_903912525.1. Taxonomy (GTDB): domain Bacteria; phylum Krumholzibacteriota; class Krumholzibacteriia; order LZORAL124-64-63; family LZORAL124-64-63; genus CAINDZ01. The sequence goes on along the minus strand of CAIWHK010000061.1, from coordinate 26,151 downwards.
GCGCGGCTCCGCTGGCGTTGGCGCGCAAATTGCAACCCGTCATCGCCCTCGCCGGCGCCCGCCGGCGTGGCTGTTGTGGGACCCGTTGGATGACCAAGGAGCCGTGCATGAGGACCGCAAATAAGCTCGTGGCGCTCGAACTCGCTGTGTTGATGGCAGTTATGGCGCAAGTTGCTGCTGCCCAATCCATCTCCGGCGTGACGGGCACCGTTCAGCACGGGGCGTCTGTCGTGATCGGTGGGTCCGGATTCGGAGCCAAGGCTGTGCCGACGCCGGTCATTTGGGACAACATGGAGGTTGGCAGCTTCAGCCCGAGGTGGACCGGAACCGGATCTCCCGGCGTCCTCAAGGTAAATTCCGACAATCAGCGCCATACCAATAGCCGCTACAACGGCATGGCCAATTTCGTCGGCACCAATTACGTCGAACACGCCTCGTTCCAGGGTGGCACGAACAGCCCGAAGTGGTACTGCCAGTACTGGTTCAAACTGGGCGATGACTGGAATTGGGGCACGACCGGTGCGACGGGCACCGCGGCGAATCTGGCCAACGTGAAGTTCTTCCGCATGTGGTCGTCCGGCTCGGCGGCGGACAACTGGGTGACAGCGACCGAGGGCTGGTCAAACGACTGCATCTACAAGAGCTCGGGCCCGGTCAACGAGTCCGGTTGGTTCGGCGGCGGCTACCAGCAGGATTGGACCATCGGCCAGTGGCACCTGTTGCAGGTGGAATACAAGGACAGCTCTCAGCGCGACCAGCGCGACGGCTCGGTCAAGATGTGGATGGACGGCAACTTGATCCTGGACGACAACACGTTGCTGACCCGCAGCGTGGCGGGATCGGCGGACGGCGAGTTCATGCGTCCGTACGGCATCGGCTTCTTCAACAGCTGGGGCGATGCTTCGACCGATGACAACCACTTCTACATCGACGACTGCTACATTGATAATACTTGGGCCCGCGTCGAACTGGGGAACGCGGCCACGCTGGCAGCCTGTACGCACCGCGAGGTCCAGCCGACCACTGCCTGGTCGGCGTCGCAGGTGAGCGTCACGCTCAATGGTGGCAGCTTTGTGCCCGGCAATACGGCCTACCTGTTCGTGGTGACCGATGCCGGGGCGGTTTCGCCGGGTTACCAGGTGACGATCGGCGGTACCGCCGTCAGCGCCCCGGGCCAGCCCGGCAAGCCGGCCTTCTGAGCCGGGGACCGGGGGGCGGCATGAGTGCCGGACGACACGAACCCGCCGTGGCCGCCAACGTCGCCTATCTGATCGACACCATGGCCTGCGATACGGCCGGGAACCAGAAGCAGCTGCTGGAAACCATTCGGCGGCTTGATCGTACGCGCTACAACCCCCTGCTTGTCTGCCTGTGGGAATCACCTTGGATGCGCACGGCGGACCTGCCTTGTGAAACCGTGTCGCTCGGCCATCGCGGTTTCCTGAAGCCGGGATTCCCGGGGGTCGTGCGTCGGCTCGCTTGTCTCTACGACGAGCGCGGCATTGACCTGGTCCAGGTCTTCTTTGACGAGGCGATCTTCGTGGGCTGGATGGGAGCGCTGCAGGCTAGGCGCAGACCCGTGCTGGTTTCGAGCCGGCGCGACATGGGTCTGGGCGCGGCCAACCAGCCCTGGTACCACCGGCTCTTCCCGCTGGCACTGCCCTTGGTCAACCGCGACTTCGCCGCGATCTTGGCGAACAGCGAGATGGTGAAGCTCCACGCCGCGCGCCGCGAACGCACGGCGACGAGTCGGTATCGCGTCGTGCGCAACGGAGTGGCTTTCCCGCCGCCGGCCGTGAGCGGCCAAACGGCGCCGGTCGCGGCGGGGGGCGTGGGGGTGGCCTGCGTCGCCAGTCTGACGCCGGTCAAGCGCCACGACGTGCTGCTGCGCGCATGGGCTCGGTTGCCGCGCACTGGGGACAGCGGCGCCCCGCATCTCTATCTGTTGGGTGACGGGCCCGAGCGAGCGCGACTGGAGGCGCTTGCCGCCGAACTGGGACTCGACGGCACCGTCACCTTCGCCGGCGCCGTCACTGACGTGGTTGCGTGGCTGCGCTCGGTGGATGTGGGCGTGCTCTGCTCGGACCGCGAGGGGCTCTCCAACGCCATCCTCGAATACATGGCATGCGGCCTGCCGGTGGTGGCCACCGCCGTGGGTGGCAATCCTGAACTCGTGGATGCGGGGAATGGGGTGCTTGTTCCGCCCGGGGACGACGCTGCGCTGGGCGTGGCGCTGGCGCACCTCGTTGCTGACGAGGGCGAGCGCCGCCGCCTGGGCGGCGCCTCGCTCGGCAGGATTCGCGACAATTACGCATGGGACCGGGCGATGAGCTCGCTCATGGACTGCTACGACGACCTGCTCGGCATCGCGCCCTGCGTCAAAACCGGCTCTTCAGCTTGAGGAACGGCTTCTCCACCAGGAAATAGCTCGCCGAAGCGAAGGCGACGGTCACGGCCAGCGCGAAGACGAATTGCAGCGCCGCCGGCTTGCCGTCCAGGACGCGCTTCGATGTGAAAAGCGTCAACTGCTGCCACAAGTACAGCGGGTACGAAATGCGCCCAAGGTACCGGGTGACCGGGTGCTCAAAGATGCGCCAGGCGCCGGTATCCGAGAACCATATCAACTGCACCAGGAACACCGCCGTCAACAATGGTTCGATCGCGTAGCCCGCGGTGAATATGAACGTCGTCGAGGAGTGGCCCACCTGGGCGACGAACAACAGGGTCAACGTCACCAGCGGCAGCCATGCGTTTCGCGTCACGGCGCGCGCCAGGCCGTCGAGTGTCCCCCGCCGCAGCAGGATGGCCAGCAGGCATCCGATCGCCAGATGGTCAAGGCGCGTGTCGAACGCGCGGTACAGGTAGTCCTGGGACACGTGGAAGACCAGCATCAGCAGCGCCCGGTGGATCCACACCGCGACGATTGCGATCCCCAGCAGCCATGGCAACCGACCCGGCTTGCGCAGTCCGAGCAGGAAAAGGGCCGGCCACAGCAGGTAGAACTGTTCCTCGATGCTCAGTGACCACGTGTGGGGGAACAACATGCAATTGCTCGGGACGAGGCCCATCCAGTAGTTGCTGACGTAGAATAGCGCCGACAGCGCCTGGCCCCAGTCCAGATAATGTCCGCGCAGCAGGTAGATGCCCACGCCGACCAGCCAGAACGCATAGAAGGCCGGAAAGATACGGAGTACGCGACGTCGGTAGAAGTTCTTCAGCGAAACCGTACCGGTCTTTTCCGTTTCCTTGAGCATCAGCCATGTGATGAGGAAGCCGCTCAGCACGAAGAAGATCAGGACGCCGAGCGCGCCGTTGATGAACTCAAACCCGAAGTGGTTCCCGATCACCAGCAGCACCGCCAGCGCCCGGATGCCGTCAAGGCCGGGGATCGTGCTGCGGCCGATGCGGGCGTGGTAGGCGGCCGCCCATGCCGCGGCGCCCCCGTGCCCGCGGGAGAGTACGGCCGAGGCCCGGCTGTCGGCGAGGGGCCGGTCACCTGTCGAAGGGATCTCGGTCATGTCGGGGCGTCCTTTCGGGGCCGGCGCCGCCACCCCGGCGTGCGTCGTTGGCGAATCCCGCGGCTTGGGGTACAGTGTCCACGGTCGTGACCGGCGCCCAAGGTACCCCATCCTGAGCCTGCTGACGACAGCGAAGGCGGGCTGTCGCTTGCGGAAAGGAGCCGTTGTTGGCGTCGACATTGCCGACCACCGTTAGCGTCGTCGTGCCCTGCCGCAACGCTGCGCCGTTCCTCGCGCGGACTCTGGCCGCCATCGTGGCCCAGTCCTGGCGCGATCTTGAGATCGTGCTGGTCGATGACGGCTCGACGGACAACTCGGTCGAGGTGGCCCTGGCCACCGCCGACGATCGCCTTCACGTCATCCGCCAGAATGCGAGTGGCGGTCCGTCCGGGCCTCGCAACCGCGCCATCGCTGAAGCGCGTGGCAGGTACGTATTCTTCTGCGATGCCGACGACATCATGCATCCCGGCAAGATCGAGCGTCAGGTCCAAGTGTTCGAACAGTGCCCGGCCGTGGGTATGGTCTTCACCGATTTCGCCGTCATCGACGCCGAGGGGCAGGTCCTGGAGTCCTCGTTCGTCGCCCAATACGGCACATTGACGCGGATCGTCGCCGCCGGCCCGGGGCCCGAGGGGGGGCTGAGGCGGGAACTGCTGCTGGACGGCCTGTTGCGAGCCAATTTCATCGGGACGTCCGGGGTGGCCGTACGCAAGGCCGTGCTGGATGCTGTCGGTGTGTTCGACACAAGCCTGCCGTCGAGCGAAGACCTTGACCTTTGGCTGCGGATCGCGAGACGCTTTCCGTGCGCGTACCTGGACATGGTTGGCCACGGCTATCGCCGCCATTCCGCCAGCGTAATGCACGACAATGGGTTGAAGCACCCGCTGGCCAGGATCGAAGTCATGCGCCGCCAGCTCGGGCCGGAGACCACCCCGGAGCAGGTGCGCCTCATCCGCTACTGGCTCGGGCGCAACTACTGCGGGCTGGGTTACCTGCATGAGCGCCGATGCGAATATGCCGCGGCCCGCGATTTCTACCTCGAGTCCCTGCGCGCGCGGCCGAACCTGCAGGCAGCGTGGGGATTGGCCAAGATGCAGACGATCGGCCGACTGCGCCCCGGAGTGGAAGCCGGGGCGGGGGTCGATCGGCGAAACGGGGAATAAGGTGGCGGCTTGAGGCGGTTCATACACCCTCGGCAGTTCCTGTCTTATGTCGGCGTCGGTGCCGTGGGAACCGGGTGCCACTATCTGACACTCTTGGCGCTGGTCAACCGTGCCCACCTCGACCCTGTTTTGGCGACGTCCGGCGGGTTCGTCGTCGGGGCGATCTTCAACTATTTCGCGAATTACCACCTGACCTTCCGCAGTCGCCAGGGCCATGCGGGCACGATGCGCCGCTTTTTCCTGGTGGCGGCGGCCGGCTTGGCGGTCAATGCCGGGGTCATGGCGCTCGTTCACCGGGAACTCGAACTGCACTACATGGTGTCGCAGGTCCTGGCTACCGGAGCCGTCGTCGTCCTGACCTATCTGGCCAATCGTGCCTGGACCTTTCGCGAGGTGATCCATGACTGAGCCCGGTTGCCCCGAGAACCCGACCGGCGCCGAGCGCCTGTCCGTGGTGGTCCCCTGCTACAACGAGCAGGAGGTCCTGCCGGAGTTCCACCGTCGCCTAGTGCCTGTCTTGTCGGCCCTGGGAATGCCGTGGGAGGTCGTCTACGTCAACGACGGCAGCCGCGACGGAACACTTGAGGTGATGCGCGGCCTGCAGGCTGTATGCGGGCAGGTCGCCATCGTCGACCTCAGTCGCAACTTCGGCAAGGAGATTGCGATGACCGCCGGGCTCGATGCCTGCGTGGGTGATGCCGTCGTGATCATCGACGCCGACCTGCAGGACCCGCCCGAACTCATTCCACAGTTGGTCGGCGAATGGCGCGCCGGTTTCGACATGGTCTATGCGCGCCGCGATTCGCGCTTGGGCGAAACGGCCCTGAAGAAGGCCACCGCGCGGGTATTCTACCGCGTTATCGGCAGGTTGAGCCGCGTCAGCATCCCGGCTGACACCGGCGATTTCCGGCTGATGAGCCGGCGCGCTGTCGACGCCCTGCTGCGACTTCGAGAACAGCACCGTTTCATGAAGGGGCTGTTCGCGTGGGTCGGTTTTCCGCAGAAGGCGGTCCTCTATCGTCGCGATCCGCGGTTTGCGGGCGACACGAAATGGAACTACTGGAAGCTTTGGAACTTCGCGGTCGAGGGTATCACCTCGTTCTCGACCGTGCCGTTGAGGCTGGCTACTTATTGTGGTGTCGGCATCGCCGTGATCGCCTTCATCTACGCTGGTTGGATCTTCTACAAGACCCTGGCCTTCGGCGATTCGGTGAAGGGTTACCCGTCGTTGATGGTCGTGCTTCTGTTCCTCGGCGGCGGGCAGTTGATCGGCATCGGCGTACTTGGGGAATACCTGGGCCGCATGTTCAACGAGACCAAGAATCGCCCACTCTACTTCCTGAACGAGCATCGCCCGTCGGTGCTGGGGCGCGCGGAGTGTGGGGCGCCGGGAAAGGCAAATGATGCGTGAGCGACGGTCAAAACTCCCGTTGTTGTTCCTGGCGGCGGCACTTCTGTTCTCGCTGGCCTGCAAGCTGGCGGTCATCAAGGTCGGCGGGCCGTGGGTTTCCATCGACGACCGTACGACATTCGACGGCGGATTCCTGGCCTGGTTCGGCCAGGCACCGCCGCAGCGCATGTATCTGGAATGCTGGATCGCGGGCGTCCTTTCGGTGGGGAACTACGCGTTTCGCGTACTCAGCCATGCCGTCCCGGGGACGATCGGACTGAACATCGTGGCTGATGCCTACGGTGACTACTACCGTAATCCCGACACTTACGCCCACGTGTACCGTGCGTTCGTGCTGTTGCTGGACCTTGCCGCCGCCGGCCTGACTTGGCGCCTGGCGCGGCGCGTGTTCGGTGACTTGGGGCGCGGTTGGGCGGCGGTACTTCCGCCGGCGATGTTTCTGCTGACCTACAACACGGTGTGGGCGGACATCGTCGCCCGGCCCGACGCGATGCTGCCGCTGTTCATGACGGCGGGCCTGCTGATGTACTACCGATCCGACTTTGGGCGTCAACAAGGCTGGCTGCTGGGCGCGGGATTCGTGCTGGGGCTGGGAGCGGGACTCAAGCTGCATCTGGCGCTGGCGGTACTGCTCCTGCTGGGAGACCTCATTAGAGTCCATGGCCTGCGTCAGGCGATCCGGATGGGCTGGGCTTTCGCGGCCCTGTCGCTGCTTGCTTTCCTCGTTTCGGCCGGCATTCCGCTGTTCGATCCGCTCAAGTACGTGAAGCTACGGGTCACCAACGCCAAGGACGATGCGTCGCCCTGGATCAAGTGGGGCCACGAATTCATCACGATGCTTCGCGGTGCCGGTTGGGTGGTGTTGCCGCTGACCGTCGGGGCCATGCTGCAACGTGGCGTGGGTTCATTCCGCCGGCTGAATCCTGTGGCTGCTAGCCTGGTCTTCCAGTCGATCGGCTGGCTGCTCTTGTTCTCTGCCATTCGACAGCTTCGCGCATACTGGATGCTGCCGGCACTGCCCCTGTTCTACATTGCGGCAGTGGGATTCCTGGCCTGCGCCGTCCGTGAGCGGCAGCGCTGGTTACGCCCGGCTGTCGTGGTCGCGGCCGTGGCGATCGTGTCTCTTTCGGTGCAGAGCGTCCTGGAGGTCGGCCGGTTCCGCGCCGCGGACCAGAATGGACTGCGCGCATGGATCCGTTCCAACGTTGCACGCACTGATCCGTTCTTCGTCTTCGGTTTCGAAGGCCTGGTCCTGCCGCGCAGCACGCAGGCCTTGGCGACGATTGCTGCCGGCATAGAGCGGGGCATTGCCGCCGACCGCGCCTCCGGACAGTCTTTTACCGCGCGGCATGTAAAGAACTGGGAGGAAGAGGTGGAGTTGGCCCGGCAGGACTTTCTCGGTCGGCGCTGTGATGACGGCTGGGAGTTCTACTCGTACCATACAACCCCCTTCGACAAGTACCAAGGCCTTGTCGACATGGAAGCAATGCGCTACATCATGGTCGAGGAACATTTCGAGAACCCGCCCGACTACCCGTTGGCTGCGTACCTGGCAGAGCACTTCGACCTTGTCGCTGAGACCGTGGGCGCCGGCGGCGAGGGCTATGGCCTGCATTACCGCATCTACGGACGCCGCGTCGGCGGAGGCAGTTGACGTGCGTGTTCTGCACCTGCTCGAGAGCGGTGGCCTATACGGCGCGGAACGCGTCGTCCTGAACCTGTCGGCGGCCATGCGTGCCGCCGGCGCGTTCGAGCCCGTCATCGGCTGCATCGTGCAACACGACGACGAACCTTCGGCGCTGTACGACGAGGCGAGGCGTCAGGGGTTCGCAGCCGAGAAGGTGCGTCTGCGGAACTTCGGCCTGGCGACGGATGTGCCGCGCGAAGCGCGCCGTTGGCGACGACTCGGCATCGGGCTGGTGCACAGCCACGGTTACAAAGCGACGGTTTTCGGCAGCCTGGTCCGCGGCCTGTGGGCCGTGCCCATGACCGCGACCTGTCACCTGTGGTTCATCGGCCCTCGCACGCCGCGCAAGATGCGGGCGATGGTGGCCGCCGAAATGCGCTTGTATCGGCGTTTCCGAACCGTGGTTGGCGTGTCCGCGGAAATCCGTGACGTACTCCTGCGGGCTGGTGTCGCCGCCGACCGTGTGCAGGTCATTCCGAATGGCATTCCTCTGGACGGGCCGGTCCTGGGCGCCGGCGCGCGCGCGCGCCTACGGGGGCAGTTGGGTGCGTCTACCGACGCGTTTCTGGTCCTGAACGCCGGTCGCTTGACGGGACAGAAGGACCAGTTGTCGCTCGTGAGGGCCGTGGGTGGGGCGCCGGTCGGTGGGCGAACCATTCGCTGCGTGGTGGCGGGTGGGGGCGACTTGCGCGAACTTCTGCAGGGGGAGATCGACGAAAACCGTTGGTCCGAGCGCGTCTCCCTGCTGGGTTTCCGGGACGATGTGCCGGAGTTGTTGAGAGCCGTTGATGCATTTGCTTTGCCTTCGCTCGACGAAGGCATGCCCATGATCCTGCTGGAAGCTGCAGCCGCCGGACTGCCCATCGTCACCACGCCGGTCGGGGACATCCCGACGCTGCTTGCAGACGGGCGAAACGGCCTGCTCGTGCCTCCGGGCGACGTCGCGGCCCTACGTGCGGCATTGCTGCGCTTGCGTGACGAGCCCGGCCTTGCCGAACGACTGGGTCGCGCAGCGCGCGACGAGGTGCGCCGCGAGCACTCCAGCGAAGCCATGTACGCTCGTTACGCAGAGGTCTACCGTGAGCATGTCCGCTGAAGATGCGCCTGCCGTCGTGCCCGGGCTGGTGTCGGTCGTGACGGCCACCTACAATATGGGCCGATACATTACCGAGACGATCGACGCAGTTCTCGGGCAGGACTATTTGTGCGTCGAATCGATCGTGGTCGACGACGGATCGACGGACGACACCATGCGAATTCTGCAGAAATACGCAGGTGACCCGCGCGTGCGCGTCGTCCAGCAGCGGAATGCCGGGCAGACGGTGGCCAAGAACCATGGCATTCGGGAGGCCCGCGGGGAGTTCATAGCGTTCTGCGACGCCGACGATATTTGGGAGAGTTGCAAGCTTTCACGCCAACTTCCGCGATTTGCCGACTCGCCTCGCGTGGGCGTTGCCTTCAGCGATATCGTGTGCATCGATGGTGAGGGGCGATCCTTTCCGGCCGCCCCGATGGCGCGCGCCGAGGGGCGGGTGACGGCGGCCCTCCTGATCGACAATTTCGTGCCGTTCCCGACGGCGATCGCGCGCGCTGCAGTGCTTCGCGAGTTCGGCGGCTTTGACGAACGGTTGACGATGTCGATCGACTATGATCTGTGGCTGCGGATTTCCACGCGGTACGATTTCGCCTGGGTCCGGGAGCCGTTGGCCCGATACCGAATCTGGCCCGGCCAGATGTCCCACAAGACCGGCGAGCGACTGGAGAACTTCTTTCAATTGCTTGAGCGGTTTCTGGCCGCGAATCCCGGCCTGGTTTCCGACCGAGAAATCGACCTCGCCTATGCGCATGTCCATGTGACGCGTGGCTACTGGCATGCCCGCGAGGGCCGGCGCGCCGAGGCCTGGGCTGACTATCGCGCGGCGTTGCGGCGCGATCCGTTCGCACTGCGGTTGTGGAAGCGGATCGTCTCGCTGCCGCTCGGCCGTGATCGGTTGCCGGCTGAGGGCTCCCGATGAGGGTCCCCAACTCCCTGGTCGCCACCCTCTTCGAACCCGCCTGGGACCTCTACGACCGCAGCATTCGCCTGAGGACCCTGCGCGCCATGCGCCTGACGCAGTGGGACACCCCGGATGTCATCCGCGCGCGCCAGGAAGCGGACCTGCGCACCATCATCGCCCATGCCGCGGCCACCTGCCCGTACTACCGCGACGCCTGGGCCGCCGCCGGCATCGACCCGGCCGCCATCCGCACCGTCGCGGACCTGGCCCGGCTGCCCATCCTTTCCAAGGACGACATCCGGCAGAACCAGGACGGCCTCATCTCGTCGCGCCACCGCAAGCAGGACCTGCGGAAGGCGAAGACCGGCGGCTCGACGGGCGTGTCGCTGGAGGTCTTCTGCGACGAACCCGGCATCCAGCAGCGGGCCGCCGCCGCCCTGCGCTCGGACGAATGGTCCGGCTGGCGCCTGGGCCAGCCCATGGCCGCCGTCTGGGGCAACCCGCCGGTCGCCCGCACCCTGAAGAACAAGCTGCGCGCTACGCTGAAGGACCGGATCATCTACCTCGACACGATGCGCATCGACGAGCCGGCGCTCGAGCGGTTCCTGGCCGAGTGGAAACGCATGCGCCCGGGGCTGCTCTTCGGGCACGCCCATTCGCTGTTCATCCTGGCCGAATACCTGCGCGACCACGGAAAGACCCTCGATCCGCGGGGGATCGTCGCCACCAGCATGATGCTGCTCGAGGCCGAGCGGCGCGTCATCGAGGCTGCCTGCGGCGTCCCGGTCACGAATCGCTACGGCTGCGAGGAAGTCAGCCTCATCGCCTGCGAATGCGAACAGCACCGCGGCCTGCACCTGAACGCCGACCACGTCATCACCGAGTTCCTGCGCGACGACGGCACGCCGTGCGCTCCCGGACAGGACGGCCGGCTGGTGGTCACCGAGCTCGTCAACTTCGGCCAGCCGCTTATCCGCTACGAGCTGGGCGATCGCGGCGTCCCCTCCGATCGCGCGTGCCCGTGCGGGCGCGGACTGCCGTTGATGGAGCAGGTGACCGGCCGCACCGCCGATTTCCTCTGGGCCGAGGGCGGCTTCCGCGTGCAGGGCATCTCGATCATCGAGAACACGCTGACGAAACTGCCCGGCATCCGGCAGATGCAGGTGGTGCAGGACGAGCCCATGTGCCTGATCGTCCATCTGGTCCCGGGGCCGGGGTGGGGCGACGACGTGGCCGCCGAACTGGTTGCGACCCTGCGCGGGATCATGGGCCAGGGGATGGTCATCGACCTTCGACCGACCGACCGCATCCCCCAGGAGAAGAACGGAAAGTACCGGTTCACGATTTGCCGTGTCGCATCCAATTGATGACAGCACAGTAACTTGAAGCGTTTTATGCCGTTCCCGCAGGTTCGGGACTGAATCCCGGCTCAGGATTTAGTCATAAAAGATCAAAAGAACACATAAAAAGTATTATACCAGTTGCGGCCGTGCCGACCTGTGGTATAATGTTCCCGTCTAATTTCCGGATTCACAGACGTTTCCGGCTGTCCGGACGTCAACCGTCACCGCCCAGCGGTTGGGGCACTGCGGAGGACCATGTCGAAGAAACCGATCGTCGCCATCCTGGCCGGCGGCATGGGCACGCGCCTGGCCGAAGAGACCGAGATCCGCCCGAAGCCGATGGTCGAGATCGGGGGCCACCCGATCCTCTGGCACATCATGAAGCACTACGCGCACTTCGGTCACGACGAGTTCGTGATCGCGCTCGGCTACAAGGGCGAGTACATCAAGCGCTGGATGCGCGACTTCGGCACGCTCGAGGGCGACATGACCGTGCGCACCAACTCGGGCGACGTGCTGACCTACACCGACCACCGCCCGAACTGGACGGTCCACCTGGTCGAGACGGGCATGACGACCGGCACCGGCGGCCGCATCAAGCGCCTGAAGCCGTGGCTGGACGACCGCACGTTCATGCTGACCTGGGGCGACGGCCTGTCCGATGTGCCGCTGGACCGCCTGCATGACTTCCACAAGGAGCACGGCAAGCTGGCCACGCTGACTTCGGTGCGCCCGCCGGCCCGCTACGGCCACCTCGAATTCGAGGGCAGCGCGGTCAAGCGTTTCACAGAGAAGCCGCAGACGGCCGAGGGCTGGATCAACGGCGCCTTCTTCGTGCTTGAGCCCGGCGTCATGGACTACATCGAGGACGACCCGACGATGTTCGAGCAGGCGCCGATGGAGGGACTTGCCCGCGACGACCAGCTGATGGCCTACAAACACGAGTCGTTCTGGCAGTGCATGGACACGTTGCGCGAGAAGCACATCCTGCAGAAAATGTGGGATTCGGGACATGCGCCCTGGAAGTGCTGGGACTAGCTGCGCGCAATCAGTGGACGACGATCGACACAACACAATCATGGGACGGGACATAGCCACATGAAAGTCTTCCTGACCGGACACAAGGGCTACATCGGCAGCGTGCTGACGCCCATGCTCCTGGAGCGCGGCCACCAGGTCACGGGCCTGGACACCGACCTGTTCGGAGCCTGCACGTTCGACGGCGAATTGGCGAAGGTGCCTGAGATCATCGGCGACGTGCGCGATGTCGACGGCGACGTCCTGAAGGGCTTCGACGCGGTCATCCACCTGGCCGGGCTCTCGAACGACCCGCTGGGCGACTACGATCCGTCGCTGACCGACAGCATCAACCACCTCGGATCGGTGCGTCTGGCCAGGCTGGCCAAGGAAGCGCGCGTACAGCGCTTCCTGTTCGCCAGCTCCTGCAGCAACTACGGCGGCGGCGGCCAGGACTTCCTGGACGAGGACGCGGCCTTCAACCCGGTGACGCCCTACGGCGTGTCGAAGGTCGAGGTCGAGCGCGACGTGGCGCCCATGGCCAGCGACGACTTCAGCCCCGTGTTCCTGCGCGCCTCGACTGCGTATGGGTTGTCGCCGCGCATCCGCTTCGACCTGGTGGTCAACAACCTGACGGCCTGGGCCTTCACGACCGGCGAGGTGCACCTCAAGAGCGACGGCTCGCCCTGGCGGCCGCTGGTGCACGTCGAGGACATCGCCCGCGCCTATATCGCCCTGCTGGAGGCCGACCGCTCGCTGGTGCACTGCCGGGCGTTCAACGTCGGCACCACCACCGAGAACTATCGCATTCGTGAGGTGGCCGAGATCGTCCATGGCGTGGTGCCCGGCTGCGAGATCGGCTTTGCCGAGGGGGCCAGCCCGGACCTGCGCTGCTACCGGGTGGACTGCAACCTGCTGGCGCGGACCATCCACGAATTCAAGCCGCAGTGGACCGTGCGTCGCGGCGTCGAGCAGCTGTACGAGGCCTACAAACGTGTCGGCCTGAAGCTCGAGGATTTCGAGGGACCGCGCTTCAAGCGCATCGATCACGTGAAGCAACTGCTGCAGTCGGGCCGCCTGGACCCGAGCCTGCGCTGGACCGGCAAGCCGGGGGGAAACCACTGATGTCCGAGACCACGCACCACTGCCGCTCCTGCGGCGCCGCCGGCCTTGTCTCCGTGCTGGACCTCGGCACGACGCCACTGGCCGACCGTATGCCGCTGCCGTCGCAGCTGGACCGGCCCGAGCCGTGCTTCCCGCTGGAGGTCGTCTTCTGCCCGGAATGCTCGCTGCTGCAGATCCTCGAGACGGTCGACCCGTCCATGCTGTTCGACGCCGACTACCCGTACTTCTCGTCGTTCAGCCAGTACCTGCTCGAGCATTCGCGGAAGAACGTGCTGGAGATCATCGAGCGGCGCGGCCTCGGGAAGGACAGCCTGGTCGTCGAGCTGGCCAGCAACGACGGCTACCTGCTCAAGAACTACGTCGAGAAAGGCGTGCCCGTGCTGGGCATCGACCCGGTGGAGTCGCTGTGCGCGGCGGCCGAGAAGATCGGCGTGCGCAGCCGGGCCGAGTTCTTCGGGCTGAAGGTGGCTGAATCGCTGGTCGCCGAGGGCTTCCGCGCGGACGTCATCCACGGCAACAACGTGCTGGCCCACGTCGCCGACACCAACGGCTTCGTGGCCGGCATCGCCGCGCTGCTGAAGGACGACGGCATGGCCGTCATCGAGTTCCCCTACGTGCGGGACCTGATCGACCACTGCGAATTCGATACGATCTACCACGAGCACCTGTGCTACTTCTCGGCTACCGCGGTCGACAAGCTGCTGCGGCGGCACGGGCTGTTCCTGGTCGACGTGAGGCGCCTGCCCATCCACGGCGGGTCACTGCGCCTGTTCATCACCAAGCAGGACGAGCCGAACGACGCCGTCAGGAACCTGCTGGCCGAGGAACACGCCTCGGGCCTGGACAGCATCGAGTACTACCGCGAGTTCTCCGAACGCGTGGAGGACCTCCGCGAGCAGCTGCTGGACCTGCTGCACGGCCTCAAGTCGAGCGGCAAGACGATCGCCGCGTACGGCGCCGCAGCCAAGGGCAGCACGCTGATCAACTACGTGGGCATCGGGTACGACCTCGTCGACTTCGTGGCCGACAAGAACGTGCACAAGCAGGGCCGCTGCATGCCCGGCCAGGGCATCCCCATCGTCGCGGCGGAGCAGATCGCCGCGCGCCGGCCCGACTACGTGCTGCTGCTGCCGTGGAACCTCGAGAGCGAGATCCTGGCGCAGGAGCAGGCCTACCGCGACGCGGGCGGCAAGTTCATCATCCCGGTGCCGTCCCCGCGCATCGCCTGAGCGGCGCGGGCCACCTTTCCCGAACGAACGGACGAACGACGTTGAACGACCACGCCGCGCAGCCGATGTGCCCCAATTGCCGGGCCGGGACGATGGAGATCTTCCACACCGCCCGGCGCGTGCCGACCAACAGCTGCATCCTGCTGTCGACGAAAGAGGAGGCGCTGGCCTACCCGACGGGCGACATCGCGCTGGGCTTCTGCCGCGCCTGCGGGTTCGTCTCCAACACGGCGTTCGACGCCAAGCTGACCGAGTATTCGGGCCGCTACGAGGAGACGCAGGGCTTCTCGCCGACCTTCCAGCGGTTCCACCGCGACCTGGCCGACCGCGTCATCGAACGGTTCGGGCTGAAGGACCGGGACATCCTCGAGATCGGCTGCGGCAAGGGCGAGTTCCTGCTGCTGCTGTGCGAGGGAGGGCGCAATCGCGGCGTCGGGTTCGACCCCGGCTACCGCGCCGACCGCTTCGCACCGGCGGCGGATGAGCACGTGCGCTTCGTGGCCGACTTCTACACCGAGAAGTGCGTCGACACGGCGGCCGACTTCGTCTGCTGCAAGATGACGCTCGAGCACATCCCGACCACGCTCGACTTCATGCGCACCGTGCGCGCGGCCCAGGGCGACCGCCAGGCCGAGATCTTCTTCATGATCCCCGAGGCCCAGCGCATCCTGCGCGACTGCGCCTTCGAGGACGTCTACTACGAGCACTGCTCGTACTTCAGCCCGCATTCGCTTGAGCAGCTGTTCAGCGCCGCCGGGTTCCATCCGACGGCCATCGGCTTCGAGTACGCCGGGCAGTACCTGACGATCGCCGCCGACACGCGCGACAAGGGCGCGGGCAAGCTGACGACCGACGCCGACCTCGTCGAACTGGCCGCCTGGGTGGCGAAGTTCCCTGCGCTCTTCGAGGCGCAGCTGGCCTGGTGGCGCGCGCGCTTCGCCGAACTGAAGGAACGCGGGCAGACGGCCGTCATCTGGGGCTCGGGCAGCAAGGGCGTGTCGTTCCTGACGTCGCTCGGCCTGGAGGACGAGGTGGTCGCCGCCGTCGACATCAACCCGCACCGGCAGGGCTACTTCATGCCGGCCAGCGGCCACCGCATCGTCGGCCCGCAGGACCTTGTCGAGCTGAAGCCCGACGTCGTGATCGTCATGAACCCGATCTACCGCGACGAGATCGCCGGCGACCTGGCCAAGCTGGGCCTTGCCCCGCGCATCCTGGCGGTCGACGACGGCCTGCACGCCGGGGGCGCCCGGTGAGCGGCGCCGCCGCCACCAATGGCGGCGCAGCCTGCCTCGCCTGCGGCGGCGCGCAGGTCGAGCGCTTCCTCGAGTTGAAGGGCGTGCCGGTCTTCTGCAACGTGCTGTGGCCGACCCGCGAGGCCGCCCAGTCGGCGCCGCGCGGCGACCTCGACCTGGGCATCTGCCGCGACTGCGGCCACGTCTTCAACCTGGCCTTCGACCCCGAACTGGTCCGCTACGCCGAGGGCTACGAGAACTCGCTGCACCACTCGCCGCGCTTCCAGGCCTACGCCGAGGAACTGGCGCTGGACCTCAGGCGGCGCCACGCCCTGGACGGCAAGCACGTGGTCGAAATCGCCTGTGGACAGGGCGATTTCCTCAAGCTGGTCTGCGCCGGCCCGGGCAGTGTCGGCACCGGCTTCGACCCCAGCTTCCGGGGTACGGTGCCGGGCTCGAATCTCGCCATCCGCCGCGAGTATTTCGGCGTCAGCCCCCTGGGCCGGGCGCCCGACCTGGTCTGCTCGCGCCACGCGCTTGAGCACATGGACACGCCGGCCGCCTTCGTACAGATGATGAAGGACGCCGTGCCCGGGGACTGCGACCCCGTGTATTTCTGCGAAGTGCCGAACTCCCTCTACAGCCTGCGTGACGGCGGCGTCTGGGATTTCATCTACGAGCACGTGTCGTACTTCAACGCGCGGAGCCTGGCGGCGTGCTTCGCGCGCGCCGGACTGCGCGCCGTGCACACCTGGGAGACGTTCGCCGGCCAGTTCCTGTGCCTGGAGACGGGACCTGAGGGCTCGGCGGCGCAGTTGGCGGCCGTCCCGGAGGGTCCGGAGCTGGCGACGATGGCGGCGGGCCTCGGTGGCGAAGTCGATCGCCTGCTCGCGCACTGGCGCGCCGAGTTCGCCCGCATTGCGGCTGCCGGCGGGCGCGTGGCCGTCTGGGGTTCCGGCAGCAAGGGCGTGACGTTCCTGAACCTGATGGGCGCCGACGGAGCGATCGGCGTGCCCGTCGACATCAACCCCGCCAAGCACGGGCTCTACCTGCCGGGCGTCGGTCGCCAGGTCGTGTCTCCCGCCGCGCTGCCCGACCTGGGCATCGCATTGGTGCTCGTCATGAACCCCGTCTACACCGAGGAAATCACCGGTATGGTGCGGGCCCTGGGCATCACCGCGCCGGTGACGGCTGTCTAGGCAATCCGGGGGATGCATCCATTCGGGTGGATATTGCGGATGGAGCCGCTGTCTCAGGTGTGGCCTCCCGCAGCAGGCCCCGGCCCGGTGCGGGCGTTCATACGGGTTGATCCCCGCCGGGCCTGCACGGCCGCGGCGCAGGCCGCTTCAGACTTCCCCGTCATGCAGCCTTTCCCTGCGGGCCCGCTTCTTGCGAAGCGTTCCCAGGGGTATGTACCTGCACCAAGGGGAGTACTTAAGCATGAAGCGCATTCTCGTCACTTGTTCCTGCCTCGTGTTGGTCATTCTCGCTGTCGGCCTCGGCGGCTGCAGCGACAACACGTCGCCTTCGAGTTCCTCCAGCAACTTCACCCTGACATTCGCCGCGCCGAAGTCCGCGGGCGCCGGCGCCGCGAAGGCCGTCGCGCCCGACACCTTCTACGCGGGCGCCGACACGCTCGTGCTGACGAGCGCCCAGGTCGTCCTGCGCGAGATCGAACTGCAGGCCTGCGCCGCGTACGACACGAGCCTGGCCGATTCGTCCAGCGTCGACTCGCTGTGGGTCGAGGAGTTCGAGGCCGGTCCGATGCTGGTGGATCTGCCGCTCGGCGGCGCCATTTCGCAGCTGCTGAGCCTCGACGTGACGCCCGGCACGTACAGCGAGGTCGAGTTCAAGGTGCACCCGGTGCGCGGGGACGAACCGGCGGCCGCCGCGTTCCTGGCGGCCCATCCCGAGTTCGACGGCGTGAGCATCCGCGCCGAAGGCACCTTCAACGGCGTGCCCTTCACCTTCACCACCCGCATGGGCGCGCACCAGGAGTCGGACATCGACCCGGCGCTCGTTGTCGGTGACGGCGGCGGCCCGGTCAACCTGACCCTGAGCGTCGACCACGGCCGCTGGTTCGCGGGGCCGGACAGCACGCTTGTCGACCCGTCGACGGCCATCTTCGGCGGTGAGAACCAGATCCTGGTCGAACGCAACATCCGGCGCTCGTTCCGTGCCTTCGAGGATCGCGATCATGACGGCTGGGACGACCACCACGGCGACCCAGACGGCGGCCATCACGGCGGCGGCGGCAGTGGCGTCGGTGGCGGTGGCGGCGGTGGGCATGACGGCGGTGGCCACCACGGCGGCGGCATGGGCCACTAGTCCGTGATCCCGCGGTCGCCTGCCCGCGCGGCGGCGTCGACGGCCCCGGCCCACAAGGACCGGGGCCATCGTTTTCATTCCGACACACCCCGGACGATCCTGCACGCGTGTCAAAAGGTTATCAGGCATTTCCCGCGGCAAGGTGCGCCGCATGGGTGGCGCAGGGGCCCATCCGCGCCGCAAATCCCCGATCAGGCTCTGGCCTGCTTCTTGCCCGATGAAAACACTGGGAGTTTTTGCGGCGGTTTCTTCAACCACGGGGAGTGGGGATCATGAAACGGATCATGCTGGTGGGTTCGTACCTGGCGACGTCCATCCTGGCGGTCGGCTTGAGTGGTTGCAGTGACAACGCCGCGCCGACGGCCGGCAACCTCTCGTTGACCATCGCCTCGTCGGGGGTGGTCGCCAAGGCCGCGAAAGCCGCCGCGGCCGACACCTTCGCCGCAGGCGGGGACACGTTGGTGGTGACCGGCGTGCAGGTCGTCCTCAGGGAAGTGGAGCTGCAGGCCTCCGACGATGCGGGCGCCGATTCGACCCGCGTCGAGGAGTTCGAGGCCGGCCCGCTGCTGGTCGACCTGCCGCTCGGCGGCGCCACTGACCAGGTCGTGTCGGTGGACGTTACGCCCGGCACCTACAACGAGGTCGAGTTCAAGGTCGACTCCGTTCGCAGCGACGAGGGCTCCAGCGCGGCGTTCCTGGCCGCCCACCCCGGGTTCGACGGCGTCAGCGTGCGCGTCACCGGCACCTTCAACGGCACTGCCTTCACGTTCACGTCCGGTCTCGAATCCGAGCAGGAGCACGATCTCGTCCCGGCGCTCGTCGTGGCCGAGGGCGGTGGCGCCATGAACCTGACGCTGAGCGTCGACCACACCTCCTGGTTCGCCGCTTCTGGCGGCGGGCTGATCGATCCCGCGACCGCGGGCGTCGCCGGCCCCAACCGGGAACAAGTCGAGCACAACATCAAGCAGTCCTTCGACTCCTTCGAGGACGACAACCACGACGGGCACGAGGACTGAGGCGGTCACGGGTTCTGACACACGTGGCGGTGAGGACAGCCCCGATCACGCTCCTGGCGACGGTCCTGACCCTGAAGTCGGGACCGTCGCCATTTGCGCGCCGGCCACCGGGTCCAGAAAAAACGACTGAATGCATCCTGTTGTGATATCCTTCCGGTCGCATACATCCGCTGCCACCCGGGAGGGAAGACCATGCGTCCGACACGAACCATCCAGGCCCTCGCCCTGCCGCTCCTGCTTTCGGCGGGCCTTGCCCGGGCAGGCCTGGTCATCAACGAGATCGACTATGACCAGCCCGGGGGCTTCGACACGGCCGAATTCATCGAACTGAAGAACACCGGGGCGGCGCCGGCCAGCCTGGCTGGCTGCTCCCTGGAACTCGTCAATGGCCATCTCGGCGGCGCCGCGCTGTACCTGACCGTGCCCCTGCCGGCGGTGGCGGTGGCCCCGGGCGGCTACTTCGTGGTCAGCTTCGGGAGCGCGTATCCCTGGGCCACCGACCTGCAGTTCAACCTGGTGGACAGCAGTGTCCAGAACGGGCCGCCCGATGCCGTGGCGCTGCGCGATGCGTCCGGCGCCATGCTGGACGTCGTCAGCTATGCCGGCACCTCCGGGGCGCCGTATTTCGAGGGCGTCGGCACGGCGGTCGACGACGACAACGTCACGCCGAACATCGGCATCGCGCGCTGGCCCGACGGCGCCGATACGGACAACAACGACGCCGACTTCTCGCTCCGCTGCATCACCCCGGGCGCGCCCAACGTTGCGGACGCCGTGGCCTGCGGGCTGCCCGTGGGCGACGAGGACGCGGCGTGGGGGACGGTCAAGGGGCTATATCGCTGAGCTTGAACAGGTTATTCGATGCGCGCGGGCCGCTACCTGATGGGAGGCGGCCCGCGGTGCGGATGCCCCCAGCCGACCCTGCAGGCCATAGCCAACTCGCCTCTCAAGCGGAGCCTGATCACGGCGATACCTTCTCAATGGGGGGATCCCGGCGGCTACGCACCGCCGGGGCTCAGGACCGGTCTCCGGGAGGCGGCTCGATGCGGCATCGTCCATGGACTGCAGTGTGCGCGGCCCTCGCGCTGGCGACGGCGGGAGCGGCCGAGGCGGCGACGGTGGCCGTGCACGGCACCGTGAGCCAAGGCTACCTGCGTTCGAGCGAATACAACTACCTGACCCCTGACACGCGGCAGGGCACGTTCGCGTTCAACGAGGGCATCATCAACTTCAGCGGCCAGATCGATGGCCGGACACGGGTCGGGCTGCAGTTTCTGGGCCGCGACTTCGGCCCCGTCGGGAACGGCGAGGTCATCGTCGACTGGGCGTTCGGGGACTATCGCTGGCGGGACAGCCTCGGCTTCCGCGTCGGCAAGGTCAAGGTACCGTTGGGCCTGTACAACAAGACCCGCGACGTCGATGCCGTCCGCACGTCGATCCTGCTGCCGCAGAGCGTCTATACCGAGACATTCCGCAGCATCGCCACGGCGATCCAGGGCTTCGGCGTGTACGGCAACCTGCCGCTGGGATCCGGGAGCGTGGACTACGAGGCCTGCGCGGGCACGATCGAGATGGGCTCGTCGCGGTTCCTGAGCGACGTATTGAGCGGGCTGGTCGGCGCGGCCCCGATGCTGTCGTACACCGTCGAGGACCGCATCGGCTCCAGTGTCCAGGTCATCTGGAACACGCCGGCCGAAGGGCTGCGCGTGGGCGGCACCTGGTCGTCGCTGGACGTCGCCGCCGTCGGTACGTTCGCGCTGGGGGCGCCGACCCCGTGGGCCATCAACATCGACGCGAAGGCCCGCAGCGCCGTGGTCCTGTCGGCCGACTACATGCGGGGGCCGGCCGTCCTCGCCGCCGAATACACCCGGTATGAGGTCGATGTCGATTTGACCAACATCCCCTTCCCCGACGGGATGGGCGGCCTGATCCCGGTCTCGGCCGGCAGGACGGACAGGCGCGGCGGCTACTACGGGCAAGGCAGCTATCGCGTCGATCCGCGCCTCGAACTCGGCGCCTACTATTCGGTCTTCCACCCCGACTGGCGCGATCGTGACGGCGTGGACAGCGGCCTCGGTCATCGCGCCTGGCAGAAGGACCTCGCGCTCACGGTCCGCGTGGACCTGACCGCGAACTGGATCCTCAAGCTCGAGGGGCATTTCCTGGACGGCACCGGCGACGTGCTGCCGGAGCTCAATCCCGGCGGCATGGATGCGCGGACGTGGCGGATGTTCGCCGCCAAGTCGACCTTCAATTTCTGACGACGGCAGGGGGTGACATGATTCGGCATCCACTTCGCACGTACGCCGCCGGCCTGGTCCTGGCGGTCCTGGTCGCGCTGGCCCCGCGCCCGGTCGCTGCCGGCGTCATCATCGTCGCCAACCCGTCGGTCGAGGCCGATTCGATCGGCATCGACACCCTGAAGGACTACTATCTGGGCAACACCACGTCGTGGGCAGACGGGAGTTCGATCCGGACGGCCCTGCCGGCCGCCGGGCCCGTGCTGACGGAGTTCCTCAAGACCTGCGTCAAGAAGACGCCGAGCCACTTCGGCCTGCTCTGGAAGAAGGCGGTCTTCACCGGGACCGGGACGCCGCCGGCCGAGTTCGCCACCGATGCCGACCTGCTCGAGTTCGTGGCGAATACGCCCGGTGCCATCGGCTTCGTGGCAGCGGGGACCCCCGTCCGCGGCGTGAAGATCCTCCCCGTGAAGTAGGGCGCCGCCGGGGTGCCGGCACGGGCCTCTCCCGGCTGCCCGGGCGGCCCGCGTGATCGCCAAGAATTCCCGCGCCAGACCGCCGTCCCTGTACTATCCTGCGGGCCGACGCGCATCCCGCGCGGCATTGGGCCCCGGACCAAGGACCAACCCCGTGTCCATGACGAGCTACAAAGGCATCATTCTGGCCGGCGGCACCGGCAGCCGCCTGCACCCGCTCACGCTGACGGTCAGCAAGCAACTGATGCCTGTCTACGACAAGCCGATGATCTACTACCCTCTGTCGACGCTGATGCTGGCGGGCATCCGCGACATCCTGATCATCACCACGCCGGACGACCAGGCGTCGTTCCGCAAGCTGCTCGGCGACGGCCGGCGCTGGGGGCTGCGCATCGAGTACACGGTGCAGCCGACGCCCGACGGCCTGGCGCAAGCCTTCCTGCTGGCCGAGGACTTCCTCGCCGGCGGCCCGGCCTGCCTGATCCTGGGCGACAACATCTTCTATGCCGAGGGCCTGTCGCGCCGCCTGCAGGCGGTGGCCGCGACGACGTCCGGCGGGACCATCTTCGGCTACACGGTCAACGACCCCGAGCGTTACGGCGTCATCGAGGTGGGGCCGGACGGTCGCGCGATCAGCATCGAGGAGAAGCCGAAGCAGCCGAGGTCGAACATCGCGGCGACGGGACTGTACTTCTTCGACAGCGACGTGGTCGGCATCACGCGCGGCGTCAAGCCGTCGGCGCGTGGTGAGCTCGAGATCGCCGACGTCATCCGCGCCTACCTCGAGCGCGGCGACCTGCGCGTGGAGATCCTCGGCCGCGGCGCCGCGTGGCTCGACACCGGCACGCACCAGTCGTTGCTCGATGCCGGCCTGTTCATCCGCGTTGTCGAGGAACGGCAGAGCCTGAAGATCGCCTGCCCCGAGGAGATCGCCTGGCGCATGGGCTTCATCGACGACGAGCAAATGCGTGCGCTGGCGGCGCCGCTGCGCAACAGCGGCTACGGCGGCTACCTGCTGCAGTTGCTCGAGGGCCGCCGATGAACGTGGTCGAAACGTCGCTGCCGGGCGTGCTCGTCTTCGAGCCGCGCCTGTTCGGCGACCATCGCGGCTATTTCATGGAGACGTGGCGCGCCGATGCGTTCGCCGCCGCCGGCGTGACGTTGCCGTTCGTGCAGGACAACCAGAGCAGCTCGAAGCAAGGCGTGCTGCGCGGCCTGCACTACCAGATTCGCCAGCCGCAGGGCAAGCTGGTGCGTGTGATCAGCGGGCGCGTGTTCGACGTCGCGGTCGACCTCAGGCGCAGCTCGCCCATGTTCGGCAAGTGGACCGGCGTCGAGCTCTCGGCGGAGAACCGCCGCCTGTTCTGGGTGCCGCCCGGCTTCGCGCACGGATTTTACGTGTTGAGCGAACAGGCCGAGTTCGTTTACAAGTGCACCGACTACTACGCCCCCGAGCACGAGCGCTCGCTGCGCTGGGATGACCCGACGGTCGGCATCGCCTGGCCGCTGCAGGCCGGCGTCGAGACGGTGCTGTCGGACAAGGACCGGGCCGGCCTTCCGCTGGGCGCGGCCGAGATCTTCGACTGACTCCGCGGGAGGGCCATGGTGCGCATCGGGCAGGGTTGGGATCGCCACCGGCTGGAGCCGGGGCGCCGCTGCGTGCTCGGCGGCGTCGAGTTCCCCGACTGCCCCGTGGGGCCGCTCGGGCACTCGGACGGCGATGCGCTCTGCCACGCCCTGTGCGATGCCCTGCTGGGCGCCGCCGGGCTCGGTGACATCGGGCGCCACTTCCCGGACACCGACCCCCGCTGGAAGGGGGCCGACAGCCTGGACCTGCTGGCGCGCGTGCGCGCGCTGGTGGCGGCCGCGGGCTGGACGGTCGGCAACGTCGACGCCACCGTCATCACCGAGCAGCCGATGATCGCACCGGCGGCCGCGGCGATGCGGCTCAAGCTGGCCGGCGCCCTCGGCGTCGAGCCCGCGCAGGTCTCGGTCAAGGGGACGCGCGGGGAGGGCCTGGGCCCCGAGGGCCGAGGCGAGTGCCTGACTGTACAGGCGGTTGCGCTACTGTGCCGCGAAGCGACATATTTTACATCAACTTAGGACGCGGCAGGAGGTTACGGGCATGCTGGTGGCGGTGCTGATGGGCGGCGATTCCTCCGAACGCGAGGTCTCGCTGCGCTCGGGTCAGGCGGTGGCGCAGGGCTTGCGCGAGGCCGGGCACGAGGTGCGCGAGGTCGAGATCGCATCGGTGGCCGGCGTCATCGGGTGCGCGGCCCTGCAGGGTGTGGACATGGTCTTCCCGGCCCTGCACGGGGGCGAGGGGGAGGACGGGCACCTGCAGGCCGTGCTCGAGGTCCTTGGCCTCCCGTACGCCCTGTCCGGGCCGGGAGCCAGCGCCCTGGCGATGGACAAGGGCCTGACCAAGCGCCTGATGCGCTCGGCCGACATCCCCACGCCCGACTGGCTGCAGGTCACCTGGAATTGCGCCGGCGGGGCTCCCCAGGTGTCCATCCCCGGTTCTGGCGCGGGCCCCGAACCGGAACTGACCCTTGAGCGCATCCATGAGCGCGTGCTGGCCGAGATCGGCTTCCCGGCCGTGGTCAAGCTGAACGCCGGGGGCAGTTCGGTCGGGGTTGAGATCGTCGGCAAGTCCGCCGATTTCCCGGCCGCCTTCGAGCGCGTGGCGACCGCCGGCGGCTCGTGCGTCGTCGACGTGCTGATCGAGAAATTCATTCCCGGGCGCGAACTTACGTCGGCGATCATGCTCGGGCGGCGCCTGCCGCTGCTCGAGATCCGGCCGCGCGAGGGGTTCTACGACTACAGGAACAAGTACACGACGGGCGCCAGCGACTACCTGGTGCCGGCCCCGGTGCATTCGCCGGTCTACGAGCAGATCGTCGGCGATTCTCTGCGCCTGTACGAACTGGCGGGGTGTCGCGGCATGGCCCGGATCGACTTCCGGCTGGACGGCGACGCGTATTACTGCTTGGAAATCAACACGATACCGGGTATGACGGCGACCAGCCTGGTGCCCAAGGCCGCGGCCGCCGTGGGGATCGGCTTCCCGGCCCTGGTTGATGACCTGTGCCGGGCGGCCCTGCTGCCCGCTGAGGGCCCCGCCGGCAGGGTGAGCCGCCCCCGCTGACCCGGTTGCCTGGCGGCCGTCCGGCCTCGGGGCCGGGCCGGGGCGCGTTGCCGACTGGATCGCTCGGGCTCGCCGGGCATTTTCTTGACAACGATTTGCACCGCGTTATATATTCCCGCACCCGAATCGGTCCAGGTCCCACCGGGTCCGCGCAGGACTGGTCAGGCTCGTGTCTGTCTGGCAAATCCAATTTGCCGGGCTGAGTTGTGCCAGGCCGGGATGTGACACCGCGGTTGCGGAGGGCAGGGCCGATCTTTGGCTGTGGGCCGAGCTTTGGCTGGGTGCCGATCTTGGGCTGTGGGCCGATCTTGGGCCGTGGGCCGATCTTGGGCTGGGTGCCAACGCCCACAAGCCAGGATTGGGGTGCCGGGGCCGGGACGCAAGTTTCCGGGAACGGCCGGTTTGGAGCTGGCGTAGCTCAACTGGTAGAGCACCTCACTTGTAATGAGGCGGTTGGGGGTTCAAGTCCTCTCGCCAGCTCCAGGTGAACCGGCCGCGAAGGCCGGACACATCGCGGGCGGCCTGGGGCAACGAATCGCGCGCGAAAATCGCGCATCGGGGACCGACGATTGTGCCGTGACGATGGTGGCATTGGGGGGGTTCCCGAGCGGTCAAAGGGAACAGACTGTAAATCTGTCGGCGTACGCCTTCGGAGGTTCGAATCCTCCCCCCCCCACCACGAATAGATTGAGGTCGGCGCGCGCGCCGGCCGCGGTTGATGCCGACGGTTCGGAGCGGGAATAGCTCAGTTGGCAGAGCATCAGCCTTCCAAGCTGAGGGTCGCGGGTTCGAACCCCGTTTCCCGCTCCAGAAGCTTGGTCAGGATCGCGACGGCGGCGCCTCGCAGGCGCAGCGAACGCGGTCGATGACGGTTTCGCAGTTGGGCCGGACGCAATTCCGGCAGTATCTCGGAGCCCACGTAGCTCAGGCGGTAGAGCACTTGCATGGTAAGCAAGCGGTCAGCAGTTCAATTCTGCTCGTGGGCTCCAGCTTTTCTTGACGGTAACAGCTTTCTTTGGTTTGGAAACAGGCAGTCGATTTTCGCAGGGTAGTTCGAGGGCACAGTTCGACCCTTCCATGGGAGGAAGCCGCTGATGGCACGCGCAAAATTCGAACGGACGAAGGACCATGTGAACGTCGGCACGATCGGCCACGTTGACCATGGCAAGACGACGCTGACGGCGGCGATCACGGAGATCCTCTCGAAGAGGGGTCTGG
>CAIWHK010000060.1 GCA_903912525.1 uncultured bacterium | reverse complement strand
TACAAACGAGGCCGGGACCTATCCGCAGCCCCGAAGGGGCGAGGACTGGTCCCGGCCTCGTTTGTACAGGAAGCAGTTGTTAGGCTGCCTTGGAGCGTTTGCGCTCAGCAAGCCCGGACACGGCGATCAGCACCAGCAACAGCACCACCCCGATGTACACCCAGTCCGGCACCTTCGCCGCATCCCCGGCCGCGTAGCTGTGCAGGCCCGACAGGAAGTAGTTCACGCCGAAGTAGGTCATCACGACGGAACTGATGGCGGCCGCGCTCGCCGCGGCATTGATCCACTGCGAACGCATCGCGGCGATCCAGCGGAAGTGCAGCACCACGGCGTAGACCAGGATCGTGATCAGCGCCCAGGTCTCCTTCGGGTCCCAGCCCCAATAGCGACCCCACGACTCGTTGGCCCAGACGCCGCCCAGCAGCGTGCCGATCGTCAACAGGCCCAGGCCCGCGACCACGACATGCTTGTTGAGGTTGTCCAGGGTGCCGAGGGCCTCGCGCACCGTCGGGGTGCCGGCGGCTTTCAGCGTCATCAGCACCATCGTCAGCATGCCGATCAGCGCGGACAGGCCCAGGAAGCCGTAGCTCGCCGTGATGATCGTCACGTGGATGTTCAGCCAGTAGCTGACCAGCACCGGCACCAGCGGGCCGATGGCCGGGTCGAACGTCGAGAGCATCGACACGCCCAGGATGACCGTGGTCAGCAGGCCGCCCAGGGCCGCCGGGGCCGCCAGGCGGTAGACCAGCTCGAAGATCAGGCCGGCCAGCGCGACGGCGATCGCGATGAACAGCAGCGACTCGTGACCATTGCTCAGGGGGGCGCGACCCGAGGCCACCCAGCGCAGGATGTACGCGATGACCATGCCCACGAAGGCGATGCCGTAGCAGCCGACCCCGAAGGCGTACAGCGGATTGCGGAAGCTGAGCTTCTGGTTCCGGTTGCGGAACAGGTTCCAGATGTACACCACCATCAGCGAGACGAACGTCACCAGCAGCGGGATCATCATCCACGAGAAGATGTGGGCCCGGTTGTAGATCAGCTCGGCCTTGAGCTTGCCGTCGGACGGCAGCACCTTCGCGCCGTACTGGGCCTGCAGGGCCCGGGTGCGGGTGAGTCCGTCCATCATGCTGGCGTTGTCGCCGGTCTGCACGCCGCGGGCGAGCGCATCATAGGCTGCGCCGAAGGCCGCCTGCTGGCCGACGTCCAGCTTGGGGTGTGTCGTCTGGATGTCCTGCCACGTGTGGTTGGCGTCGCCCGGGATCGGGTAGATGCGCAGCGTGGCGCCGCGGAACGTCATGTAGAGCAGCTCGAAGCTCTCGTCGAACGAAAGCAGCGCGCGCTGCACCTTCGAGCGCTCACGATCCGGGGTGCGCTGCGCCTCCTCGATCTGGCCGGCCAGGCGGTACTGGCCCTGCTCGTCGAACAGGCTGGCGGCCGAAACGTGGGTCGTCGCCGGGTCCATGCCCAGCAGCTTCTTCAGCCCCGGGTGCTTGACCTTCAACAGCGGCTTGTCCCACCAGAAGTTCGGGTTCAGCGACCAGCTCAGGTACTGGTCCACCGGCTCGCGCCCCTCGTACTTGGTGCGCTTGGCGACCTTCATCACCATTTCGCGCGCCATCGTGTCGAGCGGCTTCATGCGGCCGTTGTAGTCCTGGATGATCAGCCGCGAGGCGGCCTCGCGCGCCGGCTTCGACAACTCGACGAAGGGGCTCGGGGCCGTGTGGTTGTGGCCGGAGTGGTCCCCGCCATCATTGGGATCGTGGGCCTGGGCGCGCGCCGCAGCGGGCGCCAGGGCCACCAGCAGGCCCAGCGCGGCGACCGCCGCTGCGGTCTTGGCCGCCCCATTGGCGGCGCCGTTCTTCTTCGACTTCAAGGGCCACAGCAGGTCCTTGAGGATGATCAGCAGGAAGCCCAGCGAAATCAGGAAGTAGCCGACGTAGGTCGGCGCCTTGCCCGGATCGTGGTTGACCGACAGCACGGTGCCGCGCCGGTCGCGGTCGTACGAGGACTGGAAGTGCTTGGAGCCGCGGTGGTTCATGGGGTGGTTCATGTAGATGTGTTCCTTCCGGCCGCTGACCCCCATTCCAGGATCTTCCAGCGAGACGTAGCTCTCGTAAGTGGCGGGGTTGTCGCTGCCCGGGTAGGTCTGCAGGACGAAGTCGTCCAGCTTGACCGTGTAGGGCAGCTTGTGGATCAGCGGCCCGTAGGCCAGCTCGAGGGTCTTGCCCGCCACCTGCACCGGGATCGGATTGTCCTGCTCGATGCACACCACGTTCGCCAGTTCGGCGCCCGAACCGTCGCGCAGCACGACGCGCGCCGCGCCCGGGTCGTTGCCGCTCTCGCTCATCGCCGGGGCCTTGATGACCGAGGCGTAGGTCTCGATCGGCACGATGCCGAAGCCGTTCTCGTTGTTGCGGTAGAGTACGTTCTTCTTCACGTCGAAGGCCGCGCCGGCGGGGATCTGGCCCTCTTCCTGCGTGTCCATGTCCATGCTCACCAGCGGGAACGAGGCGCGCCCCTGCACGCCGGTCGAGCCGCCCTTGGCGAACTCGATGCCGCTGCTGACCTGGTAGACCATGTCCAGCTCGGCGAAGGCGTCCTGGCCGCCGCTGTGCCCCATCGAGAAGTCAGGGTGCAGGGCGAACAGGATCCGCTCGCCCTTCTTGCCGTCGGGAGCGGTGATCGCCACGCGGATCATCGGGTTGATCATCGGCCCTTCGGGGTCCGACTGCGCACCGACCGTGTACTTCGTCTGGAACTCGGTGACCTGCAGCTTGTAGCTGCCGCAGGGGACAACGGGGTTGGCGCCCGGCTGCACCGGGACCACGCACGGCTGGCCGCTGATGTTCACACGCAGGTCGCCGTAGCGCGACGACGACATTGAACCGCTGAAGGCGCCCTCGAGGAACCGTGCCTCGACATCGCCGATCTCTGCGCGCTCGCCCTGGCGCAGCATCTGCTCGGACATCTGGTCGCCCTGGCGCAGGCCGAACTGCAGCGCAGCCGGACCGCCCGGTCCCGCCTGCCACGACTCGGTGTAGTGCGGCCAGAACTCGGTGACGGCCAACTGGTACTTCTGGCCACCGACCGTGACCTTGCCCTTTACGTTGTTGGCGCCGGCCTTCCACAAACGCACGTTGTAGCCGGCGGACTGCCCATCAGCCGACACCGACACCTGCTTGTGGTTGGAGAAGATGAAGTCGGACGAGCCGCCTTCACGGATGCTCATGATGCCCTCGTAGCCGAACCAGCGCGTGATGCCGGCGCTGACGAGGATCAACACGATCGAAAGATGCACGAGCATGAAGCCGGACTGGCGCGGCTTGTAGGGCCAGCGCTTGAAGAACAACAGCACGAGGCTGATTGAAAGCATGGCCAACACCGCGTTGAACCACCAGACGTTGTACACGAGCGCGTACGCTGCGTCACGGCCCGATGCTTCAGGTACCCAACGGCAGATGCCGGATTCGATGAACGTACCATTCGCGGACGCGAGCGCGACCACCGCCATGAGAAACGCGCTGGTCTTCAGCGACGTCATGAAGGCGATGACCGGGTTCTTGAAGAAACCTTTCACGGTGACCATCCAGGGTTGTCGGGCCCGGTCCACGCGGGGGCCGCGCGGCTTCCGGCACCCGGCCGGTACCAAACGGTGCGGCGCCAAATATAACGACCGATCGCCAGTCACGCCCAAAAAAGCCGACCGCCCTCCACGGGGATGGCGTTTGGCGTTTGGTCAGCGCGGCGCGGTCGGCCGGTCCCATGCGGCAGTTTCCGTCCCGGGGACGAAGGAGAACGTCGGTGCGGCGGTACAGGTTCCCCGAGTGCGGATAAAATTGCCTCCCTGGGCAGCCCCCTGATGTGACACCCGCGATGTGACACATTGCGCACAATACGACAAATAGAAAATCTGTTAACACGCCTAAATTGATGCCATACAGGCAGGTAATGGACTTAAAAAGAAAATTTCCTTGACGGTTTTGAACACCTGGTGCTAGTCTCCACCGGTCCAGCGTGGCACACGTGGGACACTCATGGCGAGCCCCGGGAAGCTGCCGGCCGGATGCAGCGGCCACCCGGGCTTCGCGGCCGGACGAGAAGGAACTTGCCGGACCATCGGAATCGGGCTCCCCCTCACTGGAGCAACCATGGCTCGCACGTTTACGTCTCGTCGCCTGCATCGCGGGTTGGCCACACTCCTGACGGCGGCGCTTCTGTCGGCCGGAACGTGGCCCGACCACCGCGCACAGGCCGCGCTCCCCATCCTGAGCGACGAACCTGCCGGCGACCCGGGCGACGGCGTCCTGCGCCCGGCCGACATCTCGCACATGGGGCCCATCCAATCGGCGACGTCGCAGGGTTCGTCCGCCCCGGCCAGCCCTGTCGTTGCGAGCGACGCAGGCGTGACGACCACGCTGCAGGCCACCACGGGCACCTGGGCGCTGCTGCCGTGCTTCAATCCCGGCGGCCAGCCCTGGCTGACGTTCCGCCTCATCCGCATCGACCCGTCCACCGGTTCGTTCACCAATGTCGGCGCCCGGCCCGCGTCCCCCGTGGGGAGGTGGCACCGTGCGCCCTGACCGCGATGCCCGCCGCCTCCACCGCCAGGGCCGTCATGCCGAGGCGCTGGTCGTGCTCGAGGCGACCCTCAGATCCGACGACAACCCCGCGGTGCGCCGCGAGGCCGCCCTGCTGCGCGCGTGGTGCCTGGTCGAATTGAAGCGCCACGACGAGGTCCGCGAAGCTTTGCGCGAGATGGTCACGCAGGGCATCGCCGCTGCCGGGGATCCCGCGCTGCGGGCCCTCGAACTCAACCTGGCCCTGCTGGACGGGCGTTACGTCGAGGTCGAGGTCGCCGCCCGCGCATTGCTGGCTGCCCACGACGGGACGTCTGTTCCCGACGCCGTCCATGCGGAACTGCGCCTGCTGCTGGGTGCCGCGCTGCGCTGGCAGGGGCGCCTGCAGGAGGCGACCGGCCACGTCGAGTACGCCTGCTCCGCCTTCACCGTGCTCGACGAACCCGTGCGCGGCGCCGTCGCCGCCAATTTCCTGGGCTGGACGTACCTGTCGGCGGGCCGTCTCGACGAGTCGCGCCGCTGGTTCGAGAAGAGCCTGGCCATCAACAGCCAGCTGGGCGCCCGGCCGCGCCTGGCCCAGAACTACCAGAACCTGGCGATCGTCTGCTACAAGCAGGGCGACTACGAGCCCGCGGCCGAGCTGCTCGCTTCCGAGCTCACCCTGGTCGCCGGCCTGCCCGACATGAACTGCCGCGCCCGCCTGGCCCTGGGCAACGTGCGCCGGCTGCGCGAGGAGTTCGACGCCGCACGCGCCGAACTGCTCGACGCCTACGCGATGGCGAAGGAGCACGGCTTCGCGCGCGAGGAGACGCTGGCCCTGGAATTCCTGGGCGATGTCTGCCGCGACGAGGGATGCCCCGCCGAGGCGCGCGTCTACTATCGCCGCGCGATGGGCGTGGCCCGCCGCCTGGCGCCGCGCGGCGACCTGGTGATGGAGCTGCTGCGTCGCGAGGGAGAGTGCCTGGACCTCGAGGGGCGCCACGCCGATGCACTGCGCGTGCTGGACGAGGCCCTGTCGCTGGCGCACGAGGTCGGCGACCGCTACGAGACGGCGATCATCCGCCGTTGCCTCGGCCTGAACGCGGCAAACCTGGGGCGGCTGCCCGTGGCCCGTCGCGAACTGGAAGAGGCTGCGGTCGAGTTGCTGGCGATGACGGCGCGGCACGAAGCAATGATCTGCGACTACCACCTGGCGCGGCTGCTGGGTCGCGCCCCCGAAGGCGCCGGGCCCCAGGGCGCCGGGGCCGACACCCTGAACACGGCCTGGCGCAGCGCTCTGCGGGCGCAACAGGCCAGCCAGGACCTGGGCGTGCCCGGCCTGGCCGGTGAGATCGCCGCCGTGGTGGCGGAGCTTTCGCGCCGCCGCCTGCGCGACGGCGGCGACCAGTCCCTGTGGCGCACGTTCTCGGCGCGCCGTGCGCCGGGCACCCGCGTGGTGGCAGTGTCGCCCGCCCTGCAGCAGTCGCTGCGCCGGTGCGACGGCTTCGCGCGCCACGCCGGCCCCGCGCTGGTCGTGGGCGAGCCGGGCAGCGGGCGCTCGCTGCTGGCGCGTCGCCTGCACGAGAATGGCCCCCGCGGCGGCCAGCCCTTCCTGCGGCTGGACTGCGCCGGCGGCGACACGTCGACGCTGTCGTGGGAGCTGGAAGGCGAAGCCGGCGACGGTTCGAACGGCCTGCTGGCGCGCGCCGACGGCGGCACCCTGGTGTTGACCGACGTCGCGGCCCTGCCCCCGGCGTTGCAGATGGAGATGCTGCGCCTGGTGCGCGACGGTTCCTGGCGACGGCGCAGCGACGGCGGCGAGCAGCCGCTGGACATCCGCATCGTCGCGACCGCCGACGACAGCCTGGCCACGCTGGCCGAAGCCGGACGATTCCGTCCGGACTTCTACTTCCGCCTGCGCCTGATGACCGTACGGGTGGCACCGCTGCGCGAGCGTCGGCAAGACCTGCTGCCGCTGCTGGACCACTTCCTGACGCGGCTGGAGGGCTCGGCCCTGACGGCCCGCTCCGTGTTCGACACGCCGGCCCTTGTGGCCCTGGCCGAACATGCCTGGCCCGGCAACGTGGCCGAACTGGAACTGCTGGCGCAGCAGGCGTGGCTCAACCGTCGCCAGGGGTTGGCCGTCATCCTGCGCCGCGACGAGGAACTCGATACGCTGTGCGTCGATGACGCCTGCGAGCCGGCGCTCAACACCGGCGCCCGCCGACCGGGCGGTACGGCGCTGCATTCGGTGCTGGCGCGAACGGGAGGAAACAAGGCGCGGGCGGCGCGACAGCTGGGCGTCTCGCGCATGACGCTGTACCGCTGGCTGCGGCAGGCGGACCCGACCACGCGCTAGGCTGCGGGCTATTGCCGGTGATCAGCGCTCGTTGCGATCGTGCCCCGCCGGGGTGCGCGGCGCGCTTTCGATCGGCGCCGATTCGACCGAGTGCGGGTCGACCATCTGACCGAACGGCTGGAATCCCTCGTCCGGGGCTCCCCCGCCCAACGAGTCGGCGACCGGCTTGATCGGGTTGTCGCGCAGCACGGTGATGGTGATGCGGCGGTTGGCCGGCGCCATCGGGCTGGCCGGCGCGGCCAGGCGACCGTCGCCGTAGCCGACGACGCTCTCGAAGCGGTCACGCGTCAGTCCGCGCTTCTCCAGGTACCGGCGCGCCGCATTGGCCCGGTCCGACGACAGTTCCCAGTTCGAGTAATCCACGCCCTGGGGATACGGCCGCGCATCGGTGTAGCCTTCCACGCGCACCTTGTTGGGCAGGCCGTTGAGCTTGGACGCCACGGCGTCCAGCACCTTCTGGAATTTCGGGTTCATGGCGTCGCCGCCGACGGAAAACAGTTCGTCCTGCTTGTCGTCGGTGATCTCGATGATCAGCCCGTCGTCACCCAGCGTGACGCTCATCTGGTCCTTGAGGTCGCTGGTGCCGGCCTCGGCCCCGCCTTCGGCGCCGGCCTCGGCGCCGCTCGACATGGCCTCGCCGAGTTCGCGCGCGACCATCTCCAGCGACTGGGTCTCGTTCATGACGCTGTTGCTGATCGGCGCCGACAACAGGCCCTGCCCGCCCTTGAAGGTGCCGGACATGGTGCCGCCACCGTTCTTGAAGGGCCCTTCCGACCGGAAATACTGGGCGATCGCCGACTTCTGCTTGGGCGAACTGGCGGCCAGGATCCACATCAGCAGGAAGAACGCCATCATGGCGGTCGTGAAGTCGGCGTACGCCACCTTCCAGGCGCCGCCATGGTGACCGCCACCGCCGTGGCCGCCGCCGTGGTGAGCCCGCCTCCGGTGCGATTTCTCCTTGCCCGACATCGGGACCGCCTCTGCTTACGCGGGATGGCACGCCGTGCGGCGCGCCGGGTTCATCACGTCTTGCCCTTGAGCGAATTGACGGCCTCGGCCATGTCGACGGTGGTCGGCCGTTCGGCGGTGTAGATGACGCGGCGCACCTGTTCGATGGCCGTGCGGGGCGAAGCGCCCTGGGCGGAGCTGATCAGGCCCACCATCATGCACTGCAGGTACTTGTTCTCGTCGCGGGTGATGGCCTCGAGCGAGCCGGCGATCGGCTGGAAGAAGCCGTATGAAACAAGGATGCCGAGAAAGGTGCCGACGAGCGCCGCACCGATTTTCTCACCCAGCACTTCAGGCGGACCGTCAAGGCTCTGCATGGTCACGATGATGCCAAGCACGGCCGCCACGATGCCCAGACCCGGCATGGCGTCACCGACCTTCGTGAGTACGCCGGCCGGCAGCACGCTTTCCTCCGCCTGCGTCGCCATGTCCGACATCATGATGTGCTCGGCGTCCCCGGCGTCGGTGCCGTCGATGAGCAGCTTCAACGAGTCGCAGAAGAACGTGACGGCTTTCTTGTTGCCGAGGAACTTCGGATAGCTCTGGAACGTCGGGCTGGCCATCGGGTCGGCCACGTCCTCTTCCAGGGCCAGCAGGCCGTTCTTGCGCATCTTCGAGAAGACCTCGAACTGCATCGTCAGCAGCTCGACGTACGCGGCCTTGGAGTAGGGCGAGCCCTTGAATACGACCGGCAGGGCGACGCCGAGGGCGCGCAGGACCTTGGGCGGCGTACCGAGCAGCACGGTGCCGAATGCCGAGCCCATGATGATGACCAACTCGGCCGGCTGGAAAAGCACGGCGAAGGGGCCCCCCGCCATGGAATAGCCCCCAAGCACCGAGAAGATGACGATCAGAATGCCAACGATCGCGATCATGTTGTTCCCCTGACGATCCTTCCGAGGCAGTCACCGTTCCACGGTCAATCTGCCGTACCACACGACAGACCCTGCCCCGTCCGGAATCATCGACCCCCGATGGGGTGGCTTGAGGAACAATTGGGAGCGATGCGGACGGATCCCTGCGTGGAATCAGCACTTGGGTGAAAATTGGCCGGTTGGGGGCGGAGCGGGCGCCCGCCCCGGGTCCCGGAAAGGCGGCGGCCCGGACCTGAGGGCCCGGGCCGCGCTCAACACATTGGACAGGCGCAGGTTACGGATTGGCCCCCAGCGCGGATGCCACCGCCGCCGCTACCTGCCGGGCCAGGTCGGGACTGGCCTTCGCAGCCGCCTTCGCGTCGCGCCGGATGTCCCGCGAACGACCCCGGTCGAGGGGCAGCTTCACCTTGCCCCGCAGCAGTTCGTGCATGGCCAGCAGGCAGACCGTCTCCTCGTCGGCGCCGCCATCGACCAGGACCCGCAGGACGTCCAGCACCGAGACCTGAACACCCATGAAGGCCAGCTTGTCGAGGCTCCACGAGGGCATCGTGACGCTGGCCCGGCTGACGTAGAAATCCTCGGGCATCGCGGATTCGATGCGGCAGCGGAGGACTTCCGTGCAGTTCCGCATCGCCAGAGGCATCGCCATGGAGTACCTCACCTGCATATGCATCCCGTTCCCCTGCCACCCCGCCGCCAGCATCTGCTGCACCTTGGTCAAGGCGGGCATGCCGTCGGTCTTCTCGTTCCAGTCGCGCAGGGCGACCATCAGGCACGACGTCCACTTGCTCATCAGCTGGCAGCGCACGGCCAGCGCCGTCAGGCGCTTGACGTCGGCCGCCGTGGGCTCACTGTCGCGGGCCGTGGCCAGCTCCGAGGCCGCCATGAGCCGCTCCAGGAAGCCGGCCTCGGGCAATGCACCGGCGGGATCGACCAGGCGGCGCAGGGCCACCGAGGTGTTCACGCTCGAGCCGTCCTCGAGCTCGCACCTGATGCCGACCTCGCCGGCCGCGGCGTCCTGCAGCCGCGCCAGCACGTGCACGGTGTCGCCGGCGAAGAGGCCGCCCTGGCGGTCGCGCAGCTCCTGCACGACGCGGCCCGGCCACTGGATCTTCAGCCCGGTGACGCGCGGCTGGTACAGGCGCTGGAAGTGGCGGTGGATGCGCGCGGCCATGTCGTCGGTCGGGGTCACGTACTCGGCGGCGCCGCCGGTCTTCTCGCTGAGGCGGCCGAGCAGGCTCTCGCCCGGCGCGCAGCCGACGCCCACGGTGAACACGCGGCCGCCCGCCTTGGCGGCCTTCTTGACCAGGTCGTCGTCGAAGGTCTCGCCGTCGGTGATCAGCAGCACGTCGCCGTGCACGTTGGCGAATTCGTGGCCCGGCGCGCGCACATTCATCAACGCCAGCAGCGCCGAGCGCAGTTCGGTGCCGCCCAGGTCGGCGTCGATGGTCTTGACGGCGTCGCGCGCCGCGCTGATCGCGGCCGGCGTGCAGGCCACGCATTCGGCGGTGACGAAGCGGTGCGTGCTGCCGAAGGCCATGATCGTGAACCGGTCCTGCGGCCGCAGCGAATCGAGGATGCGGCGCAGGGCCACGCGCGCCTGCGCGATGGAATCGCCCTGCATCGAGCCGGAGCAGTCGACCAGGATCTTGACGAAGCGCGGCTCGGCCGAGGTGGGCCGACCCGGGTCCGGGCAGAAGGTCAGCAGGCCGACGCACTCGCCGCCGGCGGCCGTCGGCTCGACCACGGCCACCGCGGGCGTCGCCGCCGCGCGCTTCAGGTTCAGCACGATGTCGCGGTCCATGGTGCAGGTGGGGCTGTCCTCGAAGCGCACCACGGCGTGGTCGGCGTGGCGCTCGACGACGATGCCGTGCGTCGGGCAGGTGATCTCGGCGTCCTGCAGCGCGCCGCGGATGCTGGCGCGGAACTCGGCGTGGCGCACGGTGAAGAAGTCGTGCTCGGGCACCTGGTGCTCCTCGAGGCCGGCCTGCGCCGGGTCGCCGTAGCGCGGGGCGATGACCGTCGGCAGCGCGAAGCGCAGCGCGCCCGACTGCCAGTACTGCAGCTGGCTGTAGCGGTAGGTCAGCTCGGCGTCCTCGCCCGGCAGCAGGTTGCCCACGTTGACCGTGTACAGCCCCGGAGACGATTCCTGCAGCAGGATCGCCGCGTCGCCCGAGGTGACCGCTTCCTCGTAGCCGTCCTCGGCCTCGGGCGCGGCCATGATGCGCCCCGTCAGGTCGCGCTTGCCCAGCCGCGCGGTGAACGACAGCAGCACGGCGCCGCGCGGCACCGGGAACGTGTAGACGGCCTCGATGGGCTCGTGCCCGCGGTTGAAGAACACCTGCCGCACTTCCACCTGCGCCAGCAGGTCCTCCAGCACGGCCTTCAGCGAGACCTTCTCGAGCACGGGCATCGGCAGGTTGGGGATGCAGCACATCAACGACGGGGCCTGGGCCTTGTCCTGCAGCGGATAGATACTCATGCCTACTCCTTGCCTGACCGGATGCGGTCGGCGACCTGGACACATTCGACCGCCAGCCGGCGCAACTGCTCCGGCGACAGTCCGGCGCGGCCGGGCTCGATCAACAGCTCGAGCCCCTCGGCCAGCGCGATATGACTCCACACTTCGATATCTCCCGGACGACGACGGACCGGCGGCACATCGACATCGTCCGCGTGTCGATGCACAAGTTCACGGATGCGGTCGAGCGACAGGCCGGCGGCCTGCCAGCGGCGTATCATCAGCAGCTGTTCGAGGTGCCGCTCGGTGTACCAGGCGCCGCGCCGGATCCCCTCCGGCCGGTCGACGACGCCCTCCTGGATGTAGAAGCGGATCGTGCGCGCGCTCAGGCCGGTCAGGCCCGACAGGTCCTCCAGCGAAAAGCGGCGGCCGGTCGGCTCGCAGTGTTCCGGGGGCGGCGCGATCGTCATCTTCGGGCTCCAGGGTTGGGGTGGATGCGGATATAATACACCTGTACTGTCGTAAAGCAATGACTAATATTTAGGAATATTCGGGAAAAATCGCATCTCGTTGTTTCACAACAGATTAAATGGGCCACAAGCTGCCTGCCGGCGTCCTGGTCCCCGCCCGGCAGGCCCCGGACGGCAGGCGCGACGATCCACAGGCCCCGTGGTATGCTGGCTCCCGCGTCCTCCATCAGACGAGGTATCCATGGCCCGCATGATCCCCGACCGCTTTGACGCGGCCACGACGAGCCACGCCGAGTCGTTCCTGTACTACCGCCTGCAGGACTATCTCGACGATGACTGGACCGTCCTGCACACGCTGCCCTGGCTCGACGGCGAACGGCTGCGCCTGCAGCAGGGCGAGTGCGACTTCGTGCTCCTGCACCCGCGCTACGGGATGCTGGCGCTCGAGGCCAAGTCGGGGCTGCCCGAGTACAACGGCGCCACCGACCAGTGGCGCTTCGACGACGGCGCGCCCCTGACCGACCCCTTCGCGCAGGCACGGCGCAGCGCGCACTACCTGGACAAGCTGTTGGGCGACCGCTCGCAGCCCTGGCGGCAGTCGGCCATGGCGTTCGGTTACGCCGTGGCGTTTCCCGACGCGCGCGCCGTGCGCGGCACCCTGCGGCCGGACATGGACAAGGACCTGCTCCTGCTCGAGCAGGACCTCGACGACGCGCAGTCCCGCGTCATCAGGGTGCTGGGCCGCTTCGGCGAGGCGCTGCGCGCGCCGCGTCCGGACGTGGTCAGCTCGGTGCTCGACGTGCTGAAGCCCTCGTTCCGCCTGGTGGCGACGCTGGCGCCGACCATCGCGCTGGCCAACCGCGAACTGGTCCGCCTGACCGGGGAGCAGGCCGAACTGCTGGAAGGCCTGGCCGACAACAAGCGCCTGGTCGTGCGCGGCGGCGCCGGCACCGGCAAGTCGCTGTTGATCGTCGCCGAGGCCCGGCGCCTGGCCGCCGAGGGCAAGCGCGTCCTGGTGCTGTGCTTCAACCGCCCGCTGGCCGCCCACCTGCGCGAGCAGCTGGCCGACGTGATCGACCACGTCACCGCCGCCACGTTCCACGACCACTGCCTGGCGCTGCTCGCCGAGGCCGGCCTGCCGGCGCCCCCCGAGGGTGAGCCGGGCCGCTGGGCCCGCCTGGCCGACGACGCCTTGTCCGCCCTGCCGAAGACCCGCCGCCGCTTCGACGCCGTGCTGGTCGACGAGGCGCAGGACTTCGAGCCCGACTGGTGGCTGCTGGTCGAGGAACTGCTGGCCGACCGCGACGCCTCGCGCCTGCAGCTGTTCCTGGACGACCAGCAGAACCTCTACGGCCGCGAGGTGCAGTTGCCGTTCACCGAGCCGGTGTATCGCCTGCGCCGCAACTGCCGCAACACGCGCCCCATCGCAGCCTACGCGCGCGCGGCGATCGGCCAGGGCGACGAGGCTGGCCTGCGCGGCCTGCCCGAGGGCCCGGCCCCGGTCGTCGTGGAGGTGGCGACGCCCGAGGCCGAGCGCGACGCCGTTCGCCGCGCCCTGCACGAGCTGATCCACGAACAGGGGCTGGCGCCGGCGCAGGTGGTGATGCTCGGCGCGCACAAGCTGGAGAACTCGTCGTTCGCCGACGTGCGCAAGCTGGGCAACTTCACCGTGCGCGATGTCGCCGACCCGGACGCGCCGAACACCATCCGCTACTCGACCGTGCACAAGTTCAAGGGCCTGGAAGCCGACGCGGTGCTGCTGGTGGGCATCGGCGAGCCGAGCCGGGTGTACGATGCCGAGAACTGGCGCCGGTTCGTGTACGTGGGCGCTTCGCGGGCGCGGGTGGTGCTCAGGGTGTTCGTCCGCGCATCGTGAAGATGTCGCGCGCCACGGCGGCGGCAGCGACGATGAGGCAAGCCAACCGGAGGTCCGCCGTGCGCCGTGCCGACGTTGCCAAGGGATCGCCCCTGACCCGCCTTGCGGGGCTCGTCCTCGGGGCGCTGTGGCTGGCCGCAGCAGCCGCCGGGGCCGCGGAAACCGCCACGACCAGCCTCACGACGTTTCCCAACGGCCTGCGCCTGCTGGTCCTGCCCCAGCCCGAGTCGGCGACCGCCCAGGTCGATGTCTATGTCTCGCTGCGGGGCGCCGCGCGCAAGCCGGGGCTGGCCCACGTGGTCGAGCACCTGATGTTCTGCTCGTCCGCAGGCGCGCCCGACGGCAGCCTGGTCGATTCGCTGTCGATGAACGTCGGTGATTTCGGGGCCGACACGTCGCTCGAGCGGATCCACCTGTGGAGCGGGTGCATCCCGTCCCGCCTGCCGCAGGCGCTGGCGCTCGAGGCCGACCGGTTCGCCCGGTTGCAGCCGACCGGCGACGATCTCGAGACGCAGCGTCGGCGGGTGCTGGGCGAATTCAATCTCTACGAAGAATTCGCCATCACCGATGCCCTCGGCCGGCGCGTGGCGGCCCTGGCCTACGGGGCCGGCGATTCCACGGGCGATCCCCTGCTGGGCTACCCCGGCGACATCGACGCCGTCACCGGCGACGATGTCGCGGCATTCATCGCCGAATCCTTCCGACCCGAGCACACGGTCGTCATGGTCAGCGGCCCCGTCACCGAGGCCGAAGTGGCGGCGATCGTCGCCACGGGACTCGGCGCCCTGCCCGGCACGCCCGGGGCGATGGAGCCCCGCCCCATGCCCCCGCCCCCGGTCCCGGGTCCCTGCTGGACCACGAAGACCGACCAGGCCGACGACTTTCTCGCCATCGGCTTTCGCCTCCCGTGCGAGACGACCGAGGACGTCGCCATGGCCCATCTGGCCCGGACCATCATGGAGCGTGAGAACGCCCGGCCGCTCCTGCAGTTCTATGGGAACGAAGCCCTGCTGACCTGCACCGTCCAGTACGTGGGCATCAAGGATCGCCGGGAAGCAGAGGCCGCCAAGTCGGCCCTCGGGATGTACTGGGAGTCGGGTCGGCGGATGGTGCGCAACGTCGAAGACTCGTGGAGCTTCGAGCGCAGCCGAAAGGCGAACGTGGAGGACCTGCGGGAACTGGCGGCGAAGCCGCGAAAGCGCGCCGAATGGCGGGCCCAGCGCCTCGCCGCCGATGCCGAGCTTCCCGATGCAGACACGCTGGCCGCGGTCGTCGACACGATTGCCCACGCGCGCGTCGCCTCGTACTTCACCAGGTACTTCACGCCCGAGCGCGGCTACGCGGCCTTCGCCCTGGGGCACAGCAAGCCCAGGGAGTACGATTGGCGCGACGTCCTGCGTTTGCGGGTGAATCCGTACCTTGAGTTCCGCCGCACCCGCGACAGGCTCACGGCGGATCTCATCGCGCCGGTCCTCGCGGCCGCCCGGGCCGTTCCCCTGGGCCGGTCGGCGGCGTTGACGCTCCCCAACGGCATCCCCGTGCGCGTGGTCACGCTGCCGGGCGCTGAGGAATTCAGCCTGGGCGGCGTCAGGTCGTTCCCCTGCCTGTTCCAGGGCCGCGAAGCGCGCCATGCCGGGCGCATCCATCACTATGAGCACGCCGTCAACTGGGCCTACAAGCCGATCGACGCCGCCGTGGCGCCCGTGGGCGACTACCTCGGCATGAACACGCACCTCGACGTCACGCCCCACTCGATGACCATCGCCGCCGACGGCGCCGCGGACGAAGCGTGCGATGTGGTGGCCGCCATGCACAAGCGGATGAAGCGCAGCGGCCTGAACAACTATGCCTTCGCGTCGATCGCGGAGACTGCCGTGGGCTGGGCCACGGAGGGAAGCGGGATGGCGCCCAACCGAGCGACAGCGTGGCGTTTCGGCCGCATCCTCGGGCCCGACCATGCCATGGCCCACTGGTCGCAGCCGGAAGCGGAGAGCATCGCGAACTGGAGCCTGACCTTGGCCGAGGCGCTGAGCCACAAGGTCTGCGCAACGGACAACCTGGTCCTCGTGGCCGTGGGCAGCCTGACGCTTCCGGAGGTCGAACGTTGCCTCAATGGCACGTTCGGCCGGCTCATGCCGCCGCAGCGCGAGCCGGGGCCCAGCCTGCCCGCCCCGCGTCCCGGCACTTCCGGGCGCGTGTTCCACAACCCGTCGGCAGAGGTGGCCGAGATCACGGTGTCCTACGCGGGCGGCGGCATCGGGGCGACGAACGGCCTCGACTGCCTGGACCTGGAAACGATCAACGAGGTACTCGCATCCCGACTTCGGATCGCCGCCGCCGAGTCCGGGTTCGATTCGCTCAGCATCCAGGTGGGCATGGTCCCGGTCGGCGCGCAGGTGATGCCCGAAATCGACGTCGTGGCGCCGGTGCGACACACGGCCGGCGTGCTGTCCCTGGTGCTGGACCAGTCCGCCGCCTTGCGGGCCCGACCGGTCGACGCGGACGAGGAAGCGCGCGCCCGCCTCAGGATGGCCGGCATGCTCGCCGCCCGTCTCGGCGACCCGGAGTGGGCGCGGGACCTGCTGGTGAATTGCGGCCTCTTCGGCGCCGTGCCTGCCGATCCGCTGGGTGATGTGTGCACGCTGCGCCCGGCCCTGCTGGCCGAAAGGGCGCCGCGCCTGTTCGCACTCGATGCCGCGGCCTGGACCGTGGTGGCGGACACGACGCGGACGGCGGTCGGCGCGGTGCTGGAAAAGACCCGGTGAGGACCCGGCGCCGGGCTGCGGCGGCAACGCGCTGAGCCGCGGCCAGGTGCGCCCCAACAACGGACGCGAGCAGTTGGTCAGGCCCGCACCGGCGCACGGTCGCTGACGATGTTGCCGTCGACCAGCTCCACCACGCGATCACACCGCGCCGCAATGCTCGGGTCGTGTGTCACGACCAGGAAGGCCGCGTGCTCTTCGCGGTTGATCTGCCGCATCAGGTCGAAGACCTGGTCGCTGGCGGCGGTGTCGAGGTTGCCCGTCGGCTCGTCGGCCAGGATGAGCTTCGGCCCCAGGCACAGCGCCCGCGCGATCGCCACGCGCTGCTGCTGGCCGCCCGACAACTGGCCGGGCTTGAAGCGCAGCCGGTCGGCCATGCCCATGCGGACGAGCATCTGTTCGGCCTGCTTGCGCAGCGCCTCGCTGGGCCGCCCGTCGCGTGCGATGCCCGGCAGCATCACGTTCTCCACCGCCGTGAACGCGGGCAGCAGGTGGTGGAACTGGAAGACGAACCCGATGGAGCGCCCGCGCAGGCGCGTCAGTGCAGTGTCGTCCAGACCCGCGGTGTCGACGCCGTCCAGGCACACGCGCCCACTGGTGGCGCGGTCCAGCAACCCGATCAGGTTCAGCAACGTGCTCTTGCCGGATCCGGACGGCCCGGTCAGCGCGGTGAACTCCCCGGTCTCGAGCCGGAAGTCGATGCCCTTGAGCACGCGGGTGATCACCGATTCGCCAAAATCGCGCGTGACCTGCTCAAGCAGGACCACCGGTTGCGTGCCGTCCGACTTCGTCGCCGCCCGGCCGGCCGTGATCAGGTCAGCCATGGTGGATGGCCTCCGCCGGATCGAGGGCCGCCGCGCGCCGCGCCGGCGCCGTTGCCGAAAGCAGCCCCACGCTCAGCGCCATGGCGAACGTGCCCAGGAACAACTGCGCCGAGAGGTTGACCGGGAACGTGGGTGAACCGTCGGGATTGGTGGCCAGGCTCGCGAAGATGAGCGACAACACCGTGCCGATGCCTACGCCCACGATCCAGCCGGCCGCCCCGAGCAGCAGCCCCTGGATGAGGAACACCCGCAGGATCTGCCGCCTGGTCGTGCCGAACGCGCGCAGGATGCCGATCTCGCGGTTCTTCTGCACCACCCACACCACCAGCACGCTGGCGATGCCCAGGGCCACGGCCACGACGACGAAGGCCTGGATCATGGTGCTGCTGCTGCTCTGCGACCGCAGCCCGACCAGCAGCTGGCCGTTCAATGCCATCCAGCTCTCGGCGATGAGCCCGGTCCGCCGCGCCACGGATTGCGCGATCGACTCGGCCGCGAAGATCTTCTCCACGCGCATCTCGATGGCCGAAATGCCGCCCGACAGGTCGAGCAGGTTCTGCGCGCTCTTGAGCGACACCAACACCCAGCTGTCGTTCACGCCCTTGTTTTGCAGGTCGAAGATGCCGGCGATCGTGAAGACGTCGGTGCGCCCCTCGGCGGTCAGCACGCGGATGCGGTCACCGATGCGCACGCCCAGGTCCATCGCCAGCCCCGTGCCGATCACGGCCTCGGTGCCTTCCACCCGAAACACGCCGGTCGCCATCCGGGACGGCATGTCGATGATGCGCGTGAACCGTTCGGGGTCGATGCCCCGCAATGCCACCGACCGCGTGGCCTCGCCGCGCGTGACGAATGCCGAGCCCGCCACCAGCGGCGACACGGCGGTGACCCCGTTCACCTTCTCGATGTCGCGCATCACCTGCGGCCACTGGTTGATCGAGCGCAGCCGCTGCGCCGGCTTCTCCAGCCGCACGGCCAGCGCATCCTCGCCCGGCGCCAGCCCGCGCGCCACGGCCGCGGGGTCGGTCCCCTCGACGCGGCCGTCATGCAACAGGCGCGGCATTTCCTCGGGCGGACGCACGACCACGTGCGCCTGCGAGCCCAGCGTGTTCTCGATGAGGCTCGACTGCAGCCCGGTGATGAGCGCCGACAGGAAGATGATCACGCCCACGCCCGTGGAGACGCCCAGGAGGATCAGCACCGTCTGGATGCGCCCCTCGCGCAGGTAACGCAGGGCGACGAACCACTCGAAGGGC
Source organism: uncultured bacterium (assembly GCA_903912525.1). Classification (GTDB taxonomy): domain Bacteria; phylum Krumholzibacteriota; class Krumholzibacteriia; order LZORAL124-64-63; family LZORAL124-64-63; genus CAINDZ01. The sequence continues at coordinate 48,900 of CAIWHK010000060.1, read as the reverse complement.
ATCACGAGTCACCGGAGGCCGCGCGCACGCGGGCGCCCGGCTTGATGCGCACGGCCTCGACGGGCACGACGGCGTCGCCTGCCTCGAGCCCCGACGTGATCTCGACCATGCCTTCGCCCCGCAGGCCCAGGCCGACGGCCCGGTGCTCGGCGCGCCCCCCGCGCACGGCCAGGACCCACGGCGAGCCGTCGGCGTCGCGCACCACTTCGCCGGGCAGCACCAGCGCCGCCTCGTTGCGCGCGACCTCGACGGCGATCGACACCGTCATGTCCGGCCGCAGGAACGTCGGCGGCCGGTCCACGACCAGTTCCACCTCGACGGTGCCGCGGGCCGGGTCCACCGCGGGCGCCACGCGGGTGATGCGGGCCTCGAACACGCTGTCGGGATACGCGTCGGCCGAGGCCAGGGCCTGCTGGCCCACGCGCAGGAAGGCGAGGTTCTTCTCTTCCGGCTGCACGACCAGCCAGGTGCGCCCGGCCGGCGCCACGTCCAGCACGCCGCTGCCGGCGGTGACCATGTCGCCGGGCTGGGCGAGCCGCTTGAGCACCACGCCGTCGACCGGCGAGGTGATGCGCGTCTGCTCCAGCTTCGCCTGCGCCGCCGCCAGGTCGGCCGCCGCCAGCCGCTCATTGCTGCCGCCCGCGCTGTTGCCGCGCACGCGCGCGGTCGCACCGTCGCGCCGGCTCGCCGCCAGGTCGCGCGCATCCTGCGCCTCTTCCAGTTCCTGCGCCGAGATCCCGTCGTCCAGGTCGCGCAGGCGCTGTAACTGCCGCTCGGCCTGCCTGAGCGCCACCTCGGCCTGCCGGAGGTCTTCCTGGGCCACGCGCAGGTCCAGCTCGCGCACCTGCTGCAGCCGCGCGGCGGCCCGCGCCACGCCGGCGGTCGCCTCGTCGGGCACCAGCTCGGCCAGCAGCTGCCCGGCCTTCACGCTGTCGCCCTGGTCCACCAGGAGCCGCGCCAGCACGCCGCCCGCCTGCGTACCCAGTTGCACGCGCACCGGCACGTTCACGCGCCCGTTGGCCACGATCTTCTGCACCAGGGGGCGCCGCTCGGCGCGCACCACGGCCACGCGCGTGCCCGCGAGTGCGCGCGCAACCAGCGCGACCGCCACCAGTACGGCGACGCCGATGATGATCCCGTTGCGCACCCGCCTGCCGCCACCGCCACCCATTGCCATCGTGGATCCTCCCGACGTGTCCATGCATCACTGTTGCCGACGCATAGTAGGCATCAATGGCACGACTGTCACCTGCCACGGGTCGGCGCGCGCCGCCTCAGGCGCCCGCCTTCATCCACTCGGCCATGAGTTCGCGCTGCCGGGGCGTCATTTCCGCCGGTACGGAGACCATGATCCGCGCGATGTGGTCGCCGCCGAGGATCCCCCGGTCCCGCAACTTGAGCCTGACGCCGGACGATGTGCCGGGCGGGATGACCAGGTTGACCCGGCCGTGAAGCGTCTGCACGGGGGCCTTGCCGCCCAGCGCGGCGATCGCCATGGGCACCGCGACCTCGGCGTGGACATCGCGTCCCTCGCGGTGGAAGACCGGGTCGGGCGACACCCGCAGGTGCACCAGCAGGTCCCCGGGCGCGCCGCCCCCCGCCCCTGCTTCCCCAAGCCCGGCCAGGCGCAGGAAGGCCCCGTCCTCGCTGCCCTCGGGGACGCTGATCTTCAGCGCGCGCTTCCGCGCCACCGTGCCCATGCCACGGCAAGCCGGGCAGGCCAGGGCCGGATCGATGCCCGTGCCGTTGCAGTGCGAACACGGCCTGGTCACGGTGAAGAACTGCCCGTCCTCGCGCGACTGCGCTGTGACGCGACCCGTACCCCGGCACGGCGCGCACGCGGGATCGTCGCCGACGGCACCCCGTCCCCCGCACTTCGCACACGGCGCCGCTCCCGACAGGGATACCGAGACCTTGCCGCCGACGGCGGCGGTCCGGAAGTCGACCGTGAGATCGACCTCGGCGTCGCGCCCGGCGCGCGCAGCGCCGCGACCCCGCTGGATCCGCTCACCGAATTCGCCACCGAAGACGCCGCCGAACCGGCGCAGGATGTCCTCGATCGACATACCCTCGTCGTCGCCCGTGAAGGGCGGCGCACCCGCCGCCCCGCGCCCCGGCGCGTCACGGTGAGCCAGCGCCTCGTCATACTCGCGCCGCTTCCCCGCGTCGGACAGGACGCCATAGGCTCCAGCGAGGTCCTTGAATCTGGCTTCGGCCGACTTGTCCTCGAGGTTCCGGTCCGGATGGTACTTCAGCGCCAGGACCCGGTACGCCTTCTTGATCTCTGCGGGCGTGGCCGTGCGTTCGACGCCGAGGATCGCGTAGTAGTCCTTCACGACGCCCTCCGGTCCGGTTCCCGACGGACGCGGACCTCCAGGGTCTCGCCGGAGAATCGGATCACCACCTGGCCGGGATCGAAACCGCCCGGCACCGGCAGGATGCCCAGCAGGAGCGCAGGCTCGGGCCAGGTCCGGTCGGCCCGGACGACGATCACTTCCCGCAGGAGCTCCACGTCGATATCCGCTTCGACCACGTCGGCCACGATCACGTACCAGCGCAGCCCGGACGCCTCGGCGATCCACCTGCAGGCCAGGTCGTGCGCGCCCGGGGACTCGCGACGGATGGCTGCGTAGCTTCGCTCGAGGCGCCCGATCTCGCTTTCGAGTCCCGCGGGGTCGTACGGCGGCATGGTGGCTCCCCCTCTGCTCAGCCGCGACCGCGATCAGACCGCATCGGCGGCTCCGCGGCCGCCGAACGATCGCCGCTGTTCCAGTACACCGGACGACCGTAGTAGTCGTACAGCTGCACCTCGTACTCGCGGTTGACGGCTTCGGCCGCGTTCCACGCGGGGCTGTCCTTGATGGCCTGCCGGGACAGGTCGAAATAGATCTTCCCGTCCGCCCAGCTGATGCGGATGGCCCAGCGCGGCTCCACCAGCACCTTCTTGCCGAACCACCAGTTGCTGGTATCGACCACCAGGTAGCGCACTTCCCAGGTCTCGTCGTCGACGATGAAGTCGTCGATGTGCCCGATCGCATCATCGAGTCCCTCGACGTGGTAGCCGCGCACTTCGCGGGCGCTGCGCAGGTGCCCGTCGCCGGACAAGCCGTTGGGCTCGACATCGAGCAGCGACGGCTCCTCGCTCCAGCGGCCGGTCGCGAGCAGCGCCGGGTAGGTTCCCATGCCCCAGACGCCCGAACCGCCCCAGTACGACGGGTATCCGTAGTACCGGTAGTATTCGAGCTCGTGCTGCCGGGAGACGGGCAGGTCGGTATCGATACCCGGCGAGAGGCGCACCCTCTCCCTGGTCAGCGCCAGGTGGAAGCAACGGGTCGCCCAGTCGACTGCGCGAAACGAGATCGGCGTCATCAGGACATCACGCGCGCCCGAGAACCCGTTCGCTTCCGCGACCAGGTACCGGATCGTCCAGGACTCGTCGTCCATCAGGAAATTGACCACCGTGCCGACTTCGCCGTCCGTGGCGAACAACGTGTAGTTCTCGAGGTCCTTGAGGCTTCGCAACATGGTCTTGCCTTTCCGTTGGCGGCGACCGCCATGGCCTTCGCCCTCTGGTGGCGACGCGCCCGGTCGCTGGCTACTTCGTGGCGACGGTCGTGTAGAGGAGTGTCGTGCCGGTCGGCGCCGCGGCCGCCTGGGTGGGCTCGGCGGTGATGAAAAGATCGAAGGACTTCAACGGCGTCACGCCGTCGAAGCTGCCGTTCAGGTTGTCGTCCACCACGAGCGCGCCCATGTTCTGCGTGGTGGCCGCGGAATCGCTCCCGCGCGTCCACACGACGTAGACGGACGTATTGGCATCGACGCGCTGCGACGCCGCCAGGTGCTTGACCGCCAGTGTGAAACCGGTGTTGCCGTTGCTGGTCGTGGTGATCTTCACCGTCGACTCGGCCGCCGGGATGTCCCCGCTGCTCGCCATCCGCAGTTCCTTCGATCCGGCGCACGATGCCGTCGTCAAACCGGTCGCCAGAAGCAGCGCGATCGCCAGGCCATTGATCCTCATGCTGGTCTCCTTCGATTCGGAGTCCGGCGGGCAGGCGAGGGCGCTCCGGCGCCGGCTCTCCGGCGACCCGAACGCGACGTCGGCCCGCGTCGTTGAACACCTGGGGAATCGCAAGCGGTGGGCCACCGGTGTGCCGGTTTCCCGCACCGACCCGACCGACGCGAGGCCGGCCGGCATTCGGCGAATGAGAGGCGCCGCGGCGTGATGGCGGGCGGCGTGGTCGCAACCCGGTGACGATGTGGCGCCCGCATCGGCAGGCACAAGGGGCGGCGAGTGACATCACATTGATGGGCAGACCGTCAGTCTGGGGTCCGTCCCGCGTCCCGGGCCGGACGTCGGCGCCGGCGCCGGCGCCCCGGGGCGCCAATCTTCCCTTCAGACAAAAAAACATTGCACGGATTCCGAACAAAGTTGTTATGATGCCTACAGCCCGCTGGTGGTCGCCCCCGCTCGGGCTGCTTCTGAAGGGGCCCGCCGCTCGTACGCATTCTCGCGGCGTTCCGGCCCGCCCTGTTCTTGTCATCGCGCCCAAAGGAGATCCATCATGAAAATGAGAACGCTGTTCACGAGTGCCTGTGTGACCGCCCTGCTAGCCCTGTCCGCCACGGCCGGTTTCGCCACCAACGTCTTGACGAACAACGACTTCGAGACCGGCAACCTGACCGGCTGGCAGGTCTTCGGCCTGGGCAGCAACTCCGCCGTCACCGTCGTGGCGACCGACAACGGCCCGTCGGCGGGCGGAACGCGCTGCGCGTTCATGGACAACCACGCCGAGGCCCTGGGGCTGACGCTGAAGCAGTCGACGGCGACCGGCACGGCGGCGCCCGGTCTGGTCTACTGGTCGTTCGACCTCAAGCTGGGCCAGGCGGCGCTGGGCGGCGTCTTCTTCGTCCAGGTCTTCGCCGAGCACACGGGCGGCGGCATCGTCGCCACCTCCGGGCTGCTGGGCAACTACAGCCCGTCGGGCTGGGCCACGTACGCCGGGTCGTTCATGGCCCCGGCCGGCACCGACTTCGTGACGATCCAGTTCATGGCCAACACGGGCGCGAACGTCGGCAGCCTGTCGACGATGTACGTCGACAACGTGCGCGTCGAGCAGGAGCCCCTGGTTCCGAACGAGGCGTCGACGTGGGGCGGCATCAAGGGCCTGTTCCGCTAGTCGCGGCATGACCACCGGGCGGGCCGCTTCTCTTCGGAGAGGCGGCCCGTCTTGTTTCCCTTTCCCGGGGCGCACTGAAGCAGTTCCCTCCGGGCTCATCCGGTGATATCCTCCCCTCCTCGCCCCCTTGGCGGTCGCCGATTCCGGGGAGGTCTCCATGACTCACAAGCCGATGCTCATCCCGACGCTCCGAAGGGGCGCCGCGTTTCTGCTCCTGACGATGATGATGTCACTGCTGAATTCGTGTTCGGCCCATCGTCTTGTGCAACGGCCGGTGGACTCCTCACTCGATCCGGGGGGACACGACATCAGGCTGTTCTGGAGGGACCAGACGTTCGCCCTCTGCCAGGCATCGGTGAAGGACGAGGTCCTGTCGGGAGTCCTCCAGGAGCCGCGATTCGAGAAGGTCGCGACGTTCGAGTTCACGCCCGCGTCCAGCCCCGCGTCCCGCGCTCCGGAGGAATTCCATGACGCGGAGGCGGCGCGCAAGGTCGGCGCCGGCATCCTGCAGGTATTCGTGGACCGCTCGTTCGAGCTCGTGCCCGACGGCGAACCGGCGCCGGGACGGAATGCCGCCATCCCGTTCGCGCACATCAGCATGGTCCAGGTGGTCGAAAACGACACGGGCCTCGCCATCGTCAAGACCTTCGGCGCCGCCGTGCTGGCCGCCGGCGTCGCCTTCGTCATCATCCTGGCCACGAAGGACTCGTGCCCGTTCATCTATGTCCAGAACGGCGACGAGGAGGTCCTGGTCGGCGAGATCTACAGCGGCGCCATCCACCCGCCGATGGAGCGCGACGACTACCTGGCGCTGCCGGTCGCTGGTGACGGGGACTGCCAGCTTCGGATCACCAATGAGGTGCTCGAGGTCCAGCACACCAACCTGGCCGAGTTGCTGGTCCTCGATCACGCCAAGGGCGAGCGCGTGCTGGTCGACCGGCACGGGACACCCCACCGCCTGGCGGACACGAAAGCCCCGGTGACGGCGCGGTCCCTGTCAGGGAGCGACATCCTCGACCTCGTGGCGGCCGACGACGGCGTCCCGTTCATCGACGGCGGCCACGCGCCGGACCTGGACCCCCAAGCCCGCGCGAACATCGACATGGACGGCATGATCCTGACCTTCGACCGCCCCGCCGGCGCGCAGCAGCTGAAGCTGGTCGTCAACGCGCGCAACAGCACCTGGCTGGACCACGTGATGAGTGTCCTCTTCGAGCGCATGGGCGACCAGTTCAAGCCCTGGCAGCAGGCGCAGAAGAACGGTTCGGCCGCGGCGATGCAGCAGTGGTGCCGGGATCAGGGCCTGCCGCTGGCGGTCTCGGTGCAGACGCCCGATGGGTGGCGCCGCGTGGACCAGTTCGACCTGCCGGGGCCGATCGCCGAGCGCGACGCCGTGCTCGCCGTCGATCTGGCCGGCGTCGAGGGGGATCAGGTCACCGTGAAGCTCGAGTGCGGCTACCGGTTCTGGGAAATCGACCGCGTCACGGCGGACTTCACCGCGGCGCCCCCGCCGGCAATGACGAAGGTCGGGCTGGCGCGCGCCGTGACCGGCGATGGACGTGACGTCACCGCTGATCTCCTGGCCGACGATGCGCTCTACCTGCACCAGCCGAATGTTGGCGATGCCGCTGCGCTCACGTACCACCTCCCGCGCCTGGCCAAGGGGCAGGCGCGCTCGGTGATCCTCCACTCCAAGGGCCACTACGACATCCTGCGCGATCCCATGGGGCAACCGGAGGCGGCGTTCGTCGCCTCGTTCCGCCAGCCGGGACGCATGACCGGGTTCTCGCGCGAGCTGTTCCACGAACTCAGCGGCTCCGGGAGCCGTTGACATGACTGGACCGGGACGGTCCGCCGTGGTCCGCGGGCCCATCACGGGCACGCGGGCCCGGATCATTACGTGGCTCGTCCATGCCAGCGTCGTCATCATCGCGCTGCGGGCATACCGGTCGCCGCGGATGGCCCGGCGATCGCTGCAGCACATCAAGCAGCTCAACGGGACCATGCGGGGCGGAGAACACGGCCAGAAATACTACCGCTGCGGGTGGCGACTGTCCTGGACGCCGACCGTTCCCCAGTGGCCGTCGCGACCGTTCGTCCGCTTCGTCGAGACCATCCTCGACCGTGTGCAGCCGTTCCGGCCCGACGAGGTCCGCCTCGGCGGCGTGGTCCTGGCCGTCAGCAGCCGCTGCCCCCTGGCTTGCGAGCACTGCCTGGAGGGGGACAACCTCGGCGCCCGCGAACACCTGGCCATTGCGGAGCTCGAGCAGGTGCTGGCGAAGTTCCGCGACCTCGGCGTGGTGCAGGTGTTCCTCAGCGGCGGCGAACCGCTGATGCGATGCGACGACGTCTGCCGCCTGATTGCCGGCGCCGGCCCGGGCATCGAGTTCACGCTGCTCACATCGGGGGTCGGCCTGACCGCGGCAAAGGCGCGTCAACTGCGCCGCGCCGGGCTGCGTTCGGTGCAGATCGCGTTGGACCACTGGGATGAAGGGCGGCATGACCGCTTCCGCGGTCGCGTCGGCGCCTTTGCCTGGGCCAGGGACGCCGCGTTCAATGCCGGGCAGGCCGGTTTGCTGGTGGGATTCGCCCTTTGCGCGGTCCGGGACTTCGTCAGCCGCGAAAACGTGTGGCGATACCTGGAACTGGTGCGTTCCTGGGGCGGCGCCTACGTGCGCATCCTGGAGCCCCACGCGGTCGGTCGCTACGCCGGCCGGCCCGTGGGGCTGGACCCGCTGCAGTTGAGCCTGCTGCGCGCCATCCACGACGAGGTCAATACCGACCCGGCCTGGGCCCACCTGCCGAGGCTCAGCTGCCCCGATCACGACCGCCGCACGCTGGGTTGCTTCGGGGCGGGCAACCGACTGGTCTACGCAGACTCGCGCGCCGAGGTCCACCCCTGCCCGTTCTGCCGGGGGTCGGTCGGCAATGCGCTGACGGGCGACCTGGCGGCCATGGTGGCCGGTATGCGCAGGGCGGGGTGCGGGGCATCGCGACCGGCGCAAGGATTCCCGCAGACGTTGGCGAACTGAGATGCGCCAGATGTCATTGTCCACGGTGTGAAGAAGGGGGATCGATCGTGACAAACAATGCACGCCGCGTGCGCGGACGGCCTGCTGCGGTATTCTGTGCCATGGTGCTTTCGGCTTCGGGACCAGCCGTGGTGGCCGATGAGATCGCGACCACGGAAGCCCTGCCGGAAGACTGCCTGACCCGGGCCAGCCTGATGGTCAACCCGGGCGAGGCGCTGACGATCCGCCTCTTCGACGGCCGCAGCATCTCCGGCAAGCTGGCTTCGTTCGACCTGGAGAAGCGACTGGTGGTCCTGGAGCAGTGGGACGAACTTGGCGCGGCGCGTCAGCAGGCCAGCGCCGACGACGTCCAGCGCTACGAGTACGGCGAGCGGAGCGGGAAAGGAACCGGCGTTGCCGGGGCCATCCTGGGTTCGGCGATCGGCGCCGTGGTCGGCATGAGCGCGACGAACAATGGCAAGGACCTCATGTCCGGCCTGGATGGCGCCGTCGGCGGCATGTTCATCGGCGGCGCGGCCGGCTATGCCGTGGGCAGCAACATGAACAGCGGGTACCGGCCGGCAGGCGCCATCATCTGCGACGAAGAGTAGGCATCACACGCAAAACGTGCGGCATCCCCCGATGGCCGCGACCCCGGGAGTGTCCCCATGGTCCACGCCGGACGCAGCAACGGGCTGCAGACGATCTTCTCGTTCTTCCTCGGCCTGATGCTGACGGCCTTCCTCGGCGTGGGCGTCTACACGTTCCACCCGCCCGCGAAGCAGCCCGACCTGCGGATCCAGGAACTGGACCGCCGCGAGCAGGCGATCCGCATCAAGAGCCCGCAGGATGACCTGTCGGTTGCGGACCGCGACGAGGTCCAGCGGATCACCGAAGAGAGAAACAAGCTCTACGACGAGTCGCAGGCCCGGCGCGAAGCCTGGGGCCGCAGCACGAGCATCATCCTGGTCGCACTTGCCACGATGGTGATGGCCGTCTCCCTGGTGCGCGCCGACCAGTTGCCGGTGATCAGCAACGGCCTGCTGCTGGGCGGCGTCTTCACGATGGTCTACGGCGTGGGCTGGATCATCGCCACCGACACCTCGGTGGCGCGATTCGCAGTGATGACGGTCGCCTTGGCCATCACGCTGGGGCTGGGCTACATGCGGTTCGTTCGCCGACGGCCGGTGGCCACGGCACACAGCGAGCCCGGGCTCGCGGATGGCGAAGGGTTGGGGCGCATCGAACAACGCCTGCGGCATCTCGAGGAACGCGTGAACAGGGCGGCTGATGCGCTCGGTCCGCGGGACGAGCGCTGACCCGCTCGGCCGTACCCGTCAGGGGCGCCAGACCAGCCGCAGGTTGGTGAAGCCCAGGGAGGCGTCGTCGGCCGACGCGGTGTGGCGTTCGGGCTCCCAGCTAGCCATGGCCTGCAACGACACGCCGGGGCCCAGGCGCCATTCGCCGAGCAGCCAGAGCTTCCAGTAGTTGAAGTCGGAGTAGGGGATGTCGGTCGCGATGCCGGTCACATCGTCGGCAGTCGCCTCGCCGGCGGCGTTGCCGGCGTAGTCGCGGCGCCCATACTCGACGCTGAGCGAGCCGTTGAGCCGGCCACCGAGCGACTCGATGCCCGCGCGCACGCCGGCCTGCGCATAGCTCTCCGGAGAATCGCCCGCTTCGAAACGTTCGCCGGCAAGCCCCAGGCTCCATTGAGGCCCCAGGATGTCGCCGCGCCGGTAGCCCAGGACGCCCGACAGGCGCCAACAGTCGAGGTAGATCTCCGTCGGTTGACCGTAGCGCCAACTCTCGCTCTGGATTTCAACGGTGGCCTGCCCGGCCAAGGCGGGCACCGCGGCCGCGACATCCGTCCAGTGGGACCAGGCATCCGGGCGGACGTCGGGTTCGGCGGCAAGGCGACGTTCACTGCGATGGAAGAGCCGCACCGAACCGCCGTTCGCAGCCTGGTGATTGACGTCGCCGTCGAGGCTCCACGTCTTGCGATCGATGGCGGCGGAATCGGGATAGGACCGCGCGGCGCGGCGCAGCGACACGGTCCACTGCGGACCGGTGAGGCCGCGCGAGCGTGCGCCCACCACCGCCCCGAATTCCCTGAGGTTCTGTTCGAGGGGTGACGGCGTCGCGAACCCGGTGAAGGTTCCCCAGCCGCCGGCCGTCAATTCGGCGTGACGCGCAGCCCATGGAACGACCTGCAACTCGCCGCGGCCTTCGACCTGGTTGCTGGATCGCGCATAGTCGGAATCATCCCGGTACTGACGCCCCCACAGGCGACCGGCGGCGCGGACGCGCGTCGATCCCCCGTGGTCGACCCGCCGCCAATCGGCTTCCAGACGTTCCCGCCACAGGTCCGTGCCCGCCGACGCTTCGCCCCGCACGCGCCAGCGCGAGGCGCCGCTGTTCGCGGACCGGCCCTCGAATCCGGCCTGCGTCATGAATTCGGTCACGGTCTCGCTGGTGTCGGTGTTGGCCAGGGCGTACGAGTGGGTGAAGCTGTCGAAGCCGGCCGTGAGATCCCAGTTCCAGGCCGTCTGCCCCGCCCCCGCCCCGGCGCGCGCGGCGCCCGACGGCCAGACAGCGAGGCCGCCGGTCGCCAGGAACAGCAGGACGAGATGGCGTCCGGGCATGAGACTCAACGCAGCATTCGTTCGACTTGATCGAGCAGATCGTGGGCCGCGCGCACCTGGCGCAGCGCGATCTCGGCATGGCCCTCGACCAGCGCCTGGGCTGCGCCGTCACGCTGGGCGCGCGCGCGGGCAAAGGCCTGTTGCGCCGGCTCGTTGCCCGACGAGAGGACCGCTTCGGCGACCGCGCCGGCGCGCTCGTCGAAGCGCTCCAGAAGTCGCGTCACCCCCGCGCCATCGGCGTTCGGCTCGACCTGCGCGATGGCGCGCTGCGCCAGGCGACGGGCCAGGCCGGCCATCTGCAGGGCGCGGCCGGGATCGCCCTGCGCGCTGGCTTCCTCGGCGCGGGCCAGGGCATCCTCGGCTTCGGCCAGCAGCGCGGCGGCCGCGGCCGGGGCGTTGGCGCCGAGCCGCTCGCCGGCATCCTCGACCAGGCTGTGCGTGCGCTCGATCTCGAGCCGCAGGCGTTCCGGCCAGACGCCCTGCGCCAGCACGCGAGCCGCCCGCCGCAACAGTTCCTCGGCGTGCTCGAGGAGATTCCACGCCAGTTCGAGATCGCCCTGCTGGAAGCGCTCCTGCGACCGGCGCGCCTGCTCCCCTGCCCGCTGCAGCAGTTCGAGCGCGCGCTGGTCACCGGCGTCGCGCGCGCGGTCCAGAAGTTGCGAATGCTGGTCGGCAAAGCGTTCGGCGCGCAGCCGGATGCGCTCCTCGAGGCTGGCGGCTTCGCGCGCCAGGCGGACAGCATGCCACGTGGCGTCGCGGGCGCGGCGGGCGACGGCGAACGATTCCAGCAGCCGGCCGCGTTCCATCAGCGCCGTCGCGCGACGCTGGATCGTCTGCGCCTGCTCGAGGACCATCCGTGCCTGTTCGCTGTTCGTGTCGGCGACCAGGCCGGACGCCCAGTCCAGCAGCTCGTCGGTGCGCTCGATGTAGGCGCGCAACTGCTCGCCCGAACCGGTCTGGGCCTGGACCGCGCCCGGACTCGCGAGCACGGCCAGGAAGGCCGCGGCCAGCACCACGGGCAGCACCGCCGCGCGCAGCGCAGGCTTCCCGAATCCGCGTGTCTGACCCCTCATGGCGCACCTCATTCGCTTGATCGCTGCTGCCGGACATTTGTGAACCAGTGCGGAGTAGCAGGCTTCATGCCACGCCCACCGCGGGCGCCAACACCGTAAGCCTCTGCATCAAAACAACTTGCAAGACGCCCAATTCCCCAGCGAGCAAGGCTCGCAGCCGGCCCCGTACGCAGCGGTACGCTCCGCCGCCCCGGGAACGGCCGGCTCATTCCGCCGGACCGGCGTCCATGCCCAGCATCTTCATGCGCGAGTACATGGCCCGGCGCGTGATGCCCAACATCTCGGCGGCGGCCGTCTTGTTGCCCCCGGCCCGGCGCATGGCTTCGGTGATCAGCAGGCGGGCGTTGCGGTCGAGGTCCAGGTCGTCGCCCACGGCAGCAGGCTGGGCGGCGGCGCGCTGCCTGCCGCCGACGTCCAGCAGCACGTGCTCGATCGCCAGCGGATCGGGACCGGCCAGGATGTGCGCCCGCTCGATCAGGTTCCGCAGCTCGCGCACGTTGCCGGGCCAGGCGTGGGCGCGCAGGCGCGCCATCGCCGCCGACGGCAGGCCGGTCTCGCGACGGCCAAGCCTCGCCAGGAAGACCGCGGTCAGGGCCGGGATGTCGTCCAGCCGCTCGCGCAACGGCGGCACATCGACGGGGAAGACCAGCAGGCGGTAGTAGAGGTCCTCGCGGAAGCCGCCGGCGGCGATCGCCTCCTCGAGCGGACGGTTCGTGGCCGCGAGCACGCGCACATCGACCTGGCGCTCCACCGGATCGCCGACGCGGTTGATCTTCCGCTCCTCGAGCACGCGCAGCAGCTTGGCCTGCACGGCGGGACCGGCCTCGCCGATCTCGTCCAGGAAGAGCGTGCCGCCGCGGGCCGCCTCGAACAGGCCCTCGCGATCTCCATTGGCCCCCGTGAACGCGCCCTTGCGGTAGCCGAAGAGCTCGCTCTCGAGCAGCGACTCGGCGATGGCGGCGCAGTTGACGGCGATGAACGGCCCGGCGGCGCGCCGGCTCGCGGCGTGGATGGCGCGGGCCGTGACTTCCTTGCCGGTCCCGCTCTCGCCGCGGATCAGCACCGTCGCATCCGACGGCGCCACCTGCGCGATGAGCCTGCGCAGCGACACGGTGGCGGCCGCCTCGCCCACGATCTCCGGACCGCCACCGAGTTGCACGACGGTCTGCCGCAGGGCGCGGTTCTCGCGCGCCAGGGCCGCAGCAGCGGCGGCCTGCTCCACCGCGTGAGCCACTTCCTGGAAATTGAACGGCTTGGTGAGGTAATGGGAAGCGCCCTGCTGCAGGGCGTCAACCGCGCCCTTCACTTCGGGGTAGGCTGTCAGGATGATCACCGCCGTGTCGGGGCAGCAGGCGCGCGCGGCGGCCAGCACGGCCATGCCGTCGACCGGCTCCATGCGCAGGTCCGTCAACACCACGTCGAAATCGCCGCCCGGCAGCAGGTCCAACGCCTCGCGGCCGCCGCCGACGCCCGTGACGTCGTGGCCGCGGTGGGCCAGCGCCGATTTCAGCAGGACCACCAGCTTGGGCTCGTCATCAACGATCAGGATCCTCGACACGAAGTCATCCTTCCCGGTTCGGCGCCTGGGCCGACGACAACGGCAGCGCCATCACGGCCTGGGCGCCGCGGGCGTCAGGCCGGTCGCGGAGCTCCAGCGTACCGCCCATATCCTCCACGATCCGGCGGGACATGGCCAGCCCCAGGCCGCTGCCCTTCTCCTTGGTCGTCCAGAAGGGCTCGAACAACTTCTGGCGATCGACGCCGCCCAGGCCCGTGCCTTCGTCCGTCACCGTCACGACCACGCGCGCGGCGCCCGGCTCGGCAACCGCCTGCACACTGATGCGCCCGCCGTCCGGCATGGCGTCGCGCGCATTGAACAGCAGGTTGAGGAACACCTGCTGCAGGCGACGCGGATCGCCGCGCACAATCAAGCCCGGCTCGACGCCCGGCAGGTCGATCTCCACGCCCTGCTTCTGCAGCTCGCCGGCCGACAGGCGCGCGCTGCGACGCAGGCAGTCGCCCAGGTCGAAGTCCTCGGGAGGCGCGTCCTGCCCCGCGCCGAAGGCGAGGTAGCCGGTCAGGATGCGGTCCAGGCGGTCGACCTCTTCGGGGATGAAGGAGGCCACCTCGTCCTGGATGCCGGCTTCGCCGAGGACGCGCTCGAGATGCTGCCCGGCGCCGCGGATGATCCCCAGCGGATTGCGGATCTCGTGGGCGATGCCCGCGGTCATGCGTCCCATCGCGGCCAGATTCTCCTGGCGCATGACCGAAGCGCGGTAGCGCGCCAGCGCGACATGGATCCTCTGCAGGACGACGCCCAGCGCGGCCAGCACGGCCAGCACGACCGCGGCGGTCAGCCAGGCGGCGCGGCGCAGGCGCCCCAGCGCCGAGAAGAAGTCGGGACTGCCGCTGACCGTAAGCAGCCCCACCTGGTAGGCGCCTTCCGTCGAGTAGTTGAACACCGGCGCGTGGGCCGACTTCTGGAACGAGCCGGGCAGGCGCGGGTCCCGGTAGAGCGGCCCCGCAGCGGCCACGCCGCCGCTCGCCGAGGCGACCGCCCCGGGATCGAGCGCCAGGAAGTCGTTGTGATCGCCGCGGCGCAGGGCCTGCGACGTCGACATCAGCACGCGCTCGTCCACCGGGTCGGTAAGCGTGATCTCGGCCAGCGACTCCGACTGCCGAATGGTGTCGCAGACCGCCGCGAGTCCGTCGAGGTAGTCGAGCCCGAGGCTGTCGCCGAGGGTGGCGAGGAAGATGCGCTCGCCGTCGCACATCAGCGCGACGCTTCGGGCCACGCCCAGCAGGCGCTGCCCCATCGCGTCGTCCAGCTTCTGGCGCGCACCGACGTACAGGTAGTTCAGGCCGAGGAAGACAGCGAGAAGGATGGAGGCATAGGCCAGGGCCGCCCATGCCAGCCAGCGGCGACCGCGGGTCATGTCCGGTCGTCGGTCGTCATGCGTCATTCGCCTCCATGGGCGCCAGCATAGCCACCCCGGGCGGCTGCGGCAACGGCGATATCAAGCCGAAAAAAGAAGGCGCCGCCCGGCAAGGGGCGGCGCCTTCGGGAATCGCTCTAGCGCACGGTGTCGACGGCGTCCGGGTCGCAGAGCGTCGCCCAACGCCCGACCAGGAACCCGCCGGCCGAACCCTCGACCGGGTGACCGTCGCCGGCCAGCACGCCCTCGGCGGCACCGGCGGCGCCGAACCACTGGCCTTCGAAACTCACCAGGTCGTCAGCCGCCGCGCCCTCGGCCCAGGTGCCGCGGATGCGGCCGCGGAAGTGGCCGTTGCGACCGATGTACTTGCCGACGAACACGTGCTGGCCGTCGGCGTCGAGGCCGTAGGCGCCGCGCATGAAGCCGTCGAGCCGGCCGTCCAGCGTGCGCCACGCGCCGGCATAGTGCCCCAGGATCGTGCCGCCGCCCGCCAGCGAGTCCGGCCGGTCGGCGGGCAGGTGACGGTAGCGGGCCGACAGGAAGCCCTTCGGGCACGCGCGCGCCTCGCGCGGGTTGAAGCCGGTCAGCTCCATGCTGTTGCCGAACGCGTCGACAGCGACGACTTCCTCGATCGTCGCCAGGTCGGCGATATCGAAGTCGGCGGTGTAGGGACCGAGGTTGATGTGCAGCCGGTTGGGCTCGAGCACCGCTCCGGTCGTGTCCGGGCGCTCCAGGACCTGGATCACGAGGCCGTCGAAGCCGCAACCGGTGTGCGACACCAGCGCCACGGTGCGACGATCGATGCGCGGGAAGACGAGATGGTCGCGGGGAGACTCGAAGGCGATCTTGCGGCGGACCACGAGCACGCCGCGATCCACGCTGAGCGAGCCGGTCCAGTCGGTGACGTCGCATGCCACGCTGTCGTCGAGCGCGTCGCGCAGACCCGCCAGGTGGCCCCAGCGCAGGGACAGGAACGTCAACTGCGGGCGCAGGCTGTCCGGCACGGAGCTCGCTTCGCGGCCCATCCGGTCCATCGCCACCACGTCCGGCATGACGGCGACGGGATCGGCGACCTCATCCTGCGCTTCCATGGCGAGCATCGCCTTCATCTCGGGATCGTCGAAGGCCGTGTTCTCGTCCGTGACGGTCAGCCCGCCGAAGTCCTGGCTGAGGTCGATCGTCGAGTAGTCATCGGTGGCGCTGGTCTCCGACCCGGCCGGCGTGCCGTCCTGGCTGCACCCGGCAGTCAGGAACAGGAGCAGGCCGAGGGCGGCGGCGATGGTCAGGATGCGTTTCATGAGGACCCTCCGGTTCGGTGTCGGGACTCGAGCCTGGGCGATATCCAGGCCTGCTGTCGCGACGGTAGCCAAGCAGGGTTGGGGCCAGAACGGCGCCGATCGGGCAACCTGTTGCGGAACGGCGACATGCGCCGGATCGCGATCACTTCGTCGTGCGGGACCGGGTCGCCGGGTGTTCCTGCAGGGACGGTGGCGCCGGTTCGGGTACGCCGCCGAGATCGCTACGAATCGCGTGTCCCGACGCGATGGAAGGACAGATCACCGGATTTGATGAGTTTGAAGAAGATGCCGAGACCGGCCAGCGCGACGCCCGAGCCGCAGAGGATCCCCGCGTATTTCGAGATGACCATGGAACTCGTGATGCCGTCGTACGCCATGTAGCCGCCGAAACAGGTGATGCCCGTGCTCCACAACAGTTCCTCGAAGGTCAATCGACCGCAACGGAACATGAGCGGGCCCCATTGAGTAGGGAGGAGATCGGGATCGAAGTCCTCCGCAGGTTCGCAGGGCCGAGGTGTCGGGTTCGATGTGGCCTCATCGCTTTCGGGTGACATCGGAACACCTCACGCAACCATGTGGATCGCCTCGACCGACGACGACTTGCGCCGGCGCAAGTATTGCGGACTGCCGTCCGGTCGTCGGCGTCATCGTCCTACCGGGACGCCGTGCAAATCAAGCATATCTTCGGCACATTTATCACAAAATCGTCCCGACAGTGCGCACCATCGGCATCACCTCCGGTGGCTTTGAACGCGCACTTCACCGAGCCCGTGTGCTACCATCGCGGCCTGTTTCCGATGGTGTCATATGTTGCATCCGGAGGTCCACCCAGATGAATCGTCGTGCCCGCATCCTGATCCTGGCCGGCCTGCTCACCGCGTTGCTTGCGGGCAGCGCCGAGTCTGCGAACACTCCCGTCGTTTCACCCGGCGCCACGGCAGCCCTGGCCGATCCGGCGTTCGCGGGGCGCAATGCCGACGGTACGGTCGCGGTGTGGGTCTGGTTCACCGACAAGGGGCTGACCGGGCGCGACCTGGACGCGGCGCTGGCACGGGCCCAGGAGCAGCTCGGCGACCATGCCGTCGCGCGGCGCGCCAAAGTGATGACGGACGACAAGTCACTGGACGGGCAGGCCCGCCTGGTCGACGTCACCGACCTGCCGGTGTCCGCGGCCCACGTCGATGCGGTCGCGGCGACCGGCGCCCGCCTGCGCCGCGTCTCACGCTGGCTGAACGCCGCGAGCTTCGACGTCGATGCCTCACAGGTGGACGCGCTGGCGTCCCTGCCGCAGGTGCGCGCCGTGACGCTGGTGCGGCGCGCCCAGCCGGCGCCGGCGATCGTGACCGCGCCCGCCGCCGCGGCGCCGTACGCGGCCGACAGCGCCCAGTGGACCATCAACTACGGCGGCAACCTCGCGGACCTCGAGCAGATCGCCGTGCCCCAGGTGCATGAAGCGGGCTTCCACGGCCAGGGCGTGATCATCGGCATGCTCGATTCCGGCTTCCGCACCACGCACGAGTGCCTGTCGCCCCTGCCGGTCCTGGCGCGCTGGGACTTCGTCAACAACGACGGCGTCGTCGAGAACCAGCCCGGGGACCCGTCCGGCCAGGACAGCCACGGCACGATGACCATGTCGACGGTTGCCGGCTACGCGCCGGGGAGCCATGTCGGGCCCGCCTACGGCGCCACGCTGGTGCTGGCGAAGACCGAGGACACGTCGCAAGAGGTGCCGGCCGAGGAAGACAACTGGGTGGCGGGCATCGAGTGGCTGGACACCTTCGGCGTCGACGTCGTCTCCAGTTCGCTGGGCTACATCGACTGGTTCACCTTCGCGGACATGGACGGCAACACCGCCGCCTGCACCATCGCGGCCGACCTGGCCGCGGGCAAGGGCATCGTCGTCTGCAACTCGGCCGGCAACGAGCGCGGCGCCGCCTGGAACCACATCGTCGCGCCGGCGGACGGCGACAGCGTGATCGCGGTCGGCGCGGTCACCAGCACGGGCACCTATTCCTCGTTCTCCTCGCCCGGACCGAGCGCCGACGGGCGCATCAAGCCCGACGTCGCCGCGCTGGGCTCGGGCAACCACGTCGCTTCGGTGGGCACGATCAACGGCTACGAGACGGCGTCCGGGACGTCGTTCTCGTGCCCGCTCACCTCGGGCGTCGCCGCCCTGGTGCTGTCGCGCGTGCCGACGCTGACGCCGATGCAGGTGCGCGAGGCCATGCGCGCGACGGCCAGTCGCGCCGGCGCGCCCGACAACGACTACGGCTGGGGCATCCTCAACGCCTACAACGCCGTGTTCTACTTCGGCGCCTCGATCGCGCACACGCCGCTGGCCGACACCGAGAATACGGGTTCGGACTACCTCGTGACCGCGACGATCACCGACCGCCTGGCGCTGGATCCGGCGCAGTTGCAGCTGCACTGGCGCGCCGGCGGCGGCGCGTGGCAGGCGGTCACGCTCGCATCCGGCGGCGGCGGCAGCTACTCGGCCCCCATTCCGGCCCAGGCGTCCGGCACGGACGTCGAGTACTACCTGTCGGCCGGCGACGCGGGCGGCATCGTCACGTCGCTGCCGACCGGCGGCGCGGGCGCGCCCTTCACCTTCCATGTCGGGCCGGACGTGACGGCGCCGGTCATCGCGCACACGCCGATCGGCGACCAGCCCCTGCTGACCTGGCCGGTGATCGTCCGCGCGCAGGTGACGGACAACCTCGGCATCGGTTCGGTGACCGTGGCCTACAGCATCAACGGCGTCGCCCAGGCCGGCTTCACGCTGGCGCCGCAGGGCGGCGGCAGCTACGCGGCGCCGTTCCCGGTCGCGGCCGGCTCGCTGGCGACCGGCGACGCCTTCAGCTACTCGGTGGCGGCCACGGATGTCGCTGCTGCTCCCAACACCGTGAACGATGGCCCGCACGCCTTCGCCATCATCGATGCGCTGGGCGTGGCCCTGGTCATCGACGACACGACCGCCAAATCGCTGGGCGACGACCTCAAGTACGACGACGACAAGCGCCCGCTGCCCGCACCCGCTGCCGACAAGGCGGCGCCGGCCGACATCGACCGCTGGCTGCGGCAGGCCGGCTACGTGACGCGCAAGGTCGCCGCGACTTCCGTGGTGGCGACCGACTTTGTCGGTCCCCAGTTCGTGGTGCTGACCAGCGGCGCCAACACGGCGCCGGTCGCGAGCGCCTCCCTGCGCACCCTGCTGCAGGACTGGACCGCCGGCGGCGGCAAGCTGGTCGTCGAAGGCGGCGAGGTCGGCTACGACGCCATCTCGTCGCCCGGCTACCCGGCGTTCGCCACCGGCGTGCTGCACGCGACGACCTGGCGCGCCGACAATGCCGGCACGCTGCAGGTCGCCCAGCCGACGCATCCGCTGGCCAAGACGCCGCACGCGCTCCCGGCCGTGCTCAACCTGACCTATGGCGGCTACGGGGACCAGGACGCGCTCTCGCCGGCCGCGGACGCCACGGTGGTCTTCGGCACCTCGGGTTACGCCGATGCGGCGGGCGTGTTGGCCTACGACAACGATGTGGTGCCGCACGCCGGGCAGATCGTCGTGCTGGCCTTCAACGTCGGCGCGCTGGCCGACACGACGGCGGCGCGGCATCTCGTGGAGAACGCGGCCTCCTGGCTGCTGGCCGACCAGGGCGCCTCGACGGCCTCGGTCTACGGGCGGATCCTGGCCGTCACCGCGGGCGGTTCGACGGCCGTCGTCGGCGCGACCGTGAGCGTGGGCGCCGGTCACACCACCACGTCGGGCGCCGACGGCTCCTATGTCCTGGACAACCTCTACGCGGGCGCCTACACGCTGTCGGTGACCGCGCCCGGCGTCGGCGCCAGCAGCCGCCCGCTGGTGCTCGAGGAAGGACAGGCTCTCCGCCACGACGTCCAGATCTACCCGGTGGCCACGGCGGACTATGTGCGCGCGGTGCCTGTGGCGATTCCCGACAACAACGCGACCGGCATCACGTCGGTGATCAACGTGCCGCTGAACGCCGACGTCTCGGCCGTCACCGTCGATATCTCGGTGACCCACACCTGGCGCGGCGACCTGACCGTCTCGCTGACCTCGCCGAACGGCACGGTGGTGCGGCTGCACAACCGGACCGGCAGCTCGGCCGACAACATCAACGGCACCTACGGGACGACGCTGACGGTGGACGGCCCCGGCGCGCTGGCCGATTTCGCCGGCGGCCCGGCCTTCGGCAACTGGACGCTGTTCGTCTCGGACACGGCCAGCACCGACACCGGGACACTCAACTCGTGGGGCCTGCACCTGACCTACGCGCTGGCGCCGTCGGCGACGCCCGGCACGCCCGCGCCCGCCTTCGGCCTGCTGGCGAACCGGCCGAACCCGTTCAACCCGCGCACGGAGATCCGCTTTGAGCTGGCGAAGGCCGCGAGCCCCGGTCTGGCGATCTACGACCTGCGCGGTTCGCTCGTGCGGGTGCTGCTGGCCGACACGCCGTTGGAAGCGGGCGTCCACGCCGTGGCGTGGGACGGGCGCGACGACAGCGGGCGTGACGTCGCCAGCGGGCTGTACCTGAGCCGGCTGGAAGCGGACGGGCAGCGCGTGGAGCGGAAGATGATGTTGCTGCGCTGACGGGGGCCTGTCCGAAGCGGCAGCGTGGACGACGATGGTCTGCCGTCGCCTGCTGCGACATGCCACAAGAAAGGGGCCCCGGCTCGACAGCCGGGGCCCCTGTTCATCCAACTGTTCGGGCGAACCTTGGCCCCTACTTCCCCTGGTAGTCCGCGCTCATCCGCGGCTTGCTCTTGTCCGGGTACGCGGGCGCGGCCGGGATCTTCCACTGCGCGCCGTTGGTCGCCAGTTCCTTCTGCAGGTAGTCGATGGCGTAGTCCAGCTGCGTGTCCTTGCCGTCGACGACGTCCTTCGGCATGTTCATCACGATGATGTCCGGCTCGACGCCCCAGCCCTCGATGGGCCAGCTGCCGTCCAGGCCGAAGAGGCCGAACTGCGGCGGGGTGATGCCGCCGCCGTCGACCAGGTCCTGGTGCGGCTCGATGCCGATGGAACCACCCCACGTGCGCATGCCGATGACCTTGGCCAGCTTCAGGCGCTTGATGGCCTCGGCGAAAAACTCGCCGTTGCTGCCGGTGTCCTCGTTGATCAGCACGACCAGCGGGCCGTGGAAAACACGCTCGGGATTGCGGCCGGACTTGCCCTCGCGGGGCTGCGTCATGGACCACAGCACGCGCTCGAGGCGGTCGATGATCATGTCGCCGGTGAAGCCGCCGCCGTTGTAGCGCTCGTCGATGATCATCGCCGGCTTCTCGGTCTGCGCGTAGTAGCTGCGGCCGAACTCGACCAGGCCTTCCTCGCCCATGTTCGGGATGTGCAGGTAGGCAATGTCGCCGCCCGACTTCTTCGTCACGTAGTCGAGGTTCGCATCGACCCACGCGCGGTAGCGCAGGTCGCCCTCGCTGCGCAGCGTCTTCAGGCGCACGGTGCGCGTGACCTTGCCGGCCGCGTCGCTTGCCACCGTCAGCGTCACGTTCTGGCCCGCCTTGTCCACCAGGTGGGCGTACACGTTGTCCGGGTACTTCACCTGCTCGCCGTCGATGGCCACCAGGTAGTCGCCGTTCTTGACGTCGACGCCGGGCTCGCGCAACGGCGAGACGTACTTCGGGTCCCACGCCACACCCGGCACGATGCCGGCGAAGCGGTAGAACGGCTGCTCGCCCTCGCGCGTGAACGTGCAGCCGAGCAGGCCGGTGCGGATGGGCGCCGGGCCGGGCTCGAAGTCGCCGCCCTGCACGTAGGTGTGGCCCAGGTTCAGCTCGCTGATCATCTCGCCCAGCAGGTAGCTGAGGTCGCCGCGCGAGCCGCAACCGGCCACGAACGGCGCGTACTTGTCGTGCATGGCCTGCCAGTCGGTGCCCTGCATATTCTTGTCGTAGAAGAAATTCCGCTGGATGCGCCAGGTCTCGTCGAACATCTGGCGGTACTCGGCCAGGTGGTCCACCCGCAGCTTGACGCCGTTCGTGGCCAGCTTGCCGTCGCTGGTCTTGGCGGCCTTGCCACAGTCGACGATGCCGTACTTCGAGCCGGCGCGGAAGATGAGCTTCTTGCCGTCGGCGCTCTGGTGATAGTTGGCGATGCCGGTCATCAGGTCGGTGAGCTCCTTGTCGCCCAGGTCGTACTTGACCAGGTCCAGCTCGCCGCCGGTGCGGTCATCGACGTTCTGGTACTTGAGGAACTCGGGATCGTTCCTGCGCAGCATCAGGAAGCCGCCGTCGCAGGCCTCGAGCCGGAACCAGTTCCCGGCGTCGACGCCGTCACAGGCCAGGATGCGGTCACCGAGGCCGGCCAGGTCGATGTTGACCGGTGCAAAGCTGGGCGACGCCGCGCCCTTGCCCGCCGACTTCTTCGCCGCCGGCACGTCCTTGGCGCCCTCGGTCGTGGCGCCCAGCACGGTCACCGGCACGTCGGTGTCGCCCTTGTAGAACGGCGAGCGCCCGCCCGCCTGCAGCAGGACCATGTAGGGGCGCGCCACGTCGAGGAAGATGTGCTGCTGGTCGATGCGGCACATGATCGGGTTGAACGTGCGGTTGGACAGGAAGTACAGGTACTTGCCGTCGCGCGAGAAGCTCGGCGACCAGCTGTTGTACATGTTGTCGGTCACCATCGTGCCCGTGCCCGTCTTCGTGTCGTGCAGCCAGATCTCCTCGTTCATGTTTCCGGTCTGCTTCGTGTAGGCGATCCAGCGGCTGTCGGACGACCACACGTAGTCCATGATGCCCCAGCGCTCCCAGGCATCGTCGTATTCGCCCTGGACGACGACCGACGTCTTGCCCGTGGCGACATCGACCAGGTTCAGGCGCAGGAACTTGTCCGCGAAGATGAGGCTCTTGCCGTCGGGCGACCATACCGGCTGCATCGTGAACCCGAAGGTGCCGGTGGTCAGCTGCTTCGCGGCGCCGCCCTTGGCCGGCATGATGTAGATCTGCTCCTCGCCCGTGCGGTCGCTGACGAAGGCGATGCGGCCGCCGTCGGGGCTCCAGGTGCCGTACTTCTCGCGCGAGCCGCTGCTCTGCGTCAGGTTCACCGCGTCGCCGTCCTTGGCCGGCAGGTTCAGCAGTTCGCCGCGCGACTCGAGCACCGCGCGCTCGCCGCCGGGCGACAGGCCGAACGAGCCGATGCTCGGCGCATCGTCCATGAACTCCTCGCGGACGTGGCGGCGGTCCGAGTGCACCGTGACGGGCACCGGGCGCACCTGGCCGGTGGCGCAGTCGAGCACGCTCAGCCCGGCGCCGTACTGGAAGACGATCTTGCCCTCGCCGTACGACGGCCACTTCACGTCGTAGTCCTTGAACGTCGTGAGCCGCTTCGTCTGCTTCGTCGTGGTGTCGTAGGCGTAGATGTTCAGCGTGCCGTCTTCGCGGTCGCTGATGAAGTAGATGGCGCCCTGTCCCCACATCGGGAAGCTGTCGGTGCCGGTCCAGTCGGTGATCTTCGTGATGTCGCCGCCCTTGAGGTCCTTCACCCAGATGTCCTGGGCCATGCCGCCCTCGTACCGCTTCCAGGTCGCGGTCTGGCGGTTGATGCGGTTGTAGGCCAGGCCGCTGTGGTCGGGCGCCACCGAGGCGAGCGAGCCGCGATCCACGGGCAGGCGCATCTCCATGCCGCCGTCCAGGAACACCTTGAAGAGCTGCCCGCGGTTCGGGTACTCGCGGTTGCTCGAGATGACGACGCCGCTGCCGTCGGGGCACCAGTCGAGCATCGTGTCGGCCGCCGGGTGCCAGGTCAGCCGCTTCGGCTCGCCACCCAGGACATCCATCACGTAGATGTCGTTGCCGCCGTCGTACTCGGCGGTAAACGCGATGAGCTTGCCGTCGGGGCTGATCTTGCCCATCACTTCGCTGCCCGCATGCGTGGTCAGGCGGCGGGCCTCGCCGCCCTGCTCGGGCACGAGCCAGAGGTCGCCCTCATAGGTGAACACGATGTTGCCGCCGCCGATGTCGGCGTAGCGGGCCAGGTACCCGGGCTGGTCGGGCGCGGCGGCGTTGGCGGCCGCAATGCCCAGCAGCAGGGACGTCAAGAGAACGAGCAACAGGCTGAGGCGCTTCACAGGGGAACCTCCTGGCGGTGTTGGCGGGCCGGGGCCAAGGCGCATGGTGCGCAAACAGCGTGTACGCGCCCGGCAGGGAAGAATGTTGCACGGTCGCCGGGGGTGGGGCAAGGTTCTCGGGGTCGTGATAACCGGCGAGCGGCTGGGGCCCTTGCGTGCCCGCAATAGCGAGGTCTTGACGGTGGCAGCAAAGCGCAAAATTGATGATGTGACGGTGTCCGAGGCCACCCCCGCGGCGGGCTCCGAGGCCAGCCAGAGCCTCTACGCCGACCCATCCATCTACGACATCCTCTACACCCCCGGCACGGCGGCGGAGATCGACGCGCTCGAGCGGATCGAGCGGACGCTGGCCACGGGGCGCCTGCGCGAGGACCGCCTGTGGTTCGAGCCCGCCTGCGGCACCGGTCGCTGCCTGCGGGTGGCCGCCCGGAGGGGCCGCCGGGTGGCGGGGTTCGACCGCGAGGCGCCCATGCTGGCGTACGCGCGGAAGCGGTTGGCGACTTGCGCCGGCGCAAGTGCGCGGCGCCTCTTCGAGGCCGAGCTGGCCGACTTCGCCGAGCCGGCGGGCCGCGCGGGCCTCAAGCCGGGCACCGTCGACTTCGCGTTCATGACGGTCAACTCGCTGCGGCACCTGGAATCGGATCGCGACATGAAGGCCCATTTCGCGCAGGTCGCCGACCTGCTGCGGCCGGGCGCGCTGTATGTGGTCGGCATCAGCCTGACCGACTACGACTGGCTCTGGCCCGACGAGGACACCTGGGCCGGCACGCGCGGCCGTTGCAAGGTCAGCCAGGTCATCAACTGGCTGCCGCCCGAACCGGGGACGCCGCGCGGACGGCTCGAGCGCGCGCTCAGCCACCTGACCGTGACGCGGCCCGGCGGCGCCGTCGACCTGGACGATGCGTACGACCTGCGCTGCTACGACGAGAAGCAGTGGCGGAAGCTGGTGGGCGCCTCGGCCCTGGAACATGCCGGCAGCTTCAACGCGCTGGGCAAGCCGTTGCCGCCGGGGACCTGGCCGTACCAGTTGGAGGCGCTGCGGAAGCCGCTGGCATAGAGAAACCGGGTCCCCACCCGAAGATGAGAGACCCGGTTCAACGATCCGACAGCGTGCAGGACACGGACCGCAAGTGAAGGTACGGAATCCCCGCCCGGCGCAACAGCCTCCGGCGCAAGGATCCCGCCTGGACCCTACTTCCGGCTGACCGTCACCGAACCGCTGCCGGTATCCATCCGCACCTCGGCCGCGCCATCGCCCAGGACCAGGCGGCGGCGGCCATCGTCCAGCTTCTCGAAGCTCTTGCCGGGCACCTTGCTGTCGACGTCGCCCGAACCGGTGTCGGCCGTGACCTGGACCGAGGCGTCCGACGGCAGCACCAGTTCAACGTTTCCGGAGCCGGTGTCCAGCAGGAAGCGGCCCTCGCCGATCCGGTCCATCTGGATCTCCACGTCGCCGCTGCCGGTATCGATCTTGCCTTCGTCGGCGCCCAGGCCGCGGGCGACGACGCTGCCGCTGCCCGTGTCGATGTTCAATGTCGTGACGCGCAGGCCGTTCACCTCGACATGGCCGCTGCCCGTGTCCAGCAGCGCATTCTGGCCGCTGCAGTCACGCAACGAGACGTCGCCGCTGCCCGTGTCGACGTTGAGGTCACCCTCGACACCCGTGACCGTCACGGAGCCGCTGCCCGTGTCGAGGATCAGGTTGCCCTGCAGCTTCTGCACATCCATGCCGCCGACGGAGGTCTGCAGGTCGAGATCGGCCTTCAGGTCGGCCGCCGAGACGGCGCCCACCGTATTGCGCACGGTCAGCGTGCTGCCGGCCGGCACTTCGATCGTCACGTCGGCCCACGCCTCGAGGCCGCTGCCCTTGCCACGCACCGTGACGCGCTTGCCGGCCAGCATGCCGAACGTGCGGCGCAGCCAGCTGCGCTCGCTGTCGTCCTTCTCGTGGAGCGTGGTCGTGGCGCTCGAATTGCGACCCAGCGCCGGGTAGACGTAGGTGCTGTGCTGCTCGAGCGGGAAGCGGATGTTCAGCGTACCGGCATCCTGCTCCAGCTTGACCAGGTCGGCGGTCATGTCGTCGCCGCGCAGGTTGACAGTGACGCGGAACTGGTTGCCCGCGCCCTGGCGCACATCGATGGCGCCGATCAGGTTCACGAGGTCGAGGTTGCCCGCAGCGAACGTGAAGTCGCGCGAGATCTCGGCGCCATGGGCCCGCGCCGGCGCCAGCAGCGTGGGCAGCAGGGCGATGACGAACAGCAGGACAACAACGGGAAGATACCGACGGCGGTTCATAACGCTCCTCCGCGGGATGGTGCGGGTTCCGGGGCCCGGCCAGGGGCCGGCCAAAAGGACTGACCCACCATAGACGCGCGCCCGCGGCGGGAGGTTGCCTGCTGCCGCACATATTTTCGGGGGTCGTTCCCCCGGGAGCCTACTTTACCATCGTCAGGCGCGCCACTGCGGGTCGCGCGCCGCCGCTGCGGGCGAAATAGGTGCCGCTGGCCATCACCCGGCCGGCCTCGTCGCGCCCGTCCCACATCAACTGCGCCTGGCCGCCGGAAACCCCGGCGGACAGCCGTCGCACGGTACGGCCACGGGCATCGTGGATGGTCACGGTGACCGGACCGTCCTCGGCGCCCTCGAGCGCCAGCCGGACCTGCGCGTTGAACGGGGTCGGGAAAGCCACCAACCGGGCGACGGCCGCCGCCACGGGCGGCGGCGTCGAGGCGGCAGACAGCGGCGCTCCGGCGTACTCGATCAGGTCCAGGTCGCCGTCGCCGTCGCCCGCCGGCGCCTGACCCTGCAGTGCGCCGCCATCGCTCGTCGCGCAGGCCACGACGGCCACCGGCAGCGTGGGCGGCTGCCCGACCCCGCCGGGGTAGACGGAGTCCAGGTCGATCCACCCCTCGAACACCACGCCGTTGGCCATGCCGTGGAAAGCATCGGCCGCCATGACGCCGCCGGTCGCGTTGAACCAGCCGGACCAGCCGTTGCCGGACTCCCGGGCCAGGAACTGCATCCACGGCGCCCACTGGCCGGCCTTGGCCCACGGCGCCGCGCGCATCGTGGATGAGCCGTTGCCGATCACCAGGAACACGTCGCGGCCCGGCAACTGCGTGGGCGCATCGGTGGCCAGGTAGAACTTGCGACCGTCGAGCTTGCCCCACAGCGAGACGCCGCCCGCCGTGGAGAGCAGCGATGCGCCCGCGTCGAGTGCACCGTCCATCGTGAAGCCGGTGCCGGTGCCGCCGCCGCCCGTGCCGTTGGTGCCGACATAGACGTGCTGGATGGGCGCGCGCTTGAGGTTGCCGTGCGCATCCTCGGCCTCGATGTAGTAGTCCAGCAGCACGTCGCTGTAGCCGCTCAACTGCAGCCAGTACTCATCCGCGATGTGCGTCGGCAGCACGGTCAGGTCGATGCCGGCCATGTCCCAGGGCTCGCCCGCGGGCATGACGCGCCTCGTCATGGCGCGCGCCGTCCAGGCGCCCACCCCCGCGCCGCCGGCATAGGTCTCGTTGGCGGTGGTCGCGGTGTCATTGATGCCGTCGGCGTCCTGCCGCACCATCAATTCGACGCGCACGAGCCCAGAAACGTCGTGCGCGAAGGTCCACACGTTGAACGTCGAGGACATCACGGCGCCCGCGCCCGACGGCCAGCCCCACAGCGCGCCGCCGCCGTACCCGCCCGGGTTCCAGGGCAGGCGCTGCGGCAGCCACACGGTGGGCGCGACCGTGTCGGCGCCGCCGCTCACCACCGGATCAGCCAGCGCCACGGCCTGGTTGCAGGCCATCGTCGCCTTGATCTCCATGTCGAGCGACGAACCGTAGTACATGTAGCCGCTCTCGTAGCCGGCCAGCAGGTAGTGCCACGCGCGCTCGGCGGCATTGGCGCCCAGCAGCGGGTTGACGACCTTCGCGGGGCTGACCGTGCCGACGATGGCGGCGGCCGTCTCGACGCGGTTCTGCGCGGCGGTCAGCACGGCCCAGTTGCGCTCGTCCTCGGCCCAGCCGCCGGCGATGTCGAAGGACCCGGACGCGTTGACCAGCGGCCAGTTCCAGTTGATGTACTGCGGCGAGCCGAAGTCGCCGTCGGCGTTCACCCAGCCGCCGTCCTCCACATGCACGATGTCGGACTGCGGCACCGGGTGCTCGGCCAGGTAGGTGGCAACGGTGCTCGGGCGGTAGCCCTTGTTCGCCGCGGCGTGCGCGAACTGCGTGACGTTCTCGCGGAAGTAGCTGTAGCCGCCGCTCCAGGCGTTGTCGCCGTCGTGCGCAAACAGCACCAGCATCGGCTGCGCCGGGTTGTTGGCCGGGGCGATGGCGTCGATGCCGCCGGTGCCGAACAGCGAATAGCCCTCTTCCCAGCCCATCGCGTCGGCCGCGGGCACCACGACGAGGTTGCGCGCCACGCCCGTCGCCGGGTCGACATACTGCGCGCGGTGCGGCGTGAAGCCGTACGGGTACGGCACCTTCAGCGTGACGCCGCGCGAGATGGTGTGGTTCGTCCAGTTCGCCTGCGCCGGGTTCACCTGGTCCGCGCGGTTGGGCGGGTCGCAGTTGTCGAGGTTGGCCTGGTACGGGTAGTTCGCGCAGGCGCGGCCGATGTGCAGGTCGGGCACGACGGTCCAGGTGACGCCCGCGTCCAGCAGCGCCGGGATCATCCGCTCGCTGAAGCACATCTCGGCCGGGAAGAACCCTGTCGACAGCGGGCCCGCGCCCCAGGCGTCGTCCCAGATCTCGCGGCCGCAGGCCAGTTCCATGCGCAGCGCATTGTCGTCCAGCAGCGGGTTGATCGCATGGTGGAAGCCGGAGATGACCGGGTCGAGGCGGCGCTGGCCCTGCGAAGTGCTCCAGCCCATCGCCGTGCGGTAGTGGCTGGTCCAGTTGGCGGCGTAGCGGCCGCCGTTCCAGCCCGCGCTGCCGAGACTGTTGATGTTCTCGATGAGCGAACCGGCGAACGAGACCTGCGCGCCGGCATCCGGCAGGTCGAGCACCGAAGAGAGCGCGTCCTTCGGGTACCACTGGTAGTCGGCGACGCGGTCATCGGAGTTGAAGATCGTGAACTCGTCGTTCTGGCTGTGGCCCAGCGTGATCGTCTCGTAGGCGGTCTCGTAGCGGCCCGGCGTCCAGGTGCTCTGCGTGGGCCAGTAGATGGGCTGGTGCATGTGCCAGAGCCAGGTGGTGTGGACGCCGGTGGCGGCGGTGGCAGCCGGCGGCAACAGGGCCGCGGCGGCGATCAGCAGGCACAGGGAAAAAAGGCAACGACGGGCGCGGCGCAGGCTCATGGGCGTCAGATCCTCCGGATGCAGGCCGGGGAAAATGATAGCACATGGAAGCGGTCGTCGGACCCGTCGTTTGAGTCGCGGAAGCCCCGTTGCCGGGGCTTCAGGAGCCTAGTTGTCGTCGTCCCCGAAGGTCTCCGCCCACTTGCGGTTCAGATCCTCCAGGCGACGCTGCGCGCGCTGGCGGGCGGCGTCGGCTTCGTTCGGCGAGCGCGCCACCTCGATGGCCTTGAGGCCCTCTTCCAGTGCCTGCTGCAGCTTCGTGAAGTGCAGAGCGCGGGCCTTGTTGACGTCGAATCCCATCCTCGTCCTCCTCGCTGTCGGCGGCCGGCGATGTCGCGCCGGGCGACCGTGGCCGGTTGCCGGAATGCTCTGCGCTACATTCAGCACGAAGCGTACCGGGCGCCCCGCAGCGGCCTCCCGCCGGGACGGCTCGCAAGGTGTTGTGAATGTGTCAGTTATGAAATCGCCAAGCCACTGGATGGCGGCGGCATGCGGTCCAAAGCCTGACAACAACCGGGGCGCCTGCCCAGAAGGCGGTCAGGTGGAGGCGCGGGTCGGAGGCGCCGGCGGGGTGTCCACGAGGTCGCGCTGAGCCACGACGGCGCCCGTCAGGATCGCCACGCAGCCGGCCAGTTCGCGCAACCCCAGCCGCTCGCCGAGCAGAAGGCCGCCGCCGAGGGCCGCGAACACCGACTCCATGCTCATGATGATGGCGGCGTCGGTGGGGCGGGCGTTCTTCTGCCCCGCCACCTGCAGCGTGAAGGCGACGCCGATCGAGAACACGCCCGAGTAGATGATCGGCCAGGCCACCGCCCGCACGTCGGCCCACTGGACATGGTCGAAGATGAGCGCGCCGATGGTAGACAGGACGGCCGCGGTCGTGAACTGGCCGAACGCCATGCGCACCGCGGGCACACGCTTGACGAAACGGCCCACCAGCAGCACGTGGGCCGTCCAGCACACGGCGCACAACAGCACCAGCCCGTCGCCCGGCGCCAGCTTCATGAGGCCGCGCGCGCTCAGCAGGTAAAGGCCGCCGACCGCCAGCGCAACGCCGATCCACGCGTAGCGCCCCACGCGATGGCCGATGAACATCCCCACGACCGGCACGAAGACGACGTACATCGAGGTGATGAAGCCGGCCTTGCCCGCCGTCGTGCTGACGATGCCGAACTGCTGCAACGAGGCCGCCGCGAACATCACGAGGCCCAGCAGGACCGAGGCCCCGATGGTCTCGCCGCGGCCGGCCACCGCGACGCCGGGCGGGCGGCGTCCCGATCGCGCCAGGAACGGCAGCAGGACCAGCGCGCCGAGGATCAGGCGCGCGGCGTTGAACGTCAGCGGCGGCAGGTGGCGCATGGCCACGCGCTGCGCGACGAAGGCCACTCCCCAGATGAAGGCGGCGGTCAGCAGCAGCAGGTTGGCGCGCTTGCGGGCGGTGTTCATCCCCGGACGATAAGCGCCGTTTACAGCCGCGCCAAGTCCGGGCATGATGTTCCCCACCATGGAACGCCCCAGTCCCCTGCAGACCCTGATTCCAGCGCCCCGGCACTGGCGTGCCGCAGAGGGTGCGTGTGCGCTGGCCGGCCTGTCGGTCGTGCGCGCAGCCGACGGCGACCTGGCCTCCTTCGCGGCCTCGTTCCTGGCCCCCGCCCTGAGGCGATCTCTCGCCCCCGTGACCGGCCCGGCCGACCTCGCGGCCGGCGGTGCGCTCGACCTGGTTGCCGACGCCGCCCTGTCCCCGGAGCACTACCGGTTGGACATCGCCCCGCGGTCGCTGACGCTGACGGCGGCGGAGCGGCCGGGCTTCGCGCGCGGCCTGGCGTCGCTGTACCAGCTCTTCATCATCCACGCGGCGACCGGTTACGACCTGCCCTGCGGCGCGATCGACGACGGCCCGGCCTTCGGCTGGCGCGGCCTGCTGCTGGACAGCGGCCGCCACTTCCAGCCTGTCGAGCGCGTGCGCGCGGTGATCGACCGCCTGACTGCGTACCGCTTCAACGTGCTGCACTGGCACCTGACCGAGGACCAGGGCTGGCGCCTGGAGGTGCCGGGGCTGCCGAATCTGACGTCCGTCGGCGCGCGGCGCGCGCACCAGCAGGGCGGCGGCATCCACGAGGGATTCTACACCGCGGCCGACGTGCGCGAGGTCGTGGCGTACGCCGGCGAGCGCGGCATCACCGTGGTGCCCGAGATCGAGATGCCCGGCCACAGCCAGGCGGCGCTGGCCGCCTATCCGGAACTGTCGTGCACGGGCGGGCCGTTCGCCGTGCAGACGCAGTGGGGCGTCTTCCCGGACATCTACTGCGCCGGGCGCGAGGAAACGTTCGCGTTCCTCGAGACGGTGTTGGCGCACGTGCTGGACCTGTTCCCCTCGCCGTTCATCCATGTGGGCGGCGACGAGGCGCCGAAGGAGCGCTGGCAGGCGTGCCCGCGCTGTCAGGAGCGCCTGCGCGCCGAGGGCCTGCGCGACGAGCACGAACTGCAGAGCTGGTTCATCCGCCGCATGGGCGCGTGGCTGTCCGCGCGCGGGCGGCGGCTGGTGGGCTGGGACGAGATCCTCGAGGGCGGCCTGGCCGGTTCGCTGCCCGGAGCCGTGGTGCAGTCGTGGCGCGGGTTCGACGGTGCGCGCGCGGCGGTCGCCGCCGGGCACGACACCGTGGTTTCCCCGACGTCGCACGCCTACTTCGACTATGACCCGGGCGTGCTGGACGTGGCGCGCGTGCTCGCCTTCACCCCCGTGCCTCCGGGATTACCGGCGGTCCAGGCCGTGCGCGTGCTGGGCGGCGCCTGCAACCTGTGGACCGAGTATGCGCCCGCCGGACGGCTGGACCGGCAGCTGTTCCCGCGGCTGCCGGCGATGGCCGAGGCGCTGTGGACCGCGCCGGCGGCGCCCGACGTGAACGCGTTCCTGACGCGGTTGCGCGTGCAGGCGCCGGTGTGGCACGCGCTGGGGATCGAGCCGGGCGTGACCGGGCGACCGCTGCTGGTGACCGCGGCGTTCGACGCCGCCAAGAGGAGGCACGTGCTGCGGGTAACGACTTGCGGCGCGCTGGCCGAGGCCATGGCCGGACATGTTGCCACTGTCTCGGCGACCTCCGCGCCGACCGAGTCGGTGCACGGCTACCTGCCCGGCGCCCGCCCTGAAGACGCACATTTGCCGGCGGGCATGAAGGCGACGCGCGTGCCGGTCGTGGGCGGTTGCGTCGAGTTGGCCCCCCGCGGCCGCGGCCTGTTCGTCCGGCTGCAGTGGGTCGTCGACGGCCACGACTGCGGCGCGCCCGAGGTGATCGAACTGGATGGGCATCTGGGTGTCGGCGCGCCGGTCACGCTGGCGACGGCGCCGGGTCGCGGTGAACCGGGCCTGCTCACCGACGGCGCACACGGCTCGTGGCGCCGCGACGACGGCCGCTGGTGCGGCTGCGAAGGCGCCGACCTGGACGCCTGCGTGGACCTTGGTGCGCCGACGCCCATCGGCTCCATCAGCCTGCGCTGCCTGCAGGACGCCAACGAGCGCATCTTCCTGCCGGATGAAGTGAGGTTCCTGGTGTCGCGCGACGGCATTGCGTGGCAGGAGCTCGGCGCCTGCACCCACGACGTCGACGACCGCGTGCAGGGCAAGGTGATCCATGCCTTCATGCTCGCGGCGCGCGCCACGGCGCGCCATGTGCGCGTGCAGGCCGGGGTGCGCGCAGGTTGTCCGGCGTGGCATCCGAATGCCGGTGGCCCCGCCTGGGTGCTGGCCGACGAGATTGTCGTGCGCGGCTGACCGGCGCCGGCGACGGGCATGGGCAAACGAAAGCGGGGTCCGGTTGCCCGGGCCCCGCTTCTTTATTCGTTCACTGTGGCGCCTAGCGGTACATCCCCTTGAGCGAGCCCCAGGTCTCGGAGTCCTCGTTGCCCACCGGGTCACAGGGCATGGCGGGGAAAGCGCCCGAGAGGTGGCCGAAGCAGTACGTCTTGCCGGACTTGTCGGCGAGCGTCAGGGCTTCCTCGTCGATGACGCCGGGCGACAGGCGGCTGTAGAACACGAAGGTGGCCGTGCCGTTCGTGCCCGGGTCGCAACTGGTGCAGGTCGGATTCAGCTTCAGCGCGATCCCGCTGACGTTCGGGATGCTGGGGTCTCCCTGGCAGTTGAGCTCGGGCGTGTAGTACGTCTTGCAAGCGGTGCCGCTCTGGCCGATGACCGGGGGCAGCACGAGTGCATCGTAGAAGTTCTGGCAGCTGCAGGTGCCGCCGGCGATGTCCAGCAGGACATCGAGGTGGCTGAGCTGGTAGCGATTCCCGGTGTCGTAGTTGATCACCATCGTGTATTTCCACGCCGGCCACGCCGGGTCCGTGTTGCGCGATGCGGTGACCGTCCCGTCGATGCTGCACGTGTTGCCGGTCGCCGAGGCGAAGGCGGGGATGGCCATGGCAAGGGCTGCGATGACGGCCACGCGTAACAAGTGCGTCCTCACGGGTGTTCTCCTGAAGTTGGCCCGCCAGGGGCCCCGAATTGTCTGTCTGGAAGCTGGTGCCATCCATCTGATTGGAGAGATCATATCACAGGAAAACATTCATTTCAACAATAAAAAGGAGCAATGGCCACACCAACGCACGAAACGACCAATGCACTCACCGCGCATCCGAGCCCGTCGGTCCGATGCGCCCGGCGTCACCCGGCATCGGCGACCTGCCGCTACCCTCACGTTGGACCATATGCTACGGTCATTTAACCGGATGCCCGTGCGCCATCCCCAGCCGTGGGAAGAGTCCCCTTGCCTCACCGGATGCACCCCCGAAGACCCGCTGCGCGCCATGCCGTGGCCCTCGTGTCAGGCATCGTGCTTGGGCTGGGAATGCCCGCCGCCGCCTTCGAGGCGCCGGCGATCCCCTGGGGACCGGCAACATACACCTGTCCACACCTCGGGACCCCGCCGACCATCGACGGCCAACCCGACGACCGAGCCTGGTCGGCGGCGCCGTGGAGCGAGCCATTCACCGACATCCAGGGCCCCCTCGTCCCTCAGCCGCGGTTCCGAACACGCGTCCGCATGGGTTGGGACGCCGACTACTTCTATGTGGCCGCGAAGCTGGACGAGCCGCACGTTTGGGGCACGCTCGTCGAGCGCGATGCGGTCATCTACCACGACAACGACTTCGAGGTCTTCATCGACCCGGACGGCGACAACCACCTGTACGGCGAGCTGGAGATCAATGCGCTGGGCACCGTGTGGGACCTGCTGCTGGCGCGGCCGTACCGCGACGGCGGGCCGGCCATCGACCAGTGGGACATCGCGGGGCTGAAGTCGGCGGTGGCCATCGACGGCACGCTGAACGACCCGCGCGACCAGGACCGCGGCTGGACGGTCGAACTGGCCATCCCCTGGAAGGCGCTCGCGCCCATTGCGGGGCGCGCGTGCCCGCCGCTGCCCGGCGACGTCTGGCGGATCAACTTCTCGCGCGTGCAATGGCGCACCGAGGTGCAGGGCGGCGCCTACCGCAAGCTCACCGACGCGACGACCGGCCGCGCGTTGCCCGAGGACAACTGGGTCTGGTCGCCGCAGGGCCTCATCGCGATGCACTGCCCCGAGATGTGGGGCGAGGTGCTGTTCAACGACGGTGGCGGCCCGGCAGAGGAAGCGGACGGCTTGCGGGAACACGCGCGACTGGCGATGGCCAACGGGCTGATGCCGCTCTACTATCGGCAGCAGGCGCGCCGCGAGGCGAAGGGCTCGTATGCGGCGAGCCTCGCGGAACTGGGCGTGCCGAACGGCCAGTGGCTGCTGTGGCCGGGCGATACGCCGGATGCGCCGCCGGCGCCGCTGCCGGGCGGATGGACCCTGGACATGACAGGCGGGGCCGACTGGTTCCGCGCCACCTTGACCACGCCGCTCGGCGTGGCCGTGATCGACGACAAGGGCAAACTGGAGAGAACACCATGATCCTTCGCCGGCATCCCAATGGCCCGATCATCACGCGGCGCGACCTGCCACCCATGCCGGGGCTCATCGACTCGAGCGCCGTCTTCAACCCCGGCGCCATCCGCATCGACGGCGTGACCTACCTGCTGCTGCGCGTGCAGAGCCGCGGACGCCGCACGTTCCTGGTGCCGGCGCGCGGGCGCACCGACCGCAGCTTCACCTGCGCGGGCGCCGTGACCGAACTGGTGGGGGTCGACCGGCTGCGCGAGCCCGGCCAGGACCGCGACCTCGAGGTCTTCCACGTCTACGACCCGCGGCTGACCGTCTGCGACGGGCAGTTGATGGTCGTCACTGCGGTGGACACCGACCGCGGGTGCCGCCTGGTGGTCTGGCGCGCGGCCGGCGACGCGGCCGCCGGTTTCGCAGGCCTCGATCGCCTCGAACCGCTCGCGGTGACCGGCAGCACGAACACGCGCAACGGCGTGCTGTTCCCGCAGCGCATCGGCGGCCGCTGGCTGATGCTCGAGCGCCCCAACAATCCC
This sequence comes from uncultured bacterium, assembly GCA_903912525.1. Classification (GTDB taxonomy): domain Bacteria; phylum Krumholzibacteriota; class Krumholzibacteriia; order LZORAL124-64-63; family LZORAL124-64-63; genus CAINDZ01. The sequence goes on along the minus strand of CAIWHK010000060.1, from coordinate 12,926 downwards.
CAGGGCCCGGGCGTGCCGCCGTCGGGCAGCACCATCACGCTGTCGTCGTCGGATGACTTCGCGCACTGGCAGCCCGAAGGCACGGTGCTCGAGGGCCGGTTCCGGTTCTGGGACGAACTGCTGGGAGCGGGTCCGCCGCCGTTGCTGACGGAAGCAGGCTGGCTGCTGCTCTACCACGGCGTGGCCACCCATTTCCAGAGCGTGAACATCTACCAGGTGGGCGTGGCGCTCCTGGACCGCGACGATACGCGCCGCGTGCTGGCTCGCGCGGACGACAACATCTTCGAGCCGCGTGCGCTGTACGAGCTGACCGGCCAGGTGCCGAACGTGGTCTTCCCCAGCGGGCTGACCGTCGATCACGCCGGTCCGGACGGGTGCGCGCCGAACGATGCGCGCGTCTGCGTCTACTACGGCGCCGCCGACACGGCTGTCTGCGTGGCGATGACGACGGTCGCTGCGCTGCTGGACGCCTGCCGCGCCTGACCGCGCGGCGGCCCCGACACGAGGAGCATCCGCCTTGGCCAACGAACCGCGGCAGGCCTTCCTGGTCTCGCACACCCATTGGGATCGCGAGTGGTACCTGACGTTCAGCCGTTTCCGCGTGCACCTGCTGGAGGCGGTCACGCGCGTGCTGGATCAACTCGACGCCGACCCCGGCTTCCGCGCCTTCGTCCTGGACGGCCAGGGCTGCGCGCTGGAGGACTTCCTGGCCGCGGCGCCGCATGAATCGGCGCGCGTCACGAGGCTGGCGACCGCGGGGCGCCTGGCCGTCGGGCCGTGGTACATCCTGCCGGACGAGTTCCTGGTCAGCGGCGAGGCCACCGCCCGCAACCTGCGCTACGGCTGCGCGGCGGCGCCCGCGGGCGGCCTGCAGCGCGTGGGCTACATGCCCGACAGTTTCGGGCACATTGCGCAGATGCCGCAGCTGCTGCGGCTGTGCGGCATCGACTCGTTCATCTTCACGCGCGGGCTCGGCGACGAGGCCGACCAGCTGGGCTGGCTGTTCCGCTGGGCGGCGCCCGACGGCAGCGAGGTGCTGGCGGTCAACCAGTGCGACGGCTACTGCAACGCCGGCGGGTTGGGCTTCGCCGAGATCTGGCACGCCCACACCGCGCGCATCCCCTGCCCCGACCGCGCCGTGGCGCGCGTCGATGAATTGTTCGGGAAGATGTCTTTGCGCCCCGGAAGCGAACCGGCGCTGCTGAACAACGGCTGCGACCACTTCGGCCCGCAGCAACGGTTCGGCGACATCCTGGCGGCGCTGCGCGCGGCCTTCCCCGACACGACGTTCGCGCACGGCCGCTTCGAGGACTTCCTGGCCGCGGTGCGCGCCGAGGCGGCCGACGCCGCGCGACCGGCGTGGCAGGGCGAGCTGCTGGGCGGGCGTGACCACCTGATCCTGTCGGGCGTGTGGTCGGCGCGCATGCCGCTCAAGCAGGAGAACGAGGCCTGCCAGGGGCTGCTCGCGCGCGTGGTCGAGCCGCTGGCTGCGGCAGCGCATTTCCTCGGTGGCGAGCAGTGGCCGGCCGGCCTGCTCGACATCGCCTGGAAGGAACTGCTGCGCAACCACCCGCACGACTCCATCTGCGGCTGCAGCACCGACGAGGTGCACCGCGAGATGGCGACGCGCTTCGCCACCGTGCGGCAGACCGGCGAGCACTGGCTGGCGCGCCGGCTGAACCGCATCTGCCCCATGTTCGGTCCGCAGCCCGAAGACGACCGCGGCACGGTGGTGGCCGTGGCCAATCCGCTGCCGCGCTCGCGCACCGAGGTGGTCGAGCGCATCGTGGTGCTGCAGCCGTTCGGCTACGACCTCGACCGGCTGCGGCTGGTGGACGAACATGGACGCACCGTGCCCTGCGACATCGTGCGGCGGCGCTTCCTGGAGCGCTTCTGGGGCATCGACTACCGCGCCGAGCTGTCGGCCGAAAACCAGCTGGCGATGCTCGACACCTACCTGCGGCGCTTCGGCGACCGCATCATCGGCGACGAACGCGACAAGGACGTGAAGGACTGCTTCCTGCACCTGCGATTCCTGGCGCGGGACCTGCCGGCCGTGGGCCATGCACTGTACCGGCTGGTCGATGACGACGGACCGGCGGCGCCCGCGGATGCGTTCGTGCCGGTGACGGCCCGGCTGGACGGCGACGACGCGGTGCTGGACAACGGCCTGGTGCGCGCGGTGCTGCACCCGGACGGGACGATCGACCTGACGGATCTCGCCGGTGGCCGCACTTACGACGGACTGAACCTGCTCGAGGACAGCGAGGACGCCGGCGACGAGTACGACTTCGGCCCGGCGGCCGTGCCCCAGATGGTGTTCTCGGGCGGCGCGCCGGGCGAGACGCAGTTGGGCGACGCCTCGCCGCTGCTGGGCGTGGCCGAGACGACGTTCCGCTACGACCTGCCGCGCTCGCTGGCGCGGGGACGCCGCTCGCGCGACCCGAAGACGACGCCCTGCGACGTGCAGGTGCGCGTGACGCTGGCCTGCGGATCGCGGCGGCTGGACATCGAGACCACGGTCAATAACCGGGCGTTCGACCACCGCCTGCGCGCCTGGTTTCCGACGGGGCTGGCCTGCGGCGAGGTCGTCAGCGACGGCGCCTTCATGCTGAACCGCCGTCCCTGCGCGCGCCCGACCAATCCCGCCTGGCCGCAGCCGGCGCCGCCAACCTGGCCGCAGCAGGACTTCAGCGTGCTGGGCGACGGCGCAGCCTCGCTGGCCGTGTTGAACCGCGGCCTGCCCGAGTTCGAGGTGCTGGACGACGGCAAGGGTGGCGCCATCTTCGCGCTGACCCTGATGCGCTGCGTGGACTGGCTGTCGCGCGACGACTTCGCGGCGCGCAAGAACACCAACGCCGGCCCCACGCTGTTCACTCCCGACGCCCAGTTGATCGGCCGGCGCTCGTTCCGGTACGCCGTGCTGCCGGGCGGCGGCGACATCTTCGCCGACGATGTGAAATTCGAGAGCGAGCGCTACCGCGCCGAGCCGCCGACGCACCAGGGCGTGCCGGCCGGCTGCGTGCCCGGCGGCGCCTCGCTGCTGCGCTGCGACGAACCGCGGGTCAGCGTGTCGGCCGTCAAGCGGGCCGACGACGGCCGCGCGCTGGTGGTGCGCCTGTACAACCTGGACGATAGACCAGTGACCGCGACGCTGGCGCTGGGCTTCGCGGCGGCGGCGTGCCGCAAGACGGGGCTGCTCGAGGACGAACTGGCGCTCGCACGGGGGGCAGCCGTTCTGGCCGACGGCGGCCGCGCGGTGCAGGTGCCCCTGGCGGGTGGCGAGATCGCGACTGTAGCCATCGAACCGGCGCCCTGAGGCGCCTGCAAGGAGACGCGACCATGACCACGCGGCGGGAATTCCTGATCGGGACGGGCGCCGGGCTGACGGCCCTGGGCGTCACGCAGGCAATGGGCGCGCGGCTGGCAGGCGCACAGCCTGTCGGCCAGGGCGCCGGTTCGCGCATGCCCCTGGTCGACCGCATCGTGCCGCCCGGCGAAGGCCTCGGCCGCAAACCGCTGGTGGTCAGCACCTGGCGGCACGGACTGCCGGCCAACGAGGCGGCGTGGAAGGTGATCGCCGACGGCGGCCGCGCACTGGACGCCGTCGAGGCCGGCGTGCGCGTGCCCGAGGCCGACCCCGAGGTGATGAGCGTCGGCTACGGCGGCCGCCCCGACCGCGAAGGCCACGTCACGCTCGACGCCTGCATCATGGACGAACACGGCCAGGCCGGCGCCGTCGCCTTCCTCGAGAACATCATGCACCCGATCAGCGTGGCGCGGAAGGTGATGGAACTGACGCCGCACGTGATGCTGGTCGGCGAGGGCGCCCGCCGTTTCGCCGTGGCGCAGGGCTTTCCCGAACAGGACCTGCTGACGGACAAGGCGCGCACCGAGTGGCGGGAATGGCTGAAGTCCTCCGAGTACAAGCCGTGGACGCCGCCCACCGACCCCAGGAGCACCAGCAGCGCGAAACCGTCCGCGAGCGGCAACCACGACACGATCAGCATGCTGGCCATCGACGCCGACGGCAACCTCTCGGGCGCCTGCACCACCAGCGGGCTGGCGTACAAGATGCACGGCCGGGTGGGCGACTCGCCCATCATCGGGGCGGCGCTCTTCGTCGACAACGAGGTGGGCGCCGCCTGCGCGACGGGCATCGGCGAAGAGGTCATGAAGACGCTCGGCAGCTTCCTCATCGTCGAACTGATGCGCCAGGGCGCCACGCCGCAGGAAGCCTGCGAGGAGGGCATCGCCCGCATCCGCCACCGCCACCGCGACGATGACCTGTCGCAGGTGCAGGTGGCCTATCTGGCCATCGACCGGCACGGCAACGTGGGCGCGTACGATATCCAGCCGTGGTTCCAGTACGCGATCACGGATGCCGAAGGCGGGACTCGGTTGGTGGATTCGGACAGTTACCTGAAGAAGAAGTAGGCGCGATCACGCGCCGGGCCGTGCGGCCAATTGCGTCGCGATCCAGGCGGCAATCGCCTCGCACTTCTCCTGCACCGGGCGATCGACCAGGCCGTAACGGCGGCTGAAGGCCTCGCGATCGCGCACGAACCGCTCGCGGCGCGCGGGATCGAGCCAGGCCCCGGCGCGGCGCCACGCGTCGGCGCCGTCGACGGCCGCCTCGCAGACGCCCGCCCGCAGCGGCAGCGTGCACTCGGTCCGCCAGCGATCGTCGTCGCTGAACACGAGGTAGCGCGGGAAGACGACCAGCGACGGCTTGCCCATCATGAAGGCATCGTAGAGCACGCTCGAGAAGCTGGTGGCCATCAGCAGGTCGCAGGCGCTCATCGCCTCGGCCAGCCGGTCGGACAGGATGAGCGGGCGCGGCAGGCCGCAGTCGGCGGCCAGCCGGATGATCGCGGCGGTCACGCCCGGCAGCACGTCGGGCCGCGTGTCGGCCGGGTGCAGCTTGATCGTCAACTGCATCCCGTGACGCAAGTCGCTGGCGGCCAGCGAGCGGAACAGGTCCACGTACAGGTCCATGACGTCGACCTGGGCGCCGAGCAGCTTCTGCACCGAGCGCGCCTCGATCCACGAGCCTCCCAGCAGGACCTGCAACCGCGAGGGATCGAGTCCCAGCGCCGCCAGCGCCTGCTCGCGCGGCAGGCTCTGGCGCGCCACCGTATCGATGGGCGTGCCGAGGCCCAGGAACGTCACGCGATGGGCGGGATCGCGGGGCAGGAACAGGTCCTGCTCGTGCCCGAGCAGCTCGACCTCGAGCGCGTTGTCCAGGTTGACGTATTCGCTGGTGAACATGAGCGGCATGCGCCCGCGGGTGCGGCACCAGTCGCCGGCCAGGCGGCTGAAGAAGAAGCCGTGCTCGATGTCCAGCGTGGGGATGCCGAGGGTGCGCGCCGTGCGCGCGATGAGGCGCGAGTGGCTCGAGAAATCCGAGCCGCTGACCACCATGCCGACCTGGTGTTCCTGCGCGAAGCGGCGGAAGCGCAGCTCCTCCAGCAGCAGGCGCTCGACGCGCGGCCGGACGAGGTCGTTGATTTCGGCCGTCGTCAGCGGCCGGTCGACGCGCGGGGCCAGGGAGTTGGCGCCGAGGTCGGCCGCCAGGCTGTCGGCCAGCACGCGCATCTGCGCGACCACGAGCGCCGGCAACGCGGCCAGTTCGGGCGAACCCTGCAGGCGGCTGTCGTCCATGTAGTCGATGACGTCCAGCGCCGGGTCGCCCGCCAACTTGCCCCAGCGCGTGGCGGCCAGCGTGTGGGCGCGACCGAGCGTGCGGATGAAGCACTCGTGGCGCTCGGGCATCAGGCCGTTGAGGACGAGCAGGCTCATGCGCACTGCCCCCCATCGGCGTTGGCATCGTCCATCAGGCGGCACGCGATGATCTCGTTCAGCAGGAAGTGGTACTCCTGCCCCAGCGCGCGCACGAGCTCGGGCACGTCGTCCGCCTCGAGCAGGCGGTGGCGCACGTGCTCGACCAGTTCCCAGTCGGCGTCGCGCGCGCGGTCGGCAAGCAGGTCCGGGAAGCGCGCGAGCAGGAATGCACGCAGGGCCTCCCACGCCACCTCGTAGCCGCCGAAGCAGGACGGACACAGGCCGTCCACGCGCACCATCAGGTTGGCGCGCAGCTCGAACGCGCGCCCGTGGCCGCAGTGGGGACAGGCGCCCGTGATGGCGTACACGGCCGGGCCGTTGGCCACGGTGACCTTCAGGTCACTGATGACGAACGGCGACACCAGGTCGTGGCCATCGCGCTGCAGGGCCACGAGCCAGGCGGGCGCCGTGACGGCCGGCAGGCCCTCGAGCAACCCGCGCTGGCCGATCTGCAGCGCCAACCGCGCCAGGACCTCGGGTTCCAGCGCGTGACCAGCGCCGGGCGGGGCGGCGGCGGCCAGCATGGCGTGCAGGCGCATGGCGGTCCCGGGCTGGTCGGCCGCCACCAGCACGCGCACGGCCTCGGCCAGCGCGGCGGGCGTGGCGGCGCCGGAGGACAGGAGCAAGGAAACTTCGCCGAAGGCCTGCTTCAGGTGGCCGGCCAGACGCGCTTCGCGCAGGCGGGCCGCGGGATCCGGGGACTGTTCTGGTGTTGTGCTCACGGTGCCGGTCCTCCTTGAGGGGGCATCGTGGCACAGGTGCGCGGCGGCGGCAATCGGGAGTCGCGCCGAGCGCGCGCAACCACGCGTCCATATCCAACGCTTGCGCCGGCGCAAGTCATGGACAGCCTGCGAACCCGTCCCAAGTCGGCCGGGCGGGCTCCCTCCGCACACACCGGCGCGAGGCAACCCTCACTCATGTGTCGCGCCTACCCGATCTTGTGGCCCGACGGTGCCACACCCCCCTACCCATTGCGAGCGCCATTCCATCTCATTTATTCGTGTTTTTTTCGCTTTTTTCCATTGACAGAACAGACATATGTCTGTTTAACTAATCCCTGTGAGCAATGCCACACCTCGGCCAGGCAGCACTCATCCAGGCAGCACTCATCCAGGCAGCACTCATTCAGGAAGCGACCGCCGATGCCCCGACGCCCCACACCCCGGTCGATCACCCGCCCCCGCGGCACCATCCGCAGCGAGGTGCTGGCGTTCGTGCGCGGTCGGCTGGCCGCCGGGTCGCCGCCGACGGTGCGCGAGGTGCAGCAGGCGTTCGGGTTCAAGGCCGTGGAGTCGGCGCGGCAGCACCTCGAGGCGCTGGTGGCCGAAGGAAGCCTGGCCAAGTCGCCGGGACGTTCCCGCGGGTATCGCCTGCCTGCGGACGGCGGCCCGGAATTGAACGTGCGCCTGATCCCGCGGCTGGGACGCGTGCAGGCCGGCGGCCTGCGCGAGGCGATCGAAGATCCGGATGGCTGGCTGGCGGTCGAGGGACCGGCGACCGGCGAAGAGATGTTCGCCCTGACCGTGCGGGGCGAGAGCATGACCGGCGCCGGCATCCTGCCGGGCGATACGGTCATCGTGCGTCGGCAGGACACCGCGCGTGACGGCGAGATCGTCGTCGCGCAGGTCCGCGACGAAGCCACGGTCAAGCGTTTGCGGTTGCGCGACGGGCAGATCGTCCTCCAGCCGGAGAACCCTGCCTTCGCGCCGTTGATTTTCGCGCCGGATACGGAGATCCGGATCCTGGGCAGGGTCGTGGAAGTGCGCCGACGGCTGGCCTGACGGCCTGTCCCGAAGCCCACGCCTGCAGCGGGTTCCATTCGGCCGGCGACAACCCGGCGCCCCCAGCGCCGGGACGATGAAGCTGAGGATCAGCCCGGTCACCGTCCCCTGTGGAGGTTCGGTCATGGCCACCCTGGCCCATGGTCCTGCATCGTCGTCCCTGCGACTGGCGTCGCCGTCGTTGTCGCCGGCCCCCTCCGTTGTTGCGGATGTCGCCGAGGCGGCGATGAGCGGCAACGTGTTCAACGGCAATCTCGCTCTCGACATCTTCCATCACCCCGCGCTGCGTCGCCTGGGTGAATCGCTCGAGCCCACGCCGACCGAAGCGCCCGCGTGGTCGCGCGCCGAACTGGCCGGGCGGCTGTGCGAGTTGAGCGCCGGCGTGGACGGCGTGCTGCTGTCGGTGGGCATGGGACTGGTGACCGATGCGCAGAAGGACGGCGAGCCCGTCGCCTGGGTGAGCGCATCGCACGCGACCTTCTTCCCGCCCGATGCCGCGGCCTGCGGCGTGGACCTGGCGGCGCTGGTCGTCGTGCAGGTGAATGACGGACCGACGGCCGGCCGCGCAGCCGATGTGCTCCTGCGCTCGGGGGCGTTCGGGCTGGTGGTGCTCGATCTGGGGACGAGTGCCGCCATGCCCACGCCCCTGCAGGGGCGCCTCGTGCAACTGGCGCTCAAGCACGACACGGCCGTGGTCTGCCTGACCACGAAGAAGCCCGATGATGCCTCGCTGGGCTCGCTCGTCTCGCTGCGCGGGCAGGCCGTGCGCCGCCGCTCGCGCGACGGCCGCCGCTTCACCTGCCGCCTCACCACGCTGAAGGACAAGCGCCGCGGGCCCGGCTGGACCTGGCAGGAGGTGCGCCATGGCCCGGACGGCCTCGCCTGAGCCGCGTGCCGATGCCATCGCCCACACCGACCGCATCGCCTGCGTCGCCCTGCCCGCGTTCCCGCTGCAACTGGTGCTGCGCCGAGAGCCGGACTGGCGCGGGCAACCGGCCGCCGTGCTCGGCGAGGACAACCCGCTGTCACCCCTGCTGTGGGTCAACGAGACGGCGCTGCGACTCGGTATTTTGCCGGGGATGCGCTACGCGGCGGCCCTGTCGGTCGACCATCGCCTGCATGCCACGACCGTGAGCGATGCCGAGCGCGACCAGGCCGTGGCCGCGCTGCACCGCCATTTCCTGCGCTACAGCCCGCGCGTCGAACCGTCGCCCGATGACCCGGGCGTGTTCTGGCTGGACGCCGGCGGGCTCGAACGCGTGGGCGGCACGCCGCAGCAGTGGGCCGCGCGGCTGTGGCGGTCGCTGAAGCGCGCGCAACTGGTCGCCGGCGTCACCGTCGGCTGGTCGCGCTTCGGCAGTTGCTGCCTCAGCCGCGCGCATCGCGAGGTGCTCGTCCTGGACACGGCCGCGGCCGAGCTGGCGACCTGCCGGCGCGTGCCGCTCTCACGCCTGGACCTGGCGCCTGCGGTGCGCGATGACCTGGCGCGGCTGGGGCTGGCGACCGTCGACGACCTGCTGCGCCTGCCGGCTTCCGGGCTGGGCGCACGATTCGGCGCCGGGACCCTGCGATTGGTACAACTGGCGCGCGGCCTGGGCTTCGACCCGCTGCAGCCGAGCCTGCCGCCCGAGCCGGTGCGCGCCGAAGAGCGCTTCGACGAACCGGAGAACGACGCCTGGCGCCTGCTGTTCGCCATCAAGCGGCACCTGCACCCGCTGCTCGACCGGCTGGCCGACCGGCAGCAGGCCGTCGCGTTGCTGGAACTGGAGCTGACGCTGGGCGATCGCGCCGCCACGCAACTGAAGCACGGGCTGCGGCCGGCCACCCCCACGCTCGACGCGGTGCTGCTGGCCGAACTGGTGCGCCTGCGGCTGGAGAACCTGGACCTGAAGGCGGGCGTGGAGAAGATGGTCATCACCATCGAGCCCGCCGCGGCGCCGCCCGAGGCGCTCGAACTGTTCCGCCGCCGCCCGCGCCGCGACCTCGACGCCGCGATGCGCGCGGTGGCGCGGGTGCGCGCCGAGCTGGGCGATCGCGCCGTCGCCTGCGCCGAACTGCGGCCCGGCCACCTGCCCGAGCAGAGTTACGGATGGCGTGAGGTAACGGCATTCGCGACGCCTGTACCGCCGGCTGCGGTCGCGCGGCCGCTGCTGGTGCGCCGCGTGCTGCCGCGGCCGCGCCCCCTGCTGGGCGGCGGCCTTGAACTGATCCGCACCAACCCGCGGCGGCTGCTGCAGGCGGCGGCTGTACCGGGTGCCGCGCCATTTGCCGACAGCGTCCTGCGCGTGCACGGCCCCTTCCTGCTGGCGGGCGGCTGGTGGTCCAGCGAGGTGCGGCGCGCCTACCACTACCTCGAGGACGAACGCGGTCGCGTGCTCTGGGTCTTCCACGTGGAGGCCGAGCAGCGCTGGTACCTGCACGGCTTCGTCGAGTAGGGCGCCGCGATGTCAGCCTACGCGCCGCTGTGGTGCAAGTCGTACTACTCGTTCCTCGAAGGCGCCTCGGCGCCCGACGACCTGGTGGCGAGGGCGGCCGCATTGAAGCTGCCTGCTTTGGCTTTGACCGACCGCGACGGCGTGTACGGCGTGCCGGCGGCGCATCAGGCGGCGAAGGCCGCGGGTGTGAGGCTGATCATCGGCAGCCAGGTGGGGGTGGTCGACGGCGGCGCGCCGGAGACGACGATGTGTTCCGGGCAGATGGTTGATAGGTCAACCATCGTCCTGCTCGCAACTGACAGACGCGGCTACACGAACCTGTGCCGCCTGCTGACCACGGGCCGCCGGCGCGCCCCCAAGGGCCACTGCCTGAACACCTGGGACGACGTCATCGCCCACAACGAGGGGCTCATCGCGCTCTGGGGCATGCACGGGCGCCTGCCGCTGCGACGGCTGTGCGGGCTGCGCGAGGCGTTCGGCGACCGGCTCTACGCGCTGACGGTGCGCCATCGCCAAGCGAACGATGCGCGCGCCGAGGCCGACCTCCGCCGCCGGGCGCGGCGCGTAGGTTCGCCCATCGTGGCCGCCACCGAAGTGTTGTACCACGTGAGGGAAAGACAACCGCTGCAGGACGTGCTGACCTGCGTGCGCGAGGGCCTGACCATCGACCAGGCCGGCCTGCGCCTGCGGCCCAACGACCGCCATGCGCTGCCGGGGCCGCGCGCGTTCGCGCACCTGTTCGCTGACGACCCCGCCGCCGTCGCCCGCACGCTGGAAGTGGCCGCGCGCTGCAGCTTCGACCTGGGCGACCTCCGGTACCGTTACCCCGCCGAGCAGCTGCCGTTCGGCATGTCGACCGCGCGCTGGCTGGACCAGCTGGTGCAGCAGGGCGCCCGCGACCGCTTCGGCGATCCGGTCCCGGAAGACCTGCGCGCGCGGCTCGAACGCGAACTCGCGCTGATCCACGAACTGGACTACGACGGCTACTTCCTGACGATGTACGAGATCGTGCGGTTCTGCCGCGAGCAGGGCATCCTCTGCCAGGGACGCGGCTCGGCGGCGAACTCGGTGGCGTGCTACTGCCTGAAGATCACGGCGGTGAACCCGCGCGAGGTGGACCTGCTGTTCGAGCGCTTCATCTCGCGCGAGCGAGCCGAGCCGCCGGACATCGACCTGGACATCGAGCACGACCGGCGCGAGGAGGTGATCCAGCACGTCTACGACAAGTACGGGCGCGACCGCGCGGCGATGGTCGCCAACGTGGTGCGGTTCCGGCCGCGTTCGGCCATCCGCGAAGTCGGCAAGGCGCTGGGCCTGCCCGCGGTGAACCTGGACCGGCTGGCGAAGCTGGCCAGCCACTACCGCGCCGACGAGATGCCCGACGAGACGCTGCGCAGCGCGGGTTTCGACCCGCAGGCGCCGCTCATCGCGCACTTCCGCCGCCTGGTCGGCGAGATCCAGGAGGTGCCGCGTCACCTCTCCATCCACCCGGGCGGCTTCCTGCTGGGCCACGAGCCGGTCCACGACCTGGTGCCCATCGAGAACGCGACGATGCCCGGGCGCACGGTCATCCAGTGGGACAAGTACGCGGTCGAGTCGCTGGGCCTGTTCAAGGTGGACCTGCTGGGGCTGGGCGCGCTCAACCACCTGCACCGCGCGTTCGACCTGCTGCGCGAGCACCGCGGGCAGGAGTTGTCGCTGGCGCGCATCCCGCGCGGCGATCGCCCCACCTTCGAGATGCTGCATCGCGGCGATTCGGTCGGCACCTTCCAGGTGGAGAGCCGCGCGCAGATGAACATGCTGCCGCGCCTGCGCCCCGACACGTACTACGACCTGGTGATCCAGGTGGCGATCATCCGTCCCGGGCCCATCACCGGCGGCATGCTGCACCCGTACATCGAGCGGCGGCACGGGCGGCAGCCGGTCGAGTACCCCCACCCCTCGCTGGAGCCCATCCTGCGCAAGACCCTGGGCGTGCCGCTGTTCCAGGAGCAGGTGATGCGCCTGGCGATGGTCGCGGCCGACTACACGCCCGGCGAAGCGGACCAACTGCGGCGCGACATGGCCACGTGGCGCTCGCACGGGCCGATGGAGCAGCACCGCGAGAAACTTGTGGGACGCATGGTGGCCAAGGGGATCGCGCAGGAGTTCGCCGAGCGGGTGTTCCAGCAGATCAAGGGGTTCGGGGAGTACGGGTTTCCGGAGAGTCATGCGGCGAGCTTCGCTTTGATCGCATACGCGACATCGTGGCTGAAGTGCCATCATCCCGACGTGTTCACCTGCGCGCTGCTCAATGCTCAGCCGATGGGGTTCTATACTTCCGGGACGATCGTTGAAGATGCTAAGCGACATGGGCTCGTCATCCTTCCCATCGACGTTTCGGAATCCGCATGGGATTGCAGCGCGACCACCTCAGTCAGGCTCTGGCGCTGATCCAGACATTCGATCCCGCGGGGATCGGCGCCTCCGGGATTCCCGAGTCGCTCCTGCTCCAGTTAGAGCGCGAGACCGGCACGGAAACGATCGAATACAGGATTGTCCGCGACCATCTATCCGATCTCGCCCGCAAGCGCCATCCGCAGATTGCCCGCGCCCTTGGCACCACTGTCGAGCGCATCGCGGAAGCCGCCTCACGGATCGGCCGCCTGACCCCCAACCCCGGCGGAGAGTTCGACCCGACCGGCAACCCTTACATCCTGCCCGATGTCGTCATCGAGCGTGACGATGACCAGAATTGGTACGCGTATCTAACCGGCGAGCATTTGCCGAACCTTCGCATCAATGACTTTTACAAGGACATGATCGGGAAAAACGGTACCGATGCGAAAGCCCGTCAATTTTTACGGGATCAGATCCGCGATGGTCG
>CAIWHK010000059.1 GCA_903912525.1 uncultured bacterium | reverse complement strand
GGCTTGCGCACGCGCGAGGTGACGCCGTCGAGCGCCGCCGGCGCCGGGCCGGCCTCGGCCGCCGCGCGCAGCCGGGCGGCGACCTCCTCCTTGCGCAGGAACGTCTGCCGCTCGCGCGAGTGGATGAAGTTCACCAGGCCGCGGTTGTGCGGCGCGTCGATGCCCAGCCGCTCGGCCTCGCGCACCACGGCCCCGTTGATGGCGTCGACCTCGGTGCGGCAGGCGCGGGCCAGGTCCTGCCACATCGACGGGCGGTTCTTGCCAAGGGCTTTCTGCGAGTTGATGACCGGGGCGTAGGGGTCGTCCTCGTTCACGATGGGCACGCCGCGCGCCTTCATCACCGCGATGATCTCACTGCAGAGGTCCGACATGAACGACTGCAGGTCCGGGTCGTCCAGCAGCTCGCGGCAGGTCAGGCCCGTCAGCGCGGACACCGGGTTGACCACCGCGTTGTGCAGCAGCTTCTGCCAGATGACGTCGTCGATCTGGTCGACCACGTTCGTGTCCAGGCCGGCGGCGCGGAAGACCTCGCCCACCTTTTCGTGGGCCGGCGTCACCTTGCCGTCGAACGGCGCGATCTGGATCGGCTTGATGCCCGGCCGGTAGCGCAGCCGGTTGGGGCCCGTGTGCTGGATGCTGTGGTACGTGATGCCGCTGAGGATCTGCCCCGGCGAGACGACCTGCGCCATGGCCTCGGTGTTGCCGATGCCGTTCTGCATCGAGAGCACGAACGTGGCCGGTCCGATGACCGGCTTGACGGCGTTCATCGCGTCGGTGGTCTGGTAGCTCTTGACCGAGACGAAGACCAGGTCGGCCACCGGCAGGCCGGTGACGTCGGCGACGACCTTGATCGGGATGCAGACCTCGCCCTTGGTGCCTTCGGAGAGGTACAGGCCCTGCTCGTTCAGCAGCCGCGAACGGGCCTCGTTGATCTCGATGAAGGTCACCTCGTGGCCCGCAGCGGTCAACTGCGCGCCGACCAGGCCGCCGAGGGCGCCGGCTCCGACGACGACGATCCTCATCGGTTCTTCCATTCCGGGCGACGCTTGGCGTAGAAGGCCTCGATGCCCTCGACGGGGTCCTCGCTGGTCATCAGCTCTTCCAGGAAAATCCTCTCGGCGAGGTCCAGCCGCGTCGCAAATTCGGCGCCGCTGACCCGCTTGAGCGTCCGCGTGTTCAGCCGCATCACCAGCGGGCTGGCGCGGCGCAGGTCCTTCAGCCAGCCTTGCAGCGCCTCATCGAGCCCCGCGGCCGGCACCACGCGGCTCACGATGCCCATGGCGGCCATCTCGGACGCCGTGTACGAGCGCCCGCCGGCGGTGATCTCCAGCGCGCGCGCCCGGCCCACCAGCTGCGGCAGCACCACGACGCCCACGGGGGCGAAGAATCCCAGGCGGATCTCCGGCTGGCCGAAGGTGGCCTCCTCGCTCGCCAGCAGGACATCGGCCATCAACACCAATTCGAACCCGGCGCCCAGCGCGGCGCCCTGCACGGCCATCACAACGGGAACGTCCAGCGCATCCAGGCGGCGGAACAGCCGGCCGAACGAGGCGATCATCACCGGCGCCTGCGCGGGGCGATGCTCGCCGACGTCGGCGCCGGCGCAGAACGCCTTGCCCGCCGCGGTGATCGCCACACCCTTGACGGTGCGATCGGTGGCGATCGACTCGAGGTGCGCGCTCATCTCGTCCATCAGCGCCGCGCTCATGATGTTCACGGGCGGGTTTTCGAGGTGCAGGCAGGCGATGCCGTCCTGGATCGTCAGGGAAACGAGCGGGGATGTGGACATCGCGTTCCTCCAGGGCCCGTCGCCAGGCCGGATGGTAATCACACCTTGGCCCAGGTGGTCCCCGGCGCCTCCAGCGTGTAGTGCACCTTGATCTCTTCGCAGTCCTCGAACAGCCGCGGGACGACCTGCACTCGCTGGCCGATCTGCAGGCCTGCTTCCGGCAAAGTCTCGCCGCACCAGGCCAGCAGCCGGCCGCCCTCGTCCAGGTCGACGACGCCGATCGTGAACGGCGTACGTCCCTCGAAGCCGGCCGGCGCCGCCGCGATGCGCGTGTACGTCACCACGGTGCCGGCGCCGCCATACTCGGTGAACGTGAATTCGGCGCCCCGGCAGTCGGGGCAGTCGGCGCGTGGCGGGAAGCTGACACGGCCGCAGGCGTCGCACCGCGAGCCCATCAGGCGCCCGTCCTTCAGGTGCTGTGCGAATCCCGCCACCTTCGTGTGGGGACAAAAGCTGACCAGCCCGAACCAGGCGAACATGGTCAATCCCTCCGCAGGACGTTGACGAAGCAGTACTGGCCGATGCCGCCCACATTGTGGGTCAGGCCGACCGAAGCGCCGGGCACCTGCCGCGGGCCGCACTCGCCGCGCAGCTGCGACACGATCTCGCACGTCATCGACACGCCTGTGGCGCCGATGGGGTGGCCCTTGGCCTTGAGCCCGCCGTCCAGGTTCACCGGGTGCGCGCCGCCGATGTACGAACCGCGAGCGTCGATGAAGGGGCCGCCCTCGCCGCGCCCGCAGAAGCCCAGGTCCTCGTAGGCCATGATCTCGGCGATGGTGAAGCAGTCGTGGACGTCGGCCACCTGGATGTCCTTCGCCGTGACGCCCGCCATGGCGTAGGCCTGCGCCGCGGCTGCGCGGGCCGAGGGCAGGCCGGTCAGGTCCGTGCGACGCAACACCGACATGCTGTCCGACGCGCAGCCCATGCCGTCCAGCCACACCACGCGATCCTTGCCCATCGCGCGCGCGGCCCGCTCGCCGGCCAGGATGACGCAGGCGGCGCCGTCGGCGTTGGCGCAGCAATCGTAGACGCTCAGCGGCGCCGACACCTCTTCCGACGCGCGCGCCTTCGCAACGGTGATTTCCTTGCGGAACATCGCCTTGGGGTTCGCGGCGCCGTAGTGGTGGTTCTTGACGGCGACGGCCGCCAGTTGGTCGCTGGTGGTGCCGAACTCGTGCATGTGCCGGCGGGCGAACATCGCGTAGTAGCCGGGGAAGGTGGTGCCGAAGCCCGATTCCCACTGCACGTCGCCGACGCGCCCCATCAGGGCCAGGATCTCGGCCGTCTCCAGTTCGGTCATCTTCTGGCAGCCGATGACCGCGACCACGTCGTGGACGCCGGCGGCGATCTCCAGCCAGGCGGTGCGCAGCGCCGCCGAGCCGGATGCACACGCGGCCTCGGTCAGCCACACCGGCCGCGGGTTCAGGTTCAGGTACTCCTGGATGACGCCGGGCAGCGAGCGCTGCTTGTGGTACTCGGGCACCGAGCCCACCACAGTGGCTTCGACAACGTCGGGCTCGACGCCGGCATCGGCCAGCGCGGCGCGCCAGGCCTCGAAGGCCAGCTCCTGCACCGTGGCGTCGCTGCGGCGCCCGAAGGCGGTCTGTCCGCAGCCGATGATCCCGACCCTCGCCATGAAGTTCCCTTCGTGCTGACGATCCCTGCGCGCGGAAGCCTCCCGCTCAGATGAGCTGGCCGCCGTCGACGTTGATGACCTGCCCGGTCACGTGCTTCGCATAGTCCGAACTCAGGAAGGCGACCATGTGCGCGATGTCCTCGGGAGCGGCCAGTCTTCCGAGCACCGTCTCGGTGACGGCCTTGTTGCGGTATTCAGGCGCCAGCGCCGCGGCCATCTCGGTCTCGACCATGCCCGGGGCCACGGCGTTGACCGTGGTGCCGAACTTGCCCAGTTCGCGCGCCATGGTGCGGGTCAGCGTATTGACGCCGCCCTTGGCCGCCGCGTAGTTGGCCTGGCCGAACTTGCCGCGCTGGCCGTTGATCGAGGTGATGTTGACGATGCGCCCGCGCTTGCGGTCCTTGAAATGCCGCGCCGCAGCGCGCGCGAACGTGAAGTAGCCGCGCAGGTTCACGGCGATCACATCGTCCCAGGCCGCGTCGGTCAGGTTCCAGATGGTGCCGTCGCGCGTGATGCCGGCGTTGCAGACCAGGATGTCCAGGCCGCCGAACTCGGCCAGCACGCGTTCGAACACGGCCTCGGTCTGGTCGGTCTTCGACGAGTCGGCGACCATCGCCATCGCGCGCCGGCCCATGCCGGTGATGTCGCGCAGCACGGGATCGGCCTGTTTCGCATCGCCGACGAAGGTCAACGCGACGTCGCAGCCCTGGCGCGCCAGTTCGAGGCACACGGCGGCGCCGATGCCCTGGCTGCCGCCCGTCACCAGCGCAATGCGTCCCTGCAGCCCGAGGTCCATCAGCGCGCCCTTCCGTCGGGGACGGCCAGCCCGCCCATGAGCATGTCGACCATCTCGTCGCCCAGGCGCTCGACCGGCTGGTCGCGCCCGGCGTCGTACCACATGAAGATCCAGTTGAGCATGCCGAAGACGAACAGCGCCCGGTGCCGGACCCGGGCTTCGTCGCTGTCGCCCGTCAGTTCGCCGACGACACCCGCCAGCAGCGCGAAGTAGCGCCGCCGCAACTCGGCCACCTTGTCGTAGCGCTCGCCCTGCAGCGACTCCAACTCGAAGGTGCACACCTTCAGTTCGTTGAAGTGGCTGGTGAAGTAGCCCAGGTGGTTGTGCACCAGGCGGCGCAGCCGCGCCTCGGCGGACCCGCCCTCGGCCATCGACGCTTCCTGCAGCTGGAGCAGCGAGCCGAACGTGTTCTCCTGGATCAGGAAGAGCAGGTCTTCCTTGTTCTGGAAGTAGTAGTACATGCCGCCGAGGCTGAACCCGGTCTCGCCGGCGACGTCGCGGATGGACGTGTCGGTGAACCCGCGCGCGGCCATCAGCGCCGCCGCGGACGTGAGCAGCTTCTCCAGCTTGGGCGCCGTGCGCGGCGTGGCGCCGCCGGCGCGGGGGCTGGTCGTGGATGTGTCGCTGTCGGTCATCAGGATGTCGCCTCTCGCTGCTTCTTCAACCCGGCCAGGATCTTCTCCGGCGTGATCGGCAGTTCGGTGATGCGCACGCCGCAGGCGTGGTACACGGCGTTGCCGATGGCCCCGAGGATGGGGGGCAGGCAGCCTTCGCCGATCTCCTTGGCGCCGAACGGTCCGCGCGGCTCGTAGCTCTCGACCGCGCGCGAGGTGATCGCCGGCGCATCGGCGATCGTGGGGATCAGGTAGCCGTGGAGGTCGGGATTCAGCAGCGAGCCGTCGGGCCGGACCAGCGTGTCCTCGAGCAGCGCCTCGCCAAGTCCCATGATGATGCCGCCCTCGACCTGGCCGTGGAACGTGACCGGGTTGATGACGGTGCCGGCGTCGGAGAAGTCCCAGAACCGGTCCACCGAGACGTAGCCCGTCTCGAGGTCGACCGTGACCTCGCACACCGCCGTCGAGAAGCTGTAGGCCGGCGACGTGCCCACCGCGGCGCCCTTGTACTTGCCACCCAGGTTCGGCGGCGGCGAGTAGTGCCCGGTGCCGGTGACCGGTCCGCCCGTGCTGAACGCATCGCGCGCCGCCTCGTCCCAGTCCAGGCGCACCTGCGGGTGCTGCGCCACGAAGATGAAGCCGTCGCGCGCCGCGAGGTTGCCCACGTCGCAGCCCAGCTTGACTGCGGCGACCTTCAGCAGCTGCGCCTTGATGGCCGCGGCGGCCATGCGCACCGCGTTGCCGGCCATCAGCGTCACACGACTGGAATACGAACCGAGGTCGGTGGGCCCCAGAACCGAGTCGCTCTCGACCATCCACACGCGCTCGTAGGGGATTCCCAGTTCCTCGGCCGCGATCTGCGGCAGGATCGTGTTGCAGCCCTGGCCGATCTCGGCCGCCGCGATGTGCAGCGAGACGGCCAGGCCGTCCTCCGAGACGCGGATCAGCGCGTTGGAGTGGGGGAAGTTCGAGCGGTAGATGGGATAGCCCGCGCCCGAGACGAACCCGCCGCAGCCGACGCCGATCCCCTTGCCCTTCGGCAATGACTTCCGTTTCGCGTCCCAGCCGGTGGCTTCGCGCGCCTGCGCGAGGGTGGCCTTGAACTCGCAGGACGAGATGTCCAGCCCGTTGCAGGTGACCGTGTCGGGGCCCATCGCGTTCTTGACGCGCACGTCGAACGGGTCCAGGCCCAGCTGTTCGGCCGCCTTGTCCAGCAGCACCTCGAACGCGTACCGGGGCTGCGGCACACCGTGCCCGCGCATGGCGCCGCTGGCCGGCAGGTTCGTGTACATGCGGTAGCCGTCGTATTTGTAGTTGTCCATCTTGTACAGCGTGGGCACCATCGAGCCCGCGTAGTACGCCGTGACGATGCCGTACGACGTGTAGGCGCCGCCGTCCAGCAGGATGCGCGACTGGCAGGCCGTGATCGTGCCGTCCTTGCTCATCCCGATCTTCATGTCGATGTACTGCTTGTGGCGCCCGCGGAAGTGCCGGAACATCTCCTCGCGCGAGTACTTCATCATCACCGGCCGGCCAGTGAGCTTCGCGAAGATGACGCCGCACAGCTCCAGCGGCGTCGCCTCGGCCTTCACGCCGAAGCCGCCGCCCACACAGGGCGTGATGGTGCGGATATCGCCCTGCGGGATGTCGAACATGCGGCTGAGCATATGTCTGAGGTAGTGCGGCGCCATCGACGACGACCACACCGTCAGCTTGCCCGCATGGTGCTCCCAGCGCACCACGGCCGCGTGCGGCTCGATCGGCGCCTGGTAGGGCCGGTTGCCGACGAAGGTGTCGGCCACGACCACGTCGGCCTCGGCGAAGCCCTTGTCGACGTCGCCGAAGTGCCACTCCACGCGCGTGTTGATGTTGTTCTCGAAGCGGTCGTCTCCCGGGTGGATCTGCGGCGCGCCGTCCTTGATCGCCTCGCGCGGGTCGAAGACCGCCGGCAGTTCCTCGTATTCCACCTCGATCAGCTTCAGCGCCTGCTCGGCGATGTCCTCGGTCTCGGCCACGACAGCGGCCACCTCGTCGCCCACGTAGCGCACGCGGTCAAGGGCCAGTACGCGCTCGTCGTAGCGGGCCGGGCTGACGCCGTATTCCTTCTGCGGCACGTCGGCGCCGGTGATGACCGCCAGCACGCCGGGCACCGCGCGCGCCTTGCTGACATCGATCCGCTTGATGAGCCCGTGCGCGACCGTGCTGCCGAGGATCTTGCCGTGCACCATGTCCGGCAGCCGGATGTCGGCCGTGTACTCGGTGCGCCCGGTCACCTTGTCGGGCCCGTCGTAGCGCGTGACGCCGTGGCCGACCACGCTGTGGTCGCGCTCCTGGTCGCGCTCGTCATCCTCGCGCGGCTTGGTGTCGAGGGCCTGGCCCTCGTATTCCTGCCAGCCGGTGACGGCCTTGAGGATGCGCGGGTACGTCCCGCAACGGCAGAGGTTGCCGCCCAGGGCAGCCTTCACGTCGGCTTCGTCCGGGGCCGGGTTGCGGTTGATGAGCTCGAGGCTCGAGATGATCATGCCCGGCGTGCAGAACCCGCACTGCAGCGCCCCGTGCTTGATAAACGACTTCTGCAGGGGGTGCAGCTCGCCGCCCTTGGCCACGCCCTCGATCGTCACGATCTCGGCGCCCTCGCACGTCGCCGCCAGCACCAGGCAACTGGTGACCGCCCGCCCGTTCAGCAGCACGGTGCAGGCGCCGCAGTCGCCGACATCGCAGCCGCACTTGGTGCCCGTCAGCCCGAGATCCTCGCGGATGACCTGCTTGAGCGTCGTCTCGGGCGCCACGCCCAGCGTGTGGGCGCGCCCGTTGACGGTGAAACTGACCAGTTGCGCCTGCCCGCTCATCGGTCCCCGCCTTCCGCCCGCTGCACCGCCGCCGTCAATGCCCGCGTCGCCAGCACGGCGACGATGTCACGCCGATAGTCCGCACTGCCGCGCAGGTCGCTGATGGGCTGCGCCTCGGCCGCGGCCAGGTCGCCGGCTTTGGCGAAGGCCTCCGCCGTTGCCGGCTTGCCGACCAGCGAAGCCGCCGCCTGCGTCGCCGCCAGCGCCACCGGCCCGACGGCGCCCATGTAGATGCGCGCCTCGGCGATGTTCTTCTTCTCGAGCCGCACCCACGCGACCACCGACGCCACGGCGAGCGCCGATCCGCGCCGCAGCGAGAACCGCTGGAAACTGGCGCCCGAATGCGCGGGCTGGTTGGGCAGCCTGATGGCTGTCACGATCTCGCCCGGCTGCAGCACGGTGACCCGCGGCGCCAGGACGAACTTCTCGGCAGCGACTTCGCGCTCGCTGCCGTCGGCGGCCACGAGCGCCACGCGCCCGCCCGCCACGCAGACGATCGGCGGCGTGTCCGAGCACGGCACCCCGCAGCTGAAGTTGCCGCCGATGGTGCCCAGGTTGCGCACCTGCCGCCCGGCCATCGTGGCGATGCCTTCAGCGAGCGCGGGGAAGTTGGCGATGACCAGCGGCGACTCGGCGATGACCGCCAGCGGGGTCGTCGCCCCGATCTCGATGCCGCCCGCGATGGCGCGCACGCCCTTCAGCCCGGGGATGCTCCCCAGCGAGATGACTTCGGCCACCGATTTGCGGCCCGACCGCAGGTCCACCAGCAGTTCGGTCCCGCCCGCGAGGTACGCGGCCTGGCGCCCGAACCGGGCCCCCAGGGCGCATGCCTCGGCGACGGTCGCCGGATGGTGCAAATTGAAATTTCCCAACGACATGGCGCAGTCCTGACCCGGAGGGGTGGATTTCGAACCGGTGTTCGAAACCATACCGATTCATGGGGGGTGGGGTCAACCGGCAAATGTGGTTTCTGGTCGGCGTGGGGCGGATGGCAGGTGGATTCGCGGTGGCGCGAATCCACCTGCCACGCGCCGTCCTCGCCGGCCGGAAGCCACCGTTGTGCGGTGGCGCCAACGCCAGATTCAGGGGGTGTCGGGTCGAAGCTCGCCGACTTGCGCCGGCGCAAGTCGTGGATGGTCGTGCGCGAACTGGTGGCAGCGGCTGCAGAGGGTGACGAGGTTCTCGATGTGGTTGGTGCCGCCCCGGGCCCGCGGCACCAGGTGATGGATTTCCAGGAAGCGTGCCGACCCGCACCCCGGCGTGACGCAGCAGTGTCGATCGCGCGAAAGTACCGCAGCCCGCATCGAAGGCGCGATGGTGGCGCGATTGCGTTCCCCCTTCCGCCGCACGCGCGCGTCACAGGCGAGCGCCGCGACTTGCGCCGGCGCAAGTCGCTTCTCGTCGCGGCTGGTCACAGCAGACGCAGCTTCACAAGTCGGGCACTGCTGGACGACGACCTGGACGGCCGGACCCTGCGCGGCCGCGCCCACTCCATCAGCCACTAGCGTCTCCAGCGCGGCCAGCACGACGTCGAGCTTGTCCGCGCCCGCAGGCAAAACGCGCAGTTTGCGCGCCTTTTCCAGCAATGTCTCGAACCGCGCTAGCTGGAGACCGTCGGCGCGCAGCGTGATCGTGTTCGGCGCCTCGACCTGGGGCACGGCCGCCACCACAGGCATACCCAATGCGAGCTGCGGCGCGGCGTCGGTGACGACCGGCCTCCTGCGCGCCGCCTTCACGTCCGCTTCCAGCACGCGCCGGCTGGACGTGCGCGCCCGCTCGACCCACGCCGCCTGGGTTTCGGTCGTCGCCACGCGCGCCACCTGCTGAGCCTTGGTCCAGCCGAGTTCACCGGTGGCCACCGCCTCGTGGAGCACGGGCAACCGCTCGAGGTCATCGGCCAGTCGCTTGAACTGCCAGTACCGGTTGTCGCTGAACCCAAGGGCCTGCGTGGCGTAGATCTGGAGGCTGGCGTGTCCGAGTTCGCGATGGAGCGCGTGTCGCTGCACCTCGGCGAACCACAGCACCGCGCACTCGCGGGCTCGGTCGCAGGCGCTGAGCGCCTGGCGCAGGGAGGCATCGACATGGGCGGCCGGGCAGCCGGGGGCAAAGGCGGACAGGGTGATGGTCGTCATGTTCGGCAATCACTTTCATGGGAGGAAGGTGATGGCGAAAAGATAGCGAAGAACGACGTTTACCGCAAGGGGCGAAATGATTTATAAATGATAATAATTGTTCAGCATGGGCCGCAGTGGCGCCGCTGTTGGCGCCCCGGGCCACGTGCGGAACGCGACCATTTGCGCCGCCACGCCCACCCGCGCCGCCCTGACCACTTGCGCCGGCGCAAGTCCCCGCCTCCGCCTCACCACAAAAAAGCGGCGAGCCTCCTCACAAGGCCCGCCGCTCCCATCCCAACGTCTTCGCCGCGCCTACTCCGCCTTCGGCTTCGGCAGCACCTCGGCGAACATCGCCTCGTCCATCAAAGCGCCCGCAGCCACCAGCTGCCGGTACCGGATGAAGTCGATGACGTCCGCGCCCGTCGCCTTGCGGTTGTTGAAGGCGGTGAACCCGAGGAAGGCCTCGCCCGACATGTTCGCGGCCAGCCAGTGGCGGTTGGCCAGCTTGGTCTGGTCCCAGAAGAACTTCTTCTTGGCGCGGATGCCGTCGATGGACTTCATCAGGCAGCCGGGGAACAGGTTCGCGAAGCGCCAGATGATGCGGTCCAGTTCCTTATCCACGCCCGCGAGGTCGACCGTGCCGCGCTTCAGCAGTTCCTTCGCAGAAGCCGCCTCGGCGCCCGTCTTCATCTCGCCGTACACCACGGCGCCGCCCTCGTCGACGTAACGATCGGTGACCACCAAAGGGTTGCGCACCACGACGCCGTCCACCTTCAAGGCCGGGATCGCGGCCGAAATCAGCCCCTTCACCTTCATCTTGTACGAACTCCACATCTCGCACGAGATGCAGTTCCACATCGCGTCCTCGACCGGGAGCATCCAGGGCAAAAAGTCGGTGCTGCCGCCGTCGGGCGCCGAGCCGTGCTTGGGGCCCGACTGGCCGAACACCGCGAGGTCCGACGACACCGTCAGGTCGCAGGCCATGCCGATTTCCTGGCCACCGGCCACGCGCATGCCGTTGACGCGGCACAGCGTGGGCTTCTTGCAGTTGAGGATGCCGTCGACCATGGCGTTGAACAGGTCCATGTACTCGCCGTACTCGTTGGGGCGGCGGCTGTAGTACTCGGAGTATTCCTTCGTGTTGCCGCCGGTGCAGAAGGCCTTGTCGCCCGCGCCGGTGAACACGATGGCGACCACCGAACGGTCGGACGACGCAGCCTGAAAGCCGGCGATGACGCCCTTGACCATGCCGGTCGTGTAGCTGTTGAACTGCGCCGGGTTGTTGAGCGTGACCCAGGCCGTGTAGAGGCCGTCGACGACGTTGCCCTGGTCGTCGCGCAGCGGGCGCTTCTCGTAGGTCGTGCAGGGGGCCTCGGTGCCCCAGTGCTCGGTGCCGAACAGCGCGTGATTTTTCAGTTTGTCGTCGCGCGGGAGCCAGTCCAGGGACATGGGTCGCTCTCCTTGCTCGTGGTTGCAGCCTAGCGGAACGCGGACAGCCCGGTGATCTCCGCCCCGACGATCAGGGTGTGGATGTCGTGCGTGCCCTCGTACGTGTACACGGATTCCAGGTTGGCCATGTGGCGGCCGGGCGAGAACTCGTCGGTTACGCCGGCGGCGCCCAGGATGTCGCGGGCCATGCGCGCGCAGTCGAGCGCCATCGCCACGTTGTTGCGCTTGGACAGCGAGACCAGCGGCACGTCGTTGATGCCGTCGTCCTTCAGCCGGCCCAGCTGCAGGCACAGGCCCTGCGCCTTGGTGATCTCGGTCACCATCGTGACCAGCTTCTGCTGCACCAGCTGGAATGAGCCGATCGGCTTGTCGAACTGCTTGCGCTCCTGCGAATAGCGAAGCGCCGTGTCGTAGCAGTCCTGCGCGGCGCCGACCACGCCCCACGCGATGCCGTAGCGCGCCTGGTTCAGGCACGACAGCGGCGCCTTCAGGCCGCGGGCGCCGGGCAGCCGCGCGCTGTCGGGCAGGCGCACGTTGTCGAAGACCAGTTCGCCGGTGTCCGAGGCGCGCAGGCTGTACTTGCCGTGGATGACGTTGGTCGTGAACCCGGGCATGCCGCGCTCGACCAGGAAGCCGCTGACGCCTTCGGGCGTGCGCGCCCACACCACGGCGACATCCGCCAGGTTGGCATTGGTGATCCACAGCTTGCTGCCGTTCAGCAGCCAGCCGTCGCCATCACGTTCGGCACGCGTCTCCATGCCGCCGGGATCCGAGCCGTGGTCGGCCTCGGTCAGGCCGAAGCAGCCGATCTTCCGGCCGGCCGCCAGTTCGGGCAGCCATTTTTCCTTCTGCTCATCGGTGCCGTAGACCGAGATGGGCCACATCACGAGGCTGCCCTGCACCGAGGCGAACGAGCGCAGGCCGCTGTCGCCGCGCTCGAGTTCCTGGCAGATCAATCCGTAGATGACGCCGCTCAGTCCCATGCAGCCGGGACCCTTGACCGAAGGGCCGAGCAGGCCCATCTCGCCCAACTGGGGGATCAGGTCGAGGGGGAAGGTGCCGTCGCGGAAGTGCCCGCGGATGCCCGGCAGGAAGCTCTGGTCGACGAACCGCCGCACCGTGTCGCGGATGCTGCGCTCCTCGTCGCTCAGGCAGCGGTCGAAATGGTAGAAGTCGACTCCCCGGTATCCGCTCATCGCAACCGATCCTCGGGACAGGCGACGCCGGGCGCCGCCGGTGGCGTTTTCGATCAGTTGTTCGAATCTAGCGGAAACGCGCCCCGGTGACAAGCGAAAGCCGCCGGGGCCGGAAGGTATTGCTAGGGAGCCAGTTCCAGCGTGACCGGGCGGCCCAGCAATCCGCTGAACGGGGATTCGGTCAGGGCGATATGCTCGCCGCGGGCCAGCGCCTCGGGGAACGACCAGCCTTGATGCCGCACCAGGTAGGCCACCCACATGTGGGTGGCGCGCCAGCCCACGGTGCAGTGCAGCAGCACGTTGCCGTCCTGGCGGGCCAGGACCGCCGCCAGGCTGTCGACCGCCGCCGCGGTGTAGGGATGGGTCGCATCGCCCATCGGCAGGCTCACGTATTCGAGGCCCAGCGACGCGGCCAGCGCCGCCTCGTCGTAGGGGACGCGCTTGCGGTCGGACATCTCCGACGGTGTGCGCAGGTTCACGATGCACCCGACGCCGTGCGCATTGGCGCCCACCAGCGCGGCCGAGTCGGGCTGTCCGGCGATGAACACGCGGCCATCGCGCCAGACGCGGGCATTGAAGGCGCCCCAGTCGCGCACGGTGTCGGGCATCGCCGAGCGGTTGATGCCCAGCGGCGTCGGCGTGCCTGCGCCGGCAGTCGTGGCCAGGCACGCGGTCGCGACCAGGGTGAGCAGCGTGTTCCTTGCGAGCGCAATCCGCATGGCTTCATTCTTTCCGGGCGGAGTCCTCAGTTCTTCAACAGCGCCGAAACCTTCTTGAACTCGGGCGTGGCCGCGTCGCGAACGATCTCGAACATGATCATCTGGGCGCCCATGACGTCGGCGCCGATGTCCCGCATCCGTTGCAGGCCCAGGTCGCGGTCGGCGGCGCGGCATGAGCTGACCGCGTCGGCCGCCAGCGCCACCTGCAGGCCCTCGCGCAGCAGGTCGCTGGCGGTCTGGTACACGCAGACATGCGTCTCGATGCCGCAAAGGATGGCCTGGTCGCGGCCGGTGGCGCGCAGCGTGGTCATGAACCCGGCGTCGCCGGCGCAGCTGAACGTCGTCTTCTCGATGGCGCTGAACGGGCGGCAGGCTTCCCGGATGCGCGGCACGGTGGACCCGAGGCCGCGGGGGTACTGCTCGGTGACGATCACCGGGATCTCCAGCTGCCGGCAGAAGGCGATCAGGCGCTCGGCACGCGCCAGCACCTGGTCCATGCCGTGGATCAGGTTCTGGAACCGCTCCTGCAGGTCGATCACGACCAGCACGGTGCGGTCGAGCGTCAGGCGCGCGGGCGCGCCGTGGTCGTTGCTCATGTCTTCATCCCCTTTCGGCGCGATGGTTCAATTGCGGCGCGGCGCGGCGTACTCGCCGTCCTCCGTTACCTTCACGGCGTACGGGCCCTGCCAGCTCAGGTTGAAGAAGGCGTCGGCGTCGCGCGGGGCGCCGGCGCCCTTGAGGAACACGCCGAGGTTGCGCGATTCGAAGAAATAGTCGCGCGACCAGTTCGAGGTGCCCACCCACAACGCGTTGCCGTCGACGCTCAGGTACTTGGCGTGCTCGACGCGCGCGAAGGGGATGAACCCGTCCGGGTGCGGCGGGATGGTGGTGAAGCGCACCTCGATGCCGGGCACCGTCGACAGGCTCTTGATCCCGGGCAGCGCGTACTTCGTGGCGGCCCAGTCCGCCAGGATGATGCGGACCTTCGCGCCGCGTGCGGCCGCGCGCCTGAGCGCATTGTCGAGGTCGTCGAATCTGCTGCCGTCGCGCTCCGACACGTTGTAGGACAGCAACTGCAGGTGCACCGAGTCGCGCGCCGCGTCCATCATGTCGACCAGCAGCGGCAGGTCCCAGGGGATGCCCCCGGGCAGGCCGGTGGCGGGGCTGGCGGCAAACACCGCCTGCACGCGGTTCCCGGCCGGGCCGGTCAGCGTCACGCCCGGCAGTTCGGCCAGCGGCACATGGGCGGGCGCTGCGGAAGGCGTGTATGCCACGGGCGGCGTCGCGGCCGCATCGCCGGCGATCTTCCAGTCCAGGTCGAAGACCTGACGCGCCTGCGCTGCGAGCGCCTTGTCGCGCACGAGGATGCCCATCTCGTGGATCTCGCCCAGCGCGCGCCAGTCGAAGTTCTGGCTGCCCAGATAGAGGCCGTCGTCGTCGAGCAGGAAGTACTTCGCGTGCAGCACGCCGCCCCAGGCGGCGCCGGCGTCCAGCAGGCGGCTCTGCGCGCCCGGCAGCGTGCCGGCCCAGGCCGGCAGCTCGGGATAGGTGCGGGCGAACTTGGCGTCGGCCAGCAGGCGCACCGGCACCCCGCGCTTTGCAGCCGCCTCGACCTGCGCCAGGACCGGCACCAGGTGGTCGGGGGCGCTGTCGGGCCCGACGGCGTCCTTGCCGTCGCCCTTGCGGCTGAAGTAGAACCCGGCCAGGTCCAGGCGCGTGGTCGCGGCGCCCATCTCGCGGGCCCAGACGGCAGGCGCGTCCGGGATCTGCGGCAGGTCCAGGGCGGTGTGCTCGGGCCAGCTCTCGACGAGGGTGTAAGTGCCGGGTTTGTCGGCCGCCAGGGCCGCTGAAACCAGGGAGGCGCCCGTCAGCGCGCCGATGATCAGCCGGGAAATTCGGGGCATGGTCCGTTCCTTGCGTAGGTTCGGGGTCGGCGGTTGCCGTCGGGAGCCCACAATAGCCCCGGCCCGGCCGGCCGTCGAGTGGCGCTGCGGGCTTGCCCGCGGGGCCGCCGCCTGCCACAATGGTGGCGACGGGAACCCGAACCACGGGACGGATGTTCCCACCGGTTCCGGCCGCATGGCCATTTCAGGTCGATTTGGGGGAGCTTCCGCTTGCCGCACCGTTCACACACCCTGACCGCGTTCCTCTGGCTGCCCTTGGCGGCCTGGCTGGCGTTGTGGCCTGCCATGGAGGCGCGCCAGGCCCCGCGGCCGTTGGTCAGCGGGGCGATGGTGCGCAAGGCCCGCCCGGTCACCGTCGGCGGCTGCCACGCGCGCGCGGCGATGGCCGTAGCCCGCCCGCAGGGTGACGGTTGCGGCAGCTGTTGCGCCGACCGGAACGGCAGCGAACGCCGGATGCCCGCCTGCCCCGAGCAGGGCTCGGCCCGCTGCGGCCAGTGCTTCGGGACGAACGGGCTGCTGCTGGTGGCCCATGTCCTTTCGATGCCCGATCCCGAGCGCCCCGAGCTCGGGTTGATCCGCCATGGCGATCACGTCGCCGCTTCGCGTGACCTGCGTCCTCCCGAGCCGCCTCCGCGAGCCGCCCACCCGTTCCCGTCTGCGTGAACGGCGCGCCGCACCGGCCCGCCCGTGATTCGAATTGATCCGAACTGGAGGAACAGAACATGAATGCTCGCAAGTACCTTGCCGTGCTCAGCGCGGCCGCCCTGGCGATGATCATGTGCGTGGCGTTGGCCACGGCTGACGATACGCCCGCCGCCGCTCCTGCCGCGGGGATGAAGTGTAACCACGCCGAAGGCCAGGCCTGCACCGCCGCGTGCATGCACGGCGAGGCGCCGGCTGCCGGGATGAAGTGCGCCCACGGCGCGGGCGAGGCCTGCACCGCCGCGTGCAAGCACGGTGAAGAGAAGGCCTGCGCGAAGAAGTGCGCCGGCGGCGACGCTGCGGCCTGCGCGGCGAAGTGCAAGAGCGGCGACGCTGCGGCTTGCGCGACGAAGTGCAAGAGCGGCGACGCTGCAGCTTGCGCGGCGAAGTGCAAGAGCGGCGACGCTGCGGCTTGCGCGACGAAGTGCAAGAGCGGCGATGCTGCTGCCTGTGCGGCGAAGTGCAAGAGCGGCGATGCTGCGGCTTGTGCCACGAAGTGCAAGAGCGGCGACGCCGCGGCTTGCGCGACGAAGTGCAAGGACGGCGAGGCCAAGGCCTGCGCCAAGAAGTGCGGCCATGGCAAGGGTCACGCTTCCGCCTGCGGCAACGACAACCCCCATGCCGCCATGTCGCATTGCAGCCGCGGCGGCAATGACGACGCGTGTGTCGGCATGTGCATGGTCGGCGAAGGCCCGGCGTGCCCGAAGCACCGCGCCCAGGCTGGCTGCAAGGTCGAGGCTGGCTGCAAGGTCAGCGCGAGCTGCCCCACGGCCGACGCGGGCTGCAAGGCCAAGGCCGAGGGTGCCTGCAAGGCCCCCGAGACCAAGTAAGCAGCTTCGACCGAGCAGCGTCGATCGAGCAGCTTGACCGCTGCTGACAAAAAGAAGCGCCCGCGGCCATCGACCGCGGGCGCTTTTCCTTTTCCCTGCCGAAACCGGCCCGGCCGCTAGCCCTTGGCCTGCCCCAGCATCGACTCAAGTTCCTTCATCCGCAGGTGCCAGTCCTCGGCAAACGTGATCACGCCGCGCGCGATCGACTCGGCGTCGATGCCGGCGTTCTCGCAGACGTCCTCGGTCGAGCCGCCGGGGCGCCACTCGTCGTCCCAGTCGCTGCTCATCGCGTAGCGCTCGGCCAGCGGGTTGAACGTCCAGTCGTACATCGTGCGCCGCGCGCGGTTGGTCACGTAGGTGCTGTTGAGGCGGTCGCCAGGCGACAGCACTTCCAGCTGGTATTCCTCGGGCTGCAGCGCGAAGAGCTGCGGGCTGGGCACCGCGACGATCTTCACGTTGACCCCGGCCTCGTCGATCAGGGGCAGGGCGTCGATCAGGTCCGCCGTGCTCATCGTGCCCTGCACCATGATGACGCCCTGGTGCGGCAGGCCCGGCTTCCAGTCGCGCAGGATGTAGGCGCCGCGGGCGGCCTCGAAGTGCGACCCCAAGCCGAGCTTCGCGCGGTCGGGGATGTTGACCGCCGGGCGCGTCAGGTGCAGCGCCACAATGGGTTTCCCGACGGCCAGCGCGGCGGCCAGCATCACCGGCACCTCGTTGTACTCCCACGGGTGGATGTCGATGACCTGCCCGTCGGGGAACAACTGCGTGGCCGCGGGGCTGAAGATGCCGAAGTGCGTGCGGCTGTCCTCGGCCGTCTCGGGGCCGCTGTGGCCGGCCACCCAGATGACGGTGCCCAGCTTCAGTTCGCAGTCCTGGGCCAGCTGGCTGTAGAGGCGCATCGGGCCGTACTTCAGGTAGCTGAACGCGGCGTAGGTGCTGCAGGCCGTGTAGAAGCCGTTGAACTCGTTCTCAGGGTCGCTCGACATGTTCACCGACGCGGCGCCGACCATGATGCCGGCGTTGGCGAACTCGGTGATGCCCTGCGGCATGATGACGCCCTGCGGGTTCTTCTCGCGGTCATACCAGCCGACGTTGGGCATGTCGCCGAACGCGTCGCCGAAGCCGGAGATGCTGGTCGAACCGGCCAGGTCGGCCGAGCAGACCAGGAACAGCGGGCGACCGTGCTGCTTGATGCAGTAGCTGTTGACCCAGCTGCCCCAGGCCGCGAAGCCCGCGCGGTTGGGCTGCTGCGTGCCGGGCTGGGCCCACATCTGCTCGGGGTAATTCGAGACGTCCAGCAGCGCCGGGTCTTTCAGCGGGTTCTTCGCCTCGGGCAGGCGGAACGTCGGCAGGTCGGCCGGCACGCTGTCGCCCAGCTCGACCAGGCGGTCGGCCAGGTAGCGCACCAGGTCCTCGTCGCGCCGCAGCACGTCGAGCGCGGCGTTGAGGTTGGCGGCGAACTGCTCGCGGCGCGCCTCGGCGTCGGCCGGCGCGGGCTGGCCCGTGCCGTGCCACTGTGTGCCGTACTTGTCAGAGAAGTCCTTGCGGCAGAGCCAGAACTTGTCGTCGTTCAGTTTGTGCGGCGAGCCGTGCGCGGCCGAGTCGTACTTGTGGTAGCCGCGGCCCTTGCGCGTGCGACCGAACATCATGCGCGGGCGCAGCGGCGTGCCGGGGCCGTTGACCATCTCGAGCAATCCGCGCGTGACCTGCGTCCAGTCGCTGCCGTCGGGCGCCTCGTGCACATCCCAGCCGTAGGGAGCGAACCAGTCGCGCGGCGTGCCGTGGACGATCGAGCTGTACGGGGTCGGGTCGATGCCGAAATCGTTCCAGTCGAGGATCATGCACAGGTTGTCCAGGCCCAGGCCGTAGGCCGAGTTCTTCGTCTCGTGCCAGCAGCCGGCTGTGTGGCCGCCCTCGCCCTCGATGCCGAACACGCGCACGGCGCCCGCGCCCGCGCACTTGAGCGCCAGCGCCTCGCCGACGGCCGCCGGCGCGCCGTGGCCGCTGGGCCCCGTGTTGAACTTCACGAACAGGTTCTTGCCCGCCATCTCGGCGTGGCCCGGCAGGCCGCCGACATCGCGGAAGTCCAGCAGGTCCTCCCAGGTCAGCATGCGCTCGGCGCCGCCCTTGACCAGGTACTTCGCGTCGCCCGTCTTCGCGTACATCAGGCGCAGGGCCTCGTTGAACACCGCCAGCGCGCCGTAGACCAGGGGCACGGTGTGGCCGGCCACGAGCACGAAGCGGTCGCTGAAGCGCTTGCCCGGGTCGCGGACATCCCAGCGCATGGCGCCAGACAGGCACAGGCTGAGGAAGTAGTGGGCCTTGGAGCGGCTGCCGCCCGGGTGGCCGCTCTGCCGGTAGTTGAGCATCAGGTCGATCTGCTGGTCGATGATGTCCTTGAGGATCTCCCAGCGGGCGAAATTCGGCTGCTGGGCCTCGAACTGGCGGGCGGCGTCGGACACGGAGGGCTCCTTCCGGGCGGTGGATGCGCGGGGGGGACTGCAGGAAAATGGGGCACCGGGAGGGTGGTTTCAAGCGGAAGGTTCGGCGCCCGCTTCCCGGGGCGGATTGACGACCGGGTGCGTGCGTGCGACTATCGCCCGGCCGGGTTCGGTCAGGAAAAAGGGCGGACCAGGGCCCGGCCCGTCGCCGGCCGGGCGGCACAACCCCGCACATCTCACCGGAAGTTCGCCATGGTGCGCATGTCCGTCCGTCCCCACCGCTCCCACAAGTCCCTGCTCCCGGCGGCGCTGGTAGCGCTCGGCTGTACACTCGGCCTGGGCGCCTGCATGAGCGAGTTGCCGCCGGTGGATCCCTCCTCGTCCATCGGCGTCGTCGAGGGGCGGGTTCGCGAAGGGGCGTTCGGGGTGCCGGCGTATGTGGAATTCCGCGACGAGACGGGGCCGCTCTACACCGAATTGAGGGTGACCGCGGACTCCACGGGCTGGTACCGGGCCGAGTTGCCCATCGGTCTCTACAGCACGCGTGTGGGTTTCGCCGCCTCCGGCACGTACTTCGCTGCCGATAGTGACACCATCCTCGTCGGCAGGTGCGTTCGTCGTCGCGACTTCGAACGCGCGCGCGGACATGTCGTGCTCACGCTGCCGCCGGCCTTCGACGGCATGTACGCCAGGCTGAATCTGGCCGGCGCCCGGAACCGCGCCGCCGGCGAAGCGCGCGTGGAGGACGGGCTGGCCGTTTTCGACCTGCGCCTGATGCCGCGCTCGAGTTACGTCATGCGGTTGAGCATCGGCTTCGACATGGCCGAGTTCTACCTGCCGTCCACTTATGTGTCAGCCGAAGGCGATTCGCTCGATGCCACATCCGGAGCCGCCGAGTACAGCGTCGACCTGCGGGAACACTACGCCTCCGTCTCGGGCCGCGTGACGGGCAGCTGGCAGACGTCCGGGGACAACATGGAAGTGCAGGTGGTGACAGCGGGGGGACGTAAGATCTCCGAAGCCTACTGCAACGACGACGGAACCTACCGGGTCGACCTTCTCGTTCCTGAGCCCGTCAAGATCCGGACCGTCTGTCGCTATATCGAGAACTGGTACGGTGGGACGTCGCTGGCCGCGGCCACGGTTTTCGACTTGCAGCCGGGCCTGAACGTCGAAGGCGTGGACCTGTCGGAAGGTGCCCTGAACATCCGCTTCGACGGGCCGGGCGACCTCGTGCCCAGCTACCATTCCATCGTCCTGCGCCGCGAGGACGGGTCCGAGATCCCGGTGCGGACGTACGGGAACCCGATACGGGTTCCGAACCTGCCCGAGGGGCGTTACCACCTTCGGGTGGACGGCTTCTGCGTGGACGATCCCTGGCAGCCGCAGTGGTACGACGGGGCGGCCGACGCCGACGGGTCCGTACCGCTCGACGTCGTCGTCGGCGCGACCCGCGAGCTGACGATGGTGCTGCGGAGCGGCGGGAGCATCCTGGGGCGTTTCGAAGGCGAGACGGACACCGACTGGAATTCGCACGCCGTGTATGTGCATGACGGCGCCGGCGCACAGGTGTGCGACGAGCCGCTCTACATGTACTACGGGGCGTTCTCGCTGGCCGGGCTTCCGGACGGCGACTACTGCCTGAGCCTCGGTTCCCGCGGGCAGCCCTACTGGTATCCGGGGACGTTCGTCCTGGCGGAGGCGACCCGGCTGACCATCAGCGAAGCCAACGCCATCACCGACCTGCTCTGGCTGCGACCCGGCAAGGCCGTGGGGGAAGAACGATGAACAGGCGGTTCCGGGCCTGGTCGCTGGGGACCGCGGTCGCGGCTTCGGTCTTCGCCGCGCTGTTGCAGGCGGGCTGCGGCAGCGGGGAATCGTCCCTGCAACCGCAGGCGACGACGTGCTCCGTCACGGGAAACGTGACCCGCTTCGGGGCCGGCGACAACCGGTTGCTCGTCAGGTTCAGGCGCGTCGGCACGGCGACGGGCGAGTTCGTCGGGCCGGTCGACGAGGCGGGGGGGTATCGCCTGGAACTGCCGGCCGGCGACTACGTCGCGGCAGCCGAGGTCGGGTACAGTTCCTACTGGCGCGGACCCGACGGCGTCATCGTCAGCCATTCCGGGGAAGCCGACACGTTGCGGTTGTCCGCGGCAATGCCCTCGACCCGGGTCGACTTCCGGTTCGGGAGCCTGCACCTGGCCGGCGAGGTCCCGGCGGGCCTGGCGGCATACCGCATGAACGTGACGTACTACCGCAGGACCGAATGGGCGCCCGATGGAAGCGATATCCGGTATGACGAGGCCGATGTCAGCGACGGCCTCGTGGATTTCGATTCGGGGCCGCTTCCCCCGGGCGACTACCGGGTCCGTCTGGTCTGGGAAGGTCCGGGGTCCAGGTACGGCGAGCAGTACTGGCTGCCGGGAACGGCGCTCATTGATTCGGCCGCCTGGTACCGAGCCGGCGCCGATTCGCTGGGCGAGGTCCCCGTTTCGTTTCCGGGACCCGTGGCGCGCCTGGAGGGCCGCATCACCGGCGCGTGGCAGGCGATGCAGGTCACCGTGCCGCGCCTGATGGCCTACGACCTGGACGGCAACCCGGTCGCCGGTCCGTACCGCCCGTTGCCGGACGGCAGCTTCTCGTTCGAGTTCCACCGCCCGGTGCCGGTCCGGATCGAGGCGGCTGACCGGAGCATCAGTTACTGGGTGGGCGGCCCGCGGGAGGAAAATGCGACCGTCTTCCCACTGGTGCCGGGTGAGACGATCAGCGGCGCCGACGCCGTCCTCCCGGGCGCGGTCATCCGCGTGGTCGCCGGGTCGCCCGGCCTCGATCACCATTCTGTCACCCTAGAGTTCATGGACCCCGTCGACCAGTCGCTGGTCATGCGGATCTACAGCTCCTACGACGAGCAGGTCGTGCTCACCTGCATGTTGCCCGGACAGTACCTGCTGCGCGCAAAGAGCGGATCATTCGGGTCGTCGCCGGCGCGCCCACAGTGGTACGACCGCGCCGCCACCCCGGAGTCGGCCACGCTGGTCTCCGTCCCGGACGGCGGCGGCGTCGTGCGTCTCGACGTCAGGATGGAGCGGGGCGGCACGATCAGCGGCATGGCCACCGTGGCGACGGACTCGTCGAGTTGGGGGGTGATCGTCGTCACGGGGGCGGACGACGACATCGTCCTCGGCCGCACCTACGGGTATGGAACGGCGACCAAGGAGTTCCTGCTGCAGGGACTCGAGGACGGGTCGTACAAGCTGGGCTACCTGCCCGCATCGGTTTCGTCGCCGCGCACGGGTGAGCCGGCGCCGGCGGGCATCGTCTGGTATCCCCACGCCACCGAATGGGCCGCCGCGACGCCGATCGTGATCGGCAACGGCGGCGACGTCACCGGGATCGTGATCGACGTCCCGTAGGCCGGCGGCGGCCTACGCCCTACGGCGTGAAGTCGATCCGCTTCACCGCGCTCCACGGCAGCCACGTCGGCTTGTCCTGCCCGTCCGCGAAGACAAGCATCCCGGCGTGACCCTCGCCGGTGTCCTCGTCGCCCCCGAGCACCAGTTTCCGGCCGTCACGCAGGGTGACCTCGCAGGTGGCCTCGCCGCGCGGGGCGATGGCGGCCACGCGCGCGAACGGGATCTGGTAGTCGCATTCCTCGAGCTTGCCGTGCAGCAGGTCGCACGTATAGGCCTCGTCCAGGTCGTAGACGAGTCGTCCGACAAGCGTCTTCCCGTCGTTCGTCGCGATGGTCCCCTTAAGCGGCGTCGGCACGGCGAAGTCCGCGTAGCTGGGCGAGACCGCCGGCACCAGGCGCAGGTCGGCGGCCGTGAACCGGTTCCACGGCACCAGCACGCGGCCAAGCCCGGCCACTTCGACCGCCACGCCGCGATTGCCCTCGCCGACGTCGTTGGTGCCCTCGAGTTCCAGCGCGCGGCCGTCCAGGAGCGTCACGCTGCTGCCGCCGCGCCGGTTGCGCGCGATGCGCCTGACCTTCTCCAGCGGCACGTCCTCCTGCTTGCTGTCCAGCACGTCCAGGCTGGTGCACTCGGAAGTGTCCCACTGCAGGTTGCCCACCAGCGTGCCGCCGCGGGCTTCAACGGTGCCCGCCAGCCGCCGCGCATAGGGGGTGGCCGTGGCGGGCGCCGCAGCGAAGCGGATCTCGCGCACGTCGGCCCAGGCCAGTTCGGCCGGCTTGTCCGCCTTCCCGTAGACCAGGAGGTCGGAATCGACGTCGCGCGAAGGGCCGCGGACGGTCACCTCGCGGCCGTCGCGCACCACGGCCACGACCGGTTCCTCCTCGTCCTCGGTCAGCTTCAGCGCCGCCAGGTCGCCGTACCGGCAGATGAACCGGCGGCTGATCTTTACTTCGTCGTCGCGATGGTGCATGGCCCAGGCCAGGCGGTCGACAAGGCCGTGGCTCTGGTAATAGCGCTGGCGCTGGTCGGCGGCCAGTTGCTCCTGGTCGGCGTATTCGAACCACGGCGGGTCGTTCTGGCGGGCCGAAAAGAGGTCGTCCCAGAAGGCATCCTCGTCCTTCCAGCGCAGGTAGCCCTCGTGCGTGGTGCCGTCGCGCATCATCACGTGGCCGTAGATGAACCCGGCCCCTTCGTGCGAGACGGCGAGTCGCGCGGGCGCGCCGGCGGGTGGCGCGGCGGGCGTGGAGACTCCGGAGGCTGCGGAAACTGCGGTGGCCGCAGAGATGAGCAGCGCCAGCAGCGCCGGGAGGGATGTGCGCCGGGGGATGTTCATGGGACCGCCTTGTTCACGGAATCTGGTGACGGCTCGGGCGCACATCGGACGCACGGAACGGCCCCCGGGTTGCACAGGGGCACGCACGGTCACAGGCCCGGCACGCGACCGAGGTGGTGCATCTGCAGGACGGCGGCGGCCGCGCGGGCGTCCTCGACGGCGCGATGGGCCTGGAACCGGTCGGCGAGCCCCATCTGGTCGAGCACCGAGGACAGGTTCTGGCCGCTGGTCTTCAGTTCGCGCTCGGCCAGCCAGGCGATGGCCGTCGCGCGCAGGTCGAAGGCGCCGCCGACGATGTGGGCGCGGAAGTCCAGGCCGTAGCGGTCGCACTCCTTGCGCAGCAGCGGGATGTCGTAGTAGGCGCCGAAGGCGGCGATGATCGCCTTGTTGCGCGGCCCGTACCACTCCAGGAAGCGGGCGCCGACGGCAGCGAACGTCTCGCAGTCGGCCACCATCTCGGGCGTGATGCTCGTGATCTCGGTGATGAACGGGACGATGGGGTGGTCCTCGGGGCGCACCAGTTCGCTGAAGGTGGCCGTGATCTCCAGCGAGCGGCGGTCCAGGCGCACGGCGCCGATCTCGATGATGCTGCTGCGCTCGACCGCATTGTTGCCCTGGTCGGCCTCCGGGCACGAGGCCTCGAGGTCGATCACCACGATGTCGGTGCTGTAGCGCACTGCCGTCCTTCCCGCGCGGCTCAGGCGAGCGGCAGCGCCTGGCCCCGGTCGTCGTTCTGGAAGAGGCGGATGCCTTCGGCGCGCAGGTTCACGCCCAGCGACTGGTCGATGGCGGCCGTGGCCTGCCCGGCGCAGCGCACGACGAACGTGCCGCCGGCCACGCCCAGGTGGACCATCGTCTCGCTGCCGAGCGCCTCGACGACCTGCACGGGGGCCGTCAGGCCCGCCTTGGCGCCGCCGGCCGCCAGTTCGAGGTGTTCGGGCCGGATGCCCAGCACCAACGCCGGGCCGACCAGGGCGGCGGCGGGCGCGAACGTCGCCGGCATCAGCACGGCATCGCCCTGGTCGGTGACGAAGCGCAGCCCGTCGGCGCGCTCGAGCCGGCCACTCATGAAATTCATCGCCGGCGAGCCGATGAAGCCGGCCACGAACCGGTTGGCCGGGCGCTCGTAGAGTTCCATCGGCGCGGCCACCTGCTGCACGATGCCGTCCTTCATGACGACGATGCGCTGGCCGAGGGTCATGGCCTCGGTCTGGTCGTGCGTCACGTAGATCATCGTGGCGCCGAGGCTGTGGTGCAGCCGCGCGATCTCGGCGCGCATCTGCACGCGCATCTTCGCGTCGAGGTTGCTGAGCGGTTCATCGAACAGGAACACGTCGGGGTCGCGCACGATGGCGCGGCCGAGCGCTACGCGCTGCCGCTGTCCGCCCGACAGCGCGCGCGGCTTGCGCGCGAGCAGTTCCTCGATGCCGAGGATGCGCGCGGCCTCGTCGACCTTCGCGGCGATCTCGGCCTTCGGCATCTTCCGCATCTTCAGGCCGAACGCGAGGTTCTCGCGGACGTCCATGTGCGGGTAGAGCGCGTAGTTCTGGAAGACCATGGCGATGTTGCGGTCGCGCGGTTCGACCTCGTTGACCACGCGGTCGCCGATCGACACGGTGCCGCTGGTGATCTCCTCGAGGCCCGCGATCATGCGCAGCGTGGTGGACTTGCCGCAGCCCGAGGGACCGACCAGCACGGTGAACTCGCCGTGCGGGATCTGCAGGTCCACGGGGTGGACGGCGATGACGCCGCCGGGGTAGGTCTTGCTGACCTTGTCGAGGATGACTTGGGCCACGAGTGGACGGCTCCCGGTCTGGGGTGCGTGCGGGTTGCGGATGGCAACCGATGCAGGTTAGCACGCGCGAGGGTGGGGGCCAAGGGCATGTACGGGAATGGGATCGGGATGTCAGGGCGGGTCGCCCGACAGGCCCGAAAAAACCGCTTCACGCTATTGACAACATGACATGGTATGTGTTATGTTGTGCCCATGACAAACGAAACCCGGTACGAATACACGATCACCGACCTCGAGTCGCTCACCGGCGTCAACCGGCGAACCATCCATTTCTACGTCAAGGAAGGCATCCTGCCGGCCCCCCGGGGCACGGGCGGCGGGGCCCGGTACGGCGAAGAGCACCTGCTTCGGCTGAAGCTGACCCGCGAGCTTCAGAAGTCCCACCTGAAGCTCTCGGGCATCCGGGAGGCGATGGACGGGATGACGCTGGCCCAGATGCGGGCCATGGCGAAGAAGGCGGGCACGGCGTCAAAGCCGTGGGACACGCGGGGCCTGGACGACTGGCTCAACACGCGGGTGCGGCAGGCCGTTTCAGGGCCGGCGTGGAACCGGTCGCTGCTGGATCTGGCCGGCCCGGCGGCGCCGACTCCCGCCAGGGAGTTCGCCGCCGAGAGGAACGGGCCGGATGCGGCGCCGGTACCGTCCGCGTTTCGGCCGCCCGGCACGGCCGGCACGACCAGAGAAACCTGGGAGCGAATATCGGTCGCCGACGGGTTCGAAGTGCTGCTGAGGTCGGACCTGGCGGATGCCTATCGGCAAATCGTGGCGCAGTTGGCGGACCGGGTATCCGGTCATGGCACGAAGTAAGGAGAGGAATCCATGAAGACCCATGCCAAGGTTGATTTCGATCGCGTTCCCGCCGGCGAACCCGTGACCGTGAGGGTGATGGTCTCCCTCGAACCGGAGCCGCGGCCGGATGCGGCCCGGACGCCGCTGAACCTCGCCGTGGTCATCGACCGCTCGGGGTCGATGGCCGGCGGCAAGCTCGAGAGCGTGAAGGAAGCCGTGCGCACCCTGTTCGGTTCGCTTGACCCGGCCGACACGGTTTCGCTCGTGGCCTTCGACAACAACATCAGCCCCCTGCTGCCGCCGGTCATGGTGGCCGAGCTCGAGGGACGCGCGCCGGCGGGCTTCGACGCGCTGAGCCCGGGCGGCAACACCAACCTGTGCGGAGGCTACGAGCAGGGCGGAGCCTTCGCAGCGCGCAAGCTTTCCCCGCGGCGCCTGACGCGCGTGCTGCTGCTGACCGACGGGCAGGCGAACGCGGGCATCGTGCGGCCCGCGGGCATCGGGGAAGTGGTCGACCGCTTCCGTTCGCAGGGCATCACCACGTCGACGATCGGTGTCGGCGCCGACTACAACGAGGAACTGCTGGGCCTGATGGCCGAGCGTGGCGGCGGCGCCACCTACTTCCTCAGCCACGCAGCCGAGGCCTCAGCGGTGTTCGCTGAGGAGCTCGGCGACCTGCTGACGGTCGATGCCGGCGACGTCACCGTGCGCTTCGTGCCCGCGCTCGACGGCCTGCGCGTCGAGCAGCTCAATACCTACGCCGTCGCCGACGACGGCATCTGGCGGCTGGGCGACCTCTTCGGCAGCCGGGCGCGTCACCTGGTGCTCGAGATCGCGGCCGACGCGCTCGCGGCCGGTGAAGACGGCCGGGCCGTGATCGGCCATGTCCAGGTCAGCTGGCGCAAGGCGACCGGCGCGGGGTTCGAGTCCGACTCGTGCACGTTGCCGGTGACCGTCGGGCTGGCCCCGCGCGAGGAACTGGTGAATGTGAGCCCCGACCGCGAGGTGACGCTGCAGGCGGCATTCCTGGTGGCCTCGCGCGCGCAGGCGGGCGCGATCGAACTGGCGGACCAGGGGAGCTTCGACAAGGCGGCCGCCCTGCTGGAAGCCTGCGCGGCGCAGCTGGACGGCCTGGGGCTCGACGACGAGGCGCTTGCCGGTCGCGTGGGGGACCTGCGCGGGCGCGCCGATCGCCTGCGCCACGAGCGCGAGCGCTTCTACGACGCGCGGCAGCGCAAGCTGATGTACACCGAGCGTGAATACATGGCTAAGGGACGGTTCGACAAGATGTCGTCCATGCATGCCCGGCAGGGCATGGGGCAAGACGCTTCCGTCACCTACCCCTGCTACAACATCAACGGCCACATCCTCGTCGAGGTCGACCAGGACCGCGTGCTGATCGACACGGGCTCGCCGCACAGCGTCGGGAACCGCCCCGCGTTCGCGTTCATGGGGAGCGAGCATCGCCTGCAGCCGTCGTTCCAGGGGACGACGGTCGACCAGGTCGGCGACCTGGTGGGCACGCGGATCACGGTGCTGATGGGAGCGGATATCCTGTCACGATACGACATGCGGCTGCACCTGGAAGGCGGCACGGTCACGTTCACGACCGACAGCCTGCCCATCGGCCGGCGCGCGGCGCATCTCGACTTCTTCACCGGGGTGCCGATCGTCGAGGTCGAGGTCGGTGGCCGGCCGCGGCGCCTGTTCTTCGACACCGGCGCCAAGCTCTCGTACTTGCACTCGTCGCTGACGGCGGACCTGCCGAAGGTCGGCCGGGAGCAGGATTTCTTCCCCGGCTTCGGCGAGTTCGAGGTGGAACTGGTGGAGCAGCGCGTCGCGCTCTGCGAGCAGGCGTTCCCGCTGCGCTTCGGTTCGCTGCCGATGCTGCTGGAGACCGCGCTGCTGCTGGCCGGCGTGGAGGGGATCCTCGGCTCGGCCGTCTTCGAGGGCGCGCGCGTCACCTACGCGCCGCGGCGGAAGCTGCTGGCAATCGAGTAACGGCGGCCGCCCGCGCGCCCGTGGAAGGCAAAAGGCCGCCCCCTTTGCGTGGGGGCGGCCTTCGTCCTGCGGTGCGGTGCAGGCCACACCGCTCGGGACCCTAGCGGTACAGGCCCTTGACGGCGCCCCAGGCGCGGCCCTCGTCGGCCACGGGGTTGCAGGCCATGCCTGGGAAGACACCCGTCAGCTGCCCGAAGCAATGCTGGGTGCCGTACTTGTCGACCAGCGACAGGATGTCCTCGTCGACAGGCACCGGCGGCAGCGGCGAGCTGAAGGTGAACGTCGCCGTGCCGGTTGCGGCGGGCTGGCAGTCGGCCTCGTTCGGCTCGAACTTCAACAGGATGCCGCCGACGCCCGGGATGCTCGGGTCGCCCTGGCACTCGAGGGCCACGGTGTAGGGGACGGCACAACCGCCCTCACCGTCGGAGGTGCCGGCCGGATTCACGAGCACCAGCCCTTCGGCCATGTCGGCGCAGCTGCAGCGCGCGCCCACGGAGTCGAGCAGCAGGTCCAGGTGGCTGAGGGCGTAGCGGGTGCCGGTGTCCCACGTGACCACCAGCGTGTAGGTCCAACCGGGGCGGGCAGGATCGGTGTTCGCGGTCGCGGCACAGTTGCCGGTGATCGAGCACGTGGCCAGGGCGGGGGCGGCGGCCGCCAGGGTGGCGACCAGCGCAAGGCTCATGAGCAACATCTTCATCATGGACTCCCTTTCCATCATCGGCCGGTCCGTGCCGCGGGAGCGCATCACCCGTTTGATGACCTGAGAAGGATTCCCATCATCACATGGCGCACCATGCCGGCCCGAATGAATGTAAGGATATCACCTATACTGAATGAGGCAAGCATTAAGGAAATGGACTAGTGGAACGACGCGGGACCCCAGCCAGGCCGGGGTCCCGCGTTGGAGGGCGAGGCCACGCCGACGCTATTGCGGCACGCCCGTGCTCCCGTCGGCCTTGATCCAGATCAGCGCCGTCGATGCGGGCAGGGTGGTCGGCCGCGAGGCCCCGCTGATCGTCTC
The DNA here is from genome assembly GCA_903912525.1 of uncultured bacterium. GTDB lineage: Bacteria > Krumholzibacteriota > Krumholzibacteriia > LZORAL124-64-63 > LZORAL124-64-63 > CAINDZ01. The sequence continues at coordinate 8,509 of CAIWHK010000059.1, read as the reverse complement.
CATCTGCACGTTGTCGGCTGCCAGATCCAGCTTCACCCAGGCGCCACTGGACGGGAACGAGACGTTCCACGTGTGGTCGACATGGTCGAAGTTGCAGGCCACGACGAACTCGGCCGCCGCACTGTTGGACGTCGAACTGCGCCAGTAGGTGAGCGTGTACTCGGTCTGGTCGAGGTTGCTGCCGCGCCAGGGGAAGAACGTGTACTCGCTCTGCAGCGCCGCGCGCTCGAGGCGCAGGTCGATCAGGCGCTTGTAGGCCAGGCGCAGCGAGGCGTCGGCGGCGGCCCAGTTGATCTTGGTGGTGGTCGGGCTGGCCGGGCGCAATTCACCCGAGCCGATCTCCTGGCCGTTGTAGATCATCGGGATGCCGACCGAGGTCAGCGAGACGATGGCGCCGAGGCGCGCTTTCTGCAGGCCGCCGATCGCCTTCGCGCCGGTCGAGCCGTTCGTGTTCACCGACCACACCACGCGATTCTCGTCGTGGCTCTCGAGGTACTTCACGTCGCTGAATCCGTCGCCCCAGCCGGGCCCGCTGTAGCCGCTGTTGGCGGAGATCACATTCGCCATCGCCCACATGTTGTTGTAGGGGACGCCCCAGGCGCCGACCGTCGGGGTGGTCGAGGCGCGGGTCGCGAAGCCGCGCTCGGTCAGCGCCGTGATCGCCACCTGGTTGAAGTTGTTGCCGCCGCCGCCCCAGCTGTCGGTGTGGTTGCCGCCCCACTGCGCGTCATAGCCGTGGGTGACGGAGTTGCCCGACGAGGCGTAGTTGAAGTCCTCGCCGATCAGCAGCAGGTTCGGGTAGCGCGCGCGCAGCTCGGTCCTCAGCCAGTCCCAGGTGGTGTAGGGCTCGCCGCCCACGTAGTCGAAGCGGAAGCCGTCGATGTTGTAGGCGTCGACCCAGTGGCAAACCGAGGCCAGGATGTGCGCCTTCAGGGCCGGGTCGCTGAAGTTCAGCTCGACCATGCCCCAGGGATTGGCTTCGGTGGTCGTGAAGTGGTTGCCGCCGGCAAAGGTGTCCAGCTGCTTGATCGTGGCGCCGCCGGCCATGTGGTTGAGCACCGCATCGACGATGACAGCCATGCCGCGGGCGTGCGCGGCATCGACCAGCGCGGCGAAGGTGACGGGATTGCCGTAGCTCGGGTTCGGCGCGGCCTGCAGCACGGGGTCGTAGCCCCAGCCGTTGTACGACGGCGCCGTGACCGGCATCAGCTGGATGGCGTTGACGCCCAGGTCGGCCAGGTTGGCGACCGAGGTCAGGCCCGCCTGCGTGGCGGAAAACGTGCCCGCGGCGCTGAAATCGTTCGGGGCGATCTCGTAGATGACCAGGCGCGAGCGATCGATGGTCCAGCCGAGGGGGCGGGGCTTCGTGAAGGTGCGCCCGCGCACGGCGTTCCAGTTGGCGGGGCTGCCCGAGTAGCCGTCGGTCACGACCTCGTAGGCGTTGGGGTCGGTCAGCCACAGCGTCGCGGCGCCCTTCCTGAGGACGAACTTGTAGGTCAACAGCCCGTCGGCGACGCTGCGGATCAGGCGCCAGGTGTAGCCGTCCGGCTGCAGGGTCAGCTGCCAGGTCGGGTCGGCCGTGGCCCAGGCGTTCTGGCTGCCGGCCAGGTAGACCGAGTCGACTGCGTAGGCGTGCAGGATGAACGTGTCGGTGCGGGCCTTGGCCAGGTCGTCGTCGATCGGCACGGTCGGGGCGGTCGGCGCCACGGGGGCCGCACGGTCGGCGCCGCAGCCGGGCAGCAGGCAGGCAGCAGCCAGCAGCATCGCTACCAGGGCGGGCGCCCATGGGCCGGTTCGCAGGAGGCGCCCGGGGCGCGGGAAAGTCCGCTGCATGTGGGGTACTCCTCGGGGCACGTGGACGCGCCGGCGAACCTGAGATTAAATGGGAGCAAAATTACTCACCAATTGTAACATATCCTCATCCGATTGAACAGGGGAGCCCGGGCCACCGGGCAAGCTCCTTGATTAGGACCCCCGGGAGCGATAAAGTCGATCGGTCGCCCGCTTCCCGCGCTGCGGCCTTCTTCACCCTGCCTCAGGAGCCTATCCATGCGCCCGATGCTACGACCCGTGTCTCCGACGGTCCTGCTGGCCGTCGTGCTGTGCATTTTGGCCGCCACGGCGAGCGCCGTCCCGGTGACCTTCACCCACTCCGCTGCCGGCGCCGGCAAGGTCAGCCTGGCCGGTGAATTCAACGGCTGGAGCGACAGTGCCAACCCGATGACGAACGATGGCGGCACCTGGACGCTGGTCATGGACCTCGCGCCGGGCAGCTATATGTACAAGTTCGTCGTCGACGGCAATTGGAAGCAGGACGCGGGTAACCCCGAGGCGGCTCCCGACGGCTTCGGCGGCAACAACTCGATCGTCAAGGTGGGCGAGGGTGTCGCCGCCGTTAAGGTGGGCGGTGCGGCTCCTGCAGCCGTGGCGGCCACGCCGGTGGCGAAGGCTGCCCCGGCGGCGCCCGCGGCCGGCGGCACGGCCCCGGTCACGTTCCGCTGCGACGCCCCTGGCGCCGGCAAGGTGTGCCTGGCGGGCGAGTTCAACAGCTGGAGCGACAGCGCCAACCCGATGACGAAGGACGGCGATGCCTGGACGCTGGTCATGAACCTCGCGCCGGGCAGCTACATGTACAAGTTCGTCGTCGACGGCAACTGGAAGCAGGACGCGGGCAATCCTGAGGCGGCGCCCGACGGCTTCGGCGGCAACAACTCGGTGATGAAGGTCGGCGCCGGTGGCGCGGTGGCGCCCGTGGCGGCGCCTGCGGCCAAGGCGGCCCCGGCTCCTGCGGCGACGAAGCCAACGGCCGGTGGCAAGTGCGCGGTCACGTTCTCGCATGCGGCGCCCGGCGTCGGCAAGGTGTGCCTGGCGGGCGAGTTCAACGGCTGGAGCGACAGCGCCAACCCGATGACGAACAAGGACGGCACCTGGACGCTGGTCATGGACCTGGCCCCGGGCAGCTACATGTACAAGTTCGTCGAGGACGGGAACTGGAAGCAGGACGCGGCCAATCCGGCGGCTGCTGACGACGGCCTGGGCGGCAAGAATTCCGTGGTGAAGGTGCCGGCGGGCAAGGATCGCATCGATGCGGCGGCGGCCGGCGGCGCGGCCCCGGCGGCCGGCGGTGCGGCGGCGGCGGCTGGCGACGGCGAAGTGCGCTCGGTCGAGTTCGCCTTCACGCCCGTGATCTCCGGCGTGACGAACGTCTTCCTGGCCGGCACGTTCAACGACTGGAACGACTCCAAGACCCGCATGACCGACCCCGACAAGGACGGCACCTACACCGTCAAACTGCTGCTGGCGCAGGGCACCTACCAGTACAAGTTCGTCGTCGACGGCAACTGGAAGCAGGACCCGAACAACGCCGAGGCGAGCGACGACGGCTTCGGCGGCAAGAACTCGGTGCTGAAGGTGGACGCCTCGTTTGCGACCATCAAGATCGGCCGCAACGACGGCGCCGTGTTCAGCGACGATCTCGAACCCACCTTCGACTACTCGACGTGCAACCCGATCAGCGCGACCGAGGTCGTGTTGACGGCGCGCGCGCATCTCGAGGACGTGGACAAGCTGGTCGTGTACTTCAACGTGGGCGCCGGCGCCTGGACGCCCGGCGAGAGCAAGACCAGCGTCGTGATGAAGCCCGCCGAGAAGGACGCTTCGTTCCAGTACTACCGGGCCACGGTGAAGCTGGGCTCACCCACCGACGAACTGCAGTACGTGATCGCCTACCACGACGGCGCCTACCGCGAGTTCTTCGGCGCCCGCGGCATGGTGAAGGCCGCGCCGGTGGCGTTCTCCTACCGCGCCGCCGAGCACACGCCGTTCCTGACCCCGGACTGGGCCAAGGACGGCATTGTCTACCAGATCTTCCCCGAGCGCTTCAACAACGGCGACAAGGCCAACGACCCGGACTTCAAGGAGCCCATGTACGCGGGCGCCAACAAGCTGCCGGCTTCGGGCAAGGTCAACGGCGAGTACTTCCACACCGTGGCCGACTGGTACGACATCGGCGGCCTCCTGCGCAGCCCGTACCGCACCGACGGCAAGCCCGACTACTTCTCGTTCTACGGCGGCGACATCGCCGGCATCCGGCAGAAGCTGGATTACCTGCAGGACCTGGGCATTACGGTGCTGTACTTCAACCCCTTGAACCAGGGGATGAGCAACCACAAGTACGACCCGACGGACTATCTGGCGATCGACCCGCACTTCGCGTCGCCCGAGGAGTTCAAGGCGTTCGTGAAGGACTGCCACGCGCGCGGCATCCGCATCGTGGTCGACGTGGCCTTCAACCACACCGGCAACTGGCACTTCGCCTTCCGCGACGCCGTCGAGAAGGGCCCGCAGAGCCAGTACTACAACTGGTACGAGTTCAAGCGCTGGCCGCTGCCCGACACCCGCGACTTCAACGCCAGCGACTACTACGACTGCTGGTGGGGTTTCGGCCTGCACCCGAACCTGAATTTCGACCTGAAGCGCAGCAACGCCGACGAGAACAACGTCCAGGATACGGCGCAGGCGACCGTCAACCAGCCGCTGGTCGACTACGTGCTGAAGACCGCCGACGTGTGGCTGGGCGAGTACGACATCGACGGTTTCCGCCTGGACGTGCCCAACGAGGTGCCGTTCTGGTTCTGGAAGCTGTTCCGCGAGCGCTGCGACACGGTGAAGAAGGACGTCTGGCTGGTGGGCGAACTGTGGGGCAATGCGGGCCGCTGGATCGGTCCCGACTGCTTCGACGCCACGATGAACTACAAGTTCTTCCGCGATCCCGTGATGGACTTCTTCGGGAAGGGCTCGCTGGACGCTTCGTCGTTCGACGCCCGCCTGAGCCCGGGCCGGTTCCAGTACCCGCCTCAGGCCGTCGCGGTGATGATGAACCTGATGGACAGCCACGACACGGTGCGGTTCCTGACCAGCGCCGGCGACGTGCGCCGCCTGATGCTCGGCACGATGTTCGGGATGACCTACGTGGGCATGCCGCACATCTGGTACGGCAACGAGATCGGCATGGTCGGCGACAAGGACCCGGACTGCCGCCGCCCGATGGACTGGCGCTACGACGGGGACCCCCGGCGCAAGGCCCTGCGCGACTTCTACGGCAAGGTCACCCGGCTGCGCCGCGACACGCCGGTGCTGCGCCGGGGCTCGTTCACGGCCCTGCAGACCTCGGGCAAGGGCTATCTCGTGGCCCGGGAGCTGGACGGCAAGCTGGCTGTGGCCGCGTTCAACGCCGGGACCACCCCGGTCAGCCTGACCCTGTCGCAGGCCGTCCTGAAGGACCTGGCGGGCGCCGGGGCGCCCCTGGTGCTGCACGCTGAGGTCGGCCCGGACCTGTTCCCGCAGGCCGCCGGCGCCAGTTTCAAGACCGGTGACAAACTGGACCTGCGGGGTGGGGATATCACCATCACGGTGCCGGCGCTGAGCGGGGCAATTTTGCTCAATTGACGGAATAATCTGGCAATTGGACCTCGTTTTGTGATAATATCCTCTTGGTAATTCGTGTCCCATGGCGGGGGGTGGCAGCAAAGCCACCCCCGGTCAGCGGGTCGTCGGCAGGCGCTCCCGCGTGCGCGGTCGCCCGTCGTTTGCGTCAGTCGCCCGTCACCGCCGTCACCCTGGCGTTCACACGGGACAGAAGTCATTTCAGGAGGCAACCATGAAGAAGTTGATCACGCTCGCGGTCATCGCCCTGGCGATGCTCGCCGCCGGCCAGTCGCTGGCCGCCATCGGTTGGGCCGGCAATGTGTGGCCGAACGCCGGCAGCCTGCAGGTCCCGACCGGTCCGTTCAGCGTCTACGTACAGGTGTGGAAGGGCGGCGTCACCGACGCGGCCGGCCAGGGCGCGGACATCTCCGTGCAGATGGACGTCACGAACAACCTCGGCGGCACCTACAGCACGACCCTGAGCTTCCTGGGCGACGTGGGCGCCAACGACGAGTACACGGCCCAGGTCCCGCAGTCCATGCTGGCCGGCGCCAGCACCGTGACCTGCGACTTCACGGCCCTCGACCTGACCGACGGCTCGAGCTTCACCGCGATCAACGACCAGGCCGGCCATGCCGACCCCCTGACCTACAACGTGACCAACGTGCTGCCGAACAACGTCGATGTGACGTTCAAGGTCTGCATGAGCGGCGAGCCCACCAGCGGCGCGCCCTGCGTCATCGGTTCGGCTGCGCAGATCGGCAGCTGGGGCACCGGCGTCAACATGACGCAGGTCAGCGGCGACCTCTACAACGTCACCGTGACGTTCCCGGCCGGTTCGAACCCCGCCTTCGAGTACAAGTACAAGAAGGACGGCTGCAACTCGTGGGAAGGCGTCGGCAACCGCTCCGTGCTGCTGCCCACCGACGGCACCACGGCCGTGACGCTGGGGACCGACAGCTGGAACAACCTGCCCCTGGGCTGCGGCATCGGCCAGCTTCTGGACTCCGCCAAGACCGTGTGCTTCCAGGTCTGCGTCGACGCGGTCGGCACGACCGGCGGCGTCTGCCTGATCGGCAACGCGCCCCAGCTGTCCGCCTGGGGCGCGGGCGTTCCGATGACGGCCATCGGCGCCGGCCTCTACCAGGCCTGCATCGTGTTCCCGGCCGGCATGCCGATCCCGCAGAACCTCGAGTACAAGTTCAAGAAGGACGACTGCGCGACGTGGGAGAGCGTCGGCAACCGCACCTTCACCGTGGACAACGCCGCGGCCGCCGAGACCAACCTGACGAGCAACTGGGACAACGGCCCGGGCACCTGCCTGGTCGTCCCGGCCGAGTCGGAGACCTGGGGCGGGCTGAAGAGCATGTTCCGGTAGACGAACGCTGATCCCGTGATCAAGCGAAGGAGGCCCGGGGTGACCCGGGCCTCCTTGTTTTCAGGGGCGATTGGAGCAGCGCGTGAAGGCTGATCAATCGTCGTCGCGTTCCTCGCCGCGTTCCTCGCCGCGCTCCTGCTGCCCGGCGTCCCCGCTTCCCTCGCCGCCACGCCCGTTGCGGTCGGTATCGCGCTCGTCGCCGCTGCGGTGGCACTTCACGCAGTTTTCGTAGTCGCGGATGCCTTCCTCGGCATGCTCGGAGCGGATTCCGGAGCGGGAGTGTTCGTGGCATCCGTAGCAGGTGTAGCCGGCATAGACGTTGTCGACATGGCACGTGGCGCAGGCCGTGGTGTGGTCTTGGTTGAAGCGGAAGTACCGCTCGTGGGCGAAGGTCGCCGGGCGCCAGGCCGTGATCGTGTGGCACTGGGAGCAGTTGGCGTCGACCCTCAGGTGGAGCGCGTCGCCGGGCTTCTGGTGGCAGGCGCCGCACTGCCCCCGCAGGCCGGCTTCGATGAGGTCGTGCGAAAAGCGGCTGATGGGCCGGAACGCCTTGACCCCGCGATGATCGCTGTGGCAGGCGATGCAGTCGGCCTCGACCAGGCGCTGGTGGAACGCGACGTTCTTCTTTTCTCCGGCAATGACCAATCCGTCGGTGGTCCGCAGGCCGATGTCCGCCACCTTGTGGCACGCCATGCATTTCGCGGCGGGGGCGCCGCCGAACACCGTGTGGCAGGCGAAACAGTCGTCGGCGACCTTGCCGTGGGCATCCATGACGCGACCCGGGCTGACCATCCGGCCCGGGATGAAGACCGCCAGTGCCAGCATGGCGCCCAGGCTGGCCAGCGCCGTGGTCATGAGCGCGCGTCGGCTCATCGCCAACCCCAGAACATGAAGATGCTCACGATGTGGGCCAGGGCCAGCCCGGCGAAGACGACCGTGATCGGCAGGTGGACGGCCCGCCACTTCTTCATCAACTCGTACGAGGTCGCGTCGCGAAACAGCTGCCGGTCGACCTCGGCGTCGGCCAGACCCTGCTGCGCGTAGTGCCCACGCCTGGCCGCGAGATGGTCCCGCGAGCGGGCCAGCAGGTAGGTGCCGGTCATGCCGCTGGCGACATTGACCAGCATGGCGAGCAAGGCCAGCCAGGGCAACACCGTGTAGATGTGGATGCCGGCGTGGACCAGGATCATGAGCGTGCCGACCCAGGCGAGGATCTCGTGCGCCCGCAGGAACGTCACCAGCCGGCCTTGGCGGAGCAACCGTCGTTTGCGAAGGGAATAGAGGAACGACAGGAGGATCAGGAGCGTCCCAGGGATGCCCAGCCAGCGCCCGACGGCCACCAGGCCTGCCCGGTGAAGGACGAGGTCCACCACCGCGGTGGCCAGCACCAGGGAGCCGAACTGGACGGCGAACGGCACGATCTCTTTGCGGGTCAATGAATGATGCATGTGATGGTCCCGGCGGCCGCCCGGCTGGATGCACTGAAATTGGATGTTCGACAACACTATATTGATCAGGTGATTTCAAGTCAAGAGGGGCGGAAATTATCGTCATTTCGGATCGGGTTGGCGCCGAACACGCACGGCCGGCCGGATCGTGAAGTGAGCAGGTGCGCCACCTCGCGGCGCCCCCGGGCGAATCTCACGCGACTTGCGCCGGCGCAAGTGCCCACCCGCGCCGCCACCTCGTGCACATCGGTGCAGG
>CAIWHK010000058.1 GCA_903912525.1 uncultured bacterium | reverse complement strand
CGCTCATGACTTCAACAACCTGCTCATGGCCATCCTGGGCAACGCGGGACAGGCGCTGCACGAGCTTTCGCCCATGTCACCGGCACGCGACAACATCCAGGAAATCGAGAAAGCGTCCAAACGCGCCGCTGAACTGGCCAATCAGATGCTGGCCTATTCGGGCAAGGGCCACTTTGTCATTGAGCCGATCAATGCAGGAACACTGATTGAGGAGATGGCGCACCTGCTCGAAGTCTCGATCGCCAAGAACGCCGTGATCAAATACAACTTAGCCAGCAACTTGCCCACTTTCGATGGCGACGCGACGCAAATCCGCCAGATCATCATGAACCTGATCACCAACGCCTCGGAAGCCGTCGGCGAAAAGAGTGGCGTCATCGCCCTGTCCACCGGAGCGATGCACTGCGACCGCGCCTACCTCGACGGCGTCAGTGGGAATTCCCGGGCTGTTCCGGAAGCACCGTTGCCCGAAGGCGTTTACACGTACTTTGAAGTGGCCGATACGGGTTGTGGCATGGATGCGGCGACTGTGGCGAAGATTCTTGACCCGTTCTTTACAACCAAGTTCACGGGGCGCGGCCTGGGCATGTCCGCGGTGCTCGGCATCGTGCGCGGCCATCGGGGCACGTTCAACATCTACAGTGAAGTCGGCAAAGGCACGACTTTCAAGGTGCTGTTCCCTGCGAACAAGCTGCCCGAAAATGGCTTTCCCATCCGGAGGCCCGACGAGGCGGCTGAAATTGATTGGCGCGGCTCGGGAACCATTCTGATCGCTGACGACGAGGAGTCGGTCTGCGCCGTGGGCCAGCAAATACTTGGGCACATGGGATTTCACGTGCTGACAGCGTCCCACGGGCGTGAAGCCCTGGAGCGCTTCCGTGAACACGCCGATGAGATCGTCTGCGTGCTCCTTGACCTGACCATGCCCCATATGGACGGCGAAGAGACATTCCGCGAAATGCGGCGTCTGCGTCCCGGCGTGAAGGTGCTCCTGTGCAGCGGTTACAATGAGCAGGATACAATAGAGCGATTTTCGGGCAAGGGGTTGGCTGGGTTCCTTCAGAAGCCTTATTCGATGGGGGAGCTTAGGGACAAGCTGCGTGCAATTCTGACGGGTTAGGCCAACTGAGGGTTGTGCCGCTGAAAATGTGGGTTGTGCCGCTGAAATTGTGTCTGGCCCGGGCCATGCCCCGGGTAGGCATGCGACACTCCAACAATTCATTCGTCCCGCCCCACTGCCCCAATCCCAACTGCAAGTACCACCTGCAGTTGGATGCCGGCTGGCGCTTCAAGTGCATCGGCACCTTCGGTAGACAGGTGGCCCCGCACCGTATCCAGCGGTTCCTCTGCCTGCACTGTCGCAGATCGTTCAGCACTCAGACTTTCTCGACAACCTACTGGCTCAAGCGCCCCGACATCCTGCCGCAGCTCCTGACCAAGACCACCGGTTGCATGGCCAACCGACAGATCGCCCGCGATCTGAAGGTGGCGCCGTCCACTATCGACCGCCAGCTCAGCCGCCTCGGCCGCCATTGTCTGCTCTATCACGCCGCCACGATGCAGTCCGCCGAACCGGCCCGGCGAGTCGCCATCGACGGCTTCGTCTCCTTCGAGCATTCCCAGTACTGGCCGTTCCACCATCATCTGGCCATCGAGCCCGAGTCCGATTTCATCGTCTACTTCACCGACAGCGAGGTCCGTCGGTCCGGCACGATGACCCCGGCCCAGAAGCGCAAACGCGAACGTCTCGAGGCCGCTCTCGGCCGTCCGGACCCGAAGGCGGTGTACGGGGACGTGAAGCACCTGCTCGAGGTGGTGGCCGGCAGTCAGCCGCATTTGACGGTGCTGAGTGATGATCACCGGGCCTATCCGCAGGCGATCAAGGGGCTTCTCTGCGAAGTGACGCACCTGGTGACCTCGAGCAAGGAACGCCGCGACGCCGACAACCCGCTGTTCCCGGTGAACCTGGCGGACATGCTGCTTCGCCACAGCAGCGCGAACCACAAGCGAGAGACGATCGCGTGGTCGAAACGCCGGCAGGCGAGCGCGGAGCGGCTGGCTGTGTTCCTGGTGTGGCGGAACTACATGAAGAGCCGGCGAGAGAAGCGGCCCCGTGGGCCGACGCCGGCCGAGGCGCGAGGCACCGTCGACCATCGCGTGACAGTCGAGGAGTTGCTGGGGCGGCGGTGGTTCGTCAGTCGCACCAGCCTGCCGGCCAGATGGGTGGATTACTACTGGCGGGCGATCAGCACGCGGGCGCTGCCGCGGCAGCGGCGGCATGAGTTGAGCTACGCGGCGTAAGCGGGTGAAAGAGAACCAGCCGCGCCTACCTGCGGCGCGGCTGGACACATTTTCAGCGGCACAACTCAGTCCTTGAGTTTGTCGGCGAACTTTTCGCGCAGCTTCTGGATCTTCGGGTTGATCACAACCTGACAATACCCCTGCGTGCGGTTGTTGTCGAAGTAGCCCTGGTGGTAGTCCTCGGCGACATAGAAGGGTACGTCGGCCGCCAGTTCGGTGACGATGCGGCTCTTGAAGATCTTCTCGCGGGTCAGTTCGGCGATCATCGCCTCGGCTTCGGCGCGCTGCGCGGCGTCGCGGCAGAAGATGACCGAGCGGTACTGCGTGCCCACATCGGCGCCCTGCCGGTTGAGCGTGGTCGGGTCGTGCATCGCGAAGAACACCGTCAGGATGTCCTTGAACGTGATGACCGCCGGGTCGAACGTGACGCGCACCACTTCGGCGTGCCCCGTCTCGCCCGTGCACACTTCCTTGTAGGTGGTCGGTCCGTCGCCGCCGGCGTAGCCGGACTCGACCTTCTCGACGCCCTTCAGGCGCAGGAACGTCGCGTCCAGGCACCAGAAGCACCCGCCGCCCAGCACCGCCTGTTGATTCGCTGTCCCGGCCATGGCGCCCGTCCCTCCGCAAACGACCGCCAGCGCAAGCAGGGCGGCCGTGATGGTTGTCTTTTTCATGTGTTGACCTCGCTGGCTGCGAATGTGTCGGGCCACAACATCGCGGCGACGGGACTGGGTCGCCACCAGGCGGCCGGCTACTTCACGGCAAACACCTGGCAAAACGCAGGGCCCGACACCGCACGATAGATCGTGGCATGCTTGAGGTCGCGACGCAGCTGATAGTTCCAGGCGAGGTCGGACGGGGCCTCCTTTTCCAGGATCGCGGCCAGGGCGTCGGTATGCGGGTAGACGTCGGCCTCGTCGGCCGAGCCCAGGTAGAGTGTCAGGCCCAGCCCCGCGGTCTTCCGGATCGACGCTGCGGCGTCGCGGACGAGGGCGTGGTCGTTCCACCACAGGCTCGGGCTCAGCGCGATGTAGGTGTCGAACAGGGTCGGCTCCAGGAAGAACGTCTCCATGATGAACAGGCCGGCAGCCGATTCCCCCACGATCGCGGTGTCGCCGTTGCCGCGATAGCGTTTCGCCACTTCGGGCATGAGTTCGTCGCGGATGAACGAGCGGAACGCCGCCGAACCGCCCACCACCGGCGCGATCTCGCGGTCCTTGGCAACCGTTGTGGGCCCGGTCATGTCGCGACGGCGCTGCGTGTTCTCGATGCCGACGACGATTGCCGGATCGATCGCACCCTCGGCGTCCAGGGCAGCGAGCGTGTTGACGATGTGCGGGAAGTCCTCGCCGATGCCGCCGTCGGGCATGTACACGATCCGGAACGACTGGTCGGGCGAGGCCGCGTAGGCGGGCGGCAGGTAGACATTGACCACCCGTTCCTCCGCCAGGAAGCGCGACGTCAGCCGAAACGTCTCGTGGGCCGGGATCGGGTCGGCCGGCGGCGCCGTGCGGCAGGCGGGGACGACGGCAAGGACCACCAGGGCCAGGAGCAATCCGGGCGTGCGCATGCAGACCTGCTTTCTGCGGAGAGTGGGACGGCTGTGATTTCCGACGGAATCGCACCGGCACCATGCCATCCCCCCCGCGCCGGGGCAACCATTTCCGCGCTGGCGCGATTTCTTGCGCATTGGTCACTTGCGCCGGCGCAAGTCTGGCCCGGGCGGCGCCGGCGCCGATGCCCGGTTGTGGATCCGCCCGACCTCTGCTAAATATGCCGTGCACGGCCCCCGCTCCCGCCTTCCAGCCCACAGGACGGACCATGAAGCACGACGTGATCGCCGTCATCGACTTCGGCGGCCAATACGCCCATCTCATCGCCACGAAGGTCCGCCGCGCCGCGAAGGTGCTGGCCGAGATCCGCCAGCCCGAGGACCCGGTCTCGGCGTTCGCCGGCTGCAAGGGCGTCATCATGAGCGGCAGCCCGTCGCTGGCGTCGTTCGGCGAGGACTCGGACTGGAACAAGGCGATCCTCGACCTGGACGTGCCCATCCTCGGCTTCTGCTTCGGGCACCAGGAGATCGCCAAGCACTACGGCGGCACCGTCATCCACGGCAGGCAGGAGTGGGGTCGCGCCGACCTGCACCTGACCGAAGAGCATCCGCTGTTCAAGGGGCTGGGACCGGTCGAGACGGTGTGGATGAGCCACTTCGACTCGGTGACCGCGGTGGGGCCGGGCTTCCGTGAGCTGGGCTGGTCGGTGCTCGGCGCGAATGCCGAGCCGCACCGCTTCGCCGCCATCGCCGACGACACGCGCCGTCGCTACGGCTTCCAGTACCACCCCGAGGTGGACGACTCGGTGCACGGCGACGAGATGATCGCGAATTTCGTGCTCGAGATCTGCGGCTGCCGGCCCACCTGGACGATGGAGCGCTACGTCGAGGAGCAGGTCGAGAAGATCCGCGCGCAAGTGGGCGACCGCTCGGTGTTCCTGCTGGCGTCGGGCGGCGTCGACTCGACGGTGGCCGCGCGGCTGTTCGTCGAGGCGCTCGGGCCCGAACGGCTGGAACTGCTGCACGTCGACAACGGGCTGATGCGGAAGGACGAATCGCGGCTGGTCGTGGAGATGTTCCGTGACATGGGCCTGGGCGAGCACCTGCACTTCATCGACGCCACCGACACGTTCCTGGCGTCGCTCGCGGGGAAGATCGAGCCCGAGGCGAAGCGGCGCGCGATCGGCGACACGTTCATCTCCGTGTTCGAGTCCGAGGCGCGGCGGCTGGGCATCACCGGCCACCTGCTGGGCCAGGGCACCATCTATCCCGACACCATCGAGACCGGCGGCACCAAGCGCGCCGACACCATCAAGACGCACCACAACCGCGTGCCGATCATCGAAGAAATGATCAAGGCCGGCAAGGTGATCGAGCCGCTGGCCGACCTCTACAAGGTCGAGGTGCGCGAACTCGGCGAGAAGCTGGGCATCCCGCACGACATGATCTGGCGGCACCCCTTCCCCGGCCCCGGGCTGGGTGTGCGGCTGCTGTGCAGCGACGGGTCGGCGGGCGATGCCGACGCGCTGGGGAAGATCACGCCCGCGGTGCAGGCTGCGGCCGCGCCCTACGGGCTTCAGGCGATGCCGCTGCCGATCCGCTCGGTGGGCGTGAAGGCGGACCTGCGCACGTACGAGCATCCGGTGCTGCTGCACGCGCCCGCCGCGACCGACGGCGGCGAGTACGACTGGGACGCGCTGGCCGAGGCGTCGGGCACCATCTTCAAGACGGTGGGCGGCCTGAACCGCTCGCTGCTGCTGCTGGGCGAGGGGCTGCCGAAGCAGTGCCGCACGCTGGCCGCCCAGATGACGCGCGATCGGTTGGAGCTGCTGCGCGAGTGCGACGACATCATGATGTCGGCGCTGCGTCGCCACGGCCTGTACGATCAGGTGTGGCAGTGCCCGACAGTGCTGGTGCCGCTGGAAGTGGATGGGCGCGGGCGCGAGCTCTGCATCGTGCGGCCCATCCTGAGCGAGCGCGCGATGACGGCGACTGCGGCGCGATTGCCACGTCGGCTGCTGGACGAGGTGCGGGCTCAGACCATCGCGCTGACGGAGATCAGTGCCGTCGCCTATGACCTGACCAGCAAGCCGCCGGGCACGATCGAGTGGGAATAGCGGCGTATCGTCGGCGCGGCGTGTGACCCTGAATCGTCCGGACCGCTCAGGGATCGTCGATTGTGACGATTCCTTGCGGTCCGGATCTTCTATTTGAACATCGATTTTCTTCGGGTATGTGCCTTGCAGGAACGCGCCGTCAGGCCGCGTGCGGCGTGACTATTTCCGGGATTGCCCGCGGGCTCGCCGTTGGCCGTGACCCGGGACCTTTCTGCAGGGAGGGAACCCCCCATGAAACGATCCCTCGCATGCCTCGCCTCCGTCGCCCTGATCGCGGTTGTGGCGCTGCTCGTCGGCAGCTGCGGCAGCGACAGCCCCGCGACGCCGGGCGGCAACAACGCCACGAACGTGCTCTTCACGGCCGTCAAGGAAGCCGCGCCGACGTTCCTGCCGGGCGCCAAGTCCGCAGACAAGACCATCAACGACAAGACGATCAACGACCAGGCGATGTATGTCGCCTACCAGCTGCTTCGCAACTACACCTACCCCGATGACGAAGGCGTCGTCGACATGAGCAACATCTACAAGGTGCTCTGGGAAACCGGACGCTACCTGGATGAAGCACCCACGCGCTGCGCCGCTGTGACCGAAGCGACCGACAGTGCGCTGTCCCCGTTCGCCTTCGACGACTTCCTGGGTCACTCGTACGCCCTGGGCATGGCGCTGGAGGAAGGCGGCTACGGCACCAGCATCGCGTACGGCGTGGTCGGCGACGAGCGTCGCATGCTGGCATCGTACAAGTGGGCGCCCGATGCCGCGCAGCAGGTCGCGATCGGCGTGATCCAGGCGGAGCATAACGCCACCACCGGCGATGCCAGCGTTCGCTTTGCGCAGGCCGTGCGGTATCCGCCGGGCAGCACGATGGGCGGCGTCGACGGCAACGGCTTCGCGATCCGCGCGAAGATCGACGGCAACAGCACGACGCACACCTTCGAGTTGAAGATGGCCATCAACGGCACGTCGATCGTGGGCAAGGGCATCTCGCGCGGAGCCGGCAACTGGTTCCTGTTCCGCTGCGGCGAGGCCTTCTACTGCATCCCGGCCGACGCCACCGAGGCCGACCTGGCGGCGATCGTCCCGACCGACCTGGCGAACGTGCCGGCCGAGGGCGCGGCCTACAAGGACGCGGTCGCTGCCGCGGTGCCCTATGACGTGGCGACGGACCTGCCGGCCGTCGACCTGAGCAACTTCAACGGGGGCGTGGCCGGAACACCGGTTTCATACCTCATGTACTAGCCGCGGGCTGACGGGGCAGGCGACGGCAGCGGCAAAAATTGCCCGCCACGCCTGCCCCGCCCCGTATTGCCCGCCAACGCCCTGAAACCGGACCGCGGCTGCCCGGAACTGCGCGAAATCCGGCCTCAACATCCGGCCGCCGGCGGCCGAAAACAGGATGTGCCATCGCCACCAAAGAGAAGCGAGATCGCATGAAGATCCTGGTCCTGGACCTGAGTCCGCTGGCGCGCCGGCTGATCCGCGAGGAGATGCTGGTTTCCGACTTCGAGATCGTCGAGGCGGAGTCGCCCGAACAGGCCCTGAACATCCTGGCGAACGTCAGGGACATCGCCCTGATGACGACGGCGGTCTCGCTCGGCAACATGGACGGCTTCGAGTTCATCGCGAACCTTCGCTCGGAGGAGACGCGGCGCCGACTGAAGCCCGTGAACAACGACAACATCCCGCTGATGATCGTGACGTCCAACGACACCGACGCCGACCGCGTGAAGGGTTTCCGGGTGGGCGCCGCGGACTTCATCCAGAAGCCGTGGCAGCGCGGCGAACTGGCGGCCCGCATCGAGTCGGCGCTGGGCCATGGCGACGAACTGAGCGGGATGTCGATCCTGGTGGCGGAGGACAGCGCCACCACGCGCGTGTTCATCCGCACCTGTTTGGCGCGGCTGGGTGTCACCATCCACGAGGTTGACGACGGCCACACCGCGCTCGACTTCCTGAGCAGGAACCACGTCGACCTGGTGCTCACGGACCTGAACATGATCCACCTGGACGGCGACGCCCTTTGCCTGAAGATCCGGCGCAACCTGGGCCTGAAGGACCTGCCGGTCATCTTCCTGTCGGCCAACGACGACAGGGACACCATCATTGCCCTGTTCCGCATGGGAGCCACCGACTACCTGAAGAAGCCCTTCTACCAGGAAGAACTGATGGCCAGGCTGAAGGTGCACCTGCAGCGCGAAAAACTCATGTCTGCCGTTAAGGTATGAGCAAACCAGTCTTCCCCGGAACAGGGCCGTGACCGCCCAGGACTCGAAGCAGCACCTCGAGATGAATCGCCATCTCGCCTTACGCGGGTTGGCAGGTCCGCCCCTGTATACTGCGGCGTGGCTCGTCGTATGCCTGATCACGGGGCAGTTCCGCGAGCAAACCGGAATCGCCGCATTCTTCGGCGCCGCCATTGTCGTACCGGGAACCTGGCGCCTGATCATGATCAGGCGGGGCACAGACAAGGCGACATGCCTGCAGAAATGGACCAACCGCTACAGCGCCCTGACAATAGTCAGCGGCGCCGCCTGGGGTACCTTTGCGGCCGCGATGGCACTGCAGGGCGTCCTCGGACCCCAGTTCGTGCTCACCACGTTCGCCACAGCGGCATTCGCCATCGCCGGCGCCACCGGGTTGGCGCCTTTAGGTCGCAGGGCGTACCTGTTCGATGCGGCCATCATCGTGCCGCCGCTGGTCGCCAGTGCCGCGAACCTGGACGCCGCCGGCGCCGGGATCGCCTTCATGTTCCTCGTCTTCCTCGGCTTCTGCCTGGCAACAACCCGGCAGGCGCACCGCGAGTACTGGGCCGCGGTCCACGCCAATCGCGCCCTGCACCTGCGGACCGAGGAACTGCTGGAAGCCCGGATCGCCGCTGAGGAAGCGACGCGCGCGAAGAGCGAGTTCCTGGCGACGATGAGCCACGAGATCCGCACGCCCATGAATGGCGTCATCGGCATGGCGGACATCCTCCTGGAAACCGAACTGGACAGCGACCAGCGCGATTGCGCCGAGACCATTCGCCTGTCCGGCGAGCAGCTGACAGCCCTGATCAGCGACATCCTGGACTTCTCGAAGATGGAAGCTGAGAAGCTGGACCTCGAGAACGTACCCCTGGATCCGAAGGCAACCGTGGACGAGGCCCTCGAGATGCTGGGCGCCGTGGCTTCGCGCAAGGGGCTTGAGCTGACCCACGTGCCGCAGGCGGGGCTGCCGGCCTGGGTCGAGGGCGACCCGTCGCGGTTGCGCCAGATCCTGCTCAACCTGGTCAACAATGCGCTGAAGTTCACCGAGCGCGGAAGCGTCGTGGTGACCTCGGCCTGGTCCGATGCGGGTGGCCTGGTGATAGCGGTGGCGGACAGCGGCGTGGGGATGAATCCGAAAGCGCTGGAGTCGATCTTCGAGCCGTTCCGCCAGGCCGACAGTTCGACGACGCGCCGCTACGGCGGCAGCGGGTTGGGACTGGCCATCGTGCGGCGCCTGTGCACGGCCATGGGCGGGACGGTCGCGGCCGAAAGCGTCGAGGGAGCCGGAAGCACGTTCACAGTGAAGCTGCCGCTCGCAGAACGACATGACCTGCCCCCACGCGTTGCGCCGGCGGCGCTCGGGCAGGTCCTGGTTGTCACCGGCCACGACGCCACCTGGGAGGCCATCACCTCCGCACTGGCGGTTGACGGCACCCGACTGCGGCGGGCACGCACGACCGGCGAACTATCCGCCCAGCGTGAAGGAACCCCCGACATCATCATCCTCGATGCGTGCCATGCCAACCGCGCCGTGCCGTCGTCGCTGGCAGGCGTACCGTGCGTCATGCTCGGCGCCTGTGCCGACTGTCGGCAGGCACGGACCGAATCGTGCGCGCAGCGCCTGCACGTTCGCAAACCGGTGCGTAGCCGAACCCTTCGCGAAGCCTGTGCGCAGGCCGTCGGTGTGGCTTCCGGAACCGGACTGGGGAGCGAACCGGCGTTGCAACCCATGGGACAACCGGGGTTGGGACTGCGGGTACTCGTCGCCGAAGACAACCTGTTCAACCAGAAGGTCATCGCCCGAACGCTGAAATCGCTGGGCTGCCTGTGCGATGTGGTCGGGGACGGACGCGAGGCCGTTGCGGCCGCGGCGACGGGTGCCTACGACCTGGTCCTCATGGATTGCCAGATGCCTGAGATGGACGGCTTCGAGGCAACTTCGGGAATCCGCGGGTTGCCCGCTCCTTTGCATGCGATTCCCGTCATCGCGCTTACCGCCGATGCCCTGGCCGGCGATCGCGAAAGATGCCTGGCTGCGGGCATGGACGGCTACCTGACGAAGCCGCTGGCGCGGGAAGAGCTTTGCGCAGTTCTGGAGCGGGCCGCAACCGTCGGCATTTCGTAGTTGGCGCCCGCCACCGGCAACTCGCGGCGCCGCTATCCGGTTGGCGCTATTTTGTGGTCGCGAAGGCGTGAAACCCCAAAGTGCGGACCACGGTGCGCCGGCCGGTTTCCCTGGGTCCCTGTCCAACGGGAGAACAAGACATGAGGAACCTGCGCATCGCGGTGCTCGGCGCCGGCTACATCGGCCTGGCGACGGCTCGCGCCTGCCACGCGGCGGGCGCTGCCGTCTGGGCCGTGCGCCGGCGCGCGCAGACCTCGGAAGCCGGCGTTGTCTTCGTCGCGGGCGACCTCGCCTCGAGCGACATCCCCGGGCTGCCGGGGGCGCTCGACGCCATCGTACTGACGGTGGCGCCTTCGAGCGACACGGCCAACTACGGGCAGACGTATCCCGTTGCGGCGCGGACAGCCGTCGCGCTGGCCCGCGCGACGGGCGCCCGGGCCGTGGTCTACACGTCGAGCACCGGCGTCTATGGCGGTCACGACGGGGCCTGGGTGGATGAGTCGACGCCGCGGCGCGGCGGCGGGCCCGGCAACGCGGCGCTGGTCGAGGCCGAGGACACGTTGCTCGGCGCGGGACTGGACGGCGTCACCGTGTTGCGGGTGGCGGGCATCTACGGGCCGGGGCGCGACCCGCGGGGACGCTATTCCCAGCCGGGACTGCTGCCGATGCGGGGCGAGTACTGGGTGAACTTGGCGCACCAGGCGGACATCGTCGCGGCGATCACGATGTCGCTGGGGCATACGGGCGCGCCGCGGGTGCTCAACGTGTCCGACGGTTCGCCGGCCATGGCGGCCGAGATCGCGCGATGGTGCGCCGCGGCGCAGGGCCGCGATCCGGCGACGCTGGTGTTCGACGGCCAGGCCGCCCCCAGCCGCTCGAACCAGCGCGTCTCGAACGCGGCGCTGGTGGCCACCGGCTGGCAGGCGCGGTATCCCTCGTTTCGCGAGGGCTTCAAGGCGGGATTGCAGGAGGCCGGCGACCGGTCCTGACGGACCTCGACGTCGCCGGCCCGGGGCGTGCGATCAGTCGCCCTTGTGCTTGCCGCCCTTTTCCTTCTTGCCCTCGTCCTTGTGCCCCTCGCCCTTGGACTTCGAATTCCCGTGCTCGTCGGATTTGCCGTTGCCGCGTTCCTTGAGCGTCCCCTGGCGCCGATCATCGCTGTCACGACCTTCGCCCCCGCCGTGCCGCTGGCGATACTCGCGGGCCATGATCACCCGGACGTCGCGATCCTGGGCGCGCCACTTCATCGCCGTCTCGTACGGCACGCCGTAGTAGTCGTGGATCATGCGCGCGCCGACCAGGTGACGGACGTCGTCGTCGCTGAGCACCATGACGTATTTCCGGTCGCGCTTGTGCTTCTTCCAGTGGCCGTAGGCCTTGCCGTACGGAGGACCGGGATCGCGCCGGACCGTCACGAAGTAGGCATCGACCGGCACCCGGCAGCGGTTCGAGATCTCGAACCAGCCGACACCCTTCTTCCGCAGGTTGAAGATGAACTCGGGGTCCTGGTCGCAGTGGCGGCTGAGGAACAGCGCCACGGCCAGGTCGTCGGGGTCCGGATAGTACCGGCGGTGCCAGTCCTCGACGACGCGCGGTTCGCGGTCGAAGTATCGCGACGAGATGGAGACGAACAGGTTGCCGTCGTCACCGACCGGCACGTTGGCGCCGAAGCTGACGTCGACGCCTGCGGTGGCCGCGCCGGCGACGCCGAGCAGCACCAGCAGGCAGAGAGCTGAAATCCGTTTCATGGGTACCTCCAGGATTGCGGCACAAGAAAGCGCCACCGTGGGCCAATCGCCAGCCGTCGCCGAGGGTCGGAGTCGGTGCGCTCAGTCGCGGATCTCATCGAGCCAGCGCGGCCGATCCCAGTCGGGGCACTCGCCCAGCTGCCCGGCCTTTTCAGCCACTGCGGTCCATCCGACGGGCATCACCGTCGCGACATCGATATAGTCGTCGGTCAGCGTCCGCAACGCCGTGAGCGTGCGCTTGACGATGTCGGTGAGCGTCTCGCGCTCTGCGGTTATGCCGCGGTCGCCCAGTTCCTTCGCCAGCGCGTGCGTCAGGTACCAGCTGGCGCCGTAGATGGCGCCCGACGAGGGCAGCACGCTGACCTTCGGGAAGCCGGCGTCGCGCAGCCAGGCCTCGAGGCCGTAGCGGGTGGGACGCTGGAAATCGTAGGGCTGCTCGTGCTCGCAGTAGGCAAAAGGCACCTGGATGTAGATGCGGCCGCCGGGCTGCAGGACGCGATGCGCCTCGGCCAGGAAGGCCTCGGGCCGGCGCACGTGCTCGAGCACCGAGGTGTTGATGACGCAGGCGATCGCGTCGTCCTTCAGCGGGATGCGCTCGTCGAGCGGGCTGACCAGGTCATAGTCGATGCCCTGCATGTTCTTGAACGCGATGCCCGCCGGGTGCTCCTGCGAGAGGTACACGCATTCGTCGAAGAACGGCCGAAAGCGCTGGTGGCCGGCGCCGGCGTCGAGGATGGGCCGGCCGCGACTGAACTGCTGCGCGCTGATCATGAAGTCGAAGGTCAGGCGCGCGACAATGCCGGTTCCCCAGCGCAGCTCCTTCGAGAAGAACTCCCAGAGCTCCGCGGTGCGGGGCGTCATCCCTTCGTGGGGATGCACGGGGACGATCCGGGGACCGGCGTGGAGCGGGGCGAACGGCTCGGACATCGCTTGGTCCCCGATCGGGTTGGCGGTTGGCTGGTTTGCCGGGTCGATGGGCCGCTGGGCGCATGCGGTCACGCGCCGATTGTGGCATGTCGGCGCCGCGCGCGTCAACGAAGCGGACCTCGCCGGCGCGGGATCAGAACCCCCACGCCACGCCCAGCCGCACGCCCGGCCCGTTGAAGCTGGCGGACTGCCGCAGGACGCGGCCGTCGACGGCCACGTCACGACTGAGGTCGGCGCGGTTCACGAAGATCTCCCCGCTGAGCCGCGCCTGGCTCGAGAACGACAGGGCGGCGCCGGCCCACGCCTGCCAGCCCCAGCCTCCGAACGAACCGTCGAACCGGGTCCCGTCCGGCCGGTCGGCCTCCATCGAGAGGAATTCATAGCCGGCGCCGAAACCCGCGTAGGGGATCGCGCGCCCCGTGTCGCGACCGCTGACCTGCACGAACGCGAGCAGGGGCACCAGGTCGCTGCGGCCGCGAAGCCGGCTGTCTTCGTACGAGAGGTCCACGCCGCCCACGGTCTCGTTCCCGAAGGTCGCCGAGACGCGGTCGGCCTTGTGCACCCAGTCCAGCATGACGCCCAACTGCACCTGCGGATCGACGAGCTGGCTGACCCGCACGCCGTAGAGCGCGCTTGTCGCCGAAGCGCCGCCCGGATTGTAGAAGCCTGCGGAAACCTGCGTGACGATGGGTGGTCGATAGGAGCGCGATCGTGAATTGCGGCGCGGTTCGGGGTACTGGCGCGGCGCGGGTCCGTTGCGTGGATACCGACGGAGGGCGGCCACCGTCGTTCCGCCGGCCTGCTGATGGTTGGGCGCGCGCGGCATGACCGGCGCCGCGGCGGATGCCGTCGCCGCCATCGTTGCCGCCATGAGGGCCAGAAGCGTCGAGTGCCATCGCATGGTGTCATCCCCCGGGTTGGGTTGGCCGTCGCTGTCGCGGCCGCCTGTGTGGATCGCCGCCCGCGTCCGTCCACCGTCGCCGGCGGAGGGAATCGCGCGAGGGCGGGATACAAGCCCGGCGCCCGCTAGTTCCGGACGAGGCGTTGCCCGGCGCCCGTGCCGTCCCACCCCATTTGATCGCACATCCCCCATTCTGATGGCCTGCGGCAGCGCCCGCATCAGCTAACTGGCAAACCACCAACGACATGAATGATGGACCGGCAATTGCGCTTCCGGCTGGCAGACAGAGCGGGCCCGCCGCCGCCGGCAGGCCCCGATACGCAAGACCCTCGTCAGGAGGACAAGACATGCGCCATCGAATCCGACATTTGCTGGTCGCCGTGCCGATGCTGATGTGCATCGCGGCCGCGGCCCACGCCGAGGTGAGGATCCAGGTCGGGTTGCCCGGCATCAACATCGGCGTCAACATGCCGAGATACCCGCAACTCGTCCTGGTGCCGGGCTCACCCGTCTACTACGACGCCCACAGCAACTCGAACTACTTCTTCTACGATGGGATGTACTGGGTCTACTCGGACGACAACTGGTACGCGAGCACCTGGTACAACGGGCCTTGGGACTATGTGGACCCCGACGACATGCCGCTGTTCGTGCTGCGCGTTCCCGTGCGCTACTACCGCCAGCCGCCGACGTTCTTCGCCAACTGGCATGGCGACCGGGCGCCGCGCTGGGACCAGCACTGGGGCAACGACTGGCACAACCGGCGTGACGGCTGGGACCAGTGGGACCGCCGCCGCACGCCGCGCGCCGCCCCGCTGCCCAACTACCAGCGCAAGTACTCGGGCAAGAACTACCCGGGCCAGTTCGAGCAGCAGGGCTCGATCCGCTCGCGCAACTACCGCCACCAGCCGCGCGAGGCCGTGACGCGTCGCCGGTATGCCGGTCCGCCGGTTGCGCAACAGCCGAATCGTCAGCAGGCGCCGGACAACCGTCAGCAGGACAGGCGCCGGCAGGGCAATGGTCCGCCCGACAAGCCCAACAACGACAACAACGACCGCCAGGACCGGGATGGCAGGCGCGACCGGGACAGGAAGTAGTTGCCGGGAGTCCCTGCGGAAAGATAACCATGAGCGTGGCGATCCCCGGCGGGTGCGCCGCGCTCATGGTCCTTCTTGTCGGCGTTGGCGCCACGCGCAAGAGCACTTCCGGCGGTGCCTGCCACCCACCGAAAAAGAAACGTATCTGGACGACAAATCCGTGGTAGTATGTCCGTGGTAGTATGCGATCTTCCGGCGCGACAAGACGGTGCCGGTCGCATGATGCGGACTTGTACTTTACCGGAGGGGCATTCACCATGAAGTTCAACACGTCCATCGGACGCATCGTCGCCATTATCATCGTGGCCGTGACGGTACCTGCCGCCGCAGTCACGGTCAACTACACCGTCGGCGGGTCGGGACCGACGCCGTACCCGGCCCCGACACCGGCGCCGCCGTCCGCCCCTTGGGGCGCCACTGGGTACCCTGGCGACACAGTGGAACTCCAAGCCTACAGCGGCGCGCTCAACCTCGCGCCGGGCACGCAGATCCTGAAGGTCAACACGATCCTTTGGACCGTCGACTACACCTACGGCGGCACGGTGGACGATCCCAACACCTGGAGTGACCTCGCGTTCGGCATCAACGCCAATCGTTCGATCACCGTGGACACCGCCGGCGGCACCATCACCCAGGCCGGCCTGCTCGAAGCCACCTGGGAAGACGACTACCTCACATTCAGCGGCGGGACGCCGGTCTCCTTCCTCGTCGATGGCGAACCGGGGGTCCAGTACTCCGTGCAGGTCACGGCCCTCGGACTGGCTCGCGTGGGTGCGTTTTCGGGCTGGCCCAACAAGTGCGATCTGCCTTGTCCGCTCTCGGGGCAGGACCTGATGGCGGAGTTCGTTGTAGACCTCGCCGTGGCGGTCGAACCGACGACCTGGGGAGGCGTGAAAGCGCTCTTCAAATAGGCAATGCGTACGACACGCGTCGATATGGGGCGGAAGGGCACAGCCTTCCCGCCCTTTTCGCACCCGGCGCCACGGCCATCGGGTCTGTGCGCCAACCACGGCATCCTCATTCCATGCCCCACTGCTTGCACCCGGGCCAGGTAGATTGCGATACTTGCGCGTTGTCGATCGACTGTGAAGCGGTCCCACGCGGGATCCCTTCGACACCAAGGGAAAGCAGGGGGCAACCAAATGGCCGGGGAGCGCTTCTACGCAACGATCGGCGTCGGCGTCGAACAACTGGTCAGCGCCGAACTGGAAGCCCTCGGCATCCCCGTGGCCCGCATCGAGCCGGGCCGGGCGCGCTTCGAGGGCGGCCTTGACGCCGCCTACAAGGCGCTCATCCACCTGCGCTGCGCCTCGAGGGTCGTGCGCGAGCTCTACTTCTGCGAGGTCGCGCGCGAGGAGGACATCTACGATGTCGTCTACGCCATCGACTGGTCGCGCTGGCTGACGCCCGAGATGACGATCAAGGTGACGTTCAACGTGCACACGTCGCTGCTGCGCAGCCCGCGCTTCGGCATGTACCGGATCAAGGACGCCGTCTGCGACCGCATGGTGGAACTGGTGGGCAACCGCCCCTCGGTCAATACCGAAGAGGCCGACCTCTACATCAACTGCTACCTGGAGAACCGGCGCTTCTCGGTGGGGCTGGACGGCGCCGGGGCACCCCTGCACATGCGCGGCTACCGGGTCGCGCAGCACGAGAGCCCGCTGCGCGAGCACCTGGCCGCGGCCATGGTCCTGCAGTCGCGATGGGAGCCGGGCGCGCCGCTGCACGACCCGTTCTGCGGCTCGGCGACGATCCTGACCGAGGCGGCGCTGATCGCCACGAAGACGCCGCCGTCGCACTGGCGCCAGCGATTCGCCTGCATGTCGTGGGCGGATTTCGATGACGCGATGTTCGCGTCGCTGCGCGCGGAAGCCGAGGCGGCCGTCCTGCCCGCCGACGGGCTGCGGATCAGCGGCGCGGATGTCTCGGGGAAGTGGCTCGAGGCGGCGCGGGCGAACGTCGCGGCCGCCGGGTTCGCCGACATCATCCGGCTGCAGGAACGCGATGTGGCGGGGATGCAGCTGGAGCCCGGTTCGTGGGTGGTGACGAATCCCCCCTACGGCGTGCGCGTCGGCGACGAGGCGAAGTACGCGCCGGCCTGGCAGGCCTTCAAGGACCGCCTGATGGAACACCCGGGAACCAGCGTGGCGGTGCTGGGCGCGGCCGAGACCGTCGAGAAGGGCATCCGGCTGAAGCCGTTCAAGCGCAACCGCATGAACAACGGGTCGATCCCGTGCGTGCTGGCGCAGTACCGGATCGGGGAGCGGTAGCGGCTGACCGTACGGCAAGCGGCTCCCGATCGACCGGGAGCCGCTTGCCTGTTCGCGATCCGTCCCGGGCTAGCCGTCTGCGCCCACAATGGCCTCGAGTTCACGCACCATGGAACTGAGCTCCTCGGCCTGGCTGGAGAGTTCCTCGCTGGCCGAGGCCGTCTGCTCGGCATTTGCCGCATTGGCCTGCGTGATGTGATCCATCTGGCTCACGGCGTTGTTGATCTGCTGGTTGCCTTCGGCCTGTTCCGTGCTGGCGGCGGCGATGCCGGCCACGAGGTCGTTGACCTCGCCGACGGCTTCACTTATCTCGGCCAGAACGGCACCGACCTCGCGCGTGATGGCCACGCCGTTGTCCGCGCTGCGCACCGAGTCCTCGATCATCTGCGTCGTGTTCCGGGCAGCCTCGGCCGAGCGCTGCGCCAGGTTGCGCACCTCTTCGGCCACCACCGCGAAGCCTTTGCCGGCCTCGCCGGCGCGCGCCGCCTCGACGGCTGCATTGAGGGCCAGCAGGTTCGTCTGGAAAGCGATCTCGTCGATCGTCTTGATGATGCGCGCTGTGGCGTCGCTGGACTTCTTGATGTCGTCGATGGCACCGTTCATACGGCTCATCGAACTGACACCTCGGTCGGCGCTCTGCTTGGTTCGGGTCGCCAGCGCGTTGGCGCGCTCCGCATTCGCAGCGTTCTGGCGCGTCATCGACGCCAGTTCCACGACGCTGCTGGACGTCTCCTCGATGGCGGCTGCCTGGCGACTGGCCCCGTCCGCCAGCGAGACGCTGGCCGAGGACACCTGGCCGGCCGCACTGGCCGTCTGCTGCGACCCGGCGGTCAGCCCGCCGATGATGCGGCGCAGCGGGCCGACGATCGACCGCGTGATCATCAGCGCGGTCACGATTCCCAGCGCCAGCGAAGCCAGCACGACGCCGACGGCGATCCAGATGGCGCGCTTGGCGGCGGTGTTCGTGACGCCCATGCGCTCGTCGGCGAGCTTGGTCGCGTCGGCGGCGAACGCCTCGACGACGGGCTCGATGGCGCGGACCGTCGAGCGGACGATCTCCTGGTTCGCCTTGATGCCGTCGTCGGCCGCGACGAGCGCGTCGAAGGACTGGCGGTAGCTCTCCAGGTCCTGCTGCATGGCCGCGGCGTCCGAAGCGCCCTGCCGGCCGGGCTTCGTGGACGCCAGCAGCGCCTGCAGGGCATCGATCGATTCGTGGGTCTTGCCGACATACTTGTCGCGATCGGCGTACGCGCCATTGTCGTCGCGCGTGTCGTGGCGCAGCAGGTAGTCCTTCTCGTTGCGCCGCAACTGCAGGAGGGCCGTCTCCAGGGCGGCGAGCTTGTTCTCGGCGATCTTCGCCTCGAGCCCGTGCACCGTGGCGCGGAACGCACCCTGCAGCCCCTCGTTCTGCGACAGGCCGCGTCGCTGGTACTCTGCGGCCATCGTGTGGAAGGCCTTGCCGTATGCCGTGGCCGCTTCATTGATCGTGGCCGCGGACTGGGCCATCTCGGGATGGTCAACCTTCGCGGCCAGCCCCGCCATCTCGCCCGCCACGGCGTGGAGTCCCTCCAGCTTGGTGTCGAACGCGGTGACGTAGGCCGGGTCGCGGCGCAGCAGGAAGTCCTTCTCCGCGCGCCGGCATTCGAGCATGGCGATCATGGCTTCGTCGGCCTGGCGGGCCAGGTGCTGTTCGCAGGCAGCCACCGATTCGTAGGAGGTGACGGACTGGCGCAGGGAGACCGCCAGCATGGAACCCGTCACCACGAGCAGCACCAGGACCAGGCCGAAACCGCAGGCGATCCTGGCTCCCAGTTTCATGTTTTTCAGCACGTCTGCGCCTTTCGTCGGCCGCAACCTGCGGCCCCTCCATGTTGATGATGTGCGCCCCGTCGCCTCGGGCTTGATTCTGATTCGGCAAATTCACCACCAAACTGAGTACAGGTTTCATTATCACATTCAAACGCATCCGCACGCCGCGCGGGAACCGTGAGCGAGCCGGGGCTGGTCCCGGGCTCCGCTTCGGCCGTTCTCTTCCTGTTCGGCTATATGGCGCGTTGAGAATCGGATAGCGCCCTGCGCAAGGACATGTGCGTGTCGATCATCGCCTCGTTCGTGAACCCCCGCGACGGGGCCCTCGACGCGGACGTGCTCAACCTCGAGATGCTGGCCTACAACTTCCACGAGTCGCTCAACCTGAAGCCGCTGTTCCTGGAGATCCGCCGGCGCATCGTGCGCGAATCGGCGAAGGCGCAGACCAAAGAGGCTCGCGCGCAGAACGCCGACTACCTCAACCGCATCGAGCGGGTGGGGCGCGAGATCGTGCGGCGGCAGATGATCGTGCTGGAAGGCGTCGGCCGGAAGGTCGACCGGACGATCGACCTGACGCAGGACCCCGAGGGCACCAGCCTGGAACCCGTCACGCTGACACTCGACGGGGTCGAGACGACCTTCTCGATGGACATCCTGGGCGTGGATCGCGTGAACCGGGAGATCCGGGTCGGGCTCAACATCGAGACGCCGGACCCGGAACTGGGGCGGCAGACGAGGATGGCGGCGTTCAGCGTGAGCTACTTCGATTTCCCGATGATCGACAACTCGCGCCTGCTCGACAGCCAGCGCTGCGCGGTGGTGCTGAACGCCTTCTCCGAGCAGTCGGCGGACATCACGCTGGTGCTGTTCCCGGGCGCCTACGCCAGCCTGAAGGAGAAGCCGTACTACAACGAGGTGATCGAGAGCGTGCTCAACGCGAACAAGAAGTTGAACGCTGGCAGGGGCCACTGGAGGTCGAAGCGGACCGTGGCCGCCGAGGCGGGGCGTTGTTCATCCTTCCTCGCCGACCGACGCACCCCATTCCGAACGCACAAGAGCCGTCGCGAAGTGCATGCCATGCACAACTCCGCAACGGCAACCCACGTGCGAACCACCATTGATTCAATAGGAGTTAAGCGCTTTGCCTTGAGGCGGTACGGGTTCTTTGGGAAATGAAAACTCTCCCTCATCTGGCCGGATCTCGTGTTACGATAGCGTGACCATGGATCGGCGATCATCGCGCGGTGATCCCCAAACGGCACTGCCTTTCCCAGGGGGAGGGAACAGCATGAGCCTTTCGCAGCATTCCAACGTCGGTGGAACCGCCGGGCGCCGGGTGCGCGCTTGCCGCGGCGCCGTGGCGGCGGCATCGCAGGTCGTCCTGGCCGCTCTGTTCGTCCTGACGATTCTCTCGCCCCGCGACGCCCACGCCTGGAAACCGAAGCACCACATCTTCACCGGCAATCAGGCGATCGCGGAGATCCTCGCCGGCGTCGACTCGGTCACCGTCGATGGGCGCCGGTACGGCGTGATGCCGGAGATCGCGCAGGCCGTGCGCAACCACCCGGCCGCCTACCGCGCCGGCTGCATCGGGCCCGACGGCTTCCCCGACCTGACGTTCGGCCAGATGGTCGTGCACCCGGACTGGAAGGCCGACGGCGGCACGTACACGCACGAGTGGCTGGGCCACATGTACAAAGTGGCGTGGACCTACTACAACACGCACCAGGGCAACGACGACGGGCAACGCGCGCTGGCGTTCATGTACGGGTTCCTCACCCACGCCGGCGGCGACCTGTGGGGGCACACGCTCATCAACAGCTTCGCGGGCGGCTCGTGGCCCGAGATCCCCGACGGCGACCTGACCATCGCCGTGCGCCATATCATCGTCGAGGAGTACATCTCCAAGCGCGTGCCGCCCACCGACATGACGGTCGATGTGCCGACCGACTTCATCTACCAGATGTTCGTCGTCAACCGGACGACATACGAAATGTCGCGGGGCGCCTCCATCTCGGGCTATTTCGGGATCCCCTACTTCGTCGGGCTGCGCGACCGGCTGGTCGCGACGCGCAACGGCCTGGACTGCGGTTGGTGGCCGTGGCAATGGTTCGACTGCATCGAGGAAGCGTACATCAACGCCTGGATCACCGACATCGACGTGGGCCTGCAGGCCTGGCCCGGGCGCATGGCCGAGATCGGCCGGCACCTGTTCATCGACGAGTCCGAACGGCACATGGACGGCGCCAAGAAGGACTTCCAGTCGTTCGCCTACGACCACCTGCTGTCGATGTACGGCGCGCCGGACTTCATCGGCGGCATCCTCGCCGGCTTCGACTCGATCACCCAGTGGGTCGAAAGCCTGCTGAGCATCAACATCCCCAGCGTCGGCGACCTGGTCGTCTACTTCATCGAGTCGGCGTACGGGGTCAGCTTCGACGAACTGAAGGAGTACGTCACCCATCCGGTGAACTACATCAACCGGGCGCCGCTGTTCGCCGCCAACACGTCGATGCGGCTCAACCTCTTGATCGCCTCGAACGGCCAGACGTTCGACAGCGACCAGTTCGCCGCCAACGCCAACACCATCACCCTGGGCAAGATGGTCCTGCTGGGCCCCGACGAACTGAACCGGATCCAGCGTGACCACGGCGTCGGCCCGCTGTTCGGCGGCGCCAACGACGCCGTGCCCGTCGGCATGCGCGACAACATCATGCTGGGCTGGATCCGCAGCCTGGACGGCGACCACCAGTGGCGCCGGACGCCCTACGGCGACCCGGGCCTGCGGCACAGCGAGGGCATGACCCTGTGGGTGGACTGCCCGTCGCGCGAGCGCGTGTTCCGCGCCCTGTTCACCGACTGGGAGCAGCACGATCCGCCCGCGAACTTCCCGGACGACGAGGACGCCTGCGAGTGCTGGAACGACCAGGCGCCCACGATAAATGTCGTCTTCAATCGCGACGTGATCTGGCCGCCCAACCACAAGATGGCGCCGATCACGGCGCAGGTGACGGTGACATCCGGCTGCGACCCTTCGCCGCAGTTCGCGCTGCTCGCCGTCACCAGCGACGAGCCGGACGACGGGCGCGGCGACGGCCACACGCACGACGACATCCAGGGGGCCGACATCGGCACGCCCGACACGGAGTTCTCGCTGCGGGCCGAACGGATGGGCGGCGAGGACGGCCGGACCTACACGGTCACCTACGCGGCATGGGACGCCGAGGGCAACGCCGACACCACCTCGTTCGCCATCCGGGTGCCCCACGACAAGTGCGGGACGGCTCGGACTGCGCACGGGTTCAGCGGCGACGGCGCGGCGCTGTGCGAGCGTTCGTCGCCGTTCATCCTGGTGATCCCCTCGGCGACCGACGTTCCCGGGGACGCAATGACCTGCGTCAAGCGGATCGATCCCGCGCGATGCTTCGTGGGCGACCACAAGGCTCAGGTCGCGCCGATATCGTGCCGCGTCGGCGATGTGACGGACGACGGGCTCGATGACCTGGTGCTGTTCTTCGGCAGCGGGGCGCTCGAAGCCACCGACCATTCCGGCCCCGACCGGCGGCACGTCGGCCTGCGCTACGAGGATCGTTCGGGCGCCGGCTATCTGGTGCCCAACATCTTCGACCTCGGTCGCCCGATCAAGCTGCCCGACAGCTGGGTGCTGCCCGGCGACGGCGTGGCCGACGTGGATCCGGGAGCGATGCCGATGGCGACGGCGCTCGTCGGCATCCGGCCGAACCCGTTCAACCCGAGCGCCGAGATCAGCTTCGACCTGGCGACGCCCGGATCGGTGCGGGTGGCGGTGTACGACCTGCGCGGCGTGCTGGTGCGGACGCTGGCCGAGACGTCGCTGGGCGTGGGGCGGCATGAGGTGACCTGGGACGGGCGCGGCATGCAGGGCGAGCCCGTGGCCAGCGGCGTCTACTTCATCCGGCTGCAGGCGCCCGGGGTCTCGCAGACGATGAAGGCCATGCTGGCGAAGTGAGGGCAAGGCGAGGCGTCGCGGGACGCCGTTGCTGCTCGACGAGGATGAAGAAGCCGGCCATCGCTCGTGAAGCGGTGGCCGGCTTGTGTGTCAGGGCCCTGCCGGACTAGCGGTAGTGCGCCTTGATCGCGCCCCAGGACTGCGTCTCGGCCGGGATCAGGCCGCTCTCGGGGTACAGGTCGATGGTGGCGCTGTCCCCGTAGTGCCACAGGCCGCAGCACAGGTTCACCGTCAGGGTGTGGCCCGTGAAGGTGACGTTGCCGGCGCCGATGATGCCCGAGCTCTGGCTGACGTAGACGCCCGCGATGTAGGCGGACGGGTCGGCGGGCCAGTCGATGCTCGAGAAGATGATCGGCGCCGCCTGCGAGATGGAGTTGATCGAGGCGAGCGACGTGATCGTCAGCGAGTTGCCGGTGAAGTTGAAGGAGAACAGCGGCGTGCTCGGCTGTTCGAGCGTGAACTCGACGCCGGCGCCGACGACCGCCGAGGTGCCGGGCGTGAAGAACAGGCTGCCGGGCGCGAATCCCATCGCGCAGTTGATGGTGTCGCCCTCGAGCTGGGCCAGTGCCGGGACCGCGCCCAGGGCGGCGGTCAGAGCCAGGGAAACGATGAACACGGTCGGGCGGACGTTCGCAAAACGCTTCATGTCGACTCCTCCGTGGAAATGGCGAGACATTCAGGGACGAACATCCAGCTTAGCACGAAAAGCCGACTGTTTTGATCATGATTTGTAATGGGGCGATTAGTCCGGAAAGCGCCTGACGTCCGGATGGGGAATCCCGTGCTGTTTTCGACCGGAAGCTCTCAACGCGGGAGGGCGCAACCGCATGGCAACTCAGCCTTTGCGCATCGCCAGGACCGCGTCCAGGCTCTCCGGCGTCTCGAAACGCGCGAAGGTCTCTTCCCTGGTCTCAATGCCGTGGATCGACATACGGTCGGCCAGCTCGTTGCCCTCGACCCCGGCGTGGCCGTTGACGTGCAGCACCTGCACCGACTTCTTCAGCTTCGTGTAGAGCGCGTACGCCGGCTGGATGAGGTCGAGGTTCTTGATGTCGCCGCCGGGCTTCTTCCAGCCCTTCTTCTCCCAGTTGGCCGCCCACTGCGTGACGCACTGGATGGCGTACTTCGAGTCGCAGAAGATGGCGACAGTCGCTTTCCGGGCGATCTCCCCTTCGGCCATCAGCAGGGCCTGGTGCAGGGCGTGCAGCTCGGCGGTGTTGTTGGTGCCCTTCGGATTGTAGAGGCCGTACCAGAGCTCGGCGACCTGCCCGTCGCGATAGACCGCCACGCCCGAGCCCGCCTTGCCGGGATTGGGCTCGCAGCCACCGTCGGCGAAAATCTTGGTCTGCGCGGGCAACGCGACGACCTCGGCGGCCGTGTGCGTGCGCGGCCCCTTGCCGGACGATTTCCGGGGTGCTGACGCCGCCTTGCGGACCGCGGCCTCGCTGCTGCCGCGGAACGCGGCCTCGGCCTCGCTCCGGGTCGGGTACGACTTGTAGCGGGCGCCGGCGAACTTGTCGATCTGCGCCTTGCAGTGGTTCCAGTCGGTGAAGATCCCGCGCTCGCGTCCTTCCCAGACCACGTAGAATTTCTGCGCCACCGGTGTGCTCCGTCGTTCGGTTGGTTGTCGCGTGGTCAGGACACTAGTCGCGCTTCGGCTTTCCCTTGTCTTTGGACGCCTTGGACTTGGCTTTGACCTTGAGTTTGCCCGGCTTCGGCTTGCCGGTCGTGCGCTTCTCGGGATTGCGCCGGTCGGGCTTCGGCTGGTCCGGGCGCGATTTGCGGGGCTTCGGCGTGTCTGTCTCCGCCTGGTCAGGCGCAGGCGCAGGCACAGGCGCCGGCCGACCGTGATGATCTTCGGAGGCCGCCGTCATCATCATGGCCTTGCCCCCGACATAGACCTTCCTCAGGTGCTCGATCATCGCCGGCGGCAAGTCGTCGGGCAGTTCGATGGTCGAGTGGTCCGGGTGGATGCGGATCTGGCCGATGAACCGGTTGCGCAGCCCGCTTTCGTTGGTGACGGCGCCCACGATGTTGCGCACCTCCACTCCGTCGGAGCTGCCGGCATCGATGCGGTACAGGATCATGTTCCGGCCGTGGCGGCCGGGCGCAGGGCCCGGGCCCGGGCCGCGGTCTCGCGGGCCGGCATCGCGGTCACGGGGCCCCCGCCGCGGTTCGTCCCAACGCCCTTCAGCGATGGCGCCGGAGTCCTTCGCCTGCAGCGGCTGGTCCTTCTGCGCATAACACAGCGCGCCGGCGGCCAGCTGCATCACGTCGATCTTCATCGATTCCATGAGTTCGAGGCCCAGTTCCTCGAAGAACGACATGGGCTGCGTCGCCATCAGCTCGGTCAGTTCCTCGCGGAACTTGAGCACGCGCTTGCGGGTCACCGCGTCGTGGCTGGGCACTTCCATGCGCTTGAGGGGCTGCCGCGTCAACCGCTCGATGGAGTCGAGCAGCCGGCGCTCGCGCGGGTTGGCGAACAGGATCGCCTTGCCGTAGCGCCCCACCCGTCCCGTGCGGCCGATGCGGTGGATGTACGCCTCCGAATCGCCGGGGATGTCGTAGTTGATGACCAGCGAGATGCGCTCGACGTCCAGGCCGCGGGCCGCCACATCGGTGGCCACGATCATGTCCAGCTTGCCGCTCTTGAGGCGCTTGACGATGCGCTCGCGCCCGATCTGCGTCACCTCGCCGCTCAGCGCCGCCACGTCGTAGCCGCGGGCCGACAGCTTCTCGGCCAGGTCGGTGGTGGCCAGCCGCGTGCGCGCGAAGATGATGACGCCGTCGTAGGACTCCGTCTCCAGGACGCGCACCAGCGCCTCGAACTTGCCCGGCTGCGGCACCACCAGATACACCTGCTCGATGTTCTCGGCGGTCATCGTCTTCGTCTCGATGCGGATCTCGACCGGGTCTTTCAGGTGCCGCTTGGAGATGCGCTTGATCTGCGCCGGCATGGTGGCCGAGAACAGGGCCATCTGGCGCTTGTCGGGCGTGTTGCCGAGGATCGACTCCACGGCCTCGACGAAGCCCATGCGCAGCATCTCGTCGGCCTCGTCCAGCACCACGCTGATGATGCCGCCCAGGTCGAGCGTGCCGCGGTCGAGGTGGTCCTGGACGCGGCCAGGCGTGCCGACCACCACGTGGGGCCCGCGCCGCAGCTGGTTGAACTGGAAGGCGTAGCTCTGGCCGCCGTAGATGGGCAGCACGTGGAATTCCTTCATGTGGCGGGCGTAGGCCTGGAAGGCCTCGGCGACCTGGATGGCCAGCTCGCGCGTCGGAGTCAGCACCAGCACCTGGGGCGCCTTGACCGACAGGTCGATGCGCGAAAGCAGGGGCAGCGCGAAGGCGCCCGTCTTGCCGGTGCCCGTCTGCGCCAGGCCCAGCACGTCGCGGCCGGCCAGCAGGGGCGGGATGCAGGCGGCCTGGATGGGCAGGACCGTTTCGTAGCCCAGTTCGGTGACGGCCTTGACCAGGGGGGCGGCGAGGTTCAGTTCGCTGAAGCCCGAAGAGGAGTGGGTCATGGGTGGCTCCGAACTGCGGCGAGGGACGGGGGACGGCTATAGGACTAAGAAAGCACAATTCGGGGGGAAAATCAGGTGTTATGATCGAGCGGGACATCTGACGCGCGGACGAGGA
This sequence comes from uncultured bacterium, assembly GCA_903912525.1. Classification (GTDB taxonomy): domain Bacteria; phylum Krumholzibacteriota; class Krumholzibacteriia; order LZORAL124-64-63; family LZORAL124-64-63; genus CAINDZ01. The sequence continues at coordinate 20,655 of CAIWHK010000058.1, read as the reverse complement.
ACACCAAGCAGAGGCCCCGCTGCATCCACGCAGAGCGGGGCCTCCCAGATCCCTCGCGAATCGGAACCTACCGATCCGTCCGCACCATCTCCACCCGCCGGTTGAGCGCGCGTCCCGCCTCGGTCGAGTTATCCGCCACAGGCAGGTCCTCGCCGTAGCCGACCGCCGTCAGCCGCTTGCCGTCGATCCCCGCCCTGACCAGGTAGGCGCGCACGGCCTCGGCCCGCAGCGTCGCCAGTTGGCGGTTGGCCTCGGCCGAGCCGTTGTCGTCGGTGTGCCCCTGGATCTCGACGCGCGCGAACGGCCATGCGTTCAGCGTGGCGACGACCTGGTCGAGCACCGCGGCCGACGTCGGCTCGAGCACCGCCGAGGCGGGCTTGAAGGACACGCCCTTGAGCACCATCGAAGCCTTGAGTTCGGCGACCGCCACGCAGCCGTTGGCCTCGACGACCGTGCCGGCAGCCGTGTCCGGGCACTTGTCGGCCGCGTCGAGGACGCCGTCGCCGTCGTTGTCCGGGTCGGGACAGCCGTCGTCGTCCTTCCAGCCGTCGCGGTCCTCCAGCTCGGTCGGGCACTTGTCCTGCGCATCGATCACGCCGTCGTTGTCGTTGTCGACGTCGGGACAGCCGTCGTCGTCGCGGAAGCCATCGCGATCCTCGGCATCGTTCGGGCAGGCATCCTTCGTGTCGGCGACGCCGTCGTTGTCATTGTCCAGGTCGGGACAGCCGTCGGTGTCCTGCCAGCCGTCGCGATCCTCGGCCACGGCCGGGCACAGGTCGTCGTCGTTGCGGATGCCGTCCTTGTCCTTGTCGTCGCTGCCCCCGAAGTACAGCGTCATGCCGCCGTAGGCCTCGAACAGCTGCGAGTTGATGTCGGCCTCGGCCGCGCCCCACGCGGCGCTGCTGCCGACGTTGTCGAGCTTGTTGCCGAGCAGGCGCGTCCAGCGCAGGCCGGCGTTGAAGGCCACGACGCGGCCCAGCGACCACTCGGCGCCCACGTCGATGGTGCCGGTCAGCACGCGGTCCTGCAGCTTGTGCCGCGCGCCGTCGCTGCCGTACCCGACGGCGATGGGGCCGTCGGGGAAGATCCCGAACCCGGTGATGCCGTCCATGTCCAGGACGTGCCAGTCGAGCACGCCGCCATAGACGCCGACGTAGGGCGCGATGGGACCGCGCGACGACGCGCGCCAGCGCGGGCCGGCCATCGCGTGGAACGTGGTCGAGTAGTACGGCAGGACGCTGTCGAAGGTCAGGCCCGCATCCTGGCCCTGCAGCGCGCCGGGCCGGTTGTAGCCGTAGTGCAGGCCCGCGTCGAGCGACCAGTTCGGCTTGATGCCTCGCCGCAGCCAGATCGTCGCCGCCTGGTCGACGTTGGCGTAGTCGCGCTCGCCGCCCATCGGCTTCTGGAAGCCGAGCTGGCCACCGAATCCCCAGCGCGAGGTCATGTCGGGCGTTGGGGACGGGTCAGCGGCCAGGGCCAGCGACGCCGGGAGCAGGAACACGAGGGCCAGGTGGGCGACCAAACGCTTCATATAAAGAGGTCCTCCTGCGCGGAACGGGCCGCGCGGCGGCAGGGACGCCAGAGCATCGACAGGATTGATCTCCAATCCGTAACCAACGACGGCGCAGGGGTCCAGTCCTATTTCCACCGCCCGATGTCGGTTGCCTGCCGGCCACGCCGTGGCTAAGGTGGCCCCTTGGCCCGCAACCCGTCCCGGAGGACCCATGACCGCCAACCGCCCCTGGGCCGCCCATCCCCTTGCCCGGGAACTGGATATCGCCCTGAGCGCCGTGCGCGAAGCCGCCACGCTGACCCGCGAGGTCGGCGCCGCCGTCGACCACGGCGCCGTCGCCAAGCCCGACCGCAGTCCCGTGACCGTGGCCGACCTCGGCGCCCAGGCACTGATCTGCCGTTCGCTGCACGAAGCCTTCCCGGCCGACCCGGTGATGGGGGAAGAGGACTCGGCGATGCTGGCCGCGCCCGGGGCCGAGCATCTGCTCGCTCGCGTGACGGGGCTGGTGGCTGAGCGGCAGCCGGGCGCCACGGCGGAAGATGTCTGCGCGTGGATCGATCGCGGCCACCTCCACGAGCACGCGCCCCGCTACTGGACCCTGGACCCGGTCGACGGCACGAAGGGCTTCCTGCGCGGCGGGCAGTACGCGATCGCGCTGGCGCTGCTCATCGACGGCAAGCTGGCCGCGGCGGTGATGGGCTGTCCCAGCCTGGGCCCGGCGGCCAACGGCGATCCCGGCGACGGCACGCTGTTCGCGGCGCTGGCCGGCGGCGGCGCCTGGCAGATGCCGCTGCTCGCCGAGGGCGCGCCGGTTGCGTTGCGCACCAGCGGCCGGGCCGACCCGACGGAGTTGCGGTTCTGCGAATCGGTGGAGGCGGCGCACTCGTCGCACGACAACGCCGCGCGCGTGACGGCGCACCTGGCAGTAACGGCAACCCCCGTGCGCATGGACAGCCAGGCGAAGTACGGCGTGGTCGCGCGCGGCGAGGCCGACGCCTACCTGCGCATGCCGAATCGCCGGGGTTACGCGGAGAACATCTGGGATCATGCCGCCGGCGCGCTGGTGGTGACCGAGGCCGGCGGAACGGTGACGGACATCGCCGGGCGGCCGCTCGATTTCTCGCGCGGCGCCAAGCTCGTGATGGATGCCGGCGTCGTGGCGACCTGCGGGCCGGCGCACGACGCCGTGATCGGGGCCATCAGGGCGCTCGGGTTGGCCGGCTAGCGGAACGTCGGCACGGCGCCCGGGGTCTCGACGTAGGTCGTGGACCGGTCGGGCAGCCACTGGTCGCGCACCTTGCGCTGGGTCCGCACGACCATGCTGTCGGCGGTGCGGTGCGTGACGCCGCGCACCTCGGTGATGTCGCCGGCCTCGCCGACCACCTGCTCGAGGGTCATGACCGAATCGCCGGCCGCCGTCAGCGTGCCCACCGTGTGGAACGACGCCGTCGTGGCGTAGAAGTAGATGATCGACTGCTTCGTCTCGTCCCAGGTGAACAGAGACTGGCCGCCGTAATCGCCCCCGTTGATCGAGTGCGTGACGCGCACGCCCTTGCCGCCGAGGATCTCTTCCCATAGCTGCACATCGACCACCGCCGGCTCGGCGCCCGGGGGGCTCATGTGCGCTGTGTAGGCGCGGCCGACGAACGGCGCCAGCGGGGCCAGGTGGGCCTCGAGCTCGGCGGCGGCGGGCAGGGCCGCCAGGGTAGCCGTCAGAGCGAGCGCGGCAATGAAGGACGGACGCATCATGCGGATCTTCCTTTCACGGAAATCGCCGCTGGTTCGACGCGGCGGGTTGGGGCATCCTTGGCATGGTAGCGGCGCCCGGCGCCACCCGCACACCCTTTTGGAGGCAGTTCCCCATGATCGTGGTCATCGGCGCCGGACCGGCAGGACTGTTCGCGGCCATCACGGCCCGCGAGGCGGCCCCCGATGTGCCCGTGGTCGTGCTGGAGAAGTCGGCGAAGGCGCTGGCCAAGGTGCTGGTGTCGGGCGGCGGCCGCTGCAACGTCACCCACGCCTGCTTCGACCCCCGCGAGCTGGTCACGCGCTACCCGCGCGGCGGACGCGAGTTGCGCGGGCCGCTGACGCGCTTCGGCCCGGCCGAGGTCGTGCAGTGGTTCGTCGCGCGCGGCGTCGAGCTGAAGACCGAGCCGGACGGGCGCATGTTCCCGGTGAGCAACGACGCGCGCACCATCGCCGGCGCGCTGCTGGACGCGGCGCGCGACCTGGGCGTGGACCTGCGGCTGGGGTGCGGGGTGCGCGAGGTCGCGCCGTGCGAGGGGGGCGGGTTCACGGTGGTCTTGATCGACGGCGAAGCGCTGCACGCCGACCACGTGCTGGTGGCGACCGGCGGCCGCACCACGAGCAGCGACGGCTACGCGCTGGCCGCCTCGCTGGGCCACGCGATCGTGCCGCCGGTGCCGTCGCTGTTCAGCCTCGACTGCGAGGCGAAGTGGCTGACGGCGCTGGCCGGCGTGGCTGTGCCCGATGCTGAGGTGTCCGTGGGCGAGGGTCGCGATGCGATCACCCGGCGCGGCCCCGTGCTGGTCACGCACCGCGGCGTCAGCGGCCCGGCGGTGCTGGTGCTCTCGGCGTGGGCGGCGCGCGTGATGCACGACTGCGACTACCGCACCGAGCTGCGCATCAACTGGCTGCCGAACATCGGGCCGACGAAGATCGCTGTCTTACTGCAGGAATTCGCGCATGCGCACGGCAAGCAGGCTGTCGCACTTGGCGGGCCGGGCGGGCTGCCGAAGCGCCTGTGGACCGCGCTGGCCGAGCATGCGGGCGCCGCCGAGCCGCAGCGCTGGGGCGACCTCGGCCGCGCCGCGCGCGATGAACTGTGCGCCGCGTTGTGCGCGACACGCCTGGAGACCACCGGCCAGAGCGTGCACAAGGAGGAGTTCGTCACCTGCGGCGGCGTCGACCTGCGCGAGGTGGACTTCCGCACGATGGAAAGCCGCGTGCGCCCGGGCCTCTACCTGGCGGGCGAGGTGCTGGACATCGACGGTGTGACCGGCGGCTTCAACTTCCAGAACTGCTGGACGACGGGCCGGCTGGCGGGGCTGGCGCTGGCGGAAGCGGCGGCCGGTTAGCGGCGCGCAGTTGGTCGTCCAGCTCCTTCAGCGTCTCTACAGTGGCCGTGATGCGCTTCAGGTCGGTCCCGGCGGCCAGGCACCGCACCAGCTCGCCCTCGCGCTGCATCACCCGGCGCGTCATCCCCGCCCCCTCTTCGGTAAGCACGGCAAGGCGCGACCGCCGGTGGCGCGGGTTGTCCTGCCAGGCCACCAGCCCGCGGGCGACCAGCGGGGCCAGGGTCTGCTGGATGTACTGCCGTGTGGCCTCGCGCTTGCGCGCCAATTGCGGGATGGCCTGCGGCCCACCCTGGCGCAACTGCAGGAGCAGCCGACGCTCGGCGACGGTCAGGTTGTCGCCATGGTGCAGGAGGCGCGCGGTCTCCTCCAGGTCGTCGGCCAGGCGGCGCACCACGGCGACCAGGTTGCCGATGGCGAAGACCGCCTGCGGGTCGGGCGTGGCGACGGGCTGCAGCCGGGGTTCGGACATCGACGACCCTCCATGGTCGGGTGAAGACGGTGTTCTGTATGCAGGCTGGCGGGGGGCTGCGGCATTGTCAAGACTATTGTCACCTTGCGGCAAGCGTTTATGAAGAAAGAACTTGGATGGCCGCGGCGCATATTGTCTATATTATTGTCATTCCAAAAATGCCCTCGGCGACCGACTGCGGACAACACTGGCGTCACTCGTCAACATCATTGACACATCAACCAGCCGCCGCCGCGCCGTTGCCGCGCCTGGCGGCAATCCCTATGATCTAGAAGAGTCACCACCGCAACAGCGAACCGGGGAGTAACCGCCGTGACCACCATCCGCCTGAGCCTCGGCTGCTGCCTCGTCGGCCTGCTGCTGGCTGGTTGCCGCAACGCCCCCCCGACCATGCCCGGGGACGCCGACCCCTGGCGCCCCGCCAACACCCCGACGATGACGCTGGGGTCGAGCCTGTCGTCCGTCGTTTTCGCGGGCAACCGTGGCGTTGCGCTGGGGCTGGCGTCGGGCAAGGCAGGCGCCAGCTACATGCTGCTGTCGCGCGGGGCCACCGGCGCCTGGACGCACATCAGCCTCGAAGATCCCCCGTCGGCGGCCGTGTTGCTGGATGCGGCGTTGTCGGCCGAGGGCATCGTCATCGGCGGCACGCTGCGCCAGGGATCGGACACCTGCCTGGTCTACGACGAGCGCGGGTTCGCGCCGGCGAACATCGTGCGACCCGGGTTGGGTATTGCCGCGATCGACGGCGACGACGCACTGATGGTGGCCGGCGGCGCGGGCATCGGCGGCGTGCTGTGGACGAGCCGGACGCCGCAGTTCTGGGAGATCGCAATTACACCGCTGGACCCGCTGCACGAGGGCGGCTTCACGGACGTGTTCGTCGGCAACGGCGAGGCACTGGCCTGCGGGTTCGACGACGGCGCAGCGACGCCGCAGGTCGTTTTGCGACTGCAGGCGAGCGACAACACCTGGCATCTGGTGCCGCTGGGCGCCGGCACCGCGGGCAAGACACTGCAGTGCGTGGCCGCAGGTGACGACGGGACGATGATGCTGGGCGGGATCGCCGGCGCCGGAGGGACCGCGCCGCGCGCGTTCGCCTGGCTGCGCGGCGTCGACGGCGTCTGGCGCGCCCTGACGTTGCCGGACGGCGACATGATCGGCGGCGTCAACGATGTGCTGCCGGCCCCGGGCGGCGTGTGGTACCTGGCCTGCGGCGGCGAAGGCGGCAGCGGGCTGGGGACGATCCTGCGGCTGGAGGGCGGCACGATCAAGCGCGACCTCAAGCCGTTCATCGGCACCATCGAGCAGCTGGCGCGCTCAACCGACGGCACGCTCTGCGCCGTGGGCTGGAGCCTGACTGAAGGCACGGGCCTGCGCCAGCCGCTGCTGCTGGAGCGCTAGCGGGCGGCCGCCGGGAACAGGAAGCGCATCGCCCCGGGGAACCGGCGCGCCCAGAACGCCTCGTTGTGGCGGGCGCCGTCGTCCTCGATCACCAGCAGGTCCTTGCCCTCGGTAAAGCCCTTCTGCAAGAGCGCCTGCCGCAGCGCGCGCAGTTCGTCGATCGAGTCATCCACGCCGTTGCCGTCGGCATCCTTGAGGTTCCCCCGCTCGCGCGTGCCCATGTCCGTGTACAGGCGCACACCCGGGCGCGGGTGCGCGGTGACCATCTGCAGCGGCGCATGGTCCGCCCAATCCAGGCTCGGCGACAGCGCCGCCAGCCGGCCGAAGACGTCGGGCCGCACCCAGGCCGCGTGCAGCGCCATCAATCCGCCGAACGACGAACCGCACAGCCCGGTGTGTTCAGGACCCTGCTGCGTGCGGTAGGCCTTGTCGATGGCGGGCATGAGCACCTCGATGATGGTCTCCAGGTGTTGCGCACCGCCGCCGGTCGGCTCGCCGAACCGCGCCAGCGGCCACGGCGTGTACTCGAGCGCGCGCTTGCCGCCGCCGTTGGCGACCGCGACGATGATCAACGGTTCGACCTCGTTCGCGGCGACCAGACGGGCCAGCGACTCGTCGGCCTCCCACTCGCCGGCGAAGCTTGTGGCGGCGTTGAAGGCGTTCTGGCCGTCGAGCATGTAGAGGACCGGGTAGCGGCGCTGCGGCTCGCGCTCGTAGCCTTCGGGCAACCAGACCCACACGTTGCGGCCTTCGAGAAAGCCGGGCAGGTCCAGCTTGCGTACATCGCCGGTGGTGGTGTCGCGCGGCGGGGCGCCGTCGGCCCAGTTCGCCACGACCAGTTGCAGCGTGGTGTCGGCGCGCACCGTAAGCAGGCGGTTCTGCATTTCCTCGCCCAGCGGCCCCTTTTCCACGCTGCCCCAGCTGCCCAGCGTGAACTTGAACTGCAGCGACTGCCCGTCGGCGAAGGTGGCTTGTCGTTGCCAGTGTCCGTCGGCCCCGCGGGCCAGCGCCCAGTCGGGGGCACCCGGGTTCCAGCCCTGGAAATCGCCGGCAAGATGCAGGACGGCGCCCGTCGGGGTCTTCGCGGGCACGGTCACGTCGAAGGTCACGACAGCGGCCGTGGTGGGGACCGCCAGGGCGACGAACAGAAGCAGGATCAGGAGCCGCATGAAAGGTCCTCGCAATCGCGTTTTCCGCTGACAGTTCCCTGCCGGATGGGTGACAATGGGGGACGCAGGCCGCCACCGCCCCATGCCGCGGAGAGGATACCATGAACCGCCTGGACATGCTCGACTGGTCAGTGATCGTCGCGTATTTCGCGCTCACGTTCGGGGTCGCCTGGTGGTACACGCGCCGCGAGCGCGTGCGCGAGAGCAGCAGCGGGTACTTCCTGGCCAACCGCAATGTCGGCTGGTTCGTGGTCGGCGCCTCGCTGTTCGCCTCGAACATCGGCTCGGAGCACCTGGTCGGCCTGGCCGGCACCGGCGCCGCCAGCGGCGTCGCCGTGGGCCAGTTCGAGGTGCTGGCCTCGCTGATCCTGCTGCTGCTGGGCTGGGTCTTCGTGCCCTTCTACCTGCGCAGCGGCGTCACGACGATGCCGGAGTTCCTCGAGCGCCGCTACTCGCCCGCCGCCCGCTGGTACCTGGCCATCATCTCGGTGATCGCCTACGTGCTGACGAAGATCTCGGTGACGATCGTCGCCGGCGGCATCGTCTTCAGCGCCTTGATGGGCATCGACTTCTGGGTGGGCGCCCTGGTCGTCATCGTCGCCACCGGCCTCTACACCGTGCTGGGCGGCCTGCGCGCCGTGCTCATCACCGACACGATGCAGCTGTTCGTGCTGCTGCTGGGCTCGCTGGTGCTGACCTGGGCCGGCGTGCACGCGGTGGGCGGCTGGCACGAGATGAAGGCCCTGGCCGGCCCGACGTTCTTCGACATGTGGCTGCCGGCGACGGACAAGAACTTCCCCTGGACCGGCATCCTGCTGGGCGCCCCCATCCTGGGCGTGTGGTACTGGTGCACCGACCAGTTCATCGTCCAGCGCGTGCTGGCGGCGCGCAACATCGACCAGGCGCGCGGCGGCACCATCTTCGCCGCCTTCCTGAAGCTGCTGCCGGTGGTCCTGTTCGTGATCCCTGGTGTGGCCGCACACAGCCTGGTGCTGCAGGGCAAGCTGCACCTGGACAGCCCCGACCAGGCGCTGCCCACGCTGGTCACGTCCCTGCTGCCGACCGGCCTGCGCGGCGTGGTCGTGGCTGGCCTGCTGGCCGCGCTGATGAGCTCGCTGTCGTCGGTGTTCAACTCGTGCTCGACACTGATGACGTTCGACATCTACCGCAAGCTGAAGCCCACCGCCTCGGACAAGCAGCTGGTCGTCGCCGGCCAGGTGAGCACCGCCGGCCTGGTCGTGCTGGCGCTGCTGTGGATCCCGCTGATGGCGCGCATCTCGGGCCAGCTGTACCAGTACCTGCAGAGCGTGCAGGCGTACATCTCGCCGCCGATTGCGGCGGTGTTCCTGCTGGGCCTGTTCTGGGCGCGCGTCAATGCGCGCGGCGCGATGGCCTCGCTGCTGACCGGCTTCGTGCTGGGCGCGCTGCGCCTGGTGCTGGAACTGACGGGCGGCGGCGGTGCGAGCGGGCCGATGCACGTGTTCGCGACCATGAACTTCCTGCACTTCGCGGCGATGCTGTTCGGCATCTGCGCCGTGGTGCTGGTGCTGGCCAGCCTGACGGCGCCGGCGCCCTCGCGCGAGCAACTGGCCGGGTTGACCTACGCCACTGCCGGGCCGAAGCTGCCAATGCGCCACGCCAAGCTCATGATCGGTTTGAGTTGGCTGGTGGTGCTGGGTGTGGCGATCACCTGGTGGATCTTCCGCGGCTGAGAATTGCGCGGCTGAAAGGATCGACGATGGACGACGCCTCGACGACACGCCTGCTGGACATGCTGCTGCAGGCCGGCCGCCTGAAGACCACCCCGCGCACGGGTTGGCACCAGCGCGGCGTGCCCTCCCCTGAAAGCGTGGCCGACCACAGCCACGGCGTGGCGTTGATCTCGCTGGCGCTGCTGGGATCGATCGAGGACGTGGCGCTGGACCGTGCGCGCGTGCTGGCGTTGGCGATCGCGCACGATTTGGCCGAGAGCGTGACGGGCGATTTGTCGCTGGGCGGTTCGCGGTTCCTGCCGGCGGGCGCGAAAGCGGTGGCCGAGGAAGCGGCGCTGGACGAACTGCTGGTTGACCTGCCGTTCCGCGGCGAGTGGCAGGCGCTGTGGCAGGAGTTCGAGGAACAGGAGACCGCCGAGGCCAAGCTGGTGCGCGATGCCGACCGGCTGGACCTGCTGGCGACGGCCCTGTCGTACGAGCGCGGGTGCGGCACGCGCGAGCTCGAGGAGTTCTGGCGGTTCGCGCCGGAGTCGGGGTTTGCGTATGAGGTCAGCCGCTCGCTGGTGCGGGCGCTGCACGAGCGGCGGCCGGGGACGACCGATCACCACGCATAGGCGTTGGGCGGAGGGCCGAAGTGCCTGCACGGTGGACCGACCGCTTCGCGCCCGGTGAGCGCTCGTGGCAGCGGCTCGATGTCGCCGTGCTGGCGGTCATCATCGCGGCCAGCTGCGCCATCCAACTGGTCGTCCTGCTCGGCACCAGCACCCTGGGCGACCTCGCCGTCGAAGCGGATTTCCTCGCCGAGATCGCCCCCGCGGCGCGGCACCTGGCCGCCGGCGACCTGGACGTCGCCGACTATCCGTTCAAGGGTCCGGTGTCGGCCGTGGCGCTGGCCCTGCTCCATGTGATCACCGGCCTCTTCGGCATGGGACTGTTCCGCACCGGCAACCTGCTCAGCCTGGCCGCGGCCTGCGTGTCGCTGTTCCTGGTCTACCGCCTGGGGTTGGACCTGTGGGGACGCCGGACAGCCGTCGGCGCCACGCTGCTGGCGGCCGCGAACAACGTCTTCTTCATCAACGCCCACAAGGCCGCCTCGGACCATCTCTTCCTGGCGCTGGCCCTTTGCGCCGCGTGGCTCGCGCTGCGCGGCCCGCTGGATCGGCGGCGCCTGCTGCTGCTGGGCGCCCTGGGCGGACTGGCCTTCCTGACCCGCTACATCGGCGCGACGGTGCCGCTGTGGCTGGTCGGCGCCGTGGTCCTGCTGCGCACGCCGCGCCCGCTGCGCGCGATCGGCTGGCTGGCCTGCGGATTCGCTGTTGTGGCCGGGCCCTGGTTCGCCCTGAACCTCGCGCAGACAGGATCGCTGCTCGCCACGCGGAACGGGCAGAACATCGTGCAGGCCTTCCACGCCGAAGGCGGCTCGGTGGCCGACCTCGTGGCGCGCGACGGTTTCGGCCTGGTCGGGCGCTACGTCATGAACCTGTTCTCGAACGCGCGCCACGACACCGTCCAGGTCCTGGGTTGGCCATTGGTCGCACTGGCGCTCGCGGGGCTGGTGGCGGCACTGATGCGCCCGGTCGACGACCGGCGGCGGCTTGCGATCATGGGCTGGGGCGTGGTGTACGCCGCCGCCTGCGGCCTCGTGTTCCACATGGCCCGCTTCTCCCTGCCGCTGGTGCCGGTGTATGCGCTGCTCGGCGCCTCGCTGCTGGATCGCCTGCCGCGCCGGCTGCCGCTGGTCGTTGTGCCATTCCTGCTTCTCGCCCTGTTCCAGCAGGCGGACCTGTCGCGCGCCTCTGTCGCCTACTATCGCGGCCAGCAGCCGGAATACCTGCGCCGCACCTTCACGTACCTGGAAGCGCAGGCCGCGAACTGGCCGGGGCCGGGGCGGCCGCGGATCATGGCGCGCAAGCCGCACGTCGCCTGGTACGGCCGCATGGACTACGTCCCGTATCCCGGTCGGCTCGACGGCGCGCCCGGCCTGCTCGAGCAGGCGCGCAAGACGGGCGCCGACTTCCTGGACGTGGGGACGATCGAGCGCGCTTCCTACGTGGGGAGCGAGTTCCTCGACAAACTCGACGCCTACGATGGCGTGTCGCGCGTGTTCGAGGCCGACGGCAACATCGTCTACAGGCTGGGCGCGGTCGCCGCCGCGCCGCAGGCGGAGTCGAACAGCGCCATCGCCCTATTGAAGGAGACCTGGCGCGCCGCGCTGGCCGCGAACGATGCCGACAGGATTGCAGCCGCCGGCACTCCCCTTGTGCAGGCCCTGGATCGTGACGGCCGGGTCCGCGAAGCGCTCGAGATCGGGACGCTCATGCTGGACCACGCGCGGCCGCAGGAAGAACTCGTGGTACGGCTGTACCTCGGTCTGGCCTGCCTGAAGCTGGGCGACAGCACACGGGGCCTGGGCATGCTCGAGAACTACCTCACGGCCAGCCACCCGGGCAACCGCCCCGAGCAGGTCGCAAAGGGCTGCGTGATCGTCGGCCAACTCCACACCGCCCGCGGCGACCGCGCGGCAGCCCTGGCCTGGCTTGATCGCGCCCTGGCGCTCTACCGGCAGCTGGGGATGCAGAACGACGTCAACGCCGTCCAGGGTCTCGTCGCGCGCCTGCGCAACTGACGGGTCAACGGACGCCTTGGCATTCCCGCTCCACTTGCGCCGGCGCAAGTCCGCATTCATGCACGAATCCGTGGCAACGACTGCACAACGTCACCAGGTTCTCCGCTTGGTTGGACCCGCCTTTGCTGCGCGCCACGACATGATGCACTTCAAGGAAATGCGTTGAACGACAGCCCGGCGTGGCACAGCGATGCCGGTCGCGCGCCAGCACGGCGGCGCGCACCGAGGGCGGAATCGTCGCGCGGTTGGGCTGGCCTGGTTCGCGCACGCGGGCGTCGCAGGCAAGCGCCTCGACTTGCGCCGGAGCAAGTCGCTTCTCGCCGCGGCTGGTCACGGCGGCGGCAGCTTGGCAATCGGGGCATTGCTGGACGACCACCTGGATGGCGGGCGCGGCGGCCCGTTGCGATCGATCACCCCGCGCCGCCTCGACCAGCGCCTCGAGGCCGGCCAGCACCGTGTCCATGCGGTCGGCGTCGCCCGGCGCGGCGTTCAGTTTGCGCACCTTCTCGAACAGCGCCTCGAAGCGCGCCAGTTGCAGGCCGTCCGCGCGCAGGGTGATGGTGGTCGGCAGATCGGCCACGGGTGCGGTGGTCCGCGCCTCCTTCACCGCCACCGCCAGCTCGCGCCGCCCGCACGTCGCCGCCTTCGCCACCCACAGCTGCTGCGTCTCGGGCGTCGCCACACGCGCGACCTGCTGCGCCTTCGTCCAGCCGACTTCGCCTGATGCCACCGCCTCGCGCAGCACGGGGAGGCGATCGAGGTCGTCGGCCAGGCGCTTGAACTGCCAGTAGCGGTTGTCCGAGAAGCCGAGCGCCTGCGTGGCGTAGAGCTGCAGGCTGGCGTGGCCGAGCTGGCGATGCAGCTCGCGTCGCTGGACCTCGGCGAACCAGAGCACGGCGCACTCACGGGCGCGGTCGCAGGCGTTGAGGGCCTGGCGCAGGGAGGCGTCGACCTGCGCGGCGGGCCGGCCGGCGGTGAACACAGGGAGGGTGATGGTGGCGGTCATGGCGCACCTTTCGGGCAGGCGGAATCATGGTTGGGAGGATGGCGAAAATATAGCGAATAACACGGCGAACCGCAAGGGGTCAAACGAGATATTTGTTTGAAAATCTGCGCAACTCGACGCCGATCAGCACTCCATCGACTTGCGCCGGCGCAAGTCCCGAGCGGTTACTTTCCCACGACGCGCGGCGTCACGCGCCACGTGCCCGCCGGCCAGTCGCCATCGGCGACCGTCGCGCTGGCTTTGCCCCCGCTGAACGTGAACTTCGTGAGCCGATAGGCGCGGTCGCGATAACCAGGACCATCGCCGGCATCTTCATACAGCGTACCCACGGCGCGGCCCGCAGCATCCGGATTCACCAGCAACTCGATCTCATCGAGCGGCTTCTCGTCCGACCACTCAATCATCGGGCCCAGCGGCAGCGCCGCGCCCTCGCGCAGGAACAGGCGCGGCAGGTCGGGGTCGGCCTGGTCGCCGGGCACCAGCGACACCTCGCGCCACTTCCCGCGCGGGAACGGCGGCAGCTTGGCGGCGGGATCGCGCGGGCCGGGCTTCGTGTTGGCCACCACCAGCAGGTCATCGCCCAGCAGGAACGCGTCGTCGACAGCGCGCAACGTCGTGTCCGCCGGGTCGGCGAAGAACACCGGCCGCGCGATGGGCAGGCCGGTCTCTGCGGCCTCGCGCGCCAGCGTGTAGAGGTACGGCAGCAGGCGGTAGCGGCGCTGCAGCGCCAGGCGGCAGGTGTCTTCCACTTTGCTGCCGAAGGACCAGGGCTCCTTGTCGATGTTGCCCTTGCCCGTGTGGCCGCGCGCGAAGGGCAGCAGCGCGCCGACGCCCATCCAGCGGGCGAACATCGGGCCGTCGCCGGCGCCGACGAAGCCGCCGATGTCCGGGCCGCTCAGCGGCTGGCCCGACAGGCCCAGGTTCAGCACCATGCTCAGCGACATGTCGAGGTGGTCCCAGCTGGCCGTGTTGTCGCCGGTCCAGGTGGCGGCCCAGCGCTGGGCGCCGAGATGGCCGGCGCGCGTCAGCACGAACGGGCGCGTGTCGGGGCGCGCGACGGCGCAGCCTTCGTACGTGGCCCGGGCCATCAGCATCCCGTAGACGTTGTGGAAGCGGGCCTGCGTGCCGGTGCCGCCCAGTTCGGGGTCGGCGCGGTGGATATTGCTGGTCGGCATCGTGTGGCCGTCGACATTGAAGACGGCGGGCTCGTTCATGTCGTTCCAGATGCCGTCCACGCCCAGGCTGAGGAACTGGCCGTAGAGGCCGCCCCACCACTGTCGCACGCGCTCCATCGTGAAATCGGGGAACACGCAGTTGCCGGGCCAGACCGAACCCTGGTAGGGCGCGCCGGCGCTGTTCTGCACCCAGGCGTCCAGCGCGTCGCCGGTGTCGTAGACGTGGTAGCCGTCCTCGAGCTTGATGCCCGGGTCGATGATCGTCACGGTGCGGAAGCCCTGCCCCTGCAGCTCGCCGTTCAACGCGCGCAGGTCGGGGAACGCGTTCTTGTCGACGGTGAAGCAACGGAAGCCGTCCATGTAGTCGATGTCCAGCCAGAGCACATCGCACGGGATGTGCCGCTTGCGGAAGCCGTCGGCGATTTCGAGCACGCGCGTGTCGGGCGTGTACGAGTAGCGGCACTGGTGGTAACCCAGCGCCCAGCGCGGCGGCAGGTTGGCCGTGCCGGTCAGTGCGCCCAGCGCGCGCACGACGTGCTGCGGCGTGGGCCCCTCGATGACGATGACGGGAAACTCGGGGCCGGCGGCCTCGAAGCGGATGCCCTGATTCAGGTCGATGAGGCAGCGCTCGGGCGTGTCGGCGATGACGCCGTAGGCGGTGCCGTCGCGGCGCACGGCCAGCACCCACGGGTGCGACTGGTAGAGGCTGAGTTCGGCGCGCTGCCAGCCGTACGCATCGGTGTTCCAGGCGACGGTGCGCGTGCGGTTGCGGCGCAGGTCGCCGGCCACCTCGCCGGTGCCGTAGAGGTCGGTGCCGTCTGCCGTGGGCAGCCAGGCGGCGGCGCGGCCCTGGGGGCGCGAGAAGACGGGCGTGTCTTTCCAGCCTGAGGGCGGCGGGCCGTCCGGGCGCAGCGGTTCCTTCAGGCAGAGCGACGGCGGCGCTTCGTCACGCGCGGCGGCCGAGGCGTGGAAGACGACGGCGCTGGTGCCGGGAACGGGGGCGGGCAGGGACTGGCCGACGGGCTCGGCGTGGGCGGGCTTCGCCAGGAGGGCCAGGGCGATGGCGGCCGCCAGGGCCAGGACGATTCGGGTCGCGGGCATGTCGGGAGATTCCTTCCGCCGGGTTTGCCGGAGCATAACCGCTGGCGGCCGCGGGCTCAATGGCGGTCGTGGACTTGCGCCGGCGCAAGTGCCGCGGCCCCGCTGAAGATCGTCCCCACCCACTCCGGATGGTCCACAAACGGGTTGCGGTTGCCCTGGTAGCGGTACACCACATCGTTGCGGCGGCGCTCGCCATCATCGACCGGATCCTGCTGGTGCCACTGCAGCAGCGCCTTGCGCAGGCCCATGTAGGCCACATCGAGGTTGCGGCCGACATTCGAGGCGACGATGCGGTCGATGTCGTCGGTCAGGATCAGGTCGGGCTCGGCGCCCTCGCCCTCGTAGCGGACGTCCATGTAGAGCAGCGCGCGGGCGACATCGCCGCGCCGGCCCTCCCACACTTCCCAGCGGCCTTCGGGGAAACCGGCTTCGCGTTCGTCGACGCAGCCGGTGCCCTCGACGGGGTAGGTCTCGTGGGGCGTGGCGATGTCGTCGTAGACGTTGTTGCTGCGCGCTGCATTGTAGCCGCCGTCGGCCAAAAAGAGCATGTGGCAGTCGGTGTAGCAGAAGTTGGCGGCCTCGTTCTTCGGGAAGCCGAAGCTCTTGGGCCAGGTGTGCTCGCGCTGGTAGTAGTTGTTGCCGGCGCCGAACTTGGGGAACGAGGCGTTGCGGTAGAGGTCGAGCACGCGCGTCGAGTCGGCGGGGTCCTGGTCGGCCGCCTCGAGGACGTTCCAGGTGTCGATGCTGGCGGCCGTGTACGGGATCTTCACGTGGCCGGACCTGATGACCGCGTGCACCGTGGCGCGCAGACGATCCGCCGAAGACGTGTCGACGTGGGCGTAGTAGCCGTCCGGGATCTCTGCGCCGGCGGCGCACGCCAGCACGAGCAGCAGGCACGCGAGCGTGATCGTCGAGCGAAGCCTCTGCCTCACATCCATGCCCTACACCCGCCAGGCCCAGCCGCGCCGGTACAGCACCCACGACACGGCCAGCCAGAACAGCACCATGCCGACGGCGAAGAGCACCGAGCCGGTCAGCGGGCCGGCCCACGAGGCGTAGAAGTTCCGGTAGATGAGCGTGTAGAGCGAGACCGGAGCGGCGTCGCCGATCGACCAGCGCGAGTGCGACAGCAGCCGCGCCAGCAGGCCCGAGCCCCAGAACACGAGCAGCGGGTTGAATCCGTAGGCCTCGAACGGGCGCAGGCCGGCGCGCCAGCCGCGCACGTCGATGGTCCAGGCGAAGAACGCCAGGAAGACCATCGCCAGGCCGCCGGTGAACATCACGTAGGTCGGGGTCCACAGGTGCTTGTTGATGGGCTCGAGCGGCTGCAGCAGCAGCGCCAGCGCGGCCAATGCGGCGCCAACGCCCAGCAGCTTCGCCAGGCGCGGCGTCGCCATCGGCCCCTTGGTCAACCACGACACGGACGCGAAACCGAGCAGCGTGCCAAGGGTGGCCGAGAGGTTGGGCAGCAGTCCCTCGGGATCGGTGTTCTGTGCGCCACTGAGCAGGTGGACGGCGCCCAGGACGTGCAGGTCGATCCAGTGCGCGAAATTGTCGGTCGGGCCGAAGCTGCCGGCGCCCCAGCCGGGCACCAGCGGCAGGCGCATGGCCGCCTCGTAGATGACCAGCAGGCCGGCCGCGATGGCGATGCGCCGGCGCGCCTGCGGGACCAGCACGATGAGCGAGGCTGCGATCAGCCAGCAGGCGCCGATGCGCTGCAGCACGCCGGGCAGGCGCAGGTGCTCGACGGCGCTGGTGACGAAGTAGGGCTTGAAGGCCTGGACGGCGGTCGGGTCGAGCGGCAGGCCGGCCGGGAACAGGTTCAGCGCCAGGCCCAGCAGGATGATCAGCACGCCGCGGCGCACGACCTTCTTCATCAGCGGGCCGCGCGGGGCGCCGGCGGCGCGCGCGGGCGCGAGGCTGAGCGCCATGGCGCCGCCGACGATGAACAGGAAGAACGGGAAGACCAGGTCGGTGGGCGTGCAGCCGTTCCACTCGGCGTGGCGCAGCGGGGCGGGCACGTGGGCCCATGACCCGTGGTTGTTCACCAGGATCATCAACGCGACGGTGGCCCCGCGCAGGACATCCAGACAGACGAGTCGTTGGCGCATGGCTTGATCGTGGACCCTTCGCCTGATGATTGCCAGTGAAATCCCCGCACGCGGCCTGTATGCTGGGAGCCGTCATGGTAACGCCAACCGGGGGCCGACGGCACGGGAGCGGACGGGATGAAGACACGTGGGATGATGGCGGCGGCGCTCCTTGTCGTGGCGGTGGCGACGATCGGCTGCGGCGAGCGGGTCGTGGCGCCCCCGGCGCGCGTGGTGCCGCTGTACGAGAACGTGACGGTGCACTTCACCCCCGCCGACAGCACGAAGTACGACACCCCGGTGGCCTCGGCCCGCGACAACGGGCGCATCATGGCCACCTACCGCGAACTGCCGCCCCTGCAGGGCCCGACGCGCGTGACGCTGCGGCTGGCCGTGCGCCCGATCCGCGCCGACATCCGCAGCGTGGTCGACCGCTGGGACCGCGCCGGCTCGGTGCGGCTGGTGAAGCCGGGGATGGCGCCGGTGGAACTGTGCCGGTTCATGACGGCGTACGGCGGTCCCATCACCCACGAGGTCGACATCACTCGCGCGGCCCCGCTGCTGCAGGGGCACTGCGCGTTCGAGGTGTTCATCGACACGTGGGTCTCCCCCGCGTGGACCGTGGACGCCTCGCTGGTCTTCACGACCGCCACCGACGGCAGCGTGACGGCGCCGACGTGGGCTGCCGGCGTGCTGCTGCCGCCGGGCAACCTGACGGCGAAGGCGCCCGTGGCCGGCAAGACCATCACCGTGCCGGCCGGCCTGCGGCGCCTGGAGCTGGCCGCCATCTCGACCGGCCACTGCACCGACGGCACCGACGCCGACGAGTTCATCACGAAGGACAACGTCATCACCATCGACGGCCGCGAGGTGCTGCGCTGGCGCCCGTGGCGCGACGACTGCGAGAAGCTGCGCCCGCTGAACCCGTACTGCGCGCGGTGGTCGGACGGTTCGTGGAGCTGCGACTACGAGCGCAGCGGCTGGTGCCCAGGCGACGTCTCGCCGCCGAACATCGTCGACCTGACGCCGTGGCTGACGCCCGGGCCACACGAGGTGGCCTGGCGCGTCGAGGATATCCGCCCCGCGAATGCCGAGGGTAACTTCGGCTATTGGCGTGTATCGGCGATGGTTACGGGCTGGCGGTAGGACATTCGCGTGCTCCAAATGTGAATTTGTGAACAACCTCGTGATAAGAATCGCAAAACTATCCCGCTTCTTTGTTGACCTTGAAATTCACACTGGGCTAGGATCATCTCCCCGTCGAACCGGGCTCGCCAGTCCCCTTTCCCTCGCAGGAGGACTCCCCCATGAAGAAGTTGTTTCGGGTAAGCACCGTCGCCATGCTGCTGCTGGCTCTCGCCGTGAGCGTCGGCCTGTGGGGCTGCTCGCGCGAGCCGGCCACGCCCGTCGCGCCCGAGGCGGCCAACGTGTCGGTCGACAGGAGTGCCTCCAATCCCTCGATCCGCGGCGTCATGAACGTGCAGGAACGGTACACGCCCGCCCTGATGGCCGATCCCGACGTCATCGGCACGGCCACGACGATCGACGCCAACGGCCAGCCCGTCGTGCTGCTGCTGGTCACCAGCGAGCGCGCCCGCGGCGGCGCCCCGAAGATGCTCGACGGCACGCCGGTGCAGGTCCTGCTGACCGACCGCATCGTCGCCATGAAGAGCACGACCACCGGCGTGAGCCACACCGCCAAGCAGACGCCGCCCATCAAGCTGGGCACCTCGGGCGGCTGGCGCTATGACCTGGCCAACGGCTACTGCTGCGCCGGCACGCTGGGTTCGCTGATCTCGGTCGGCGGCCAGAAGCGCATCCTGAGCAACTACCACGTGTTCGAAGCCGACATCGTCAGCGGCGGCAACAGCCGCGTGTCGGCGACCGGCGACTTCATCATCCAGCCGGGCCTGATCGACATCAACTGCAGTGCCGCCAGCGGCCAGAACGTGGCGACGTTGGTGGCCAGCCGCGCGCTGCCGAACGCGAACGTCGACGCCTCGACGGCGAACATCATCACGGGTATGGTGGACGCGACCGGCAACATCCTGGAGATCGGCACGATCTCGGCCTCGACGGTGGCTGCTTCGGTCGGCAAGGCCGTCAAGAAGAGTGGCCGCACGACGGGCCTGACGCGCAGTTCGATCTCGGCGCTGAACGCGACGATCAGCGTCGCCTACGAGAACGAGTGCGCCGGCGGCGCGGCCTTCACGAAGACCTACACGGGCCAGATCGTGATCGCCAACAGCCGCAGCAAGTTCCTGGCGGGCGGCGACTCCGGTTCGCTGCTGGTCGAGGACGTTACGACGAACCCGCGCGCGGTCGGCCTCCTGTTCGCCGGCAGCACGACGACGGCGATCGCCAACCCGATCGGCCAGGTCCTGTCGTACTTCGGCGCCACGATGGTGGGCAACTAGCCCTCGCCTCGGAAGCGTCAGTCGATAGCAGGGCCCCCGGCGCAGGTCGGGGGCCCGTTTTCTTCATGGAGGTGCGCGCATGGCGGGACGAATCATGAGGGCGGCAGCGGGCCTGACGCTCGTGGCGCTGGTGGCCATCACCGGTTGCCGGTCGGGCAGCACGAACGGGAAGGACGAAACCGACATGCCGCAGCGCGACGTCACCACCGTGATGAACGCCCACGTGGACGCCCTGATGGCCACCGAGGGCGTGGCCGGCGTCGCCATCGGCGAGACCGACGACCACACCCCGTGCATCATCATCTACGTGGTCCAACTGACCGACACCCTGAAGGCGTCACTGCCCACCACTCTGGAGGGCCACCCCGTGCGCATCGAGGAAAGCGGCGAGTTCCGCCCCTTGAAGTCCGAGGCGCCCGACCACCCCTAGCCGGCGCAACTGAACCAAGGATGGCCCATGGATCGCTTCCTGGAAAACATGACCCATCTCGCCCTGCCCCTTCTCACAGCGGGCGCCGCGACCCTACTCATCCAACTGGCCGCGCGCCGCTATACGGTCCTGCCCCGGTCCGCCGGCGACGGCATCTTCCTGCTCCTGCTCCCGATCACCTGCGGCACCTTCGGCCTCACACTGCCGCCCTGGGGCGCCGCCGCCTGGACCCTGGCCGGCCTGGTGCGCCTCCTCTGGTCCCTGCGCCGCTCCCACTTCAACCGGGCCTAGCGCCGCCGGCCGAGTCCGCGAAGGCCGCCCACTTGCGCCGGCGCAAGTGCATTCGCAAGGCACGAGTCTGCGAGTGCCGGTCTGGCTCGCTAAGTCGCCTCAGGATGTGCTGAGGGTGTTGTCGGGAACTATCCGCAGGAGCGAAGCGACGAGGACT
>CAIWHK010000057.1 GCA_903912525.1 uncultured bacterium | reverse complement strand
TCAACCAATTGTCGGAAATTGGTTGATAGATCAACTATCTCCCACCATCAACACTCCACACACACTGCGCGCGTTAGTAAGGCATCCAAGGGGGCGTGGGATGAGACGTTGGATCGTTGGGGGCCTGGTGGCCATCGCGTTGTTGATCGGGGCCGGGACGGTGGTGGCGGAAGAGGCGGCGGCGGCCGCGGCGGCCGCGCCCAAGACGGAGCCACTCAAGACGGCGCTGCTGGTGATCGACATCCAGGACTTCTATTACCCGGGCGGGTTGCTGCCGTTGAGCGGGCCCGAGGGCGCGGGCGCGGCGGCGGCGCAGTTGCTGGCCGCGGCGCGCACCCGCGGCGCGATGGTGGTGCATGTGGGGCACAATGCGTCGGCGGGGCGCGGGTTCCATGCGGACGTGGCGCCTTTGGACGGCGAAGCGGTCGTGATGAAGGACGACGTGAACGCGTTCCTCGGCACCGACCTGCAGGCGCGGTTGCAGGCGGCGGGGATCAAGCGCGTGGTTGTATGCGGTATGCAGACGCACATGTGCGTCGAAGGGGCGGCGCGGGCGGCTTCCGACCTTGGGTATGAAGTGGTCGTGGCGGCCGATGCCTGCGCGACGCGCGACCTGAAGTGGCGCGACTCCGTGGTGCCGGCAGCGATGGTGCATGCGGCGACGTTGGCGACGATTGAGCGGAACTACGGGAAGGTTGTGGATGTGGCGGAGGCGGTGGGGATGTTCTGATGCGCGTACGCTTGAGCGCCACTTGCGCCGGCGCGAGTGAGCATGTTGCTGCGAAAGGGCCACCGAATGGGTGGCCCTTTTGTTTTCTGCGCGCGTCGCATCGCCCATGTGAATGTGTGCTACAATCGGTGATGCCATCCGCCCGCCCGCTCCGGGCCGGGCCGTTCATCCTGTCGTGGAGGTCGCTGCCATGACCCACGTGCGTCTCGCCTGCTGTTTGCTGCTCACCTTGTTGATCGCCGCCCCCGCGACCGCTGCCGAGGTGCGGACCTGGAGCGCGGATGCGCCGTTTGCTGCGGGGTCCATCATCACCGTCGATTTCGGCGCCGGCCTGACGGACATCACCAGCCTCGAAGCGGTCGTCACCGGGATGGGCGGCGCGCAGGACTGGGTCATCTACCAGGGCATGGGCAATCCCACCGGCTCGGAGCCGTTCGCGATGACGCTCAACGGCGGTGGCGGCGGCGCGATGATCAGTGATGACTGGCTGCCGATCCGCGCGCCGTTTTCGCATGACCTGCTGTTTGCGGCGGTCGGCGATTGGGCGTTTTTGGAGGACGGCGTGATGACGCTGGGCGTGTCCTATGTGCACGCGCCGTTGCCCATGTACCCGATGTGCTACGCGACGGGGTATACGCTGCCGGTGATCGACCATCTGGAGTTGATCGTGACGTGCGGGGCGGCGGTGCCGGTGGAGGCTGGGAGTTGGGGTGGGGTTAAGGCGTTGTTCAGGTAAGAGGGGCGACGTATCGGCAAGCGTACGTTTGGGCGTCACTTGCGCCACTTGCGCCGGCGCAAGTGAGTGAATGCTATAAGAACCGATCTGAAGTTAAGGGGGCCGTAGCTTGCGGTCCCTTTTCGCATCGGCTCGACTGTTCTCCATATATCATTTTCAATGTTGACGTTCTATCATAAGCGGCTTATGATAAGACAATGAAGACCGCCGTACAAAGATACCTCGCCGAGAGCGGCCGCCGCGGCGGCCGCAAGAGCCGGCGGCAGCTGGATGCCGGGCAGGCCCGCGCCATGGTGCGGGTACGCGAGGCGCGGCGGGCATACCGGAGGTTTCACGCCCAGTGTTTTTGGTCATCTCCGCCCGACCTGACCATCGGCCTGGATGATGTGGCATGGGTTGCAGAACAGCTGATGCGGCACGGCGGACGCGAAGCTTGGGAAAAGGGAGCTGCGTTGCGGAGTGAGGGCCCCTCAGTAGATGCGCCGGGATAGCACCATGGGCTCGGAAATCCGGCTGCCAGCTCTCAGGACCCGGAACCGCTTCCAGATTCAGCTGCCACCCCACGCGCCAGCAACTCCTCCACCAGTTCGCGCATGCGCAATGTCTGGTCGTAGGCCGCGATGCCCTGGATGACGGCGATAGGGCGGCCGCGGTGGGTGACGACGACCGGCTCGGCGGATTCCTGGACGCGGCGGAAGACCGCGGCGGCATCCTGGCGCAAGTCGGTGATGGGGATGATGTCGGGGATTTTCATGTCGGGCACACCTGTAGATTTGTCGTGTCCGGGCAAACGTACGCTTTGACGTCCTCTTGAATGTAACTTGCGCCACTTGCGCCGGCGCAAGTGGCAGACCGCCCGCTCGTCACGAGTCTTCGCCCAACGCTCCCCCCAGTTCCGTTTCCAGCTCCTCGATCGTCGGCAATTGCCCGCGCAGTTGTTCGGGGAGCGCCTGGCGCAGCTGGTGGCCGGCGATGCCGATGGGCTTGCCCAGGTCGCGCAGCGCGTATTCGGCGACCAGGCCGCGTCGGCCACGGCAGATGATCAGGCCGATGCTGGGGTGGTCATCGGGGTGGCGCATCGTGTCGTCGACGGCTGAGAGGTAGAAGTTGAGTTTGCCGATCGCTGCCGACGAAGGCGAAGCCGGCACCGAGTTCCATGAGGAACTCACGCAGGTGCTGCAGGAGGCCGCGGTGGACGTCGCGTTCGCGGGCGTCCTCGGCCAGGCCGAGGAAGTCGAAGTTGTAGGGGTCTTTCAGGAGCGCCACGGCGAGCTCGGACTGCGCCGGGGGCAACGTGCGCTCGAAGTTCGTGGTGGCGGAGCCCTGGCGGCGGTAGAGGTCGCTGTCGATCTGGTAGTCGAGGATGGCTCGGCTCCAGCCGTGCTGGATGGTGGCGCGGGCGTACCAGTGGCGCTGTGCCGGGTCGCCGACGCGGTCCAGAAGCAGTCGATGGTGGCCCCACGGCAATTTTGCCACAACTTGTGGCAAAATTGAGGTGTCGGGCCAGCATTCGGCCAACTGCTTCATGTAGTTGAGATTACGAGCAGAGAACCCCTTCAGGTCGGGAAACTCGACCTTGAGATCATCGGACAGGATCTGAACGACGCCGGCCCCCCATCCCAATGCTCGCATTCGGACCAAGATCTCGTTCCCAATCTGCCAGTAGAGCAGAATGAGCTCACTGTTGACGGCCACGGCCGCCCTCGTGCGCGCGACCCGGACCCGCTCCTTGATCTCAGACAACAGTTCGGTGTATCCGACAGGCGTGGGCACTGTCATGAACGATCGCCCTGATTCCGGGAGGAATCGTTGGACCACGGCGGAGACTGAGCCAAGACTCCTGGCAACAATCGCGCCCTGAAGACCTGGCCACCGCCGCGACCGTCAGAGCTGCCGACATGAACGCCGATCGATCAATTTTTGAGACTATAGATAAATGTCCGACAGCTTGTCGGACAATTGATGGCATTGTTCGGCCACCTGCAAAGCTACTCACCTCAGGGTGGATGAATCAATATAACCGAATGTGTTATAATGTTTTACAGTGGCCGCGGGAATTGTGCCACAAGTTGTGGCACTTTTGAGGATGAGGGCGGCGCCGCTGAGCCGTGAGTTTGGCCGCAGTTGTGGCCAAATTGACTTTCCATGCAATTGCGCCGGCGCAAGTGACGAAAGGCAAAATGTCCAACAGCCTGTTGGACAATTGGGCCGGCCCAGCAGGCCCCCTACTCAACCCCCTCCCCAACCCCACTCTCCTCCGCTCTTATCTCCGCAATAAACGCCTCCCCATACCTCTCCAGCTTCGCCTGCCCCACCCCGCTGATGCCCAGCAGCGCCGCCTCCGACGTGGGGCGCATCTGGGCCATCAACGCGAGGGTCTTGTCGTGGAAGATGACGTAGGGCGGGACGCCGGCCTCCGAGGCCAGGCGCTTGCGCAAGGTGCGCAGGCGGTCGAACAGCGCGGTGGTGGCGGCATCGGGTTCGAAATCGGCGTCGGGGGCGGCGGACGCGGCGGCGGCCAGGACGTTTGCCGCGCGCTTGGCCTTCTTGCGGCCGGCGGCGCCGGCGCCGCCAGCAGCGCGCGGGGTCAGGATATCGCGTCGCAATTTCAACACCTGCTCGCCGCGCAGCACCGGGCCGGCGGCCGAAGTCAGACGCAACCCGCCATACCCTTCGGGATCCAAAGCCAACAGCCCATGCGCGACCAACTGGCGGATGATGCTGCGCCAGCCGAAGGCGTCGACGTCGGCGCCGATGCCGTAGGTCGACAAACGGTCGTGGCCCAGGCGCAGTACGCGCTCGGCCGCGCCGCCGCGCAGGACCTCGATGATGTGCTGCGCGCCGAACCTCTGGCCCGTGCGGGCTACGCAGGAGAGAGCCTTCTGCGCGACGACGGTGGCGTCGAAGGTCTCGGGCGGCCACAGGCAGGTGTCGCAGTTGCCGCAGGGCGTTGCGAGGGTCTCGCCGAAGTGGGCCAACAACCGTTGGCGGCGGCAGGCGGTGACTTCGCAGTAGCCGAGCATGGTGTCGAGTTGTTGCGAGGAGCGGCGGCGGTGCATCTCGTCCACCTCCACGCCATCCGATGACGGAGAGTCGATGAGCTTGCGCAGCATGACGACGTCCTGCAATCCGTAGCAGAGCCAGGCGTTGGCGGGCAGGCCGTCGCGGCCGGCGCGGCCGGTTTCCTGGTAGTAGCCCTCGACGGACTTGGGGAGGTCGAGGTGGGCGACGAAGCGGACGTCGGGTTTGTCGATGCCCATGCCGAAAGCGATGGTCGCGCAGACGATGAGGCCGTCCTCGTTGAGGAAGCGCTCTTGGTGGCGGCGGCGCGTGGCGGCGTCGAGGCCCGCGTGGTAGGGGACGGCGGGGAAGCCGTGCTGCGACAGGAAAGCGGCGGTTTCCTCGGTCTTCTTGCGGGCGAGGCAGTAGACGATGCCGGCATCGCCGATGTGTTCGTCGCGCAGGAATTTGAGGAGCTGCTTGCGCGGCTCGTCCTTGGGCACGACGCGGTACTGGATGTTGGGGCGGTCGAAGCCGCCGATGAAGACCTGGCCGTCTTGCAAACGGAGGTTGGTGAGGATTTCGGCGCGCGTGCGCTCGTCGGCCGTGGCGGTGCAGGCCAGGCGCGGGATGCCGGGGTAGCGCTCGGCCAGGACCGACAACTGCAGGTACTCGGGGCGGAAGTCGTGTCCCCACTGGGAGACGCAGTGGGCCTCGTCGATGGCGAAGAGGGCGATGGTGGCCTTGTCGAGCAGCTCGAGGGTGCGGGGTTGCAGGAGGCGCTCGGGGGCGATGTAGAGCAGGTCGAGCGTACCATCGAGCAGTTGGGACTCGACGGCGTAGGCCTCACGCTGGGTGAGCGTCGAGTTGAGGTAGGCGGCCTTCAGGCCAAGTTGGTTGACGGCGCCGACCTGGTCCTGCATCAGGGCGATCAATGGGGAGACGATGATGCCGGTGCCTTCGCGGAGCAGGGCGGGGATCTGGTAGCAGAGGGACTTGCCGCCGCCGGTGGGCATCAGGAGGAGGGCGTCGCCGCCGGTTACCAGATGGTCGATGACGGCGGACTGGTGGCCGCGGAAGGTTGGGTAGCCGTAGACGGTATTTAAGATGCTTTGGGCGGTGGTGTTCATGAGGGCAGGCTAGCTAGAAGCAGGCCGAGGGGCAAGTGCCGGTCGTTGCCGGCGCGCCTGACCGGCCCCCGCTTCACTCTCGCTCGCCGTCCGCAGGCGCCGATTCCAGACGCTTCACCTCATCGACGGCGTGATCGAAGTCGCTGGTCGGCTGTGCGGCCTCGAGCCGGCGGCTCTCGGTTTCGTGCTTCTCGAATTCCACATGGGCGTGCTGCTCGGCCAGTTCGTGCGAGATGCTGCCCGCGTGCGTCAGGATGTTGCGCTCGTTGAACTGGAGAAAGGCGTCGAGCCGTTCGACCCACTCGGCCATGTGCATCGGCTGCCTGCGTCGGGCCCGGTCCTCGGCGAAGTCGAGATACATGGTGACGACGCGGTTGAGTTCGCGGATTTCCTCTTCGGTAAGGTAGTTCTTGGCCACGCTGACGTCGCTCCGGCGGATCGCGCCGTGAGGCGCGTTCTTCCAGGTGGTCAGGCCCATGTGAGGCAGGCCGGCATCGGCGCGGCTCTTGATGACCTCGGCGGCGGTCAGGCCATGGATGGCGAAGTGCAGCTTGTTCTGGACGGTGGCGAAGAACGTCTGGCTGACGGGCAGCGCGGGATCGTAGTCGATGCTGGTGGCGTAGATGTCAGTGATCTTTTGGTAGAACATCCGCTCCGAGGCGCGGATGTCGCGGATGCGCTCGAGCAGCTCGTCGAAGTAGTCCGCGCCGATCGTGCGGCCTTCCTTGAGGCGCTCGTCGTCCATCGTGAAGCCCTTGACCAGCAACTCGGAGAGCCGCGCCGTGGCCCACTGGCGGAACGCGGTGCCGCGGGCCGAGCGAACACGGTAGCCGACGGCGAGGATGGCTTCGAGGCTGTAGTGGTCGATGGCGCGGGAGACCTCCCGCGAGCCTTCGATTTGAACTATTCGGAAACTCCGAAGAGTTGCCTCCCTGTCCAGTTCCCCGTCTGCGTAAATGCCCGCCAGATGTTCGTTCACGGTCGGTACCGAAACCTGGAACAATTCGGCGATAAGCCGCTGGGGCATCCAGACCGTGCGGCCTTCGAGGCGGACCTGCAAGCGGGTGGCGCCGTCCTGGTAGATCAGGACCTGGCCGTCGCCGGGCGTGGGCTGGGGAAGGTTCGGTTTATCCGGCATTGGCCAGACCTTTCGACTTCGGGCTCAATTCAGGATCTCTTGATGATGTCGATCAGCTTGTCGACCGTCTCGTTCCCGACTTTCTCGGTCCTGAAGCTGCGCATCACTGCCGGAAGCAGTTTCACCGCGCGTTCGTTCGAGAGAAGATCCGGCGGGATCGTCCCCGCCTCGATGTGGCCCTGGTCCAGGAACTCAGTTCGTTCATCGCCGAGCAATCGCAAGGCGTCTGCCAGCTTTTCACGGAACTCTTCCCCGGGGAGCTTGAGCCGACCGCGCTCGATCTTGCTGATCTGCGCGGGGTCAAAGCCGTTCTCGGCGCAGAATCGCCGAAGTCCCAGACCCTGGGCCAGCCGTGCCTCTCTACATTTCGTCCCGAATTTCGACATGGCCGAGGCCCCCGCTCGTTGGCGATGGCGCCCATGTTTTCAGCGCCTGTTGTCAACAATTTACAACAGCCGTACAACGGCACCAATCGAAATTGTGCAGGGGAGTACTGCCTCGGGAATGAGCAGGCCGCCGGCCGATCCGCGGGAACGGTCGAAGTTCGAGTCACTCACCTTTGCCATCTTGCACAGCCCGCACTCTCCGACACGGTCAGGTCGAAGTTGGTCTGGCCGAGCAGGTATAGAACACACGCGCCAGGTCGTCCTTGCAGCGGCTGAAGATGACGAGATTCTTGGCCCAGCCCCGCCCGTCCTGCTTGCGACTGATGGCCTCGCCCAGCTTCCAGTAGAGCGCGACCGTCAAGCGCGCGACCCAAAGCGGCCTCACGCGTCCCGCTCTGGTTACAGGGAGCGATCCCCGGCCCATCGCAGCGGCGGTGCTGGAGATCCTGGCCCACGGCATCCAGTACGGGTTCCCGACGCAAACCGGTGGGCAAGTGCGCGGCTTGGTCACTGGCTTCGCAGCGTGGGCGCGAGACGGCCAACAGCAAACAGTACCCAGGCGCCCTCAGGCCTGATTCATGCCCGCCCAAGACGCGTTGCCCCCCGCGGCATTTGAACGGTTCACCTTAAAGAGGAATCCAGATGGACCACGTGGCGATCAGAAAGACCGCCATCCAAGCTATCTTCAGCGACGAGGTTCTCACCGAGAACCTCCTGCTGAAGGGCGGCAACGCCCTTGAGATCGGTTTAGGGATCATTTCTCGCGGTTCGTACGACCTGGACTTCTCGATCCCGGATGCGTTCAAGGATGTCGACGAAATCAGTCGCAGGATCTTTGCGGTGCTCAAGGCGCGGTTCGATGCGCACGGGCTGTGCGTCATTGACGAGCGATTCGAAGTGAAACCACCCGCCGTGGCCGACGATGAAACCCCGTGGTGGGGCGGATACCGCGCGTCGTTCAAACTTCTATCCAAACGACACCATGAAGAGCTGCTGTCCCGCCCCGATAAGGCAAGTATCGAAGCCCTGACCATCGCCGGCGGCCAGGATCGAACTTTTGTCATTGATATCAGCAAATACGAGTATTGCGGGGATCGGCAGGCGGTGGACCTGGATGGATGCATTATCTGGCTCTACACGCCCGCCATGCTCGCCATCGAGAAGCTGCGCGCGATCTGCCAGCAGATGCCGGCGTATGCCCAACTGAAGAACAAGAGGCCGCGGGCGCGCGATTTCTACGACATC
The DNA here is from genome assembly GCA_903912525.1 of uncultured bacterium. Lineage (GTDB taxonomy): Bacteria > Krumholzibacteriota > Krumholzibacteriia > LZORAL124-64-63 > LZORAL124-64-63 > CAINDZ01. The sequence continues at coordinate 9,637 of CAIWHK010000057.1, read as the reverse complement.
CATGCCATCGTGTCCAAACTGGCCGTCGACCTGTCGCAGCCGAGCTCTCGCGAGTTGTGCCGAACGATCTTCGCGGCCAAACAGGTTCCGGTCGCACTGCTTGCGAAGATCGGTGAGCCGTCCGTGCGGGAATACCACCGGCTCGGGTGGCCGCGGGTGGCTGCAAGCGTCGTTGGTTCAGTTCCAGCGGAATTCGATTTCTATTTCAATTTCACAGCCGGCGAAGCACTGAAGCTACAACCCCTTCGGATAGAATAACCGCCAGTTCGCGTCGTAGTCGTGCTCGCCCATGCCATGCGCCAGATGGAAATCGAAGTCGAGTCCCATCTCGCGAAGCGGGGCCAGGCGGGACGGTTCGACACCTGCGCGTTCGAGCAGGAACCCGAGCGCCTGGTGGTATGGGTAGACGTAGCCCAGGCTGCGGAGCGTGGCGACGAGTTCGGGGACACGGACACGCCGGCTGGCGCCGTGGAAGGCGTCGAGAAGGTGCAACACACCTCCGGCGTAGGCCGGGCGCACGACAATATCGATGAGGGTGCGCTCGAGCCGGGTGACCGGCAGCGCGTGGGTCGGATGCGAGGGGTCGGGTGTCTCTCCCACTTCGAGACGGCCGGTGTTCTTTCCGCTGAGCAGCACGATCCGGAACTCGCCCAGCGGCAGCACATAGGCGGACGCACGTTGCGGGCGCGAGAACGCCATGTCGAGCCGTTCCTGGGTAAGGCCGCCTGACGGAGCCGGCTTGGGACCCTGCTCGCGATTCACGTAGATGGTCTTGGGAATGTCGTCGGTCAGCCCATGCAGGAACACCGCACTGCCGTGCGAGAGGTAGGCTCCCTTCCAGAGAAGCGCCGCCAGTCGGTAAGGTGAGACGTCGCCCCAGACATACCGGGTCAGCGGCGTGTAGCCCTTGCACTGCAGGGTGTGCTTCCGGAGCTTCCCTTCCGTCTGCAGGAAGTCGAGCCAGGCGGATGTGGTCGTACCTGCGGGCAGGTCCCAGTCCTGACGGGAGGCGCGGAACAACGCTTCCAGGTCGCGGACCGAGAAAACACCGGAAAGGCGGTCGAGTTCGGCGAAGATCCTCGGGGCGACGGCGTGGAGATCTGACGACATGGCACCTCCGTTAGCGTCATAGGTATATATACCTATGACGTTCAGCGCCGTCAAGACGGAACCAGGTTCAAATGGTGCAGGCAGTTAGCGAGATCGGCGCCAGGCCGATCCCGAGTACGGCCGACTCGGTTTGCGGGCAGTGGAAAGGACTGAACTTGGGTGAAGCGGGCGCCCTCGGATTGAACTTTCCGGAAATTCCGGATAGATGCCCGAAAGCCCACTGTTCGGCAATCGACTCCCGAGGACGCAGGCGGCCCCCGCAGCGGCTGAGAATGACCAGATTCCTGGCCCAACTGATTTGTGCAACCAGCGGTTGCAGTATTGCGTTGGCCGCGTCCGATCCGGCCATTCCGGATCGCTTTTCGCCGCCCGTGAGCCTGAATCAGTCCGGACGATACAACCAACCGCGAACCTCAGCATCGGACTTCAGTTGCTTCGACTTGCGCTCCACATCGCCACGGCCCAGAGAGCCGAAATCGATGACGGCATGCTGGGGATATGGCGCCGGGTCCGAGAGCGCCTGAAGGTCGCGACTTCGGCATTCGCCGACCGTCACGGCCAGCACACCACCGGACGGCCAGCCCAACACCTCGGTGAAATGGCGCCATGCATCCTGAGGCGTGATGAGGTCGCCGTCGTGGACCGAGAGCCGATTCTGGTCCTTCGGGGTGGGCCTGAAAACCTGGGACGTGGCACGGCCGGCCTGGATCCAGGCGGGGTGCACCTGGCGCAAGAGGTGCGTGGCGTCGTTCATGCGTTGTGCTCCGGATGATAGTGCCGCAGAGCCGCAGCCAGCTCTTCCCATGCCTGATCCGAGCCAAGATCCCAGTCGCGTTCCTCGGCGCGATCGGCCTTGAGGTCCAGCGCGTGCCAATGGGCACTCCTGGAGACCAAGTCAACTTCCAGCGTGATGTCGACCGCGCCCAGGGTCCACTCCGCCTGCAGGTCGCCGGCTTCCGTCGGATAGACGTGCGGCAAGGGCAAGTCGTTCGCGAAGTGCGACTCGAATGCCGTCGCGAACCAGTCGAGATGCTCGCCCAGGGGCGCGCGCCCGTGGCCGTCGAGCCAGCCGTCACCCAACTGCCGGAGTTCATCGATTCGGGAGGCGACGTCCAGTGCGTCGAGCACCGTGACGTGCTCCACCACTTCGAAGTCCTGCAGCTTGCGATTGCGGTTGTAGCGCCCGATTCCCTGCACCAGCGCGCGCGTTCCCAAATCGTAGCCGTTGAACGCCTCCAGCACCGACTCGGCATGTTGCGGTCCGTACGAGGCCTTCACCTTGCGGCCGTCGAAGAGGCGGATCTCGAACGACTTCTTGTCCTGATCGGCGGCGGGAACCGCGCCCCGCACCTCCGCTTCCTCGCTCAGCAGCTCGGTGCTCTTGGAGGCAAAGACCAGCGTGCGACGGGTGTCCCTGGTCAGGCGGCCCACGTTGGTGCGCCCCGGGGTTGCCAGTTCGCAGATTTCGCCGTCGCGCAGGCTGCGCCCAATGCGATCGAAGTAGATCAGGGCCTTCTCCGGCAGGTGTTCGGTGACGTCCGCCTGGCGCTCGGCGGCGGCCACCGCGTCAACGATGGCATCGCGGGCGGATTCGAAGCACCGCTGGCTTTCGTGCGGGAACAGCAGGGGCGAGGCCACGAACAGACTGATCACGGCGCGCGCGCTGCCGTCCTCGATGCCGGTCAATTTGAGCTGGATGCCGTCAGTGAAGCCGCGCGGCGTACGTTTGCGGTCCTTGTGTTCGTTCAGGTACTTCCACTTGGCGACTTCGACGATCATCTCCTCAAGCACCGCCAGGTCCTTCAGCACCTCGAGCGGAATGGCATGGCCGTCGAACCGCGCGCCGATCAATCGGGGTTTCAGGAACTCGACGGGGTTCAAGTCTGTGCCTCCTCCGGTTGACGGCTGGTACATGAAGGTCTCCGCCCAGGGACGATTGAAGCCTGTGCAATGGATCGGCGCAACTGGAGTCTGGGGCCGGATGGACTGGCCGGATCGAGGATCTTGCCCCAATCAGATCCTCGGACCGCCTGGCCGGCAGCAAGAAGCGGTCCTGCACGAAAAGGTCGCATCCAGCGGATAAACATCAGGTTCCGACAGGGGTTCCGGCGTTGCCGGCGCGGCGGCTCACGCACGTTATCGCCACCGCCGGAGCCGGTGGCCACCCCGGGGGATTTTGAGGTGGCCACAGGTGGTCGCCACTTGCGCCGGCGCAAGTCTCACAAGAACGCGAGACGCGGCGTCACTAGGCGACTATTTTGCGCAGTTTAGACAGTTTGTGCGCTTGTCGGCACGCCCGAGCAGATGCCGCTGCGGCAGAAGGACCTGATTCCGTACATCGGGTCGCAGCTGCCGGCCGAGGCGCCGGGGATCGACTGGCTGCGCTTTCCCCTGCGCGAGATGGCCAGACGCGGCTGGTTGCCGGCGACGCGCCGGCCGAGGTCGACTACGCCATGCTGGCGTGGAACGCGCGCGTCGTCGAGGTGGCGATGCGGGAGCCGGCGCCGAGCTACCGGCCCGGCGTCATCGATGCGTCGTTCATGGCCCACCTGGTGCCGTGGAGCCCCTACGCGGAGGGGCCACAGCTGGCCGGGAATCAGGACTTCTTCCCACCCCGGATCAACCCCACCCCCTCGCCACACCGCGCCCAGAAGCTCGATTTGCGCCCGTGGGCCTGGCGGATCGCGGCCAGGTAGGCATCGTGGCCGGGCTGGCCTTGCCAGTCGGTGATGGTGGTGGCCAGGAGGTCGAGCTTGCGCAGGTAGCGGGCTCCGTGGCCGTAGATGGTGGAGCGCGCGCGGCGGAGGATGGAGTCGAGCAGCGCACGATACATCAGCGAGGCCGACAGGGGGCGCTGGCACGCCTCCATGGCCTCGGCCAGGGGCACGAGGCTGCCGTAGTAGTCGCCGTCCAGGAGTGCGGCGCGATCGAGCAGGTAGCGCTCGGCCTCTTCCAAGCGGCCCACCTCGATCAGGAAAGCGGTGTCGGCGTGCGACAGGCCGGGAACCGCCAGGATCGCCGTCGTTTCGGATTCGATGACGGCGGCGCGTTGGTCCTCGCCGATCACGGCCAGCAGCGAGGCCAGCGCGAGCTTGCCGCGGGCGCGCCTGAAGATACGCCAGGCGACTTCCTCGCGCCGGGGCTGGTTGCCGAGTTGCGTGAAGGCGGCCAGGAGCAGCGCATCGCGCTCGTCATCCTGGAAGTGCTCGCTCACGGGGACCTGCTCGAACCACGACAGGGCCGTGCGGGCGTCGCCGCTCTCGAGGTAGACGCGGCCGACGTCGAGGCGGGAGGCGACCGATGACACGCCCCACGAGGCGCGGCGGATCTGTTCGAACAGCGGAGCGTCCCGGAGCTGGCGGGCCAGCTGCTCGCCCAGGCCCGACCAGTGGCGGCCGGTGAAGTCGCCGGTCGGGTACCTGGCCGCTTCTGCCAGGAAGCGACGGATGAGGTCGCGCACGAGCGGTTCGGGCAGGTATTCGGCGGCGGCGTGGAGCACGTGGTCGCGCACGCCGAAGTCGTCGCCGCCGTTGAGATCGAACACCAGGTCGGCGAGCCACTCCTTGTCGGGGCAGCGGCGGGCGTAGGCTGCGAACAGGCCGGCGGCGTGCAGACGGAAGACGTCGCCGACGTGGCCGCTCGAATCGTCGCAGCGGCCGAGGGTGGACTTGTCGGCGCGGTAGAAGGCGGCGATGAGGTCGCAGGCTTGGCGGGGGTCGGTGATGGTGGATTCCAGGTCGATGAGCAATGTGGAGAGCTCGCGGGCGAAGACGGCGGATTCGCCCCAGCGGATGAAGCGGCGGGAGCGCTTGATAGTGGCGAGGTGGGACTTGAAGTGGGCGCCGCCGTCCGCGGGGTCGTGGGGCTGGCGTTTGGGGCTTGCGTCGGTCATGTCCTGGCCTTGCAGCGGGGGGCTTGCGTGCGGTTTTTCCACGACGCCAATGCCATGGGGCGCGTCGGGCGGTCAGTGTAGCAGACCTGCACGTCGCCGGCAGGACTCGGTCTTGTGGGGCGGATGATCGGGTGCCGCTGCCGTGGCCCTTGCGCCGGCGCAATTCTCGCGGGCATGCCGGCAACGATACACACTTAACTTTATATTTTACAGCAAGTAACACTCAAGACAAATACCCACTGGCACACAGTATCACTCTTTGGTATCATTCACTCAAGCCAGAACAACCCGCGGCCGATATATCCACATCCAGGGCAGCCCATGAATAGTCACCAGCGCGGGACACTGGCGGCCATCTTCCACCGGCCCCACCCGCAACGGGAGACCGACAAGGGCGCCGTGAAGTCAGTCAGGGAGTTCCTGGTTCAGGCAGGAGTAGCGCCATGATGGAACACAAGGGATACCTGGGGACCGTCGAATTCGATGCCGACGCGAGCCTGATCCACGGACGTGTGGTCAATACGCGGGACGTGATCACGTTTCAGGGCCGGTCCGTCGATGAGATCAAGCAGGCGTTCGTCGAATCGGTCGAGGACTACCTCGAGTTCTGCGCCGCACGCCATGAAGAGCCGGAGCGGCCCTTCTCCGGGAAGCTCCTGCTGCGGATGCCGCCGGAGCTCCATCGGTCCGTCACCATCTGCGCCGCGGAGCAGGGCATGAGCGTCAACAGGTGGATGGTCCTGCAACTGGAGGAATCGGTCGCTCGCAATTCGACGCAGGCGCCGTGTGCGCACCTGCCTGCACCTGAGCGGCCTGCCGTCCGGGCAGACCCTGGCCAGCTTTGATTTCAGATTCCAGCCCGGCGTCGAACGCTCGCGCATCGAGACCCTCGCCACCTGTCAATGGATCAGGGAGAACCGCACGCTCCTGATCTAGGGTCCGCCAGACGGTCGGCAAGATCCATCTCGCGGCGGTCCTCGGCATGAAGGCCGTCGAGTACGGCTTCGGCGTCATGTTCTACCGGCTCGAGGAACTGCTCGCCGCGCTCAGGCGCGACGCCGACCTGGCGCCCGCGCGACTGCGTGTCAGCAAGAAGTACCTCTCGACCACGCTGCTGATCATCGACGAGGTCGGCTTCGAGCCCACCAGGCAGGAGGCCAGCCAGTTCTTCAGGCTCGTCAGCTACCGCCACCAGCGCGGCAGCATCCTGATCACCACCAACAAAGGCATCAGGGATTGGCCAATGATCCTGGCCGGCGATAAAGTGCTGGCGACCGCGATCCTCGACCGCCTGCTTCATAACAGCCACTTCCCGGGCATCACGGGCCGCAGCTATCGGCTCAGGGATCTCGAGCGGATGGTCGTCCAGCAGACATGAACGCGACGTTGGCCGTCGCACAACCCCGGCGTTGAGAGCACAGTTAACGGTCAATTCGGCTGTTCATTCACCGGGAGGCGCGGGAAGATGGGTGTCGCTTGACACTTGGACTTCGATCCACGGCGGATGAGGTTCGCAGGCCGACGTGCACGTCCGGTCCGGAGCCGGTGGCCGGGGTTGGGGGATTCCCAGGGGCCGCGGCCTCCGAACCGGTGGCCACCCCGGGGGATTATGAACCGTCCGCGTAGCGACGGATCATCTTGCGATCCATGCCGGTGCGCCGATGGATCTCGTGCTGGCCGAACTTGCAACTGCCAAGTATTTCAACAGCTTGCCGCTTGTGATCTTTCAAGACGCTCACTCCGAGCCCCCTCAATTTGGTGAAGGGAATAGGGTAACGTCCCGCCGACGCTGATCCGGCGGTCAGACCAGGTACAGCTTAGGCCAGATGGAGGATTTTGAGGCGGCCACAGGTGGGGGAGTTTGGGTCGCCGCCCGGGTAATTGCAATTGGCTTCAGATTGGTGTAGCGTAATCGGGCAACAAAACGACGCCACAGGCGGAACCTTCACTCTCGGCGAGGGTTTACGCAATTTCTTCAGGCATGTCACTCCAAGGAACCCCGATGCCATTCCCAGATTCACCAAGAGTAGTCTATCGGCGGAACCCCCTCATTGAGGTAATCTGCCAACTGCGCTACAATACGGTATTGCGAATCGACGCTGAACTTCCGGCGGCTTTTCAGGAAGACGTGCGGGCTCAATTTCCCCAATACGAATGCAGATCTGGACTTGACATGCCCCCCGACGTTCCGGATGAAATACGTAGAATGGTCGGAGGCCAACATCGTACAAGCCACGTGTTTCGTAGCGACGACGAGAGCTGGGAACTGGCGCTAACTTCTGATTTTCTGGCACTTACGTGCAAGTCCTATGTCCGGTGGGAACAGTTTCTTGAAGTTCTGACTCCGCCGTTTATGGCACTAAACCGAATCTACACTCCCGGCAAATTTGTCAGGGTAGGGCTACGATATCGGAACGCGATTCAGCCGGCAACACTCGGACTTTCAGATTCCACTTGGGCAGATCTCTTGAATCCATATGTGGCCGCCGAATTCTGTGCTGGCGATCCCGTCGCCTCTGCCATCGAGGAGTCTATTACTCGGCTGCGAGTTGCTCTACGCGAACATTCTAGCTCGGTGTTGATACACCACGGACTGGCAGTGCTTGATCAGGAGCCCGCCTCAAAGGCCTACCTGATTGACAGTGACTTCTTCTCAACTGAACGTACGGAGGCAGCCCATGTCTTTGAGATTCTCGGGTACTTCAATGGGCAGTCTGGCAAGTTGTTCCGGTGGTGCATTTCTGACGTCCTCCACGCCGCAATGGGGCCCACCGCAACTGACCAGCGCTGATGCCAAGAATGCGGGGCGCGACGCGACTGCATCGTTCATAGCGGTATCATGGGCTGCCACCCGCTCCGGGGTGGAGGTCAAACATGACCTGTACATGGCCTTTGATCATAGTGATCTAGTTCTGCGAAAGGTCGCAGAAACAAGATTGATTGGACACTGGATCGTAGATCACCTGCCAGCGGAAGCCCTCGACAGCAGCATTGCCCGGCTACGACGCGATTTGATGTCCACATCGTGGCGCATTGAAAGCACCGACGAACAGCCCTGGCACCGCTACCGGCATGAAAGTGAAGTAGCAATCCTTGGTACCGCCAAAGTCCGTGAGATGTTGGCGGACGATGAATAGCGTATGCTGATTGTGTGATCATTTCTGAGCAGAGGAACTTTCGTGAAGTTTCAACCATCACCGACGTCCGGGGCACTGCAAGCCGGGGAGGTGCTTTCCGGCGCCGTCCAGTATGTTCTTGATGTGGCAGCAGCAAGGCTCGGTGAGTTCAAATTCGTGTCAATTCAGCACCCATACGCCGTAATACTGTCCCAGGGTTGCGATCTGGAATCTGATCATCGGCTTCGGAGCGCAAGTAAAGAAGGCAATCTGTTGTCGATACTATTCTGTGCTGCATATCCTGCGGACGATTACTGCAAGACCATCAAGAGCGAGGTGGCTGAGCGTATCGTCAAAGATGATCACAAGCGCTATTTGTTTCTGGAGGCCTGCGGTGCCACATCAGATCGCACGAACGAAGGGGTGCCCGAGCTCGTGTTGGATTTCAAACACTACTTTGGCTTACCTACCGACCAAGTCTATCACGGCATCGAATCTGGATCCATGGCGCGGAGATTCACGCTTGTGAGCCCATATCTTGAACACCTCAGCCATAGTTTCTCATTCTATTTCTCGCGCATAGGACTGCCGGATCGCCACGAAAGCGTGTGAAGCGTAAGCGTCCGGTCCCCATGACGGGATATCATCTATACCGGAACATTTTGATCGCTGGTCTCGCTGTCTACGGTTGGGACGTCTTCCGTTGCCGGGGCGGGCTTCTTAGATAACCCGTCCCCCACCCAACGCCGGGTTGACCCCATGGTCGCGAACAACACCTTTCCGGCAGTGGGCAGCACGAACGTGCCTATCATGACGGCGACAACCGCCATAAGCGGTAGCATCCATCGTGCACGGGACGTCAGGTCCAGATTCCAGAACTCGGCGTATCGAGGCTCCCTGAGATACCTCTGCCACTTGTAGTCGCCCCGCCTGATCGGCACTCGATAGCCGGCAGATGAGGACGGCAGATCCATGAATTCCGCATTGGCGTCCATGACTTCTTTGAATGCGGATTGATACGTCGCCCTGCTGAGCTCGAGTCCCGACTTCCACAACTCGTACGATACCCGCCAGCTTTCGACATTGGCGCCATCCCCGAGCCAGGCGCGAGAAAGAAGCGCGCTCTCAAGGCCAATCTTGCACTGCATGAACTGCGAAAGGGCATTCTGCACGTTCTTGGTTGCATCCGCGAAATCAGCGGTAGCCTTATCGATGCGCACAAGCGAAGCCGCTATCATCACACCCATGGTGTCGCAGCGGATTTCGGTGAATCGGATGGGCATGCGCGGTGACGCCGCCAACTTGAGCGGCGCGCGGTTGACGACAACAGTCGATACGATCAAAGCCAGAAGGCCGGCCAGAACGGAAATGCGCACGACCCTCTGTGCCAACGTGGATGAGACACCCAACCTCGAATAGTTTAGTGTAGAGGGCAGGCAAGGAGAGCTCGCCATGGACGAGCAGACAAGTGCCTTTGGGTTGAGCCCGGAGGTTGAGGTTTTGGCCAAGGCTGAGCGAC
>CAIWHK010000056.1 GCA_903912525.1 uncultured bacterium | reverse complement strand
GCGGGCGCATCTCGCGCTGGCTCTACCCGTCCTAGGAGGCTGCTGTCATGCTGCTGGAAGCCCCGTTCACCGAAGCGAAGATCCGGGCGCTGCATGTCGGCGACCTGGTCGAGATCACGGGCGTGATCTTCACGGGCCGCGACGCGGTCCACAAGTACCTGCACGACGGCGGCAAGCCGCCGGTCGACCTGAAGGACAGCATCGTCTACCACTGCGGCCCGGTCGTGGTGAAGGAGAACGGCAAGTGGGTCGTCAAGGCCGCCGGCCCGACGACCAGCGCCCGCGAGGAGCCCTACCAGGGCCCGCTGATGGAGCAGTACGGCATCCGCGCCGTCATCGGCAAGGGCGGCATGGGGCCCAAGACGCTGCAGTACTGCCAGAAGGTGGGTGGCGTCTACCTGCACGCGATCGGCGGCGCTGCGCAGGTGCTGGCCGAGCGGGTCGTTGCGGTCAAGGGCGTGCACCTGGCCGAGAAGTTCGGCTCGCCCGAGGCGATCTGGGAGTTCCAGGTCGACCGGTTCCCGGCTGTGGTGACCATGGATTCACACGGCCAGTCCCTGCATGCGCAGGTGCTGGCGGATTCCACCGAGAAGTTCAAGAGCCTGCTCGGCTGACGTCGACGGACGCCGGGCAGACGGGAGAAGTCCGTTGCAACTGGAACCCAACGCCGTGGAACCCACGAACCGCGCCGCCGTCCTTTCGGTCGGCGGCGTTCTCAACATCCTGTACCGGCGGCGCCTGCTCATCGTCGGCGCCACGGCGCTGGGGCTGGCCGCAGGCATCGCCTACGGGGTCGTCGTCAAGCCGCTCTACCGGGCCACGGCCCAGGTGCGGCCGGGCATCGTCGCGTACAACGCCGAGGGCGGACCCATCCGCGAAACGGCGCTCGAGGACCTTGTCGGCTGGTTCGACAAGAAGCTCTACTGGCGCGACCTGCAGAAGCAGGAAGGCTTCACGACGACGAAGGTGGCGCCGATCATCGTCGCCGAATTCGTGCCGACGCTCAACTTTGTGGCGGGCGGCGACGTCGTGACGCTGACGAACCTGGCGCGCAGCCCCGACCGGGCGCGGGAAACGCTTGTCCGCAGCATCGATTCCTACAACAACCAGGCTTCGCTCGATTCGCTCGGCAGCAGCCTGTACCTGACGCGGCGCGGCGCGCGGTTGCGGATGGAGCGGCTGACGCAGGACATGGCCAAGCTCGAGGCCGAGAAGGAACGCGCGCAACTCAAGATCGACGAGCAGAAGCGCGAGTTGACGATGGTCGGCCTGCAGCGGCAGAGCCTCGAGCTGGAACTGCAGCGCCTGCGCGAGGAGAATGCCTGGCGCGGCCGCGCGGTGACTGAACTGCGCGCCGAGGCCACGGCCGGTCGCGAGCGCCTGAAGGAGGCGGACAAGCTGCTGGCCCGCACGATGGAGACCGAGCACCAGACCGGGGGCGGCGTCGCCGCGGGCGAGGGCGGCGGGGCCGTCAGCGAGGTCCTGCTGCAGACGGCCAGCCGCGAACAGGCTGGGCGCGCGGGCGAGCTGCTGGGGACCGTCAACAGCATGTCGCTGGGCGTCATCAACGCGGTCGTGCGGGCCGACAGCCTGGCCGCCGTGATCACCGCCAACGATCTGGAGATGAGGCGCCTGCGCCTGGTCCTCGAGATTGAACTGGCGAAGAAGACCGCCGACGTCGAACAGAAGATCAACGACCTGCAGATCGTCATCGACCGCGACCTGCCGCGCGAACGCGCGCTGCTGCAGGCCGACCGTGACGGCGAGCAGACCCGGCTGGAAATCGCGTCGCCCCTGCAGCGCATCGGCGTCGTGACGGCGACCGAGAAGCCCGTCCGGCCGCGGCGTACCCGCGCGGCGGCGATCCTGACCTTCCTGGGCCTGTGCGGCGGCACGGCGCTGGCCCTGGCCTGGGAGTATTTCGAGAACAACCGCGCGGTGATCACCGCCCGGCGCTGAACGCCGCCGCAAGGGCCGCCCGATCCCCGGGGACGGGCCTGCCGCATTGCGCGGCGGACCCCGTTGTGTCACATTGCGATGGATGTCCCGGCCCCGACCCGCGGGGCCTTACCCGACCGGAAAGGAAGACCATGTCCAGAGCGAAGATGGCGGCGGCGACGCTGACCGCGGTCCTGGTGGTCGCATTGGCAGGCTGCTTCGGACCGAAGGTCCAGACGATCGAACCCGGCCTCACCTACGTGGACAGGGTCGGCGGCAACGGTGCCGTGGTCGCCAAGGGCGATTTCGTCATCGTGCACACCACCGGCTGGCTGATGGAGAACGGCGCCGATGGCAAGCTCGCCAAGGGCAAGCAGCTTTCGTCGGCGGCCGGCGACACCATCACGATCCGGATCGGCAGCAATGCCGCGATCCCCGGACTCGAAAAAGGCGTCCTGGGCATGAAGATCGGCGGCACGCGCGAACTGACGGTGGCGCCCGAGCATGCCTTCGGTGCGGACGGCCGCCCGCCGCTGGTGCCCGCGAACGCGACCATCTACTTCGAGGTCAAGGCGCTCGACATCGTCAAGGTCGACATCCAGGTCCAGCAGGAAGGCACGGGCGCCGTGGCGGCGGTCGGGGACCAGATCGCGGTCCACTACACGGGCTACCTGTGGGAGAACAACGCCCTCGGCAAGAAATTCGACTCGTCGCTCGACCGCGGTGAGCCCATCCGGTTCCGCCTCGGGGCCAACATGGTCATCCCCGGCTGGGACGCGGCGTTCGAGGGCATGAAGGTCGGGACCAAGGCCCGCATCATCATCCCGCCCATGCTGGCGTACGGCCGCCAGGGCACGCCCGACGGCACGATCCCGCCGAATTCGGTGCTGGCCTTCGACGTCGAGCTGGTCGAGATCGCCGGCAAGTAGTCCGGCCCGGCCGTTCGATCGTGACAGGGAACAGGCGCCTCCGGTTACGGGGGCGCCTTTCGTTTCCCATTTGCGCGCCCCGTCGGCGGGCGCAACATTACGGGGCAGCGGGGGCCGGTCGCCGCCGTCCGCGCGATGCCGCCGGTGGCCCGACGGCCACGCCAACCAACCGAGCGCGCGCCGGTCCCGCCCCTGCCGGGTCCCGCGACCGCGCCGCCCAACGAAGGGTGCAGCATGTCCGGCCCGACGCTGTCCGCCCACTTCGCCTCGCGCAACCCCTCGGTCATCCGCATGGCCCAGATCGAGTTCGCCGCGCGCACCGACGGCGTGCAGGCCCTCAATGCCGCCATCGGCAACGTCTCGCTGCCCATGCACCCGGCGATGCAGGCCCGCCTGCGGACCCTCGGCGAGGCCGGCACGCCGTTCGCGCAGGGTGTGGTCGGCTACACCGCCACGGTGGGGCTGGCCGAGACCAACGCCGCCTTCCTGAACGTGATCGCCGCCAGCGGCTTCGAGACGGCGGGGCTGCACAGCCAGGTCACCGACGGCGGCAGCCAGGCGATGGAACTGGTCATCGTCGGCTGCTGCGGGCCGGCCGGGTCCCGTGAGAGGCCGCTGCTGCTGATCGATGCGGCCTACACCAACTACAAGGCCTTTGCCGAGCGCCTCGGTCGCCGCACGGTGTCGATCACCCGCGCGATGGGCCAGGACGGGCGCTTCAGCCTGCCGCCGATGGACGAGATTGCGCGCGTGATGGCCGCCGAGAAGCCGGGCGCCGTCGTGGTCATCCCGTACGACAACCCGACCGGGCACCTCTACGACCGCGCCTCGCTGGTCGGCCTGGCGCGGTTGTGCGCGGAGCATGACGCCTGGTTCGTCTCGGACGAGGCCTACCGTGAACTCTACTACCGCGAGGGGCCGCCGGTCAGCGTGTGGGGGATCGGCGAGGACGAGGCGCCCGGCATCACCGGTCGACGCATCGGCATCGACACCACGTCCAAGGTCTGGAACGCCTGCGGCCTGCGCATCGGGGCCCTGGTGACCGACAGCGCGGAGTTCCACCAGCGCGCGGTGGCCGAGAACACCGCCAGCCTCTGCTCGAACGCGATCGGCCAGCACATCTTCGGCGCGATGGCGCACGTGTCGCACGCGGACCTGCGCGCGTGGTTCTCGAACCAGCGCTCGTACTACGGCGCGATGCTGCAGGACTTCACGGCGCGCACGCGCGCGCTGATCCCGGGGGCCATCGTCTCGAGCCCGGACGCCAGCATCTACTCGGTGGTGGAACTCAGGAACGTGGTCGGGGCATCGTTCGACGGCGTGGCTTTCGTCCGCTGGTGTGCGCGGGAAGGCCGTTGCGACGTGGAGGGGCGTGCGCTGACGCTGCTCACGGCGCCGATGGCCGGCTTCTACAGCGTGCCGGCCGGCAGCCCGAATCCCGGGCGCACGCAACTGCGCCTGGCCTACGTCCTGCCGCCGGACCAGATGAAGCTGGCGCCGGACCTGCTGGCGCGCCTGCTGGCCGATTACCTGGCCCTGCCGCAGGCGTAGCACCCGTCGAGTCGCGTCAGTCGGCGCCGGCGCGTCGGGCCGCGGCCAGGAACGCCGCCGCCGCCTCGTCCGTCAGGTCGTCCGTGACCAGCGCCGCGGCCACCTCGGGCCCGAACGTGAACGTGTCGAGGCCCCGCCGCGCAAGTTCGGTGACGTGCTCCACTCCCCGCAGGCTGGCCACCAGCAGCCGCGTCACAGCCCCGGTTCCCTTCAGGATCTCGTGCATCGCCGAGACGGTAGCGTGGCCGTCGCGCCCCGCGTCATCAAGGCGTCCCAGGTAGGGCGCGGCGTAGGCCGCGCCCAGCGCCGCCGCGGCCAGCAACTGGCCGGGGTTGTAGACGGCCGTCAACGTGATCGTGCAGCCGGTCGCCTTCAGGCGCGCGGCAGCGCGGAACCCAGGCACAGTGGCGGGCACCTTCACCAACACCGCGGTCGCGCCCGGCGCCGTGGCGGCCAGTGCCTCGCCCGTGCGCACGAGCGCGTCCTCGTCGTCGCCCCAGGCCTGCAGGTGGATCTCGCGCGCGCCGAGCACCGCCGCGCGGCGGGCGAGCGCGGCCAGCGTCGGTACGTCGCAGCGGACACCGGCGCGTTCCAGCAGCAGCGGGTTGGTCGTCACGCCGTGGAACACGCCGGTCGGAAGCAGGCGCTCCCAGGTCGCGGTATCGGCGCTGTCGAGGAACAGGCGAGGGCCGCCGGGCTTCGGCTTCTTGGTGGTTTCGTTGCTCATCGTCGTCCTTCGATTGGTCAGCCGAAAAGGTTCAGTTGGCCGCGCCGTTCATCCTCCACCGGCTCGACGCACTCGGGATCGTCGAACGACGGGTTGCCTACCTTGCGCGTGACCGGGTGCGCCAACAAGAGCTCGACCGGCGCCGGCACCAGCAGGCGCAGCAGGTCGACGGCCTCGTCCGGGCCCGCGCCGAGCCAGGCTTTCCACGCCGTGGCCGGCAGGATCACCGGCATGCGGTGGTGAACCGGGCGCAGCGTCGCGTTGGCGGTCGTCGTGACGATGGCGCAGGTGTCGAAACGGCGGTCGCCCGGCTGCTCGCGCGACTCCCACAGGCCGGCCAGCGCCAGCGGCCGGTGATCGCGCGCACGGAAGTAGAAGGGCTGGTTGCCGCCGTCACGCTTCTGCCACTCGTAGAATCCGTCGGCGGGCACCAGGCAGCGCCGGTGACGGAACGCCTCGCGGAATGCGGGTTTCTCCAGCACAGTCTCGGCGCGCGCGTTGATCATCTGAGGCTTGCCGCCGTCGCCGCGGTCCCACGGCGGCACCAGTCCCCACCGCAGCATGCGCACCAGGTTGCCGGGGCTGCCGGGGTTGGTCACCACCGCCGCGATGTCCGTGCCGGGCGCGATGTTCCAACGCGGACCCAGTTCGGGCACGACGTCCAGGTAGAACGCCTCGGCCAGGACATGGGGGGCTGAACTCAGGACGATGCGGCCGCACATGATCAACGTCCCCCGCGCATGGTTGCTTGTTCGCGACCGCCGCCGGCGGTCAGGGCAGGTCGAACAGAAGCAAAGCACACTCGCCATCGGCCGCCAGATCGATGCGCGTGACATCCTCGATGGCGGCGCCGTCGCCGGCCACCAGCCCGACCGCATTGACGGCGACGCGTCCGCCGGTCACCTGGATCCAGGCCCGGCGTCCCGGCGCCAGCACGTGCTCGACCGTCACATCGGCGCCCAACTCGGCCACCCACAGGCGCGCGTCCTGGTGCCAACGCAGCGAGCCGTCGGCGCCGTCCCCGGACACGACCTGCTTCAGCCGGTTCGAGCGCTCGGGCAGCGGCATGTGGCGCTGTTCGTATTCTGGCGCGTGGCCCGGCCGGTCCGGGCGCATCCAGACCTGCAGCAGGTGCACCGGAAGCTTCTGCGAGGCGTTGGCTTCACTGTGCTCGATGCCGGTGCCGGCCGTCATGCGCTGCAGAAGGCCGCGGCGGATGACAGAGGTGTGGCCGAGGCTGTCGCGGTGCTCTAGTTCGCCTTCGAGCACCCACGTCACGATCTCCATGTCGTGGTGCGGGTGCGTCCCGAAGCCGGCGCCCGGCGCGACGATGTCCTCGTTGATGACGCGCAACGGGCCGAAGCCCATGTGGGCCGGGTCGTGGTAGTCGGCGAACGAGAAGGTGTGGCGGGTGTCGAGCCACCCGTGGTTGACATGACCGCGTTCGCCGGCCGGACGGACCGTGACCATGGGCCTGCGCCCCTTTCACGGCAGCCATGCGCGCACAGGGACATCCCGCGCCGCGCCACCAGGCCGCCAGTGTCGAGGTTAGGCGCTGCGGCGGGTGCTGTCAAACCAGGGGCTTCCCGAGGGGGACGGCGCGGCGGGCCCTGGCGCCGCCGCGCTTGTGGTTCCGCCGTTTTCGTGATATTTTCTCCCCGGCGGCCATGTCGGTTGCCCCGCCCACCCGCTGCTTCCGGGAGCCCTCGCCGTGACGCCACCGCCCTGGGATTGCGGGCATTCCCGCGCCGTCCTGCACGTCGACATGGACGCCTTTTACGCGTCGGTCGAGGTGCTGGACGACCCGTCGCTGCGAGGCCGGCCCGTCATTGTCGGCGGCACCCCGGAAGGCCGCGGCGTCGTGGCTGCCGCCAGCTACGAGGCGCGGAAGTTCGGCGTCCACAGCGCCATGAGCGCTGCCCGCGCGCGCCAGTTGTGTCCCGAAGGCGTTTTTATCAGGCCTCGCCCGGACCGGTACTTCGAGGTCTCGGGCGCCATCATGGCGATCCTGCGGGGGTACACGCCGCTGGTCGAACCGCTGTCCATCGACGAGGCGTTCCTGGACGTCAGCGGCTGCCGCCGCCTGCTTGGGACACCGCCCGTGATTGCCGCCGACATCAAGCGCCGCATCCGGGCCGAGACCGGCCTGACCGCCTCGGTCGGCGCGGCGGCGAACAAGTTCCTGGCGAAGCTCGCGTCCGATCTCGAGAAGCCCGACGGCCTGGTCGTGATCGGGCCGGGCGAGGGGCGCGCGCGCATCGCCGCCCTGCCGATCGAGCGGCTGTGGGGCGTCGGAAAGGTGGCGTCGGTGCAGCTGCGCGAAGCAGGTTGCGCGAGGATCGACGACCTGCTCCGGCTCGATGCCGCCTGGCTGGAGGCGCGCTTCGGCCCCCATGTGCACCACCTGCGCGAACTGGCGGCCGGCATCGACGACCGCCCGGTGGTGCCCACGCACGAGGCGAAGTCGGTCGGCAACGAGGTTACCTTCGCCGAGGACATCGCCGATGCCGCGCAACTGCGGACCGTCTGCGACGAACTGGCCGACAAGGTCGCCCGCCGCCTGCGCGCCGACGACCTGCGCGCGCGCACCGTCGTCCTGAAGGCGCGCTACCCGGACTTCACCACCCTGACGCGCTCGGTCACGCTGCCGGAGGCGACCAGCGGCGGCGTCGAGATTCGCGACGCGGCGCGCGACCTGCTCGAACAGCGGCTCGGCCGCGGTCGTCGGCCGCTGCGCCTGCTCGGCGTGACGGCCGCCAACCTGGTCCAGCCCGGCGAGGGCCCGGCGGCCCAGGGTTCCCTGTTCGGCGAGCCCGGACGCGAACGCAACCAGCGGCTGGACCGCGTCCTGGACGAGGTTTCCGGCCGCTTTGGTCCCCTGCTTCGGAGGGGCGCGCCGCCGGTCCCGGAACCCGACGACACCTGAGGCGCGGGCGGCCAAACTTCACTCAAGGAAACCCTTAGCGATCCGATCCCTTGGCGACAGGGAGCCGGCCGGTGGCCGGCTCCGGGCAGCGCTTGGTCCCCGGGGGAGCCGATAACGTGAGCGTCGATCGCGTCAAAGCCCGCATCATGTCGGTCATGCGGAACCTCCCGCCGTTGCCGGCGGTGACGCGCCAGTTGATGACGGTCCTCGGCAACGAGGACGCGACGGCCGGCGACGTGGGGCGGATCCTCTCGAGCGACCAGGCACTCGCGGGCAAGGTGCTCAAGCTGGTCAACTCGTCGTTCTACGGCCTGCCCACCGAAGTGACCACGATCAGCCGCGCCGTGGTCGTGCTCGGGTTCACCGGCGTGCGCAACCTGGCGATGGGCTTCGGCTCGATCGAGATGCTGCGCTCGCTGGAGACCACCATCGACATGCGCTCGTTCTGGTCGCACGCGCTGGCCACCGGCGCCGCCGCGCAGAACATGGCGCTGCTCGGGAAGCGCCGCATCGATCCCGAAGAGGCCTTCCTGGCCGGGCTGATGCATGACATCGGGGCCTATGTGCTGGCTGCCGCCGTGCCGGACATCTATGGACCCATCCTGAAGGACAGCGCCGGCGACCGCCTGGCCGCCGAGCAGGAGTCCATCGGCATGACCCACGCGCAGGTGGGTCAGGGCCTGATGCAGTTCTGGGAGCTGCCCGAGGCCTTCAGCAACTCCGCGCGCTACCACCACGACTTCGTGCGCGCCACGGACGGAACGCAGCCGCTGACCGGGCTTGTGGCCCTGGCCGACGTGATGGCCACCGTCTGGGGCCGCAACATCGAGCCGATGCCCACCGAGGCGGAGCTGCGCGCACTGATGGCCGCGCACTGTCCCGACTCCGCGCGCCTGCGGGTGGCCCTCGACGGCATGCGCAGCAAGATCGCCGAGACGGCCGAGTTCATGCATATCGCCCTGCCGGACCTGGGACTCGAGAAGGACGCCGGCAACGACCACGGCACTGTGTGTGTCGTCATCACCACCGAGGACGACCGGCGCGACTGGACCGAGCTCGTCCTGGGCCAGCTGGGTCACCGCACGTTGGCCATGCAGGCCTTCTTCAACCAGGACCCCGGCAGCCAGGATGTCGGACTGGTGCTCCTGGACGCCCAGTGCCTGACGCGCCAGCAGATCGACCAGTTGATGCCGTTCCTGCGCGATGTCGGGGCGCCGACGGCGCTGATGCTGGACCGTGACGCGCACGCCCCGGCCGGCACCCTGCACCTGCCGACGATCCCGATCGTGTTCAGCCGCACCCACCTTGAATCGGTGCTCGTGCCGCAGCCGGCCTGATCCCATTCACCGCAGCTTCTTCCGTCGCGAACCGTGTTGCCGCCTGCCGGTAGTTCTGTCATCGTGTGCCGATTGATCCAACGGCAGGCCACGTCCGGCGTCCGAGCGGCGCCGCGGGAGGAAACATGCGCAGGACCGTGATCGGCGTGATGGGCGGCACCGAGGCGGACGAGAGAACGGCCGCGAATGCGTTCGCCCTCGGAAGGCTCATCGCCTCGAGCGGCTGGGCGCTGCTGTCGGGCGGGCGGCCGGGCGGCGTGATGCAGGCTTCGGTCGCCGGGGCGCGCGCCGCCGGCGGGCTGACGATCGGCGTGCTCTACGGCGACGATCGGGACGACGCGGCCGCGGGACTGGACATCGTGATCCCCACCGGCATGGGGGCCGCGCGCAACGTCATCAACGTCCTGGCGAGTGATGTCGTCGTCGCCTGTCGCGGCACCGGCGGCACGCTCAGCGAGATCGCGATCGCCCTGCGTTTCGGCCGGCCGGTCGTGCTCCTGGATTTCGACCCGGGTGCCGCCTTCCTGGACCAGTGCGCCGCCGACGCCCGCTGGGCACTGGCGCCCGACCCCGAGACGGCCGTGGCGAAAGTGGCGGCCTACCTGTGCGAGGTGGGGCGCTCGTGAGCCGTGAATTCGACTTCGACACGCCCGTCGAGCGCCGCGGCACCGACAGCGAGAAGTGGCTGCGCTGGGCCGACCAGGACGTGCTGCCGCTGTGGGTGGCGGACATGGATTTCGCGGCGCCGCCGGCGGTCGTCGAAGCCCTGCGGCAGCGCGTCGACCACGGGGTCTTCGGCTACGCGCTGCCGGATGCAAGCCACGGGCGAGCGGTCGTCGACGCGCTCGAGCGCTCGTGCGGCTGGTCCGTGTCGCCGGAGTGGCTGGTCTGGCTGCCGGGCCTGGTCTGCGGGTTGACCGTGGCCTGCCGCGCCGTGGGCGACCCGGGCGACGGCGTGCTCGTGAACCCGCCGGTGTACCCGCCCTTCCGGCGCGTGCCGCCGCTGGTCGACCGGCGCCTGCAGACGGCGTTCCTGGGCGGCGACAACGAGGCGGGCTGGCGGCTGGACATCGACGCGATGGACGCGGCAGCCGACGCGCGCACGCGCCTGCTGTTGCTGTGCCACCCGCACAACCCCGTGGGGCGCGCCTGGCGCCGCGACGAACTGGAGGAGGTTGCGGCCTTCGCCGAGCGCCGCGACCTGGTCGTCTGCAGCGACGAGATCCACAGCGAACTGCTGCTCGAACCGGGCCGCCCGCACGTGCCGTTCGCGACCATCTCGCCGGCGGTCGCCGCGCGCACGATCACGTTGCTGGCCCCGAGCAAGACCTTCAACGTGCCGGGGCTCGGCGCCGCGGTCGCGGTCATCAGCGACCCTGGCCTGCGCGCGCGGTTCAAGCAGGCGATGTCCGGCATCGTGCCGCAGGTCAACGTCCTGGGCCTGCTGGCGGCGAAGGTGGCGTGGACCGAGGGCGGCCCGTGGCGCGAGGCGCTGTGCGACTACCTGCGCGGCAACCGCGACTACCTGGCCGATCGCGTGGCCCGGTTGCCGCCGCTGACGATGGCGCCGGTCGAGGCCACCTACCTGGCGTGGATCGACGCGCGGGGGTGGGCCCTGGCCGACCCGGCGGCGCACGTGCTGGCGCACGGTCTGGGCCTCAGCAGCGGCGCCGACTTCGGCTCGCCCGGCTACCTGCGCCTGAATTTCGGGTGTCCGCGAGCGACGCTGGCCGCGGCCTGCGATCGTCTCGCCGCCGCGGCCAGCGCCGCCGTCCAGTCCTAGCCGCGGGCGCTATTTCCCGAGCAGGTACTTGTCGAACCAGGCCAGGTCCCACTGCATCTTGGCCATGCGGTTGCGCTGCGTGGTCAGGCCGTGGGGCTCGCCGGGGTATTCAACCAGCTGCACCGGCACGTCCAGGTAGTGCTTCAGCGCGCGGTACAGCGCGCGGCTGTGGGCCACCGGCACGCGCGGGTCGTTGCCGCCGACATGGATGATCGTCGGCGTCTTCACGCGGTCGAGCCCGTACAGCGGCGAGGCGGCCCGGTAGGCTTCGGGCGCCTGCCACGGCAAGCCGCGCATGAAGTTGATGACGTGGCCCGGCGTGTCCTCGGTGCCCCACTGGATCACCTGGTCGATCACGCCCGCGCCGCTGCTGGCGGCGGCGAACATGTCCGGCTCGGCCGTGATCATGCAGTCGGTCAGGTAGCCGCCGTTGCTCCAGCCCATCACGCCGATCTTCTTTGCATCGGCCAGGCCCTGCTCGACCAGCCAGCGCACGCCGGCGCTGATGTCCTTCACCTCGACGTCGTTCTCGCGCCCGATCAGTTCCTCCAGGAACGCGTCGCCGTAGCCCGTCGAGCCGCGGTAGTTCGGGTTCAGCAGGGCGTAGCCGCGCGCGGGCATCAGGCCGCGGCCGTACATCCACAGGCGGAAGCCGATGCGGGTGGACGAGGTGGGGCCGCCGTGCAGTTCGACGATCGCCGGCAGAGGACCGCTGCCCTTCACGTAGTCGGCCGGCAGTTCGAGGATGCCCCAGCACGTGCGCCCGCCCTCGCCGACCCAGCTGACATGGCTGATCTGCGGGAGCTTCCAGGTGTCGACCTGCGGGTTGGTGCGCGTCAGCCGGCGCGCCTTGTCCGGCGCGGTCACCACGTAGACGTCGTTGGCGTCGGTGGTCGTCTCCCAGATGGTCGCCAGCGTGGCGCCCTTGCGGTCGAAGTCGAAGGCGGCGACCACGAGGTCGCCCTTCGTCAGCTCCACCGTGCGGCCCTGTGAGCCGGCGGCCACGCTCTCGACCGCCAGCACCTGCACGCGGGCCATGGCCTCGCCGCGATAGCACAGCGTACGGCCGGCGCCGCGCCAGGCCAGGCCGCCGTCATAGCTGACGGGATCCGGACGCGCGACCTTCCGCAGCGGCCAGGCGCCGCCGGTCTCCTCGGCCACCCAGATGTCCGAGGCATAGCCGTCGAACGAGATCGCGAAGGCGAGCGCCTTGCCGTCGGGCGCCCAGGCCAGGTCCTCGAGCCAGCCGTAGGGCGACTTGTGGCCGTCGCGCCAGGCCTGG
The DNA here is from genome assembly GCA_903912525.1 of uncultured bacterium. Lineage (GTDB taxonomy): Bacteria > Krumholzibacteriota > Krumholzibacteriia > LZORAL124-64-63 > LZORAL124-64-63 > CAINDZ01. The sequence goes on along the minus strand of CAIWHK010000056.1, from coordinate 20,080 downwards.
TTCGTCACCTCGGTGACCTTGCCGCCGACCAGGTCGACGATCTCGACGCGCGACCAGCCCTCGTTGAAGATGAGCTCGTTGTCGGTGGTGGTCAGCAGCGCCAGGCGACTGCCGTCCGGCGAGAGATCCATGTCGTGGATGACCCGCGTGGCGGCCACCGCGACCTCGTCGCGCCAGGTGTCGAGGTCCAGGCGGCGCACCTCGGTCAGGTCGCGGACACCGTGCCCGTAGCGCAGGTCGTCGTACTTGCCGAGGAGGTCGCCGAACTCGTCGTCCGTCTCCTCGCGGCTGACCGTGTAGTACAGGGACTTCCCGTCGGGAGACAAGACGAAGGATTCGACGCCGTCGGCAAAACGGGTGACCGGCACGGGGGTGCTGCCCTCGGGCGCCAGGCGCCAGACCTGGGGGGTGCCGTCATGCGGGGGCGCTTCCCGGCCCGCCTTGTCCTTGCCCAGGAAGTACAGCCAGCGACCGTCCGGGGACCAGGTGCAGCCGCCGCCCCCGAAGCCGTCGAAGGTCAGGCGCCGGGCCGGACCGCCGGTCACCGCAGCGACCCACAAGTCGTTGGTCCGGCCCTTCTTGCCCTCGGCCCAGCGGTTCTCCGTATAGGCGACCAGGGCGCCGTCCGGGGAAGCGGCGAGGTTCTCCACCGCGGTCAGGGTGAAGCAGTCCTCCGGCTGGATGTCGTGGGTGCGCAGGGGGGCGGCGGCGCCGGCGGCACCTGCGCCGCCGGCAAACGCCAGCAGCAGGGCGCCTGCCGACATGGCAACGATGCTCATCGCAAGTTTTCTCATCGCAACAGGTTCCTCCGGTCGTAAACGATCAGGTCAGGGCCGGCCCGCAGGATAGCATCCGGGGTCGGTAAATGGCGAGTTGGAACCGCGTCCCGGCCGTTCTTGGCGCCGCATGCCCTCGCCCCCAATACCGATACGAAATTATCATCTTTCCGATGATCCTTTTCGGTATCCGCTGCCTGCTGTGACATATTTCTTGTGTATTGAGCACCCGTTTATGCTATAATCCTGTCATAGGTGAGCGATTTCCCGGGCCGATTTGCGCCCCACGGGAAGCAACGCACCTTGCAAGCGTGAAGCCCTGTTCACCGTGATCATCTCCAAGGAGCGACAAAATGAAGAAGCTGGCTCTCGTCCTCGCGCTGACCCTGACTGCCTTCGCTGGCAGTGCGTTCGCTTCCGACTGGTTCTCGGACAACGTCGGTATCTACATCGATGAAGCCGGAACCAACAATTGCATCACTGCGGCCCCGTTCACGCCGGTCACGGCGTACCTGGTCTGCACGCAGCTGAATTCGTCCGACATCAACGCCTGGGAACTGGCGCTGGTTAACTCGAACGTGACGACGCTGGCCTTCCAGCCCCGCGGCACCGGCCCGATCGACGCCGCCATCAACCCGGGCGAGCACATCGTCGGCCTGGCCGCGCCCCTCGCGGTCGTCGGCGGCACCGTGGTCATCGCGGACATGCAGTTCATGGTCATGAACACCGCTCCTGCCGGCATCATGATCAAGAACACCTTCTTCCATTCGCTGCCGGGCAAGGTTCCCGCCTATCAGGGCTCGAACACCCCGATCCGCGAACTGCACCAGATCTCGGCTGCCGGCAGCCCGGTCATCACGATCAACAACGGTTGCGTCGTTCCGGCCGAGACCAGCAGCTTCGGCAGCGTGAAGAGCCTGTTCCGCTAGTCCGGACCAAGCTTTCACGGTTATGAACAGGGGCCCGGGCATTTGCCCGGGCCCCTGTTCATTTGGACCTCGCGATGTGCGGACCTCGCGCCAAGTGGCCGTTCCGTCCGATGGAAGATGCCCGGCCGGAAGATCCGCGCACGCTGCCGTGATCGACTAGTCCTCTTCCGGTCCGGTCGACGCTTCGAGCCGGGGCGCCCGGCCCTCCTGCCAGGCGCGCAGGCCCTCGCTCGTCTCGTCCGAATCCCAGCACTGCTGCTGCGACTCCCACTCCATCGCCAGCATCGAGGTCAGGTCCAGCACCGAGGCCTGCTGCACAGCCAGCTTGGTCAGGTGCACGGCGGGCTGCGGGATCTGGCTGAGGCGGCGCGTGATCTCCAGCAGTTCCTGCTCCCACTGGTCCTCGGACACGAGGCGGTCGACCAGGCCCATGCGGGCGGCCTCGGGGGCGGTGACCGTGCGGTGCGACCACAGGAAGTCCAGCGCGCGGCCGGGACCCAGCAGGCGCGGCAGCGTCAGCGTCAGTCCCCAGCCCCCGATCAGCCCCCCGGACATGTCGGGCGAGGTGAAGGTGGCTGATTCCCCCGCCAGGCGGATGTCGGCGGCGGCGTAGAGGCCGAGGCCGACATTGCGGATCTCGCCGCGCGTCGCCGCGACGACCGGCTTGGGGCATTCGGAGACCAGCGTGACGATGCGCCGGGCGATCTCGTCGCCGGCGGCCAGGATTTCGAAGCCGCCGCCGGCGCGCCGGGCCTCGGTCAGGCCCTCGAGGTCGCGATGCAGGTCGAAGGCGTGGTCGCCGTCCGTCAGCAGGATGACGCGCGCGGCGCGATCCTCCTGCAGGCGCAGCATCAGGTCGGTGAACTCGTCGCACAGGGCGCCGAGGTCGGGCGCGCCGGGCCCGGTCATCCGGACGGTGGCGCAGCCGTCGGCGATCTCGACGTCGAAATTGTCGTACTGCATCGTCTTCTCCCGGTTGCGGACGTAGGCGCCCATTATCGCGCCCGGCGCCGGGCGCGGCAACCGTCGGGTGGACACCACGGGGGGCTTCGCTTATCGTGCGGGCCGATCGCCGCCGGCAAGTCGCCGCGGCCACCGGGGGGACGGGCATGCGGATCTTCGTGACAGGCGGGACGGGACTGGTGGGGCGCCGCGTGGTGGGCCTGCTGGCCGCGCGCGGTGACCAGGTCACGTGCCTGACGCGGGATCCGGCCGCGGCTTCGGCGAAGCTCCCGGCGGGGGTCGAGGCCTGCGAGGGCGACCCGGCGGTCGGCGGCCCGTGGCAGGATCGCGTCCGCGAGGCCGATGCCGTCATCAACCTGGCCGGCGAGTCGGTGGGCGAGGGCCTGTGGACGCGCGGCAAGCTTCGGCGCATCCGCCGCTCCCGGCTGGCAGGTACCCGAAACCTGGTGGCGGCGATTGCCGAGGCCGATCACCCGGTCACCCTGGTGAGCGCGTCGGCGGCCGGCTATTACGGTGACCAGGGCGACCGCGCCCTGGCCGAGAACGCCCCTCCGGGAGACGGCTTCCTGGCGCGGCTGGCCGTCGAGTGGGAGAACGCCGCCCGCGAGGCGGAGCGCGAATCCGTGCGCGTCGTCCTGGTCCGCATTGGCGCCGTGCTGGACCCCGCCGGCGGGATGCTGCCGAAGCTCGTGGGGTCGCTGCGGACGGGCCTGGGCGGGCACCTGGGCAGCGGCCGGCAGTACGTGCCGTGGATCCACGGCGGCGACCTGGCGCGCGCCATCCTCTTCGTCCTGGACCGCCCCGGCCTTGCGGGCCCCGTCAACGCCGTGGTCCCGGACCCGCCGCGCCAGGCCGAGTTCACCGCGATCCTGGCCCGCCGCCTGGGCAAAGCGGCGCCGCTGGCAGTGCCGGCCTTCGCGTTGCGGCTGCTTCTCGGGCGCAAGTCGGAGCTCGTCCTGGCCAGCCAGCGGGCCGTCCCGTCGGCGCTGCGGGCGGCCGGGTTCCGCTTCGAGCACGGCGACCTCGACGCCGCGCTGGCCGACCTCCTCGGCGCCTGATCCGCATCCCCGCCTCCTGACTGCTTTCGGGCCCCGGCAGGGCCCCTTTGTTTGTCCTGTCGGGCCCCGGCTCATATATTCGACGGCCAGCGCCGACCTGCAGATGGACATGGTTGTCCCTTGGCGCGCGCTGGCTTCGCCTGTGCCTGACATCACCCGAAAGGCCCGACATGACCCCGAAGACGTTCGCCGAGGTCCGCCAGGAAGCCGAGACCCGCGGCATCGAGTTCATCGACCTGAAGATGCTCGACCTGTCCGGACGCCTGCACCACCTGTCGTTCCCGCTCTCGCGGTTCACCGAGGACGTCTGCACCGACGGCATCGGCTTCGACGGATCGAGCTACGGATTCCTGAAGGTCGAGGCCAGCGACATGGTGATGCGGCCGGACCTCGACACCGCGTGCGTGGACCCGTTCCGCAAGCGCCCGACACTGACGATGTTCGCGCAGGCGCACCTGACCGACGATGCGCGCACGCCGTTCGGCCAGGACGGACGCAACCTCGCGCGGCGGGCCGAGCAGGCGCTGCGCGACTCGGGCATCGCCGACACGTCGCACTGGGGCCCCGAGTACGAGTTCCACATCTTCGCCGAAGCCGCGCACGCCTCGGGCACGAACGACGCCGCGTTCCGCATCCACAGCGGCGAGGCCTTCTACCAGAACGCCTACCACGCCTGCAACCCGCACGACCGCTACGACGACTTCCGCGACGAGGTCTGCGCCTGCATGGCCGACTTCGGCATCCCCGTGCGCTACCATCACCACGAGGTGGGGGCGCAGGGCCAGCAGGAGATCGAAGGCTGGTTCGCCGACCTGGCCACCACCTGCGACCACGCCGTGCTGACGAAGTACATCCTGTTCAACAAGGCCGAGGCGCACGGGCTAAAGGTCACCTTCATGCCGAAGCCCCTGCTGGACAACGCGGGCAGCGGCTGGCACCTGCACCAGTTCCTGACCAAGGGCGGGCGCAACATCTTCCACGACCCGAACGGGTACGCGCAGCTGTCGCGCGAGGCGCTCAGCTACATCGGCGGCATCCTGATGCATTCGGACGCGCTGTGCGCGCTGACGAACCCGAGCACGAACAGCTACAAGCGGCTGGTGCCGGGCTTCGAGGCGCCGACGGTGCGCACGTTCGGCAAGAGCAACCGCGGCGCCGCCATCCGCATCCCGAGCTACGTGAAGGATCCCTCCTTGCGTCGCGTGGAATACCGCCCGCCCGACCTGACGGCCAACCCGTACTTGTGCTGTTCGGCGATCCTGCTGGCGGGGCTCGACGGCATCGAGAAGGGCGTTGACCCCGTGGCCCTCGGCTTCGCGCCCGAGTCCGCGCCGACGAGCGAGAAGAAGGCTGCGGATTTCCTGCCGCGCTCGCTGGCCGACGCGCTCGACGCGCTGGAGCGGGACAACGAGTTCCTGCAGCGCGGTGGCGTGTTCGACGAGGCGCTGATTTCGCGCTGGCTGACGGTCAAGCGCGACGAGATCGCCGCCATCAACAAGCGCCCGCACCCTTACGAGTACACGATGTACTTCGATTTCTAGGCCGGGTTCACCGGCGGGATGGAAACAAGGCGGCCGTGCCCCGGTGGGCACGGCCGCCTTCGCGACGTCTGGGGCCGGCGCCTACGGTGCTGCGGGCGGGGTCATGGCCTGCACCTGGGCCATCGTCGTGTGGGCGGTCAGCGTGTAGCGACCGACGCGCAGGGCCAGGTTGTCGCCGCGGAAGTCGTGCGGCGACAGGCTGACCGTGCCGCGGAAGCCGAGTCCGCGCGCAACCGTGTCCAGTTGCGGCGAAGCGAAGCCGTACGGCCAGGCCAGCCAGCGCGCGGGGCGTCCGCCCAGCCGGTCGATGGCCTCGCGACTGGACAGGAGGTCGTCGGCCACCGCCGCCAGCGGTGCGGGAACCGCGCCGAGCGCCGCGGCATCGTGCCGACGCGGCGCCGCAATTCGCTCGGGGTGCAGGAAGACCGGCGACAGGGCGCCGTCGGCTTCGACCTTGTAGTGGAGGTCGTGCGTGTGCGATTCCAGAAGCACGAGCCCCGAGTCGGCCATCTCCTTCAACTGGGATTCCGTGCACACCCGCAGCCCGCTCCACGAGCGGCCGACGTGCGCCGTAGGGACGAAGAGGTGCGCCTTCACGCCGTACTTCCGCAACAGGGGGAAGGCGTGCTCATAGACGCTGCGGTCGGCGTCGTCGATCGTCAGCACCACCGCATTGGGCGGCAGGGGCGCGCCGGCGGCGACCAGGTCGGCCACCTCGTCCAGCGTCAGCACCCGGCGATCGTTGGCCTGCAGCCAGCGCAGGTGGCGCTCGAACTCCACGGCGGGCGTCGTCCAGAATTCGCGGGGGCCCAGGGCGGGCAGGCCGAACAGGACCGACCCGAGCACGCGAGCGGCGTAGCCGGGGGCGAAGCGGCCGCGGAAGTAGTGGTAGCACAGCACGGGAACGCCGCGCGCGCCGGTCGCGGCCGGCGTCACGTCGGGGCCCGCCAGCGCGGGCGGATCGAGGTGGTTGCCGGGCGACATCGCGGTGGTGTGGGCTTCGGCCGTCGTGGCGCCGGCGGCGTCATGGCCGGGCTTGCCGCAGCCGTTCATCGCCGCCGGCAGGGCCAGCAGCAGCGCGGCGGCAACGATCGCCGGCGCGCCGCGCGTGGACGCGAGCAGGTGGCGCGACCCGGGCATCAGAAGAACGCCCGCACGTCCACCGTGAGCGACGTCCGGCGGTAGCCGCTGGCGCTGCCGAAGGAACTCTGCGATTTCCCGCCCTCGACCGCGAGCAGCCAGTCGGGGGCCAATCGCCAGCCCACCCGCGCGCTGCCGCCGCCGACGGTCAGGGCGTCGGCGCCCGCTTCCTTCTCCTGCGCGATCGACCCGGCCAGGCGCAGCGTGACGTTGCGGCCGCGCGTGCGCACCGAGGCCTCGAGACCGCCGCTGCGCATGTCGGCCGGCGCCCAATAGCCGCCGGGGTAGGGCATGCGGAAGTCCAGGTAGTTGGCGACCGGGCCCACCTGCCAGCGCCAGCGGCCGTCGCGTAGCCAGCTCAACCGCAGGGTCAGGCGGTCGCTGCGGTTGCCGTCGGAGTAGTCGCCGGCGATTCCGGCCACGCCCGCAGACCAGTTCTTCGACAGGCGATGCTCGACCGAGAGGCTGCCCTGCCGGCGCACCAGGTGGTTGCCGAGGGCCAGGAAGGTCTCGACCGGCTGTGCACCCGCGCCCAGGTCCACGCGCCAGCGCGGGGCCGGCAGCCAGGTCAGCCAGGCGTCGCCGCCGGCCTGGTCCCAGTCCAGCGGGGCAGCGGTGGCAGGCAGGTCGCCGTCGCTCGAGAAGCGGTCCACCCAGCCGTAGGCGTGCAGCGAGGTGCGTGCGCCCAGCCCCGTCACCACGCCGGCGCCCAGACGTGTTGCCTCGACATCCGGCTGCCCCGGCTGCCGGTACCAGGCGTGCGAGGGCATCAACTGGACGAGCGCCCCGCCGGCAGGCAGTGTCGCCGTCACGCCCGCGCGCACCACATGCAGGTCGTCGGAATCCCACGTCGTCGCGACGCCGGCCGCCCACGGCGGCGTGTATTCGTCCAGCGCGGTGAGCATCACGTCGCGTGCGCCGGCGGCGGCGCCCGGTGATCCGCCCGCGGCGGCCTCGCCCAGCACGCGCCAGCCTTCACGCAGGCGGTTGTCCCACAGCAGGGCGCGCCCGAGGCCGACCTGCGCATCGCCGTCGGCCGGATCGGCCGCCAGCAGCGAGCGGTACAGCGCCGTCGCCTCGCCCTGCCGGCCGTCCCAGCTGCAGGCCAGGGCCAGGCCGCGTTGCGCCTCGCGATCGGCGTCGCCGTCCGGCGTCGCCAGGTACTCGCGGAACAGCGTGATGGCCGCAGGGGTGTCCTCGTTCCACAGGGCGGCGAAGGCCTGTTCGCGCACGGCGGCCGGCGTGGCCCGGGCGGCGCCGGACACGGTACAGACCGCGAACACGATTCCCAGCATGAGCGCCAGCGTGGCCGGCGCGCGTCCCGGGGCGATGGAGGGGCAGGCGCGCATGGCTACTCCCGCACGGGTTTCCAGAGCGTGATCTTCCGCTTCTGGCGGTTGACGGCAAGGCCCTGCGGCGCGGTCACCACGGTAATGACGGCCATCAGGATCCAGTAGATCAACGGATAGAACACCGCGACGAAGAAGTACTTCTTCAGGTCCTTGTCGTAGGCGTTGTCCAGCATGACGCCCGTGGCCAGCTGGATCAGGCACACGGTGGCCACCAGCATGCCCCAGAAGTTGGGGATGGGCGAGACGCCGACCGGGGGATACCCAACCATGTAGCTGGCCAGCCACACGATGGTCAGCAGCACGTAGGCGTAGGCCCAGATCACCGACAGGCTGGCCTCGACCAGCACCGGCCAGAAGCGGCGATGCCTCCAGTGCAGCAGCTGCCGCCAGTGGCGGCACATCACCTGGCTGAGCCCCAGCGCCCAGCGCCGTCGCTGCCGCACCAGCCCGGTGAACGATTGCGGCACCCGCATCCACATGACGGCGCGCGACTCGTACCGCACGTCCCAGTGGCGCAGCTGCAGGCGCCAGGTCAGGTCGATGTCCTCGGTGGCCATCTCGGGGCTGTAGAGCCCGACGTCGTACAGGGCCGAGCGGCGGAAGATGCCGACGACGCCGCTCATCGTCATGATGCGGCCCCACACGCGCTGGGCGCGACGCAGCATCGAGATGATCGAGGCGAACTCGATCGACTGCAGCTTGGCCAGGAAGCTGTCGCGGTTGACCACGCGCGGGTTGCCGGTCACGGCGGCGCAGCGAGGGAACCGGAAGTGCGGCACCAGCACGCGCAGGATGTTCGGCGCCGGCACGGCGTCCGCATCCTGCACCATCAGCAGTTCCCCGCGGGTCACGGGGATGGCGTCGTTCAGGGCCATGGCCTTGCCCTCGTTGACCGTCTTGCGCACCAACCGCACGCGCGGGTCGGCCAGGAACGGCTCGATGGCGGCCAGCGTGCCGTCGGTCGAGCAGTCGTCGACCACGACGACCTCGAAGTCCGGGTAGTCCACCGCAAGCACGCCGGCCAGCGTGCGGGCGATGTTGCGCTCCTCGTTGAAGGCCGGGATGACGAACGACACCGCCGGCGTGACGTCCCAGTCGTAGAAGCCGTCGGTCTGCTGGGAGTCGTTGGCCTCGCGGCGGCGGTAGAACACGAGCGACGTGAAGATCCACATCGCGCTGGTGGTGAGCGGGTACCACGCGAAGTAGACGAGCAGCGCCCAGTAGAACGTCGTGTCCTCGAAGGCGACGATGGCGTCGTACAGCGACATCAGTCACGCACCCCCTGCGCCGCGGTCAGTACCTTGCGGCCCTGTCCGTCCAGGCTGACCACCACGACCTTGGCGGCCTTCAGGGATGCGGCATCGGCGCCGGCCAGGGGGCGGCCGACGTGGTCGGTCGCCAGGAGCTCGGAGACCGGCGGCGGCGATCCGCGACGTCGGTTGCGGGCGGCCAGGCGCTTGTTGTGCGCGACCCAGGCCATCGTGCCCAGCAGGCCGAACACCGAGACGATCAACAGCAGGCCGACGGCCCGCAGCGACGTCCCGCTGACCTGGCGCTGCATGACCAGGTACCAGTACCAGCCGAAGAGGATCCACATCAGGATCGACGCCACCAAATGGAACGCATGGCGCATGGCCCGGCCTCGCCTTCCGCGCTGGAGGTCGGCCCCCGCGGCGGCGCGCGCCCGCAGCCGGTTGACCCGGTTCCGCGCGCGGCTTACACTGTCCTGTCACATGGGCGGCCCGCTGCGGGCAACCCGCTGTCAACATTGTTCTTCGGCCGGATTTCGGCCGGATGAATCGAATTCAACACCAGTTCCCGCGGGGGCCCGACTTGAAAGCCAGGGACATTCGCGCGCGTTTTCTCTCTTTTTTCGCCGAGCGTGGACACACCGTCGTGGCCTCGTCGTCGCTGGTTCCCCACGACGATCCCACGCTGAAGTTCACCAACGCCGGCATGAACCAGTTCAAGGCCGTGTTCCTGGGCCTCGAGAAGCGCGACTACGTGCGGGCGGCCTCCTGCCAGAAGTGCATGCGGGTCTCGGGCAAACATAACGACCTTGAGGAAGTGGGCAAGGACGCCCGTCACCACACCTTCTTCGAGATGCTGGGCAACTGGTCGTTCGGCGACTACTACAAGCGCGATTCCATCGTGTGGGGCTGGGAGTTCCTGACCGGCGTCATGGGCCTGGACAAGTCCCGCCTGTGGGTCTCGGTCTACAAGGACGACGACGAGAGCTTCGCCATCTGGCGCGACGTGGTGGGCGTCCCCGCCGAGCGCATCATCCGCCTGGGCGACCTGAGCAAGGGCGACGAGGAGAACTTCTGGTCGATGGCCGACACCGGCCCCTGCGGCCCCTGCACCGAGATCCACTACGACCAGGGCGAGGCCGCGAAGTGCAACCACCCGTCCGGCTGCTTCGTGGGCGTCTGCAGCTGCGACCGGTGGCTCGAGCTGTGGAACCACGTGTTCATGGAATTCGACCGCCAGCCGGGCGGCGCCCTGAACCCGCTGCCGATGAAGAGCGTCGATACAGGCATGGGCTTCGAGCGCCTGGTCACGGTGCTGCAAGGCAAGCAAAGCAATTACGAGACCGACATCTTCACGCCGATGATCCACAAGATGGAGGAGATCTCCGGCAAGAAGGCCGAGGGTGAGGCGCGCATCTCGATGCAGGTCATCGCCGACCATGCCCGCGCCTGCGCCTTCACCGTGGCCGACGGCGCCATCCCCTCGAACACCGACCGCGGCTATGTCGTGCGACGTATCCTGCGGCGCGCGGCGCGGCATGGACACCTGCTCGGCGTTGAGGAGCCGTTCCTGTGGCGCGTGGCCGACGTCGTCATCGACGAGATGGGCGACGCTTATCCCGAACTCGTCGAGCGCCGTGCGCGCATCCTGGACGTCATCCGCAAGGAAGAGGAGCGCTTCATCCGCACGCTGCGGTCAGGCCTGCTGGTGTACGGCGACATCCGCGACCAGATGCGCGCCGGCGGCCGCAACCGATTGAGCGGCGAGGAAGCCTTCAAGCTGCACGACACGTTCGGATTCCCGGTCGACCTGACCGCGATCGTCGCGGCCGAGGACGGCTTCGCCGTCGACCAGGACGGTTTCGAAGTGTGCATGGAGCTGCAGCGCGCCAAGAGCGGCAGCGAGGCCGTCTTCCGCGAGGGCATGGGGGCCTGGCGCGCGCTGGAAGGGCGCGACCTCTCCGGCTTCAAGGGCGTGTTCACGGGCTACGACGCCGTCGAGGGAGAGGGACATGCGGTGGCGGTGCGTCCGGCGGGCCATGACGCGGAGGGCAACGACCTGGCGCACGTGGTGTTCGACAGCACGCCGTTCTACGCCGAGTCGGGCGGCCAGGTCGGCGACACGGGCACGCTCGAACTGCTGCCGGCCGGCTCGCGCCTCGAGGTCATCGGCACGGTGCCGTCCGAGGAGGGCCCGGCCCTGGTCGTGCGCTGCGGCGCCGACGAACTGGCTGACGCCCTGGCGGGCGCGACCTCGGTGCGGCAGCGCGTGGACGCTGTCGCCCGGCTGGCGACCATGCGCCACCACACGGCGACCCACCTGCTGCACGCGGCGCTGCGCCAGGTGCTCGGCGACCACGTCGAGCAGGCCGGCAGCGTCGTCGACCCGCACCGGCTACGCTTCGACTTCCGGCATGACCAGGCGCTCAAGCCCGAGGAACTGGCGAAGGTGGAGCGCATCGTGCAGGCGCGCGTGCTGGACAACCGCCCGGTGATCCGTCACCAGGACATGGCGCTGGACGACGCCCGCAAGCGCGGCGCGATGGCGCTGTTCGGCGAGAAGTACGGCGATCGCGTGCGCGTGGTCGAGATCCACGACGGCGCCCAGGCTGTCCCCGGCGCGGCGCCGGACGCTGGCGGCCTGTTCTCGCTCGAGCTCTGCGGCGGCACGCACTGCCTGGCCACCGGCGACATCGGCGTGTTCCGCATCACCGGCGAGGGCAGCGTCTCGGCCGGCGTGCGGCGCATCGAGGCCGTGGCCGGCGACGTCGCGCAGGCGCTGGTCCGCGCCGAGCACGACGAACTACGGCGGCTGGGCGGCCTGCTGCGCGCCGACGGCGGCGACTACGCGGTGCAGGTGGCGGCGCTGCTGGCCGAGCAGAAGCAGCTGCGCAAGGAACTTGCCGGGTTCAAGCAGGACTCGGCGCGCGCCGGGCTTGACGACGCCCTGGCCAACCCCGCGCCGGTCGCGGGCCTGAAGATGGTCTGCGCGATGGTGAGCGTCGACGACAAGGATGCGTTCATGAAGCTGGCCGACCACGCGCGCGACCAGCTCGGTTCGGGCGGCGTCGTGGTCCTGGGCGCCGACCTTGACGGCAAGCCGACCGTGCTGGTGACCTTGACGTCCGACCTGGTGGACGGCGGGCGCCTGCACGCAGGCAACCTGGTCAAGGCGATGGCCGCCTCGGTGGGCGGCAAGGGCGGCGGCAGGCCGAACCTGGCGCAGGCCGGGCTGCCCGACGCCGAGGGGCTGCAGCGCGTGCTGGACGGTGCGGCGCACGCGGTGGCGGGGCACCTGGACGCCTGACAACGTCACCGGATGAACAGTGAAGGCCGCGTCGCCCTGGGGTGACGCGGCCTTCCTGCATCCCCGGGCCCGGGAGCGTCAGTCGACCAGCAGCTGCGCGGCAACGGCATCGCGTTTCGCGCGTCCGCACAGGTGCTCGACGATCGCCAGGGCGAACGCGAGCGCCGTGCCCGGCCCGCGGCTCGTCAGCAGGTTGCCGTCGCGGACGACATCGCCGTCGCGGAGCGAGCCCGGCTCCAACCGGTCGCGCAGGCCGGGAAAGCACGTGGCGCCGCGCGCGCGCAGCAGCCCCTGCGCCTGCAGCACGACGACCGGGGCGGCGCAGATGGCTGCGACCAGTCGCCCGGACCGGTCCTGGTCGGCCAGCAGGGTCGCCAGGACGGCGTTGTCGCGCAGGTGTTCGGCGCCGGGCAGGCCACCGGGCAGGACGATGGCGTCGAACGCACCGCCGCAGGCATCCTCGATCGCGATGTCGGCGCCCAGTCGTACGCCCCGCGAAGCCGTGAAGGCGAGCGTCGCGGCCCTGGCGCCGGCCGGCCCGACGCCGGCGACAACGACCTCGACACCGGCGCGCCGCAGCACATCGATGATGCAGACGGCCTCGATCTCTTCCGTGCCGTCGGCGATCGGCACCAGGGCGCGGGGGCGCGAGTCGGCTTCCATGGCGGGTCTCCGGTGTCCGGGGTGGGCGCGGCCATCACGGCCATGGTAACCCGGCGCGGGACGGCGGCCAACCGGCGGCACGACTGGAAATACACGCGCCGCGGCCCTATCCTCAGTCCATGCGCATCCTCGACGACATGGCCTACGCCGCCTTCGCCGCCTTCGCGCGCCTGAACCGCGCGCTGCCGCCCGCCACCGCCCGCGCCATGTGGGTCGGCCTCGGCCAGGCGGCCGGCGACGGCCTGCGCATCCGCCGCCGCACCGTCGACCGGCAGCTGGCGGCCTGCTTCCCGCAGATGCCGGCGCGCGAGCGGGCCCGCCTGGCGCGCGGCGTGTACCGGCACCTGGCGCTGTCCCTGGCCGAGATCGTGGCTGATGACCCCCGGGCCCGGCCGTCGGCCGTGCGCGTGGAACCGGACTGGACGGCGCTCGACGCGGCGCTGTCCCGCGGCTGCGGGGCGATCGTCGCCTCGGCCCACCTCGGCAATTTCGAACTGGGGGGACGCGTCCTGGCTGCGCGTTACCGACTGCTCGACGTCGTCAAACCGATGCGCAACCGGCGATTCGGCGACTGGCTCGAGCGCGAGCGCCGACGGCACGGCATCGGCACCGTGACGGTGGACGGCGCGGCGCCCGCGGTGCTGGCGCACCTGCGATCCGGTGGCGTCGTGTCGCTGCTGCTGGACCAGGACGCGGGGGCCGGGGGTGTGCGCCTGCCGTTCCTGGGCCGCGAGGCTTCCGCGTGGCCCGGCGCCGCCAGGTTCTCGCTGCAGACAGGTTGCCCGGTCGTACCGATGGGCATCCTGCGGCAGCCCGACGGCGGGCACGTGCTGCACATCGGCGCGGCGCTTTCGCCCGAGGGTCGGGTCGCCGACGAGGACGGCATCCGTTCCTACGCGGCGGAGATCTCCGCCGCCGTCGAATCCTACGTGCGCCTGGCGCCCGAGCAGTGGTTCTGGGTGCATCGCCGCTGGAAGGAAGTCGAGCGGGGAGACGGGCGCGCCGGAGCCTGAGGGCCCGGCGCCCGTGGTCAGCCCTCGGCGGCCATCGTCCTGCCGGCCTCGGTGGCGTTGGCCTTGCGGGTTTCGGTGGCGGTGGCCGGCAGGTGGAAGCGGAACGTGGCGCCCTCGCCACGACGGCTTTCCACCTTCAATTCGTCGCCGTGCGCGGCCACGACCTTGGCCGCGATCGCCAATCCCAGCCCCGAACTGTACTTCAGGTGCGCCGGCGCGTCCTCGTGCCGCGTGCGGCTGGCATCGCCGGTGAAGAAGCGGTCGAAGATGTGGGGCAGGTCGGCGTCGGCGATGCCCTGCCCGGTGTCGGCCACCGAGATGCGCACCTGGCGGCGATCCGCCGTCGCTTCGAGGGTCAGCGTCACACTGCCCTGCGGCCGGTTGAACTTGATGCCGTTCTCGAGCAGGTTCTGCAGGACCAGGGCCACCTGCAGCGGGTCCGCCTGGACCAGGGGCAGCCCGAGTTCGGCGCGCATCTGGAGCGAGATGCCGCCCGGCAGGGCCAGGTGCTCGCAGCGCCGGACCACCGAGTCGCAAAGCTCGACGATCGAGAATTCCTCGGGGTGGATCGCCGCCTGGCCGGCGTCGAGCCGCGACAGCACGAGCATGCGCTCGACCAGGCGGTCGAGGTGCTCGAGGTTGCCGGTGATCGTATCGAGGGCCCGCGCGCGCTGCGCGGGCTCGAGCTGGTCGAAGCGCACGCTCAGCGTCTCGACGTGGCCGCGCAGGCTGGCCATGGGCGTGCGCAGGTCGTGGCTCAGGTTGGCGATCAGTTGCCGCTGGAACTGTTCCTTCTGGCGCAGCGAATCGACCAGCGAGGCGACATGGCTGGCCATGTGGTTGAAGTGCCGGCCCAGGTCCGCGATCTCGTCCGAGCCCTTCTCGCGCACACGCCGGTCAAGGTCGCCGCCGGTGAAGGCTTCCATCGCCACCGACAGCCGCGAGACGCGGCTGCTTGTCCAGCCGATGAGCAGCAGCAGGGTGAACGCCGCCAGGACGACCATCACGGTCAGCACTTTTTCCAGGAGGCGCTGCGTGTCGATCAGCGAACTGTGGACCTCGAGCAGGTCGGCGCCCATGCGTACGGGCTGGTAGGAGGCCACGAGGTAGCCGCGCGGGGCCGCGCGGTCGCCGATCGGGTCCACGTCGAAGATGCGGTTCTCGTAGGCCTCGACGTCCGATTTCTCCGGGTAGCTGTCGAAATTCCACTTGGTGTCCATCATCGCCACCAGCAGCGAGGTGGCCACGCTGGGCACCGCGGCCAACAGGCTGTCGCCGGGCGCGCTGGCGACGGCCGAACCGTCCGGGCCGAAGATCATCAACTCGACGCCGAAGTGCGCGACACGCTTCCGGAAGGCGGCCAGGGTTTCCTGGTTGTGTTCCGGAGTGCCTTCGGGGTCGAGCCGAAGGGCCAGCGCGTCGAGCTCCTGGTCGGCGTTGTGCTCGAACCACCGCTCCTCGTCCTTGTTCGCGTACGGCGAGAAGACCGTTGACTGGATCCACAGGGCATACCCGCCGATGCCCACCGCCAGGACGGCGAGGAACACCGCCGACAGCCGGAAGATCAGCGTCTTCGTGAAACGCGGTGCACGGGTCGAGGTCAATTGAACTCCTCGGTGAACCGGTAACCCACGCCCCACACGGTGAGGATCATCTGCGGGCGGTTGGGATCGGTCTCGACCTTGTTCCGCAGGCGGTTGACGTGGGAGTTCACCGTGTGTTCGTAGACTTCGGCATCCTGTTCCCAGATCAGGTCCAGCAGCTGCCGGCGGCTGAACGTACGGCCGGGACGGCTGGCCAGCGTATAGAGCAGGTCGTATTCCTTGACCGTCAGCTGGATCTGCTCGCCGCCCACCTGCACCTTCCGCTTGCCGTGGTCGATCTTGAGCGGGCCGAGGTCCAGGATGCGGTCGCCGGACGAGATGCGCGCAAGCTCCTCGGCGCGCTCGATGCGACGGTGCACGACCTTGATGCGGGCGACGAGTTCGCGGATGGAGAAGGGCTTGGTCAGGTAGTCGTCGCAGCCGAGCTCGAGTCCCAGCACCTTGTCGGCTTCTTCGCCGCGCGCGGTCAGCATCAGGACCGGCGTGCGCGTGTCGGTGGTGCGGATCTCGCGCAGGACATCGATGCCGGTCGTGGTCGGCAGCATCCAGTCGAGAAGCACCAGGCCGTACTGACCGGCCTGGAACGCGCGCAGGCCTGCTTCGCCGTCTGCGGCGGCATCGACCTGGAATCCCTCGGCGGTCAGGTGCATCGAGAGCAGGTCGATCAGATCCCCGTCGTCCTCGATCAGCAGGATGCGGCGGGATGCGCCTGTCGGTGCGGACATGGCAGTGACTTCCTTCCTTGGGGCGGACCGGGCGCCCGGCTGCGTGGCCGCAGCTCCCCCAGGGCAATGACCCGATCCCATAAACTTAATCATACCACGGCCATAGATCGGTTTCAAGATGGCAGGCGCCGGTGCCGGGCGAAATCGCCCCGGAATTCCGCGTTTGTTGCGAAACAGTCACGCCGGCGCGTCCGTAACGTGACGAAATCCGGACCAACCGGGTATCGCGGTCGAGGCGGCGGTGGCCGCGGACTCCCGGTTGCCAACGGCCGGCGCGCCCGCGATAATCCCCACTTCACCCCCCGACGACCCCACTGCCGCCGAGCACCTGACGGAGGCCCCATGTCAGCAGCATCCCTCGCGTTGCCGCCGGTCGGCGCGCCGCTCCTGTCCCTGCGTCGCGTGTGCAAGAGCTACGGCGAGAAGCGCGCCGTGCACAACGTGAGCCTCGAGATCCCGCGCGGCGCCATCTACGGGTTCCTCGGGCCCAACGGCGCCGGCAAGACGACGACCATCCGCAGCATCATGAACATCATCCTGCCCGACTCGGGCGAGATCCTCCTGGCCGGCAAGCCGCTGGACACGGCGCTGCGCGACCGCATCGGCTACCTGCCGGAAGAGCGCGGCCTCTATCGCAAGATGAAGTGCCAGGACCAGCTCGTGTACCTGGCGCGCCTGAAGGGCGTGCCCCGGGCCGTGGCGCGCACGCGCGCGCGCGAGTGGCTGGCGCGGATGGGGCTCACCGAGTACGCCGAGCGCAAGGTCGACGCGCTGAGCAAGGGCATGCAGCAGAAGATCCAGTTCGCCGCGACGTTCATCTGCGAGCCGGACCTGGTCATCCTCGACGAAGTCTTCAGCGGGCTGGATCCGCTCAACATCGAATTGCTGCGGGGGATGATCGTCGAACAGCGCGAACGCGGCACGACGATCCTGTTCTCCACGCACATGCTGGCCGAGGCCGAGCGCATCTGCGACGCCATCTGCCTGATCGAGGGCGGCGAAGTGATCCTCGACGGCCCGCTGCCGAGGATCCGGGCCGAGTTCCCGCTGCACTCGGTGCGCGTCGCCTGGGAGGGCGAACTGTCGCCGCCGGACGACCTGCCCGGCGTGCTGCACCGCGAACTGAACGAGGGCACCTGGCGGCTGACGCTGGCCGAGGGCGTGGACCCGCAATCGCTGCTGCCGCGCCTGCTGGCGGTCGGCAAGCTGACGCTGTTCTCGGCCAACCGGCCGAGCCTGAACGAGATCTTCCTGACGGCCGTCCTGCGCAGGCGGCAGGGGGTGGCGGCATGAGCAAGATCCTGACCGTCGTCTCCCGCGAGTACCTCGAGCGGGTGCGTTCGAAGAGCTTCCTGATCGGCACGATCCTCGGCCCGGCGCTGATGTCGATGTTCATCGTCATCCCCCTGCTCACGGCCGGCAATGGAGGCAAGGACCAGCGGACGATCGCCGTCATCGACCAGTCCGGCGACGTGCGCGGCCCGTTGGCCGCCGTGCTGGCGGAAGAGGGCCACAAGAACCTGACCCTGCAGCCGGTCGAGGTGGGGCCGGGCGGCCTGGACGCGGCCGTCGCCGACGTCAAGCGCGAGATCCTTGCGGGCAACGTGCACAGCGGCCTGGTCGTGCCGGCCGATTTCACGCGCACCGGCAAGGTCGCGTTCTACAACAAGTCGGTCAGCTCGCTGGTCGTGCGCGACGACATGCTGCGGCCGGCGCTCGACCGCGTGATGCGCGAACGGCGGTTCGCGGGTGCGGCGGTGCCCGACTCGCTGTTCGAGTACCTCTCGGCGCGCACGGAGTGGAACAGCGTGGCGGTCACGGCCGACGGCGAGGCGAAGCAGGACGACGCCGTCCCCTTCGCGATGGCCTTCGTGCTGATCATGATCATCTACATGATGGTCCTGATGTACGGGAACCACACGCTGACGGCGGTGATCGAGGAGAAGAGCAGCCGCATGGTCGAAATCCTTTTGTCGAGCGTCTCGCCCGGCAACCTGATGCTCGGGAAGGTGCTGGGCATCGGCCTGGCCGGCCTGACGCAGTTCGCCATCTGGACGCTGGCGTTCTTCCTGATCTCGCAGCGCGGCCTGACCATCGGCGACACGACCCTGGACGTCAGCTTCCTGACGCCGACCATCCTGGTCTCGTTCGTGATGTTCTTCCTGCTGGGCTTCTTCCTGTACGCGACGCTGTATGCCGGTGTGGGCTCGATGTGCAACACCATCCAGGACAGCCAGCAGTTCCACCTGCCGCTGACCATGGGCCTGATCATCCCGATGATGATGCTCACCGCGGTGCTCAGGGATCCCAACTCGACGATGGCCACGGTGCTCAGCCTGGTGCCCCTGTTCTCGCCGGTGCTGATGTTCATGCGGGTGTGCGTCGAGACGCCTCCGCTCTGGCAGATCCTGCTGTCGTGGGTGCTGATGGCCCTGTCGATCTGGGTGTCGGCGCGCGCGGCAGGCAAGCTGTTCCGGATCGGCATCCTGATGTACGGGCAGGCCCCGACTTGGGCTACGCTGGGACGCGCGCTGCGCTCCTGATCGCCGCCCGGACCACACAAGCAGAACGCCGGCTGCCTTGCGCTGCCGGCGTTCTGCATTGATGCCATCGCGCCCGCCGGCGCGGCGCCTAGGGCGCGAGCGAGAAGCTGAACGTGTCGCCCAACTGCAGCCGGTCGACCACGTCCATGCCCTCGACGACGTCACCGAAGAGCGTGTAACGCCCGTTGAGGTGCGGCTGTTCCGAGAGCGTGACGAAGAACTGGCTGCTGCCGGTGTCGAGGCCGTCGTCGGCGATGCCGACCGCGCCCCGCTTGTACGGCCGACGGTTGGCCTCGCTGCGGATGAAGAAGCCGGGGCCGCCCCAGCCGGTGCCGTCGGGGTCGCCGCCCTGGGCGACGAAGTCCGGGACCACGCGGTGGAACGTCTGCCCGTCGAACCAGCCGCGGCCGGCCAGCGCCGCGAACAGGGCGCAGGTGTGGGGCGCCACGTCCGGGTGCAGGCGGATGCGGAACGAGCCGCGCGGCGTGTCGCACCGCAGGTCGGGCGTCCGGGACGGCAGGGCCGGCGCCGGCTGTGCCGGGTCACGCACGACCGCCGGCAGGGTCGCCTTCAGGCTCGCCTCGCTGGGGACCAGCGGCGTCGCCACCAGCCCGGAAGCCAGCGCGAGGTTGCGTCCCTCGCGGCGCAGGCGCAGGTCGGGGTCGGCGAATGCGGCGGACAGCAACTGCACGGTCCGGGCCCGCAGGCCGGCCTCCGGTTGCCAGCGGGCGGGCGTCGGCGCCGTTGCCGTCGACCCGGCGGCGGCCGGCACGGGCACGGGCGCGGGCACGGCAGCAGCTGCGGTCGCCGTCGCCGACGCGGGGGCCGGCGTCTTCAGCAGCCGCGTCAACCCGCTCAGCACGCCGCGGCGGATGTCGACCTGCCCGGGCCCGCTGGCTTCGTCCCAGGTCCGCAGCAGGCCGGCGAGCGTCTCGTCACCGGGGAAACCGCCGAGCAGGTCGGCCGCCGTCGTCCGCACGACGAACGACGAGTCGCGCGTCGCCACGAGCAGCACGGCCGCCACGCGGGCCGGGCCCAGGTCCGCCGGCAACGCGGTCGGCCGTTCCAGGGCGACCTGCGCCAGGCCCTCGATGGCGGCGGCGCGGATCAGGGCGTGGGGCGCGAGCGGGCCGGCGGCATGTTCGCGCAGTTGCGGCCCGGGGTCGCGGTGCACGCGCGCGATCGCCTTCAACTGCGCGGCCGCCACGAGCGGGGT
>CAIWHK010000055.1 GCA_903912525.1 uncultured bacterium | reverse complement strand
GGCCCCTGGCGCCGCTGCGGGCGCCTGCCCAGCGCATCCTGGCCATCGGCGCCAGCACGGGCGGCACCGAGGCCCTGGCGCGCATCTTCGAGCGCCTGCCGGCCAACACGCCGCCCACGGTCGTCGTCCAGCACATGCCGCCGGTGTTCACGCGCC
The DNA here is from genome assembly GCA_903912525.1 of uncultured bacterium. Taxonomy (GTDB): domain Bacteria; phylum Krumholzibacteriota; class Krumholzibacteriia; order LZORAL124-64-63; family LZORAL124-64-63; genus CAINDZ01. The sequence goes on along the minus strand of CAIWHK010000055.1, from coordinate 6,653 downwards.
AGTTGGCCGAACGCCTGAACCGCCTGTCGGCGATGACGATTCGCGAGGCGGTCCACGGCGAACTGCTGACGCCTGGCGTCGCCCTGATTGCGCCCGGCGACCAGCACCTGCTGGTGCGGCGCAGCGGCGAGAATTTCCGGATCGAATTGCGCGACGGTCCGAAGGTCAGCGGCCACAAGCCGTCGGTGGATGTCATGTTCCGCTCGGTGGCCGAGGCGGTGAATGGCGATGCGGTGGGTGTCATCCTGACGGGCATGGGCGGCGACGGCGCGCAGGGCCTGCTGCAGATGCGCCAGGCGGGCGCGGACACCATCGGCCAGGACGAGGCCTCGTGCGTCGTCTACGGCATGCCCCGCGAGGCCGCCAACGTGGGCGCTGTCGCGACGGTGTCCCCTCTTGAACGCATCCCCGAGCGTATCTGCCGCGCCTGTGAGGCCGTGCGCACCTGACCGTCAATCGTGGCGGTGCTCATCATCGCTCCCGGCGTCAGCGGCGCCGGGAGCGTTCTTCTTTCCCTGCCAGGCCTTCTGCAGCCAGTCGACGCCGCCGGACGTCGAACTGATGACGGCCAGGATCCCCAGCAGCAACACCAACACCACGGTCAGGCCAAGGACGAGGAACTGGAAGGACATCGGGAACGCTCCGGGAAGGGCCGGCGGCGACGCGCCACGGGCCGGGTCGGTCGCAAGATAGTCGCGACCGGCGATGGCCGCCGCCGGAAACGCGAACGCCCGGCGCACGGGCCGGGCGTTGCGGACGGATCGGGCGGCCGGGAGGCAGTCGGCCGCCTACGGGGCAATCAGCGTAATCGTGCCGTCACCCCACGGGGTCTTACCCGTGTAGTCGACGCGCTTGCCGGGCTTGAGGACCCAGGCCACGAAGTCGTCCTCGGAAGGCACCTGGTAGAGGAAGGTTTTCGTCGGCGCCACATGCGGGTTCAGGTCGATGGCGTTGAACAGCGTCCGCAGGTTGTTGATGACCTCGGTCACCGCTTCCACCACCGAGTCCTCGGCCTCACCGGAGTAGTACTGGTTCTGCAGGGCGGCCGGTTGCAGCATGATCAGCTTGCCGCCGATGTACAGCGTGGCCGCCAGGTCGGTGATGACCGCCCCTTCGACCTCGTTGTCCTTGCCCTGCAGGAACGTGATGTAGCAGCCGTCGGACGGGTTCTTCAAGTCCCACGCCGGGCCCTTCTTGAACAGGGGCTTCTCGCCGATCAGCATTTCGATCAGCTCAAAGATCTCCGCCTGCTTGGGAAATGCCAGCGACACGTCGCTCACCCTTCCTGCCAGATCAGGATGACATGGACCGACAGGCCGTCATCGCCATGAACGGTCTGCGCCATGCCCTGGATCCCGCTGGCGAAGAACTCGAAGCATCCCCGGCCCTCCATGAACAGCGGCAGGCCCAGCTGCACGGCCTGTCCGGCCGCGGCCCGGCTGGCCTTCAGCACGCCGGCCGCCACATTGGCGATCTCGCCGAGGGCGTCGGCCATATCCGCCATGGCCGGCTCTTCATCGTCTGCCATGGCGAAGAGGTTGCGCGTCAGCATTTCGCAGCTGCCGCGGCTGCCCATGACAGCCAGTTGCCAGCCGCCGGTCTCGGACGTCAGCGCGATGCTGCTGCCGTGCTCGACATCGGCGTCGCGCGGGTCTGACGGGCTCGGGTCGACCTCCAGCGCCAGGTTCATCTGGATCGCACAGGTGTCGACCACGGCTTTCACCGCTTCCTTCAGGACCTGCATGGGCACTGCATGCCGCGTGGCCACGGCTCCGTCGACGCTATGGGTGGACATGAGCTGATTGCCTCCAGCTTTTTGGCCATACTGCCAGATCAGGACCATCTGCAGGAGCGATCCGTCGGGCGCCCGCAGTGTCTGGCCGATGGCGTTCACATTGCGTGGGAAATAGCGGACCCAGCTGTTGCCCTTCAGGAAGATCGGAAGGCCCAGCTGGTAGCGTTCTCCGGCAGCCCGTTCGCGCATGGCTTTCCACACGCCGGCCGCCACGTTCGGGATCTCCCGCAACCCGTCGCCCATGTCCTCGAGCGAGGGCTCCTCGTCTTCCTCGAGGCCGAAAAGGATGCGCGTCAGCTTCGCTGCCGTATCCATCGGGAAGCCACAGGCGAACTGGTAGTTCACCGAGTCGTTGGCCACCGCCAGCGTGCTGCCGACATCGATCAGGTCGGGGTTCGGCGATCCGGGCATGCCGACCAGCTCCAGTTCCATCTGGAACTGCACCTGGAAGGTCTGTCGCATGGCGGCGACGGCCTCCTGCAGCGCATGGAGCTTGGACATCAGGTCGGTCGGATCCTCGATCCGCCGGATGCGGCCAACAGCTGTTGTCACTGGACGAACGCTCCCAGGACCTGCGCCATATCCTCGGTCGTGAACGGCTTGGCCAGCAGGAACATTGCGCCGCCCTCGGTGGCGAGGTCGACCATCTCCTGCGTGCTCTCGGACGTCACGAAGCCGAAGGGAATCTCGAAGCCGCCCGCGTTCAGCGCCGTCAGGAACTCGATGCCCGTCATCTCCGGCATGTGCCAGTCCGACAGGATCAGGTCCGGCTTCTGGGCCTTGACGACCTCGAGAGCCTCGCGGCCGTTCTCGGCCTCGACGATCTCGTGGCCCTCGAAGCCCGCCTGGCGGATCGTGCGCGAGACGATGCGCCGCATGGCGCGGGAATCGTCCACCACCAGAATCTTCATCGTGCAAGCCTCCTGCTTGTCTTCAGGGATCCCGAGGCCGACCGCGGGCGTGCATAAGCCGATGCCGCGCCCGACCGGGCAATTGCCCGTTCCGGCCCAACGTTTTCATCGGATTGTGCGGCCAAGTATTAAGGGTTTTTTCTATGCCTGGCCTACAGGCACGATATCCCGGCGGACGGACGCGTCGGCGGCCTCCCGGACGGCCTCTTCCAGCCCCATGGCCTCGGAGAGCTTCAGCAGGTCGACGCCCCGGGCGGTCAGGATGGGGCGGGGGGAGCGGATGGAGCAGCAGTCCCGGTAGGGCAGGATGGATGTCTCGAACAGGCCCGTCCGGCGGGACCAGGCGGTGATCTCGTGCTTGTCCAGCCCCACCAGGGGCCGCAGGATGGGCAGGGTGACGTCCGGGCTGATGGCCGCCAGGTTGTGGAGGGTCTGGCTGGCCACCTGGCCCAGGCTGTCGCCGGTGACCAGGGCCAGGCACTTGTTGCGCCGGGCCAGCCGGGCCGCCGTGCGGACCATGAACCGGCGGAACATCACCATGTCGTAGCGGTCCTCGATGACCCCGATGGCGCGGGTTTCGTAGGGCACCACCGGCACCAGGTGCAGGTGCAGCGCCACGGGCGACCAGCCCGCGAGCAGCTGCACGAGCTGCTCGATCTTCGCCGTATCGGCCTCGTCCACGTTGCGCCCGCTGTAGAAGTGCACGAAATCGGCGCGGCTGCCGCGGCGCATCAGCATCCAGGCGGCGACCGGCGAGTCGATGCCGCCCGACAGCAGCACCATCGTGCGCCCGCTCGAGCACGCGGGCAGCCCGCCGAACGACTGCTCCTTCGCCGCGAACGCCAGCACGCTGGCGCGCAGTACCAGCACGTCGATGGTGAAGTCGGGATCGACCATGCGCCCCGGCAGCTTGCAGCGGTGGTGCACCGCGGCGCCGACGTGCATGCCGATCTCGAGGCTGTTCAGCCCGAACGAACGATCGCTGCGCCGCGCATTGATGCGGAAGTGGCGCGCGTTGCCGGCGCCGTCCCGCGCCAGGCCGCAGGCCGCTTCGCAGAGGTCGGTCAGCCGCGGCACATGGCCGTTGGCCTTGTCCTCGGCCAGTTCAGCGTCAAGCGTCGCGCGCGGGATCTCGATGGCCGGCGCCACCCACTGCAGGCCGAACACGCGGTGCAGGCGCGAGGCGGCCTCGTCGGCCTGCGTCTCGCTGCCCAACCGCACCAGCAGCCGGCTTTCGACATGATGGATCGTCACGCCACTCATGCCGCGCAGGGCCGCCTGCATATTGTTCACGAGCTTGCGCAGGAACATCTTCCGGTTACGCCCCTTCAGGGCGATCTCGGAATAGGTGCAGGCGATGACGGGTGTCGTGAAGGGCATGGTACTCCCGCTTGATTCCGCGCCGGGCGGCTGTATTGTGGGCGCTGCCGCCGCAGGGAAGGCTGGTCCAGAATGTACCAGCCCCTGCGCCCGGCGCAAGGAGGCGGATCGCCCCGCCATCGACAACGCCCGCTCGCCCTGGGAAGGACACGCGCATGCTGGAAGCCGCCGGAGTCAGGCTGGATCTCACCGGGACCGAACCGTTCCTGCCCGCCGCACAGCTGGACGCGCTGGCGCCGCGGGTGGCCGAGGCCGCGCGCGGCCTGGCCACCGGGACCTGCGCGGGCAACGAATTCCTGGGCTGGCTGGACCTGCCCTCGCGCATCGACGAGGCGGCGCTGGCGGCCTGCGAGGCGGCCGCGGCGCGGGCGCGCGCCGACGCCGAGGCGTGCGTCGTCGTGGGCATCGGCGGCTCGTACCTGGGCGCGCGCGCCGTGCTCGACGCGCTGCCGCCGGTCCCGGGTGACGGTGTGCCCCTGCTGTTCGCCGGCACCGGCCTGTGTGCCGCCGGCCTGGACCGCGTGCTGGCCACGATCGCCGACAGGGATTTCCGCGTCTGCGTGATCTCCAAATCCGGCACCACCGTCGAGCCGGCTGTTGCTTTTCGCGTGCTGCGCCAGGAACTGCGCCGCCGCTACGGCGACAAGGGCGCAGCCGCGCGCATCACGGCCGTCACTGATGCCCAACGTGGCGCGCTGCGCCAGCTGGCCACGACCGAGGGCTGGGAGACGTTCGTGGTGCCCGACGACATCGGGGGCCGCTTCTCGGTGCTGACGCCGGTGGGCCTGGTGCCGTTGGCGATCGCGGGCGTGGACGTGCGCGGGCTCGTCGCCGGCGCGCGCGCGATGCAGGAAGCCTGTGCGGGCGAGGGCCTGCGCGACAACCCCGCCCACCTCTATGCGGCGGTGCGCTACCAGCTCTACACGCAGGGCTTCACCACCGAGGTGATGAGCTCGTTCCACAGCGGCCTGCACAACCTGCAGGAGTGGTGGAAGCAGCTCTTCGGCGAGAGCGAGGGCAAGCAGGGCCAGGGCATCTTCCCGGCCTCGACCGTCTTTACGACCGACCTGCACAGCCTCGGCCAGTACCTGCAGGACGGGCGCCGCTGCCTGCAGGAGACCTTCCTGTGCGCCCGCCACACGGTGCCCGGCCTGGTCGTCCCGTCCGACCCCGGCGCCGATGCCGACGGCCTCGGCTACCTGGCCGGCCGCTCCTTCGACGAGATCAACTGGATCGCCTTCGAGGCCACCCGCCAGGCCCATATCCAGGGCGGGGTGCCCTGCCAGGCCCTCAGCGTGGACGCGGTCACCCCCCGGACGGTGGGCGCCCTGTTGTACATGTTCGAAAAGGCGGTCGGCATCGGGGGCCTGCTCCTGGGCCTGAACCCGTTCGACCAGCCCGGGGTCGAGGCCTACAAGCTGGAGATGTTCAAGCGGTTGGGTCGCCCGGCCTAGGGAGCCGGGGGCTGCCCGTCCGGACCCGGATTCCCGCCAGTCGGTCGGCCGGTTGCCCCGGCCCGGTCGGCGGCTTATTTTGCGGGCTGTTCGCGGCCCTGCCCGACACCTGGTTTTCCGACGCGGCCTGCGTCTGCTCCGAACCGAGGAGATTCCCGTGAAGAAGCTGCCCTTCATTTCACCGATGTTCGTATTCGTGCTGGCCGTCGCCGTGACCGGCTGCGGCGACAAGGTGGGCGGCAACGCCCAGGCCAACGCCAACAACCCGCCCGCCGCCGCGGCGCAGCAGGCCGCGCAGCCCGCCGCCATGCCCGGCACGTGGCAGGGCACCGTCGCCGAGACGATGAACTCGGGCGGTTACACCTACGTCCTGCTGGACACCGGCACGCAGAAGATCTGGTGTGCCTCGACGCAGATCGAGATCAAGGTCGGCGACAAGGCCACGATCCCGCAGGGCCAGATGATGGTCGACTTCCGCAGCGCGACCCTCGACCGCGTCTTCCCCGAGATCTACTTCACGAGCGCGATCTGGAAGGCCGGCACCGAGCCCAAGGGCGGCGCCGTTCCCCAGGGCGGCATGCCCGGCGGTATGGGCGGCGGCATGCCCGGTGGCATGCCTGGCAGCACTCCTGCGGCCGGCGGCGATGAATTGGGCGCCGGCGTGAACGGCGGCCCGGCCAGCGGCACCAAGCTGGTCCTGGACGACCAGCATGTGTCCGGCATCAAGAAGGCTGCCGGCGGCTTCCAGGTCGCCGAGATCTACGGCAAGGGCGCCCAGTTGAACGGCCAGGCGGTCAAGGTTCGCGGCCGCGTCGTCAAGTTCACGCCGAACATCATGGGCACCAATTGGGTGCACATCCAGGACGGCACGGGCGAGGGCGCGACGGTCGACCTGACGATCACCACCAGCGCGATTGTCGCGGTGGGCGATGTCGTGCTGGCCGAGGGGACGTTGGCGGTCAACAAGGACTTTGGCGCCGGGTACAAGTACACGGCGATCATCGAGAAGGCGAACGTCACGAAGGAATAGGCGCCACGGCGCTGTTTCCTGTCAGCGGTCACACACAGAAGGATCCCGCGCTGTCCTCGCCCTTCGGGCTGCGGATTGCGCGG
>CAIWHK010000054.1 GCA_903912525.1 uncultured bacterium | reverse complement strand
GGCTATCCGCAGGGCCGAAGGCCCGAGGACTGCCCGCCGCGTTGCTGTGCGTGCCGACGCCCCTACCGGACGACCACGAGGCGTCCCGACAGTTGCTGGCCGCCCACCAGCGCCCTCACGAAGTACACCCCGCTGGCCACGGTGCGGCCCTGCGTGTCGCGGCCGTCCCACGACAGCGCGCGCTCGCCGGCCTCGAGGCTGCCGCTGAACAGGCGCTGCACGCGGGCGCCGCGCGCATCGTGGATGTCCACGGTCACGTCGGCGCGGGCGGGCAGGGTCAGCCGCAGGCGGTCGTTGCCCAGCACGCGCAGGCTGAGCGTTGCGCCCAGGTCCACGCCGCTGGTGTACGAAGAGACGACGAACGCCTCGGGGGCCGTCAGGTTCGTGCGGCCCGTGCCGTTGCCGGCCCAGGCCCGCCACCAGTAGTTGCCGGCGACCAGCGTCGGGACGGTCCAGGCCGTCTGCCCGGCGCCCTGCGCCACGTTGTCGATCGAGGCGGCCAGGTCGGTGCAGGCGGCATCGCGGTAGACCCGGAAGCCGTACACGGGCGTCCCGCTCGGGAGCGAGCTGTTGGACACCAGGAGTTCGGGCTGGGCGCCGGTCACGGCGCCGCCGACCGGGCTGATCGCGACCGGCTGGGCCATCGCGAACGCCGCCGACATGCCGTCGAGCTCGACATCGTCGATATACCAGCCGTCGTCGGTCACCGACGAGTCGGTGGTCAGCAGGAAGCGGATCGCGAGGTTTTGGCCGGTGTAGGCGCCCAGGTCGATCGTCACCTGGGTCCACGTCGTGAGGAGGCCGCTGTACTGGGTCAACGTGGTCCAGGCGCCGCCGTTGGCCGAGACCTGTACCTTGCCGTAGTCATAGCCGGACTCAGTGGAATACCGGTGCCAGAAGCGCAGTTTGGTGGCCAGTCGCGTTCCGTTCAACTGTGCGGACGACGACGCGTTGTTGGCGTAGATGCCGGCCGGCGTGTCGGTCAGCGAGCGCGTGGGCGAGTGCGCCTGTGTCGTCGTCGTGGCCCAGTTGCCCGTCAGCGTCCAGTTGCCGGTTCCCGCTTCCAAAGTGTCAGAGAACAGCAGCGGCGCCGTGCCGACCGGGAACGAGAGCGGGAACACCATGTCGTCGCTGCCCATGTGCACCGTGGCGGTGAAAGTCACCTGATGGCCGGCGGGGCAGGCCGCATCGACCGTGAAGGGAATGGGGCTCGCGGCCAGCGTCGCGGTGGCCAGCGAGGCGATGCTGCCGAGGCTCCGCTCCGACGCCTGGAACTGCACCCAGGGGTCGCTGGTCGTCACGGTGACCGACACGCCCAGCGCGCTGGTGGCCACCGACTGGTTCTCGATCGAGAAGCTGAGCGTCCCGCTCTGCCCGGGCAGGATGGTCTTGGCCGACGCGTTGACCACGGGCGTATGCGCCGACAGGTAGGGACCGGCGATGCGCATCAGGTACAGGTGGGCGTACACGTTTTCCTGGAATTCGGGCCCGCGGTTGGACTCGGGCGGCCAGAAGCCGTAGGTGCCGATCTCGTTCGACATGCTGTAGATGGCCGGGTGCCCGGTGGTGGTGCCGTAGAACGTGTCGAAGATGCCGCCATTGACCGTGTAGAGCACGTTGCCCGGCTGGCCGGGCGTGTAGCCGTTGTAACGCACCATCTCGGTGGCGATGCGGGAGAACACCAGGTCGTGAGCCGTCGGCGTCGAGACGTAGCCCCACGGATACAGCGTCAGGCCCGAGTAGGTGTGCACCGAGTCGTGCGTGATGAACTCGTGGTTGTTGGTGAAGTTGATCATCGCCTGCGTCTCGAGCTCACTGGCCGGCGACGGCCCGCGGTACGTGATGTCGGCCGGCGTCGGGCTGCTGCCCACGTCGTCGTAGCCCCAGTGGTTCGGGTAGTTGCGGTTCAGGTCGACGCCGATCTGGCCGCCGGCCTGCGGGGAGCGGTTCTTGCGCCACTGGCCGCCGCCGTTGGGATTCGTGGTCTCGTTGTAGATGAACCCGTCGGGGTTGACGATCGGCACCAGGTAGAGCTCGCGGTTGTCGACCAGCCACTTGATCTCGGGGTCGGTGGCGTAGTGCGTCAGCAGGTACTCGGCGAACATGATGGGGAACTCGGCGGCCATGATCTCGCGCGCGTGGTGCGTGCCGTCGATCAGGACCTCGGGCTCGCTCTCGTCCACACCGGCATTGTCCGAGACGCGGTAGGCCCAGATGGTGCGGCCCTGGAACGTCGTGCCGATGGAAAAGCCCGCGCTGATCAGCGTCGGGAACCGTACACGCAGGCTGTCCATGAACGCGACGCTCTCGCTGTACGTGTGGAAGATGCCGAAGCCCGAACCCTTGTCGGGGTACGCGTTGGCCAGTTCCATGTCGCGCTGGATCACTTCGGTGGCCAGACCGGCCGCGCGCAGCGTCGCCTCGTCGCCCGGGCGCGCGGCGATGTGGGCCTCGGCGCCGGGCTTGATGTGGACGATGTCGAACTCGTTGCGGTGCAGGTTCAGGTATGCCCACGCCGACGGGTCGGTCAGCGGCACGCGCAGCAGGTCGTGGTGCGGTTCAACCGCGTATGCGGACACTGCTGACAACAGGCAGACGGCAAGCGTCATGGCGAGGGACAAGCGGCGCATGGGGCAGGCTCCCGAGTCTGGAGTGGGCAATGATCGATGTAACGATATTACATGATCCATAAGTGAAGCTCAACGGCATACGGAAGCGCCGGGGCATGAAATCCCCGGCGCTTCGTGATCAAATCGTGATAATCGGCTGCTGGCCGTCGACTATTTGGCAGCGTCGACCTCGGCGCAGGTCTTCTTGACCGCGGCGACCGACTTCTTCAGCGCCGCCGACTCCTCGGCCGTCAGCTTGATCTTGATGATCTTCTCGATGCCGTCCTTGCCCAGCAGCGCGGGCACGCCCACGAACAGGCCCTTGACCGAGTACTCGCCCTGCAGGTACGCGCACACCGGCACGATCTTCTTCTTGTCGTAGGCGATGGCCTCGACCATCTCGAGCGCGCTGACCGCGGGACTGACGAACGCCGAGCCCGAGCCCAGCAGCTTGACGACTTCGCCGCCCGCGTTGCGCGTGCGGTCCTCGATCGCGTCCAGCTTCTTGGCGGGGATGAACTGCTCGACCGGCAGGCCGTAGATGCGGCAGGCGCTGCGGATGGGCACCATCGTGTCGCCGTGGCCGCCCAGCACGACCGCCTCGACGTTCTCCACCGACACGCCCGCGGCCTCGGCCACGAAGTACTTGTAGCGCGCCGAGTCCAGCACGCCGGCCATGCCCATGATGCGCGCGGGGTTGGCCTTGGTCTTCTTGAACAGGCGGTAGACGATCGCGTCCAGCGGGTTGGCGATCGAGATGATGAAGGCGCCGGGCGCGAACTTGCTGATGCCTGCGGCCACCTGGTCGGTGATCTTCAGGTTGATCGCCAGCAGCTCTTCACGCGAGGGGAAGGTGCCGTCCGGGCGCATCGCGCGCGGCACGCCGGCCGTGTTGATCACGAAATCGCAGCCGGCCAGGATGTCGTAGGTCTTGGCGCCGACGATGTTCACGTCGGTGCCGTACACCGGCATCGCCTCGGCGATGTCCAGGCACTTGCCCGCGGCCAGGTCCGGGCCCTTGACGTCGACCAGGGCGACGTTGCGCGCCAGCCGGCGCGACACGATTTCGGCAGCCAGGACGCCGCCGATGTTGCCGCCGCCGACGATACCGATTTTGTTGATCATGAGAGCCGACTCCTTGCAGGATGAGGGGCCTCCCGGGACGAAACAGGAGCGCCCCGGCCAGAGTTGTCAGCACATTAACACCCCGAAATCGGCAATTCCAGCACCTTTCGTTTCGGGGGGCTTTCGGAGGAATCATGACCGGACAACCCGGGAATCGCTGGGACGAGCGCTACGAACACCCCCGCTACTTCTACGGGGAAGAGCCCAATGCCTTCCTGGCGGAGCAGCTGCCCGCCCTGCCGCCGGGGCGCGCCCTGTTCCTGGCCGAGGGCGAGGGGCGCAATGCGGTCTACGCCGCCGGGCTGGGCCACCGTGTGCTGGCCGTCGACAGCAGCGCCGTCGGTCGCCGCAAGGCGCTCGAGCTGGCGGCGCGGCGGGGCGTGACGCTCGAGTACCGCTGCGCCGACGTGCTGGCCGACCCGTGGGGCGAGGCCGCGTGGGACGTGGTCGTCCTGTGCTTCGCGCACCTGGAGCCGGTCGACGCCGTGACGATGCACGCGCGCGCGGCGGCGTGCCTGGCCCCCGGTGGGCGCCTGATACTCAATTCGTTCAGCAAGGCGCAGCTGGGGCGTACGTCGGGCGGGCCGCCGCGGTTGGAGTGGCTGCACGACCTGGAAGAGCTGAAGGGGCAGTTCCCGGGGCTCGTGTTCGAGCATGCGGTGGAGCGGGAAGTGGAACTGGGCGAGGGCGTGGGGCACCGGGGCAAGGCGATGACGATCGAGATCGTGGCGCATCGTCCGTCGGCATCGTGAGGACAGCGGGGAATGCTGCATGAACAAGGGCCGTTCCCTTTGCGGGGAACGGCCCTTCAACGATCGGGCTGGAAGAAACCAGCTCAGCCTACCGGAACAGGCTCTTGACGCTGCCGAAGCTGCTGACTTCCGCAGGCACGGGCGTGCTCGGGCTGTTGACGTAGGCCACCGGCGCGGCCACGGAGCCGGAGCTGATGCCGCACTGGCGCAGCAGGCCGTTGCCGGTCACCACGGGCAGGTTGCCGGTCATCGAGGGGATGCTGGCCTTGGTGATGCGGAACTCCAGGGGCGTCGCCGCCTGCACCATGAACTGCCACGCCACCAGGACGGTGGCGCCGCCGACGATGGGGTAATCCGAGGCCGCGCCGACGGCGAAGCCGTTGACCGACGAGTCCACGTCCAGGGCGCCGGAGCCGCCAAGGGTTGTCGCCAGGGTGAAGAACGGGGCGCCCGTCGGGGTGACCGTGCACTCGAAGCCGTTGGTCGGGCCGGCGGGGTTCATCAGGAGCAGGTAGACGTTGAACGGCGTGAAGATCGGCTGCACGGGCAGGGTGTTCGCGTTGCCGGCGGTGTCGAAGTAGACGCCGAACGAATCGGTGCCGGAATCGAGGCCGGCAAAGGCGACCGACGCGAACAGGCTGACGAGCAGGAGCGTTACAAACTTCTTCATCGTTGGATCCTCCAAGATGCGGCACCAGGGCCGGGGCGAGACGGCCTGCTGTTGAAATCGATTGGCAATGTCAACACGCGAGCCCGTCCGTGGCGAACGGTGCGGGGGCCTGTCGCCCACCGTTCCGTCCGACGAGATTAGCAGCCCGCATGTCAAATCTCAATAAGGGATATGTGCAGATTTGACTTATCCGCACGATAGGCCTCGTGATTCGATCACATGCTAGCGGTCGTACATCCCTTTGACCGCCAGCCGGGACCAGTCCTCGAAGGATCCCCCGTCAGGGCCGTGGCCTTCCTGCAGCAGGTCGGGCAGCTCCTGCGCCGGGATCCACCGGGCCTGGTGGGGCTCGGCCTGGGCGCTGACCAGGGCGATCAGCTGGTCGTCGCTGCCCGGCAGGGCGTCGAGGGCCACCCGGTAGACCACCCCGAAGTGGACGCTCGAGACATCCTGCGCGTCGGAGTTGAGGTAGCCGACCAGGTCCAGGGCGTCGACTCCGGGCTCCAGGCCGGTCTCTTCCTGCATCTCGCGCAGGGCGGTGGCTTGCAGCAGGGGCGCTGCGCGGCGCTCACTGGCCGGTGCGGCGCCGTCCTCGGGCTCGATGTGCCCGCCGAAACCGACCGACCACAGGCCGCCGAGGCGCTGCTCGGTGTGCTTGCTGCGGCGCTGGTAGCAGAGCACGCGCTGCGTGTCGCCCTCGCCCCGCGTCAGCACCAGGTACGGGATGACCTGCTTGTAGTGCGAGCACTGCTCCATGTAGTCGCGTTCGGCGAAGAACAGGCGGCCATCGACGCGATCGAGGTCGATGGTGTCCGGCGCCAGGAAGCCCTGGGGGCTGAGGCCGGGGAACAGGTGGCAGCGTTCGACGACGAGGATGACGCGCATGGGGTCTCGGTCCTTTGCGGATTTCGTGGGTTCGGCGCGCCGGGGCGGCGGGCCGCGCGCAAAATAGCACGGACGGCGGGTGCGGCGCACGGACGAAAGCGGGCGCGGCCGTGCATGTCGCCGACCCGGCCCCCCAGCCTAGGGCAGGAACCGCTCCACATGGGCCAGCTTCTGCGGCAGGTATTCCTCGATGACGTAGTTCAGGCCGTGCTTGGCCAGCGCCTGCTGCTCGGCGCGGACGCCCATGCGGATGATCTGTTCGAAGGCCTGCTGCCACTGCTTGTAGTGCAGGATGAAGGGATCGTTCTTCAGGGCGTCTTTCGCCCGCTTGATGTCGACGTCCTTCAAGGGATGCGTGGGCAGCTGGTAGTCGATGATGTCCTGGGGGGTGATACCCAGCAGGTGCGCCTGCGGCACGCAGAAGTACTCGTTCAGGTGCGCGGCGTTACCCGAGCCGACCTTCAGTGTGCGGTAGATGTTCGTGAAGCCGTAGGGGTCGCCGTCGACGAACACGTAGACGGGCAGCCCGTGGCTGTCGGCCAGGCGGCGCACGAAGCGGCGGCAGGCACGGGTGGGCACGCCGCCCATCGAGATCAGGATGCACCGCGAGTTTCGCCAGTAGTTGTGCTTCACCAGGCGCTGGAACATGCCGGCGGTCTCGATGCAGAGGATGAACGTCGCGTCGGTCTCGAACTTCAGGTGCTCGACCGAGATGGGGATGGAGTAGGCGCCGCTGCCGAAGCGGGTGCAGTCGATGCGCAGTTCCTCGCCGGTGTCGCGGTCGTGGTCGACGACCACCAACTGGCCGGCGACGTCGCCGCCCTTTTCCTCGGGCACGAAGCCCAGTTGCTCGCGGTTGACGGCGAAGAACGCCTCGACGTCCTCCATCACCGTGTCGGACTCGGGCTGCTCCTTGAAGCGCGCCTCCGCCCAGTTCTTGCTGACGTAGTACGCCTCTCGCTTGGTGGCGATGTCGTCGGTCTCGATGAGTTCCTTCGACAGGGCCATCATCTTCAGCGTCTGGGCGAACGTCTTGACCGTGTTGACGGTCAGCGTGCGCTCCTTCTCCTTGCCCTTCAGCTTGAAGAACCCGGTCTTGGCGTTGTAGGTGACGTTGGCCAGCGAGCGCAGCGGGAACTTCATCATCGGCTTCTGGCCGAGCAGGATCTTGTCCTTGATGAGCGCCGATTCGCTGCGGATGCGCCGGGAAACGGGCGTGAACGAGGGGGCCTTGCGCTCGCTCTCGGCGCCGGCCTTTCTCGCGCGGCGCGGGGGGCCGCCGGCGCGGGCCTGGGCCAAGTCATCGTGCTCATTTGCGTCGTGCTCGTTGGCGTCGCGCTCGATCGGCGGGCTGTCCGGGTCCTCGGCGGCGGCATCCACGGGATCCACCGGGTCGACCGCGGCGCGGCGGCCGAGCGGCCGGCCGAAGCCGAGCTCGCCCTGGGGCGCCGGCGTGTCGTCGGCGGCGTCGGCGGGGCGGCGCGTCTTCGAACCGGTCGTCTTCTTCGTCGTCTTCTTGCGGTCGGCCACGTCGGCGTCCTTCCTAGAGCTTGCGGCTGCGCTCGAGGGTGTCGGTCAGGGTGGCGACGACTTCGGCGCGTTCGACGTCCGAGATCGCCAGGATCGATTGCAGCGCATCGCCGATGTGCGGGATGTATTTCTGGATGTAGCTCTGCTTCTTCAGGGCGTCCTTCTCGCGGGCGCGGCGGCGGATGTGCGAGCCCAGTTGGCGGCCAGCCTCCTGCAACGCCAGCCGGATCTCCTTGATGATCTCCGGGTAGTGCGCCACCGCTTCCTTCGACTCGCTCGTGAACGGCACCCACACCGAAGCCATGTGCACCAGGATGACCAGCGGTCCCGTGGGCAGCGCGCCCTTGCTCTGCTGCATGCCGTAGCCGCGCCAGTTGCTGGTCAGCACCGCCTTGTGCACCGCGCAGGCCGAGGCCTGGTACAGCAGCGGCACGCGGTTGGCGAAGCGCAGCACCTTGGCCAGTTCGTCGCCCGGCAGCTGGCCGCCGTAGGCCAGGCCCACCTCGATCTGGAACGGGTTGCCGCGGTACACCGAGGCCGGCCGCGTCACCGAGGTGTAGAAGTCGGCCGTCACGCCGCTCTTGAGGCCGGCCATGACGAGGTCCTCGCCGATGGGCGACAGGCAGTCGGTGGGCGGCGAGGCGATCTTCGTCGTCGCGATGGCGTCGATCAGCTTCTGGATGTCCTCCATCTGCATCTTCGACGGGTTCTTGCGGTCGGGCAGGCCGGCCGTCTCGAGGATCTGCTCGGCGGTCTTGGGGCCGACGCGGCAGAACTCGTCCTTCAGGAATTCGGTCAGCGAGTGCGCCTTGGTGTCCTGCAGCATGCGGCCGAGGATGCCCAGTTCCACACCGTAGGGGTGCGGCTTGATCTCGATGGCGGCCGGCGGCAGGTCTTTCGTGGCGTTGGGGTAGACGACGATCTCGCCGCGCGGGTCCTTGTACGTCAGGTGCAGGTGCGGGTTGGCGATGGCCGTCTGCTCGAGGTAGTTGTCCACCGAATGCTGGCCGCGCTTGTAGCTGCCGGTCAGCATGATCTCGATGCGCGTGCCGTGGTCCTTCTCCCAGATGGTCTCTTCGTCGGTCAGGATACGCGGCTCGTTCTTCTTCATGTCCATCTGCAGCTTGATGCGGTGCGCGGGCGCGCCCTTGCCCGTGCAGCTGTAGATGGTGACCGGCTCGCCGGTCGTCAGCTGGCCGTACATGCCGGCCGCCGAGATGCCGATGCCCTGCTGCCCGCGGCTCTGCTTGAGGCTGTGGAATTTCGAGCCGTAGAGCAGCTTGCCGAAGATGCGC
This sequence comes from uncultured bacterium, assembly GCA_903912525.1. Classification (GTDB taxonomy): domain Bacteria; phylum Krumholzibacteriota; class Krumholzibacteriia; order LZORAL124-64-63; family LZORAL124-64-63; genus CAINDZ01. The sequence continues at coordinate 573 of CAIWHK010000054.1, read as the reverse complement.
GGGATCTGCGCGCGCACGATGCCGGGGCCGTTGTCCTCGACGATGATGCGGTAGCGCTCGTCGCGGCTGGTGCCGTTGCCCGACGCGGGGTCGTTCTTGCCGGGCTTGGCCGACTCGTCGAGGCTGGCCAGCTCGAGGCCCAGGTTGACCGGGCGGTCGGGCCGGATCTCCACGTACAGCACCGGGGCAAAGCCGCCTTCCTCGCAGGCGTCGAGGCTGTTGTCGACGGCTTCCTTGATGGCGGTCAGCAGGGCGCGCGCCGGCGAGTCGAAGCCCAGCAGGTGCCGGTTCTTCGTGAAGAACTCGCTGATGGAGATCTCGCGCTGGCGGCCGGCCATCTCCTGGGCGTCGGCCGAGGCAGCGGGTTTGCGGCGGGGGGCGGCCATGCCGGGTCCTTCCGGGCTGAAACGGTTCCGTCCAGGGCCGGCGCCGTGTGGGCGCGACCGCGGAGAAAGGGAGTTTCGCAAGACTAGGGGCGGGGGGGCCGCAGGTCAACTGGCGAAAAGATCGCAAAAGGCGTGGGCGTGACACAAGGTGGCGGGCAGTCCTCGCGCCTTCGGCGCTGCGGATAGC
>CAIWHK010000053.1 GCA_903912525.1 uncultured bacterium | reverse complement strand
GATCTTCGGTACGTTAAGCCCCGCGGTCCCTGTTTGTCTGCTGCCTGCCCGCGCTCAGGCCTTGCGCGCCTTCTTCGAGGATTCGTACCCGTAATACTTCTGGTCGTAGTAGTACGGCATCACTTCGCCCAGGTTGTTGGCGATCACGCCCAGGATGTTGCCCCCGGCGCTGCGCAGGATGTCGACGCCGCGCTTGGACACGTCACGCGGGGTCTGGCCGGCCATCACCATGTAGAGGCAGCCGTCGACCGCGTCGATGTAGTGCAGCGGGTCGCTGACAGGCACGACGGGCGGCGAATCGAGCAGCACGATGTCGTAGGTCCCGTGCAGTTGCTCGACCAGTCGCCGCACCCGGTTCTCGCCGAACAGCCGACTGGGATTCCCCTCGATCCGGCCGGCAGGCAGGAAGTCGAGGTTCTTGACCTTTGTCTGCTTCACTGCCTTGCCGATGGCGACCTCGCCCACCAGGGCGTTGGCGAAGCCGGGCGACAGCTCGACATCGAACACGCCATGCTGGACCGGGCGCCGCACGTCGGCGTCGACCAGCAGGACTCGCTTGGCCAGGTGGTAGGCCAGGACCAGCGAGAAATGCAGCGAGAAAAGGCTCTTGCCCTCACCCCGCTGCGCACTGGTGATCATCAGCGCCCGCTTGCGGTCGAAATCAAGCTGCCTGGACAGGCGGATCATGATGCGGCGCAGCTCGATCGCCATGGGCGATTCGATGTCGAACATCTGGCCGCCGCCCGCAAGATTTCTGGGTTCGCTCACGTTTCCCGTCCTGAGGTTCGGATCAGCCCAGCCGCGGGTAGATCACGAGGAAGCCCACGGCGCCGACGGCCAGGATGCCCAGCACGATCGTCACCCAGCGCAGCAGCCGCACCGTGCGCTTGCGCGCGAAATGTTCATCCCGGATCATCGGCAGCGTGCCGATGACCTGCACGCCCAGCGCCTTTTCCATGCTCTCGACACTGCTGAACGAGCGGTCGAGCATGATGGCCAGGATGACCAGGCCGAGCCCGATGCCCAGCGACAGGATGACGCCCATCAGCATCAGCTTCAGTTTGTTGGGCTCGACCGGCGTGATCTCCATCTGCGGCTCCTGCCGGATGCGCACCTGGACGCCGATCTCCGACAGGCTCGCCTGCAGGTTCAGGTTGTGTTGCGTGATTTCGCCCTCGATCGAGTCGACCAGGCGCTGCGCGCGCGTCACTTCGCCCTGCAGTTCCGCCATGCGCGTCGATTGTTGCGGCTGGCGCGCGGTGAAACTGCGGAAATTGCGCACGCCGTTGTCCAGCCGGCGGATGACCCCCGACAGGCCCTGGCGGTAGAGCCCGAAGTACACGAACTCGGCCATCTGGTTGCGGGCCATGAACGCCAATGCGGGCTGCTGCAGCGCGACCTGCGCGTCGACCAGAGAGCGCAACCGCACGCGCAGCTGTCCAAGGCGCGTCTCGAGGTCCCGCGCCATGCGGTCACCCGTCGGCACCAGGCGCGACTGGAACTCCAGGTCCTCCAGTTCGACAAGGGCCGCGGCGATCGCGTTGTCGGCCTGGTAGGTCGTCAGCGTCGGCAGTTCGCCGGCAACCGCGCGCGCCGACTGGCCGAGGTCGCGCAGTTCGGCGGCATCCTGGCCGTCGAAGCGCATGCGCAGCGCCGACAGGGCCACATCAGCCGTCCCGATGTTCAGCGCGTTGACGGGGTTGTCCCCGAGCGCAGCCGAGGCGAGCCCCGACTGGTAGGAATTGAGTTCGTTCTCGGCCCTTTGCAGGTCGGCCTGGTAGACCTCCAGCTGTCGCGCCAGGAAGTCGCGCGTCGTCGTGCTGGTGGCGGTCTGGCTGGCGCGGTATTCCTCGACGAAGCGCTCGATCACGAACTTGGCCAGATGGTGCGCCTGCGCCGGGTGCGGGTCGCGCACCTCGATCCGGAACAGGCGGCTGCCCTCGCTCTTGAGCTTGATCATCGAGCCCAGCTTGCCGCGGGCGCGCCGCACGGCCTCTTCCTCGCTGATCTCGGTCCCGTCCGGGCCCTTGCCGCGCATGGATTCCTGCAGGTTCAGCTCGCGGACGATGGAACCCAGGAACTCCGGCGACGTCAGCAGCAGGTTCATTTCCGAGTAGGCGATGCCGTTCATGTCCCCGTACTGGCCGCCGAAGCGATTGCGCGGGTCTTCCAGGAGGTTGCTGCGCGATGTGTCGACCGTGATGACGACCTGCCCCGACGAAGCATAGATGGGTGTCATCGTCTTGATGGCGACATAGGCCATCGCCAGGCACAGGACAAAGGGGATGATGAACAGGAGCTTGCGGCGCCAGAAGGCGCGCACGAGCGTCATCGGGTCGAACCCGCCCCCGCTCGATTCCCCCGGTTCTTCCAGAAACGGATCCATCTGCGTACTCCTCCCTGAACCCGCGACAATTGCTGGTCAGGCTAACGGACAGCGACCGATGTGGCAAGCGCCGGTCCCCCGACCGCGCCGCGACGGGGCTCAGCGCATGCGGATCGACATGGGCAACAGGGCCAGCGGCCGCCCATCCAGCATGGACGCCGCCGCCAGGGTGCCGTCCTCGCGCAGCGTCGCCACCAGGCTGCCGCCGAGCAGGTCGATCGCGCCGCCCGTGGCGCCCAGGCTGCCCTCGAACCCGCCGGCCGCCCCTGTCGGCAGGCCGATCTTCGCCGCGATGCCGGCCATGCCGCCGTCGCGGAGGGATCGCAGCAGCATTTCCTCGGCCCAGGACAGCGGTGCACCGTACGTGACGACCGTCACCTTGTCGGCGATGTCGACGCCCAACCGCCGCTTGGTCGCATCGAGGCTGCGCCGCAGCCCGCCGAGATCGTCGACCAGCCCCCGTTCGACACCCTGCCGCCCGGTCCAGACCCGGCCCTGGGCGACCTCGTGGACCTGCTCCACCGGCATGTTCCGCCCGTCGCCGACCTTCGCCAGGAAGCGGGCGTAGAACCCGTCGAGCTGCGCCTGGAACAAGGCCCGCTGCGGCTCGGTGAAGATGCCCTCGTCGCTGAACAGCAGGGCGTTCTCGCCGCGCGTGACGAACTCGCGGTTGACGCCGATCTTCTTGTACATCTGCTGCCGGTTCATCTTGCCGGCGAACACGCCGATCGACCCGGTCAGCGTGCCGGGGTCGGCGAAGATCGAGTCGCCCAGGCACGCGACGTAGTAGCCGCCGCTGGCCGCCAGGCCGCTCATCGAGACGATGACGGGCTTGAGCGTCTTGAGCCCGGCGATCTCGTGCCAGATGAGGTCGCTGGCCAGCGCGCTGCCGCCCGGGCTGTCCACGCGCAGGATGACCGCGTCGATCGACTCGTCGTCGGCGGCCTTCTGCAGGTCGTCGATGACGGTCTCGCTGCCGGCGATCTTGCCCTGCAGGTTGTCGTAGCGGCTCTCGCCCGGCATGATCACGCCGGTGATGAACACCAGCGCCACCTTCTTCCCGCCGCGGCTCTCGCCGGACGACTCCTGCAGGTAGTCATCCAGAAACGTGACCTCGTCGTCGGGGAATTCCCGGTCGAGCATCTGGTCGTAATACATGAGTGTGTCGGCCAGGCCCGCCGCGACGGCGCCCGGGCCGTCGAACATGCCCTGGTCGATCCAGCGTTCGACCTCGTCGCGGTCGGCGCCGCGACCGTCGGCCAGCATGCCCACCAACGCATCGAACTGGTCGCCGACGATCGATTCGATCATCTGGCGGTTGGCCTCCGACGCCGAGGTGCGCGTCATGCGTTCGGGCGCCGACTTGTACGCGCCCACGTGAACGAAATCGGCCTCCATGCCCAGCTTTCCGAGCGTGTCCTTCATGAACGAGAGTTCGGCCGACAGGCCGAGCACCATCAGGTTGGCCTCCGGCGCCAGCACGACGCGATCGGCGGCCGAGGCCAGCGCGTAGTCGCGCGTCATGCCCGCCTCGAGGTAGGCCACGACCGGCTTGCCCGCTTCGCGGAACGCGCCGACGGCGCCGCGCAGTTCCTCGAGCTTCGCCCAGTCCATGTCGGCCGCCTGCACGTCGAGCACCAGGCCGGTGATCCGGTCGTCCTTGGCAGCCCGCAGCAGGCCGAACAGCGTCTCGGAGAACGTGGCGTCGGCCCCGCTGCGCACCTGTCCCCAGAAGGAGCGGTCGCGCTCCTCGGGCAGCCCGCCGTCCACCTTCCAGACCAGCACGCCGCCCTTGACTGCAGGCGCCGATGCGCGGCCCTCGAGCCCGCGCACGACATACCACGTGAAACCGAACCCGCCGCCGACGACGACCGCGAGGACGAACAGGACGATCCAGAACTTCTTCATCGATGGCCTTCCTCGTCGCGGCAATTGGCGCGGCAAAACGCGGCCAACGCGCGCGCCGCGCGGTCGATCTTGCGAAACACCGGTACCCCCGCTTCCTCGAAGCGGCGACGCAGGGGCTGGTAGAGATCCCCGGAATCGACCACCACGACGGCTGGTTTAGGGGAAGCCGCGAGCACGCGCAGCAGGCGCGAGGGCAGGCTGTCCGCGGCGGCAATATTTTCCCGGTGCGAGCCTGCCGGGTCAACCGGAAGGGTGTCCATGGCCCCGGTCACCGGCACGGCCGAGAACAGCCCGATGTCCACCCCGGGACAGGCCAGGATGGCGGCGCAACAGTCCGCAAAAGCCTTCGAATCGGCCATCGGCGTGCAATCGACCGGGTTCAGGCGGTGGGCAAAGGCCGGCAACACGCTGTCCAGCACGGCCCTGGCGGCGTCGTCCAGTTGCGCCAGCTCCAGGCCTCCCAGTTCGTCCGTCACGGTCGAGCACTCGAAGCCCGCGTTGCTGATGATGCCGACCCGTGGCCCTGCGGCAGGGCGATCGGCCAGCAACGTGAAGGTGCGGATGAGGTCCTCGAACTCGTCCAGCGACTCGGCCACGGTCACGCCGGCGCCCTCGAGGCACGCGCGCGCCACCGCATAGTCGCCCGCAAGCGAGGCCGTGTGGCTGGCCGCCGCCTGCGCGCCCAGCGCGGTGCGGCCGGCCTTGAACATCACCACGCGCAGCCCGCGCGCCCGCGCCAGCTTCGCCTGCTCGAGGAAGCGCGCGCCGTCGCCGTCGCGGAACCCCTCGACGTAGCAGGCGAACACGCTGACCTCGGGCTCGCCAAGGTAGTGCGCCAGGAAATCGCTCACCGTCAGGTCCATCTGGTTGCCGAAGCTGATCGATGCGCGCGGCTCGATCTGCCCGTCGAAATTACTGGTGAACGTGACGAGGTACGCGCCCGACTGGCTGACGAGCGCCAGGTTGGCGCCGCGCCCATGGCCGAACGGGAGTTTGTACTCGGGAAGGAAGAACGTGTTGTAGCGGTCGCGGCTGACGATGCCCAGGCAGTTGCCGCCCACCAGAACCGGCCCGCCGCCGGGACGCGCCTGTCCGCGCGCGAGCGCATCCTCGATCTGCGCAGCCAGGTCGGCGCGCCCCGCTTCGGCAAAACCGCCGGGATTCAGGATGATGGACGCGGCGCGGTCATGCTCGACCAGTTCACTCACCGTCGCCACCGCATCGGCTGCCGGCAAGGCGATGACGGCCAGGTCGCAACGCTCGGGCAGCGAGGCGATGTCGGGGAAGCACGGGATGCCGGCGATCTCGGTCTGCGTCGGGTGCACGACGTACAGGCGCCCTGTTTCAACCGCCGCCGAGTGCCGCAGGTTCTCCAGGATGATGCGCCCGGGATTGTTGCCCTTCGCGCTGACACCGAACACCACGGCGCTGCGCGGGTCGAGCAGGCGCTGTACGCGCTCGAGCGGGCGCTGCCGGTGCGGCCATTTGCGGGTGGACACGCGCGCAACGCCGTCGAGCGCCGTCAATCCCTCCGGTCCGGCCACCGCGGGATTGATCTCCAGCTCCTCCAGCGTCCACGGCAGGTCGCTGCCCGGGCCGGCCGCGACGCCGAGGGCGCCGAGCGCCGCAGCTGCGGCGGCAAGTTCGGTGATGTCCACCGGGGGCGAGGCATACAGGCGTGACGGGCAGACGAGCAGCGAGAGGCGCTTGTGGGCGCGCAGGGCCCGCTCCACGTCCTCAGCACTCAGGCCGGCCGCCGGCAGCACCAGCGTCGCCGCCGACCCGTGCCACTCGGTGAGCGTGCCACCGATGCCGATCACCACACAGGGCCCGAACGCCGGGTCCTGCTTCAGCGTCAACAGGACTTCATGTCCAGGTCGGTTGGCCGCGTGCGGCACATATGCCGCCGCAAGCAACCCCTCGATCCCGGCCACGCCCCGTTCCCGGGCGCCGGCCAGCATCGTACGCCCAGCCTCGGCCAAGCCGGCGGCCGCACCCTCGCCCAGCAACGCCAGCAACCGCACCCCGCCCGCCTCGGTCTTGTGCAGGATGTCCCGCCCGACCAGCTTCATGACCAGCCGGCCGTCAGTATCGGCCAGCCTCCCGCCGTCCTGCACCCAGGCGGCGAGATCCGGGTCGCCTTCACCGGTTACCGGGACAAAACAACAACGGCCGTGCCTGACGCCCAGGGCGTCGAGCAGGCCGTACACTTCCGCCTCATTCAGATGAAACGCGGTTCCGTCCGCCGGCGCCACCTGCGCCGCCAACCGGGCCAACCCCTCGACCGCCGCCCCGACCCGCATGTTCCGTCCTTCTTTCCGGCACCGCGATCCATTCGCCGGCGCCGCGGGAAAGATAGGCGCCAAATGCGTTTCGCCCAACCCGAAGCTGCTGAAATCAAACAGTTCGCAGACGGCAACAAATCCCTGCGCTCCCCACCAACGCAAAAAGCCCCCGACGCGTTGTCGGGGGCTTTCCACAAAAAGAGAAGGCCTCCGATCTTTCGATCGGAGGCCTTAAGAATCCGGCGGTGTCCTACTCTCCCACAAAAGAAATTTGCAGTACCATCGGCGCTACACGGTTTCACTTCTGTGTTCGGAATGGGAACAGGTGGTGCCCGTGCGCTATCGCCGCCGAAAATCAAGACTCCGGTGCCAGAGACCGAGGCCCCTGGCCGGAGTTGTCCTTGGACAACTGAATATGGAGAGTAACACAAGATCCAATCACAATTACCAGTCCCCTTTTCCGAAGAAAAGAGAATGATTAAGCCTCACGGCTTATTAGTACTACTCGGCTGAACGCATTACTGCGCTTACACCTGTAGCCTATCAACGAGGTGGTCTACCTCGAGCCTTTAGGGACTTTCGTCCGGGAGTTCTTATCTTAGGAGGGGCTTCACGCTTATATGCTTTCAGCGTTTATCCTTTCCGTACATAGCTACCCAGCCGTGCCGCTAGCGCGACAACTGGAACACCAGAGGTACGTCCTTCTAAATCCTCTCGTACTAAAG
>CAIWHK010000052.1 GCA_903912525.1 uncultured bacterium | reverse complement strand
GGCTATCCGCAGGGCCGAAGGCCCGAGGACTGCCCGCCACCGTCGTGTGTGAGTGCGCCTGCGCACCCGCCCTAGAACGTATTCCAAAGCATCTGATTAGTAACCTCATGGTGGAACATGATCTCCGACCGCTTGATCAGGTTGCCCATCTCGCGCGGGCAGCGATGCGCCGCCATTTCCTTCAGTTCGCTGTACTTGACCTGCGAGTCCTCGCCCAGCATGTCACGCACCCAGGTGCTGCGACGGTGGCTGCCGATGGCCTCGTAGATGTTGCCGGGCAGCACGCGCTTGCGGATGCGCTTGGGCGCGGGCGCGTCGGCGTCCGGCTCGGGACCCTCGAAGCCGGTGCGCAGCAGGGCGTAGATGGCCAGGTACGGGTTGGCGTCCGGGGCCACCGAGCGCACCTCGATGCGCTGGCCACCCTTGCCCGCCAGGGGAATACGGATCATGCTCGAGCGGTTGATCGGGCTCGACGTGATCTCGTTCGGCGCCTCGAAGTGGGGGTCCAGCCGGCGGTACGCGTTCACGCTGGCGTTCAGGATCAGGCACAGGTCTTCGGCGCTGTGCAGGATGCGGCGGATGAACTGGTTGCCCAGCTCGGACGTGTTGTCCTTGCCGTTGCCGTCCCAGAACAGGTTCTCGCCGCCGCGCGCCACGCTCATGTTCGTGTGCATGCCGCTGCCGTTGATGCCGGTGATGGGCTTGGGCAGGAAGCTGGCCGTCATGCCCATCGTCTGCGCCACCTGGCGGCACAGCAGCTTGTACAGCTGGATGCGGTCGGCGGCGATCAGCGCCGAGGCGTACTTGAAGTTCATCTCGAACTGCGAGGGGCCCACCTCGGGATGGTCCTTCTCGTTCTCGAAGCCCATCGCGCGCTGCACCTCGGCCGCGGCGTCGATGAACTGGCGCAGCGGATCCTGCGGCAGGCTGTGGTAGTAGCCGCCGGTCGAGATCAGCTCGAACTTGCCGCGCTCGAGGTAGCCGCGTTCGGCGTCGCGGTGCGCGAAGAGGAAGCCCTCGATCTCCGCGGACACGTTCACGACGGTCTTGTCTTTCTTGTACAGCTCCTCGGTGTACTGCATCAGCCGGCCGCGGAAGTCCGCCGCGTACGGCGTGCCGTCCTGGTCCAGCACCTGCCCGAAGACCAGCACCTTGCCGGGCCCGAACACGTCGGCCGGCATCCAGTAGAAGGCGCGCCAGTCGATGCCCAGGCGCAGGTCGCTCTCGGCGATGCGCGAGAAGCCGCGGATCGACGACCCGTCGAACGTCAGCGCGTCGGCCTTCAGCAGGAACTTCTTGTCGTAGTCCAGCATGTGCAGCCGGCCCTCGAGGTCGGTGAAGCAGACCGTCACGGCCTTGATGCGCTTCTCCTGCTCCAGGTAGGCGCGGCGCTCGGCCTCGGCCTTCTCCATGGGCACCCACTGCTCCTGGTACGCCTTGGACTGGAGGTTCAGCTCTTCGAGCTTCTCGTAGGGGATCTCCAGGAACTCGCGCAGCGGGGCCTTGGACACGTCCATGGGTCACTCTCTTTTCGTTGAGGGGAACAGGGTCGACTTGTTCTTCGCGGGACTATGATATCAGTTATCTTCGCCAAAGTTAAGCCAAAATTGAGCAATTTTCGCGACGCGGCGTTACATTTTGCCGTCAATTGCATTTTGCACGGTATTTTTATGATTATTTTGTGATCAAATAAAGCTAAAGGACCTCAAAAGCCCCAGGGATGCCAGCCCCAGCCCGGGTACCAGCGGTTGGCGATCATGTAGAACAGCACCGAATCGACCATCAGGTGCAGCCCCACGATGTAGAGCAGCGAGCCGGTCCGGCGGTAGGTCAGCCCCTGCACCAGCGCGAAGGCGAAGATGACCAGCGGCCCCCACCCCACGAACGCCATCTCGTGCAGGAACGAGGCGAAGAACACGGCCTGGGCCAGGTTCGCCTCGCGGAACGGGAACGACCGGCACAGCAGCACGAAGACGAAGTTGATGAAGGCCAGCTCGTCCCAGATGCCGACGAAGTTGCAGCCCCAGAACAGGCGCCACATCGCCTCGCTGCGATCGCCGGTCAACGGCAGGGGCCAGCTGTGGTGCAGGTTCGGGGTCAGGATGTAGAAGTACAGCCACATGAACGCGAAGGCGAGCAGGAACCCGCACGGCAGCCACACCCACATGCGCAGCGACCAGCGTCCGTTCAGCCAGCGGTAGTCGAGCGGCTCCTTCAGCCACCACTTCGCGGCCAGCGCCGGCACCACCAGCACGCCCACGCCCAGCTTCAGCGCCAGTTCCACGACGTGTGCGTTCGTCGTCTCGCCGTCGATGCGCGTAAAGAAAAGCAGCACGATGGTCCAGGCCAGCAGCACCGTGGTCTTGGCCCAGCGCGAGTTCGGCTCGCTGCGCCAGGCCAGCCCCACGCCGGCGGCCAGCGCGACCCAGCCGGGCACATGCCACGGCACGGCGGGCCAGGGCGAGGCGTGCGACTTCAGGCCGATGACCAGCGCCATGGCCGCCGCGATGAGCCACAGGCTGGCGCGGCGGATCGCCGGCGCGGCGGCGGACGTGGCGGTAACGGCTGTGCGACAGGGAGCAGCAGTCGGGCAGGAACGAACCTGGGCGTCAGTCATGGACGGCGCAGGAAGCGCTGTTGGCGCTGCCCGCGATCAGGCCGCCGTCCACGGCCGGGTCAGTGCCGACATGGCGGTCAGCGTCGGCGCGGCGCGCCTGGCCGAAGACAAACACAAGGACCAGCAGGAGTGCCAAGACGAATGCGGCTCGTTTGTCACGGTAGCGGTTCATGGTGCGGTCTCCGTCCCTGGGCCATCCTGTCCTGTCGGCGTTCTGTTGTAATCCATGGACGGCGGATTGACCAGCTTGGAATTACGGTTGTCACGCCCGTGCCCGGCGATCCATTCTCCCGGCAACCCATTCGACGCACCGGAGGTCCCTCCATGCCCGTTTTCCGCCCCTCCCGCGCGCACGCGGCCATTGTGCTCCGCACCGCGCTGCCGGTGCTGTTGTGCCTCGCGGCAACCTTTCCGGCCGTGGCCGAACCGCCCGCCCTGCTGGACTACCGCACCGAAAGCTGGTTCCTGCCGCAGACGCCCGGCGTGACGGCGGGCCCCGCGGGCGGGTTGTTCAACCCCGCCGCGTTCGCGCTGAGCGACCGCGCCGGCACCGACCTGTGGGTGGACGATCGCGACGGCCATCTGTCGTTCGACCACTTCGGCTTCGCCACCGGACGGCGGCTGAACCTGGCGATGAACCGCTCGCTGGCCGATTGGAGCGGCGGCCGCGCCGCGGTCAACGACTGGCAGCTGGGCCTGGCCGGCGGCACGCGCGCCGGGGCCGTAGGCCTGGCCTACCGCTGGGCCGGTGGCGCGCCGGCGGCCGACGTACGTGACCGCGCGCTGGTGCTGGGCCTGGTCAGCCGGCCGGCGCGCTGGCTCACCTGGGGCGCCAGCCGCGCCCAGAGCCTCGAGGCCGACGCCGCGCAGAACCTCTTCGACCTGGGCCTGCGCCCGCTGGCGACGCCCTGGCTGACCGTGTTCGGCGACTGGACCGTCAACGACGGCACGCCCTTCGAACGCGGCCAGTGGGGCGCCGGCGTCGAGGTGCGCCCGACGCGCGGCCTGCACCTGGGCCTGCGCGGGCGGCAGCGCCAGGACGGCGCCGACGCCGACCTGTCGGTGATGATCGGCATCAGCGGCGCCATGGGCCACATGGCCTCGCAGTCGCTGCTGGACGGCGACGGCGACGCGGTGATGACCAGCTGGCTGTCGCGCAGCGAACCGCCGTTCGCCGGCCGCGACGTCGACGCCATCTTCGCCCGCCACGACACGTACGTGATGCTCGACCTGCAGAACAAGCTGCTCACCTACCAGAAGCACCGCTGGCTCGACGAGAAGAACGTCGCCTGGCTGGACCTGATGGCGCAGCTGGACGCCGTGCGCGACGACCCGCGCCTGGACATCCTGGCGCTGAACCTGGCCGGCTTCACGGGACGCCCGTCGCTTATCTGGGAGATGCGGCAGAAGCTGCAGGAGGTGCGTGATGCCGGCAAGCGCGTCGTCATCTACGCCGACCGCCTCGGCCTGGGCACGATGTACCTGGCCGCGGTCGCCGACCGCCTGGTGCTGGACCCGCAGGGCGATGTCTCGCTGCCGGGCCTGGCCCTGTCGCGCAGCTACCTGAAGGGCACGCTGGCGAAGGTGGGCCTCGGGTTCCAGGAGCACCGCTACTACAAGTACAAGAGTGCGGCCGAGACGCTCAGCCGCGACTCGATGAGCGACGCCGACCGCGAGCAGCGGCAGCGCGTGATCGATGTCGCCTACGAGACCTGGCGGGGCGGCATCGCGCAGGGGCGCGGCAAGTCCGTGGCCGCCGTCGATGCTGTCGTCGACAGCCTGGCCTACCTGACGCCGGGAGAAGCGCTGGCCGCAGGCTATATCGACGAGGTGGGCCGCTGGGACGCCTTGATCAAGTCGCTGCGCGACGGCGGCGCGCGTCCCGGCCTCTGGCCGCAGGAACTGCGCCGCACCTGGTGGGACGAGCAGTGGGGCCAGCCCCCGCGCATCCCGGTGGTCTTCCTGGTGGGCGACTGCGCGATGGACTCGGGCATCAACGGCCGGCGCTCGAGCGCCTGGCTGCGCGGGCTGATCAACGACAAGTCGGTCAAGGCCGTGGTGCTGCGCGCCGACTCGCCGGGCGGCGACCCGCTGCCCAGCGACCTGGTGGCCGAGGCCGTGCGCGCCCTGAAGGCGGCCGGCAAGCCCGTCGTGGTCAGCCAGGGCGACGTCGCGGCCAGCGGCGGCTACTGGATCAGCATGGATGGCTCGACCATCCTGACCACCCCGGTGACGATCACCGGTTCGATCGGCGTCATCAGCGGCTGGTTGTGGGACGACGGCATCGCCGCCAAGGCGGGCGTCACGGCCGAGGCCGTGCAGCGCGGCCGCCACGCCGACCTCTACAGCCAGATCGGCCTGCCGATGGTCGGCGCCATCCCGCGCCGGCCGATGAACGACGACGAGCTCGCGCGCACCGAGCACGTCATCCGCGGCATGTACACGCAGTTCGTGCAGGCCGTCGCGAACGGGCGCGGGCTGGATCCGGCGGCGGTCGACTCCATCGCGCAGGGTCGCGTGTGGATGGGCGGCGACGCCATCGAGCGCCGCCTGTGCGACAGGTTCGGCGGCCTGGGCGACGCCATCGCCGAAGCGCGGAAGCTGGCCGGCATCCCGGCCGATCGCGACGTCGAGGTCTTCGAGTACCCGCCGCGGCCGCTGCTGAAGCTGCCGCCGCTGGGGCCGCGGCTGGGCGTGTGGAGCGGCCTGGGGCTGGCCGGACGCCTGCTCGATGAGGCGGCCCTTGGCGCGCTGGCGGCGGTCAGCGGCGTCGAGCCCGCAAGCGCGGGCGTCGCCGCGCAGGCTGGTGCGAGCCTGCCCGACGGGACCGGACTGGGTGCGCTCGAACTGCAGTGGCTGGCGCCGTTCGGCCGCGAACCGGGCCGCGCGCGGACGGTCATCCACCCCGACGAGCTGCCCGAAGGCTGGCGGCTGGTCGAGTAGCGCCGCGGCAGCCCCCTGACATGAAGACGAAGCGGCGGCCCCTCGGGGCCGCCGCTTCGCACATCGTCGCGCCGTTGGTGGTCGCCTAGCGGGACCAGTTCTGCGCGACCTCGTCCCAGTTGATCAGGACGGTGAGTTCCTCGAGCTCGGCGAAGCTCGCCTTCATTTCTTCCAGGAGTACGGTGGCGCCATCGAGGGTGCCGGACTTCGCCAGCATCTCCAGCTTGAGCGCCGCAGCGACGAACTTCCGCGCGCAGAAGTTCGAGGCGCCGCCCTTCATGCCGTGGGCCTTCAGCGCCACGTCACGCACATCGCCCGCATCCAGGGCATGGGTCAGCGAGGCCATCTGCTCGGCCCCGGTCTGCATGAAGATGCCGACGATCTCCTGCAGCAGCTCGGCATCGCCGTCCATGTTGCCCATGGCTTCGGCCAGATTCATGACACGGTCGATCTCGGCGATGTCTTGTTTCATGTCCCGTCTCCTGTTTCCCATGGTCCGCTCCCGCGCGGCTCATTCCCCCAGAGGTTGGTGCCCACGGCATATCGACAGGCCGCAGGGTCGGTTAAGGAAAAAACGCAGGACCCTGCCTCCCCGGGGGGTGGCAGGGTCCCGCAGCACGGAACCGGCAGGGATCAGGCCCTCTAGCCGGACGTCTTCTTCCGGGTCGCGCCGGTGGCCTTCTTCACGGCGCTGGTCGTCGGAGTCGCGCCGGCCGTCGGGGCCTTCTTGCGCACGACCTTCTTCGTCGCCGGCGCGGCCGTCGTCGTCGTCGGCGCGGGTTCGGCGCGGCGCGAGGCCGGCTTGCCCGTCGGCTTGCCCTCGAAGCGGATCTCCGACCCCGGGTCGGCCTTGGGCGTCGCCGTGCGGCGGCGCGACGGCTTGGCGGCCGCGTTGCCGGCGGCCGCGTTGCCGATGGGGGGCTTGGCGGACGCGGCGCGGGGCTGGCTGGGTTTTTCGTGGCTGGGTTTGTCGTGTGCGGCCTTGTCATGCGCGGGCTTGCCCTGGGCCGCCCTCCCCTGAGCCGGCTTGGCCGGCGCCGCGGCAGCCTCGCCCGTCGGAGCGGCATTCTCGGCGGCGTTTCCCTCGCCGCCCGCACGCGCACTGCTGCCACCGCGACCGGAACGACGACGGCGACGCGAGGATCGCCCACCGGCTGCGGGCGCCGGAGCGGTTGCGGACACGGGGGCCGCGGCCGCCGCCACCGTCGCAGGCAGGGCCGGCAGCGCTCCGGAAGCCGCGGCCTCGGCCGTGGTGCCGGCGCCCAGGCCGCGCACGACCCAGGTGCCGCCCGAGCGCGCGTCGCGCTCGACCTGCAGCAAGCCCAGGTTGCGCGCTTCCTCGAGCACGTCGCCGAAGGTGCCGTAGCCCAGCGCGCGCTCGCTGAAGTGCGGCTGCTTGCGCGTCATCGTGTCCTTGATCAGCGACGAGAAGAGCACGCCGCGGCTCTCCTCCTGCAGCAGGCTCTGCACGGTCTGCACCAGGAAGTCGAACATCTCGCGCTTGTCCAGCGGCACGTTGGCGCCCGACACGGGCGCATGCACCTGGTTCTGCCGGTAGATGTCGTCGTAGAAGATGAACTCGTCGCAGTTGCCGATCAGCAGGTGGCTGCTGGAGTTCTTCATGCCGACGCCGATGACGCGCTTGTTGTTCTCGCGCAGCTTGGAGACCAGCGGCGAGAAGTCCGAGTCGCCGGAGCAGATCACGAACGTGTCGATGTGCTCCTTGGCGTAGCACAGGTCCATCGCGTCGACGACCATGCGGATGTCCGCGCTGTTCTTGCCCGAGATGCGGGGCGCCGGGACCTCGATCAGGTCGATGGCGGACTCGTGCAGCGCCGTCATGTGTTCCTTGTGATGATGCCAATCCGCATAGGCGCGCTTGACGATGATCTTGCCTTTTTCCAGAATGCGCTGGATGAGCAGCCGGATGTCCAGCCGCTGGCGGGCGTCGCGCGCGCCGATCGCAAGGTTGTCGAAATCGATGAAGAGCGCGAGGTTGGTCTCACGCGGCTGCGTCATGCGGGCCTCCCGATTTTGGTTGCAGGTACCTCGGCACGATAAGCGATATTGTGGATAGGGACCAGAAACGAAAGCGTCCGCGACCCGGGTGAAAGGTGACACGCGATGGGTGAAACGCTGTCTTCGGCCGAACTGGCGCAACTGGTGCGCCGGGTGTTCTCTCCCACGGCCGCCGACAAGGGCCTGGCCCTGATCGTCGACGTCCCGGACGCCAAGCTGCCCGACAACGACGAGTGGGCTGAACGCCGCCGCCTGGCCGCCGGCTGGTACGACGGCCTTCGCGCGGCCGCCGGCGAGCTGGGCCTCGAGCGCGTCACCCTGGCCTGGTACCGCAACGTGGGCGGCAACAATGCCGACCTGCCGGCCACCGGCTGGACGCACGAGGCGATCGGCGGCATGGTCCCCGACGACGCCGACACCCTCGCGGCCTGTCCCACCATCGCCATGGCCGACGTCCTGCAGGGGCATTCCATCATCATCGCCCCGACCGAACTGTCGACCACAGCGCCCCTGAAGGTCGCGTCCCGCACCGGCGGCTTCCGGGCCGCCACCATGCCCGGCTTCCTGCCCGGGATGATCCCCGCGCTGCGCCTGGACTACCAGGAGATCAGCCGGCGGGTCGAACTGCTCAAGACCTGGCTCGACGCGGCGGAAGAGGCGCACCTGCTCTTCGAAGCCGACGGCGCCCCCTGCCGGCTGGTGCTCGACCTGAGGCACCGCCAGGGGCACGCCTCGGGCGGCCTGTTCCCCGCCAACGGCGTGGCCGGCAACCTGCCCTCCGGCGAAGCCTACATCGTTCCCTACGAGGGCGAGCACCCCGGCGATCCCAGCCGGTCCTGCGGCGTGCTGCCGGTGCAGATCGGCGACGAACTGGTGATGTTTGCCGTCGAGGCCAACCGCGCCCGCGTGACGAGCGACGGCCCCGAGGCGCGGCGCGAGGCCGCCCACCTGGCCGCTGAGCCGGCCTACGCCAACCTGGCCGAGCTGGGCCTGGGCGTGCTGGGCGACTTCGGCGTGCAACCGTGCGGCAGCATCCTGCTGGACGAGAAGCTGGGCCTGCACGTGGCGTTCGGGCGCAGTGATCATTTCGGGGGCATCATCGGACCGAAGGATTTCTCGGGGCCCGAGGCGGTCATCCACCTCGACCGCGTCTACATCCCGGCCACCCAGCCGCGAGTGCGCGTGCGCGAGGTGCGGCTGCTGGGACCGGGCCTGGACCGGCCGGTCATCGTCGACGACAGGTTCACGGAATTGTGACAGGTCCACCAGGTGAGTGATCGCCGGAGGGATTCGGACCGGGGTAAAAAAAGGGGGGCCGGGGTCCACCGATGAATGACTCTCGCCCTAAGTCATTCTGGTGTTTGTGACCCCGGCCATACCGTCAGCTCGTCTACCCCAGCGCCGTTGTGCAGGTATCATCGGCTGCTTCTGTACTGCACTTTAGAGAATTCTTTAAACACTGCAAGCTGAATTTTGGATATTTTCGTTCGTTTTGGCCACCGAATTCGTCCTGATTGGCCAGCCGGCCAGGGAAAGGCGCCCGCGCGATGGACTACATCGGCCACATCTTCCGCCCGCCCAGCGAAGCGGAGAGCCTGCTGCTGCAGGTGACCATCGGCTGCAGCCACAACGGGTGCACGTACTGCGGCATGTACCGCGACCCGGTGCAGCGCTTCCGCGTCAAGCCGCGCGAGACGGTCACCGCCGACCTCGACCAGGCCGCCGCCTACAGCCGCGACGTCGAGCCGATCCGCCGCGTCTTCCTGTGTGACGGCGACGCGCTGGTGCTGTCGACCGACCGCCTGCTGGAGATCCTCGGGCAGATCCGCGCGAAGCTGCCCCAGGCCCGGCGCGTGGGCATCTACGGCGATGCGCGCACCATCCTGCGCAAGGGCGACGACGAACTGCTGGCGCTGCGCGAAGCGGGGCTGGGCATCGTCTACCACGGCGCCGAGAGCGGCGACGACGAAGTACTGCTGCGCGTGGACAAGGGCTCGACGGCCGACGACGCCGTGGGCGCGGCGGCCAAGCTGAAGCGCGCGGGCATCCGCCATTCGGTGATGGTGATGCTGGGACTGGGCGGCAGCGAACGGTCACGCGAGCACGCCGCGGCCACCGCGCGCCTGCTGACGGCGATGGACCCGCCGTTCGTCGGCGCGCTGGTCACGACGCTGGTGCCGGGCACGCCGCTGGCGGCCGAGGCCGAGGCCGGGAAGTTCACGCTGCCTGATCCGTGGGGGATGCTCGAGGAGCTGCGCACGCTGGTGGCCGACAGCACGTTCACGCGCTGCCGCTTCCACGCCAACCACGCCAGCAACTACGTGCCGCTCAGCCTGAACCTGCCGACCGATCGCGACGGCGCGCTGCAGACGCTGGACACGCTGCTGGCGCAGCGGAACCCGCGGACGCTGCGCCCGGAATCACGGCGGGGATTGTAAGAGGGGTCAGCCGTCGAGCATCGCCAGAATCTCGGCCGTCTTCTGCTCCATCAACGCGTGGTCGCCCCGCGATTCCACGTTCAGGCGGATCACCGGCTCGGTGTTGCTCTGCCGCAGGTTGAAGCGCCAGGCGCCCATGTCCAGCGACAGGCCGTCGACGCGGTCGAGCGCGATGGCGGCCGGCCGGTAGCGCTCCTCGACCCGGCGCATCGCCCCGTCGGGGTCCTGCAGGCGGCGGTTGATCTCGCCGCTGGCCGGGTAGGCGGCCTGCATCGCGCTGACCAGGTCGGACAGCTTGCGCCCGGTCGTCGACATCTCCTCCACCACGCGCAGCCAGGAGATCATGCCGCTGTCGCAGTAGGCGAACTCGCGGAAGTAGTGGTGGGCCGACATCTCGCCGCCGTAGACGGCGTCCTCGGCGCGCATGCGCTCCTTCATGAACGCATGGCCGGTCTTGTTCATCAGCGGCACGCCGCCGGCGCGCGTGACCATGTCGATGGTGTTCCAGGTCAGGCGCGGGTCGTGGACGATGCGCCCGCCCGGATGCGTGCGCAGGCTGGCCACCGCCAGCAGGCCGACCAGGTAGTAGCCCTCGATGAAGGCGCCCGTCTCGTCGAAGAAGAAGCAGCGGTCGAAATCGCCGTCCCAGGCCAGGCCCAGGTCCGCCTTGTGGGCCCGCACGGCCTCGGCCGTGGCGCCCCGGTTCTCCGGCAGCAGCGGGTTGGGGATGCCGTTCGGGAAGGTTCCGTCGGGCTCGGCGAACACCGGGATGATCTCGACCGGCAGGCGGCCTGCCAGGGCGGCCACGATGGGCCCCGCGCAGCCGTTACCCGCGTTGGCCACGATGCGCAGCGGCTTCCACCCAGTGGTGTCGGTCAGGGACACCAGGAACTCGATGTATTCTGGCAGGGTATCGGCCAGGACGACCTTGCCGCGCTTGGCCGAGGGTGTCAGGTCGCAGTCGATGGCCCCGGCGCCGATCTCGTCCAGCCCGCTGTCGCCGCTGATCGGGCGCGCCCCGTCCCTGACCAGCTTCATCCCGTTATGATCCATCGGGTTATGGCTGGCCGTGACCATGATGCCGCCGGCCAGTTCGCGCGCATACGTGGCGTGGTAGACCATCTCGGTGCCGCACTGGCCGATGTCCAGCACGTCGGCGCCGGCGTCGGTCAGGCCGCGCGACAGCGCGGTGGCCAGTTCGAGGCTGCTGAGGCGGCAGTCGCGCCCGACCGCCACGGTCCCGGCCTTCAGGTAGCGCGCGGTCGACAGGCCGATGCGGTAGGCCAGGTCGGGATCGAGCTCGGAAGGCACACGGCCGCGGATGTCGTAGGCTTTGAAGCAGGCAGGCTTGGCCGGACGTGCGCTCATCAGGCGATTCTCCTTGGCGCGGCGGTGCAAGGGCGCGATCATGTGGCGCGGCGGCGGCCCATGGGGCCGGCGCGCACCTTTTCACTAACACGAAAAGCGGCCATGGGCAAGCCGGGACGGGCGCCCGCCGCGACACGGGAGACCTGCCGATGCGTGCTTCGTTCCTCGTCCTGATGGTCGCCGCCGCGCTGCTGGCGATGTCCGGCTGCGTGCAGTTCCACTCCGACGTCGCCATCGACGGCAAGGGCGGCGGCACGGCGACCGTGAAGATGTCGGTGGCCACCGACGTCCTGAAGGCCCGCGCCGACATGATGAGCATGGGCGGCGCCATGGGCATGGACCTGCCCGACTACGACACCGTGACGCGCGGCTATCTCGAGAAGCGCGCCGCCGGCCACGGTGTGACGATCAACACGTTCGACAAGGGCGAGGCCGCCGGCCGCAAGACGCTCGCCTGCACGCTGTCGTTCACCGACCTCAAGGGCATCTCGTGGGTGCTCAACGATGTCTCGGGCGCACTTGGCGGCGCCGGTCTCGGCGTGGCGAAGACGCCCGACGGCAACTTCGTGCTGCGCACGAAACAGTACAACTTCCCGGCCACGCCGGCGAAGACGACCCCGCCGCCGGCGCCGACGCCCGAGCAGATGCAGCGCCAGAGCGAACTGGCCGCCACGCTGATGGGCGCCATCAACGAGCTGGACATCGTCGTCAAGCTGTCCGTGCCGGGCGACGTCGTGCGCAGCAACGCGCCGAAGGTCGAGGGCCGCACCTCCATCTGGACGATCAACGCCGCGAACATGATGGCGCAGCAGGAAGTCGCGCCCGAAATCGTGTTCTCGAGCAAGGGCCTGACCCTGCCGACGGCGGCGAAGTAGCCCGGTGATGCGGCGCGCCGAACTGACGGCCGAAGGCCCGGCCTTCTTCAGCGAAGTGGCCCGCGACTGCGCCGTCGGCTACCTGACGCTGGTGACGGCCGACGGCCAGCCGCGCTCGGTCGCGCTGAACTTCGCCGAACTGGACGGGGACATCGTCTTCCACGGCGCGCTCGGCGGCGAGAAGTTCACGCTGATGCAGGCGGGCCCGCGCGCCGGGTTCACGATGGTCAAGGAATACAGCTTCATCCCCAGCACCTGGAGCGCGCCGGACCACGCCTGCCCCGCCACGCACTTCTTCAAGTCGGTGGAGATCCGCGGCCGCGCCGTGGTGGTCGACGACCCGGCGGACAAGGCGCGGGCGCTGCAGGCCCTGATGCAGAAGATGCAGCCCGAGGGCGGCTACGTACCGCTGGACCACACGCTGCCCATGTACCGGGGCGCGCTGCAGAAGGTGGGCGTCTTCCGCGTCGTGAACGAGGCGTGGACGGGCAAGGCGAAGTTCGGCCAGAACGAGCCGGCGCGCATCCGCCGGATCTTCGTCGAGAAGCTGCGTGAGCGCGGCGCTCCCATTGACCTGCTGACGGCGGCGGAGATCGAACGCACGCTGGACGGCTGACGGCGGCCGCGGCGCGAGGCGGGACAAGAGAAGGGGCGGCGCACGGCGCCGCCCCTTCCTCTTGCGTGTGCCGTTTGGGCTACTGCAGCGCCTCGGCCAGGAACTCCTTCATCGCCACCCACGAGCGCCGGTCGGCCGTCGCCTGGTAGGCGGCCCCGCGCGCCGGGTCGTCGCCCGCCTCTTTCTGCGTGAAGGCGTGCACCGCGCCGGCGTACATCACCAGCTGGTAGTCGACGCCCGCACCCTCCATCTCCTTCAGGAAACCTTGCACGGCCTCCGGCTTGACGTAGGGGTCGACCGCCCCGTGGCAGACCAGCACCTTGGCCTTGACCTGGCCCGTCTGCGCCGGCAGCGGCGTGTCCAGGCTGCCGTGGAAGCTGACCACCCCGCGCAGGTCGGCGCCCGAGCGCGCCAGTTCCAGCACGGCGCCGCCTCCGAAGCAGTAGCCGATCGCGGCGCAGCGCGCGGCGTCGACCCCGGGCTGCTTTTTCAGCGTGTCCAGCCCGGCAGCCACGCGGGCGCGCAGCAGGGCGCGGTCTCCGTAGTACTTGCCGGCCTCCTTGGCGGCGCCGGCCTGGTCGGCCGGGCGCACGCCCTGGCCGTAGACGTCGCAGGCCAGGGCCACGTAGCCCAGCTCGGCCAGCATGCGGGCGCGCATGCGCTCGTTGTCGGTCAGGCCCATCCACTGGTGGACGACCAGCACCCCCGGGCGCGGGCCGGACAAGGCGTCGTCCCACGCCAGGTAGCCCTCGCAGGTGACGCCGCCCTGGTCCCAGGTGACGGTCCGGGTCTGGATGGCGGCGGCGGCCGGGCGGGCGGCGCCGATCAGGGCAAGCAGCGCGACGGCTGCGGTCAGGCTCGTGGCAAGGAGTCGCATGGAATTCCCCCTGTGGCTCGGCGTTTGCATCGCGCGAGGCTGGCCCCGCGCCGGCGAACATGTATAATGGAGCCGATGCACTCCCGCGACTGTCCCTCGGAAGGAACCGGCATGAACGCTGGCCGATCGTTGCGGCCGCACACGCTTCCGCTCGCCCCGCTGGCCGCAGTCGCCACGCTGGCCGTGCTGGCCCTGCTGGCGACGACCGACGGCGCCACCGCCGCGACGGCCCCGCCGCCCGCGGAGGCGACCTTCCCCGTGCCCGACGATGCCGCGCGCCTGGTCCCGCCCGGATCGGCGCTGGTACTGGGCATCGCCTCGCTGGAGGCCGCCGAGGTCGAGTGGCAAGGCCTGGCCGCGGCGTTCGGCAGCCGCCCCACCGACAAGGACTACTCGCTGCTGACAACGTTCGGCGACGGCCTGCCGGGCTTTGCCGGGCTGGTCGCGCACGACCGCCCGCTGCTGGTGGCCATCGGCATCAACAGCCTGGTGATGGGCGGCCCGCTCGACCTGACCTTCGTGTTTCCGTTCACGGGCGATCTGGGCACCCTCGAGTACGGCGGCAAGGGCAGCCCGTTCAAGAACCTGCAGCAGTGCGGCGGCTACGCGGCCCTGACCAGCGCCACGTGGTTCCGCCCCATGCCCACCCCCACGCCCGTGACGCTGCCGCACGGCCTGCTGTCGGCCACGGTCGACCTGGGCACGTCGCTGAAGCTGGGCCTGCCCCTGCTCGAGATGGGCATGCGCCAGCTCGCGGTGGCCACCACCGACAGCCTGGGCGTCGTGCACCCGCCGCTCATCGCGCCGGAAGACCTCGACGGCGTTCTCGGCGCGCTGCGCACGGTGGCCCGGTCGGTGTCGCGCCTGGACCTCGCCATCCGCCGCGACGGCGACCGCTACCTGACCATGGATCGCCTGTCGCTGGCGCCCGGCTCCGAGCTGGCCCCCGGCCCGCAGGCCCCGTTCAGGGATGCCGCGCAGCTGACGGCCATCCTGCCCCCTGGCTCGGACCTGGTGCAGGTGGCGTCGATGGACCTGACCCGGCCGTTCGCCGTGTTCGAGCCGCTGTACCAGGCCGACATGCGCCGCACCGCCTCGCAGTTGCCGCCGGCGGCCGCCGCCGACTTCGCCGCCTGGTACGGCGAGTACCTGGGCCTGGTGCCGCTGACCGCACAACCGGTCGCCGCCGGCCTGCACGTGACCGACGCCGGCGCGGTGGTGCACGTGGTGATGAAGGCGCGCGACGCGGACGCCGATTTCAAGCGCGTGACCGGCCTGCTCGATCGCCTGTCGACGCTGCCGGTGCCCGTGCGCCTGGAGCCCCTGGCCGACGAGGGCTTCCCCGGCGCCGAAGTGCGCGCCTACCACGTCACCCTGGACACGCGCTCCCTGCTGGCCCCGGTGCCCGGCGCCGACTCGCCACAGGTGGCGCAAATCGCGCAGGTGGCGGACCTGTTCGGCCGACTGATCCCCGAGATCCGCCTGGCCCGCACCGGCCGCTACCTGCTGGCCAGCGCCGATGAGGACCGCGGCGCGATGGCCGCGATGATCACCGCCTGCCGCGACGAGGACCGCCGCGGCCCGGTCGACCCGCGCCCGGCCGCGGCCGCCCTGCGCGGCGACGGCCACGTGCAGGAAGTGATCGCCGGCGACCTGACCTCGATGTGGCGCTGGTTCGCGGGCATGGCCGGCGACGTCGAGGGCGGCCCGGCGCTGCCGGCGCTGTCGGGCCTGGACCCGCTGCCCTGCGAGATGACGATGTCGGCCTGGGAAGGCGGCTTCAGCGGCACGTTCACGGTGCGGCGCGACGACCTGCTGTCGCTGGCGCGGGCGCTGGCGGCGCAGGGCGCGATCCAGCCGCAGCGCTGACGACCCGGCGTCCCGGGGAAAAAGCGAAGGGAGCGGCCACCCGGCCGCTCCCTTTTCGCATCATCGCGGGTTGCTGCCCTACGCAGCCCCGCCCGCCGGCGCAGCCGCTGTGCGGGTCTTCAGTTCGCGGTCGATCAGGAACAGCCCGGCGCCGTCGCCGCCGACCAGCTTCAGCTTGCTGAGGATGTCGTCGACGTTGGCCTCTTCCTCGACCTGCTCGGTGACGTACCACTGCATCAGGTTGTTGGTGGCGTGGTCCTTCTCGGACTGCGCCAGGTCGGCCAGCTTCGTGATGTTGGTCGTCATCAGCTTCTCGTGGGCCAGCGCGGCCTCGAAGGCGGCCTGCGGGGTCGCCCATTCCTTCGGCGGCGCCTTCACATCGGCCAGCACGACGCGGCCGCCGCGGCTGATCACGTAGTCGAAGATCTTCAGGGCGTGGTCGTGTTCCTCCTGCGCCTGCAGGCGCATCCAGTGCGCGCAGCCATCCAGGTGGTTGTCGGCGAAATAGGCCACCATCGACTGATAGATGTAACTGGAGTAGTACTCCTCGTTGATCTGCTGGTTCAGGGCAGCCAGGAGATTGGCTTTCAGCATGGGTGGGCCTCCTTGTGGTTGGGTCTGGACAGGGTGTTTTCGACTTGCCGACAAGATAACAGGAGGTCCGGCGGCCGACCAGCCTCGGGATTGGCGATCCGGGGTCCGCCTGCTATCATGTCGCCGTTCCTCCGGGGCCGGCCCTCCCCGCCGCAAGGCGGTGTCGGGGGCGCACCTGGCCCCTTCCTGGAAGCCCCCCTCAGCGCCCGACACCCTGCCGCGCCCGCCTCCGGGAGGTCGCGCCGCGCAAAGGATCGCGAATGCCGAGAAAGTCCGTCGCGAAATTCGCCATCGACCACCTGCAAGTGCTCGACGAGCAGGGCGTGGTCGACGCGAAGCTCGACCCGAAGCTGCCCGACGAACGCCTGCTGGAAATGTACCGCTGGATGCGCCTGGCGCGCGAGCTGGACGAGCGCATGCTCAAGCTCCAGCGCCAGGGCCGCCTCGGCACCTTCCCTCCCAACACCGGCCACGAGGCCGTCAGCATCCCCGTGGCGATGGCGATGGGTCCGAAGGACTGGTTCGTGGGCGCCTTCCGCGAGACGGGCGGCCGCCTGGTCCGCGGCGAGCCGCTGACCTCGCCCCTCTACTACTACAACGGCTGGGAAGAGGGCAACATCCTTCCCGACCCCGCGCTGCGCATCACCCCGATCAGCGTCGTGATCGGCTGCCAGGTCCCCCACGCCGTGGGCCTGGCGTTCGCCAGCCGCTACCAGGGCGAGGACGCGGCGGCCGTCTGCTTCATCGGCGACGGCGGCACCAGCGAGGGCGACTTCCACGAGGGCCTGAACTTCGCGTCGGTCTGGAAGGCGCCGGTCGTCTGCATCGTGCAGAACAACCAGTGGGCCATCTCCATCCCCCGCTCGGCGCAGACCGCCAGCCAGACGATGGCGCAGAAGGCCATCGCCTTCGGCATCCCCTGCCTGCAGGTGGACGGCAACGACGCGCTGGCGATGTGGGTGGCCATCAACGAGGCGCTCGAGCACGCGCGCAGTGGCAAGGGCCCCTACCTGATCGAGGCGGTCACCTACCGCCTGATGATGCACACGACGGCCGACGACCCGAAGAAGTACCGCGGCGAGGCCGAGGAAAAATGCGCCTGGGAGAAGGAGCCGCTGATCCGGTTCCGCGCCTACCTGGCCGCGCGCGGCCTGTGGGACGACGCGAAGGACGAGGCGCTCATCGCCGAGGTGAAGGAGCAGGTCGACCAGGCCGTGCGCGCCTTCGAGGCCCCGGTCGACTGGGCGCAGGACACGGCCTTCGACCACGTGTACGGCACCGACCACCCGCACCTGCACGAGCAGCGCGCCGAGTTCCTGGCCAACGTGCGCTTCGACGGCGGCAAGGAGGCCGACCATGGCTAAGCTCACGATGGTGCAGGCCATCAACCTGGCGCTGACGCAGGAAATGGAGCGCGACCCGAGCGTGCTGGTGCTGGGCGAGGACGTGGCCCAGGACGGCGGCGTGTTCCGCCTGACCGACGGCCTGCTCGAGAAGTTCGGCCCCGTGCGCGTGCTGGACACGCCGCTGGCCGAGAGCGCCATCCTCGGCACGTCGATCGGCATGGCGATGGCCGGCCTCAGGCCCGTCTGCGAGATGCAGTTCTGCGGCTTCAGCTACCTGATGATGGGCCAGTTCGAGGCCCACGCCACGCGCATGCGCGCCCGCACGCACGGGCAGATCACGCTGCCGTTGGTGGTGCGGATGCCCTACGGCGGCGGCGTGCGCGCGCTGGAGCACCACAGCGAGAGCCGCGAGGCCATCTGGGCCCACCTGCCGGGCGCGAAGGTCGTGCTGCCGAGCGGGCCGCGCAACGCGCGCGCCCTGCTGGCGGCGGCCATCCGCGACCCGGACCCGGTCGTGTTCATGGAGCCGAAGCACTCGTACCGCGCGTTCCGCGAGGAAGTGCCCGACGAGCCCGAGGTCATGCCCATCGGCAAGGCCCAGGTGGTGCAGTCGGGCACGGACGTGACGCTGGTCTCGTGGGGCGCGATGATGCGGCCGACGCTGAAGGCCGCGGCCGAGATCACCGAGAAGCGCGGCGTCAGCATCGAGGTCATCGACCTGCTGTCGATTGCGCCCCTGGACGCGCAGACGATCACCGACTCGGTGCGCAAGACCGGCCGCTGCGTCGTCGTGCAGGAGGCGCCGCGCAGCTTCGGGCCCAGCAGCGAGATCACCGCGCTGATCAACGACAAGGCGTTCCTCTACCTCGAGGCGCCGGTCGCGCGCGTGACGGGCTACGACGTGGTGACGCCGTATTTCGGCCGCGAGAAGCACTACATCCCCGGCGCCGGCCGCGTGGCCCGCGCGCTCGAGGCGACGCTGGATTTCTGACGCCGACCGGCCCCGCGCCGGCAGGAGGCTGCCTTGTTCGAGTTCAAGCTGCCCGACCTTGGTGAAGGCATCGCCGAGGGCGAGATCCTCAAGTGGCACGTGACCGAGGGCGGCACCGTCCTGGAGGACGCGCCGCTGGTCGATGTCGAGACCGACAAGGCCGCCGTCACCATCCCCTCGCCGCGCGGCGGGCGCATCGCGTCGCTGCGGGGCAAGGTGGGCGACACGGTGAACGTGGGCGCGGTCGTGGTGGTGATCGATGACGGGGCGGCAGCCGAGGCGAAGGCGCCGGCGAAGACCGCTTCCGCCCCGACGTCGGCCCCGGCCGCCGCACTTGCGCCGGCGCAAGTGCCGGTCGCGCCGGGCGGCCCGCAGCGCCCCGTTCCTGCCGCTCCCGCCACACGCCGCCTCGCCCGTGAACTGAAGGTCGACATCAACGTCGTGCCCGCCTCCGGCCCGGCCGGCCGCGTGACGCCCGAGGACGTGCACCGCTTCGCGTCGGGCGCCCCGGCTCCCGTTGTGCAAGCACCCGTGCCGGCCGCGCACGCCCCCACCCCGCCCGACCACATCGCCGCCCGCGCGGTGCGCGACGACACGGCGTTCGCCGAGTTCGCCGCGCATGCCTCGGCCACGATCCCGTTCCTGGAGATCGAGCCGATGCCGGACTTCAGCCACGAGGGCCCGGTCGTCGTCGAGCCGCTGCGCTCGATCCGCCGCAAGGTGGCGCGCAAGATGGTGACCAGCATGGCGCTGGTGCCGCACGTGGCGCACATGGACGACGCGGACGTCACCGACCTGGAGGCCTTCCGCCTGCGCGAGCGCGAACGTCGCCAGGGCGGCGCGGGCAGCCGCATGACGCTGATGGCGTTCGTCATCAAGGCCGTCACCGCGGGCCTGCGGGCCACGCCGGCGTTCAACGCCAGCCTGGACCCGTTCCGCGAGGAGATCGTCTACAAGAAGTACTACAACATCGGCTTCGCGGCGGACACGGGCCGCGGCCTGGTGGTGCCGGTCATCCACGGCACCGACACCAAGAGCATCGTGCAGCTGGCCGACGCCATCGCCGACAAGGCGATGCGCGCCCGCGAAGGCACGCTGCCGGCCGACGAGATGCGCGGCGGCACCTTCACGATCACGAACGTGGGGCCGCTGGGCGGCACGGCGCTGCTGGCGACCATCAACTATCCCGAGGTAGCCATCCTCGGCATGGGCCGCGTGCAGGAAAAGCCGGTGGTGCGCGACGGGCAGATCGTCATCCGCAAGATCCTGCCGCTGACGCTGGCGTTTGACCACCGCGTGGCCGACGGCGCCGACGCCGCCCGCTTCGTGGCCGAGCTGGCGCGCCAGCTGTCGGACCCGAACCTGCTGCTGCTCGAGACGTGAGCTTACCAAGAAGACCGGACATGGTAGGAGACCGCACATGGTGATGGGAAGCCTGCGTGAAGAGACCGACGTCGTCGTCATCGGCAGCGGCCCCGGCGGCTACGTCGCGGCGCTGCGCCTGGCCGACCTCGGCGAGAACGTGCTGCTGGTCGAGAGCCGCGAACGCCCCGGCGGCACCTGCCTGCTGGAGGGCTGCATCCCCTCGAAGGCGCTGATCCACACGGTCGAGATCCAGGAGACGGCGCGCCGCGCGGCCGAGTTCGGCCTGACGTTCGACAACGTGAAGATCGACCCGGTGAAGCTGCGCGAGTGGACCGACGGCATCGTGCAGGGGCTCAGCGACGGCATCAAGGGGCTGCTGAAGCGGCGCGGCGTGACCGTGCTGCGCGGCCATGCGCGGTTCACCTCGCCCACCTCCCTGTCGCTCGAGGGCGGCGAAGTTTCGGGCGTCGACTTCAAGCAGGCCATCATCGCCACCGGATCGAGCCTGAACCGGCTGCCGGCGGGCATCGTGCAGTCGGTGTGGTCGAGCGCCGATGCGCTGAAGCTGCCCTGCGTGCCGGAGAGCCTGCTCGTGGTGGGCGGCGGCTACATCGGGCTGGAGATGGGCCTGGTCTACCAGGGCCTGGGCTCGAAGGTGTCGGTGGTCGAATTCTTCCCGCGCCTGCTCATGGGCGCCGACTTCGACCTGGTGGACGTGATGGTGAAGCAGGTCACCGAGCGCCTGGAAGAGATCATGGTCGACTCGAAGGTGCTGTCGATCGCTGAAGCAGGCGGCGGCGGCTTCGACGTGCGCATCGAACACGGCGGCCAGACGATCGAGAAGCACTACGCGCAGGTGCTGGTGGCGATCGGCCGGCGGCCGAACACCGACGACATCGGCCTCGAGAACACGCGGGTGAAGACCGACGACAAGGGCTTCATCCTGACGGGCCCCGACTGCCGCACCGACGAGCCGAACATCTTCGCCATCGGCGATGCCGCCACCGGCCCCATGCTGGCGCACAAGGCCAGCCGCGAGGGCAAGGTCGCGGCCGAGGTCATCGGCAAGGGCGACGCCGTCTTCGACAACCGCGCCATCCCGGCCGTCGTCTTCACCGACCCGGAGATCGCCTGGACGGGCCTGACCGAGCGCGAGGCCGAAGAACAGGGCATCGCCGTGAACATCGGTCGCTTCCCGCTGTCGGCGCTGGGCCGCGCGCGCACGCTGGGCCGCACCGACGGCCTGGTGAAGATGATCGCCGAGCCGGACACGGGGCTCATCCTGGGCGTGGGCATCGTCGGGCCGATGGCCAGCGAACTGATCGCCGAGGCCACCCTCGCGGTCGAGATGGGCGCCACGCTGGAGGACCTCATGGTGACGATCCATCCGCACCCGACGCTGTCCGAGGCGCTCATGGAGGCGGCCGAGGTCGCGGCCGGCGAGGCGGTGCACATCAACCCGCCGCGCAAGGTCCGGTAGCGGCGTGGAAGGCATCCTCCCCTACGACCAGGAGGACGATCTGGTCGCCGAAGCGCGCGCCACCGGGCGCGCGCTTTGCCGCGTGTACCGGCCTGACGAAGTGGCGGTCGTGATCGGGCGCGGCGGCAATGCGGCGCGCGAGCTGCACGAGGCGGCCATCGCCGCCGACGGCGTTCCCGTGTACCGGCGCCCGGGCGGCGGCGGCGCCGTGGTGCTGGACCCGGGCAACGTCATCGTCGCGTTGGTGTTGCCGCTGCCGGGGCTGGGCGGTATCCCGGCGGCGTTCAAGCTGGCGTCCGACCTCGTCATCAACGCGCTGGCCGCGTGCGGCGTGGCGGGCGTGACGCAGCGCGGCGTCTCGGACCTGGCGCTGGGCGACCGCAAGCTGGGTGGTTCGTGCCTGCGCCGCGAGCGCGGCCTGGCCCACTACACCACCACCCTGCTGGTGGATCCCGACCTGGCGCTGCTGGACCGGTACCTGCAGCACCCGCCGCGCGAGCCGGACTACCGGGCCGGGCGAACCCATCGCGATTTCGTCACGACGCTGCGGGACGCCGGCTGGGCCGGCAGCGCCCGGGACGTGCAGGAGGGCCTGTCGCGGAGCCTCATGAAGTCCTTTGTGAGTCTGGGATATTGAGAAAATTGGCGAAAAATGTCCGGTTCGTGGTTTTCCAAGCGGATCTGAACTGTTAACATACGGGGGATCGGAAAATCAGCCTTTTGACGCCGGCCCGGCGTTCCGATCGCCCAACCGGGCCGCCCAGAGTTTCCGGGAGATCCACGTTGGCCAACGCCGCCGCTCCGAACACAAAGCACCGCTTGCTCATCGTCGATGACCATCCTCTGGTGCGCTCAGGCATCCGCGCCATCCTGCAGCTCGAGCCCGACCTCGAAGTGTGCGGCGAGGCCGAGACGCTGGAACAGGCGCTCGAGATGGTCGAGCGCGACCGCCCGCAGCTGGTCCTGATCGACATCACGCTGAAGAACAGCAGCGGCCTGACGCTCCTGAAGGAACTGCAGACGCGGTACCCGGACATCCTGACGCTGGCCGTCTCGATGCACGACGAGTACACCTACGCCGTGCGTTGCCTGAAGGCCGGCGCCAAGGGCTACATCATGAAGCAGGCCGGCACCGAGCGCATCCGCGACGCCATCCGTTGCGTGCTCGAGGGCGGCATCTACCTGAGCGAGAAGATGACGCAGTCCGCCGTCGAGCAGCTGGGCACCGGCCGCGCGCCGGGCGTCGCCTCGCCGGTCGAAGTCCTGAGCAACCGCGAACTGGAACTCTTCCAGCTGACCGGCCAGGGCAAGGAGATCGCCGAGATCGCCGAGATGATGCAGATCAGCCCGCGGACGGTCGAAGTCCACCGCTCCCACATCAAGAAGAAGCTGGGCCTGCGCACCAGCACGGATATCTTCCAGGCCGCTTACGAGTGGCTGCGGCAGTCGGGCATCCAGCCATAGCGCCGGGGGGCGTGGGCGAAAAGAGCGAGGGGTGATCGCTACGACGCGATCACCCCTCGCTCTTTTGCGTCACGGCCCCTGGCGCTACTTGCCGGAGCTACTCTTGAGGAAGCGGTAGAAGTCGCCATCCGTGGACATCACCATCGTTGAGGTGCTGTCCATCGTCGTCACGTAGGCCTGCATGGTGCGCACGAACTCGTAGAAGTTCTTCGAGTCGGCCGAACGGTTGTAGGCGCTGGCGTAGATCGCCGTGGCGCGGCCGTCGGCGGCGCCCTTGATCTCCTGGGCCCGCCGGTAGGCCTCCGAACGGATGCGCGCCAGCTCGCGGTCCTTCTCGCCCTTGATGCGGGACGCCTCGCCCTGGCCCTCGCTGCGGAAGCGGTCGGCGATGCGCTGGCGTTCGGCAATCATCCGCTCGTAGACCTTCCGCTGCACCTCGTCCACGTAGTTGATGCGCTTGAACTCGATGTCCAGGATCTCCAGGCCCAGGTCGGACGCGCGCAGCCGGGCATTGGCCAGGATCTCCAGGCGGATGTCGTTGCGGCCCTTGTCGATCTGGACGAGCTCGGTCTCGTCGCCGACGGCGACCTCCGTGCGCTCGGCGAGCCGGTTCGACGTCCGGACGAGTTGCACCAGGTCGTACTTGGCGATGGCGTTGCGCGTCTCGCCGTCCAGGATGTCGTCCAGCCGCGTGTGCGCCCCGCGCTCGTTGTGCAGGCGCTGGTAGAACAGCAGCGGGTCGGTGATGCGCCAGCGCGCATACGTGTCCACCCAGATGAAGCGCTTGTCGCGCGTCGGCAGCTGGTTGGGGTCGCCGTCCCACTCCATGAACCGCTTCTCGAAGCGGTGCACGGTCTGGATCAGTGGCGTGCGAAACTTCAGGCCCGGCGTCGTGATGGGCCGGCCCACGGGCTTGCCGAACTGGGTGACGACGACCTGCTCGGGCTCCTGCACGATGTACGCCGACATCAACACGAGCAGGACGACAAGGACGCCGGCGGCGATGATGATCTTCTTCATCTTACTTGCCTCCCTTGCCGTCGAGGTTCAGCAGCGGCAGCACCCCGCGCACCTTGTCGTCGACGATGACCTTGCTGCGCACCTGCGGCAGCACCTGCGACATGGTCTCGAGGTACATGCGGCGGCGCGTCACCTCGGGCGCCTTGCGGTACTCGTCGTACAGCGCGTTGAACGCCGACGCATCGCCCTCGGCGCGGTTGACGCGGTTCAGCGCGTAGCCCTCGGCCTCCTGGATGGTCTGCTCGGCCTCGCCGCTGGCGCGCGGAATCTCGCGGTTGTACTCGGACTGTGCCTGGTTGATCAGCTTCTCGCGCTCCTGCTGCGCCTCGTTGACGGCGTTGAAGGAGGGCTTGACCGGATCGGGCGGGTTGATGTCCTGCAACACGATCTGGTCGACACTGATGCCCATCTGGTACTCGTTCACCAGTTCCTGGAGGTCGACCTGCACCCTGGCCGCCACCTCGGCGCGGCCGATCGTCAGCACCTCGTTCACGGTGCGGTCGCCGACGGCGCGGCGCATGACGGCCTCGCTCATGTCGCGCAGGGTCTCCTCGACGTTGCGCACCTCGAACAGGAACTTGTACGGATCGCGGATGCGGTACTGCACCACCCACTCGACCACGGCGGCGTTCAGGTCGCCGGTCAGCATGCTGGACTCGTCGAGGTAGGATTCGGTCGAGTACTCGGTGTTGACGCCGGCCCGCACGGTGCGGAACCCGAACTCCTCCTTCAACTGCCGCTGGATGGGCACCTTGCGCACGACTTCGACACCCAGCGGCGCCTTGAAGTGCAGCCCCGGCTCGGCGGTGCGCACGTAGCGCCCGAAGCGCAGCACCAGGCCCGCCTCTTCCGGCCCGATCGTGTAGAAGCCCGACAGCAGCACCATCGCCGCCACGAAGGCGCCCAGCACCCGCAGCACCAGCCGCGGCTTCAGGTTGGGCAGGCGGAAGCGCGGCACCTTGATCGGCCGCAGGGGCGGACGCCCGAAGGCGCCGGCGTTGTCCTGCGCGGAATCGTGGAAACCGTCGTTCTGGTCCATGGCAGACATCTCCTTGGCGCGGACGGAGGGCGCAGCGGTCGGCGGCGCCCCCCAGTTTGCGGCCGCCGTCCCCCGCGCCGGGGAAGCGACCGTGAGTGTACCGGGAAGTAACCGGGGGGGCACGGGATTATTCAGGGCCCGGCAAGTTGCGCCGGCGCAAGTGCCTCGGCGAACCGGCACCGCCGACGGATGCCTCAGGGCAGGTTGAACAGCACGCGCGCGTTGGCCGTCGTCGCCTCGGCGAGCGCTTCGATCGTCATTCCGCGCAGCGCCGCCACGGCCACGGCCACGTCGTGGACGTGACGCGGTTCGGTTTGTTCGGGGTTGATGCCCTCGAGCCCGATCGACGGCGCATCGGTCTCCAGCACCAGCCGCTCCAGCGGGGCCTTCTGCACCGCCCGCCGCACCTGCGTCGCCCGCACCCGCGTGGCGGCGCCGCCGAGCGCGATGTGCAATCCGGCGTCAATGAACCGCTCGGCCAGCTCGGGCCCGCGCGAGAACGCGTGCAACACCCCGCGCAGGCGTCCGCGATGCTTCGCCACCGCCGCCAGCATCTCCTCGAAGGCGCCGCGGCAGTGCAGGATCACCGGCAGGTCGAGATCGACCGCCAGGGCCAGTTGCCGCTCGAACAGCGGCATCTGCTGCACCAGGCCGCTGGCGTTGATCTTCGTGTCGAGGCCGATCTCGCCGATCGCCACCGGCCGCGACGCCGCCACGCGCGAGGCCAGCTGGTAGATGAACCGGTCCAGCTCGGCTCCCGTGGGCGCGGCCGACCCGGCGCCGGGCATCGGTTCCATGGGCATGATGGCGCCCGCGGCGGGCTTGGCCGGGGGCGAACCCTGCAGCCCCGCCACCTGGCCGGCCAGGTCATGGGCCAGCCAGGGATGCAGGCCGAGGGCGATGGAAACACCGGCGTGCTTTGCCAGGTTATCGAGGTCTTCCCAACATGGGGCGTCGTAGGCCGGGACGACAACGCGGGTCACGCCGGCGGCGGCGGCGCGGGCCAGAACCGCGGCCGGGTCGTCGCTCAGGGGCGGGTGGTTCAGGTGGACGTGGGTATCGACCAATTCCCGGTTCATGAGCTATAACCCTCCTGCGCGCCGGGACGGCGAGCCACCGCGTGTCGGGACCTCGCGTGGCACCCCAAGCCTTCAATCAGGGAAGTAATAAGGGGCCCGTTCATCGACCGACTTCTTTTCCCCCGTTTGCCAATCCACTACATTATAGCCGCCGACGTCGTTCGGGAACTTGAGATATCGGACACCATCGCCGTAAAGCTCCTCCTTAGCCTCGCCGATTTCAGCCATGACTCTCAGGATGTGTAGCTTTACGGTCTCTGCCGTCCAGTCCACCCGCAGGGTGCGGCCGCCCCATCCCTCGAGCTTCAGGTGGCAAATTCGCCCGTAGTTCTCGTTCATTAGCGCGACGAATGTCTGCTTGTAACCCGCCAGGGCGCTGCTCGCCCAGCCTGAAGCGATCAGGATGACGAAAAGCATCGCCGCTGTATGCCGCCAGGGCATCCCTAGCTTGCCGGGCTCCTTTGTAATTGCCATTGTCCACCATCCATTTTCGACCATCACGGCCAGTTTGTGGTGATGCCCACGCCGATATTGAGCCCCTTCGGTTGCGAATCGCAGCCGATCTGCAGGAGCACCGTGTCGGAGGTACGGATGATGGCACCGCCGACCGTGTTCATTTTCGTCCCGTTCATGCTTCCGTCGATCCAATAGTCACCGTTGTCGCCAAGAATCCCGAAATCGTCGTGGTACTGCCGGTAGCTGTCGACTTCGCTCAGGCCGATCCCGAGGTACAACGCGAAGGCATTGGTGTAGGCGAACGTCAGTCCGACATCGAACGTGTCGTATGACTCGTCCTCCTTGAGGAATGAGTCTCCCCAGCCCTCTGCCTCGCTGATCGAGATATTCTCGTAGTAGTCCGAACTTTCATATGTCATCCGGCGCCCAAATTTGCCCTCGATGAACCAGCCCGCCTGACGCGGGCGCAACTTGAAGATCGTCAGGCCGAAATATTGGCCGGCCGCAATGTTCGTGACCCAAGTGGCGCCGACGAGCCCCCCCTCCGGAATGGGAGCCACCTTACCGGCAGCGGCCGGCCCACCTGCAATCGCGACAAGAATGATCCCCGCAACCAAGGCCAAGAGGTACCGTTTTATCATTTCATTCCCTTCCTCACGATAAGCACCCATCCGGCATGCATGCCTCCGGCAGATCCATCCGACGAATGTACCACCGGAAGCCAGTTGCACGCATGAAAAACAGGCAAGAGTCGGGTGTAACCCCGGCACGATCCACAATTCGACGGTGTGAGGCCCAATCCCGCGTCGAGGTGAGGGGCGAGGCCGTCCGGCCGCCACTTGCGCCGGCGCAAGTCGCTCACCACCCCGCCCGTTGCCCCCCACTCATCCGGATGCTACGGTTCCCCCACTCCACCCCCAACCCGGGAAGGTCCCGATGTCCCGCTTGTCCGCCCGCGCCATCGCCGCGCTGCTGCTCCTGGTCGCCGCTGCCCCCGCCGCCCTGGCCTGCACCAACCTGGTCTGCAGCCCCGGCGCCACCACCGACGGATCGATCTTCGTCACCTACACCTGCGACGGCGAGTTCCATCCCACGCTCGAGCGGATCCCCGCCGGCGACCACAAGCCCGGCGAGATGCAGGACATCAGGAACTGGAGCGGGCAGGTGGTCGGCCAGGTGCCCTACCCGGCGCACACGTGGGCCGTGGTGAACCTGCAGAACGAGAAGCAGGTCTCCATCGCCGAGACGACGACCGGCGGGCGCGACGAACTGACCAACGACGAGGGGCTGCTGCACTACTGGACGCTGATGCGGCTGGCGCTGCAGCGCTCGACCACGGCGCGCGAATGCGTCGAGGAGATGGGTCGGCTGGTCGCGACGCACGGCTATCGCAGCAGCGGCGAGTCGTACTGCATCGGCGACCCGAAGGAAGCCTGGGTGATGGAGATGGTCGGGCCGGGCAAGGGCGGCCAAGCTGGCAAAGGTCCTGGCGCTCACTGGGTCGCCATCCGCGTCCCCGACGGCTACATCAGCGCGTTCGCCAACGGCGGCCGCATCACGACGTTCCCGAAGAACGACCCGCAGAACTGCCTGTTCTCGCCCGGCATGGAGGACTTCGCGAAGGAGCACGGCTGGTGGAAGCCCGCCGACGGCGCCTTCGACTGGAGCGCCGCGTTCCATCCGCTGACCGCGCAGCAGAAGCGCTACACCGCCGCGCGCGTGTGGAGCATCTTCCGGCGCGCCGCGCCGTCGCTGGGCCTGAGCCCCGACTACCACCGCGGCGTGGCCGGCGCCGAGCCGTACCCTCTGTTCGTCAAGCCCGACGAGAAGCTGTCGCTGGACGAGGTCTTCGCGCTGATGCGCGACCACTACGAGGGCACCGACTACGACATGACCAAGGGCATGGATGCCGGCCCGTTCGGCTATCCGCTGCGCACGCGGCCGATGGGCTTTGCGCTCGGCGATACCGCCTACACCTGGGAGCGTCCCATCTCGACGCAGCAGACCGGGTTCTCGATGGTGACGCAGGCGCGACGCGGGATGCCCGACGCCATCGGCGGCATCACCTGGTACGGACTGGACGACACGGATTTCACCTGCTACACGCCGCTGTACTGCGGCATCACGGACATCCCGGCCTCGTACGCAGCGGGCACGTTGCAGAAGTTCAGCTGGGACTCGGCGTTCTGGGTCTTCAACTTCGTGTCCAACTACGCGGCGCTGCGCTACGAGCCGATGATTGCCGATGTGCGCCTGGTGCAGCACGCCATCGAGGGCGATTATCTGGCCGTGCAACCGACTTTCGAGCAGGCTACCGCTGTCCTGTACCGCACCGACCCGGAACTGGCGACGCGATGGCTGACCGACTACTCGGTGCTGCACGCCGAGGAAGTGGTGCGCCGCTGGCGCGCGCTCGGCGAGCTGCTGCTGACGAAGTACAACGACGGCTACATCCAGGACGAGAAGGGAAGCCCGCAGGAAGTGGGCTACCCCGAAAGCTGGCTGCGCGAAGTGGTCAGGCGGCACCCCGGGAAGCTGAAGCTGCCGGTCGAGGCGAAGCCGGCGGCCGAACCGAAGGACTACTAGGTGACGGCAACGAGAACAACGGCGCGGTCGCTGGCGATGCTGGTCCTGCTGGCGGCGGGCATCGCCGTCGGCGCGCCGGAAGACAGCGCCCCGCGCCCGCGCAACGTCATCCTGATGATCGCCGACGGCTGCGGCTTCAACCACCTGCGCGCCGCCTCACTGTGGCGTGACGACGCCGACCTGTTCCCATCCTGGCAGGACCTGCCGGTGAAGCTGGCCGTCAGCACGTTCGCCGACGGCAACGGCTACGATCCGGCCGCGTTCTGGGCCGACGGCCCGCTGGGACAGCCCGCCACCGACTCGGCGGCGGCGGCCACCGCGCTCTCGACCGGGTACAAGACGCACAACGGCTGGCTGGGCGTCGGGCCCGACGGGAAGCCGCTGCTGACCATCGTCGAGGCCATGGAGCGCGGCGGGCGCGCGACCGGGCTGGTGACGTCGGTGCCGTTCGCGCACGCGACGCCG
Organism: uncultured bacterium; assembly: GCA_903912525.1. Classification (GTDB taxonomy): domain Bacteria; phylum Krumholzibacteriota; class Krumholzibacteriia; order LZORAL124-64-63; family LZORAL124-64-63; genus CAINDZ01. The sequence continues at coordinate 6,144 of CAIWHK010000052.1, read as the reverse complement.
GCCGGCTGCGCCATCCACAACGAGGACCGCGGGCGCTACGTGGAGATCGCGCTCGACCTGCTGACCGCCACCCCGTTGGACGTCCTGATGGGCTGCGGCCATCCACTCTACGACCGCAACGGCGCTCCCGACGCCACGCCGAACTACCGGTGGGTGGGCGGCGAGGACACCTGGAAGGGCCTGCTGGCCGGCGCGGTGGGCGGCGACGCGAACGGCGATGCGTGGCCCGACCCGTGGACCCTGATCCAGGACCCGGCCGACTTCGCGAAGCTGACCGACGGCGAAACGCCGGCCCGCGTGCTGGGCCTGGCGCGCGTGCGCGAGACGCTGCAGGAACAGCGGGACGGCGACGTCACGGCCGACGCGTTCACCGTGCCGCCGCTGGCTACGGTGCCCGCGCTGAAGGACATGGCCCTCGGCGCGATCAACGTGCTGGACGCCGATCCCGACGGGTTCTTCCTGATGGTCGAGGGCGGCGCCGTCGACTGGGCGGCGCACGACGGCGAGCCGGGCCGGTTGGTCGAGGAAGTGTGCGCGTTCGCCGACGCGGTGGCCGCGGTGCGGGGCTGGATCATGGCGCACGGCGGCTGGCAGGAGAACCTGCTGGTGATCACGGCCGACCACGAGACGGGCTACCTGACCGGGCCCGCGCCGGCCGACGGCGCCTGGCCTGCCTGCCGCATGAAGGTGCCGCTCGAGGCCCGCGGCAAGGGCCGTATGCCCGGCATGGTGCTCAACGGGAAGAGCCACACGAATTCACTGGTCCCCCTGTTCGCCGCCGGTCCCGGCAGCGAGGCGCTGGCGGCGCGCGCCGTCGGCCGCGACCCGGTGCGGGGACCCTATCTGGACAATACCGACATCGGTTCGGTGCTGCAGGAAATGGCGGTGCGCAAATGAGCAACCTGGACGAGACGCCCGAACAGCCGAGGTACTGGTTCCCCGCGAAGGCGGACGGGATGGGCTGGGGCTTCCCGACGGCCTGGCAGGGGCGCGTCGTGATGGCGGCCTACATCGGCCTGATGGTCGGCCTGGCGCAGGTGGTCAAATGGACGCTGGGATTCGCCGGCATTGCCGTCGTGTTGACGATGCTGTTCGTCGCCGTCTGCTGGTGGAAAGGCGAACGGCGGCCGCCCCAGGGCAACCGCCGCACGCGCTGATCCCCGTCCGCTTCCCGGCTAGCGGAAGCTGAGCCGGAATGATTCACCCGGCTTGACGTCGCTGCCCTCGGGCAGGCGGATGCGAATGGCCTGGCCCCACATGGGCGTCTGCGCGAACGGCTCGACCCGCAGCGGCAGCGCCGACATCGCGGCCCCGACCGACGTGACCACGGCGTCGATGGGCGCGCTGCCGCGGGCCGACCGCCGAAGGCGCACGGGATCACCGACCGCCACGCTCACCGACTGTTCCTCCGTCGCATACGCCACGACCTCGATCGCGCGTTCGCCGACCACCGTCAGCACGGGCTCACCCGCAGCCACGACTTCGCCGGGACGCCGCAGCACCTCGCCGACCACGCCTGCCGACGGCGCGTGCAGCGCGCAGCGCGCCTGCGCCAGTTCGGCCAGCTGCAGTCGTGTCTCCTGCACCTCGACCGCCGCGGCCAGCGCCGCCGGCAGCGCCGAGGCGGACGGCGCGCCTGCCGCGCCTTCCATCCGCGCCTGCCGCGCCTGGGACTGGCGATAGCGCTCGGCCAGCGCCGTGACGACCTCTTCGCGACCGGTCACCAGCTCGCGCTGCGCCTGGCAGGCGGTGCTGTCGGCCTCGAGCGTCGCCTGCGAGGTCAGGGTCTGCGCCGCCAGCGCGCGCGAGCGCGCCAGCACGGCTTCGAGGCCCTGCAACTCGACGCGCGCCGAGGCCAGTTCTGCCCGGGCGCCCAGGAATTCCAGGCGCGCGGTCTCGTAGTCGCCCGCGAAGCGTCGCCGGTCCGACTCCAGGCTGAGCGCCCAAGCTGCTGTCTCGCGCTCGGTCTCACTGCGCAGGCGACGCAGTTCGGCGGACGCCATGGCGAGTTCGAGCTTCAGTTGCGTGTCGTCCAGCCAGGCCACGACCTGGCCGGCCGCGACCTTCTGGTCGGGGGCGACGACGACATCGCGCAGCCTGCCGGGCGCCTCGGCGGCGACCTGCGCCACGGTTTCCTGCGCATAGCCGGCCAGGACCGCGCCGCGCTCCTGCCGCGCGTACAACGCCACGACCGCCAGGACGGCCGCGCACCACAGCCACAGGCCGGGGAAGTCGCGGCGCCTCAGGCGCAGGTGGCCGTTGCCGTTGCCGTTGCCGTTGCCGCCGTTGAACGCCATCACGGCAATTCCTCCGCGTCCTGCATCAGGACCGAAACCCCGGCCGCGCCCTGCACCGCGCGCACGTCGGCCAACAGCCGCGGCGCCGCGGCCAGGTCCTGCAGGCCGAACTGGTAGGCATATTCGACGCTGCCGTCGCTCAGTTCGCGCATGTGCATGATCCGCGACCAGGCGCAGTGGGCGTCCAGCACGGCCTTGACCGCGGCCTCGGCCACGCTCGGCATGCGCAGGCGCAGCAACCCGTCATGGCCGGACCGCGAGCCGAACCGTGACGACGACAGGTACCACAGGACGCCGCCGATCACGACGGTGCCGGCCAGTGCCCCCAGCAGGTTGCCGGTGCCGCAGGCGATGCCGATGGCGACGGCGAAGAACAGGAAGACGGTGTCGCGCGCATCCTTGACGGGGGTGCGGAAGCGGATCAGCGCCAGGGCGCCGAACAGGCCGAAGGCGCGGGCGAGGCTGTTGCCGACCACCGACATGACCAAGGTCACGATCAGCGCCATGATGATCGCGGCCTGCGCCACGGTGGCCGTGTAGCTGACGCCGCGGCGCGTGCCGATGTAGATCCAGGCGATCACCTGGCCGAACACGAGCGCCGAGAGCAGGCGCAGCAAAAACCCGTCCAGCGTCAGGGACGAGGCGCCGTCGGATGCTCCCAGCAATGTCGTCAACGCCTCGGGCATGATCCCTTTCCCCTCAACCGTCGCTGCCGAACACGAAGCCGGACGGCAGTCGCCAATGGTCAAGCCCCCGCTCGACCGCCTTGGCGTATTTCGAAAACGATTCCTGCCTCAACTCATGGCGAGCCACCAACTGCTGCATCCAGTCGGGGTACGACGCGTCGAACTTCAGTTCCAGGACGACGCGGCACGGTTCCATCTCGCGCCAGTCGGTTTCCTCCGGCCGCTCCAGGCTTTCCGCCGGCGCACAGCGCAGCCGTCGATCGAACGTGATGCGCAGGTCCTCCTGGTAGATGCCGACATACGCTTCGCGCGTATAGCCGACCCACACGACGGGTCGGGCCTGCCACTTCAGCAGCCAGCCCACGAACTCGTCGTGGCACGCCTGCTCGTCCTGGGACAATCCGGGGATCTTGTCCGTGACGCCGGCCAGCATGTCGACTGCCATAGGTCTCGACATCCTGGCGCGGGACTTGAGCACGAGACGGTCGTAACGCCTTTTGATTTCCGCAAATACCGGGGCGTCGGCCCCGCTGCCCGGGTACTCCCGCACCCGCAGCTTCAGGCGGTTCACGTTCCCGTCCCGGGTCTCCTGGTAGAGGCGCAGGTTGGGCGAGTCCAGATAGGCGCTCTGGATATCATAGCAGCCATCGGGGCGTTTGCGGGCGTGAGGATCGGGCTCCACATAGGGTCCGATCGCCTGACGCACAGCGGCTGCCTGGGCCTCGTCGATGGCATACTTGCACTCGTAGCGCCGAAACGTGGTCTTGGATGCGGCCAAGGGAGCCTCCGGGAGCGGGGTGGGCATTGCCGCACTCCGTGCATGGTTCATGGGGCCAATGTAATACGATCGCACCGGGTATGGAAACCCCCGCGCCCGGTTGCCGAGTGCGCCGACCTCTCGGTGGGCAATCTGGGGAAAATTCCCCACCCACAGAACACACCCTGAACATCCATTGTCTACCGCAAAAGTACTGATTTGTCGATTGCAACCCGATGCCAGATATTGTAGAATAGTACGTTGTGTCCGCCATGGCCGCATCGCACCCGCCCGGTGTCGGTCGCCCCCGCGCCCAGGAGAGAATCGAGCCATGAAGAAGCGAACCCACCGCCTGGCCCTGCTCGGGCTTTGCCTGTCCGCGTCAGCGGCGATGGCCGCCGACGACCCGGCTGCGCGCGCCGCAGCCCCTATCGCCTCCCCCGTGCCTGCCGCGCAGGCCGCCGCGGACGCCGCCGCGCAGGTGGCCGCCAATCCGATCCCCGCGCGCGACGACAACGCCGGGACCGTCATCCTGAATGCCGACGGTTCCAGCCTGGCGATGGCCGACGACAGCTTCCTGTCGGTGAACGTCGCGCGCCTCGGGCCCGACGGTAAGCTCATCATCGGCTGCGTCCACAGCCGTGAGGAATACGACGCCTTCTTCCTGGCCGACCCCACCCAGACCGGCCCGGAGGTGCGCTGACATGAAGAACTTCATCCGGAAAGCCTGCCTGGCCGTCGCCACCGGCGCCCTGCTGCTGGCGGGCAGCGGCGCAGCGAACGCCGCGACCATCACGATCGTCAATGCCGACGGGGCCGGCGAGGGCTTCAATGACCCGACGCCCGTCCTGCCCGTCGGCGGCAACACCGGCACGACGCTGGGGCAGCAGCGGCTGATCGCGTTCCAGTTCGCGGCCGACGTGTGGGGCGCCCTGTTGCCGAGCGCTGTCGAGATCCGCGTCACCGCGTCTTTCGACCCGCTGACCTGCACGACCACGACTGCGGTGCTCGGCTCGGCCGGACCGCGGTCCTACAACGCCGACTTCGCGAACGCGCCCCTGGCGGCGACGTGGTATCCCGCGGCGCTGGCCAACAAGCTGTCGGGCGTCGACCTCAATCCGGGCGCGATGAACTCGGCGGCCGACGACCTCCGCGCGCAGTTCAACGTGAGCCTCGGCGGCGCGACCTGCCTGCCCGGCAGCGGCTGGTACCTGGGCCTGGACGGCAACGCGGGTTCCGGCATCAACCTGGTCGTGGTGCTGATGCACGAGTTCGGCCACGGCCTGGGCTTCATCAGCCTGGTGAACAGCAGCACCGGCGCGCTGTTCAACGCCAAGCGCGACGTGTTCTCGAACTTCCTCTACGACAATACCGTCGGCCTGCAGTGGCCCAACATGACGAGCACGCAGCGCGTGGCCTCGGCCATCAACCCGGGCAACGTCGCCTTCACCGGCCAGTTCGCCACGTGGAACGCGGGCAACTGGCTGGGCTATGCGTCCGAGCTCCTCGTCTCGGCGCCGGCCGGCGTCGTGGGCAGCTACAACGTGGGCGATGCGGGCTTCGGCCCCACGGTCGCCTCGACCCCGGTCACCGGCCAGGTCGTGCTGGCCATCGACGACACGGCCCCCACGTCCGATGCCTGCAGCGCCCTGCAGAACGCTGCCGCGCTGAGCGGCAAGATCGCCATGGTCGACCGCGGCACGTGCGCCTTCGCCATGAAGGTGCAGGCGGCGCAGGACGCCGGCGCCATCGGCGTCATCGTCGTCAACAATGTGGCCGGCCCGGCGTCCTCGATGGGCGGCTCCGGCCCGGCAGTCACCATCCCGTCGGTGATGATCAGCCAGGCCGACGGCGTCACGCTGAAGGCGGCGCTGGCCTCGGGCCTGACCGCGACCATCCACTCGAGCGCGACCAAGCGCGCCGGCGCCGACCCGCTGGGCCGGCCGCTGGTCTACACGCCCAACCCGCTGCAGTCGGGCTCGTCGGTGTCGCACTTCGACACCAGCGCGATGCCCAACCTGCTGATGGAGCCGGCGATCAACAGCGACCTCGACCCCGACGGTGTCGACCTGGCCCTGTCGGTGTTCCACGACCTCGGCTGGTTCGCCGACGCGCCGGCGCCGGCGCCGACGCCCGCGCTGCGCACGCTGCTGGCGCAGAACACGCCGAACCCGTTCAACCCGTCGACCACCATCCGCTTCACGCTGGCCGACGGCGGCGACACGGAGCTGCAGGTGTTCGACGTGCGCGGCAACAACATCAAGCGGCTGGTCGCGGGCAGCCTGGCCGCAGGCGATCACAGCGTGGCCTGGGACGGCACCGATGAGGCCGGGCAGCGGGTGCCGTCGGGCATCTACTTCTACCGGCTGCGCTCAGGGGCCTATGAAGGGCTGCAGCGGATGGT
>CAIWHK010000051.1 GCA_903912525.1 uncultured bacterium | reverse complement strand
TTCGTCTCAGTCGCCGCACCGGTCCGGGGTCAGGGCCCCTTCCATCACTTCAGCAGGGTTAGGGGGCGCACATCGGTACGGCCGCCAGAGGCCAGGCGGACCAGGTAGGTGCCGGCGGCGACGGTGTGGCCTTGCCGGTCGCGGCCGTCCCAGGGCAGGGACGTGCGACCGGCGGGGGCGGCGCCCGCGAAGAGGGTGCGCACCAGCGCGCCGTCGAGGGCGTGGATCGTCACGCGCACATCCGCAGGGACGGACAGGTCGAAGGCTATCGTGGTTGTCGGATTGAAGGGATTGGGCCAGGGAGCGGCCAGCGACGCGATCGTCGCCACAGGCGGAAGCGCCGGGGTGGCCAGGCCCAGGTCGTAGTTGAGCGTGACCCAGTCCTTGCCGGTCGCCGCCGCGTAGGCGTAGCCGCAAACGTTGATGCGCCCGCCGCCGACCACGACGGCGCGCGGTTCGTCGCTCTGGCTGGACGGCCCGTCGTAGCGCAGCGCCCACTGTTTCTGGCCCGTCGTCCCGTCGTAGCCCACGGTGGCGATGTCCCAGCTCGTGCCCGAGCCGTCGCTCAGGCCCGTCGTGACGATCAAACCGCCGGGAGCTTCCGCCACGGCTGTCGCGACGTCATACCAGCCGGGCGGGCCGTCGTAGTTGGGCGCCTGCCACAGCAGGGCCCCGGAAGCGCCGGAGAATTTCAACGTCATGTAGCTGTAGTTCCACCAGACGTCCTGCACGCCGGCCACGACAATGTCGCCGGCGGCGGTCAGGATCATCGCGCGCGGGTCGTCGCCGCCGTGCGTCGCACCGTCGTGGCGCACGTTCCAGACGACATGGCCATCGGTCGCGCCGTAGCGCGCCACCAGCACATCGTAGCCGTTGGTCGACCCGTAGCCGCGCTGGGCCATGACGACATCGCCACCCGGTGCGATCGCCAGCCAGGCGCTCCGCGAAACGACGTCGTTCACCGCGCCGGCCGCGGTGGCCTCCCAGAGCATGGCGCCGCTGGCCCCCGAGAGCTTGCGCGTCAGGCACCGGGCGACCGTGCCCGTCTCGATGGTGTGCCCGGCCGCGACCGGGTTGCCGTCCGGCCCCACGGCAATGTCCCACGCCAGGTCGTCGCCGCCGCCCGAACCCCCGCGAATATCGGTCCAGACCGTGCTGCCGTCGGCGCCGTCCAGTTTCATCACCAGCATCTGGATGCCCTGCCCGGCCACGGCCACGCGTCCGGCGTAGTAGACATCACCGGCCGCGTCGGCCGCGACGGCCAGCGCCGCCTCGTCGAGACCGGCTGCGCCTTGGTAGAGTCGGGACCAGAGAACCTCCCCGGTCACGCCGTCGACCTTCAGGACGACGACGTCATCGCCCTGGCCTCAGCCAACGCAACCGCGGATGAAACCCGCCACCAGCAGTTGCCCAGCCAGGTCCCAGGTGATGTCGGACACCGTCACGTCCTTGGCGTCGTAACCTTCGTAGCGCGCCTGCCACAACTGCTGCCCGCCGGCGCGGGCCAGCTTGCGGACGCACAGGTCGATGCCGCCGACGCCATCGGCCGACTCGCCGGCCACGACGACGTTCCCCGCCGGGTCGGTTGCGACGCACCAGCCGTCATCGTTGAACTGGTTGCCGCCGTCATGGCGGTCGACCCAGCCCACGGTGGGTGACGCCGCGCGCGCCGAACCGGCCCCGAGCGCCAGCGCGACCACAGCCCATGATGCGATTCGCCAGATGTGCATCGTCCCGCCTCCGCGCGCCGTCAAACGGCACGCTATTTCACCAGCACCAGCTTGATCGTCCGCACCTGGCGACCCGCGACGACGCGGGCCACGTAGACGCCCGCCGGCATCGTCCTGCCGTCGTCACCACGGCCGTCCCAGGTCACGGCCACGGCCCCCCCGGCGGCTCCGCCGTCCAGGAGGCGTCGCACGATGCGACCGCGCAGGTCGCACACCTCCACGGCCACAGGCTCCTTCGCACCCACCTCGAAGCGGATCGTGGTCGACGGATTGAAAGGGTTCGGCGCCGCCTGCGGTTCACGGCGCCAGGCGAGTGGCGGCAACGGATCGACCGCCGTCGGCAGTCCACGCGCCCAGTTCACGAACGCGAGCAGGAACCCGTCCCGCGCCGCAGGCGGCCCCAGCGACTCGACCGCGTAGCCGCACAGCAGCGATCGCCCCGACCCGTAGGTCGCGGCCACGGCAGCAACGGCCCCGGTCCCGTACTGCTGGGCCGGCAGGCCGCTGCCCGCGGCGGAAAGCGCATCGGGAGCCGTGCTGTTGCCCGCGCCCCCGGCACCGTTGAGCGCGGCGACCAGCGTCCGCGCGCACGGCGACTGCGGCAGGGCCGCGACGCTGGTCGCACCGGCAGCAGGTCCCGCCCAGCCGGCGCCCAGCACGAACTGGAACCACGCCGCGGCGCCCGCCGAGTACCATGGGCTGGCCGGGTCACACGCCTGGCGCGCCACACCCTGCCCGCAGAGCAGCAGCGAGCCGCCGTGCTGCACGTAGTAGGCCAGCGCGCCGCGGTCGGCGTCGTCGAGCGCCGGCGTCATGCCCGACCCGAACCAGATCACGCCGACGAACCCCGCCAGTTCCGGCGCGGTGAGCGCTCCCGAAACGTGGCGCGACCACCGGGCCCAGTCGGCCGTCGACGCCTGCAGCGCGGGCGTGAAGTAGTCCTCGAGCGCCGAGCCGCCGTCGCCGTCGACGAGCAGGACCTGGACGCCGGCCGTGACGACCTGGAAGGTGAGTGTCTGCGACTGCGCCGCATCGCCCTGGCTGGTCACGGTCAGGTTGGCGGCGCCCGACCCTTCGGCCACCAGCGGCGCCACATCGACATCGACGATCGCCGCGGCACCGGCGGCCACGCTAAACGTGATCTGCTGCACATAGGGCGGGTAGCAGACGCCGCCCTGGCAGAGGGAGCAACTCCAGGCCTCCGGCATCGCGCGGGCCACCGTTACCGTGTAGGTGTCCGGGACCGAGCCGGTGTTGTGGACGTTCACATGAAAGACGGACAGGACGCCCAGGCCCGTCACCGCGCCCTGGTCGGCGGCCTCACAGGTGAACGATACACCGGCGGCGGCGGGAACCGCGATGCCCAGGAGTACGACCAGCAGGATGCCGAAGCAGGTTCGCATGAAGCTTCGTCAGGCGCTCCGGACCGGGAGACGACACACTTGCCATGGGCCACCGGGTATGTCGTGCCCGCGACCGTTGATTGGCTTGGATGATACCACCCACTCCTGATGTCGGACATGCGATTTCAACCGTGAGTGGGGCCCGGCCGCCCTCATCTTTGCCACCCGGGACGTTCTTTGCACTACTTTCGTGAACAATAATAACCATGGGACATCTGGGGTGATTTCTTGTACTAATCATTGAGAAAACGTGACTGATTGATTCTATCTTTGCATATCCATTAAGTGCTACGCTCGCCGTCGGGTCGGGGCGTCCCGCGACGTGCCGGCTCTCATCATGCTCCTGCCGCGCCCGGAGGGGGCGCCTCATTCCGGACAACTGCGGTTGCCGGGTCCGTCATCATCGAGGGAGTGATCGGCATGTCACGTAGGTTATTCTCGCCATTGGTTGTGGTACTGCTCTCGCTGGCCGCCACAGCCGCCCTGGCCGGGCAGATCACGTTCAGCAACCGGCCATCGGCCATGAACCTCACCGGGGACAAGAGCGCCGGCCTCAGCTTCCACATGGAAGTCGGCGACATCCAGACGCAGGACGTCACCACGACCGCCGGCGTCTTCACGCGCCTGATGATCCCGGGCTTCCACACGACGATGCAGGAAGGCGCGCCCGAGCTTCCGATGATGAACCGCCTGGTCTCGATCCCGGCGGGCGCCACTGCGCGCGTGAGCGTGCGCAACGTCGTCACGACGCGCGTCAGCCTGGCCGACTACGGCATCACGAACCCGGTCTTCCCCATGCAGCCGAGCATGTCCAAGAGCGCCGACCCGTCGAAGGTCCCGTTCGTGCGCGACGCCGCCGCCTATTTGAAGGTAGCCGTCGGGCGTGAACCGGCCGCCGTGCGGCCCCAGGGCCGCCTGCGCGCCATGGACATCGGTCGCCTCGAGGTCGCCCCGGTGACCTACTACCCGGGCACGAACGAGATCGAGGTCATCACGAGCATGGACGTCGACGTCGCCTTCGACAACGTCGACCCTGCCCTCGCCTCGGACCTGATCGCCCGCACCTACAGCCCGTTCTTCGAGAACATCTACAGCGGCATCGCCGGCGAGAAGGCGTTCCACGACGCGTACCCCGACCGCGTCGGCGACGTGGTGACCATGGTCGTCGTCACGCCCCCGATGTTCGCTGCGCAGATGCAGGACTTCGTGCGCTGGAAGACCGAGCGCGGCTTCCGGATGATCATGGCCGTCACCGGCACTCCCGATGTGGGCACCACGACCGCCACCATCGAGGCCTACCTGAACAACCTGTACAACAACGCGACGCCGGCGCAGCCCGCGCCCAGCTTCGTGCTTTTCGTCGGCGACGTGGCCGAGATGCCGACCTTCTCCGAGGCGGGCGACGCCACCGACCGTCCCTACTGCGCGGTCGACGCCGACCTGATGCCCGACATGTACTACGGCCGCTTCAGCGCCAGCAACCCGACGCAGCTGCAGGCCCAGCTCGACAAGACGATGATGTACGACCAGTTCACGATGCCCGACCCCAGCTACCTGAACCGGGTGACGATGATCGCCGGCGTGGACGGCACCTACGGCCCCACGCACGGCAACGGGCAGATCAACTACGGCACCAACCTGTACTTCAACGCGGCCCACGGCCTGACCAGCAACACCTACCTCTACCCCGCCTCGTCGGGCGCGGTGGAGTCGGCCATCATCCAGACCGTCAACGACGGCGTGGCCCTGATCAACTACACGGCCCACGGCAGCGAGACCAGCTGGGCCGACCCGACCATGACGCAGTCCGACATCAACGGCATGACCAACGCCGGCAAGCCGACGCTGGCCATCAGCAACTCCTGCCTGACGTCGACCTACGACATGGCCGAGTGCTTCGGCGAGACGTTCCTGCGCGCCGCCAACAAGGGCGCCATCGGCTACATCGGCGGCTCCAACTCGACCTACTGGGACGAGGACTATTGGTGGGGCGTCGGCTTCCACGCCGCCAGCGGCATCGACGGCACGGGCCACCCCTATGCCGACAACGGCCTGGGCGCCTATGACGGACTGTTCCACGACCACGGCGAGACCGCGAACCTCCACTACGTCACGAACGACGCGCTGGTGTTCTGCGGCAACCTGGCGGTCACCGAGTCCGGCTCGTCGCGCATCACCTACTACTGGAACATCTACAACCTGCTGGGCGACCCCAGCCTCAGCGTCTACCTGGCCCCCTCGGCCAACGTCGTGACGCACCCGGCGACCGTGTTCGTCGGCCAGACGAGCCTGCAGCTCGCCGCCGACACCGGCAGCTACGTCGGCCTGACCCAGGACGGCGTGCTGATGGGCGCGGGCACCGTCAACGCCAAGGGTTCGGTGGACATCACCTACCTGAATGCCCTGACGCCCGGCGTGCCCATGAAGCTGGTCGTCACGGCGCAGAACCGGGCGCCGTACATCGCGAACATCAACGTGATCGTGCCGGCGACCGTGACCGTGTCCCCGCTGACGATTCCCGTCAACACGGCCACCGACATCACGGTCACCGTGATGGATGCGGCCGGCACCACGCCGCTGCCCGGCATCTCGGTCTGGGCCGAGGGCCTCGCCTACGCCACGACGCCGGTGCTGACGGATGCCGCCGGTGTCGCGATCGTCAGCGTCAACGCCGCGTATGGGCCGTCGCTGGACATCATCGGCCGGGACATGGCCGAGACCTACCGCCTGTTCACGCAGCCGGTGACGGTCACGGCCGCGAGCCTGGCGGCGCCCGACCTGACGGTGTCGACGGGCATCGGCCTGAGCGACGGCTTCGCGCTCAACCTGCCCGGCACGCTCCACGCCGCGGTGGCTGAGCCCGGCGCCACCCTGTACGCCCGGTTGCCCAACGGCACGCTGCTCAGCTCGGCCACGGCCGACCTGGCGCTGACGCCGTCCACGCTGGGAACCGTGACGGGCATCATCGCCGTCAGCGGCTACAACACGTACAGCGAGCCCTTCAACGTGATCGAGGCCTACGGCCAGCTCTCCGGCACGGTCGCCTCTGGCGGTTCGCCGCTGGGCGGCGTCACGGTGCGGCTGCTGGACGGGGCCAGCGCGCAGGTCTTCAGCGTGACCAGCGCCGCCGACGGCACCTGGGCCGCGCCGGCGGACATCCTCGTCGCCGACTACACGGTGGTCGTCGACCACTTCGGCTACCTGCACTACGCGCAGCCGAAGTTCGTCAACTACGGGGCCAACACGCAGGCCATCGAACTGGTGGCGGCGCCGAGCGGCGTCTTCGCCGGCTTCCTCTACGACTCGGTGACCAACGCGCCCCTGCAGGGCACAGTGCGCGTCTACCGGTCGGACAACAACGCCCTGGTCGCCACCGTGCTGAGCGGCGTCGACGGCTCGTTCGCGACGCCGGCCCTGCCCTATTTCACCTACGACATCCAGGCCCGGGCCTGGCACTACCGTCCCGTGACGATGCCCGTCACGATCGAGGACGCGCTGATCGAGAAGTCCTTCCTGCTCGACGCAACGTCCGGCGACCTGCTGCTGGTCGATGACGGCGCCAAGGGCACGGACAACCCGGCGAAGTTCGGCGGCAAGCTGGGCGACGAGCTGCTGGCCGACGCCTACAGCGCCGAGCCGTCCAAGAGCGCCGTGCAGATGGTCACCGACCTCGAGACGATGGGCTACTCGGTGACGACCGTCGCTGCGGCCACGGTCGACCCGGCGACGTTCGCGGACTACGACCTGGTCATCCTGTCCTGCGGCAACAACACCGCGACGCTGTCGAACGCCGCGTTGAAGACCGGCCTGTCCGCGTTTGCCGTGATGGGCGGCCACATCCTGCTCGAGGGCGGCGAACTGGGTTATGACCAGTACGGCGACGCCGGCTTCGCGGCCAACGTCATGCACACGAACGACTGGAACGCCGACAGCGCCGGCACCATCACGGTCGCCGACGCCACGGCGTACATCCTGAACCACCCGAACGCGGCCGCGGTGCCGCTGGGCCTGGCCTACGCGGGCTACGGCGACAGCGACGCGATGACGCCCCTGGCCGGCGCGGCGCGGCCGCTGGGCTGGTCGGGCGCCCCGTCCGACGCCAGCGTCATCACCTACGACGCCAACCCGGCGCCCGAGGGCGGCCAGATCGTGTTCTTCTGCTTCAACTACCTGGCCGCCGCGGCGGGCCGGTACCAGCTGCTCGAGAACGCGGTGCTCTGGCTGACCACGCCGGAGATCGGCAACTGCTCGGTCACCGGCACGGTCACCCTGGCCGGACAGGCGAACCACGGCGGCGTGGTCATCACGGCGACGCCCAACGGCGGGACCACGACGACCGCCGCCGACGGCTCGTACACGCTGAACGGCCTGTTCGCCGGGACCTACACCATCCACGCCGCCAAGTCCGGCTGGGCGGGCACCGACGTTCAGGTCACGCTGGCGGGCGGCGAGGCGCGCACCGGCGTCAACTTCGCCATGAGCTCGACGACGATCCTCGACCAGTGCGCGTCGCCGGCCCTGGCGATCGGCGACAACGCGTCGGTCTTCAACGTGATGAACGTTGCGACCGCGGGTGTCGTCGGCTCGGTCCGGGTGTACGCGAACATCACGCACACCTGGCAGGGCGACCTGACGGTCACCCTGACGTCGCCGGCCGGCACGCAGGTCGTCCTGCACAACCGCACCGGCTCGAGCGCCGACAACATCATCGGCTGGTACCCGACCGAGCTCGTACCGTCGGGCAACCTCGGCGCGTTGGCCGGCCAGGCCATGCAGGGCGCCTGGCGCCTGACGGTGGCTGACGGCGCATCCGGCGACACCGGCACCTTCAACCAGTGGTGCCTGCAGATCATCTATGCGCCGCCGTACGTGGCCGCCACGCCGGACGCCATGCCGGCCGTGCTCGCGCTGCGCGGCAACTACCCCAACCCGTTCAACCCTTCGACGCACATCCGCTTCGACCTGCCGGTCGGCGGCCATGTCAGCCTGCAGGTCTTCGACCTGGCCGGCCACCTGGTCCGGACGCTGGTCGACGAGGTCCGCGAACCCGCCGCGCACGACGTCGTGTGGGACGGCACGGACAACGCCGGACGCACGGTGTCGAGCGGCGCCTACTACTGCCGCCTGACCAGCGGGTCCGGGACGGCGACGGCGAAGATGCTGCTCCTGAAGTAGCGGCTTCACCGCCTTGGATAAGGGAGCCTCGGCCGGCAACGGTCGGGGCTCCCTGCGTTTATATCGCCTTAAGATATTGTCATCAAACGGGTTAAAAACAATGCGACAGGTTCTTTCGAATAGGACTCAACCCTTGCGGGTATGATGTCGATGTGATATCATAACGGCATCACATTCAGGAAGACACTTCGGGCGACATTTCGCGGGAGGGAATCGATGCACAAGGAGAAAGCGATCTCGACGGCCTCGGGAATCGGCGTGTTGCTGCTGGTGCTGGCCGTGTTCGTCGGGAGCATCGCGGGGCTGGTCACGGCCATCCGCACGCAGAACGTGGGCGTCCTGCTCGCCAGCCTCGGCGGCATCATTGTCGGGATCTTCCTGGCGGCGGGCCTGTTCGTCGTCAACCCGAACCAGGCCGTGGCGCTGCTGCTGTTCGGCAACTACCACGGCACGACGCGCCAGATGGGCCTGCGCTTCGCCAACCCACTGTACACGAAGCTGCGCATCTCACTGAAGGCGCGGAACCTGAACGGCGATCGCCTGAAGGTCAACGACCTGATGGGCAACCCGATCGAGATCGCGGCCGTCGTCGTGTGGCGCGTCGAGGACACGGCCGAGGCGCTGTTCGAGGTCGACAACTTCGAGGCGTACGTGAAGATCCAGAGCGAGTCGGCGGTGCGCCACCTGGCCAGCGCCTACCCCTACGACGCCGGCGACGACGAGAAGAGCCTGCGCGGCGCGACGGACGACATCAGCCAGCACCTGCAGCGCGAACTGCAGGAGCGCCTGGGCAACGCCGGCGTGCAGGTGATGGAAGCGCGGCTGGCGCACCTGGCCTACGCCCCGGAGATCGCCCACGCGATGCTGCAGCGCCAGCAGGCCAGCGCCGTGGTCGCGGCCCGCAAGAAGATCGTCGAGGGCGCCGTGGGCATGGTCGAGATGGCGCTGCAGGAACTGAACGCGCGTGGCCTGGTGCACCTGGACGACGAGCGCAAGGCGGCGATGGTCAGCAACCTGCTGGTGGTCCTGTGCAGCGAGCACGCGGCCCAGCCGGTCGTCAACACGGGCACGCTGTACCAGTAGGATGAGCGCCTGAGATGTCGGACAAGAAGGCATTCCCGCTGCGGCTCAGCCCGGAACTCTACGAGGAGATCCGGCGCTGGGCCGATGCGGACCTGCGCAGCGTCAACGGGCAGATCGAGTTCCTGCTCAGGCAGGCGGTCGCCCGGCGGCGCGGCGCGGGCGCCGCAGGCGGCGGGAATGCCGGGCCCGGCGACGGACCCGCGCCCACCGAGCCGCCCACCGACTAGCTCGCGCCGCCCGGTCCCGCCGCTATTTCCCCTGACTCTTCTCGAACTCACCGATGAACACCAGGTCGACGGGGTTGGTCTCCGCCGTCCATCCGGCGACCAGGCGCTCCCGCAGCGGTTCGAGCACGGCCGCAGCCGCCTCGGGCACGCCCCCGGGCCACTGTGCGCGCAGGCTGTCGAAGCGCGCGTCCTCGCGACGTACGCCCGAGCGGCCGTTGATCGCGATGGCCTGCCGTCCCTCGGCCGGGTCGTGCCCCAGCCAGCCGAAGTAGACCAGCCCGTACAACCACGTGTACTCGGCCGGCCCCATCGCGGCCTTGGTCAGCGCCTCGTTGCGCGCCAGCCAGAAGCCGGCCATGACCTGCGTCAGGTCGTGCCCTTCGCCGGCGCGCCCCCACCAGCTGCTGCGGCTGGCGGCGAACGTCGCCTCGGCGCCGGCCAGCTTGGCGCGCCACTCCGCCGTCGATTCGCGCACGACCGCGAAGGCCTCCAGCCGTGCCGGGTCCGGCACGCCGTCGACGGGCGGCGTGAAGGCCGCCGGCGTCCCGCCCGCCGCCACCAGCGCCTGTTCGCTCGCCTTGACCCGGCGAAAATCGCCGGCCATCTGCGCCGAGTACCAGGTGATGGCGCCGGCCACGGCGATGACCGCCACGACCACGATGCTGCAGCCGATCCCCGCGAACTTCCTGCCCGTCATAACCATGTCGGCCCCCTAGTCGTTGTCGGGCTCCAGCCCGTATTCCCGGACCTTGCGCCACAGCGTGCTGCGATCGATGCCCAGTTTCCGCGCCGCCCGCGAGCGGTGCCAGCCCGACTCGCGCAGCACGCGCGCCAGCAACTCGCGCTCCTGCTCCGTATGCGCGGGCGGCTTGCTCGCCTGTCCCGCCGTCCGTGCCGCATCGCGAAGCTCGGGCGGCAGGTGGATGGCCGCCAGCGGCGCACCGCGCGCCAGCACCAGGGCGTGTTCCAGCGCGTTCTCCAGTTCGCGCACGTTGCCCGGCCAGTCGTGCGCCATCAGCACCGCCATCGCCGACTCGGACACCGCGGGCGGCGCCGCCAGGTTCTCGCGGCGGGCGATGCGCTCGAGGATGTGCGCCGCCAGCAGCGGGATGTCCTCGCGCCGCTCGCGCAGCGGCGGCACCACCAGCGAGACGACCCGGATGCGGTAGTAGAAGTCCTCGCGCATCCTCCCGGTGGCCAGCAGCAGCTCGAGGTCGCGATTGGTCGCCGAGACGATACGCACATCCACCGGCTGCGGCTTGTTGTCGCCCACCCGTTCGATCACGCGCTCCTGCAGCACCCGCAGCAGCTTCACCTGCACGACAGGGCTGACGTCACCGATCTCGTCCAGGAAGATGGTGCCGCCGCTCGCCTCGGCAAAGCGACCGCGGCGATCGCTGACGGCCCCCGTGTAGGCGCCGCGCACATGGCCGAACAGTTCGCTCTCCAGCAGCTGCTCACTGAGCGCCGAACAGTTGACCTGCACGAACGGCCCGCCGGCGCGCCCGCTCGCGTCGTGCAGCGCGCGCGCCACCAGCTCCTTGCCGGTGCCGCTTTCGCCGCGGATCAGCACCGTGGCCTCGCTGCCGGCCACGTCGGCGATCAGCGAGTACAGCTCGCGCATGCGGGGATCACGCCCCACCAGCCGCCCGAAGTGGTCGCGGCCGGTCACGAGTTTGCGCAGGTCGGTCACCTCGGTGACGTCGCCCAGCAGCAGCGCCAGGCCCAGGTCCGAACCGTCGCGCGCCCGCAGCGGCGCCGAGCGCATCAGCACATGGCCCAGCCGCCCCCCGCCCAACCCGATGGTCGTCTGGTAGTCCACCACCGGCTGCCCCGAGCGCAGCGTCTCCTCGAGCACGTCGCGCGGGCAGGTATTCTCGCCGAACAGCCGGCACACCGGCATACCCACCAGTTCGCGGGCATCGCGACCGAGCAACGACTCGGCCGCCGGGTTCATCGTCACCACCCGCAGCATCGGGTCCAGCACGATCAACCCCTCGTTCAGGGCCGCCATGACGCCGGTCAAGCTGTCCAGGCGCATCGTCGTCAGGAGGTTCGCCAGAGTGGCGCTGCCTTCGGTCCTGCCCAATTGCCACCTCCGTGGTGCGTGCATCAATATTGTTGCAACAATATTGATGCACGCAACAGCGGTGTCAAGTGGCCGGGCGCGCAGGTGGCGGCGGCGAGGGGGCCCGGAACATGTTCAACATGAACAACGACATATTGTTACGCTAAACATCGGGGCGGCTTCGAGGCAGCCGGCGGAATGGGCACGAACCGTGCGTTAGGGTACCCGAGGATGTTGCACACGCGTCTAACGTCCGGCGCCCCCAGGGGCCGGCTTTCGGGAAAGGATCCCCAACATGGCCAACGTGCTGGAATTCAACGCGGCGAATTTCGAGACCGAAGTGAAGGGCAGCGAGATCCCCGTGCTCGTGGACTTCTGGGCGCCGTGGTGCGGCCCCTGCAAGATGCTGGGCCCGACGATCGAGGCGCTGTCCGGCGAGTTCGCGGGCAAGGCGAAGGTCGGCAAGGTCAACGTGGACGACAACCAGGACCTGGCCGCGCAGTTCGGCATCCGCGGCATCCCGACGGTGCTGCTGTTCAAGGGCGGCGAGCAGGTCGGCAGCTTCGTGGGCATGAAGTCCAAGGAAGAACTGGCCAAGGCGCTCAACGAAGCGATGTAGCCTCACGCGATCCGGGAGCGAGTCGCCGCCTGTCGCCCGGGCGGCGCTTGCTTTCCCGGGAGGCGCCCGCCACCGTGCCGACGCCTCTGCTTGCCGCCGGGTCCGGGGTGCGCGACATTGGTCCCCAACTCTGGTCCCCGTCTCTGGTCCCTTGGATTTCCTGTTTCGCCCCAGCGGCTGCGAGGTGTGCCCATGGCCGGCATCATGGACGGCGTCAAGAAGCTGTTCGGCGCGAACGACCGCCCGAACAACATCTTCTTCATCGTGTTCGACAGCTGCCGGTGGGATGCGTACCAGGCCGCGCGCACGCCCAACCTCGACCGCATCGGCAAGGCCGAGAAGCGCTACAGCTACGCCAGCTGGACCAGCCCCAGCCACTTCACGTTCCTGATGGGGATGGTGCCGCACCAGAGCCCCCGCGGCGTGTTCGCCTCGAACGTGTACCGCGACGAGTTCGCGCTGTGGTCGGAGCGCCTGAACATCAAGGATGTCGAGTTCGGCAAATTCGTGCCGCAGCTCTCGCTGCCGCACTTCCTGAAGTCGCAGGGCTATCGCACCGAGGGCGTCGTCAGCCTGCCCGTGCTGAACCCGATGACGGTGCTCAGCGCGCACTTCGACCGCTACGAACTGGCGCCCAGCCACAACGACCTGTCGATCATCCTCGACGGCGGCACCGTGGCGCGCGAGGGCAAGGCGCCCCTGTCGATCGGCCGCATCGAGGCGAAGACCGACCAGCCCACGTTCTGGTTCCTCAACACCGGCGAGACGCACTACCCGTACCTGCTGCCGGGCGAGACCGCGGGCGACCTGCCGCACATCAGCGGCGTGCACGGCGTGTTCAAGTCGCTGGACGAGTTCCTGAAGAACCCGTCCGAGCTTTCGGAGGGCCGCGACGAGGACGAGTTCTTCACGCCCGCGCAGTTCCGCGCCTTCTACGACAAGCAGGTGGCCAACGTCGAGCACCTGGACGGCGTCATGGGCCGGCTGATGGACCGCTGCCCGCCCAACACCTACTTCATGGTCATGTCCGACCACGGCGAACTGTTCGGCGAGGACGGCTACTTCGGCCACGGCCCCATCTTCCACGAGAAGGTGTTCGAGGTCTTCTACCTGGAAGGCAAGCTGCCGTGAGCGGACCGGTCTCGGACCCGCAGCTGATGCGCGCGGCCATCGCTGAGGCTTCGGCAGGCCTGGCGGCCGGCGACGGCGGCCCCTTCGGCGCCGTAGTCACTCGTGATGGTTTGGTCATCGCGCGGGGACACAACCAGGTGGTCGGCCTGAACGACCCGTCGGCCCATGCCGAGGTGCAGGCGATCCGTGCCGCCTGCTTCGCCCTGGGCACGTTCGACCTGACCGGCTGCGAGATCTACGCCACCTGCGAGCCGTGCCCGATGTGCTTTTCGGCCATCCACTGGGCGCGATTGGACCGCGTGCACTTCGGCGCCTCGCGCGGCGACGCGGCCGCCGTCGGCTTCGACGACGCCGCCATCTACGACGTCCTGGCCGAACGCTGCGAACCGGCATTCGATGTGCAACGGGGCGTCGACGCCGACGCCTGCCGGCGCCTGATGCAACAGTGGCGCGACGACGAGGATCGCGTCCCGTACTGACCGTCCGTCGCGTATTGACAGTCCGTCCTGAGCGAAGGTGACGCGTGAGTTCCCACGACCATCACCACCACGATCACCACCATCACCACGGCGGGCACCACCACGCCCACACGCCGGACCTCGGCGCCGTCGCGCAGCGCGCCTTCGTCATCGGCATCGTCCTGAACGGCGCCTTCGTCGCGGTCGAGGCGACAGCCGGCCTCATCACGGGCTCGCTGGCCCTGCTGGCCGACGCCGGGCACAACCTGAGCGACGTGCTGGGCCTGCTCCTGGCCTGGGGCGCCAGCCACCTGGTGCGCCGCGCCGCGTCGCGCCGCCGCACGTACGGCTGGCGGCGCTCATCGATCATGGCGGCGCTGCTGAACGGCCTGCTGCTGGTGGTGGCCGTCGGCGGCATCGCGTGGGAGGCCATCCGGCGCGCGCGCGACCCCGTCGAGGTGCCCGGCCTGACCATCATGATCGTGGCCGGCATCGGCTTCCTGGTGAACGGAGGCACGGCCGCGCTCTTCCTGTCGAGCCGCCGCCACGACCTGAACGCGCGCGGGGCCTTCCTGCACATGGCCGCCGACGC
Organism: uncultured bacterium; assembly: GCA_903912525.1. Lineage (GTDB taxonomy): Bacteria > Krumholzibacteriota > Krumholzibacteriia > LZORAL124-64-63 > LZORAL124-64-63 > CAINDZ01. The sequence goes on along the minus strand of CAIWHK010000051.1, from coordinate 9,079 downwards.
GGCGGTGTCGCTGGGCGTGGTCGCCTCGGGCGCCGCCATCCTGGCAACCGGCTGGACGTGGCTGGACCCCGCGGTCAGCCTCGTCATCGCGGTGGTCATCCTGGCCGGCACGTGGAACCTGCTGCGCGAGGCGCTCGACCTGGCGATGGACGCGGTGCCGTCCGGCATCGACCCCGAGGCCGTGGCCGCCTACCTGGGCGCGCTGCCGGGCGTGGTCGCGGTGCACGACCTCCACGTCTGGGGCATGAGCACCACCGAAACGGCGCTGACCGCCCATCTCGTGAAGCCAGACCCCACGGACGACGACGCCCTGGTGACCCGCGCCACCGCCGACCTGCACGAGCGCTTCGGCATCGCCCACGTCACCCTGCAGTGGGAGCGCCGCGACGGCGACTGCCCCGGCGCGCCCTGCGCCTGAGCCCTCGTTTTCGCGCCCTCGGCCCACCCCCGGCACAATACTTGACATTTTTGGTATTATTTAATAACTAGGGCGGCGTGGACAGTGGTTGAACCGAACCGCGGGCGCCCTGGGCCCCGCGCAGACCAAGGAGCCGGACTCCATGCCGTACCCCGAGGAAATGGTGGCCCCCATGCGGGCAGAACTGACGAGCGCCGGCGTGCGCGAGCTGCGCACCCCCGCGGAGGTCGACGCCTGGTTCGCCCAGAAGCAGGGCACCGCCATGTTGCTGGTCAATTCGGTCTGCGGTTGCGCCGCGGGCAGCGCGCGCCCCGCCGTGAAGCTGGCGCTCGACAACGAACAGCGCCCCGTGCGCGTGGCCACGGTGTTCGCCGGGCAGGACCTCGACGCGACCGCCCGCGCCCGCGAGCTGATCGGCGACGTGCCGCCCAGCAGCCCGTCGATCGCGCTGCTGAAGGACGGCCAGTTGGTGCACTTCGTGCCGCGCCACCTGATCGAGGGCCAGTCGGCCGAGGTCGTCGCCGTCGAGCTGATCGACGCCTTCTCGCAGTACTGCTGACCGACGCAGGAGGACCGCCATGGGAACGTTCCACGACGACAAGGGCCCGCTGCACGGCATCACCGTCTACGCGCGCGAGGGCGACACCGTGTATGTCGGCCGCTGCGACACGCTGACCGCCGACCACCTGGTGCTGCACGACGCCGACATCCACGTCGAGGGCCAGGACGACCGCAGCAACGACGAATACCTGCAGCGCGCCGCCCGCTTCGGCATCTGGAAGAAGCACGACACGCTCGTCGTGTCGGCGCTGGGCCTCGGCCCTGTGCAGCCGCTGGGCGATCTCGTGCGCGGCGCCGGCAAGGCGGCGACGGCGCCGGTCGCACCTGCGGAGCCCGCACCGGCGGCGGTCGCTGCTGCGGATGACATCATCAGCCTGACCCCCGGCGCCGCCGCCGAGGTACGCCGCCTGCTGCTGGCCGAACCCGGCCCCGGCCGCGGCCTGCGCCTGGGTGTGGCGGGCGGCGGTTGCTCGGGCCTGACCTACAAGGTCGAGTTCGATGCGCGACGCGACGGCGACCTCGTCATCGCGCAGGAGGGCTTCGAAGTCTACCTCGACCGCAAGAGCGCCATCTACCTGCGCGGCATCACGGTCGACCACCAGCCGGGCCTCAGCGGCCGCGGCTTCCAGTTCCGCAACCCGAACGCGACGAACACCTGCGGCTGCGGCGAGAGTTTCGCCGTATGAGCCGCGCCGGCGACCTGTGCCGGCTTGCCCGTGAGCGCGGGTTGTTCACGCCGTGGGACGGCGCGCCGTCGCTCGGGGCCATCGTTGTCGCGGGCCCCGACGCGGGCGAATACCTGCAGTCGCAACTGACCAGCGATGTCCTGGCGCTGGCGCCGGGCGCCACGCAGCCGTCCGCGCGCCTCAACCGCGCCGGCGCGCTGGTCGTCGATCTGTCCGTCACACGCCTGCCCGAGCGCGGCCAACCCTTCCCCACGTACCTGCTGATCGTCGATCGGGAGCATGTCACGCTGCTCGCCGACGACCTGCGCGCCAACGTCGTGACCGGGGACGTCCTCATCGACGACCTGACGCCCGACCTCGACGGCTGGTTCGTCGCCGGCCCGGCGGCGGCCGCGGTGCTGGCCACGCTGGCCGGAATGCCCGCCGCCGCGCAAACCTGGACGATCGACCTGCCCCTGACCGGCGATGCCGGCTTCCTGGTCCTGCAGCCGCGCGGCGCGGCGACGGCGCCGGGTCCGGCCGTTGGCGCCGCCGCGCGCGCGCAGGGCCTGGTCGAATGGCCAACGGCCGCCGACCCCGAAGCGGCAAGGGCCTGGCGATGGCTGCGCGTCGAGGCCGGGCGCCTGCTGCCGGGCATCGACTACCTGCCGGGCCGCCGCGCGCTGGCGCAGACCGGGCTCGACCAGCAGGTCGTCAGCCTGACCAAGGGCTGCTACCTGGGCCAGGAGGTCGTTGCCCGCGTGCGCACCTACGGCTCGGTGCCCGAGGCCGTGCGCGCGCTCGTGTTCGCCGCCGGCGCGGAGGACATTCCGGCGGTCGATACGCCTGGAATCCCGGTGCATGACGCGGACGGGCATGTGATCGGCACCTGGGCCTCGGCCGGCTGGTCGTCGCTGTGGCAGGCGCCGGTGGCCCTGGCCTACCTGGACCGCGCGCACCGCGCGCCCGGAACCCCGCTGACCGTGAAGATGGCCGATGGATCACTTGCGCCGGCGCAAGTGCGCCTGTCGCCGTTGCACGCCGCCGTCGGCGCCGCCGACCGCGCGCGCCATCTTCACGAGCGCGCCGTGCACCGCTTCGGCCTGGGCGACGACCAGGGCGCCATCAACCTGCTGCAGCAGGCCCTGAACAATGATCCCTCTCTGGCCGACGCCGCCGAGGCCCTCGGCGTCATCCTGGGCCGCCATGGCCGCTTTCACGAAGCCATCGACATCTTCAAGCAACTGGAAGAGACGGCCCCGAACGAGCCGCTCATCCACACCAACCTCTCGCTGTTCTACATGAAGCTGGGCGACAAGGCCGAGGCCGAGCGCCAGCGCGAGCAGGCCACGCTCAAGCGCTTCGCGAACCTGGACGACGACCGCACAGCCGCCGAACGCGAGGCCGCCGAGGCCGTTGCGCGCCGCGCCGACGCCGACCGCAAGCTGGCGATGTTCAGCGAGGTGCTCGACCTGGACCCGCTCGACGGGCTGGCCCTGATGGGCGCCGCAAACGCGCTGGCCGCGCTTGAACGCCCGCTCGAGGCCGAGCCGCTCTACGCGCGCGCCCGCGTCGCGCAGCCGGCCAACAGCGCAGTCTATCTGGCGCACGGCCGCGTGCTGGAGATCCTGGGAAAGCCGGTGGAAGCGGCGGAGGCCTACCGCGCCGGAGTGGCCGTGGCCTCGCGCAAGGGCGACCTGCAGCCGCTGCGCGAGATGGAGCACCGCCTGCTCATGATCACCGCCGAGAGTCCTGCCCGAGGTTGAAGCGGACGGTCGCCCGCTAGCGCGCCGCGTGCCGGGCGACGATGGCCGGCGTCACCTGGTCCAGCCGCGTGATCCCTGCCGTCACGTCGCGCGCCCGCGCCCCCCACGCCAGCAACGGCACCGGGTTGGTCGTGTGCCGGCGCGTGGTGGCGTCCTCCAGGTTGCCGTGGTCGCTGGTCAGCAGCACCTGCGCGTCGCCGGCCGCCAGTTCGGCCGCCAGTTCCGCCAGCACGGCGCGCACGAACGCGTCCAGCTTCACCAGCTCGCCGGCGATCACCGCCGCCTCCCCGGTGTGCCCCGCCTTGTCGCTCAGGAAGTACTCGTACAGCGTGAAGCCGCCCGCGCGCGCAGCGCGGCCCAGCACATGACCCGCTTCATCCGCGGTCAACGGCGGCAGGTCGAAGCCGCGGCTGATCAGGTCGGCGTTCGTGAAATCCTGGTAGATGGAGCGCCCGGCCGCGACGTCGTCCATCGTGAAGAAGGGCAGGTCGGCCGCGAGGTTCGCCACCGTGGTCGCCGAGAGCGTCAGTTGCTTCTCGCGCGACAGTTCCCAGAAGCGCGGGCGGAACGCATTGAGGAAGCGCGCCGGGACGCCGCGCATCGTCAGCGTGCGCAGCACCGAGTGCTCGAGCAGGATGGCGCGCAGGTCATCATTGGGAAACCCCGTCAGGTGCTTGCCGATGGCCGCCTGGCTGTTGACGCCCGACAGCAGCGTGGTCTGGCCGGTGGCGCTCTGCGGGATGCCGGGCACGCCCAGCACCGCGTCGATGGCGCGCGCCCAGCCGCCGCCGAACGCCGGCGCCGGCTGCGCCAGCGCGGCCTGCGGCTCGGGCAGGCGGAAAACCTCGCCGCCGTAGGTGTGCTGCGGATTGGTCGCGGGGTCAGCCGGTCCCCACCCGAGGCCGTCGATGAAGATGAGGATGGTGATCGGCACCGCGGCCCCCGCGCTCGGGTTCGTTCCCAGGCCGGCGACGTGCCGGCGGCGCCAAGATCGCGTGGCCGGCCTCCACACGCCACGCAACCCCCGCTGAAAACGAAATTTAGTAATCACATAATTTTTTTGTTTAAACAAAAATCAGCTTGCGCCCGGCCCGCCTGTGCCCAGTTTTGGCGATGTCCGCAGCGAGAACGATTCTCAGCGTCAACTCAGGAGGAGCCATGCTGACCACCACTCCCCGCCTGGCTGCAGCCGTCGCCACCGCCGTGCTGCTCGGCGCCCTGCTCGCCCCCGGCGCCGCCCACGCCGACGCCCGCCGCTTCGCCTGGAACTACGCGTCGACGGCCGCACCCAAGGGCACCCGCGAGTACGAGCAGTGGGTGACCTGGAGCACCAATCGCGCCTCGGATCCCCTCTACGACCGCCTCGAGTTCCGCCACGAGCTGGAGTTCGGCCTGACCGACCGCCTGCAGCTGGGCGTGTACCTGACCGACTGGCGCTACACGCGCACCAGCGGCGGCTCGGACACGCAGGTGCGCGCGACGGCCGCCGAGCTCATCTACAACCTCGCCGACCCCATGACGTCGCCGCTCGGGGCCGCGCTGTACGGCGAGGTCGCCATCGGCGCCGAGAAGTTCGCGCTCGAGGCGAAGCTGCTGCTGGAGAAGCCGCTCGGCCCGTTCGTCGCGGTGGCCAACACCGTGATCGAGGCCGAATGGGAGGACGTCGACTGGGTCGAGGATGTCGGCACCTTCGAGCAGACGCTCGGCCTGAGCTGGGAAGCCTCGCCGTCGTTCATGCTCGGCGCCGAAGGCCTGCTTGAGAAGGAGTTCCCCGGCTGGGAGGACGGCCCCGACGCCGTGGTGTGGGCCGGGCCGAGCGCGTCGCTGCGCCTGCGGGCGTTCTGGGTGACGACGTCGCCGCTCTTCCAGGTCACCGACGAGGCCGACGAGCCCGACCTGAAGTGGCGCACGCTGGTCGGGTTCGACTTCTAGGAGGCGTGGACGATGAACCGCACATCGAAGCGATACGTGGCGCTGCGCGCCCTGGCCGGGCTTGCGCTGCTGGCGATCCCCGGCTGCGCCTCGCTCCTGGCGCGGGCGCCGCTGGTGACGCCCGAGCTGGCCATGGTTGCGGCGACGCGCGGCATCGACGCGGCGGCGGCGGCCCGCGGGCGTGACCTCTATGTGGGCGCGTGCGCGCGCTGCCACGGCCCGGTGGCCGTGCGGTCGCGCACGCCCGCGCAGTGGCGGGAGATCCTGCCGCGCATGGCGGACAAGACGCAGCTCGAAGCCGCGGCGACGCGGGACCTGTCAGCCTATCTGTCTCTCATGGAAGCCGGTGGACCGGACGCGCGGTGAGCGCCGGGATCAGGCGGCGAGATCAGGCTTCGGTGGCGGGCGTCGGCAGCGTCCGCCCCTGCGCCGCCAGCAGGCGCTTCGAGCCGTCGGCCAGGATGCCCGCCTGCGTGGCCGAAAGCAGCGCGCCGCCCGAGACGACCAGGCGCAGGCCGTCCTCGATGCTCAGCGGCAGCACGACCACGTCGCGGCGCGGCACCATCAGGCACAGGCCAGTGGCCGGGTTCGGCGGCGTCGAGACGAAGACCGCGACCAGGTCCTGCACGCCGTCGTCGGCGGTGATGAAGCCGATGACGAAGCAGTCGCGCCGCGGGTACTCGATCAGGGCGACCTGCTGGAACGCGTTGCGGCTGGGGTTCAGCAGCACCTCGCCGATCTGCTTGGTCGTGTCGAAGATGATGCGCGCCAGCGGCAGGCGCCGCATCGAGCGCTCGACGAAGCGGAACAGCGCCACGCCGAACACGTTCTGGACCAGCACGCCCGCCAGCAGGATCAGGACCAGGAACACCGACAGCCCGGCCAGCGTCAGGAAGAAGCCGGGCACCTCCTGCAGCACCGTGATGCGCGCCAGCGCCGGGCGCGTGAAGCTGTTCACCAGCCGGTAGATCTGCCAGAGCACCCACCCGGTGATGACCAGGGGCGCCAGCGAGACCAGGCCGGCCAGGAAGTATTGCCGCAGTTTCACCATTGTGCCGACCTCCCTTCGAGGGTGCGTTTGCGCGCGGCGCCGCGCGCTGTGGTACGACCAACATAAGCCACTTGCCCGCGGACGTAAACCGCCACGCTCACGGCTGCCGGGGCGTCGGCGGGGCCGCGCGCGCGACCAGCGCCGCCGCCATCGCCGCAACCCCGATCAACCCCGCGACCGGCGCCCCCGGCTGCGCCGCCATGACGTCGGCCAGGGCCGGCAGCCACCAGGGCGCCAGCAGCGTGGCGACGGCGGCCAGCAGCACCGGCGCCGCGACCGGGAGCCGGCGGAACCGGGACAGGAAGCAGGTCCCCAGCAGCGTCAGCACCGCGCCGACCAGCGCGCAGATCGACGGCAGGACCTCGTTGCAGAGTCCCGGGACGCGGCAGGCGGCCGCCGCGACATTGGTGCGCCCGACCAGGCGACCGTCGACAAGGATGCGCCCCACGCGCCCGTCGTAGCCCGCGACGACCGTCACCGGGCGCCCGGGTTCAAGCACCGGCGCCGTGTCGACGTCATGGCGGCGGCCGTTCTCGCCCGTGGCCGGCGTGCGCACGCGCAGCACCAGGCGGCTTTCCTGCTGGGCCAGCGTGAAATTGCGGTGGTAGGGGTCGAGCGAGAAGCTGACGATGCGCGTCGGGCCGTCCTGGAGCGTGTCCTGCGGCACGAAGCGGGTTACGACGGTGAAGCCGTCGCGCGCCTGTGCGGCCTGCGCGAACGCGCGCGCCGCCTCGGCCGGCAACCGCAGGCCCGGGCCGCCCGTGAAGGTCACGCTGTCGTGCACGGCATGGACCGCGCGCGCCGCCTCCAAAGCGCGGCCCTCGGGCCCGTCGCTTTCCAGGAGCCGGCGTTCCCGCGCCGACAGCCAGCCCGGGTACAGGGCCACCGAGCGGATGGTCCCGTCCCACGCGCGATCGCCCGTCGCCTCGCTCCCCAGGAGCAGCGGATAGCCTGCGTCCCACCCGGTGAGCGCCGGCGAAGCGCCCCGCAGGTTCCCGAACACGAGCAGCGCCACCAGCACGCCGACGGTCGCCACCTTCTCGTTGGTCCCGAGTGGAATGCCCGTCCCCGCCGGCACGTTTCGCCGCCACCGGCGCACGGCCAGTGCGGCCAGCAGGGCGCCGGCCCCGTTGGCGATCACGTCCCAGGAAGCCGGGTGACGCTGGGCGCACCAGACCTGCCACAGTTCAATGGCCCCGGACACCGCCGCCGCCCCCGCGAGCACCTGCCACCAGGGGCGCCGCCGCAGCGCCACGCCCAGCGGGGCATAGAGAAGCAGGTTCACCGCCACATCACCCGCGTCGAAGTGCGTTTCCCAGCGGTTCGGCGAGCACAGCTCGGCGGGGATGGACGTCGTGACGATGACGGCAGCCAGCGCCAGGGGCAGCAGTCGCAGGCGGTAACCGGTGGTGGCCGTGCTGATCAAGGCTTCAGACTCCCGTACTCGCGGTGGATCAGCCCCCGCGCGGGGCGTCGGCCCATAGCGTACACCGGATTGGCCATGGCGGGAACGCCCGGCCGGAGCGAACATCTAGTCACGCTGAGACCCGGTCCGCCACCCCTTTCGAGAGGCTCGACATGTCCACCAAGGCCTTCGCCGCCCACTCCGCCACCACGCCGCTGGCGCCCCATACCATCACCCGCCGCGAGCCGCTGGCGACCGACGTCGAGATCGACATCCTCTATTGCGGCGTCTGCCACTCCGACCTGCACTCGGCCCGCAGCGAATGGGGCCCGAGCACCTACCCGCTGGTGCCGGGACACGAGATCCTCGGCCTGGTCACGCGCGTCGGCGCCAATGTCACGAAGTTCAAGGTCGGCGACACCGCCGCAGTCGGCTGCCTGGTCGACTCGTGCCGCACGTGTTCCAGCTGCGCCGCCGACCTCGAGCAGTTCTGCCTGGGTGGCCCGGTGTTCTCGTACGGCGGCCCCGACAAGCACTCGGGCGGCCAGACGCAGGGCGGCTACTCGGAGAAGATCGTCTGTGACGAGGCGTTCACGCTGAAGGTGCCCACCACCCTGGACCCGGCCGCTGCGGCGCCGCTGCTGTGCGCCGGCATCACGACGTACTCGCCGCTGCGCAAGTGGGGCGCCGGCCCCGGCAAGAAGGTCGGCGTCGTCGGCCTGGGCGGCCTCGGTCACATGGGCGTGAAGTTCGCGCACGCGATGGGTGCGCGCACCGTGCTGTTCACGACGTCGGAGGGCAAGGTCGAGGACGGCCTGCGCCTTGGCGCCGACGAAGTCGTCATCTCGAAGAATGCCGACGAGATGGCGAAGCACGCCAGCAGCTTCGACCTGATCCTCGACACCGTCTCGGCCGACCACGACTTCAACGCTTATCTGGGGCTGCTGAAGCTCGACGGCAGCCTGGTCGTGGTGGGCGTGCCGCCCGCGCCCCAGCCCGTGCATGCGTTCAGCCTGATCCTGCCCCGCCGCAACCTCTCCGGCTCGCTGATCGGCGGCATCGCCGAGACGCAGGAGATGCTCGATTTCTGCGGGAAGAACGACATCGCCTGCGACATCGAGCTGATCGATATCCAGGAGATCAACGAGGCCTACGAACGCATGCTCAAGAGCGACGTTAAGTACCGTTTCGTGATCGACATGGCTTCGCTGAAGGGCTGAGCCGCGATCGCTGCCTGAACGAGTTGCGCCGGCGCCGTGGCGCGCTTGCGCCGGCGCAACT
>CAIWHK010000050.1 GCA_903912525.1 uncultured bacterium | reverse complement strand
GTCGTCGGGCCCCAGGCCGCCGGCCAGCAGCACGCGCGCGCCGGCGCGGGACAGGCGGGCTGCGGCCGCCAGCACCTCGCCGCGCGCGGTCGCCGCCGTGCCCTTCGGCGGGTCCACGAGGAAGTACGCAGCCTCGGGATGCCGCGCCATCGTGTCGTCGTCGACCTGCGCCGGGGTCAGCGCGCGTATCAGCGGCACGCCGGCGGCATGCGACACCTCGTCGCCGTAGGCCGGGGATTCGCTGCCGTGCAGTTGGATCAGGTCCAGGTCCGCCGCCCTTACCGCCGCCAGCACCTCGCCGGGTGCATGATCGCGGAAGACGCCGACCAGCCGCGCACCGGGAACGGCGCTGCGGATCGCGGCCGCCTGTTCCAGGTCGACCTGGCGCGGGCTCCGCGCGAAGACCAGGCCCAGCAGGTCGGCGCCGGCTTCGCTGGCCTGCCGCGCATCGTCCCCGTTCGTGATGCCGCAGATCTTCACCAGCGGCGCGTTCTCGGCCCGGCGGCCGCCGAGCACCGCCACGGTGTCGCCGGGATCGCGGCTCCTGAGCAGCGCATGGCCGATCAGGAAGGCGTCGGCGCCGACGCGCTCGAGGCGCTCGACGTCGGCAACGGTGTAGAGGCCGCTCTCGGCCACGCGAACGATGCGTCCGGGCAGCCTCGGCAACAGGCGCTCGCCGCGTCCGAGGTCCGTGCGCAGCGCCGCCAGGTCGCGGTTGTTCACGCCGACCAGGTCGGCGCCCGCGCCCAGGGCCAGGTCGATGTCGCGCTCGTCGTGGCACTCCACCAGCACGGCCAACCCCAGCCCGCGAGCGTGTGCCCGCAGGGAGGCCAGCGCGTGGGCGTCCAGCCAGCGCGCGATCAGCAGCACGGCATCGGCCCCGGCGACCCACGCCGCGTCGATCTGCACGGGGTCCAGCACGAAGTCCTTCGCGATGACGGGCAACCCGGCCGAGCGCGCGGCGTCCAGGTCCCCGAGGCCGGTCCCGAAGTGGGTGCGGTCGGTGACCAGCGACAGCGCCGCGGCGCCGCCGCGCAGGTAGGTACGCGCCATGCGGTCGACCGGGACCGACAGTTCGAAGCCGGGGTGGCTCGGGGCCTTGCCCTTGATCTCGGCGATCAGGCGTCGGCCTCCCTGCAGCGCGGCGCGGAAGTCGCGCAGCGGCCGGTCGGCCGATCGCCGCGGGGGCGAGGCGGCGAAGTCGGCGCGCAGTTGGGCCGCCTCGGCCATCTTCAGCGGTCTGATGTGGTTCAGGAAGCTCATGTACCCTCCCGCTGGGCGCTGCTCGTCGCGCGCACCAGCTGGCTCAGGAGTCGGAGTGCCGCGCCGCTGCGCAGGGTCTGGCGGGCGAGCGCCACGCCCGTCTTGAAATCGGGGGCGCGCCCGGCCAGCACCGCCACGAAGCCCGCGTTCAGCGCGACGGCGTCGGCTGCCGGTCCCGGCTCGCCCGACAGCACGCCGGTGATGATCGCCGCATTCCGTGCCGGCGACCCGCCCGCCAGCGCGGTCGCGTCGCACAGGTCGACGCCCGCCTCGGACGGGTCGAAGGTGAAGGTCCGCACCGCGCCGCGCCGCAACTCGGCCACGCGCGTCGGGCCCAGCGGCGAGACCTCGTCCAGGCCCCCGGCGCCGTACACGACGAAGGCCCGGCGAGAACCCAGCGCGCCCAGCACGCGCGCCAGCGGCTCGCAGAGCGAAGGATCGAACACGCCCAGAAGTTGCAGTTCGGCGCCCGCCGGATTCGTCAGCGGCCCGAGCACGTTGAACACGGTGCGCACGCCCAGTTCACGTCGCACGGGGCCGGCGTGCTTCATCGCCGGGTGCAGCACCGGGGCGAAGAGGAATGCCAGCCCGACCTCGTCCAGCACCTCGCCGGCCCGGGCGGCACCCAGTTCGATGTTCACGCCCAGCGCCTCAAGCACGTCGGCGCTGCCGCTGCGCGACGATACCGCTCGGTTGCCGTGCTTGGCCACCGGGATGCCCATGCCTGCGGCTGCCAGGGCCGTCGCCGTCGAGATGTTGAACGTGCCGCTCGCGTCGCCGCCGGTGCCGCAGGTGTCGACCAGGCCCTCTCGACGGCAGCGCACCTTCAACGAGCCGTGCCGCATCGCCTCGGCGAAACCGGTGATCTCGTCCACGGTCTCGCCGCGCGCGCGCAGCGCCGCCAACAGGCCGCCCAGGCGCGCCGGCGGGACGCCGCCTTCCATCACGGCAGTCATCAGCGCGCGGGCGCGCTCCCGGCCCAGGTCATGGCCGGCGATGACGATCTCGAGCGCCTCGCGCGAAATGTCGTTCGCGGACTCAGGCGCGGTCGCCATGGCGGCCTCCGGCGGCGCGCACGGCGCCCAGGAAGTTGGCCAGCAGCAGTCGGCCCTCGACGGTGAGGATGGATTCGGGATGGAACTGCACGCCCTCGATGGGATGCGTCACGTGGCGCACGCCCATGATCTCGCCGTCCGAGGTGTAGCTGGTCACCTTCAGCGTGGCGGGCAGGTCGGCCTCGGCCGCGATCAGCGAGTGGTAGCGCGTGGCCTCGAACGGGTTCGACAACCCGGCGTAGATGCCGGCGCCGTCGTGGTACATGCGACTGGTCTTGCCGTGCACGGGCTTCGCGGCGCGGATGACGCGGCCGCCGGCCGCCTCGACGATGCACTGGTGGCCCAGGCACACGCCCAGGATGGGCGCCCGTCCGGTGAAGGCTGTGATCATCGCCATGCTCACGCCGGCGTCGCGCGGTCCGCCGGGGCCGGGCGAGACGACCAGGCCGGCCGGCGCCAGCGCCAGCGCCTCGTCGACGGTGATCGCGTCGTTGCGTCGCACGGTCACTTCGACGCCCTGGCTGCCGATGGCCTGCACCAGGTTCCAGGTGAACGAGTCGTAGTTGTCGATCAAGAGGATCATCTCAGCGTCCCTCCCCGGCCAGTTTCACGGCGCGGGCCAGCGCGCTCATCTTGTCAAGGGTCTCCTGGTATTCGCGCCCCGGGTCCGAGTCGGCGACGATGCCGGCGCCCGCCTGCACGACGAACCGGTCGCCCTGCCGCAGCAGCGTGCGGATGGAGATGCACATGTCCATGTCGCCCGACTGCCCGAAGTAGCCGACGGCCCCGGCGTAGTAGCCGCGGCGCCGGCCTTCCAGGTCGCTGATGATCTGCATCGCGCGGATCTTCGGCGCGCCCGAGACGGTGCCGGCGGGAAATGTCGCGCGCAGCGCGTCGAACATGTCCAGGCCCGGCAGCATCTCGCCCGAGACGCGCGAGACCAGGTGCATCACGTGGCTGTAGCGCTCGACGGCCATGAATTCGTCGACCTGCACCGAGCCCAGGTTGCAGACGCGGCCCAGGTCGTTGCGGCCGAGGTCCACCAGCATGACGTGCTCGGCGCGCTCCTTCTGGTCGGCCAGCAGGTCCGCCGCCAGCGCGTTGTCGGCGGCCAGCGTGTCGCCGCGCGGACGCGTGCCGGCGATGGGGTTCACCTGCAGCTTCCCCTCGTGCAGCCGTACCAGCATCTCCGGCGACGAGCCGATCAGCTGGTGGCCGCCGAAGTCCAGGTAGAACAGGTACGGGCTGGGGTTGAGGATGCGCAGCGCGCGGTAGACGGCGAACGGAGGCACCGTCGTCGTGCCTTCCAGGCGCTGGCTGAGCACGATCTGGAACGCATCGCCCGCCAGGATGTGCTCCTGGGCGCGGCTGACGCGCGCCATGAACTCGTCGCGGTCGACCTCGGCCGTCAGGCCCGCGGCCGGGTCGTCGCGGTCCGTGCCGCCGCCGCCGCGGCTGTCGACGGCCGGACCCTGCTGCCGCGCCGAGGCAGGCAGCGGCGCCGCCAGCAGCGCCATTAGTTCGTCGATGCGCGCGTGCGCGCGCTCGCGGTCGGCCTCGCCCGGGCCCTCGGGCAGCGAGACGATCTCGATCTCGCTGCGCGCATGGTCGAACACGACCATCGTCCGCGGCACCAGGAAGTGGAAACCGGGCAGGTCGTCGCCGTCTTCGGCCGGCAGCGGGATGTTGTCGAAGAAGCGCACCAGGTCGTAGCCCAGGTAGCCCACGGCGCCGCCCAGCGGCGGTGGCAGCGGCCGGTCGCCACCGGCGGCCAGCGGCGAACGCGCCATCTCCAGGCGCACCGCGGCCAGCGGGTCGGCCGGGTCGACCGGGCTGGTCACGCTCTCGGCCTTGCCTTCCCGTCGCCGCGTCACCGTCACCGCGTCGCCGCGCAGGGTCAACTCGGCGCCCGGGTCCAGCCCGATGAACGAGTAGCGCCCCTGCTGCAGGCCGCGCTCGACGCTCTCGAGCAGGAACGCGGCACCGCGTCCCTCGAGCTTCAGGAACACCGATACCGGCGTCTCGAGGTCGGCGGGGATCACCGCGCGCACGGGCTCCAGGCGCTCGTGGGCGTTCCGGGCGTCCGGGGTGATCGGGGGGCGGTTGTCTCGCTCGGTCATGTCTTCTCCTGTGTGGGCTGCGGGAGGCAGCCCCCGGTAAACGAAAAACCCGGCATCCTCGGGATGACGGGCTCGGATCGGCAATTCGGGTCGGGGCTCAGTCCAATTCAGGCAGCTCCCGCGCGCAAACGCCAGCATCCGGGCCCGCGGCCCGCCAACGCCACCAACGCCAATTGCCGCTGGCCACACCGGTGGCGCGGTTGACGTGGAGGTTCCTGGCTTGGAGGCTGCTGTCGTTGCGGATCGGCATTGTCCGTTCCTGGCACAGGTTCGTGAGTCGGCGTCCAACAGGAGCAATCATACCGCGATTCGCCCGCGGTGTCAATCGGGTCCGGCGGCCGCCCGTGTCGGCAGGCGAGAGGCCGCGCATCGGCGCGGCCCCTCATGCTCCTGTGCGTGTTTTCGCGATCCTACTTGACCAGCGTCGCCTTGGCTGACTGGTCCACGCCATCGGCCGTCAGGCGGAACAGGTAGAGGCCGCTGGGCGCCGGCTGTCCGTTCCCGTCACGGCCATCCCAGGCGACATCCTGGGGGCCGGCCGCGCGCGGCTCGTCGACCAGCGTGCGGATGAGCCGGCCCGACACGTCGTACACCCGGACCAGCGCCTTCGCGGGCCGGGCCAACTCGAAGCGCACCGAGGTCGAGGGATTGAACGGGTTGGGCTGCACGCCCGCCAGGCGCGTGGCCGCCGGCAGGTCGCCCGTGCCGCTGTAGGGGTTGGCTCCCTCGCCTTGGATCAGGAAGCTGTCGAAGTGGAAGCCGTCCTTGTACACCGAACCGTCGGTCCGCAGTACGAACTGGAACCGGACGTTGTTCTGGCCCAGCCATGGCGCCAGGCTGATCGTCTCGGTAACCCATGTTGACTGCAAGCCCTCGTACCATGGCTGCCCGGCTGTCTGGACGCCCTGACCGCTGCCGGGCTGCGTGCGGGCCGTGGACACCGGGGTCCACGCACCGCCGCCCACCGAGACCTGCAATTGCACGCCGTCCCAGTTGGTCTCGATGTCCCACTTGGCGCGGAACGTCAGGTTGCCCGAGACCAGGGCCGACAGGTCGGCGCCCGAGGTCATCGTGCACGGCTTGGTCAGGTTGCCCAGGTAGTTGCCTACCGGGCTGTCGGTCATCTCGTATGCGGTACCGTCGGCGCCGGGGGCCAGCAGCGCCCACGTCGTGGTCCAGCCGGTCGTCAGGCCGTTGTCGAAGTTCGAGGCGAAGGGCGTCAGCGTGATGGCCGTCGCCAGGTACACCGTCGGCACGGTGACGGCGGCGGCATCGAGGGTCACGATCCGCTCGGCAGCCGCGTAGCCGACCGCAGTGAAGGCCAGTCGGTAATTGCCGTAGGGCAGGTTGCTCACGGCGTAGGCGCCCGCGGCGTCACTGCTGAGCGAGGCCACCAACGTGTTGGCCGGATTGGCATAGACCTGGACCTGGGCAGCCAGCGCCGCGCCGCCCACGGCCCGCGTCAGGCCCGAGAGGGCGCCACGCGGCTGCGGTTGCAGTTGCACGTTCAGCACGGTCGGCGTGCCCCAGGTGGTGGCGACGCTGCTGATGGTCTGGGTGTAGTAGCCGGGCGCGCTGAACGACAGTTGGTAGGTCCCGGTCGCGAGCAGCTTGTAGTAGTCGCCGTGCGCCGGGTCGGTCCTGACGGTCTTGGCGTTGCCGGTAACCGTCACCGTGGCGTCGACGGGCAGCCCGCTGACCGCGTCGGTCACCACGCCGTTGACGCCGTAGCGGGCCGTCTTGGCGTAGTGCATCAGGCTCTCGCGGTTCTCGTTCCAGAACGCCGTCAGCGTGCTCGTGGCCGGCCACTTCGTGTTCGAGACCTCGACCGTCGCGTCGATGCACCCGGTCTGGTCGTAGCTCCAGTCCTGCAGCGTCCCAAGAGCCTGGTACCAGGCGTAGCCGTTGGTGATGCCCTGCGTGAACGCTCCGTTGTACATCGGCGTGTTGTAGGTCGAGTACTCCAGGCTCATCTTCTGCAGCGCGGCGTCGTCCGACGTCAGCGTGGGGGTGTAGTCCCACAGGTAGTTCACGACCAGGGCGCCGCCGTGGTAGTTCTCGCTGATCGTGAAATGGTGCGCGTTCGCGTGCGACATGAAGGCAAGGTTCTCGGTCGCCGTCACGGGGTCGGTGCCGGCCGGCAACGGGAAGTTCCGGTTCAGGTCGACGGAGTTGGCGTTGCCCCGCTGGGACAGGTAGGTGCCGTCCGGGTTGTAGCTGGGGATGATGTGGATCTCGTAGTTGTCGACCAGGTTGGTCACATCTTCGCGCCCGGCCACGCCGTAGTTCGTCAGCAGGTAGTTTGCGAAGTCCAGCAGCAGGACCATGCCCGTCACTTCGTCGCCGTGCATGCTCGAACTAAGCCGCACCTCGGGCTCGGCCTCGGTGTTGTTCACGTCGTCGCTGATGACCAGGCCCCACAGGGCGCGGCCCTGGATGCTGGTGCCGTACTGGAAGGCCCGCGCGCGCGTCGGGTTCGCCGCGGCGAAGTCCGCCAGCATCTGGCCGATCTCCGCGTGCGTCGGGTACACGGTCAGCGGGAACGTGAAGACCTTGTCGGCCGACTTGCCGGGGTCCTGCGCGGCCCAGGCTTTTTCGACGGCCTCGCGGCCCTCGCGATCCACGTCGCGCAGCGCGGTCGTCCGCCAGCCCGCGGCTTCCAGGGCAGCCTGCTCGCTGTCGGTCACGCGCACCTCGAGGGCCACGCTCTCGGTCTTCCCGTCCGGCCCGCCGTAGGTCAGCTTGACGTCTTCGCGCGAGAAGTCCGCCAGCGGCACCGTGCCCAGAAGCCGATCGAGGTCCGCGCGGTCGCGAAGCTCCACACGCACCGGGTGGTCGACCCAGGTCGCCGGCTGCCATTGCGGCAGCGCGCGCGCGGCCGCGAGGGCCTCGGTTGTGATGGGGCCGATGTCGGCGGCGAGGGCGGCGCCGGTCCCCGAGGTCAGGGCAGCCAGGAGCAACAGGGACAGCGCGGTGGACCGCAACAGGCGCCGGACGGCGCGACCAGACAAGGGCAGCACGGTGAACTCCCTGGAACGAAAAGACTTGCATGCTTGAGCCCGGACGGGCGAGCCGCCGACGGACCTCTTAATCCCCCCATCATCATACTGCATCCACGCCAGAAATTCTAAGCAAATGACAACCGGGCTTCGGTTTCCGCAGGTGGCGGTCCGGCGTCCGTGCGCCGATCCTGAGGCGGACCGGTGCCCATCCCTGACCCGGGCCGCACCCGACTGTCGTTCCCAGAAAGGTTCCCATGTACATCGCCATGAACCGGTTCCGCGTCGCGCCCGGCTTCGCCGAGGCCTTTGTCACCATGTGGCGCGAGCGCGACTCGCGCCTGGCCGAGGTGCCGGGCTTCCGGCAGTTCCACCTGCTGCAGGGCGCCCCGGTAGAGGGCGTCACCACGTTCGTCTCGCATTCGGCCTGGGATTCGCGCGAGGTATTCACGGCCTGGACCGAGTCGGATCACTTCCGCCAGGCCCATGCGCGCGCCAAGGCGCCGGAAGGCATGTACCTGGGGCCGCCGCAGTTCGAAGGCTACGACGTGGTCATCTAGGGCGAAGTCGCTGACTCGACCGCGACCGCGCCGTTGCGCCCCGGCCGACCCTCTGCCATCATCACGCGGCGGTGTCAGCCCACTGACACCGCCGCGCCCATGCCACGAGGATGTGAGAGTCACATGGACGTGGGAGTCACCAGGACGGGAGAACCATGTCCAGCACCTTCGGCCGCCTGTTCCGCGTCACGACGTTCGGCGAGTCGCACGGCCCCGGCGTCGGCGCCGTTGTCGACGGCTGCCCGTCGCTGCTGGACCTCGCCCCGGTCGACATCCAGCGCGAACTGGACCGCCGTCGCCCCGGCCAGGGCGCGCTGGCGACGCCGCGCCAGGAAGCCGACCAGGTCGAGATCCTGTCGGGCGTCGAGGACGGCCGCACGCTCGGCACGCCCATCGCGCTGCTGGTGCGCAACCGCGACCAGCGTCCCGGCGACTACGCCGAACTTGCGGAGGCCCCGCGGCCCTCGCACGCCGACTACACGGTGCAGCAGAAGTATGGCCTGCGCTCGGCCTCGGGCGGCGGCCGCGCCAGCGCGCGCGAAACCGTCGGCCGCGTCGCGGGCGGCGCCATCGCCGCGCACTGGCTGCGTTCGGCCTGCGGCGTCGAGATCGTCGCCTGGGTCGAGCAGGTCGGCGGCCTGGGGCCCGCGCAGGTGGATGCCGCGACCATCACGCGCGCCGCCGTGGACGCGCATCCCACGCGCTGCCCCGACGCGCAACTGGCCGACGCCCTGGCGCAGGCCATCACCGCGGCGCAGGCCGACGGCGACTCGGTCGGCGGCGTCATTGCGTGCGCCTGCCGCGGCCTGCCGGCCGGCTGGGGCGAGCCCGTGTTCGACAAGCTCGAGGCGATGCTCGCGCACGCGATGCTGTCGCTGCCGGCCACCAAGGGCTTCGAAATCGGTTCCGGCTTCGCGGGCGCGGCCCTGCGCGGCTCCGAGCACAACGACGCTTTCGTCGCGCGCGACGGCGGCCTGGGCACCGCCACCAACCGCAGCGGCGGCGTGCAGGGCGGCATCAGCAACGGCGAGCCCGTCACCTTCCGCGTGGCCTTCAAGCCGCCGGCCACCATCGCGCGCGCGCAGCGCACGGCCGGCTACGACGGCGTCCTGCGCGACCTCGCCGCCGGCGGCCGCCACGACCCGTGTGTCGTGCCGCGCGCCGTGCCCATCGTCGAGGCGATGGCCGCGCTGGTGCTGGCCGACCTCGCGCTCATCCAGCGCGCGCGCGGCTGACCGACACAGCGGGCAATGAAAAGGGCGCGCCGCCGGTTGGCAGCGCGCCCTCTTCGTTCCCTCGTGCAGCGTTCGTCGCCCCTCAGCCCTGCGATTCGGGCGCTGCGGCGCCGCCGCTGCGCACGGGCTCGACCGGCAGGTCGGCCGCCCGGTCGCTGGCCCTGCGCTTGTGCTTGCGCGGTCCGCCGCTCTGCCGGCGGTACACGCGCGCCAGTTCGGCCGTCAGGTCATCCATCGTCAGGCCGCGGCGGATGTGCCCGCCGTAGACGAGGCTGATCGCGCGCGTCTCCTCCGACACCACCAGCACGATCGCGTCCGACAGTTCGCTGATGCCGATGGCCGCGCGATGCCGCGTGCCCAGCACGTAGCCCAGTTCCTCGCGCTCGGCGATCGGCAGGATCACGGCGGCGGCGGCGATCTTGTTGTTGCTGATGATGACGGCGCCGTCATGGAGCGGCCCCGGCGCCGTGAAGATGGCTTCGAGGGTGGCGGCGGTGATCTCGGCGTCCAGCGGCACGCCCTTTTGCACCCAGTCGCTCAGGCGCACCTCGCGCTCGACGACGATCAGCGCGCCCAGGCCGCGCTTGGACATCCGGGTGACGGCCTTGAGCAGTTCCTGCTCGGCTGGGATCTCGCGCACGCCCTTGCGCCCGAGCCCGCTGCCCAGTCCCAGCGTGGTCAGCGCCGAACGCAGTTCAGGCTGGAAGATGATGATGAACGCCACCACCCACACCGTCTGCAGCGTGCCGATGATGCGCCCGACCACGATCATGCCCAGCGCCTCGGCGACGAACGACAGCACCAGAAGCAGGCCCAGGCCGACGAACATCTGGATCACCCGCGTGTCCTTGATGAACACGATCAGGCGATAGAGGAGGTAGGCCACGATGACGATATCGAGGACGTCGATGATGATACTGCCGGAGACCTTTTCCCACATGGGCCCAACCTAACACCGGTTCGAGGGTCCCTCAACGGGCAATTCCCGCCGCGCGGCGTTCAATCGTTCCCGATGGCCGCCAGCACGTCGAGAAACTGACGCGAGGCGGCGACATCGTGCACGCGTACGACGGCCGCGCCCGCGCGCCGGGCTGCCGCCAGCGCCGCCAGGCTGCCCGGCAGGCGGTCGGCCGCCGCGGCGCCGCTGACGGCGCCGATGAAGCTCTTGCGCGAGGCGCCCACCAGCAACGGTCGCCCGCCGGCAACCGCCCCGGCCCGCCGCAGCAACTCCAGGTTGTGCCCCGGCAGCTTGCCGAAGCCGAGGCCCGGGTCGACGGCAATGCGCCCGGGCGCCACGCCGGCAGCCTCGAACGCGGCGGCGCGCCCGGCCAGCCACGCAGCCACTTCGCCGACCACGTCGTCGTACGCCGGCGATTCCTGCATCGTGGCGGGCGTCCCGCGCATGTGCATCAGCACGATGCCGCAGCCGGCCGCCGCGACCACCTGGGCCAGGCGCGCGTCCAGCGTGCCGGCGCTGATGTCGTTGATCGCATCGGCGCCTTCGCCGAGCGCCGCCTCTGCTGTCGCCGCGCGGACCGTGTCGATCGTCAGCGGCAGGTCCGTGCGCGCGCGCAGCAGCTTCAGCACCGGCAGCAGTCGCGCCAGTTCGACCTCGGCGCCGATCGGCTCGGCGCCCGGTCGCGACGACTCGGCGCCCAGGTCCAGCAGGTCGGCGCCCTCGGCAGCCAGTCGCAGCGCCAGCTCGACGGCGGCCTGGGGCGAGGCCGCGCGCGAGCCCTCCCAGAAGCTGTCGGGCGTCAGGTTGACGATGCCCATGACCAGCGGCCGGCCGGCAGCCTGCAGCTGTACGCGGCCCAGGTCCCAGGCAGGGGCGCGAAAGGGGGCCCAAGGGCCCCCTTCCTGCGACTGCGGATGCCTGTCGGCCGTCATACCGTCCGGTCGACGTGCGACTTGTCGCCCGATCCCAGGTCGGGGTCGTCGCCGTGGGCGCTGTCGGTGATGCTGGCGTCGGCGATCGTGTCGCCCTCGACGACCACCCCGTCGCCTGCGGCCGGCGCCGCCACGCCGTCCAGCGAGTGGTCGATGACCAGTTCCGGCTCCGGCAGGGCCAGGCCCTGCATCAGCAGCTTGAACTCGGCGGCGTCGATCGACTCGCGCCCGAGCAGCGCGTCCTTTACCGTCTCCACCTTGTCCCGGTTCTCGTCCAGGATGGCGTAGGCGCGCGAGAACTGCTCGTCGACGATCCGCTTGATCTCGGCGTCGATCTCCTGCAGCGTCTTTTCGCTGAACACGTGCGTGCGCCCGAAGTCGCGGCCCAGGAACACCTGCTCGGCGGCTTCCTCGAACGCGATGGGGCCCAGCTTGCGGCTCATGCCCAGCCGGGTCACCATCGTGCGCGCGTAGCTCGTCACGGCCTTGATGTCGCCGTAGGCGCCCGAGCCGATCTTGCCCAGGAACAGGTCCTCGGCCACGCGGCCGCCCAGCGCCACGCAGATCTGGTCGAGGTACTTCTGCTCGCTGACAGTGTACTGGTCCTCTTCCGGCAGCATGTGCGTCAGGCCCAGCGCCTGCCCGCGCGGGATGATCGTCACCTTGTGCACGGGGTCGGCATCCGGGCAGAACCAGGCGACGACCGCATGTCCGGCCTCATGGTAGGCGACCTCGCGCTTGACCGCGTCGGTGAAGACCCGGCTGCGGCGCTCGGGCCCCAGCATGACCTTCTCCTTGGCGTCCTCGAAGTCGTCCATGTTCACCATGTCGTGGTTCTTGCGCGCGGCCAGCAGCGCCGCCTCGTTGCACAGGTTCTCCAGGTCGGCGCCCGCCATGCCGGGCGTGCCCGCGGCGATTTGCGCGGCCGAGACGTCCGGCGCGATCTTGATCTTGCGGATGTGCACCTTCAGGATCGCCTCGCGGCCGACCAGGTCCGGCATGTCGACGACGATCTGTCGGTCGAAGCGGCCCGGCCGCAGCAGCGCCGGATCCAGCACGTCGGGCCGGTTGGTGGCCGCCAGCAGGATGACGCCCTCGTTCGCCTCGAAGCCGTCCATCTCGACCAGCAGCTGGTTGAGCGTCTGCTCGCGTTCGTCGTGGCCGCCGCCCAGGCCCGCGCCGCGATGGCGACCGACCGCGTCGATCTCGTCGATGAAGATGATGCACGGCGCGTTCTTCTTGCCCTGCTCGAACAGGTCGCGCACGCGGCTGGCGCCGACGCCCACGAACATCTCCACGAAGTCCGAACCGCTCATGCTGAAGAACGGCACGCCCGCCTCGCCGGCCACCGCGCGGCCCAGCAGCGTCTTGCCCGTGCCGGGCGAGCCGACCAGCAGCGCGCCCTTCGGGATACGCCCGCCCAGGCGCTGGAACTTCTGCGGCGCGCGCAGGAAGTCGATGATCTCCTGCAGTTCGTACTTGGCCTCGTCGCAGCCCGCCACGTCCTCGAACGTGATCTCCGGCTTGTCCATGTTGAACATCTTGGCGCGGCTCTTGCCGAAGCTGAACGCCTTGTTGCCGCCGCCCTGCATCTGGCGCAGGAAGAACAGCCACAGCGCCAGGATCAGCAGGAAGGGCAGGTAGTAGGTCATGAAGTGGACCCACCAGTTGGTCTTCTGCGGCTCGCCGACCAGGGTCGCCTTGGGGTTCTTCTCCTGCACCCATTCGGCGAAGTCGTCACGGTCCGACAGCAGGCGCGTGGTGTACTTGTCCACTTCACGCAGGGAACCGTCCTTGACCGTCAGCGACGTCTTCTCGTTGAGCTCGCCCAGGACGATCAGGTTGGTCTTGGTGGCGGTCTTGATGTTGCCCTTGTCGACCTGCTCGCGGAAGGTCGAATAGGTCAGCTCCTGCACCGTCGTGCGGGGCAGGGCGATCATCTGGTAGACGAGGAAGACCAGGAACAGCAGGAGCACCCAGAACCCGGCGGTCTTGCCCGGGATGTGGGGGGCCTTCATGTTCGGGCCGCCCTTGCCGGGGGCGTTCTTGCCCGGGCCGCCCTTGGGGCCCTTCCCATCGTTCCCGCTGCCTGGCCGGCCGGGTTGCTGACTCATTTAGTTACGCGTTCCTCGCGTCGTGGGGGAATGCCTTCGGATGATGGAGATAGTAACCATCACCCCGGATCCCGGCAACAGCCGGGTACGCTCGTCGCGGGCCACGCCGACGACCCAGAGGATGCCTTCGTCGTCCGTCACGACCATCGCGTCGCCCCGGTCCGCCGCCGGCGTGCGGGCTTCGCGCAACAGGTCGCTGACCTTTTTCGATCCGCCCAGGCCCAGCGGGCGCAAACGGTCGCCATGCCGCCAGCCGCGCACCCGCAGGTTGCCGCTGAGCGCTGACGCGGGGCACGCCAGCCGCCAGGTCGCGGGGTCGTCGGGGTCGCCGACGCCCTGCGGTCCCGGGTCGCCGCCGTCGGGCAGGCGGGCCACCTCGGGTCGCCAGTCCTCGGGCCCGTCCATCCTGGTCGCCCCCGTACCCGCCGACAGCCGGTCGAATTCACGGACCAGGCGCCGCCCGCCGGGCAGGTCCAGCCCCGATCCGGACGTCCCCTCGCGCAGCCAGGCCAGGATCGTGGCCACATGGACCGCCTCAAGCAGTTCGGGCATTCCCAGCCAGGCGCGCAGGGCGCGGGCGGCCAGGGCCGGGGGCAGGTCCAGCAGGGCGCCGACCCGCAGGCCGTCGCCGTCGCGGATTCCCGTCAGCGCCTCTGCTGACAGCTCTTCAAGCAGGCCCAGGTCAGCCTCCAGCAGATCGGCCAGCCGCGCCGGCCCCTCCAGGCAGCCCTCGCCGAACACGTCGCGCAGCAGCGGGACCACCTCGCGCCTGAGCCGCGCGCGCAGGTTGTCGCCGTCGAGGTTCGTGGCATCCAGGCGCCACGGTTGTCCCTGTTCCTCCAGGAAGGCGACGATCGCCGCCCGGCCCCAGGGCAGCAGCGGGTGGATGAAGGCGCCGGCCACCGGGCGGATGCCGCGCAGCCCGTCCGGGCCGGTGCCCCGCAGCAGGCGCATCAGCACGGTCTCGACCTGGTCGTCGCGGTGGTGGCCGGTGGCGATGCAACCGGGGCCGCCCAGCCCTTCGAGCGCATCCAGCAGGAACCGGCGTCGCAGGTGGCGGGCCGCCTCCTCGAGGCCCTGCCCGCGCTCGCGGGCCGCCGCGCGCGGGTCGGCCGCACCTTCGACCAGGCGGACGCCGAGCCGACGGCAGAGGCCCCGGCAAAAAACAGCGTCCTGGTCGGCCTCGCCCGGGCGCAGGCCGTGGTTCAGGTGGGCTGCCACCAGCGGAGCCCCGCTGCCCGTTTCCCAGGTGCGGGTGGCCCAGGCGTGGGCGGCCAGCAGCAGGGCCACCGAATCGGGTCCGCCCGACAGCGCCACGATAACCCCGGCGTCGGACGCGCCCGGACAGGCCTCGGCCACGAGCCCGGCAAGGCGTCGCGCGGCGGCGTTCAGGTCGAGCGGGCGGGACATCGGGGCCTCCGGGCACGGGACGTGGCCAGCGGTCGGGACACGGGACGGCGGACGGGGCGCAAGCGGGCAGACAAACGTCGCCCCGGCGGGATTTTCGGACGCTACCGGACAAAAAAAGCCCGGACGCGAACGTCTGGGCCTCGAAAATGTTGGTAGCGGCTCAGGGATTTGAACCCCGGACACACGGATTATGATTCCGTTGCTCTAACCAACTGAGCTAAGCCGCCACCCAACATCCTAAGAGCCCACTCGCGCGGGCGAAGGGGCAATTTATCCGCTGGCGCCGGGGTTGTCAAGATGGCCCCGCCGGGGCTATGGTGCGCCCATGGAACACCGCTTCTTCGCTGCATATCCGCCGCCGCCGGGCACCGTGCTCGAGCCGTCCGGTGCCACGCTCGGTCCCCTCACGGGCCTGAGGGTGGCCGTGGTCGGCTACGGGACCATGGGCCGGGCCAACGCCCTGAACCTGCGGCGCAGCGGCATCGACGTGGTGGTCGGCGCCCGCGAGGGGCTCAAGGGCGGCCAGCGGGCCCAGTCCGAGGGGTTCACGGTCCTGCCGGTGGCGGCCGCCGTGGCGGGCGCGGACGTCGTGATGCTGATGCTGCCGGACACGGCCATGGCCGCCGCCTGGGAGCGCGACGTGGCGCCCCACCTGAAGCCGGACGCCGCCGTCGGCTTCGCCCACGGCTTCGCCATCGCCTTCGACCAGATCCGGCCCGAACCCGGCCGCTCCTGCTTCCTGGCCGCCCCGAAGTCCCAGGGCGACCTGTTGATCGAACTGCACGCGGCCGGCCGCGGGGTGCCCGGCCTGCTGGCGGTCACCGACACCTCGCCGCCTGCAACCTGGGATGTGGCGGCTGCGTATGCCCTTGCTGTCGGGTGCCTGGAAGGCGGCGGCTTCGTCACGACTTTCCGCGAGGAGTGCGTCAGCGACCAGTTCGGCGAGCAGGCGGTCCTGTGCGGCGGCGTCATCGAGCTGCTGAAGGCGGCCTACGACACGCTGGTGGACGCCGGCTACGGCCCCGAGAACGCGTACTTCGAGTGCGTGCACGAACTGAAGCTGATCACCGACCTGCTGCACCGCCACGGCGTGGCGGGGTTGCGCGGGCGCATCAGCGGCACGGCGGCCTACGGCGGATTGACCCGCGGGCCGCGCATCATCGACGATGCGGTCCGCGCGCGCATGCGAGATGTGCTGGCCGAGATCGAGGACGGCCGCTTTGCCCGCGAGCTGCTGGCCGAGCACGACAAGACCGCGGGCCTGGCTGCCGAAGAGGCCGCCGGACCGCTGGCCCGCGCCGCGGGCCCGTTGCTGGCCCGGTTGAACCCGGGCGAAGGGACGTAGGCGCGGCGCGCGCGACGACCGGTCGCCGCCGCTCCTGGTGCGCGCACGCTGCGCGCGAACGCGAAGGAGACCCCGACATGTCCGACCTGACGCCTGGCGATGTCGATGCGATGTCCGTCCACAAGCCCCTGGGCGATCCCGGCGCGCCGCCGCCGGTCGTCGACCTGAACGACTCCCTCGTCGGCCGGCTGCGGGACCTCGTCATACACCCGGCCCGCCTGATGGCGCGCGTCGGCGCGCGTCCCCAGTGGTGGGTGCCGGGCCTCATGGTGATGATCGTCGTGGCCGCGTTCTCGTGGCTGACGTCGCCGATCTCCGGGCCCGAGCAGATGGAACTGATGCGCGACTCGAAGCTGATGAGCATGGTGCCCCCCGAACAGATGGAAGCGCAGTACGAAGCCGCCATGAATCCGTCGGTGGGCAAGCGCATCACGCAGTCGATCACCGCCGGCCTGACGGCGTGGATCATGATGCTGATCTTCGGCTTCGTGCTCGGCTTCTTCGTGCGCATGAGCGGCGGCAAGGGCACCTTCAAGCAGGCCCTCGGCATTTCCTCGTGGGCCGGCCTGTTACCGTTCGCCCTGGGCCCCATCGTCAAGGCGCCGCTCGTCATGGCGACCGAGTCGGTCTTCCGCGTGAACATCGGCCTGGCGGCGCTCATGCCCGGCGGCGAGCCCGGTTCGCCCGTTTTTCAGACCTTGCTGGCCTACGGCGACTTCCTCACCTGGTGGGGGTTGGCCGTGACGGTCATCGGTTTCTCCGTCGTCTTCGGGCTCACGCGCAAGGCCGCCGTCACCGCGGTCGTGCTGCCGTGGGCGCTGCTCAGCCTGATCCCGTTGGGATTGTCGCTGCTCTTCATGTAGGTCGCTCGAAAAGGGAGAGGCATCGTGAAACGGATCCTGATCATCGTGGGGGCCCTGCTGGTGGTGGCCGCCATCGCCGGGTCGGCCCTCAAGGGTCGCGACAAGGCCGAGGCGCGCGTCGAGGTCGGCAAGGTCGAAGCCAAGGACCTGACGGCCATCGTCGACTGCTCGGGCACCATCGAGCCCAAGCGCAAGGTCGACGTCAGCGCCAACGCCATGGGCACCATCGTCAAGCTGGCGGTGGCCGAGGGCCAGCACGTGAACCAGGGCGACCTGCTCATGGAGATCGACCCGTCGGCCTACAAGTCGGCCGTCGACGCGCTGCAGGCGGGGATCCGCTCGTCGCGCGCCGATCTCGAGCTGGCCGAGGCCTCGGTCGAGAAATCCAAGCTGGACCTCGAGCGCGCCGAAAAGCTGTACGCCGAGCAGCTGGCCAGCGAGGAGCAGCTGGCCAACGCGCGCACGGCCAACCGCATGGAGAAGGCCCGCGTCGATGCCGCGCGCAACCGCATCAAGCAGCTCGAGGCGAACCTGGCCTCGGCCCGGCACGACCTGGACAAGGTGACGATCACCGCCCCGATGACCGGCGTCATCACGCGGCGGAACGTGGAAGAGGGCGAGAACGCCATCATGGGCACGCTGAACAACCCGGGCACGGTGTTGCTGGTCATCGCCGACCTGGGCACCATGGAGGCGTGGGTCGAGGTCGACGAGACCGAGGTCGTCGACGTGCAGCTTGGCCAGACGGCCAAGGTCACCATCGACGCCTTCCCCGACAGCACGTTCACCGGGCACGTGACCGAGATCGGCAACAGCCCCATCCGCACCCGCACCGGCGGCAGCCAGGAAGCCATCGACTTCGAGGTCAAGATCACCCTGGACGGCACGTTGCCGAACATCCGCCCGGGCCTGTCGGCCAAGGCCGAGATCAACGTCGCCGAGCGCAAGCAGGCGCTGGCCGTGCCGCTGGGCGCCGTCACGGTGCGCGACTACCCGCTCAAGAGCGCGGATGTGCGCCGCTACCCTGGTCGCCGGGCCAAGGCGCAGGAGAAGGCCCTGAAAGACCTGGGCTTCGTCGCGCGGTCGGCCAAGGCCGACACTGCGGGCGACTCGAAGATCAAGCGCAAGGAGACCGAGGGCGTCTTCGTCATGAAGGACGGCTTCGTCAAGTTCGTGCCGGTCAAGATCGGCATCGCCGGTGAGAACGACTTCGAGGTGACCGGGGGCCTGACCGTCGGCCAGACCGTGGTGACCGGGCCGTTCCGCATCCTGCGCGAGCTGAAGGAAGGCGCGCGCGTCGAGCTCCAGAAGAAGGGCAAGGACGGCAAGGGCCGTGGCGGTAAGGACAAGGGCGCGCGATGAACCTGCTCGAGGGGGTCGGCATCGCGGTGGCGAGCCTGCGCGGCCACAAGCTGCGCACGTTCCTGACGCTGCTGGGCAACATCGTCGGCACGATGTCGGTCATCGCCGTGGTCTCGCTGATCTACGGCGCCGACCGGTACGTCTCGCAGGTCGTGCTGGACGAGGGCACCTCCGTGTTCACGCTCACGCGCGTGGACGGCATCCAGTTCCTGACCGATTTCGATGCCTTCCTCGAGTCCCTCAACAACCCGAACCTGACGCTGGACGACCGCGACTGGCTGGACAGCCGCATGACCACCTCCGCTGCGGTGGCCGGCTACGCCGAGAGCAACAGCGACCTGCGGGCCGGGGGCAACGTGTTCCGCAGCGCCCGCGTCCGCGGCATGACCGAGGAGTACTCCGTCCTCGAGGACCTGCCGCTTCTGCTGGGCCGCCACCTGACCCGCGCCGACGTCGAGATGGCCCGGCAGGTGACCGTGCTCGGCTACGACGCGGCGCGCGACCTCTTCCCGCGCCATGCCGACCCGCTGGGCCGCCAGGTGAAGATCGGCGGCCGGCACTTCACGGTCATCGGGGTCGTCGACGACCGCGGCACCGTGATGGGCAACAACCGGAACCAGTTCGCGGTCATCCCCATCACGGCCTGGTTCAAGCTGTTCGGGACCGCCCGCTCGATCGACATCAAGATCCAGTCCCGCGACCTCGAGACGATGCAGGATACCCGGGACGAGGCCTCGTTCCTGATGCGCCAGCGTCACCGCCTGCGGCCGCTCGAGCGCGACGACTTCGCGATCTCGTCCAGCGACCAGATGCTGGCCATCTGGGGCGGCATCTCGAAGGCGATCTACGGCGCGCTGGTGCCCCTGGTCGGGATCAGCCTGGTCATCGGCGGCATCGTGCTGATGAACATCATGCTGGTGTCGGTCACCGAACGCACGCGCGAGGTCGGCGTGCGCAAGGCGCTCGGCGCCCGCCGCGTGGCCATCATGTGGCAGTTCCTGGTCGAGGCGATGACGCTCTCTGTGATCGGCGGCATCATCGGCATCCTGATCGGCCTGATGCTGGCCTGGGTCATCTCGCTGGCCTCGCCGTTGCCGTTCGCCGTGGCGGGCTGGTCCATCCTGCTGGGCCTCGGGACCACGTTCCTGATCGGCGCCGGCTTCGGCACCTACCCGGCCTGGAAGGCCGCGGGCCTGGACCCGGTGGAGGCGCTGCGCCATGAATAGCGCCCGGTTCGACACCAAGGACGCGGTGCGGCAGGCCCTGAGCACGATCACCGGGCACCGCATGCGCTCGGCGCTGCTCATCCTGGGCGTCACCATCGGCGTGACCACGCTGCTGGCCATCTACACCATCGTCAGCGGCCTGAGCGGGCGCATCCGCGAGGACGTGGTCTCGGCCAGTCGGCCGTACATCTACGTCAGTCGCGACAGCGGCGTGGGCGGCGGCGACCCTGACGAAAAGCAGCGCCGGCCGCACCTCATGTCCGAACTGATCGCGCCCATCGAGCAGACCGAGGGCGTCGCGCTCGTCGACTACCAGGTCACCAACGGCGCCGGCACGGTCCTCAAGTACGGCCAGGAGCGCACGAACTTCGTGCAGCCGTTCGGCTGCTCGCAGAACTTCCCGTTCCTGTTCTCGACGGTCGTGGACGAGGGCCGCTTCTTCACGGCGGACGAGGTGGCGTCGCACGCCCGCGTCTGCGTCCTGGGCTTCGGCCCGCGCCAGGACCTCTTCCCGGCGCGTGATCCCGTCGGCAAGACCATCCGCATCTACGGCAAGCCGTACGTGATCGTCGGGGCGATGGAGTCGCGCCGCCACATCGTCGGCGCCATGGGCGACAACTACGTCTGCACGCCCTGGACCACCTTCGAGAAGGACGGCCTGCACACCGGCTTCGAGGACCGCAACGTGGCCCTGACGACTAAGGACGGGTACACCTCGGACGAGGTGATGTCGAACCTGACGGGCACCCTGCGCCAGGCGCGCCGGCTGCGCCCGGACGCGAAGAACGACTTCGATATGGTCTCTTCCGAGACCTACGGCGAGCTCATCGACAAGGTCACCGGCGGCGTGGCCCTGGTGCTGGTGGTGCTGTCGTCGATCGGCCTGCTGGTGGGCGGCATCGGCGTGATGAACATCATGATGATCTCGGTGGCCGAGCGCACGCGCGAGATCGGCGTCCGCATGGCCGTCGGCGCGCGGCGGCAGGACATCCTGCTGCAGGTGCTGATCGAGGCCGGCACGCTGACGGGCATCGGCGGCATCCTCGGCATCGTCACGGGCTACTTCGCCTCGTGGGGCATGACGCACCTGCTGCGCTTCCCGTTCTCGGTCTCGCCCTGGGTAACCCTGGGCGCAGCCGCCTTCTCGGTCGCGATCGGCGTCTTCTTCGGCCTGTACCCGGCCAACAAGGCCGCGCGCATGGACCCCATCGTGGCGCTGGGCCGCGAGTAGAAACCCGCGGCCCAGCCCGTCCCTACCGTGATGTCGCCCGGCGGCCTACGCCAGCGTGACCCTCGCCGTCTGCTCCTGCAGGCGGCGTCCCACCGCCGTCAGGTTCCCGACGCTTTCGTTGATGCGGCCCACGCCGGCCACGGTGTCGCGGATGGCGTTGTCCAGGCTGCGCACGTTCTGCGAGATGCCCGACAGGCTGTCCGTCGAGTCGCCCACGCTCTCGGCGATCTCGGCCGACCCGGCGCTGACGCGCTGCAGGCTGCAGGAAATCTCGTTGGCCGCGGCCGACTGCTGCTCCACGGCGGCAGCGATCGTCTGCGAGACGTCGTTCAGTTGCTGCGTGTAGCCGGCCACTTCGTCGATCTCGCGGATGGACAGGAGGGTGGCCTCCTGGATCGCGCGGATGCTCTCCTCGATGTCGGTCGTGGCCTTGGCCGTCTGGCGAGCCAGTTCCTTGACATCGCCGGCCACGACGGCAAATCCGCGCCCGGCGTCGCCGGCCGAGGCGGCCTCGATGGTGGCGTTGAGCGCCAGCAGGTTCGTCTGGTCGGCGATGTCGCGGATCAGCTGGCTGACGCGGTCGATGTGCTGCGCCGTCTCGTGCAGGCGGCCGACGTTCTCGCGGGCGGCCACCATGCGCTGGTTGGAGTAGGCGGCGATCTGCAGCTCGCGGTTGCAGCTGCTGGAGACCTCGGCGATGCTCGCGCTCATCTCTTCCACGGCGGCCGCCGCGGTGCTGATGCGCTCGGAGATGTCGTTGGCGCCGCGGGCAACCTGCCCGGAATTGTGCGAGACGGAGTCGGCGCTGCCGGTCACGGTCCGCGAGTTGTCGGCCATCGCCTGCGCGTTGGCCTCGATCTGCGTGGCCGTCGCCGACAGTTCCTGCGACGCCTGGCTGAGCGTTCCCACGTTCGCGGCGATTTCGCCGACGAATCCGCGCAGGAAGTCGGCCATGCCCGCGAACGAGCGGCTCAGTGAGCCGATCTCGTCCTTCATCCCGAGCAGGCGCGGGTCGATGCGCGCGGTCAGGTCGCCGCGCGCGATTCGTGCCGCCGCCAGGTCGAGCAGGGCCACCGGCCGGGCCACGCCCCGCGCCACGACGAAGCCGATGGCGGCGCCCAGCGCCAGCCCGGCGATCATCATGGCCAGCAGCGTTGTGCGCGTCGTGGCCACCGTATGGTCGGCTGCCGCCTCGGTGCCGGCCACGTCGGCCCGGACGGCCGTGATCGTTGCTTCGAGCTGTTCCAGTTGCTTGTCCACCAGGGCGTCCAACTGCGCGTCCAGGGCGCCGAGGCGGCGGGCCGCCTCGCGATCGCCGGCGATCTGCGCAACGGCTTCCCGGTGGATCTCGACGATCGCCGGATGGATCTCGCTTTCGTCGGTGCGGTCCATGTCCTCGAGCAGGCGCACCGTTTCGTCCGATGCCACGGGATTGGACTTGAAGGCGACGACCTGGGCATCCATCTCGGCCTTGGTGCGTTGGTACTCCGCGAACTGCTCGTCCAGGTCGCGGGCGTCGGTCGCGGCGATCATTTCCATGACGGCCAGCGGCTTGCGCGTCGTCATCTCCTGCATCTCGATGAGCGCAGCCAGGTTCGTGTACTCGCCTATCGACTGCTTCATCTCGTGGCGAATGACCCCGACCCGCTGGACCGACAACAGGCCGCTGACGATCAACATGGCGCACACGATCCCGAACCCGCCCAGGATCTTCACCTGCAGCTTCATGCTGTAATCCCCCGTGATGACTGGGCGCACGCCCAGGGCCTTGGCCGACTGCCGTCGGCGGAAAGGGCTGACGGACTTGAATCGGCCGCGTAAGCGGGTCCTTTAGGGTGAACGGCGACCTTTTCCGGGGACATTGGGGGTTGACCGTCCCGCTTCCGGTGGCGACGATGGGGTCGCCGGGAGGGCTCCCTGCCGGCGGTCGGGGTGGCGGTCCGCCGCCCGGGGCTTGATCTTGGGGACTCATTCGGCGAATCGGCGCGTCCCGGGCGGTTCCGGGGCCCGGAAAGGACTGGCAAGTTGGCGGATTTCGAACTTTGCGTGATCGGCAGTGGCCCCGGGGGCCAGAAGGCGGCCATCCAGGCGGCCAAGCTGGGTCGCCGGGTGTGCGTCATCGAGCGCATGGAGCAGGTCGGCGGCGTGGCCGTGCACACGGGCACCATCCCGTCCAAGGCGCTGCGCGAGGCCATCATGCGCGCCACCGTGGGCAAGGACCACCTGAACGCCCGCGGGGAAGTCCGCACCGGCAAGCTGACCATCGGCGAACTCCTCAGTTCCTGCCAGCGCATCATCGCCACCGAGATGGACATCGTCCGCGCGCAGCTCAGCCGCAACGGCGTCGAGTTGCTGGTGGGCGAGGCCTCGTTCACCGAGAGTGGCGGCGTGGTCGTCCGGGGAGCCGAAGTCGACCGCAATTTGACCGCCGACTTCTACCTGATCGCCACCGGCTCGGAGCCGACGCGCCCGACCAGCGTCCCGTTCGACGACAAGTGCGTCCTGACGAGCGACGACCTGCTGCGCCTGCCCTGCCTGCCCGAGACGATGATCGTCTGCGGGGGCGGGGTCATCGGCACCGAGTTCGCCTCGATGTTCGCGCGCCTGGGCGTGCGCGTGACCCTGGTCGAGCGCGGCGCGCGCATGCTCGGCTTTTTGGACCTGCAGATCAGCGAGGCCCTCCAGTTCCACCTGCGCTCGCGCGGACTGACGCTGCGGCTGGGAGAGGAAGTGCTGGATGTCGTGCGCGTGCACGACGAGGATTCCGAAGGCGTCGAGGTGAGCCTGCGCAGCGGCAAGCTGCTGCGCGCGCAGGCCGTGCTCTGGTGCCTGGGCCGCCACGGCGCCACCGCGCGCCTGAACCTGCCGGCCGTCGGGCTCGAGGTCGACGAGCGCAGCCGCCTGGCCGTCGACCACGACTACCGCACCACGAACCCGCGCATCTACGCCGTGGGCGACGTCATCGGCTTCCCGGCGCTGGCCTCGACCTCGATGAACCAGGGCCGCACCGCCGTCTGCCACATGTTCGGCATCGAGATCCACGACCGCAGCCGGGACTTCCCCATCGGCATCTACTCGATCCCCGAGATCAGCACAGTGGGGCGCAGCGAGGAGCAGCTGACCGAGGAAGGCATCCCCTACGAGACCGGCAGCGCGCGCTACACCGAGACGGCGCGCGGCCAGCTCCTGGGCGACGACGTCGGCATGCTGAAGCTGATCTTCCACCCGCAGACGCATGCGCTGCTGGGCGTCCACATCATCGGGACCGGCGCCACCGAGTTGATCCACATCGGCCAGGCGGTCATCTCGCTGGGCGGCACGCTGGACTATTTCGTCGAGAGCGCCTTCAACTACCCGACGCTGGCCGAGTGCTACCGCGTGGCGGCGTTGAACGGGATGAACAAGCTGCGGTTGCCGTACAAGATCTCGGTTAAGCCGGTGGAGTAGCCGGCACGGCGGACGACTTGCGCACCCCGACTTTGCGCACCCCGACTTGCGCACCCCGAGTTGCGCCGGCGCAAGTGCCGCTGCGTCAGGACAAGAAAACCGGCCCGGCGAATCCCAGGGGAATCGCCGGGCCGGTTTCGTTCAACGGCAGTGTCCGGGTTCTACTTGCCGTCCCAGGCCGGGATCCGCCCCGGCGTGTACGGCGCCCCCGCCATCTCGAGCTCGTTCTCCAGCGCCTTGATCTCGTCCTGCACGCCGCCGGCCAGCTCGGCCAGCACCGGCCCGAACAGCCTCGCCGCCAGGGCGAGCTGCTCGCGCATCGTCGTCGTGGCGCCCGCCAGGTTGCCGTCCAGGCCGCCCATGACCTGGCCCACGCGGCCGTTGATGCCGGGCGCGGTCGGCTCCTGCCGCCTCGACACGGTGTCGTCGCCGTTCAGCGCGACATCCAGGTCGGCCAGCTTCGCCGCCAGCTTGTCGATGCGGGCCAGCAGCGCCCGGTCCAGGCGCGGCGTCTGCATGACGGCCGCCCGCATGTAGGACACCTTCTCGACCGCGTCGCCGTGCACGCGACCGGCGCCCTCGACGGCGCGCGACAGCTCGGCCGCTTCCTTCTGGAACGCGACCTCGGCGCCTAGGTCGGCCGCGGGGGTGGAGTGCACGCCCAGCAGCTTCGTCGTGAACGGTACCGGCCCGGCCAGCTCCGTCTCGACCCCGCGCACGCGCTGCGAGATGCTCATCGTGTACTCGCCGGCCGGCGCCAGCGGGCCGTGGGACTCGCCGCGGAACGGCGAATCCTCGCCGCCGCCGCCCAGCCGGATCGCGTCGGTGGACGGGTAGCGCATGTCCCACGTCACGCGGTGCAGGCCCTTGCCCTCGTCGCCCTTCAGCCGTCGCACGACGTTGCCGGCCTTGTCCCGCACGGTGATGACCAGTTCGGGCTCGACCTCGCGGTCCTCGGCGCGCAGCGCGTCCCATGACGGGTAGGACACCGGCTCGCCGGCCTTGACCTTGTCCTTCTCGGCCGACCGGCGCTGGTCCTTCAGCGACTCCAGCCCGTCCTTCAGGTTGTACGTGAACACGGCGCCGTACGGCGGGTTGTCGGTCTGCCAGAACGCGGCGCCCTGGAAGCCCTTGCCGCGATAGCCGAACTGCGACGTGAAGTTGAAGATGCGCGCCGTCTTGATCGGGAAGACCACGGCGGGCTTCGCCAGCGCCTCGGGCGCCAGCCCGCGCAACATCGAGTAGTCGTCCAGCACGTAGAACCCGCGGCCGAACGTGGCGACCACGAGGTCACCCTCGCGCCGCTGGATCTCCAGGTCACGGCAGGCGATGGTCGGCATGCCGGCCTTCAGCTGTGTCCAGTGCGCGCCCTTGGGGTTGGTGGCGTCGCGCGTGAAGAACACGCCGTACTCGGTGCCGACGAAGACCAGTTCCGGGTCCACGTGGTCCAGCGCGATCGTGTGCACCATGCCGTTCTCGGGCAGGTTGCCGCTGATCGAGGTCCACGTGCGGCCCAGGTCACTGCTGCGGAACAGGTACGGCTTGAAGTCGTCGCGCTTGTGGTTGTCGAAGCTGGCGTAGATGACGTTCGCGTCGGAGAGCGAGGGCTCCAGGTCCGTCACGTACGTCCCGGCCGGCACGCCCTTGACGCCGTCGATGCGGGTCCAGTTGGCGCCGCCGTCGCTGGTGACCTGCACCAGGCCGTCGTCGGTGCCCACCAGCAGCAGCCCTTCCTTCAGCGTCGACTCCTGCATCGTGACGATGTTCCCGTAGAAGCTGGTCGAGGTGTTCTTGGCCACCGCGTCCACGCTCCACACGCGGCCCATCACTTCCAGCTTGTTGCGGTCGAGTTGACGCGTGAGATCGCCGCTGACCGGCTTCCAGCCGCTTCCCCGGTCGTTCGAGCGGAAGACCTTCTGGCAGGCGAAGTACAGGCGATTGTGGTCGTGCGGGCTCACCAGCACCGGGCTGTCCCAGTTCCAGCGCAGCGCCTCGCCCTCGGCCGGCTGGGGCTGGATGTCCAGCGCCTCGCCGCTCAGCCGGTCGTAGCGGCACAGGCCGCCGTACTGCGACTGGCAGTAGACGATGTTCGGGTCGGCGGGGTCGCAGGCGGGCTCGAAGCCGTCGCCGCCGATGAGCATGTACCACTCGCGGTTGCTGATGCCGTGCACGTAGTTCGTCTGCGACGGCCCGCCCTGCGTGTTGTTGTCCTGCGTGCCGCCGTACACGTTGTAGAAGGGCTCGGCGTTGTCGACGGCCACGCGGTAGAACTGCGTGACCGGCAGGTTGGCCATGTAGGCCCAGTTCTCGCCGCGGTCGCGCGTCTCGTACAGGCCGCCGTCGTTGCCGATCAGCATGTGGCGCGTATCGTCCGGGTCGATCCACAGCGCATGCTCGTCGACGTGCTTCCATTTCCAGCCCAGGCGGCTCCACTCCTTGCCGCCGTCCTCGGACACCATGGTGAACGTGTCCATGCTGTAGATGCGGTCGGCATCCTTCGGGTCGGCGAAGATCTCGTTGTAGTACTGGGGGCCGCCCGCGACGTAGCCGCTGCGCTTCTCCCAGTTGAGGCCGCCGTCCTGCGAACGGAAGAAGCCGCCCTTCTCGTTCGCGGCCTCGACGATCGCGTACACCACGTCGGGGTTCGGGCCGGCCAGCGCCAGGCCGATGCGGCCGATGTCCACCGACGGCAGGCCGTTCGTCAGCTTCGTCCAGGTCTTGCCGCCGTCGGTTGTCTTGTGGATGCCCGAGCCGGGACCGCCGTCGATCAGCGTCCACACATGCCGGCGCCTCTGGTAGCTGGCGGCGTAGAGCACATCCGGGTCGCGCGGGTCCATCTGCAGGTCGACCACGCCGGTGTTCTCGTCGATGGCCAGCGCCTGCGTCCAGGTCTTGCCGCCGTCAGCGGTCCGGTACACGCCGCGGTCGCCGCCGGGGCCCCACAGCGGGCCCATCGCCGCCACGTACACGACGTCGGGGTTGGTCGGATGGACGACGATCTTCCCGATGTGCAGCGAGCGCTTCAGGCCCATGTTCTGCCAGCTCTTGCCGCCGTCCTCGGACTTGTAGACGCCGTCGCCGTAGGCGACGCTGCGCTGGCTGTTGTTCTCGCCCGAACCCACCCAGACCGTGCCCGGCCGGCTCGGCGCGATGGTCACGCAGCCGATCGAGTAGCTGCCCT
This sequence comes from uncultured bacterium, assembly GCA_903912525.1. Classification (GTDB taxonomy): domain Bacteria; phylum Krumholzibacteriota; class Krumholzibacteriia; order LZORAL124-64-63; family LZORAL124-64-63; genus CAINDZ01. The sequence continues at coordinate 4,641 of CAIWHK010000050.1, read as the reverse complement.
GGTCGTCGAAGATCGGCTCGAAGGTGATGCCGGCGTTCTTCGTCTCCCACACGTTGCCCGAGCACACGGCCACGTAGTAGTGCGACTTGTCGCGGGGGTCGACGGCGATGTCGCCGACGCGGCCCGACGACAGCGCGGGCCCGAGCAGGCGCCACTTCAGCGCGCCGAAATCGCCGCTCGTCCACGGGGCGTCATCCTTCGGCTTGTCTTTCGCGGCCTTGTCCTTGGCCTTGGTCGCGGCGGCGGCCGGCCCCATGAGCAGGGCGCACACGCACACGCCGGCCAGCAGGTGCAGCAGGGATTTGCGGGACATGGGAATCCTTCTTTGGAGGACAGACAATGACGGCAGCCGCGCGGTCCGCGGCACGGTCGGGGGGGACAACGGTATTTAAGCAGATCGGCGCCGCGCGGCCAAGGGCGGGCTGCCGGTGGCGCTAGGACGCTGGCAGCCTGCCGGCCGGGGTGCGTTCGCGCAGGAAGGCGGCGTAGCGCCGGTCGGCGCCCTGAATGTGCTCTTCCCACCAGGTCTCAAGGAAGGTCCTCAGGAGCGCAGGAACATCGCCCGCGCCCGCCGAGGTGGCGAAACACAACTCGGCGACGACCCGGCGGAACCGCCGGTGCCCCTCGAGCTGCTCGTCCAAGTGGGGATACCGCTCGGCGCGCAGGAGGGCCTCTTCGGCGCGGAAGTGGGCATCCCCATACCGCGTCAACTCGTCGAGCGCGTCCGCGACAAGCTCACTGTCGGTCGCCGCGTCCGGGTTGGCATTCAGTGACAACAGGACATTGAAAATCCGTTGATGCTGCAGGTCGAGTTCCGGCACACCGACATTGTCAGCGTCATTCCAGGCCATGTACATCTCGATGACCCCTCACAAGTTCGGTCGCAGTCCGGCCCTCGAACATCATCGCGCCCATGTCAGGCGCTGCCGTCCTGCGTCCCAATGTGATCGCCCCCCAACATTTACTAATATGGGGGACCGCACGTATCCGCAAGCGGCAATAATGTATTCTGTACGCTTTGGACGGGAAAAGGTTCCCGGACGATCCGGCGAGGCGGTGTCAGGTGGCCTGAATTGGGGACGGTGGCGATGCGGCGCCGCCCGCGCCAGAGGACGCCGCCGGGCGTCCGTTCCGGTCCGCGGCGGTGCCTGCGGGCGGCACACATGGGCCGATGACGACGCAACGCATTGTGGAAGAATCAATTGGCAAATCGTTGGGGTCTGCGGGGAGCGCCTCGGCCCGCTGGCATCGCGCCTGCAGTAGGGAGACCGCGACACCAGTCAGTGACCACGGCCTCAACCCGATCGAAAGGACCCATCATGAAGACCAAGGTCATCGTCCACCGGTCCCTGCTGCGGGGCACCCTGATGATCCTTGCTGCTCTCAGTCTCCTGGCCGTCATCCTGCCCCTGCGCGCTGAAGCGGGCGTTCGCGTCGCCGCGCAGGTCGGCCCGGTCGCCATCGACTATCGCGACCAGGGCCCCGGCTACGACGCGCAGGCCCGTGTGAGAATTGCGCCGGACGCCGGCACCGTGGTTGTGGGCCGTCGCGTCTGCGGCGGTGACCTGCCCGGTTGCGCCGTCCTGGCCCTGGACCGCTGCGCGCGCCACGACCGCAACCGTGACGGCCGGTGCGACCAGTGCGAACGCCGCGAGCGCCGCGAGCGCCGGCGCGACGACCGGCGCGACGACCGCCGCGACGACCGCCGCGATGAGCGCAGCGCCTGCGGCGAACGTGAACATGGGCGCGACCGGGACGATGAAGTCGGCTGCCTCGGGACCGGCCGGGAGCGTGGCGAGCGCTGTGAGCACATCCGCCGCTGCGAGTCCTGCACCTGGGTGAAGATGGGCACCTGCCGCGACCACGCCGGCCTGGTCTGGATGGAAGGCCGCTGGGAACGCACCATCGGTCGCCACGGCCACGGCAATCGGGTCTGGATCGCCGGCCACTGGGCCGCCCGCGAGGTGGCCTGTCGGTAGCTGGCCGGTGACCGGGGGCCCAAGGCCTCAGGGACGCCCCGCGCTGCTCATCCCAGGGCGCGGGGCGTCGACATTTTCCCGCCATTTCGGCCTCCAAGTGTCGCCATTCCGGCCGATTACCATTATCCTCGGGCAGTCTGCCGATGTCGCCCGGCCGCGGTCCAGCCGCGCCCGGGCCGTTGTGCATCCACCGTACGGGTGAACATCTGGGTGATCGTTGGGGTGAACGAGTGAGGCAAACGTCACGATGAGCCGTTTAACGCGCACGCTGCTGGGCCGCCTGGCCGCCGACCGGATCCTGATCCTGGACGGCGCCATGGGCACGATGATCCAGACCTACGGCCTGGACGAGGCTGCCTTCCGCGGCTCGCTCCTGAAGCACCACACGCATGATCTTCGGGGCAACAACGACATCCTCAACCTGACGCAGCCGCAGGTCATCGAGGAGATCTACCGCGCCTACTTCGAGGCCGGCGCCGACATCATCACGACCAACACGTTCAACGGCACGTCGATCTCGCAGTCGGACTACCACACATCACATCTGGTGAGGGACATCAACCTGGCCTCGGCCAGGCTGGCCCGCGCCGCCGCGGACGACTACACGCGCCGCAACCCGGACCGCCCGCGCTTCGTGGCCGGCTCGCTGGCGCCGACCAACCGCACCTGCTCGATCTCGCCCGACGTGAACGATCCCGGGCTGCGCAACGTCACGTTCATGGAACTGGTCGCCTCGTACAGCGAGGAGGCCGAGGCCCTGCTGGACGGCGGCGCCGACCTGCTGCTGATCGAGACGATCTTCGATCCGCTGAACGGCAAGGCCGCCGTGTTCGCCGTGCGCGAACTGCTCGAACGGCGCGGCACCCCCGACCTGCCGGTCTGGATTTCCGGCACCATCGTCGACACCAGCGGCCGCACGCTGACCGGCCAGACCGCCGAGGCGTTCTGCATCTCGATGGCCCATGCCGACGCCGCGGCATTCGGCCTCAATTGCGCCCTCGGTGCGCGCGCCCTGCGGCCGTTCCTGGCCGAGGTGTCCCAGCTGGCCGATACGCTTGTCTCGGTGCACCCGAACGCCGGCCTGCCCAACGAACTGGGCGGCTACGACGAGACGCCCGAGCAGATGGCGGCCGTCCTGTCCGAGTTCGCCCACGACGGGCTGGTCAACATCGTCGGCAGCTGTTGCGGCACCACGCCCGCCTACACGAAGGCGATCGACGAGGCGATGAGGGGGCTGCCGCCGCGCCGCATCCCCGAGCCGCGCCGCGGTACGTACCTGGCCGGGCTCGAGGCGCTGCGCATTGACGAGAATTCGCTGTTCGTGAACATCGGCGAGCGCACGAACGTCGCCGGCAGCAAGAAATTCGCGCGGCTGATCCGCGAGGGCAGCCACGAAGAGGCGCTCGAGGTGGCCCGCCAGCAGGTGCAGGGCGGGGCCCAGATCATCGACGTCAACATGGACGATGCGATGCTCGATGCGCCGCAGGCCATGACGACGTTCCTGAACATGGTCGCTTCGGATCCCGAGATCTCGCGCGTGCCGGTCATGGTCGATTCCAGCGACTGGACTGTGATCGAAGCGGGCCTCTGCTGTCTGCAGGGCAAGGGCGTGGTCAATTCACTCAGCCTGAAGGACGGCGAGGACGAGTTCCGCCGCCGCGCCCGCCTGGTGCGACGCTATGGCGCCGCTGCCGTGGTCATGGCCTTCGACGAGCAGGGCCAGGCCGACACGCTGGAGCGCCGCGTGTCCGTCTGCCGGCGTGCCTGGGACATCCTGACGAAGGAAGTGGGATTCCCGCCCGAGGACATCATCTTCGACCCGAACGTGTTCGCCGTGGCCACCGGCCTGCCCGAACACGACCGCTACGCCGTCGACTACATCGAGACCTGCCGCGTGATCAAGGCGACCATGCCGGGGGCGCGGATCAGCGGCGGCATCAGCAATCTGTCATTCGCGTTCCGGGGGAACGACCGCGTGCGCGAGGCCATGCACTCGGTCTTCCTCTACCACGCCATCGGGGCCGGCCTGGACATGGGCATCGTCAACGCGGGGCAGCTCGCGGTGTACGAGGACATCGAACCGGCGCTGCTCGAAGCGGTGGAAGACGTGATCCTGGCCCGTCGGCCCGACGCGGCCGAACGTTTGCTGGCGGTGGCCGCCGCGACCGAGGACACGCAAGCGACGCAACACGAGGCCGCCGCCTGGCGCGCCCTGCCGGTGGGCGAGCGCCTCGCGCACGCGCTGCTGAGCGGCGACGCCGAGTTCGTCGAAGACGACACGATGGCCGCTCTGCACGAGCTGGGTCAGCCGTTGGCGGTCATCGAAGGTCCACTGATGGCGGGCATGAACCGCGTGGGCGAGCTGTTCGGGGCGGGCAAGATGTTCCTGCCGCAGGTGATCCGCTCGGCCAGGGTCATGAAACGCGCCGTGGCGGTGCTGGACCCGTACCTGCAGGCCGGCAAGGCCGCAGGGAGCTCCCACGCCGGCCGGGTGCTGCTGGCGACGGTCAAGGGCGACGTCCACGACATCGGCAAGAACATCGTGGGCGTGGTCCTGGGCTGCAACAACTACGACATCATCGACCTGGGCGTGATGGTGCCGGCCGAGCGCATCATCGCCGTCGCCATCGAGCGCAAGGTGGACATCATCGGCCTGAGTGGC
>CAIWHK010000049.1 GCA_903912525.1 uncultured bacterium | reverse complement strand
TGGACACCGAGACGACGAGAGGTCTCGGGACGAGCGACCACAGGCTGTACTTGGGTGGCCCCGAAAACGGCCGCTCGCACAGACTGGTGACGCTACTGTAAACTCACGCATGAGGTGTCTCATTCACGTTGACAAGTTCCGTTATGCATGTTCCATTGCTGACCGAATTCCGGATCATTGGGGACACCAAACGCAAATATCAGATAATTTGGCTCGGCGTATTCGACGATGGAGGCGCTATTCAAAGCGAGCACTGCATCCTCAACAGTCTGTCCATCAATATGCCAAACCTCCGCGCCAATAGAGGAGATGTCGTCGATCTTGTAGCCAGAGATCACTGCGGCCTTCTGACCTTCGGATGCTCCAGACCGGAACTTCACAATCAGTTCACCGGGCACCCACAGCTCTTCGCCTTCAGCATGCGCGCCTGAACCCAAAGCTCCCGAAAACATGCACAGACTCGTGACCAACAGCACTATGAGAGCCGCGCGTTTCATTCCGAACCTCCGCATGTCAGAAAGTGTGGATAGCAGCAAGTGTCTGATTGAATGACAGCACACCGCGCGCGATCGTGCGGATCTACTGCAAACGCGTGCGTCTGGCTAACCACGCACGGGCCGATGGCCGTAATGGCTTCGGTTCGCGGTGGCGCCACCCTGCTCCGACCTCGTGCGGTCCCGGGAGCGCACCAGTTGACGCAACGTCGGCCCCGCGGTGAGAGCGAGATAGAAATCGCCAGTAACGGCAATCGGCCGCAGATGGCTGAAGGCACGAGGTGGGTCATGCGGTGTGGGTCAAGCATCGTATCCATACCTGATCTCTGTCGGATGAAGGGCTCGGCTGATCGAATACGCAATTGGCAGCGCGTGCAATTCTGCATGACATGATGATGCTCACCTGAGGCTACGGGACTGTCTTGCGCAACGCAAGCGGAGATCACATTGTCATCCGGAGCAAATCTGTCTGCAATGACTGGAGCAGCCCGAGCCGTTGCCATCTCCAACGCGACTACCACCGACGTGCAGGTACCGCGACGTCACGAGCACGCACGAATGCCCCAGCCGATCCCGCAACCGGTGCAACGGTTCTCCGGCGTCGATGGCCAGGGAGGCGGCCGTGTGTCGAAGGTCGTGGGCGCTGACATCAGCGAGGCCCGCGGTGGCCGCATGGACGCGCACGAGACTATCGACAGCCGCCACAGTCAGGCGCCGGTCTTCGTGCCCGGGCTGGCCACACCAGAAAGCTGGCTCGTTCGGGGCGCCCCGCTCGGCCCACGTCCCCATGTAGCTGCGCACGGGCGCGGCCCAAGGTCCTGATAGGGGAACAAGGCGTTGCTTGCGACCCCTGCCGCTCACTATCAGGACGACCGTGCCGCTTCGTATCTGGACGTCGCTGCGATCAAGACGGCACACTTCACCGGCTCGCAGACCGCCAACACCCATGAACGCCAGGACGAGGGCGTCGCGCTTGCCGCGGTGGGTGCGCTTGTCGGGGGCCGCGATCAGTGCGCTGAGATGCCCTCGGCTGAGAACGTGTGGCACAAAGCCGGTCGTTCCCTTGGGCGGCTTGAAGTCCCCGACCGCGGGAGCCTCAATCCCTGTCTGATCCGCCGCGAACTTCAGGAATGCCCGTGCCACAGTCGTGCGCCACGAGATCGTGGTCGGCCCGAGCTTCCGGGCGCGCAGATGGTCTCGAAAGTCGAAGAGCACTTCGGTGGTGGGCGCTTGGGGCAGCCACATCAGGAACCGCTTCAGCTCCCGCTCGTACGCCAGGCGCGTGGAGTCGGCGTCGCACCGCCTGAGGAACCGCGGCAGCAGGTCATTTAGGGAAGAAGTATCAGCCATGTCCAGCCTCCGGGTTGGGGGATAAACATGGACGCTCCCTTCCCGAGAAACATCCACTCGAATTCCTGCCATGGATGACTGCGACCTGCACTATACTCTACCCGTTCGGCAGTTTCTGGATTGGCACGCTGGCCTATTCCGCATTGAGTGGGCTCGCTGCGTCCGAAGAAGGAGGCTCGATCAGAATGGCCGACACCCTCAGCGTGGTTGAATCGTTTTCGAACCTGCACGACGTCTTCATGAACGCCTCCGTTGTCAAGCGGGCGATGGATCAGGCACCTATTCCCAATGAGGACGCGCAATGGCACTATCACGACCGCGGACGCCTGGAGCGGTTGTGGGTCGCCTTGCTTGCGGTCCTGATTGAGGCATGGCATGCGGATCAGATGAAGCCAGCCAGAGAATACCTTGCGACGGTTACCAATATCGATGAGCTGGTTCGATTACTTCGCGAGGCGAGAAAGTCGGACAACTTCAAGCGGTTGCAGGCGAATAGGTCATACATGTTCCACCGCGACGAACGCGAGTATTGGAACGAGGGACGGCTCGGGCCAATTGGGCACCTCGACTTCCATGTGGCGCTGCATTCGGAGTTTTCGCGAGTGCTTCTCGTGGGGCTTCGTTCCATCAACGCACCGGGAGGTGATTCAGCATAGTGGCGCCGCGACACACTTGTTTGCGCGCGGCGAACAGATCAACGCCACCCCATCCTCATCGACCGGCTGCTCCACCGATCATAGTTCCCGAAGACCTTGACCGACTCCAACTCGCCCGCCGCCATACCGCCCCAGGCAGCCGCCACGTGCTGGCTCGCCTCACTGACAGCCAGCGCAATGGCATCTGCAAAGTCATCATGCCCATGCCGCGGGTGCCCTATGCGGATGCCGCCCCCTTGCAGGTTCTCCAGCTCGAGGGGTCGCAACTCCCGCAACGAGTCCCGGTGGCCGAGCAGCTCGATCGTCGCGTCCTGGACGCGGGATCGCCGCGTGGCGCATATATGGGTCTTCGACTGCTTCGTAAACGTGCGCTCCTCGCAAGGTCAGCCCGTGCCGCTGGAAGGCATCATTGAGCGGCTCAGCCCCGAACTGGTCGCTGCGCGTTCTAGTCCGGCTTCGCTGTCGCGTGATCTCTCTAAGCCGTCGGCAGCCGCCCCTCGTCACCTCACCGCCGAAATCACCCAATACGAATCCCGCAGCTTCCGGTTCTGCGACGTGAACTCGCTCAGTTCGACCTGCTCGACGGTCGTGCCGGCAAACAGTTCCTGCACCTGTTCGAGGGTCAGGTCGGTCGGTCGGTGCACCACTGTGCCCAGGCGGGCCTCGTCGTAGATGTTGCGGTCCGAGCGCGTGCTGACCAGCAGGCGGCCGCCGGGGCGCACGACACGGCACATGCCCTTGATGATGGCCGGCAGTTCCTCGAGCGTGAACACGTGCAGCGTGCGCCAGGCCACCAGCGCGTCGAAGGCGCCGTCGGCGAAGGGCAGTTCCTGCGACGGGCCCTGTTTGAAGGTGGCGGTGACGCCCCGCTTCTTCGCCAGGCCGGCGGCCAGTTCCAGCGCCGCGTCGGAGATGTCGTAGCCGGTGGCCGCGAAGCTGAGTTCGGCCAGCAGCGCCGTGTGGCGACCCGCGCCGCAGTTCATGTCCAGCACGGTGCGGATCGTGTCGTCGGCAAGCCAGCGCTTGGCGAAGCGCACGACGTAGTCATCGGGCCACTCGAGCGCCATGTTCGCGGCGCCCTTGCCCGAGTGGAAGTCTTCCCAGCGGTCCTTGATCCTGTCCTTCATCCCGGACTCCTTTCCGTGTCACCGGTGCAGCAAATCACGCCGCGCGCCGGGAATCCACCGCGAATTACGCCGGCAGCACCACGCGGGCGGGATTGCCGCCGTCGAGCAGTCGGCGCTGCACGCGTTCCAGCCAGTCGCGCCCCGCCCCCGCCGCGGCCTCGCGCGTGGCCCCCGCGCTGTGGAGCGCGCCCACACGCCGGGGCCCGTCCACCGTGGCGCCCTGCATCAACCCGGGGTCGGGGACGAACCGCCCCTCATCGACGGCTGCCCCCGCGGCCGCCAGCAACGCGTCGCGCCGGCCGTCGCTGCCCGCGCACCACAGGTAGGTGACGGCGGCGCCGCGCCGGCAGTGGACATCGTCGCCCAGCGGCTCGCCCAGGCACAGGCGCGCATGCAGCGCCGCCAGGTCCGCGTCGCAGGCGTCAGCCATCAGGCCGCGGAACGAGCCCAGCGCGATGTCGACGTCGATCAGCTCGGGTCCCGTCGGTGCCAGGATGAAGTCGGTGTTGAAGACGACGTCCGGCAGGCCGGCACCTGCGCAGAAGCGCTCGAACACGTCGACCAGCAGCGGCAGCGGGTCGGTGGCGGCATCGGCGGCCGGCCCGATCGCCAGGCCGATCGGCACGCCCAGCGGCCCGGGCCCGAACGAACGCGCGGCGACCACGGCCACACGTGCACGACCGCCCTGCAGCAGGCCGGCCAGCTTCACCTCGGGCCCCGGCAGGAACGATTCGGCCAGCGCCAGGCCGTCCAGCGACATCGCGGCGGCGCGCGCGACCGCTTCCCGCAGTTGCGCCGCGTCGGCGCAGTGCGATACGCCGCGGCTGGTGCCGCCGAGGCGACAAGGCTTGACCACGGCGGGCAGCGGGGCGTCGACGTCATCGCCGGCCGCGAACACCCGGCAGTCGCGGCTGGTCAATCCCGCCTCGCGAAGGCGACGCCACAGGCGGTGCTTGTCCAGCAGGTCGAGCACGGCGTCCTCGCTCGCAAAGCGCAGGCCCAGCGCCGCGGCGACGCGCGCCGCCGCCACGCCGGCCCAGCCCGTGGCGGGGCAGGCCACCGCGACCAGGCGGCGGTCCAGGCCGTACTCCCGCAGCAGCCCGAGGATGGCGGCATCGTCGTGGGTGCTGACCTGCAGCAGGTCGTCGGCCTCGCCGGCGCCGGGCGCTTCGGCGCTGCGGTCGATCGCGCAGACGCGCAGGCCGCGCGCGCGGAATGCGCGCAGGTAGGACAACTGGCCGGCGCCCGCGCCGAACAGCAGGACGGTGTCCAGGTTAGCGGGCGCAGGCTGGGACATGGGGACCCTCTCGACTCGACGGCGCCACGGGGCTGGCGCCGGACGGCTCCGGTGTGCAATCTTGCTGCACCTTACCACACCGGGACGGCCGCGCCAACGGACCCCGGTGGGCCGATTCCGGGCCGAACCGTGGAGCAGGCGTGGGCATCGCGCATTACATCGTCATCGCCTGCGGGCTGGCCATGGACGCCACGGCGGTCTGCCTGGGCACCGCCGCCACCGGCCGCATCACGAGCCGACGCGCCGGGTTCCGCCTGGTCTTCCACTTCGGCCTGTTCCAGATGCTGATGCCGCTGGTCGGCTGGCTGCTGGGGCGCGGGCTGGTCGGCATCTTCGTGCAGATCGACCACTGGCTGGCGATGGGCCTGCTCGCGTTCGTCGGCATCCGCATGATCATCGCCGGCGCCTCCCACCACGACGAGGAAACGCCGCGCGGCGACCCGTCGAAGGGCTGGTCGCTGGTGGCGCTGAGCGTGGCGACGAGCGTCGATGCGCTGGCCGTCGGGCTGGGGCTGGCGGTGCTGGATATCGCGATTTGGCTGCCGTGCCTTTTGATCGGCGTCATCACCGCGGCGATGTCGTGGGGCGGGCTCAAGCTGGGCGGCGTGCTGCATGCGCGCTGGGGCAACCGCATGGAGATGGCGGGCGGTGCGCTGCTGGTGCTGATCGGGCTGAATATCCTGGTGTCACACCTGCGGGGCTGAGGCCTTCTCGTCCGGGACCCGCACCTGCGTCAGGCAGGGACCGAACGCCTTGTCGTCCCGCATGATGTGGGTGATGAGCCAGTAGGCCAGGAACTCGTGCATCTCGGCCGTGATGCGGCGCCCCATGCCGTTGAACTCGAACTGGTAGCGCTCGAGCTTCTGCAGCAGCTGCCGGTGCTGCTTCTGGTGGAGCGCCAGCTGCGGATACTCCGCCTCGAGCATCAACCGCTCCTCGGCCGCGAAATGCTCCTGCGTGTATCCGACCAGGTCCTTGAAGACCTCGTTCATCTGCCGCGAGCCCTTGCCCCGCTGGAGGGCTTCCTCGAACTTGTTGATGATCTGCACCAGATGCTGGTGCTGCTCATCGACAAGCGGAACGCCTGTCTGGTATTCCGCTTTCCATTCGATCTGCGCCATGACCACTTCCTGTTGAACGCATTGTCCGGCAACATGTTGTGACAGTACTGCGCGCCGGCTCGCCGGCCAGGGCCTGCCCTGTGATTATCGGGCGTCGGGGACAATCCTTTATCAGATTCAGGCTCTGGGGCGCCAGGGGCCGGCGTTCGGGAACCCGCGCCCCCCCTTTGCGTTATCAGGCAGGCAATCCCCCAATACCATCGCTCCGAAAGGACGACGCCATGTTCGCGTTTTCGGCTGCCAAGCGCCCCCTGGGCGTGGCTGCGCTCCTTGTCCCCTGCCTGGTCGCCATGGTGCTGACCGGCTCCGCCGCTGCCGCCGGGCAGGGCTATCTGGGCATCATGCTCCAGGACCTGACCCCCAGCATGGCCAAGGCCCTCCAGTTGGGTGACGGCACCGGCGTCATCATCAACAGCGTCACCGACGACAGTCCGGCTGCGAAGGCCGGCGTGGTCGACGGCGATGTCATCATCGAACTCAACGGCGCGAAGGTCACCGACACCGCCGGCTTCACGTCGTCGGTGCGCGCCCTGGCGCCCGGCGACAAGGCCGTGCTCGTGGTGCAGCGCGACGGGAAGAAGAAGACCCTCACTGCCGAGCTCGGCGAGCGCCCGACCGACCTCGCCGTCGGCGCGAATCCCCGCGGCGAGATCCGCATCATCACGCCCGACGGCGAGAAGGTGCAGAAGTTCGAGGGCCTCGAGGGCTTGGAGAAGCTGAAGGAACTGCAGGGCATCGAGGGGCTCGAGGAACTGAAGAACCTCGACCACATGAAGATGATGCACGACGGCAACATGAAGGTCATCGTCATCCCGAAGGACGGCGAAGCCCCGGAAGGCTTCGCCTGGGAAAACAATGACGAAGGCGACGGCCAGCACCGCATCATCGTCAAGACGATGCGCGACGACGACCGCGGCTGGCTGGGCGTGCACCTGGACTCCCTGAACGAGCAGCTGGGCAGCTACTTCGGCGTCAAGGACGGCGCCGGCGTGCTGGTGACCGAGGTCGTCGACGACAGCCCGGCCGCCAAGGCCGGCCTGCTGGCGGGCGACGTCATCGTCAAGGCCGGCGATGCGGACACCGCCTCGCCGGACGCGCTGCACGAGGCCATGGGCGACACCAAGCCGGGCGACGCGATGTCCCTGACGGTGCTGCGCAAGGGCGCGCGCAAGACGATCACGGCGAAGCTCGGCGAGATGCCCGCGGATGCGGTCGGTGCGCGCGAGTTCCGCATCGAGGGCGGCGAGCCCGGCGAGATGAAGCTGATGATGCCCCGCATGCTGCGCCATCTGGGCCAAAGTGACATGGGCCAGTCTGACGAAGGCGACGGCAACGTCGAGCGCCGGATCATCATCCGCAAGCACGCCGGCGGCGGCGACGAGGACGCCAACGCGGACCTGTCCGAGGTGCGCGAGGAGATCGACGCGCTGCGCCAGGAAATGAAGGAGCTGCGCGAGCAACTGAAGCGCTAGCGGACGACGACGATAGCGGGCCTGCGTAGCAGGAGGCGAGGCGGCCACGCGACCGGGGATCCCTTTCGGGGGGTCCCCGGTTTTTCTGCGCCCGGCCCGGCGTGCGCGACCGGCGTCAGCCGACCTGGTGCAGGCGCGCGGCGTGCGCCAGCGCAGGGTCGGTGAAGAGCAGCCACAGGCGCACCTCGCGGCCGGGGAACGCCGCAGCGATCACCTCGCGGTAGGCCGCCAGCTGCGGGCGGTAGTGGTCGATGAGCCAGGCGCGCTGCGTCGCGTTCGCGGCCCCGCGGTTGGTCTTGTAGTCGACGATGTCGATGCGCCCCGGGCCAACGACCAACCGGTCGATGATGCCGGTGATGCGCTGCTCGACGCCGCCCGGCCCGGGCGCGGCGCGGCGCGCGATGACCGGCGCCTCGCTGAACGCCGCGCCGTCCTGCGGCGCGGTGAAGACCCAGGACAGTTCGGGCGCCGCGAAGACGGCGGACGCCTCGTCATGCGCCAGGCCGCGGCCCGCGGGCATGGCGCCGGCGTTGCAGGCGGCCTGCAGCAGGCGGTGCACCTCGTCGCCGTGTTCGGCCGGCGAGACGCCGGGCGGCAGCGGGTTGGCGATGGGCGCGCGCGGCGCCGGGGCGGCCTCTTCCTCGTCGGCGGTGCGGACGGACTGCGGCCGGGCCACCTCGGCGGCAGGCTGGTCGTCCGGGTCGTCGGCGTCGCGGCGGTCGACGCGCGTGTCGTCGGCGGCGGCCGACGGGCGCACGAGCGTGAACCGCGGGCGCCGCACCGGCGGTTGCCAGGTCGCGGGCTCGGGCGGCGGCGCGTGGCGGTCGGGCGTGGCGTCGGCGGCGGCTTCGACAAGGGCCAGGCGCTGCAGATCGTCGTCATCCTCGCCGGGCGCGCGCACGAGCAGTTCGGCGACGCCGCCATCGGCCGGCGCCGCGTTGACGGCGTCACGCAGGAAGCGCAACGGGCTCTCGTGCGCCTTCGGGCCACCGCGGTCCTGGTCGCCGCCGATCACGTGCAGGCGGTCCCGCGCGCGCGTCAGCGCCACGTAGAGCAGGTGGGCGCGCTCGGCCTCGCCCCGCCGGGCGGCGTCGCGGACGGCCGCCGACAGCGGGTCGCCCAGCGGCTCGACGCCCTCGTGGAACTCGTACCCCTTGCGCTCGCCGGCCGTCGTCTTCAGCAGCAGCGCCGTGTTGTGGTCGTTGTCGTCCAGGCATACCTGCGCGCTGGCGCGGCCCGACTTGCGGTCGGCGTCGACCAGCAGCACGACCGGCGCCTCGAGTCCCTTGGCGCCGTGCACGGTCAGGAACCGCACGCGCCCCTCGCCGTCCGACGGCAGCGGCGCCTCTTCCTGGTTGCCGCGCCCGGCCGCGCCCGCGATCACCTCGGCCAGGCGGCGCGCGGTGGGCGTGCCGATCACGTCGCCGCCCAGGGCCAGGTCATACAGGCGCTCGAGGTTGAAGCGCGCCTGCTCGCCCAGCGCCATCTGGTAGCGGCGGGGCAGGTCGGCCTCGCCGGCCAGGCGGCGCAGCAGGTCGTGGCAGGGCTCGAAGTCCAGCTTGCGCCGCCAGTCGACCAGCATGGCGCAGGCGGCGGCCACGCGCGGGTCGGCCGAGGCGCGCACCGCCTGCCACAGCGTGTGCGGGGTGCTCCAGTGGCCCTTGTCGTTCTTCTCGCTGACGCCGCGCTGCGAGAGCAATGCCTGGAAAGCAGCCTGATCCAGCCGCACGATGGGCGAGCGCAGCACCGTCGCCAGCGCCACGCTGTCGTCGGGCCAGGCCAGCCAGCGCAGCAGGGCCAGCACGTCCTGCGCCTCGCGACTGGCCGCGAGCATGCCGCGGCCGGGGGGCAGGAACGGGATGCCCGCGTCGCGGAACGCCCTCTCGTACAGCGCGAAGTCGGTGCGCGCGCGGGCCAGGACCAGCACGTCGCGCCACTGCAGATCGCGCGGGCCGTTCAACTCGGCGTCGAAGACCTGCGCCTTCTCGTCGCGCAGCGTGCGGACCAGCGCGGCCGCGGCGCGTGCGGCCGCCTGCTCGCCGCCGCCGGGGTCGGCGGGTCCGTCATCTTCGCCGTCAGCGTCGACCGGATCGACATCGAACCGGCGATCGTCGTCCTGCCCACCCTCGTCCTGTCCGCCTTCGTCCTGGCCGGGGAACGGCGCGTGCACGACGAATTCGCCCGGTTCATCCTCGCGGGCCCAGGCCTGGCGCACGCCGGCGCGTTCGTCGTCCTCGATCTGCCGGTCGAGCGGACGGCGGTTGAACAGCTCGCCCACGCCCTCGACGATGGCGCGCCGGCTGCGGAAGTTCGTCGGCAGTTCCAGGATGCTGCAGTCGTAGTCGGCCATGTCGTCCGCGACCTCGCCGAACAGGCGAGGCCAGGCGCCGCGGAACCCGTAGATCGACTGCTTCACGTCGCCGACCAGGAACACGGTGCGCTTGCGCTCGCCCCCGCCCGCGCGGAACTCCTCAACGAACGGGCGCAGCAGCTCCCACTGGTTGACGTTCGTGTCCTGGAACTCGTCGACCAGGATGTGCTGGATGGCGTCGTCCAGGCGGTACTGCAGGTCGAGCGCGCGCTCGGGGTCGGCCAGCAGGCCGCTGGCCATGTCCTCGAGGTCCTGGAAGTCGATGACGCGGTCGCGCCGCTTAAGGTCGTCGACCAGGTCCAGCAGCCGCAGGCCCAGCCGCAGCAGCGAAACGTTCTTCTCGAGCAGCTTGAGGCGGTCGATGTCCAGCAGCAGCGACAGCGCCGGTCTGGCCCGCTCGTTGATCATCGCGTGGAAGGCGGCCTTGAACTCCGGGTCGCGCAGCGCGGTGAACGACCGCACCTTGCCACCCTTGGTCAGCAGCAAATCGAATGCCCCGGCGGCCAGCGCCCGCGCGGCGGCGGCATCGGCTGCGTCGTCGCCCGTGGGCGCCCAGCCGGCGGCCAGGTCGCACGTCCCCTCGGCCAGTTCCTCGATGTTCGTGCGCGTCTTGCCGGACAACTCGCCGAACATCGCGTCTGACTCTTCGAGCAAGCCCTCGCCGAATTCCTGCAGCGCCCCGGCCAGCCGCGCGCCCAGCTTCACGACCAGGTTGCCGTCCGCGTCGGGCAGGTCCGGGAACAGGTGGCGACGCAGGTCGGCCTCCAGGCGCGGCAGCGCCTCGCGGCGAGGCTCGCGCGCATGCAGGCCGTCGGCGCCGGCCGCGAAACGGCCGCGGACGCCGTCGGCGGACCGCCCCTGCAGCCAGCGCTCGATGCGCATGCTCTCTTTCAGGCAGACCTGGAGCGTCTTCCGCAGCGTGTCCGGGTGCGCGCCCAGCAGGCGCGCGTCGGCGGCGAGCTCCGGGTCCTTCGCGATCTCGCCGACCAGCAGGTCGAAGGCCTCGTCCTGCAACTCGACCGGGTCCTCGAGCACGCCGAACGACGGGTCGAGCCCCGCCTCGCGCGCGAAGCGCCCGAGCACAACCTGGCAGAACGAATGGATGGTGCCCAGGTTCAACGCCGAGGTGTCGGCCAGCAGCTGCTCGTAGAGCGCGCCCGCAGCCTTGACCTCCTGCTCGCTGGGCTCGCCGTGCTCGGCGCCGAAGATGCGGCGCAGTTGATCGGCGCGCGCCGCGGGCGTCGCCAGCGCCAGCTTGCGGGCCTCGCGGCGCAGGCGCTCCTGGATCTCGACCGCGGCCTTGCGCGTGAACGTGACGGCCAGGATGGTGCCGGGCGCCACGCGCGCGGGCGTGTCCTCCAGGCACAGGCGCAGGAAGCGGTTGACCAGCGCCGTGGTCTTGCCCGAGCCGGCGGCCGCGCGCAGCACCACCGAGCGGTCGGGCCGTGACGCCTCGAGCTGGACCAGGCGGGCTTTCTCGACGGCGCTCAAAACGCGTCCTCCCGCTTGTTGACCAGTTTCTCGAGGCGGCGCCTGAGCGCGGGCGGCAGGTCGATCTCCTCGACGCGGCAGACGCCGCGCAGGTCGCAGCGGCCGCAGGGCAGTTCGGACGGGCCTTCGCCGGCCCGCGCGCGCGGCAGCAGCGGGAACGGACCGTCGGGCGCCGCCGCCGCCAGCGCCAATTGCAACAGGCGCGCTGCGCCCTCGCGCAGCAGCGGGCGACCTTCGACGTCGAGCGCCGGCAGGTCCACCTTCGAACGCGGCCCGATGGACTTGTTGTTCAGGGCGTAGTAGGCGCCCTCGGACACGGCGCCCGTCACGGTCACGGGCCCATCCGGTCCCGGCAGCGCCACCGCGCCGGCTGCGACCGCCGCGGCATAGAGCAGGACCTGCATCTCCTCGAGGCGCGCGATCTCGCCCTTGCCCGGCAGCTGGCCTGTCTTGAAATCGACGACGGCGATGCGGCCGCTGCCGTCAGCCGCCACGTCGAGGCGGTCGATGGACCCGCTGAGGACCACGTCCGCAGCGTGCGGCGGCAACGTGCCGGGCACCGTCGCCAGGAGCGCCTTCGCTTCATCGCTGCCGTCGGCCGCCAGGTCGCGCGCCAACCAGCCGTGCAGTTGCGCCAGCGGCATGGCGAACTTCGCCTCGAAGCCGACCGGTCGCCACCGGGCGAACCGCGCCACTTCGCAGTCGACGATCGCCGGGACCAGGCCGCGGAACGCCTCCATCCACAGCGCGCGATCGGGCTGGTCGGCGGCTTCGCCGAGGAAGGCCTCGCGCGCGGCGTGGTCGAGCGCGGCGCAGGCGCCGGCCGCATCGCCGGCGGCCAGAGCCGCGTGGCCGGGAGCGCCGGGCATCAGGAACCGCGCCATCGCCTCATGGACCCGCGTGCCGTAGTCGCGGCGCCCGAATTCGCGCTGCACATCCTCGTCGCGGCGCAGGGCGAAGCCGCGTTCGATCAGCGAACGGTAGGGGCAGTCGCGCCACACGCGCAGCGCCGACCAGCTGAGGCGGTCGCACGGGCGCGCCGGCGCAAGCAACGGCGCGGGCGCGGGCTCGGACGCGAAGGCGTGCTGCGCCGCGGCCAGCGCTTCGGTGGCCGGCGGGCTCGTGCGCCACGTTTCGGCGGGCGCCGCGCGCAATGACGACGCATCGGGCTCGAGGCCGTGCACGATCAGCAGCCGCTCGACCAGCGGCGACGGCAGCACGGGCGAGCCCTCGTCCTCGCCGGGCCAGGTCAACACCACGCGCGAGGCTCCGTGCAACAGGCGCAGGAACAGTTCCGAGTCGGCGTCAAGGCTGTCGCGGCGGCCGGGCAGGCCGAGCGCCTCACGCGCGCGCGTGCCGAGGAAGGCCCGGCGCGCGGGTCGACTGGGCAGCGAACCGTCGGCCAGCCCGCCGACGACCAGCAGGTCGAAGCGCTCGAGCCGCGCCTCCAGATGGCCCGTCACCAGCAGCCCCAGCCCCGGGTCGCGGTGCGCCGGCGCCGAGGCAGCCGCCAGCAGGCGGCCGAGGTCGGACGCGAACACGGCGAACGGCACCTCGGGCAGACGCTGGGCGTCGAGGGCCAGTTCGTCGAGAAGGCGCGCGGCGGCGATGATGTCGGCGCGATCCGAGTCGGCCGCCAGCGGCCGGGCCGCGGCAAGCAGGGCCCACGTGCGGCGCAGCGCCTCCAGGTGCGCGGACCAGGGCGCCGCGCGGCGCGCACCGACCGTCAGCAGCGGTTCGAGCGCATCGCCGATCGCGGCGACGAACGATTCCATGCCGTCGCTCGCGTGCTTCAGCACCGCGCACGCCGCCGCGTCATGGTCGCGCGCGCGGCGCAGCAGCGAGTCCTGCCCGCCCTTGAATGCATCTTCGCCGCGCAACAGGCGCTCCAGGCGCAGCGTCCACAGGCCGTGGCCGCCCTTCGGCGCCGGCAGCGCCACGTACGGGTGCGTCAGCACCTCGAGCACGGCCTCGCCCCGCAGGCCCGTCAGCGCGGCGCGCAGCGCGAAGCGCAGCAGCGTCCCGGCCGGCTGCGAGGACAGCGGCTCTCCGTGCGTGTTGTCGACGTCGAGGCCGGCCCCGCGCAGGTGCGCCGACACGCGCGCGGCCAGGCGGCGATCGGGCACCGCGACGGCCAGTCGCGCCGTGGCGCCATCCGGCTCCTGCAGGCGGCGCACGACCAGGTCGGTGATCACGCGCGCCTCGTGCTCGGCGTTGCTGCAGGCGCGCAGGTCGAGCGCGGCCCCCGGCCCCGGCGCCGGCAGGGGCGGCAGCGTGGCCGCAAGCGCATCGAGCCGCTCGCGCAACGCCGTTGCCGGGGCGCCGTCCGTTTCCGCCAATGCCGCGACCGCCGCCGCATCGGCGCCCAGCAGGACCGCCGCGCGCCGGGCCGGGCCGAGCGGACCGCCCCGCGCCTCCTGCGGATCCCAGGTCGCGATGACGCGGCGCGAGAGCGGATCATCCCCCACACCCACCATCACCAGCGACGTCGCGGCGGCCGCCAGGACGGCGCGCAGCGGCGCCGCCGTGACCGGGTCCAGGCGCGTGAAGCCGGCGGCGATGGCCAGCGCGAGCCCGCGCCGCGGCCAAGGCAGGGGGGCGGCGCCATCGGCCTCCAGCCGGTTCGCCAGCTGCACCTGCGCGTCGACACGATCGTGGGGCACGCACGCCCGGTAGATACGCCAGGCGTCGTGCAGGCTGCGCAACTCGGCGGTGACCGACTCGGCCTCCGCGTCACGGACAAACATGCGCGCGAGTGCGGCGTCCAAATTCGTGGGCAGCAGGAGCAGGTCGGCCAGCTGGTGGCGGCGGATCTCGTCGAAGGTGCGGACCAGTTCCTGCGCCAGGCCCGGCGCGGTCTCGGGCGGGCCCTGCAGCCAGTCGCCGGCGACCAGGGCGTGGGTCAGGATCAGGGCGCGCGAGATCTCGGCGGGTTCGTCCGCCGCGGCGGCCACGCCAAGCCCCGCGGCGGACACACCAAGCCCCGCGGCGGACACACCAAGCCCCGCGGCGGACACACCAAGCGCCGTCGCCGCCTCCGTCGCCAATTGGGTCGGGGTCAGGATGCGCGGCAGCAGCACGGCCGGACGGCCGGCGCGCTCGAAGACGAGATGGCCCAGCGTGCGGCAGGCGCGCGTCGACGGCAGCAACACTAAGGCGCCGGTGAAGTCGCCGTCCGCGGCGCCGGGCAGGCGCGCGCAGAGTTCGTCGGCGATCGCCCCGAGGGGCGACGCGGCAAGCGGCAGCGGGAAGGGCTGCGGGGCCATCGAACGGGTGCCTCCGGATCGAACCATGCGGGCAGATGGGATTGGGGATGTCGTCGCCAGGGAGCCTAGCACACATCGCCCGAAATGTGGATCGCGATTCGCCCCGGCCTCAGCCCCCCAGCAGCGACTTCAGGTAGTCCGACCGGTCGACGTTGGCCACGTGCGTGAACCACTCGTCCTGGAACTTGTAGACCAGGATGCCCAGCCAGATCCAGACCAGGCGGCGGCGATAGATCGCCTGCGCCATCTCCTGGCCGCGGAAGCGCGCCATGGTGACGTAGACCAGGAACAGCGGCTCGAGCAGGTTCGGGAACCAGAAGAAGACGATTTCCCTGTGCGTGGTGAAGAACAGGACCTGCCCCACCGTCCGCAACAGGAAGGTCGCCGTGATCTCGCGCCGGATCGGCTTGCGCAGGCCCCAGATAAAGATGAAGAGATAGCCGACCCAGTCGGCGGCCTTGTCCAAGTTCTGGTAGGTGGCGTTGGCCAGCCCCGCGGGGATAAGCAGGTCGCCGTCGACCGAGTCGAGGACCCAGTTCCCCCAGCCGGCGGCGAAGGGGAACCAGAGGTACAGAACAGGCAGCCCGAACTTCAGCGCAACGACCAGGATGATCAGCGCCAGGTTCATCCGCCCTCCTTACCAGGCGTGGAGCGACAGCCCCGCCAGGTAGTTTCGGCCCATGCCCGGCTCCAGGTAACGGCCGGACGCGCCGTTGATGTAGGCCGAAGCCACATAGAGGTCGTCGGCCAGGTTGCGGCCCGACACGAACAGCAGGCTCTCGTGGCCGAACACGCGCACGTTCAGGCCGGCCGTGGCGTCGAACACCGTGTAGGCCTCGACCCGGTCGGTGTTCGCGTCGTTGGCCCAGTATGCCCCCATGTGCTGCGCGGCGAACTCGAGGTAGGCGCCGCACGGCGCCGTATACCGCAGCGCGCCCTGCAGCGCCAGGGACGGGATGCCGGCCGACTCGTTGTCGTCGTAGACGACATCCGTCATTCCACCGTCGCCGTCGGGGACGTTTGTCCGGTAGTCGACGTAGCGGTTGCGGGTCAGCGTTCCGGTGATGCGCCCCGAGAATCCGGCGGCGAAATCGGCCGTCAGGCCCAGTTCGACGCCGCTGCGCCGCGACTTGCCGGCGGTCAGGTAGGTGGCGCCGCCGTCCCAGGGCACGATCTCGTTGCGCACTTCCAGCGTGTAGAGCGCGACGTCGTAGCCGAGGCGCGTGACGAACCCGTCGCCGGCGAGACTGCCGCGGGCGCCGACTTCGGCCGTCAGGCTGCGCGACGGCTCGAGCAGGGGATTGAGGCTCGTTGTCGACGAGAACTCCGCCGGCGGATCCACCTCGTTGAAGGCGGGCGTCTCGATGCCGCGGCTCAGCGCCGCGAAGTACATCCGATTCTCCGCCGGGCGGTACGAGACCGCCAGTCGCGGCGAGACCTGGTCGAGCGAGTTGGTCGCATCGACCGTCGGGTCCTGGTGATCCTCGCTGATGTAGTGGACGTTGTCCCAGCGGGCGCCCGCGGTCAGCTGCCAGGCGGGAGTCGGCGTGTAGGCCAGTTCGCCGAAGGTGCCGAAGGTGTTGATGGCCTCGCGCGTGTCTGCCAGCAGCGTCGTCCCGCGGTTGCCGCCATCCAGGTTGTAGAAGAGCGCGGTGCCGTCCTGCATGGCCTCGTCGACGCCGACGGTCCAGCGCACGCGCCCTCCGGACAGGGGCCCGCTCAGCAGCGCCGAGCCGCCGGCGTGCACCCGCTGGAAGTCGCGGTAGCGGCCCCGCTCCGAGCGGTGGATCGTCTTCGGCTCGACGAACGCGCCGATCGACAACTCCTGGCCGCCCGCGAAGTCATGGACGACGCGCGTGCCCAGCCGACCGATCCAGTTGTCGCGGCGGGCGTCCTGCGCCACGTAGTCGGGGTTGGCCTGCGTCGGGTCCGCGTCGTACTCCGCGCGGGTCAGCGCGCCGGCCAGGTGCTGGATGTTGTGCGTGGCGGCCAGGTAGACGCCCAGGTGCGTCGTCGGCGACATCTCGGACAGGATGGTCGCGAACACGGAACTGCGGGCGCCGCGACTGTGCTCCCGGAAACCGTCGAAGTGCTCGGTGGCCGCAGCCGTGAAGATGTTCGCCGTCCCGGCGACGTACCCGACCTCGGCGACCTGCTTCGCATAGCCGAAGCTGCCGAATTCCGCGCGCCCCTGGCCGTAGTTCTCGCCGAAGTAGCTGGTCGTCTGCAGTTCGATCAGGCCGCCCGACGCGGGGCCGTACAGCACGGAGCTGTTGGAGCGCACGACGCGGATGCGGTCGAGCAGCGCGGCGTCGGCCAGGTCCATGCTGGTGCGGCCGTCGGGCTCGGTCAGCGGGAAGCCGTCGAGCGTGACCCGGATGCCGCGCGTGGTGCCGGCGTTCGAGCGTTCGCCCGCGCCGCGCGCGCCGAAGCCACGGTTGGTGATGCGTACGTCGGTCGAGCCGGCGCGGCTCTGCGCGATTACGCCGGGCACGCTGGCAAGGGCCTCGTCCAGCCCGCTCGTGCGCGCGGCCTGCCAGGCGGCGGCCGGCACGACGGCCGTGGCCATCGGCGCGCTGGTCGCGTCGGAACCCGGGCGCTCGCCGATGACGGTGACGGTGTCGGACTGCGCGTAGATGACCTCGATGGGCGGCACCTCGTCGGCCAAGGCGGGCGAAGCTGCCAGCGAAGAGGCCAGCAGCAGGCCGGCGATGATGGTGCGGTTCACGATGCGGGCGCGGCTGGTCATCTGGGGGCTCCTCGCGGACTCCGGGTGGGCGGGATTCGGGTCAATTCTAGGCATGTCCATACGGCCCAACAAGGCGTTTGTGTCATCCGGTGACGGTGAATTATTCCCACGCAACCGGCGGCGGATCGCCGGCCGGCGAAACGTGACGATTGGTCACCGAATCGCGACACACTTCCAAACGAAAGGGGGCTTTCGCCCCCTTCCGACGTTCCATGCGCCCGACCGCGGCGAAGCTACTTCAACAGGACCATCTTGCGGGTCTCGACGGCTGAACCCGCCGCCAGGCGGTAGACATACACGCCGCCCGAAACCAGCTGCCCTTCATTGTCCCGCCCATCCCAGGGCGCGACATGCCCACCCGCGCCCTGCGCCTCGTCCACCAGCGTGCGCACCAGGCGCCCGCCCAGGTCGTGGATCGTGAGCCTGACCGGCGCGCCGTCGATCGGCAGCTCGTAGCGGATGCGCGTCGAGGGGTTGAACGGGTTGGGCACATTGCCCCGCAGCATGGCGCCGGCGGCCGGCGTCGGCGCGGCGCTGGCGCTGTTGCCCAGCGTCACCTTCAGGTTGTCGATGGCCCACGACTCGTCGTTACCGCCCTGCCAGTTCTGCGCGGCGCCCCCGGACACGGCGCCAAGCCTGAAGGTCAGTGTCAGCGTGGATGCGGTGTGCGGGATGTCGATGAATGCGGGCTCGACCGAAAGGTCGTAGGCGCGATCGCGCGCGTACCAGCTGCCGATGCTCCAGCCGCGCTCGATGCCCGCGCTGAGCAGCGCGCCCGGCGGCGCGACGTAGCTCGAGGCGTCGCCCGAGGCGAGCTGGAACCAGTGCGAGAACAGCAACTGGCCGTCGACGCTGATCTCCATCAGCTCGGTGCCGTCCCACGAGTCGATGAGCGCCAGCAGGAACCCGACGGACACGCGCGTATGCGCGGGCAGGTCGGCCAGCGTCAGCGTGACGTCATGAAGGGCGATATCGTTGTAGCGCAGCACGTTGCCGCCGAACTGGTTGCCGGCCGTCCCCAGTCCCGACAGCCCCTGGCAGCCCTCGATGTGCGCACCGATCGCACTCATCTGGGCCGGGAGCCCGCTTTCGAAATCCGTCTGGAAGACGACCTGGGCGCCGGCGGGAGCGACCGCGGCAATGATGGCCAGGAGCGCCCCCTGGACGATCCGCAACGCAGGACTCAGGCGGGAACGATTGGGCGACATGGGTTGTATCCCTCGGTTGGACCGGCTGGCGACCGGGCACATCGAACGCCCGTTTGTGTTTCGGGTATATTTTATCCTGTTTCAGTCACGGACGTCAACCCCCGGCGATGGGCGCGCGGCGACATTGACCGCCAACCCCGCCCGGTGCTACAAGTTACCGTCTGGCCGGGCCCCTTGCGCGCCCGGCGACTGCTCCCCCGGTGAAAGGAAGCCTCCATGACCCGCCGCCTGCTCTGCCTGCTGGCGTTCACGATCCTGCTCGTGCCCGCCCTGGCGCCGGCCCTCGAACTGACGGCCCCCCTGCCCGTCGATCCCGCGGTCACCACGGGCACACTGCCCAATGGCCTGCGCTACTACATCCGGCAGAACGCGAAGCCCGAGCAGCGCGCGGCGCTGTGGCTGGTGGTGGGCGCGGGCGCCGTCGACGAGGACGACGACCAGCTGGGTCTGGCGCACCTCATCGAGCACATGTGCTTCAACGGCACCGAGGACTTCCCGAAGCAGGCGCTGATCGACTACCTGGAGTCCGCCGGCATGCAGTTCGGCCCCGAGGTCAACGCGTACACGAACCAGAACGAGACCGTGTACATGCTGCAGGTGCCGACGGACAAGCCCGAGGTGCTGGACACCGGCCTGCGCATCCTGGAGAACTGGGCCCACAAGGTGTCGTTCGAGGATGCGGAGATCGACAAGGAGCGCGGCGTCGTCATCGAGGAGTGGCGGCTGGGCCGCGGCGCCGACGAGCGCATGTACGACAAGCAGCTGCCCGTCATTTTCCACGGCTCGAAGTACGCCGACCGCAACACCATCGGCGATCCCGAGATCCTGCGCAACGCGCCCTACGAAACGCTGCGCCGCTACTACCGCGACTGGTACCGCCCCAACCTGATGGCTGTCGTCGCCGTGGGCGACTTCGACCCGGCCGCCATCGAGAAGGCGATCCGCGAGCGGTTCGCGCCGCTGAAGAACCCGGCGAAGGTGCGCCCGCTGCTGCAGCCGGCGGTGCCCGACCATGCCCAGACGCTGTTCGCGATCACGACCGACCCCGAGGCCTCGGGCACGGGCATCTCGCTGCAGGTCAAGCACGCGGTATGGCCGGAAGCCACGGTGGGCGACTACCGCGACGGCCTGCGCGGCGCGCTGGCCAACGCCATGCTGCGCGCCCGCTTCGGCGAACTGGCGCGGCAGGCCGATCCCCCGTTCAGCGGCGCCTTTGCGATGGACCGCCGCATGGTGCGCACGAAGGGCTCGTTCGCCATGCAGGCCCAGGTGAAGGAAGACGGCGTCGCGCGCGGCTTCGAGGCCCTGCTGACGGAACTGGAGCGGGCGCGCCAGCACGGGTTCACGCAGGGTGAGCTCGACCGCGCCAAGTCCGAGATCCTGCGGCAGGCCGAGCAGTCGGCCGCCGAGATGGGCAAGACCGATTCGCAGCGGCTGGCGCGCTCGCTGCAGGGGCACTTCCTGCGCGGCACGCCCTACGCCGACGCCACGCAGCGGCTGGCGCTGGCCCGCGACCTGCTGCCGGGCATCGGCCTGCCCGAGGTCGAGTCGCGCCTGCGCGAGATGGTCGACAAGGGCAGCCGGGTGGTCACCGTCGACGCCCCGCAACGCGAAGGCCTGATCATCCCCGACGAAGCGGCGCTGACGGCGATCATGAAGGACGTCACCGCGCGCACCATTCCCGCCTATGTCGACGCCACGGTGGACGCCCCGCTGGTGCCGAAGCAGCCCGCGCCCGTGGCGATCACGAAGCGCGAAAGCGACGCGGAACTGGGCACGACGACCTGGACGCTGGCCAACGGCGTGCGTGTGGTCCTGAAGCCCACCGACTTCAAGAACGACGAGATCCTGATGTGGGCCACCAGCCCCGGCGGCTCGTCGCTGGTGCTGGACGACGAGCAGTACGACCGCGTGACGTCGGGGGCGAGCATCGTCGCCAGCAGCGGCGCCGGAGCCTTCGACGCCAATGCCCTGCAGAAGAAGCTGGCCGGCAAGCTGGTGCGCGTGTCGCCGTACATCTCCAGCTACGAGGAAGGACTGCGCGGCAACGCATCGCCGCAGGACCTCGAGACGCTGATGCAGATGACGTACCTGCTGGTCACGGCGCCGCGCGAGGACGCCACGGCCTTCAAGTCGCTGCTTGAGCGGCAGCGCTCGTTCCTGCAGAATCGCGCCGCGGACCCCGAATCGGCGTTCCGCGACAGCGTCACGACGATGATCACGGGCGGACACCCGCGCCGGCAGCCGCCGCGCGTCGAGGACCTGGACAAACTCGACCTGGCCGGTTCGGTGGCCTTCTACCGTGACCGCTTCGGCGATTGCAGCGACTTCACGTTCTTCCTGGTGGGCGCCATCGACCTGGCCAAGGCCGAGCCGCTGGTCTGCACGTGGCTGGGCAACCTGCCCGGGAACGGCCGCAGCGAGAACTGGCGCAACGAGGGCGTGCCCATCCCGCACGGCAAGCGCGAGCGCACGCTGCACCGCGGCACCGAACCCAAGGCAATGGTCGAGATCGACGCCTTCGGCGAGCACAACTGGAGCTGGGAGGAACAGTACGCGATGGAGGCGTTGATCGACGTCCTGCGCATCCGCCTGCGCGAGGCGATCCGCGAGGACAAGAGCGGCACATACGGCGTCCGCGTCGGCGGCGGCCTGAACCGGATCCCGTTCGGCTACACCCAGTTGACGATCAGCTGGGGCTGCGACCCCGCGCGCGTCGACGAACTGACGGCCGCCGTGTGGGAGCAGTTGGTCCAGGTCGCCGGAGTGGGCGTCGACCAGGCCACGCTGGACAAGGTCATTGCCACCCAGCGCCGCGACGACGAGACGGCCCTCAAGCGCAACGACTTCTGGCTGGACCAACTGGCCCGCCACCAGCGCCAGGGCACCGACCCGCACCTGATCCTGAAGCGGGGCGAGCTGATCGACGGGCTGAACAACGACCTGGTCACGACCACGCTGCGCAAGGCGCTGGCGCCGGACAACACGGTGAAGGTGGTGCTGCTGCCCGAGGTGAAGTAGCCGGGCGCACGGTCGGGCCGCTTCGGGCGCGACCAAGGCTGGAAACGCGAACGGGCCGGGCTGTGATGCCCGGCCCGTTTTCACTGCATGCGTCACGGCGCCTCGCCGCGAAACCGTCGTGACTTGCGCCGGCGCAAGTGGGTGGCCGGCGGGGCGGTCACTTCAGCATCGTCACTTCAGCATCGTCACTTCAACATCGTCACCTTGCGCACGTCCACCTGGTCGCCGGCGCGGGTCTCCACGAAATAAAGGCCCGACGGCGCGCGACCGCCGCGCTGGTCCGTCCCGTTCCAGACGACACTGCCCTCGGCCGTTTCCACCGGGCCGTCGAGCAGCGTGCGCACCAGGGTACCGCGGGCGTCGAAGACCTTCATCGTCACCGGGCCCGGCTTCGGCAGCGAGTAGTGCAGCGTCACCGACGGGTTGAACGGGTTCGGGTAGCTGGTGACGGCGAAACTGCCCGGGACGCCCGGCAACGGGGGCGTGCCGGCGTAGCAGTCGCCGAAGTTCAGCATCGCCTGGAAGTAGTCCAGCACGTTGCTGATCACCCGTGCGCGATAAGGCAGCGGTGACGCGGCCTTGGCGTTGTCGATGATGTACGACAGGTCGTGGTTCAGGGAGACGACGCGACTGGTCCCGTTCACCTTGAGGATGGCCGCCGCCGCGGTGTAGGGCGTCGACGTGCCGTCCGTGCCCGTGAACTGCGCCAACCGGACGGCGCCGGGCAGCGGCGTGACGTAGTCGAAGTCGTTGAAGGTCGGGCAACCGCCGTTGACCGTCCACGCGTTGGCGGTCGTGAACACGGGGTTGCCGGACACCCTCACGACCCGGGGTTGATCCTGCCCGTCGATGTTGTCGCGGACGTCACCGTCGACATAGGCCGCACCCAGGCGGTTCGCCAGGAAGTCGCGCCCGGCGGTGCCGCTCGCGTAGAGACTCGCCGCCAGGTCGTCGCCGGCCGCGAAGAGGTCGCGAGTGCCGAGCCCGAGCCACGCCTCCAGCAGGCCCAGGTCGTTGCCCGCATCGACGTTGTAGTCGCCGTTCGAGAGGGTGAAGGCGCCCAGGTCGCCGCAGGTGTAGAGCATGTCGGCATAGCCCGTGATCTGGGACACGGTAGCGCGGCCGCCCAGGCCGTTGCCGACGCCGGAAGCCGCGCCGTGGGTGTTGAAGACGTCGTAGTCGAGGCCGCCGACCTGGCAAAGCAACTGCAGGGCCGTATTCCATTCGTCATCGTTGCCGCGGTTGCCCGCATCGTTCCACAGGAGGATGGTGGGTTGCGTGCCTTGTGCGTCGGATACGCTCGGCAGGCAGTTGACCGTGAAGACGGCAGGATAGGTCAGCGGATTCGGCCTGCCGTAGCCGGCGAGGTCCGCCGGCGCGGTGGACGTGCGCGTGTCACCCGCGACCACGTCCGTCGCGGCGAAGTAGTAGTGCAGCACGTCGCCGGGGAAGAGCATGCCGGTGTCCGGAAGGTCGAAGTTCCAGCGGTTGGCGACGATGGTCCCGGTAGCCGTGCGGGTCACGCGGCCGGCGACGTTGCCTTCCATCTGGCCAGAGGCCAGGGCCGTGCGATGCGCGTCGGTGAACAACGGGTTCTTGTTCGCGAACTTCCAGTGCATGACCGGCGTGGACAGGGTGCCGCCCGAACGCGGCGTCGCTTCGATCCAGATCGAGTCGCCCGGGTCGTTGCGATTGTGCGTCTTGAGCGAGATGTTCGCAGCCATGTCGAAGCGGCAGGAGTTCGCGGCGAGATTGGCCAGGTCCAGCGCGCCCGAGGCCGGGAACACGTCGCTGGCCAGACGGATGTCGGTGACCACGATGCGCGGCCCCGTGCCGCGGTACGCCTTCACGTTGACATTGTCGAAGTACGGCGCCGGGGTGGGGATGCCCCAGCCGCAACCGTAGCAGAAGAACCAGTTGAACTGCATCGCGCTCAGGCGCACCTGCGCCTGCGTGGCCCCTGGGACGAGCAGGTCATCCGCCTGGTTGACCGCGCGCACCCAGGCCGGGCCGCCGTAATAGACGAAGTTGCGGTTGACCCACGCGGCCTGGGTGATGTCGCCGCCCTCTGTCGAGCGGATATCCCAGGTGTAGAAGACGCCGGCGGACGACGTTGAATATGTCTCGTGCCGGTAGACGTCGAAGGCCAGCGTCAGGCCGCCGGCGGTCGGATCCGGCAGGTCCATCACCGGCGACAGGATGCTGTTGTCCAGGCCGTTGTTGTAGCCCAGCATCCCGCCCCGCCCGTTGACGACCCAGCCGCCCGGGCCGTAGTCCATGCCGGTGGTGCCCCGGGTGCCTCCGGTACCGGGCACGACCAGTCCGTCGTCCAGGAACGCGACGAGCCGCGAGTAGTTGGCGGCGCAGTCGTCCAGATCGCCCGCGGAGTCCCACACCCGCGCGTAGTCGCCGACGCCCTGGTTCGGCGTCGCCGCCCAGTCGGGCCCGAGGGCGCCATCCTCGAAATCTTCGCTGTAGGTCGCCGTCCCGTTGACCGTGACGATGACGTCGTCCACCCGCGCGGCGCCGTCCGACGGGTAACTGCAGTCCGCGTCCGACCAGCCTCCATCCGCATCGAACACGAAAGCCACGGCGATGTCGGTGCCGCCCAGCAGTTCGGCGGCCGTCCACATGAAGGTGTAGTCGACGGCGGTGGTGCCGATGCCGTCCCAAGACAAGCCCTGGCCCGTGGCGACGGGCTCGAAGGCGGGAGCGGCGGCCGTGCGCCGTTGCAGCATCAGGTAGTCGTAGGCCGGCTCGCAGTCGTACTGCACGTTGGCCTGCACACGCACGGTGGCCGGAGCCGCGCCAACCGTCTTGCGGAACTCGAGCATGCCGTACCAGTTGTTGCCGTAGCCGCCGGCCGGGTCGGAACCGCACGACGCGATCGCCAGGTCTCCACACCAGGCGGCCTTGCCCGTGAACGGGTTGCGATAGGTATCGACGTGCCAGCCGTTGATCGGGGATGTGTAGTCGATCGAGGTCCAACCGTCGGCCAGGCGGCCTTCGGCTGCGGGGCGGGGACTGACCGTCTCGAAGTCGCCGCGATACGGGTAGACGCCTCCCGGCCCCATCAGGGTGACGGTGTCGACCACGGCCTTGCCGGCGCCGCCGCCGTACGTGGTGACCGGGACCGTGCTGGTCGGCGTCCACTCCCGCGCGGACACTCCCGCCAACGACCGTCCCGCGGCGGCGCTGGCGTGCGCAACCGCGGCAGCCATCAACACCGCGATCGCCAGCATCAGGGCACCCGAATGGCGCAATGTGGTCATGACGTCCATCTCCCCCATTGACAGTTCAGGCCATCGCCGCGTCAGGCTTTGCTGTCCGCCCTCTCGCGTCACTTCAGCATCGTCACCTTGCGCACGTCCACCTCGTCGCCGGCGCGCGTCTCCACGAAGTACAGCCCAGACGCCGCCTGCGCCCCCGCGTCGCTGCGCCCGTTCCACGTGACCGCCCCGCTCGGCTGGTCGACGGGCCCGTCGAGCAGCGTGCGCACCAGCGCGCCGCGCATGTCGAACACCTTCATGGTGACCAGACCTGGCGCCTGCAACGTGTAGCGCAGCGTGACCGACGGGTTGAACGGGTTCGGGTAGCTGGTCACGGCAAAACGGTCATCGGCGGCCGGGGGCGCATCGCCCAAGCAATCGCTCAGGTTGTTCGCCACCCAGAAGTAGTCGAGCACGTTGCTGAGGATCTTGACCCGGGCCGGAATGGGCACCGGGCTCTTGTCCGGCTCGGTGACATACCTGAAGTCGTGATCCATCGACACGACGCGATTGCCGCCGTTGACGTTCAACGTGGCCGCCGCGTACGGGTAGGGCGCGGACACGCCGTCCGGCGACGTGAACTGGGCCAACCGCACCGCTCCCGGCCGCGGCGTGACGTTGTCGAAGTCGTTGATGTTCAGGCAGCCGCCGTAGGCGGTCCATGACACCGCGGTGGCGAACACCGGATTGCCCGACATCTTGACGACCAGGGGCGCCACCTGCCCGCCGATGTTGTCGCGGACGTCGCCGTCGTTGACCACCAGCCCCATGCGGGTCTCGAGGAACGTGGTGCCCGCGCTTCCCGCCGCGGCGAGGCTGGTCGCCAGGTCATCGCCGGTCATGAACAGGTCCCGGCCACCGACCGCGAACCAGTTGTTCAACAGCGCCAGGTCGTTGCCCGGGTCGCCGCTGAAGTCGCCGTTGGACAGCGTCGCGGTGCCCAGGTCTCCCGACGAGTACAGCATGTCGCTGTAGCCGTCGAGCTGCGCCGCGGTGGCCCGGCCGCCGAGGCCGTTGCCGACGCCGGACGTCGGTCCGTGGGTGGTGAACAGGTCGTATTCGCTGCCGGCCCTGTAGCACAGGTACATGAAGGCGGAGTGCCAGCGCTCCTCGTCGCCGCGGAAGCCGGTGTCGTTCCAGAACAGGACGGACGGCTGGTACCCCGTGGCGTCCTGCACCGACGGCAGGCACCGGACGGTGAACGCGCCCGGGTAGGCAGGCTGGTAGGGCGACGACAGGTTCTGGTGCGGGTACGGATTGCCCAGTCCGCTGCGGTCCGCCGGGACAAACGCCGTGCGGATGTCGGCGCCGACCTGGTCGGTGGACGCGAAGTAGTATTGCAGGACGTCGCCCGGGAAGAGCATGCCGGTGTCGGGCAGGTCGAAGTTGTAGCGATTGGCGACGGTGACGCCGGCCGCGTTGCGGGTCACGTTGCCCACCACCGGGTTCGCCGGCAGCGAACGATACGGATTGAACAGCGGGTTCTTCCTCGCGAACGTCCAGTACATGACCGGTGGGCCCACCAACTGGCCACCGGCACGCGCCGTCACGTCGATCCAGATGCTGTCGCCGGGATCGTTGCGCAGGTGCGTCCTCGCGGAGATGTTCGCCGCCATGTCGAAGCGCACCGAGTTGGCGCCAAGGTGAACGAGGTCCACATCGCCGATGGCCGGGAAGCCGTCGTTCGCCAGTCGGATCTCGGTCGCGACGATGTGGGGGCCGGTGGACCCGTACACCTTGACACTGACGTTGTCGAAATACGGCGCCGGCGTCCCGTTGGTGCCGTTGCCGTAGCCGAACTGCCAGCCCAGCTCGATGACGCCGAACTGCACCTGCAGGTGGGTCGCGTCCGGATCGATCAGGTCGTCGACGACGTTGATCGAACGCTGGTACGAGGGACCGCCGTAGTAGACGAAATTGCGGTCGAACCATCCGTAGCTGAGGTGGGCAAACCAATCCGCAGTACCCGAGCGGATGCTCCACGTGTAGAAGATGCCGGGGCTGTCGTTCGGCGCGAGCAGCTCGTGGCGATAGACGTCGAACGCGAGGGTCACACCCCGCCGGGCCTGGTCGGGGAATGCCATCATCGGTGAATCGACGACGTTTTCCAGGTGGTAGGCCGGCCCCAGCAACCCGCCGGTGTTGTTGACGATGTAGCCGCCCGGCGGTCCGTAGTCGTTGCCGGGTTCCCCGATAGTGCCTCCGGTGCCGGGCACGACCAGGCCGTCGTCGATGAAGGCGATGACCTTGGTGTAGTCCTGGGCGCAATCATCGAGGTCGCCGAGCTGGCCCCAGACGCGCGCGAAGTTTCCCACACCCACGTTCGGCGCCGCGACCCAGTCGGGGCCCAGTTCGCCGTCGGAGAAATCCTCGGTGTAGGCGACGCCGTTCAGGGTGACGACGATGTTGTCCACGCGGCAGGCGCCCCCGGTGGGCCAGTTGCAGTCGCCGTCGGACCAGGTGTTGTCCGAATCGAACACGAAGGCGATGGCGATGTCGGCGCCGCCCACCAGTTCGGCCGGCGCGTAGGTGAACGTGTAGTCCACCGCCACCGTGCCGACGCCGTCCCACGACAGGCCCTGGCCGCCGGCAACGGGTTCGAACAGGGGTTGCGCCGCGGTGCGACGCTGCAGCGTCGTGAAGTCGTAGCCGGGTTCGCAGTCGTACTGGAGGTCGGCCTGCACGCGCACCGAGGCGGCCCCGCCGACCGTCTTGCGGAACTCGAGGATGTCGCGCCAGTCGTTGGCGTAGCCGCTTTCGGGATCCTCGCCGCCGCAGTACGCCAAGGCCAGCGCGCCGCACCAGGCCGCCGCGCCCCCGAACGGGTTGCCGTAGCTGTCGACATGCCAGTGGTTCGCCGGGGAGGTCTGGTCGATCGAGGTCCAGCCATCCGGCAACGCACCCGCGGCAGCGGGCCGCGCCTGCGCGGTCTCGAAATCACCCCGGTACGGGAAGGCGGCGCCCGGGCCCATCAGGTCGACGGTGTCGCCGGTCGCCTTGGCGGTGGCGGCGGCGCCGTAGTACAGGTGCTGTCCCGATGACGGTACGCGCGCGGCGGATGGCGCCCCTGCGGCGGCGCTGCAGGTTACCAGCAACAGCAGCGCACCCCTGGCCACGTGATACGGCAGGCGCTTCATCGCTCCCCCTTTGCGACATAGGCATGCGCTTCGCTCCCCGATCGTCGGGCGGGAAGTCGAAGAAGCATGATCAGGATGAGTATAGGGGAAATGGAGGCCCGAACACACCTGGGTTGCCGGTTTTCACGACCTTTCCCGGCGGGTGCGGCCCCGTCCGGGTGCGGTTGCAAACCCCGGGCGCATATTTGTTCAAAAATTAGTTCATTTTCGCTTTTGTGATCCGATTTTTGCACCCGGCGCGGTCGCTGTCGGGCGCCAAAAAGGGGGCTAAGCTGGCCCCCAACCCTGTATCCATTATATTTGTCAAAATTCCCACCCGCGCAGCGGCCCACCCCGGAGGACCCGACGTGCCCCAGCAGCCCGCCTCTCACGATTTCGCCCCCAAGTGCCGCATCGGTACCCGCGGTTCGGACCTGGCCCTTTGGCAGGCCCACACCATCCAGCGGATGCTCGGCGAGCTGGGCACCGAGACCGAGATCGAGATCATCAAGACGCGGGGCGATCGCATCGACGATGTGCCGCTGGCGCAGCTCGAGGGCAAGGGCTTCTTCACGAAGGAGCTCGAGGATGCGCTGCTGGCCGGTCGCGTCGACCTGGCCGTGCACTCGCTGAAGGACCTGGCGACCGAGATGCCCGACGGCCTGGTGCTGGCGGCGATGGTCGGACGCGAGGACGCGCGCGAGATGCTGCTGGTGCGCAAGGAAGCGGTCGATGAAGCGCGCCGCGCCGCGGGCGACCCGCTGCCGCTGAAGGATGGTCCGCGCGTGGGCACCAGCGCCGCGCGTCGGCAGGCGCAGCTGCGTCTGGTGCGGCCCGACGTGCAGATCGTCGACCTGCGCGGCAACGTGCCGACGCGCGTCAACCGGCTGCGCGAGGGACGCTACGACGCCATCCTGCTGGCCTGCGCCGGGCTGAAGCGGCTCGAGCTGGACCTGAGCGACCTCTACACCTGCCCGCTCGATCCCGCGGTGTTCGTGCCGGCGCCCGCGCAGGGCATGCTCGGGCTGCAGTGCCGCGACGAGGACATCTGGAAGCGGACCATCGCGCAACTCGACTGCGCCGAGGCCGCGCGCGCGGTGCGCGCCGAGCGCAACCTGCTGTGCCGGCTCGAGGGCGGCTGCCAGCTGCCGTTCGGCGTGAACATCACCGGCGGCGGGTCGGCGTGGAAGCTCGAGGCGTTCCTCGCTTTGGATGCCGCCGATGCCGCTCCGCTGCGTTTGAGCCTGACGGGTTCGGATCCCGACGCTCTGGCCGAGACGGCCTGGCCGAAGCTCGCCTCACACCGGGGGCTGTAGGCTTGGACGCCGGCCGCCGCATCGTCCTGACCCGCGAGGCGCAGGGCAATGCACCGTGGCTGGCGGAGCTGCGCGCGCGGGGCATGGCCGTGCTGGACCTGCCGCTGCTGCGCTACGAGACGCTGGCGGCGCCGGCCCCCGAGGGCCGCTGGGACTGGGCGCTGGTAACGTCGCCGCAGGGCGCACGTTCGCTGGCGGAGTGGGACGGGTTGCCGGACGGAGTTAAGCTCGGCGCCCTGGGTGACGGCACGCGCGCCGCGCTGGAAGCCGTCGGGCTTTACGACGTGCTGGGTGTGAACGAACCGGACGGCGCCGCGCTGGCCCGCGCGTTCCTGGAATGCGTCGACGCGCCGTGCCGCGTGCTGCTGCCGGGCGCCGAAGGGCGCCTGCGCGAGCCGGGCGCATCGCTGCGCGCGGCCGGTTGCAAGGTTTTGGAAGTGGCGCTGTACCGCACGTCGGCGGTGCCCCCGGGCGAACTGCCGCCCGCGCCGCTGGCGCCGGGCGACGTGGTCTTCTTCTGCAGCCCCACCGCGGTGCGCGCGTTTGCCGCCGCGTGGAGCGAACGACCGGCATGCGTGGCGATCGGCGCCACCACCGCGGCTGCTGCCCGCGAGGCCGGATTCGCACCGGAGGTCGCCGCGACCCCCGACCTGGAAGCGATGATCCGGGCCGCCGGCCTGGACCGGAACCCGTAAACCTTCGGACCGGAGTGCACACCATGGAGATGTTCGAACGCCCCCGCCGCCTGCGCACCACCCCCGTCATGCGCGAGATGGTCGCCGAGACCAACGTCGAGGCGCGGCACCTGATCACCCCGCACTTCGTGGTCGAAGGCACCGGATTCAAGGACGAGATCGCCAGCATGCCCGGCATCGGCCACGTGTCGGTCGACAACCTGGTCAAGGAAGTGGCCGCTGACCTCGAGCTGGGCCTGAAGTCGCACCTGCTGTTCGGCATCCCCGACAAGAAGGACGCCACCGGCTCCACGGCGCTGGGCGACGACTCGGTCGTGGCGCGCGCCCTGCGCGAGCTGAAGAAGCAGTTCGGCCAGGACATCATCACCATCACCGACGTCTGCCTGTGCGCCTACACCAGCCACGGCCACTGCGGCTTCCTGGAGAACGGCAAGGTTGTCAACGACGCCAGCGTCGAACAGCTGGCCGAGATGGCCCTGGCCCACGCCCGCAACGGCGCCGACATCGTCAGCCCCTCGGACATGATGGACGGCCGCGTCGGCGCCATGCGCATGCTGATGGACGAAGAGGGCTACACCGACACGGCGATCCTGGCCTACAGCGCCAAGTACGCCAGCGCCTACTACGGCCCGTTCCGCGACGCCTGCGACAGCGCGCCGCAGGGCGACCGCAAGAGCTACCAGATGGACGTGCGCAACGGCCGCGAAGGCGTGCTCGAGGCGCTGCTGGACGTGGACGAGGGCGCCGACATGGTGATGGTCAAGCCCGCGCTGGCCTACCTGGACATCATCCGCCGCGTGCGCGACGAGGTGCTCATCCCCGTGGTCTGCTACAACGTGTCGGGCGAGTACTCGCTGGTGAAGGCCGCGGCTGCCGCCGGCTGGGTGAACGAGGCGCTGATCGTGCGCGAGAACCTGCTGGCCATGCGCCGCGCCGGCTCGGACCTGATCATCACCTACCACGGCCGCGACGCACTCTCGAAGGGATGGCTCAAGTGAGCAACGCGAACTGGTGGGAGCGGGCGCAGAAGGTCATGCCCGGCGGCGTCAACAGCCCGGTGCGGTCGTTCAAGTCGGTGCCGGGCGATCCCCTGTTCTTCAAGTCGGCGAAGGGCTGCCGCTTCACCGACGAGGACGGGAAGTCGTACATCGACTGGTGCCTGAGCTGGGGCCCGCTCATCCTGGGCCACGCCGACGCCGAGGTGCACGCCGCGGCGCTCGAGGCGATGAACGAGGGCGCGTCGTTCGGCGCGCCCAGCCGCCGCGAGGTGCTGTTGGCCGAGGCCTTCCTGGCCCGCATGCCGCACTTCGACCAGGTGCGCTTCGTCAGCAGCGGCACCGAGGCCGTGATGAGCGCAATCCGCCTGGCTCGCGGCTTCACGGGCCGTGACATCACCGTCAAGTTCAGCGGCTGCTACCACGGCCACACCGACAGCCTGCTCGTGGAAGCGGGCAGCGGCCTGGCCACGTTCGGCACGCCCAGCAGCGCCGGCGTCCCCAAGGGCTTCAGCGACACCACGGTCGTGCTGCCCCTGGACGACGTCGAGAAGCTGGAAGCGTTCTTCGCCGCGCGCGGCAGCGAGGTGGCCGCGCTCATCATCGAGCCGGTGCCGGCCAACAGCGGCCTGCTCATCCAGACTGCCGCGTTCATGAAGGCCTGCCGCGACCTGACGACGAAACACGGCGCGCTTCTGATCTTTGACGAGGTCATCACCGGCTTCCGCGTGGCGCGCAGCGGCGCGGCCGAGTTGCTCGGCATCACGCCGGACATGGGCACCTACGGCAAGATCATCGGCGGCGGCTTCCCCGTGGGCGCCTACGCCACGCGCCGGGACATCATGGCGCACGTCTCGCCGCTGGGCTCGGTCTACCAGGCCGGCACGCTGAGCGGCAACCCGGTTGCGATGGCCGCGGGACTCGTGACCCTGGAGAAGACGGGCCGCCCCGGCTTCTACGAGGACCTCGAGCGCAAGGGCGCCCGGCTCGAGGCGGGCCTGAAGAAGGCCGCGGCCGACGCCGGCATCACCGCCAGCCTGGCCCGGCAGGGCTCGCTGTTCTGGTGCGTGTTCCAGCCCGAGGCGCCGCGCGCGGTCGCGGCCGTCGACGGCTCGAAGATGCCCATCTACGGACGTCTGCACCGCGACCTGATCGACCGCGGCATCTACCTGGCCCCGTCGGGCTGGGAAGTCGGGTTCGTGAGCGCGGCGCATACCGACGCCGACATCGACGCCACGGTGAGTGCCGTGGCCGACACCTTCAAGAGCTGGAGCTGACGCGCATGGCCGACCTCAAGGACTGCATCTTCCTGAAGAACCTGCGCGGCGAGCCGTGCGACCGTACGCCCATTTGGGTCATGCGCCAGGCGGGCCGCTACCTGCCGGAGTACATGGAGGTGCGGTCGAAGATCTCGTTCAACGACCTGTGCCGTTCGCCCGAGGCGGCCTGCGAGGTCACCATCCAGCCGATCCGGCGGTTCGGCTTCGACGCGGCGATCATGTTCAGCGACATCCTGACGCCGCTCGAGGCCATGGGCGCCCCGTTCGACTTCTCGCACGGCGGCCCCAAGCTGGAGCGGCCGCTGCGCGACGAGCGCGACATCCGCTCGCTGTAGCGCTACCCGTCGCTGGAAGGCGTCGGCTTCGTGGCCGACGCCATCAAGCTGATGAAGAAGGAACTGGGCGACAAGACGCCGTTGATCGGCTTCGCGGGCTCGCCGTTCACGCTGGCCAGCTACCTGATCGAGGGCGGCGGATCGAAGGAGTACGAGCATATCAAGACGATGCTGTACTCGCGGCCCGACCTGCTGCAGGAGCTGCTCGATCTTTTGGGCGACCAGGTGCTGGACTACCTGAAGATGCAGGTCGCGGCCGGCGTCGACGCCGTGCAGCTGTTCGACACCTGGGGCGGCATCCTGCACCCGGCCGACTACGAGAAGCACGTGCTGCCGGTGGTGCGCCGCATCATGGACGGCCTGAAGGACTCGGGCGTGCCCCGTATCTATTTCCTGAAGGGCAGCGCGCCTTACAACCACCTCGTCTCGACCCTGGACGTCGAGTGCTTCGGGGTGGACTGGACGCAGGACCTGACGCGCGCCATCACTGAGCTGCCGGGCCGCTGCGTGCAGGGCAACCTGG
Organism: uncultured bacterium; assembly: GCA_903912525.1. Lineage (GTDB taxonomy): Bacteria > Krumholzibacteriota > Krumholzibacteriia > LZORAL124-64-63 > LZORAL124-64-63 > CAINDZ01. The sequence goes on along the minus strand of CAIWHK010000049.1, from coordinate 70,646 downwards.
ACCCGCTGGTGCTGTACGGCACGCACGAGCAGGTGCGCTCGCGCGCGCTGGAGATCTGCCGCAAGGGCGAAAAGGCCCCCGGCCACGTGTTCAACCTGGGGCACGGCATTCTGCCGCATGCGCCGATCCCCGCGGTGGAGACCCTGGTCCGTACGGTCCAGGAATTCCGGCGCGGTCACTGATAGAACGACAGAGCGTAAGGACGGACGACCATGTCCTTGAACATACCGGCCGACTTCGTCGAGAAGTACAATACCGCCGGGCCGCGCTACACGAGCTACCCGACGGTGCCGGCCTGGAAGCAGGCTTTCGGCGACGCCGAGTACCGCGAGGCGCTGGCCGAACTGGCGCAGAAGCCCGGCGACGAGCTGGCCATCTACCTGCACCTGCCCTTCTGCGCCAAGCACTGCTTCTACTGCGGCTGCAATGCGCTGGTCACGCGCGAGAAGAACGCCGTCACGGAGTATCTCGACCGCGTCGAGAAGGAACTGGCGATGGTCACCGCGCTGATCGGCACGAACCGGCGCGTGGTGCAGTTCCACTGGGGCGGGGGCACGCCGAACTACCTCAGTGAGACCGAGGTGAACCGCGCCCTGGCGATGTTCCGCGGCGCGTTCGACCTGGCGCCCGACGCCGAGGTCTCGCTGGAGATCGACCCGCGCATCGCCACGCCCGAGCAGGTGGCCTTCCTGCGCTCGGCCGGCTTCAACCGCATCAGCCTGGGCGTGCAGGATTTCGAGGAGACCGTGCAGGTGGCCATCGGCCGCCGGCAGGGCCGCGAGCGCACGCTGAACGTGTACCAGGGCTGCCGTGACGCCGGCTTCCCCGGCGTCAACGTCGACCTGGTCTATGGCCTGCCCGGCCAGACGCGCGAGTCGTTCACGCATACGCTGGGCGAGATCATCGGCCTGCAGCCCGACCGCGTGGCCTGCTTCTCGTACGCGCACGTGCCCTGGGTGCGGCCGCTGCAGAACAAGGTCGACACGACGCACATGCTGGGCGGCTACGACAAGTTCGCCCTGTTCCAGCTGACGGTCGACCTGTTCAAGGACGCCGACTACACCTGGATCGGCATCGACCACTTCGCCAAGAAGGGCGACGAGTTGTCGGTGGCGCTCGAGAACCGCGCGCTGCACCGCAACTTCATGGGCTACGCCACCAAGCCGGCCCCGCACATGCTGGCCTTCGGCATGAGCGGCATCGGCGACGTCTGCGACCGCTTCGTGCAGAACGACGCCGAACTCGAGCCGTGGGGCGCGGCCATCGACGCCGGCAGGCTGCCCATCGTCAAGGGCCACAAGCTGAACGACGACGACCGCATGCGGCGCCTGGTCATCCTGAACGTGATGTGCAACCTGGAGCTGCCCTGGAAGCTGACCGAGGCCGCCTTCGGCGCCCCGGCCGACCGCCTGCTGGCCGGCGAACTCGCGGCGCTGCCGCCGCTGGTCGCCGACGGGCTGGTCACGGCGGACGACTTCGGGCTGCACATCACCGACAAGGGCCGCTACTTCGTGCGCAACGTGGCCATGATCTTCGACGCCTACCTCGCGGGCGCGGGCGACAAGCCCCTGTTCTCGAGGACCGTCTGAGATGGCCTCGAAACGCTCGTCGCTCGCCGGGAAGATCGCCGGGTACCAGGCCACGCGCCTGGACCCGGCGCGTCGTACCGGCCTGATCCTGACGGGCATGGGCGGGCCCGACGGGCCCACCGCCGTCGAGCCCTTCCTGCGCAACCTGTTCCGCGATCCCCAGATCTTCCCGGTGCCGCCGCTGCTGGCGCCGATCATCGGCTGGGGCATCGCGCGCAAGCGCTCGCCCGAGGTGCGCAAGCGGTACCTGATGGTCAGCCCCGACTCGGTGACGCCGCAACTGGCCACCACGCGCCGGCAGGGCGAACTGCTGGCCCAGCGGCTGCGCGCGGGCGGCTACGACGTGACCCCGGACATCGCGATGCGCTACTGGCAGCCGTACCCGGACGAGGCCGTGTCGCGCCTGATGCGCGGCGGGGCCGAGCAGTACATCGTGATCCCGATGTACCCGCAGTTCTCGGCGGCCACCAACGGCAGCACGCTCGACTTCGTGCTCGACTCGCTGAAGCGCATGGCGACCACGGCGCCCGTGCACGTGATGGCCGACTGGCACCTGCTGCCGGGCTTCATCGAGGCGCTGGCCGCCCCGGCGGCGGCGCAGGTCATCGCCTGGGCCGCGGCCGGCGAGGACCCGAAGACCTCGGCCCTGCTCTACGTGGCGCACTCGCTGCCGTATTCGTTCATCCAGCGGGGCGACTGCTACGAGGAACGCACGCGCGCGACCGTGGCGGCGGTGCACGCGAAGGTGACGGCGGCGGTTGCCGCAGCGGGCTTCGCCGAGTGGATGCGCGCGCTGATGGCTGGCGGCGCCGAGCCGGCGATCACCTTCCAGAGCCGGGTCGGCCCGGTGCGCTGGCTGGAGCCGAACGTCGAGGCCGAGACGAAGCGTATCGCGGGCGCGGGCTGCAAGCGGTTGTTCGTGCAGCCGGTCAGCTTCACCTGCGAGCACATCGAGACGCTGCTCGAACTCGACGTCGAGCTGAAGGAAACGGCCGAGAAGGCGGGATTGCACGGCTTCGCGCGGGGCGCGGCGCTGAACGAGGATGCGGGGTGGCTCGACTCGCTGGCGGCGCACCTGGCCGCGGCGGCGTTCGGGCGGAGGGGTGTCGATGCCTGAGGCAAGCGGACAAAAATCCAGCGGACAGGAATTCAGCGGAACAGGGCTCAAGGTCGCGGTGATCGGCGGCGGCGTGGCCGGGCTGGCCGCGGCGCTGGCGCTGCGCGACCGCGCGCGCGCCCAGGGCGTGGACCTGTCGGTGACGGTGTTCGAGAAGGACACCGAGACCGGCGGCAACCTGCGCACCCTCAACCAGGGCGGCTGGCAGTTCGAGTGGGGCCCGAACGGGTTCCTCGACAACGAGCCGGCCACGCTGCGGCTGGTCGACCGGCTGGGCCTGCGGCCGCGCCTTCTCCGCAGTAGCGATGCCACGCGCCGGCGGTTCCTGCTCGTGAACGGCAAGCTGCAGGAGATCCCGCTGTCGCCGAAGGCCTTCCTGTCCTCGAAGATGCTGTCCACGCGCGGCAAGCTGCGCATGGCGGGCGAGTTGCTGGTGCCGGGCCGCAAGGACCTGGGCCGGGCCGCGACCGACCTGGCCACCGACGAAACCATTGACCGCTTCGGAGAGCGCCGGCTGGGCCGCGAGTTCGCGAACGTCATGCTCGACCCCATGGTCAAGGGCGTGTTCGGCGGCGAGTCGAAGCAACTCAGCCTGGCGGCGGCCTTCCCGCGCATGGTCGAGCTGGAACGCGACCACGGCGGCCTGTTCCGCGCGATGATCACCCTGGGCCGCGAGAAGCGCCGCAAGGGCCGCCGCACCGACGCGGGCCCGACCGGCGTGCTGCATTCGTTCGACGGCGGCATGGCCGTGCTGGTCGACGGGCTGGCCCGCGCGCTGGACGAGGACGCGCAGGCCGAGGTGGTGCGCGGCGCCGATGTCTCGGCGATCACCCGCGACGCGGACGGCTGGCGCGTCAGCTGGCCCGGCGGCGAACGCGGCGGTTTCACGGCGGTGCTCGACGCGGCGCCCTCGCACGCGGCGGCGCGCCACACGGCCGCGCTGGACCCCGCCCTGTCGGCCGACCTGGCCGCCATCCCCTACGCCCCGATGGCCGTCATCGCGCTGGGCTACCCGCGCGACAAGGTCGACCACGACCTGAACGGCTTCGGCCTGCTGGTGCCCGGGCAGGAGAAGCGCACGGCGCTGGGCGTGCTCTGGAGCAGCAGCATCTTCCCGGGCCTGGCGCCCGACGGTCGCGTGCTCCTGCGCTGCATGGCCGGCGGCGCGGGCAATCCCGGCGTGATGACGCTGGGCGACGACGAACTGGTGAAGCGCATGCTGGCCGACCTCGGTCCGCTGCTGGGCCTGCGCGGCGAGCCCGAGCTTGTGAATATCATTCGCCACGCGCGCGCGATCGCGCAATATGTCCCGGGACACCTGGCCCGGCTGGCGGCCATCGACGCGGCGGCCGCCCGGCATGGGTCGCTGTGGTTCGCGGGGAGCGCCTACCGGGGCATCGCCGTGAACGCGTGCGTCAAGGAGTCCGAGGCTGTTGCCGACAAGATACTGGCTGCGCTGACGGGCGCGCGGCCGCTGTCCGCGGAGGTGGCGCGATGACCGCGCTGGTGACCGTATTGACGATCCTTCTGCCGATCCTCTACCTGGCGGTGTGGGCCGACTACCTGTGGCTGTTCTACACCGAGCATCCCGTGGCGCGGCGCACCTGCTCGCGCGCGGCGGCCGCCGTCGTGATCCTGCACATGGGCGTGATGGTGATTCGGGGCGTGGCGCTTCAGCGTCTGCCGATGGGCACGCAGGCCGAGTTCATGAGCGCCCTGGCGCTGGCCCTCCTGGGCACCTACCTGGTGGTCGAACGTCGCCTGCGCGCGAAGAATACCGGCTTCTTGACGACCGGCGCGGCGGGCTTGATGATGCTGAGCTCGGCGATCTTCGAACCGGGCGCCGCGCAGGTCAACCCGCTGTTGAGCGACCCCGGCTTTGCCGGCCACGCCGTGCTGGTGCTGCTGTCGTACACGGCCCTGAGCCTCAGTTTTCTCTACGCCATCCTGTACCTGGTGCTGGCGCGGCAGCTGATGCGCCGCCGGTTCGGCCTGCTGTTCCGGCGCCTGCCGGCCCTCGAGACACTCGAGCGCATGAGCGTTGTCTCGGTGGAGATGGGCGTGCCCCTGCTGTTCCTGGCGCTCGCGCTGGGGCACCTGTGGATGTACGACCTGGCCGACCGGCCGGGTCTGGACCCGCGCCTGGCCAAGGCCCTGACGCCGTGGGACGCCAAGATCCTCTTCTCGTGGGTCATCTTCCTGGGCTACACCGCGGGCCTGGCCGGCCACCGCTTCCTGGGCTGGCGCGGCCGGCGCATGAACATCATGGCCGTCGCCGCCTTCGTGACGATCGTCGTGGGCATGGGCGCGGTGCACCATTTCTTCCCGACGTTCCACAAGTTCCCGACCATGGACGCCTCGGCCGTCGCTTCGCCGCGCGCCGATGCGCCGGCGTATGCCGCCAACCACCTGTTGACCGGGGAGCGGTGATGGCCGGCGCGACCAGCCTGCATGTCCGCAGCATCAGCCACAAGACCGCGCCGACGGCCGTGCGCGAGCGCGCGCACCTGACCGAGGAGCGCGCCGTCGAGTTGATGGACGCCCTCAGCGCCGGTTCCGCGAGCGAGCCCGCCTGCGTGTCGGTGATCCCGGTCTCGACGTGCAACCGCACCGAGATCTACCTGGAAGTAAAGGACGGCGCCGACGCCGACGCCATCCTGCGCGAAGCCCTCGCGGCGATCGGTGCCGACTGCGAGGTGTTCTTCTCGGAACACGCGCTGCGCCTGGACGGCCTCGAGGCCATCGCGCACCTGTACCGGCTGGCCTCGGGCATGGAAAGCATGATGCTGGGCGAGCCGCAGATCACCGCCCAGCTGAAGGACGCCTACCGCCTGGCGCGCGCCCACCACGAGCCGGGGCCGGGCCTGCTGCGCGCCTTCCAGGGTGCCTTCCGCGCCGGCAAGCGCGTGCGCACCGAGACGCGGATCTCGACGGGAGCGGTGAGCGTGGCGTTCGCCGCGGTCGAGCTGTCGCGCAAGTTCTTCGACCGCCTGGGCAAGCACCGGGCGCTGCTGGTGGGCGCCGGCGAGACCGGCGCACTGGCCGCGCGGCACTTCCTGCAGCACGACATCGGCCACCTGACCGTGGTCAACCGCAGCTTCGAGCGCGCCGAGGCGCTGGCCGCCACGCTGCGCGACGAGCAGTCGCGCCAGCTGGTCGAGGCCGACCTCGACATCGAGGGCGAGAGCGCCGACAGCGCGCGCGCCCTGCGCGGGCCCGACAGCCGCATCATCGCCCGCCCCTGGGACGAACTGGGCGCCGCCATCGCGAACGCCGACGTGGTGCTCAGCACGACGGGCGCCACCGAACCGGTCATCCTGCCGGCGATGGTCCAGGCCGCCGTGAAGGACCGCCACGGCCTGCCCCTGTTCATGCTGGACATCGCGGTGCCGCGCGACATCCACCCGGATGTCGCGAAGATCGGCAACGTGTTCGTGTTCGGGCTCGAGGACCTCGACGAAATCGTGCAGGGCAACCTGGCGGCGCGGCGCGGGCAGATCCCGCATGCCGAGCGCCTGATCGGCGAGGAACTGGCCGAATTCGGGCAGTGGCTGGAAGATATTGATATGCGGCCGACCGTGGCCGAGTTCCGCGCCTACCTGGAAGAGCTGAAGGACAAGCAGGTGGGATTCGTCCGCAAGAAGCAGTCGGACGAGCTGGCCGACGAGGTCGACAAGAACCTGCAGCTGTTCATCAAGAAGGTGCTCGGGCGCTCGATGTCGTCGCTGCGCAACTCCGAGTCGCGCGAGGAACGCGCGCGCCACCTCGAGACCCTGCGCGCGCTGTTCTCCGCCGAGGAACGCGACGCCGACTGACCCCGCTCACTGCCCCGCCGCAGGCGGCCGCGCCGCCGCGGCCCCAACCCTGGCCAGCAGTTCACGTGACCCCGGATGCGACGGATCCAGCTCCAGCGCCCGCCGACAGCGCGCCGTCGCCTCCGCCCAGTCCCCCTGCTTCGCCGCCACCACCGCCAGGTTGTACTGCAGGGGCGCCAGGTTCGGCTGCTTCGCCGCAGCGGCCAGGAGCACCGCGCGCGCCTCGTCAAAGCGCCCCTGCATGCCCAGCAGGGAGCCCAGGTTCAGCGACGCTTCATACAGCCCCGGGTTCTGCCGCAGCGCCGTGCGGTAGCACTGCTCTGCCTCCGGCATGCGCCCGAGGGCGGCCAACAGGTTCGCCTTGTTGAAGTTCGTCTCGCTGTGGGGACGAATGGCGAGAGCCGCGTCCAGGTGCATCAGCGCTTCGTCGTCCCTGTCTGCGGCGTCCAGGAGCACGGACAGGTTCTGGTGCGCGACGTCGTTGTCACGGGTCACGGCCAACGCGTGGCGCCAGAGCGTTTCACCGCTCCTCCAGACCGTCGCCTGCCGACTGGCGCCGATCGTCAGCCCTGCCACCGCCACGGCGACCACGACCATCGCCACCCGGCGCAACCCGATCCGAGCCGCGGTCGCCCGTTCCAGCGCCACGGCGCCCGCAATCCAGAGGCCGATGGCGCCCAGGTAGACGTAGCGATCCCCCATCGGCAACTGCCCGCCCTGGACCAGGCCGATCGACGGCAAAAGACAAACCAGGAACCAGAACCAGGCCAGGGCGGCCAGCGGGGCCCGCTGGCGCTTCCACGCCAGCAGCGCCGTCAACGCCAGCCACAGCGCGCTCAAGCCGATCGCCAGCGGCGCGGCGACCACCAGGTCCGGCGCGGGATACCGCACGGCCAGGTTGTGCGGCCAGACCAGGCGCGCGAGGTACCGGCCGACGCCCGAGGAGGCATCCAGCGCGCGCTGCCCGGCGCTGACCGGCAGCGGCGCACCCATGTCGCCGTTCCGCGCCAGATGGACGGTGGCGATCGAAACACCGACAGCCGCGACCGTGAGTAGCGCCAGGAGGGGCCATCGCGAGCGCCAGCGCGTCGCGCTCCCCGATGCGGAAACCGGTCCGCCGCGCCGGTCCTCCCACAACATGACCAGCAGCAGCAGCAGCGGCAGGACAACGGCCGCCGGCTTGGCCATCATCGCCAGGACGCCGAGGACGGCGGTCACCGCCAGCCGGCGCCGGCCCGCCAGCGACAGCCAGGCCAGCACCGCGCCCAGCAGGAACGCACCCATCAGCACGTCCTTGCGGGCGGTCACCCAGGCCACGGCCTCAACGTTGAGCGGATGGATGGCGAACAGCGCGGCGGCCACTGTGGCGGCGAACGCCCCGCCGCCCAGGCGCCGGGCAATGAGGAACACCAACCCGATGTTCAGCAGGTGCAGGAGCAGGTTCGTGATATGGAAGGTCGCGGGTTCGGGTCCGCCGATCGCCGCATCGACCTGGAAGGACCACCAGGTGGCCGGCACCCAGACATCGCCGTGCCGGGCGGTCAGCGCCCAGGCCAGGTTGGCGGACGTGGGTCCGCCCATGACCTGTTCATTCTGGACGACGTAGATATCGTCATCGAAGTTGACGAACCCGTACCGACCGACTTCGCGGTAGACGAGCACGGCCAGGATCATGGGCAAGAGCATCGGCAACAGCACCAGCCACAGGGATGGCTGGCGCGCGCCAAGCGATCGTTTTCCAGAGGTGGCGTTCATCGGCCAAATATCGGGGAACGGGCGCGGGGCGTCAACCGACGAGCAGGGGCCTAGTCCCAGATGCCCAGTTCGGCGCGCGCGTCCTCGGAGGCGTCCACGCGCGGGTCCCAGGGCGGCGACCAGACCAGGTCGACGCCGCAGTACTTCACGCCCGGCATCCGCAGGACGGCGTTTCGCGCGGCTTCCATGATCTGGGGGCCCATCGGGCACATCGGGCTGGTCAGGGTCAGGCCCAGGGTGACGTGCCCTTCCTCTTCCTCGATCTCGACCTCGCGCAGCAGGCCCAGGTCGACGATGCTCAGGTTGAGCTCGGGATCCATCACGGGGCGAACGGCCTCGATGACCGCCGCCTGTGTCAGCTTGCTCATCGTCAGGCCTCCGTCGATGCAGGTGCGGCAGGCTTGCCTTCGCCCTCCGCGTCGAGCGCGGAAAGCAGCGTGATCCAGGGCAGCAACGCGCACTTCACGCGCGCCGGGAACTTGCGGACCCCGGTCAGCACCTCGAGGTCGCCGGGATCCAGCTCGTCGGCCAGCGCGCCGTCGGGCGAGTGCATGGCCGTGCGGAAGGCCTCGGCCAGGGCGCGGGCCTGCTCGGGCGTGCGGCCGGCCACGAGCTCGGCCAGGATGGAGCTGCTGGCTGTGGCGATGGCGCAGCCGCGGCACTCCACATGGGCGTCGGTGATGGCGCCGCCGGCACAGGCCAGCTCCAGGGTCAATTCGTCGCCGCACGAGGGATTCTTGCCCTCGGCGCGCGCGTCGGCCGGGCCCGGCAGGGGCTCGCGCCCCCGCGGGCTGCGGTGGTGGTCCAGGATCACTTCCCGGTAGAGTTCGTCCATCCCGGCGTTCATGCCCCGAACACGCTCCTTGCGTAGCCGATGCCGTCGACCAGCGCGTCGATGTCGTCGTGCGAGTTGTACATCCCGAACGAGGCGCGGCTCGTCGCCACGACGCCCAGCCGGCGGTGCAGCGGCTGCGCGCAGTGGTGCCCGGCGCGCACGGCGATGCCCAGCGAATCGAGCAGCTGCGCCATGTCGTGCGGGTGCACCATCGGGTCGTGGAAGCTGACCAGGCCGCCGCGACGCTCGGCCTCGCGCGGACCGAAGATGGTCAGGCCGCCCATCCGCTCCAGGCGCTCGAGCGCATAGGCGGTCAGCGAGATCTCGTGCTGCCGCAGGCGCTGCAGCGTGGCCTCGTCGATGGTATCGAGCGCCGCCGGGAAGGCCGCCGCCGCGCCCACGTTCGGCGTGCCCGCCTCGAAGCGCTGCGGGATCGCGGCCCAGGTGGCCGAATCCATGGTCACGGTCTCGATCATCTCGCCGCCGAATTCCACCGGCTGCAGGCGCTCCAGCGCCTCGGCCCCGCCCACCAGGAAGCCCAGGCCCATCGGCCCGTAGGCCTTGTGGGCCGAGAAGACCAGGTAGTCGGCGCCCAGCTCGTCAAACGTGAACGGCAGGTGCCCCACCGACTGCGCGGCGTCAACGACGACCAGCGCCCCGCGCCGGCGCGCCGCGGCCGCGACCTCGGCCACCGGGTTGATGGTGCCCAGCACGTTGGAAACGTGCGTCAGCGCCACGACGCGCGTGCGCGCGGTCAGCAGCTGCGGCAGCCGCTCCAGGTCCAGTTCGCCGCCCGCGGTGACCGGCAGGTGCCGCAGCACCAGGCCCTCGCGGCGCGCGACCTCGATCCACGGCACCAGGTTCGCGTGGTGCTCCATCTCGGTGACGATGATCTCGTCGCCCGGCTTCAGCGACGGCCCCAGGCCGCCGGCCACCAGGTTCAGCGCCGACGTGGCACCGCGCGTGACCACGACGCGATCGGCCGGCACGCCCAGGAAGCGCCCGACGCGCGAGCGGCACTCTTCATACAGGTCCGTCGCCTCGACGCCCAGCGTGTGCATGCCGCGGTGCACGTTCGCGTTGTGCTCGCGGTAGTAGCGCGCCTCGGCGGCGATGACCGCGCCGGGCTTCTGCGTCGTGGCTGCGCTGTCCAGGTAGACCAGCGGGCGTCCGTTCACCCGGCGCTCCAGCAGCGGGAAGCGCTCGGAGAAGATGCGACCGCAGCGCGAGCAGTCGCCTGCCTGGCCGTCGCAGGGCTCGACCCCGGCGGGGGCCCGCAGGAAATCGCCGCGCGGAATCATGCCGTTCCTTCCCTGATCGTCGCCAACCGCGGGGCCGTGAACGACTCCACCATGGCCCGCGCGTCGTCCGGCAGCCTGGCCAGCGTGTTCTCGAGGAACCCGCGCACGACCAGGCCCATCGACTCGTGCGGCGACAGGCCCCGGCTCCCAAGATAGAACAACTGCTCGGGATCCACCGGCGCAATGGTCGCGCCGTGGCTGCAGCTGACTTCCTGGTTGTGGATCTCCAGCTCGGGGATGGCGTCGGCCCGGGCCCGCGACGACAGCAGCAGGTTGCGGTTCTCCTGGTACGCCTCGCAGTGCGTGGCGCGGTCCTCGATGCGGATCAGGCCCGTGTAGGTCGACCGCGCCTGCTGTCCAGCCACGGCCTTGTAGTCGATGCGGCTGCTGGTGTGGGCAGCCAGGTGGCGATGGCTGGTGTGCACATCCGCATGCTGCTTCCCGGCCACCAGCGCCACGCCGATGATCTCGCTGTGGGCGCCGGCGCCGGCCAGGTCCGTGCCCAGTTCCAGCTTGGTGTCGTCGCCGCCGAAGACGCCGCAGACGGTCAGGATGTCGGCGTCGGCGCCGGCCCGCGTCTCCACCGCAAGGTGGCCGCTGGTGCCCGGCTCCCAGACCTGCACCACGGCGTGGCGCACGCGCGCGCCGTCCGCGGCGCTGATCACGGTGCGGCCCACGACGCACACGTCCGGCCCGCCGCCGATGTGCTGCTCGACGAGCATCGCCTCGGCGTTCCGACCGACCTCCAGCCGCAGACGCGGCAACGACGCCGCCGCGGAGGCATGGATGCGCACATGGATCGGCCCGGCCAGCTTGGCGCCGTCGGCCACCTTGAGGCCCACGCCCGCATTCCAGGCGGCATCACCCAGCGCGCCGAACAGGTCGCTCGCCAGGGCCTTGCCACTGGGGAAGGGCTCGTCCGCCGCCGTGAACGTCAGCGCGCCGACAGGCAGGTCCTCGGCCGTCTGCACGGCGGGCGCCCGTCCCGGCCACAGGTCGATCGTGACCGACGCGCCGGCCACCGGTGCCGCGGGCGCCGGCACGGGGCCGGACGCGGCCGCGCCCGCCACCGAAGCCGGCAGCAGCGACGCAGGGTTCGTGAAGCGCCACAGGTGCCGCACGCGGTCGGGATCGGCGGCCGTCTCGTAGCGCGCCAGCGCCTCGAGCCGGCGCGAGACCTGCGCGGCGTCGCCACCGAGGGTCGCCGCCACGGCCTTCAGCAACGCTTCGTCCAGCGCCGGCCGCGCCGACGCGATCACGGAAGTGCTTGTCTCAGCCAACGGAACCCTCCATCTCCAGCTCGATCAGCCGGTTCAGCTCGACGGCGTACTCCATCGGCAGTTCCTTCACGAACGGCTCGATGAAGCCGTTGACGATCATCAGGCGCGCCTTGTCCGGGTCCAGGCCGCGGCTCTGCAGGTAGAACAGCTGCTCCTCGCCCACCTTCGACACGCGGGCCTCGTGCTCGACGCGCACGTCGGACTCGGCCACGTCCATCGTCGGGTAGGTGTCGGACACGGCGTGCTCGCCGATCAGCAGCGCGTCGCATTCGACGCTCGTCTTGCAGCCGTGCGCGCCGCGGTTGACCTTGACCAGTCCGCGGTAGCTGCTGCGGCCCTCGCCCTTGCTGATCGACTTGCTGACGATGCGGCTGGTCGTGTTCGGCGCCGCGTGGGTCATCTTGGCGCCGGCGTCCTGGTGCTGGCCGTTGCCGGCAAACGCGATGGACAGCACCTCGCCGTGCGCGCGCTCGCCCAGCAGCACGATGGCCGGGTACTTCATCGTCAGCTTCGAGCCCAGGTTTCCATCCACCCACTCGACGACCGCGTCGGTGTGGGCGTGGGCGCGCTTGGTCACCAGGTTGTAGACGTTGGTCGACCAGTTCTGGATGGTCGTGTAGCGGATATGCGCGCGATCCATCGCCACCAGCTCCACCACGGCCGAGTGCAGCGAGTCCGACGAGTACGTCGGCGCCGTGCAGCCCTCGATGTAGTGCACCGAGCTGTCCTCGTCGGCGATGATCAGCGTGCGCTCGAACTGGCCCATGTTCTCGGCGTTGATGCGGAAGTAGGCCTGAAGCGGGATGTCCACCTTCACGCCCTTGGGCACGTAGATGAACGAGCCGCCCGACCACACGGCGGTGTTCAGGGCCGAGAACTTGTTGTCGTTCGTCGGGATGATCTTCCCGAACCACTTCCGCACGATCTCGGGATGCTCGCGCAGCGCCGAGTCCATGTCCATGAAGAGGACACCCAGCTTCGTCAGGTCCTCGCGGATGGAGTGGTAGACGACCTCGGACTCGTACTGCGCCGTGACGCCGGCCAGGAACTTGCGCTCGGCCTCGGGAATGCCCAGGCGGTCAAACGTCTTCTTGATCTGGTCGGGAACGTCGTTCCAGTCGCTGGCCTGCTCGCCCTTGGGCTTGATGTAGTAGTGGATGTTCTCGAAGTCGATGCCGTCCAGGCCCTCGGTGTCGCCCCAGCGCGGCATCGGCTTGGCGCGGAACGTGTCGAGCGCCGCGTGGCGGACGGCCCGCATCCAGTCCGGTTCGTTCTTCTTGCGCGAGATCATCTCCACTACTTCGTGGTTCAAGCCCTTGGGGGCCTTCAGGAAGTAGTCCTCGGGATCGTGGAAGCCGTACTTCGCCGTATAGTCGTCGTTGAGCGCGGTCAGTTCGGCGCTGCGGACGGCGCGGGCATCGGCCACGGCGTTGGCGGCCCCGGCCAGTTCCTCTTCGTGGCTCATGCGCGGCTCCCTTCGGGAATGGCGGCCTCTTCAGCCAGCCAGTCGTAGCCCCGCTCCTCGAGCGCGGTCACGAGCTCCATGCCGCCGGTCCGCACGAGGTGTCCGTTCATGAACACGTGCACGACATCCGGCTGGACGTGGTTCAGGATGCGCTGGTAGTGCGTCACCAGCAGCAGTCCGTTGTCCGGCCCGCTGGCCAGGTTGATGCCGTCCGACACGATCTTCAGCGCGTCGATGTCCAGGCCCGAGTCGGTCTCGTCCAGCAGGCTGAACGCCGGCTTGAGCAGCAGCATCTGCAGGATCTCCAGCTTCTTCTTCTCGCCGCCGGAGAACCCGTCGTTCAGGTAGCGCGTGATGAACGAGGGGTCGATGCTCATCGTCTCGAACGCCGCGTTCAGCTCCTGGCGGAAGGCGCGCACCGGGATCTCGGTCCCGCGGCGAGCTGCGAGCGAGGCGCGCAGGAAGTTGGCCACCGTCACGCCGGGCACGGCCACCGGGTACTGGAAGCTGAGGAACAGGCCGCGGCGCGCGCGCTCGTGCGGCTCGAGCGTGTCGATACGCTCGCCGTTCAGCCAGATGTCGCCCTCGACGCGGTAGCTGGGGTGGCCCATCAGGGCGGCCGCCAGCGTGGACTTGCCCGAGCCGTTGGGGCCCATCAGCGCGTGCTTCTCGCCGCGCCGGACGGTCAGGTCGACGCCGCGCACGATCTGCTTCTCCGTGTCCCCGTCCTTGACGAAGACACGCACGCCCCGGCAGGCGAAGACGACGGACGGGTGGTCGGGATTCAGGAAGGCGTCGGACATCGGATTCCCTCGCGGTCGTTTGGGGTTCGGTGACCCATATGTTTGTCGTCACCAAAAAACGATACAATACTTGAATCGTCAAGTATGAATTAATAGGCCCGGGTGCGCGTAGAACGGCCTTGTCGCCCTGCAGGCGGGCCAGGATTGCGCAATACATTGTTCAGCATACGGTTATGGAGATTGTCGACCCAGGCCGGGTCGACGGGCCCGCCCGACTTGCACCCGACCGGCGCCATCACAACGACACCCATACTTAACGATAATCCGCTTGCAACACCCCCCGGCGCCGGGTAGGATCCCCGCTCCTCGCCAGGAGTACAGTGGAAACGTCCTGTGGTCGATGGTCCCTCGCCATCAGCCAACGGTCTGCCGGCGTCTACGCTGAAGCCGCCCACGATACAACTGGAAGGGGCCTCCCCATGTTCAGCAGGACCACGCGTCTTGGCGTCGTTGCGATCGCATCGCTGCTCGCCTTCACCATGTTGTTCACCCCGGGATGCGACCAGGACCATTCGCCGACCCAGCCGACGCTGGCCGACAAGGCCGCCGTCGACCAGTTCTTCGGCGATGACGGACCGCGCCTCGAATACGTTCCCGGCGAGTTGATCGTGAAGTTCGCGGCCGGCGCCAGCGAGTCCGCCCGCGGCGCCGCGCTGGCGGCCGTGCAGGGCCGGGTCGGCTCCCGGATCATGACCCAGGCGATGCGCCGCGCGGGCGACGCCGAAGGTATCACGGTCGTGCACACGGGCATGTCGGTGACGGCCGCGGCGCGCGCCATGGCCGCCCGCCCGGGCGTGGTCTACGCCGAGCCGAACTATTACTACCACCACGAAGCGGTGTCGAACGACACCTACTACACCAACGGCTCGCTGTGGGGCATGTACGGCGATGCGACGACGCCCGCCAACCAGTACGGCTGCCAGGCCGGCGAAGCCTGGGCGCTGGGACACACGGGTTCGGCAAGCGTCTTCGTCGGCGAGATCGACGAGGGCATCATGTTCACCCACCCCGAACTGGCCGGCCAGGTGTGGACCAACCCGTACGACCTCGTCGACGGCGTCGACAACGACGGCAACGGCTACATCGACGACATCCACGGCTGGGATTTCGACGGCAACAACAACACGATCTACGACGGCACGATCGATGACCACGGCACGCATGTCGCGGGCACGATCGGAGCCAAGGGCGGCAACGCCACCGGCGTCGTCGGGGTCTGCTGGAACATCCAGATCATCTCGGGCAAGTTCCTGGGCAAGCGCGGCGGCACCACCACCAACGCCATCCTGGCCCTGGACTACTTCACCGACCTGAAGAGCCGCCACGGCATGAACATCGTGGCCACGAACAACTCCTGGGGCGGCGGGCTCTTCTCGCAGGCGCTGCAGGATGCGATCGAGCGCTCGAACCAGGCCAACATCGTGTTCGTCGCGGCGGCCGGCAACGAGACCGTCAACACGGACGCCACGGCCAGCTACCCGTCCTGCTACCCGAATGCCAACGTGATCGCGGTCGCGTCGATCACCTCGACGGGGACGCTGTCCAGCTTCTCCAACTACGGCCTGACCACGGTCGACATCGGCGCGCCCGGGTCGTCGATCTACTCGACCGTGCCCAGCAAGACGGGCGCCGCCAGCTACGCTTCGTACAGCGGCACCTCGATGGCCACGCCGCACGTCACCGGCGCGGTGGCGCTCTACGTGTCCACGCACCCGGGCGCGACGGTCGCCACGATCAAGTCGGCGCTGCTCACCACCGCCGTGCCGACGCCGTCGCTGGTGGGCAAGTGCGTCACCGGCGCGCGCCTCAACGTGAGCGGCTTCTAGCCGGGCGGCAGCGCGGCCCGGCGTGACAGCCACGCCGTGGTCACTCTGCGGCTGAAACAGGAAGGCCCCGCAGCCACGGTTGCGGGGCCTTCCCTTGCGCTGGAGCGGGCGGGCGCCATTGACACGAACGCACCGGGCAACGAGCTTGTCCAAGCGGCCGCGCTGCGGCCGGGACACCTGCGCCAACCGGAGCCCCCGTGGACGACTTGGACCCCTCGAGCACGCCGAATCCCCCCGGCCCCCCGCGCCGCCCACCGCTGCGCGCCTGGTTCGCCACGACGTTTTCGTCCCTGCAGGTCCGCAACTTCCGCATCTACTATGCCGGCCAATCCGCCTCGATGATCGGCACCTGGGTGCGCCGCACGGCGCTGGGCTGGATCATCTACGAGATGACCGGCTCGCGCGCGATGCTCGGCACCATCATGGGCCTGGTCCTGCTGCCGATGTTCGTGCTCTCGCCGCTGGCCGGCGCCATCGCCGACCGCGTCGACAAGCGCCGGCTGGTCGTCTTCACGCAGCTGCTGGCCGCCTCGTCGTCCGCCGCCATCGCGATCCTGGTTTTCGGCGGCTGGGCGCAGCCGTGGCACCTGCTGGCCCTGGCCACCGTCGGCGGCATCGCCTTCGCCTTCGAGGTCCCCGCGCGACAGGCCTTCGTCGGCGATCTGGTCGGCCGCGAGCACCTGCTGAACGCGGTGGCGCTGAACTCGGTGCTCGTCAATTCGTCGCGGGTGATCGGCCCGGCCATCGCCGGCATCGTGATGGCCGGCGTCGGCGCCGGCTGGTGCTTCGCACTGGACGCGATCAGCTACCTCGTCGTGACCGCCACGCTGCTCTCGCTGAAGCTGCCGCCGCATCGCGCGGCGCCCCGCACCACCAGCCACTGGCAGGACCTGCTCGAGGGATTCCGCGAGGTGCGCCGCAACCGCCGCGTCCGCACGCTTCTGCTGATGCTGTGCCTGATGGGCGTGTTCGGCTGGTCGTGCCAGACGCTGATGCCCGCCATCGCGCAGGACCTGCTGCACCTGAGCGAATGGCAGTACGGGTTGATGATGGCGATGTTCGGCGTGGGGGCGATTGGCGGCGCGCTGGTCGTGGCCGGGCGGACGGCCGCCGACACGTCGCGGCTGCAGGTCTTCGGCGGCATCTGGCTGCTGTGCCTGGGCGCCTTCGTGATCGCGGCGACGCGCCACCCGCTGACCATCGGCGCCGGCCTGGCGGTGGCCGGCTTCGGCGCCGTCATGTTCATGTCCACCAGCAACACGCTGGTGCAGACCAGCGTCGAGGACCACCTGCGCGGCCGCATCCTCGGCATCTGGTCGGTGGGCTTCGGCGGCTCGCTGCCGCTGGGCGCGTTCCTGACCGGCTGGGTCGCGCAGCGCATCTCGCCGTTCACGACCATCGCCGCCTTCGCCGGCGTGCTGGCCGTCTCCAGCTTCTTCGTCTGGCGCCGGCTGCCGCGCCGCCAGCGCGCGGTCTAGCCAAAGCGACGACCGCTCAATCCCTCGGCAGGCTCCGCCACAACGCCACCAGGAACACGACCAGGCATAGGCCCAACGCCCCGTGCACGGCGCCGTACACCACGTAGCGCGCGACGCCGTGCCCGCCCAGGAACGCCGCGTCGACCTGGGCCAGGTCGGTCGCGCCGCGCCGCACTGCCAGCAGGAAGTGGTAGCCCTTCACCAGTTGCAGCGCCGAGGTGGCCGCCGCCGCGGGCAGGTAGCCCCACAGCAGCCAGCGCAGCGCCTGCGGGCCCACCTCGCGGCCGCCGATGCGCCGCGCCATCAACAGCGCGCCCGCCAGCGCCAGCGGCAACAGCACGCCCATCGTGAACACGTGGCCGTGCACCAGCGCCAGGTTGATGACAGACTCCAGGCGCAGCCCCGCGCCCGCCGCCGGGAACGGCAGCTTGCGCGCCGACTCCTGGAACGAGATGCCCGTCAGCAGGCCGACGACGGCCATGGCGATGGCGAAGCGCAGCAGCGCGCGCAGGGCGCCGCGATAGCCCGGCGTCAGTTCCACAGAAGACATCCCGCTCATCGTTCTCCCCATTCCGGTTCCGCCATCCGTTGCGCCTCGCCGCCCGGCAGCCAGGCCGGCGCCAGCACCAGCACCGAGGCCAGCAGCCCCGGGAAGATCGCCTCGATACCCAGCCAGGGCTGGCCGTGACCGGCCGCCAGCCAGGCCACCGCCACCAGGCCCGACGCCGCCATCGACACCGTCACGCGCCGCCCGCCCACGCGCCACCGCGTGTGCGCCAGCGCCAGCGGCAGCAGCAGCACGGGCGTGCCGGCCGAGCCCAGCACCTTCCACAAGGTGATCACCGAGCCCGCCGCCAGCGCCATCACGATGGCCACGATCGCGGTCACCAGCAGGCTCCACTGCGCCGAGCGCAGCGCGCGCTCGTCGTCGAACCCCCGCCAGCGACCGACCAGGTCGCGACCCAGGGTGACCGCGGCGATGAACGCGTAGCTGTCGATCGTCGACATGATCGTCGCCAGCATGCCCACCGTGAAGACGCCCTGCCAGAAGCCCGGCAGCACGCGCGCAGCCAGCGCCGGGAAGGCCTGCACGGGGTCGGCCAGGTCGGGCATCAGCGCCCGGGCGTAGAGGCCGGCGCTGGTGGTCAGGAAGTCGAACAGGATCCAGAACGCGATCGAGACCAGGATGCCGTTGCGGGCCACCTTCTCGTCGCGGGCGGCGTAGCAGCGCTGGAAGAACGCGGGCTCGACCAGCGTCGACATCGCGATGAAGTACCAGACGAACACCGCCTGCCAGCCCAGCCCGCCGTCCCAGCGCAGGTGCGTCGCCGGCAGGTGCGTGCTCAGCCAACCCCACCCGCCCAGCTTGAAGACGCAAACCGGCACCAGTACCAGGAAGCCGACGAACATCAGCACGAACTGCACCTTGTCGGTGTCGACGACGGCCTTGAGCCCGCCGCGGAACACGTACGAGACCGACAACAGCGCTCCCAGGCTGACCGACAGCCACAGCGGCCAACCGGTGGCCATGCGCACCAGCACGCCCAGCATCAGGACGTAGGCGGCCGGCGCCGTCATGACGAACAGCGTGCCGGCGCCGATAAGGGCCGGGCCGCGCCCGTAGCGCTTCTGGAAGAGGTCGGGGATCGACAGCATGCGGCTGCGCCGCGCGCGCGAGGCCAGCAGCAGGGCGAAGATGGCCGCATACAGATAGTAGGGAACGCCGAAGACCAGCCAGTTGCTGACGCCGTGGCGCCAGGTGTACTCACCCACGCCCAGGATGCCGCCGTAGAACGTCGAGACCAGCGTCGCCACGAAGGCGGGCAGCGTCAGGCGGCGGCCGGCGACCAGGTAGTCGACGGCGCCGCCGGCCGGCTTGCGCAGCACGCGCAGGACCGCGTAGAGCAGGTAGAGGACATAGGCCAGCGTGGCCCACCAGGACGTCAGGCCGGCGTCCATCTACTCGGGGCCGCGTTCGGATCGCGGCGGCTCGGGCTCGCGGTCGATCAGGGCCAGCAGCGAGCCGCTGCCCACCGACAGCAGCAGCGGCGACAGCGTCACGACGTTGCTGATCGCCGTCGGGCCAAAGGCGCC
This sequence comes from uncultured bacterium, assembly GCA_903912525.1. Classification (GTDB taxonomy): domain Bacteria; phylum Krumholzibacteriota; class Krumholzibacteriia; order LZORAL124-64-63; family LZORAL124-64-63; genus CAINDZ01. The sequence continues at coordinate 51,288 of CAIWHK010000049.1, read as the reverse complement.
CAGCGTCTCGTTCAGCAGCGGGAAGGCGGCGCCCTCGGTCGTCACGCCGCGCACTTCGCCGCCCATGGGCAGCAGCGAGAAGCGCGTGCCGGCGGGCAGGTCCCACGCCTCGCGCGCGCCCGCGCCCACGCGGACGCCGTCGGCCAGGTAGCCCGACACGCACAGGCGCAGGCGGTCGCTGAACCGCTCGAGCAGCATGATGTTGAACAGCGTGTGGTCCAGGCGCCAGCCGGTGGCCCCCAGCAGCACGGCCTCCTCGTAGCCCTGCTCGGCCACGTACAGCAGCGCCTTCTCGCTGTCGGTCGTGTAGGCGTCGTCGACCTCCAGGAACAGCGGCCCGCCGCGACCGGCCAGCACGCGCCCCGACAACGAGTCGAAGTCGCCGATGACGACATCAGGCATTCGCGGCAGGTGCTCGTATGGATGGCCCGCGGCATCCGTGCAAACAAAAAGGTCGGCGCCCGTCAGCCACCACGCGAGTTGCTCCGGCGACGGCGGCGGTCCATCGCACAGGATCACGGCCCGCGGCCCGCGCTTGGTGAAGAAGGGGCAGCCCGCGCCGCCCAGCGCCTGTCGGTCATCCAGCATCAGAACCCACAATCGATCCCGACGGCCAGGTTGCGGCCTGCCGCCGGCGTTTTCCAGTTCTCCAGGTACCAGTAACCCCAGGTCTCGTACTCGGCGCCGGTCAGGTTGCGCAGGTGCGCGAACACCGAGACCTCGCCGCCGTGGATGAGCCCCGCCTTGCGCAGGTCCAGCCACAGCGACGCGTCGAGCGTCGTCCAGGGGTCGATGGTGCGATCTCCCAGTCCCGAGTTGTCCAGCCACTGGCGCCCCGTGCTGCGCACGCGAACCCGGCTGCGCAGGGCCTCGCCCCACTGCCCGTCCCAGACCACCATCGCCAGGTGCTCGGGGAACAGGGCCAGCGGCTTGCCCGCGTAATCGTACACCGTGCCGTCCCAATCGTGGAAGGCGAACTCGACGGCCTCGTCCCACGACCGCGAGGCGGTGACCGCCACCACGTGCGACGGGCCCAGCAGCGCCCGGGCGCTGAACTCCAGCCCCCGGTGCCGCGTGCGGCCGGCGTTGCCGCGGATGCCGCTGCCGTCGTCCGAGACCCCGCCGTAAGGCACGATCTCGTTCGTGAAGTCCATCCAGTACCCGCCCAGCGACCAGGCCAGGCCCCGCCCGCGCCAGCCGAAGCCGAACTCCTTGTCCACCACGCGCTCGGGCTTCACCAGCGGGTCCGACCACTCGATGTACGCCACGCCGCCGTTGCCGTCGGGCACCGCGCGCCGCGAGCCGAAGAGCGGCTCGGCGCCCAGGTCGTCGCCGCCGGTCCAGGTGTCGAACAGCTCGCTGTCGGTGGGCTCGCGGTGGTTGATGCCGGCGTTCGCGTAGACCAGCGCCCGGCCCCCGGCCACCTCGCCGGGCACCGCCCAATCCAGCGCGCCCTTCGGGTTGAAGAACCCGTCGGTGACGGTGTACCGGTTCAGCCGCTCGCCCTGGAAATTGGCGACCGCGTCCTGCGCGAACGTGTAGCGCTTGCGCTGGTACTGCAGGTTCACCGTCGCCTGCAGGCCGCCGCCCAGGTTCCAGCGCTCGTCGGCGTACAGCGACCACGCCTTCTTGTCGCCCTGGTACCGATGATAGACCCAGGGCGTCGTGAACGCATCGGGCGCCAGGCCCCGCGCCCACAGCACCTCGCCCCAGTGGTCCGAGTGGAACGCATAAGCGTCGCCGCCCGCCAGCAGGCGGCCCCGGCCCTGGTCCCACTCCAGCGACGGCACCCACCCGGTGTGCCGCTTGCTGACCCACTTGCGGCGGATGAGATCGACGTCATCACCGGCCGCCGGACCACCGGGCACCAGGTCGAGCCCGTAGGTCTCCACCGTCTGGCCGGCCTTGTAGTTCTCGTAGAACCCGTCGCCGCGCACGTGGTACAGACGGCTGACCAAGGTCACGCGGTCGCCCAGCAGCCACGTGCGGTGCCACGTGAAATGCGGCTGCCGGAAATCGTCGACCGCGTTGTGGTACGTCTCCACGTTCGCGGTGCGATCGGTCTCGAGGATCGACTCGGGCACCGCGTCCCACGCATGGTGCGACAACTCGCGTCCCGCCTGCACGCCCACCTGGTCGATGGTCGTGGCGGTGATCCGCCGCGCGGTCCACGACAGGCCCCAGCCCTCGTGCCCCGAACGGTCGCGGAAGCCGTCGGTCTCCTGTCGCGACAGGCGGATCGCCGTGGCCCAGCCGCCCTCGACCAGCCCGCTGTCCCAGGCCAGCATCTGCCGCCGGTACCCGTAGCTGCCGGCGTCCAGCCCGATACGCGTGCCCGGACGCTCGCCCGGCGGCGTGGTCGCCACGTCGACGGTGCCGCCGATGGCGGTCATGCCGCCCACCGACCCCGTCACCCCGCGCTGCAGCTGGATGTCCTGCACGTCGGCCGCCAGGTCAGGCATGTCGACCCACCACACCTGGTGGTCCTCGGGATCGTTCAACGGGATGCCGTCCAGCAACACGCCGACGCGCCGCTGGTCGAAGCCCCGCACCTTCAGGTACGTGTAGCCCAGCCCGCCGCCGGCGTCCGAATACGAGAACACGCCCGGCTGCGACTGCAGGAGCATCGGCAGTTCCTGGTCGGGTTCGCGACGGGCCAGCTCGGCGGCCGTGACGTTGGAGATGTTCAGCCGCGCGTCCTGCCCGTAGCGCGAGGCGGTGACCACCACCTCGGGCGCGGCATAGACGGCCTCTTCGCCCGGCAGCACGGCGGTCGTGTCGACGACGACGGGCACGGAATCGGCGACAGGCGCGGCCGACGGCTGCGCCGGGGCCGGTCCCGCGGCCAGGACGACGAGGCCGGCAAGCGCCGCCGCCGCACGCAGGGTGGTCGGGATGGATGGGATTCGCATGGCCGCCTCCACTCGAGGTGGCCGGTGCGGGAACGTCACCGCGTACAAAAAATGGCGCCCCCCGATGTCGTGGAAGGCGCCGCAAGCGGCCCGTTTCCCTACGCCGGCATGATCCGGTTCAGGTTCCAAGGGTCTTTCTCAGGCCAACCCGGTCCAGCCGGTTCGGCCACCCCCAACGGTTATCGCCACGGTAGCCCCGCCCCCGGGCGCTGTCAACCGCACCCGGGGAAAGACATCTTTACCGACCCCATATACAGCCTATCACGGATATGTTACGATCTCCCTTCGGCGCAGGCACCCCGCCCCGGCGCCGCCTGACCTGACATCGAAAGACGACGACGGGATGCTGTACCCCCGACAGCGCATCCTCATCGCCGCCTGTGTGTTGGCCCTGCTTGTGGCAGGCCGGACGATGGCGCAGCCTGCTCCCCCCACGGGAGCCGGCCGTTCGCCGCGCGACGATGTCGGGCGCGGCCACCTCGAATTCGTCATGGTGCCGGCCGGCACCTTCCAGATGGGCAGCCCCGAGACCGAGTGGGGCAGCCGCAACGACGAGACCCGGCACCAGGTCACCATCGCGAACCCCTTCTACCTGGCCCGCTACGAAGTGACCCAGGCGCAGTGGGCCGCGATCACCGGCAACAACCCGAGCTTCCTCTACAACTGCCCCGACTGCCCGGTCGAGAGCATCAGCTGGTTCGAGGCCGTCAATTTCTGCAATGCCCTCTCGCGCAAGATGGGCTTCCCCGTCGCCTACACGATCCGCGACACGCTGGTGACCTGGGACCACACCTCGGACGGCCTGCGCCTGCCCACCGAGGCCGAGTGGGAGTACGCCTGCCGCGCGGGCACCGCCACGGTCTTCAACACCGGCGAGTGCCTGGGCACCGAGCAGGCCAACTACCTGGGCTACGACCCGCAGAAGGGCTGCCCGAAGGGCATGTGGCGCGGCCAGGCGATCGAGGTCGGTTCGTTCCCGCCGAACCAGTGGGACCTGGACGACATGCACGGCAACATCAGCGAGTGGTGCTGGGACCGGCACGGGTTCCAGACGACGGCCGCGGCCACCGACCCCCGCGGGCCGGACCGGGGCGGCGAGCGCATCATTCGCGGCGGCAACTGGCACGAACTGGGCCGCAACTGCCGCTCGGCCGCGCGCCAGAAGGCCTTCCCTGAGCAGCGGTTCACGCATGTCGGCCTGCGCCTGGCGCGCTCGATGCCGCGGGAAGCGGCGGGACGTTGAGCCCCCTGCCCCCCATCTCGCGGCGCGAAGCGCTGCGCCTGCTCGGCGCCGGCGCCGCGACACTGGCGCTGGCCGACCTGGCGGGCTGCGACCGCGGCGGCGCGCGACAGCCCAACATCGTCGTCATCCTGACGGACGATGTCCGCCACGACGCGATGGGCTGCGCCGGCGACAAGCGCCTGGAGACCCCGAACCTCGACAGGCTCGCGGCCGAAGGCGTCCGCTTCCCGAACGCTTTCGTCACGACCAGCCTGTGCAGCCCGTCGCGCGCCAGCCTGCTGACCGGCTGCTACGCGCACAAGCACGGCGTGCGCGACAACTTTTCGCGCGACCCCGAGCAGGCCTGCCCCACCTTCGCCGAGGTCCTGCAGAAGGCCGGCTACGAGACGGGCTACATCGGCAAGTGGCACATGCTGCAGAGCGGCACGCCGCGCGCGGGCTTCGACCACTGGGTCAGCTTCACCGGACAGGGCGAGTACTTCCGCAACACGCTGAACGTCGACGGCAAGTGGAACCTGGTCATCAACTACGTCACCGACGAATTGACCGACCACGCCGTCCGGTTCATCGAACGCGAGCGCACGAAGCCGTTCATGCTCGTGCTCGGCCACAAGGCGGCGCATGCCCCGTTCGTCCCGGCCCAGAGGCACGCCCAGCGCTACGCGGGCGTCGACTTCACCCCGCGCGGCGGCCCCGACGGCGCCGGCCTGTCCGCGAAGCCGGACTGGGGCGGGCGCGACGCCGGGGCCCTGACGCCCGAGGACCTGCGCAACTACCATCGCTGCCTGCTGTCGGTCGATGAAAGCGTGGGCCGGCTGATGGAGACGCTGAAGAAGCGCTCGCTGCTCGACGACACGCTCATCATCTACACCAGCGACAACGGCCTGATGCTGGGCGAGCACGGTGGCCTGCGCGACAAGCGCGCCGCCTACGAGCCGTCCATCCGCGTGCCGATGCTGGTCAGGCACCCGAAACTGGCGCCGCGCGGCAAGGTCAACGAGGAGATGGTGCTGGGCATCGACCTGCTGCCCGCGCTGTGCGAGGCGGCGGGCGTTCCCGCGCCGGCCGGCGTCCAGGGCCGCAGCTGGCTGCCCGTGCTCAAGGGCAGCAAGGGTCGCGACGACTTCCTCTACGAGTACTTCCGCGAGGAGGGCCCGGTGCCCACCTGTCTGGCCGTGCGCTCGCGCGAGTGGAAGCTCATCACGTTCCCCGAGGACCCCACCCTGCCGGCCGAGCTGTACGACCTGCGCAGCGACCCGGCCGAGAATACCAACCTCGCGGGCCGCCCCGAGCACGCCGCCGTGCAGCAGCAGCTGTCCGCGCGACTGGCGGCCCTGCTGCAGGAAACCGGCTACCGGCGCCCGACCGCCTAGCTTCGTCCCGTCCGCCGTTGCCAAAACCCGCGTCCCGGGCGCACAATGGGCCCGTGGCGCCCCGCCGCCGCGCCCGTTCGGGAAGTCATCGCCAACCCAGGAGGCCCGCGTGCGCTCGCGTTCCGCCCGTTCCGCCCGCACCCATGGCCCGGCGCCCAAGCGCCGCCACGGCAAGCCCGGCGCCTCGCCGGGCACCCTGCCGCCGATCCCCGACGCCAGGCCGTCACTGGTGGAAGTCATCAGCTACTGCCAGCAGGAAGTGACCGAAGGCACCGCGGCGGACGCCGCGGCGGCGCGCGCACTGGCGTTGCCCGGGCGCGTGAACCTGATCGTCGTGACCGGGGTCGAGGACCACGCGCTGCTCGAAGGGTTCGGCGAGCAGTTCGGCCTGCACCGCCTGGCCCTCGAGGACGTGGCGCACACCCACCAGCGCCCCAAGTTCGACGAGTACGAGGACCAGGACTTCGTCGTGCTCCGCGTGCCCGACCCCGAGGGCCAGACCACCCAGCAGATCTGCCTGTTCGTCGCGCCGGAACTGCTGATCTGCTTCCTCGAGCGCCCCCTGCCGGCGCTCGACGCGATCCGCGAGCGCATCCGCCAGAAGCGCCCGCGCCTGATCGCCGGCGGCTCCGACTACCTGGCCTACGCCATCATCGACCTGGTGGTCGACCTCTACTTCCCGGTCATCGACGCCTACGACAAGCGCATCGACGAGATCGAGGACACCATCTTCACCAACCCCCGCCGCGTCGAGGTGCCCGTCATCCACGAGATGAAGCGGGACCTGGCGGCCTGGCAGCGCATCTCGTGGCAGACGCGCGACGTGATCCTCCGCATGCTGGGCGAGGAGATCCCCACCCTCAGCCAGACCACGCGCCTGCATCTGCGCGATTGCCTGGACCACGCGCGGCAGGTCGCCGACCTGAACGAGGCCGCGCGCGACCGCGCCACCGGGCTGCTCGACCTCTACCTGTCGGTGATGAGCAACCGCATGAACGAGATCATGCGCGTGCTGACGGTGATCGCGACCATCTTCATGCCCCTGGCCTTCATCGCCGGCGTCTACGGGATGAATTTCGACACGACCAAGTCGCGCTTGAACATGCCGGAACTGGGCTGGGCGTGGGGCTACCCGTTCGCCCTGAGCCTGATGGCGGGGACGGCAGCGGGGCTGCTCCTCTATTTCCGGAAGCAGGGCTGGTTCGGGGGCGACGACCGCAAGGAGCCCTAGGCGGCAGGGGCAGGCAGGATCAGCGGACCGGCAGGATCAGCGGACCGACAGGATCAGCGACCGGGCAGCAGCAGCGCGTCCGCCACCAGCAGCACGCAGACCAGCAGCGCGAACGTGTTGATCTCCATGAAGCGCATCCGGCAGGCGCGGCGGAACGGCTGCAACGCCGCGCCCGGCGTCACGCCCGGCACCGCCAGCTTCAGCAGCGTCACCGCGCGGACCACCAGCAGGGCGCCGGCGCCCGCGAGCACGTAGGCCAGTGCGGGGCGGGCGAAAAAGTTCGCCAGCGGCAGCAGCAGTGCCGCGGCGCTCACCGCCGCGATCCACAGGAACGTCATCCGCAGCACCTGCACCCGGTCGAACCGGTCCAGCATCGAGGGCAGCCCGCCGCCCTGGTAGTCCTGCGCGTAGAACAGCAGCAGCAGCCAGAAATGCGGGATCTGCCAGAGAAAGAAGAAGAACGACACCAGGTGGATGGCCGGATCCTGCAGGTAGCCGCCGGCCGCCGTCCAGCCCATGGCCGGGGGCAGCGCGCCGATCAGCGCGCCCGGCAGGGCCGCGAACGGCGTCACACGCTTGAGCGGAGTGTAGACGAGGTTGTAGACGACGGCCGCTCCGACGCCGAGCCAGGCCGCCGACGGCGAGTACAGGAACAGCAGCGCGGTGCCCGCCACCAGCAGCGCGGCGGCGAAGATGCCCGCGTTCCGGCGCGAGATGCGCCCCGAAGGGATCGGCCGCGACGCGGTGCGGGCCATCAGGGCGTCCACCTTCGCGTCCTGCACCTGGTTGAACGCGGCGGCGCCGCAGGCCTGCAGCAGGATGCCCAGCGACAGCGGCAGCAGCGGCCAGTCGAACCGCCCGCGCGCCATCACGTAGCCCACCACCAGCGTCACCGTCGACGCCACGGTGATCCTCAGCTTGACCAGGTCCAGCCACGTCTTCAACGCCGCACGCCCCTACTGCCTCTTGATGTAGTCGATGATCAGCTGGATATCCTCTTCGTCCAGCTGGTTGCCCATCTCGGGCATCTGCGGCTGGTAGCCCACCACAACGTCGGCCTTGGGCTGCAGCAGCGAGCGGCGGATGTACTCCTCGTCCACCGTGATCTCGCGCTCGACGCCGTTCGTCATCACGCGTTCCTTCTTGCCGAACAGGCCCTTGTAGCTGGGGCCGACAAGCTTGGTGCCGTCGCTGCTGTGGCAGGCCACGCAGCCCTTGATCTTCAGCAGCTTCTCGCCCGTGGGCCGCCCGCCGCCGCGCTCGAGCCAGACGTCGAACGTGTCCGCCGGCACCGCCACGACCTTCGCCAGCATCGCGCTGTGCTTGTCGCCGCAATACTCGGCGCACATGAGGTCGTAGACGCCCTCGCGCTCGGCCTGGAACCAGGCGTGGTTCTTGCGCCCGGGCATGCAGTCTTCCTTCACCCGGAAGGCCGGCACGAAGAAGCTGTGGATGACGTCCGCCGACTCCAGGTTCACGGCCACGGGCCGCCCCACAGGCACGTACAGGTCGGTCGTCTGCTTGCCGTTCTCGTACTTGAACGACCACGACCACATGCGCGCCTGCACGGTGATGGGGATGGCGCCCTTGGGCGTCTCGCGCATCACCTTGAAGCCTGCCCAGCCGTAGTAGAACATGACCATCACCAGGACGGTAGGCAGAACGGTCCACAGCGTTTCGAGCGTGGCGCTGCCCTCGATGTCACTGGCGACGGGATGGCGCGACCGCCGGTACTTCACCATGAACAGGATCATGGTGGCGGTGATGCCCACGAGCATGATCACCGACGAACCGAGGATCATCCAGAAGGTCTTGTCGACCATCGCCGAATAACTGGAAGCTCCCGTCATGCCCACCCTCTCACAGGAACGAATAGTCGAAGAACGTCAGGCCCATGACCAGGGCCAGGATCCCGATCGCGGACAGGAACATCGTCCGGAAGACCATGGCCTCGTACTTGAGGTGCATGAACCACATGAGGATCAGCGCCGCCTTGATCGGCGTGACCACCATGGCCACCCCGATGCCGACCTTGCCCGGAAACCAGGTCGACGCGGCTACGGTGACCAGCGTCAGCACCAGCAGGGCCACCCAGACCAACACGAAGGTGCCGGTCGCCACAGGCGCATGCGCGGCATGGTCGCCTCCGTGGCCGCCGCCGTGCGGCGCGGGATGGGCGTGGGCGCCCGTCGTGTGTGAATCTTGCATCGTCGTCCCTTTCCCTCGCCGTTCGCTCAGTTGGTCAGGTAGAACAGCGGCAGCAGGAAGATCCAGACCAGGTCGACCAGGTGCCAGTACAGCCCCGTGAACTCCAGGGCGGCGTAGCGCGAGGCCGACACGTGCCCCGAGCGGATGCGCGCCGCGATCGAACCCATGACGCCCATGCCGATCAGCACGTGGATGCCGTGCAGCCCGGTCATCATGAAGTACAGGTTGAAGAACATGCCCTCGCCGGGCGGCATCGCGTGCAGGTGCTCGCCGCCGGGCCAGATGCCGTGGTGGTGCTTGGCACTCCACTCGAAGAACTTGATGACCAGGAAGCAGCAGGCCAGCCCGAACGTGGCGCCCAGCCAGCGCAGCGACTCGGCCACACGCGCCCGCTGCAGCGCGCCCACCGACAGCACCATCGTCAGGCTGCTGGTCAGCAGGACAAACGTATTGGTCACGCCCATGACCTTGTTCAGCTCGTGGGCGGCCTCATGGAACTCGGTGCCGTACTTGTGGCGGTAGACCGCATAGACGATGAACAGCCCGCCGAACAGCAGCAGCTCCGTGAACAGGAACAGCCACATGCCGGTCTTGCTGCCGATGTCGTCGCGATGCTCGTGGTGCGCGACGGCGGCGGGCGATACCGCCGTCGCGCCAAGGGTCCCGCTTTCGGAACGCATCAACGGGCCTCCTTCGCCGCGGCGGCGCGCAGCGCGGTGTGGTCATAGGGTCCGGTCGTCACCGACGGCGGCACGGCGAAGTTCAGCTGCGGCGGGGGCGACGTCGTCTGCCACTCCAGCGTCGTGCCCTCCCAGGGATTGGCCGGCGCCGGCGCGCCATGCCTGATCGCCCGGATCAGGTTCCACAGCATCACGATGATGCCCGAGACCATGACCCACGAGCCGATGGTCGCAATCAGGTGCGGCGTATGGAACTGGGGCAGGTAGTCGGCGTAACGGCGCGGCATGCCCATGATGCCCATCACCAGCATCGGGAAGTACAGCAGGTTGAAGCCGACCATGAAGAGGCCCCAGGCCCAGATCGCGCGCTTCCGATTGTACATGCGCCCGAACACCTTGGGCCACCAGTAGTGCATGGCCGCGAACAGCCCCACGCCGGCGCCGCCGAACATCGTGTAGTGGAAGTGGCCCACCACGAACGCCGTGTCGTGCACGTGGATGTCGGTCGACAGGGCGCCGTTCACCAGGCCCGTCAGGCCGCCGATCGAGAACAGGAAGATGAACCCGACTGCCCACAACAGCGGCGGCTCGATGCGGATCGAGCCCTTGTAGAGCGTGGCCATCCAGTTGAAGACCTTGATGCCGGTGGGGATGGCCACCAGGAACGTCAGGATGCTGAACACGCGCCGCGCCGTGTCGCTCATGCCCACGGTGAACATGTGGTGGCCCCACACCATGTAGCCGACGATGGCGATGGCCATCGACGACAGCGCGATCGCCTTGTAGCCGAACACGGTGCGCCCGGCGAACGTCGGCAGGATCTCGGAGATGACGCCCATCGCCGGCAGGATCATCACGTACACGACCGGGTGCGAGTAGATCCAGAACAGGTGCTGGTACAGGACCGGGTCGCCGCCGCGCGCCGGGTCGAAGAACCCGATGCCCAGCGAACGCTCCATGATCACCAGCAGCAGCGTGATGCCCACGACCGGCGTGGCGATGACCTGGATCCACGACGTGGCGTACAGGCCCCAGCAGAACAGCGGCATCCGGAAGAAGCCCATGCCGGGCGCGCGCAGCCGGTGGATGGTCGTGATGAAGTTCATGCCCGTCATGATCGAGCTGAAGCCCAGCACGAACGCCGCAAACACGGCCAGCGAGACGTTGCTGCCCGAGCGCAGCGCGTATGGTGCATAGAACGTCCAGCCGGTGTCCGGCACGCCGCCGCCCACGAAGAGCGACATCAGCGCCAGGATGGCCCCCGCGATGTAGACGTACCACGAGGCCAGGTTCAGCTTCGGGAACGAGACGTCGTCGGCACCCAGCTGCAGCGGCAACATGATGTTCCCGAAGATCGCCGGGATGCCCGGGACGATGAACAGGAAGATCATGATGACGCCGTGCAGCGTGAACAGGGAGTTGTACACGCGAGGCGTCACGTACTGCATGCCGGGGTTCATCAGTTCCAGGCGGATGAGCAGGCCCAGCAGGACAGCCACCGCGAAGAACGTGAACATCGCCGCAGCGTACATCAGGCCGATGCGCTTGTGGTCGGTCGTCGTGAGCCAGGCCATCAGGCCCCGCCGGCTGCCGTAGTCCTGCAGGTAGTTGCCGGTCCAGGCGGGCCCGGTCTTCGATTCTGCCATCGGATCAACCCTCCCCGCGCCGCTTGCGGCGGGTCGTGTAGTACAGGAACGCACCGAAGACGACCAGCGTCGTCAGCATCACGAACGCGGTCACCCGCATGATGTTGAAGACGTAGGTCCGGCCTTCCGGATCGTAGCTGAAGCACATCTTGATCAGCCTCGCGGTGGTCGGCATGACCGTCCCGCGCGAGGCCTCGTAGATGCCCATCTGGAAGTCGAACGGCAGGAACTCGTTGCCTATCAGGTAGCGCGTGATCTTGCGGTCGGGCGCCAGGATCACCAGGCCGGCTGGATGCGTGAACTCGCTTCCGGCGCTCTTGTAGCGGAAGCCGACGGCGCCGGTGATGCGGTCGATCGACGGCTGGTCCGCGGTCATGAACCGCCAGGTCGACTCGGGCAGCGGCCGGCCCACCAGCTTCAGGTAGTTGGCCCGCTTCTGTTTCGCCGTCTCGGGCGTGTCCGTCGGCTTGATACTGACGGCGACCAGCTGGAACGGCTGCTTCGTCGGGTCCATCTGGCTCTTGCCCAGGATGTCCGCGACTTCGTTCAGCAGCGGCGTGCAGATGCCCGGGCAGTCGTAGTAGACCATCATGAGGATGGTCGGCTTGTCGAAGAGGTCGCCCGTGGTGACGGGCAGCCCCTGCTCGTCCTTCAGGACGATGTCGCCCGGCACGATCCCGCCCAGGTGCTCCTGGTACTCGACCGCTTCCTCGTTCAGCTGCGCCCGCGCAGGCGACGGCGCCGTCGACGACGCCAGCAGCGCCGTCAACGCCAACACCGCGGCCAGGCCGCTGCTCGTGTGTGCGCGCTTGGTCATCATGCCTCCGGCCCCACCCTTCACGTCCCGCCCCTGCTCCCGCGGCGCCGTTGGCGTCCGCCCTCGGTCCCCGTCATGGGCCGCCCGCAGGGAGCCCGTTTTCGCCCGTCAATCCGGCCCGCCCCGGGCCCCATTGACCACGAAATTGAAAATCAATATTGCGAAATTAATACTAACCTCGTCCGATATAGGTCCGCAACAACAAAATTGTGGGGCAGGCCGAACGGCCCGCCGACCGGCGATTCCGGTTTGCGCCGGCCCCCGCCGGGCGTATCCTGTGATCGACGCAACCTGAACCCCGGCAAGCGAGTGGAGACCCTTCCGTGCCCGCTGAACCCGCCCCCCTGCTGAGCCTGCGGCGCGACGAACACCTGTTCTCGCGGCAGCCCGACCTGGCCGGCAAGCTGGCCCAGGTGCGGCGCCTGATGCCCCTGGCCCCGGACCAGCTGCTGCACGCCACCGTCCCGGCGGTGTACCTGGTCCGCCGCGGCCGCCTGCGCGTGACCCAGCTGCTGCCGGACGGGCGCGAGATCACGCGCGCGGTCCTGCAGGCGGGGGCCGGTCTCGAAACGCGACCCGACGGCGCGCCCGACCCGAACCTGGACACCTATCCCCTGGCCGACATGATCCTGGCCGCGCTCGGCGAGACCGAGCTGTGGCAGGTGCCCGCCGGCAGTTTCGACCCCGACTGAAGACCTGGAGATGGCATGACCCACGTTGACCCGCTGGACAACACCACCGATCCGGGCGCCCCGAAGGTCGTCCTGTGCATCCTCGACGGCGTGGGCTACCGCACCGACCCCGACCGCGAGCGCGGCAACGCCGTCATCGGCGCCCATCCCGCCTACTACGAATCGCTGCTGCGCGACTACCCGTTCACGACGCTGAACGCCTGCGGCCTGGACGTGGGCCTGCCCGAGGGGCAGATGGGCAACAGCGAGGTCGGGCACCTGACCATCGGCGCCGGTCGCGTCATCAACCAGGAACTGGTGCGCATCAGCCGCAGCCTCGACGAGGGCGAGTTCGCCACGCGCCCGGGCTGGAAGAACTTCGCCGACGCCTGCATCAAGGACACCGGCCGCCTGCACCTCTTGGGCCTGGTCTCGCCCGGCGGCGTGCATTCGCACACCGAGCACCTCTACGGCATCATCGAACAGGCGAAAAAGGCCGGTTTCCGCGAGATCTTCGTGCACGCGTTCCTGGACGGGCGCGACACCGATCCCCGCAGCGGCCGCGGCTACCTCGAGGAACTGCAGGCGCAACTGGACCGCATCGGCGCCGGGCGCATCGCCACCGTCTGCGGACGCTACTGGGGGATGGATCGCGACAAGCGGTGGGAGCGCGTCGTGCGCGCCTGGAACCTGATCGTCGACGGCGTCATCGACGACAAGGGCCTGCGCGCCCAGGACGCCGTGCAGGCGGTCGCCGACTCCTACGCGGCCGGCGTCACCGACGAGTTCATGGCCCCGACCGTCATCACCGACGAAGCCGGCGCCCCGCTGGCGACGGTGCAGGACGGCGATGGCATCTTCTTCTGGAATTTCCGGGCCGACCGCGCCCGCGAGCTGACCTGGGCCTTCAGGCAGGACGGCTTCGACGGCTTCCCCATCGCGCGGCGCCCCCGCGTGCACTACCTGACGATGACCCCCTACGACGAGAAGCTGGACCTGCCGTCGCAGTACTCGTCCGAGGCGCCGCGCAACGGCCTGGCCGAGGTCATGGCGAACGCCGGCCTGCGCAACCTGCGCACCGCCGAGACCGAGAAGTACGCCCACGTGACCTACTTCTTCAACGGGGGCCGCGAGGAACCCTGGCCGGGCGAGGTCCGCCGCCTGGTGCCGTCACCGAAGGTCGCCACCTATGACCTGCAGCCCGAGATGAGCGCCCCCGAAGTGGCGGCGGTCGTGGCCCAGGCCTGCGCGAGCAATGACTTCGACCTGATCGTGGTCAACTTCGCCAACGGCGACATGGTCGGGCACACCGGCATCTACGAGGCGGCCGTCAGCGCGTTCCGTACGCTGGATCGCCTCCTGGGCGAGATCATGCCCCCGAGCCTGGCCCGCGGCACCACCTGGCTGGTGACGGCCGACCACGGCAATTGTGATGAAATGCTCAGCCCCGACGGCGAGGTCCTGACCCAGCATTCGCTCAGCCGGGTACCCTTCATCCTGGCCGGTCGGCAGTACGCCGGCAGGTCAGGAATCCTGCGGACCGGAGAGGCGGGTCTGGCCGACATCGCCCCAACCATCCTGGAACTGCTGGGGCTTTCGCAACCTGTTGAAATGACGGGTCGTTCGCTCTTGATCACGGACTTGTAATTTGTCGAATTGACATATAATTAGCAGAACTTTTTTCGCATTCCCTGCGGAATATGGTATGATTGCGGCCTCGGTCCAGGATCGCCCACCCCGCAATTCCGCGGGGACGTATCCTGGTCTCGGGCGGCTGGACGGTGCGGGAGTAACCGCAGTGCTTCGGGAAGGCGTTCCCGGGCCCGGGCCCGATCGTTCGACTGCGTGGAGGATTTCCTTTCCACTTCTGGTTCATGCACTTGACGAGACTACTCAGAAATGACTGAAGAGACGTTCACCTTCATTGCGCGAAGGAGGCCGGAAGGATGAAAAAGCATCTTTTTGGCGTGGCAATCCTGATGATCATGGCCCTGGCGAGCAGCTTCGCCTTTGCCGTGACCATCGATGAGATCCAGGTCTACACGGTGGCCGGCGTCCCGGCTACCCCGTACATGGGCCAGACCGTCACGGTCTCGGGCACCCTGCTCGAGTACCACAAGTACAGCACCGGCTCCGGCTACCTGATCGGCGTCGGCGGCCCCGGCATCTCGCTGTTCGGCGGCACCGGCGACGCGGTCGCGATCGGCGACGAAGTCTCCGTGACCGGTTTGGTCGCTTCGTTCAGCGGCGAGATCCAGATCAACGTCACCAACTACACCCTGATCTCGGCCGGCCCGCATCCGCTGACCCCCGAGCTCAAGACCATCGCCCAGACGATGTCGTCCTACGAGAACGTGGGCCACTACGGCGCCATCGTCGGCACCGTCGCCCGCAAGACGACCTCGGGCACGCCGCCCCTGGTCTCGGCGAACATCTGGGTCAAGACCGGGGCGCCCACGTCCCTGACGGACTCCATCCTGGTCTACTGCGACAAGGACTGCCAGATCGACGTCGGCAACGTGGCCGTCGGCGACCTCTTCCAGTTCTCGGGCCCGGTCGTGACGTTCAACACGCAGATCGAGATCAAGCCCGTGCTGCAGACCGACCTCATCGAGAACCCGGGCGGCGACACCGCTCCCGTGATCACGGCGGTCAACTGCAACAACTGGTGCCCGCTGTCCACGACGGCCGTCACCGTGTCGGCCAACATCGTCGACAACGCCGGCATCACGTCGGCCTACCTGTTCTACCGGAACAGCGACGGCGTGACGCCGGGCGGCTGGAACCAGCTGTCCATGTCGGCTGCTGGCAGCACCTATTCGGCCACGGTCCCGGGCGCCCATTCGGCGAGCCAGGTCGACTTCTACATCCAGACGACGGACACCGGCGCGCAGACCGTGAAGAACCCCGGCAACGCGCCGACGTCGTTCTTCACCTTCGCGGTCGGCTTCCAGTCGATCTATGCGATGCAGTACGCGCACCCCGACAGCACCTCGCAGTCGAACGCGTTCAACAACAAGTTCCTGAACATCAAGGGTGTCGTCACCGCGGGCACGGGCGCCGCGACCAACGCCGCCAGCAAGTTTGTTGTGCAGGAGCTCGCCGTGAACCCGGCCACCAGCAGCTACGCCTTCGGCGGCGTGCTGGTGTACGAAGGCTCGGGCAAGTACCCGTACTACCAGGGTGACGTCGTCGAGATCGGCGGCAAGGGCGGCGAGTACTTCGGCCTGACCGAGATGCTGCCCCACAACGCCGAGGCCGTCAACCTGGTCAGCTTCGGCCAGGCCCTGCCGGTCCCGGCCCGCGTCCACACGCGCGTGCTGAACGACGACATGACGTCGTCGGACGGCAACGGCGCCCTGGGCGAGGCCTGGGAGAGCGTCTGGGTGCAGACGTACAACGCCGCGGTCATGGACACCGCCGGTCTGGCCCAGTACCACGAGTTCCAGATCTCCGACACCGCGGCCCTGGCCGACACCGTGTTCGTGGATCCGTACCCCGTGCTGGCCTACACGCCGCACCCGGGCAACTGGATCACCGTCAATTCGTTCGTCGACTACGAGTTCGGCAACTTCAAGCTGCGGCCGGCCGATGACTCGTTCATCGCGCTGGTGAACGGCCCGTCGGGCGTCGGCAACGACATCCCGACGATCGAGAAGCTGGGCGGCTTCAAGTCGATCAGCCCGAACCCGTTCAACCCGCAGACGAGCATCAAGTTCGTCGTGACCAAGAACAACCTGGTCCAGCTGAACGTGTACAACATCCGCGGCGAGAAGGTCCGGACCCTGATCCAGGACAGCCTGCCCGCGAACACGTACGACGTGAGCTGGAACGGCACTGATGACGCCGGCAAGAGCGTGGCGAGCGGCAGTTACTTCGCCCGCCTGCGCATCGGCAAGGAAGTCATGCAGGTCCGTTCGATGCAGCTGGTGAAGTAAGGATCGGACGATTCCGGGCCCTGCCCGGGTCCGGACTCCTGAGCGCAAAACCTCCCCGTCGGCTTCGGCCGGCGGGGAGGTTTCTGCATATCGGGGAAGGTTCCTAGAACGGGATGTCCAGCGCCCGGCACTGCCAGGCCATGAACGACGCCGCGTCGGCGCACAGCGTCGCGAACTCGCCCAGGAACGCCGGCCCGGTCACCTGTTTCGCCGTCACCGGCGCAAACGCGGTGTAGTCCTTCAGGCGCAGCACGTCGGCCAGCGGATGGTTCGCATCGTAGCCGCGCGGCACGCGCACCAGTTCGTCGCCCGACACCGTGAACGCGGTCGTGAAGCGCTTGCCGCCGACGGCCTTCTTCCACGCGGCGGGATCGGCGACGACGGCCGTGCGCAGCTTCGCCAACGTCGGCGTGTCCGGGTGCCACAACCCCACGCCCACGAACGATGCGCGCGGCTCGAGGTGCAGGTAGAAGCCCGGCGTGTGCGCATCCTTGCCGGCGGCGTGCCGGAAGTGCAACCCGATGTGCGTCTTGTAGGGCGACTTGTCGTGCGAGAAGCGGATGTCACGGTTGATGCGGAACAGCGAGCCGCCCTGCGGCCGCGGGTCGGCGCGGAAGTGCGGGCTGATGCGCGCGAGGTGCTCGCCGAAGTCGACGATGAACCGCAGCGCGGGTTCGCGCACCGATTCCTGGTAACGGTCGCGGTTCTCCTCGAACCAGGCGCGGTCGTTGTTCGCCGCAAGTTCGCGCAGGAACGTGAACAGGTCGGCCTGGAAGTAGGTGGTCGGCATCGCGTCTCTCCGTTGGGGGTCGTCTTGTCGATCGCTGGTTGCTTGCCCGTCCCGCGTTGTAGGGGCATCATATCATGCGGGCGCCGGGAACCGCCACGCGCCCGCGGGCGTTGGCACTCCTTTGGCGATGGCCGCCACCCGTCCGCCTTCCACGCGACCCGGAGGATGCGATGTCGACCTCTTCCCTGCTGCGCCGCGCGGCCCTGCCGCTGGGCCTGGCCCTGCTGCTGACGACTGCGGCCGCCTTCGCCCAGGACGGGGCCGCCGCGCCCCGGCCGACGCCCCCGACTCCCGTCACCCCGGCCAACCCGGCGACTTCGGCGGGTCCCGCGGCCCCGGTGGCTTCCGGCGGCGTCGCCGGCAGCGGCGCGCCCACGGCCGGCGTGGCCACGCCCGCGAGCCGGCCGCGCGCGAATTTCTCGGGCGCCTGGCGCATCGACCCCAGGGCCAGCGACGACCCGGCCAAGCTCAACGACATGCCCGGCGGGCGCGGCCCCGGCGGCGGCGCCATGGGTGGACGCGGCGGACGCCCGCGCGGACCGGCCATCGACCCGAACCAGGGTACGATGCCCGGCGAAGGCTTCGACGGCTCGGACCGACCCGAAAAGGAACGCCAGGAAGCCGAGGGCCGGAAGGCCGGCCGCGAGTTCGGGCGCCTGGAGATCTTCCACGACGGCGACGAGTTCGACCTGACCGACGGCATGCAGATCTCGCGCGTGCTGAAGGTGGGCGGCCAGCCGACCGAGGTCTTCACCCCCCGCGGTTCGATGAAGGCCGCCGCCGTCTGGGAAGGCGAGGCGATGGTGGTGACCGAGCGCAATCCCGACGGCCGCGTCATGCGCACCCGCCAGTTCATGCTGAGCGCCGACAAGCAGGTCCTGACCGTGCGCGAGGTCCGCCACATGCCGGGCAAGGAGGGCGACCTGGCCATGACCATGGTCTACCGTCGCGAGCAGCCCGGCAGCCACCCGGATGACCCGCCGGGCGAGGGCGACGGCCGCAGCGACAAGCGGGGACACTAACAGTCCTGATTGGCGGAAACGGGCCTCCCGGGCGATATTGGCCGCCTGCGCGCGCCCACCCGGCCCGCGCCGGCACCGGCCCGGCCCGCCGGTCGTGCGAAACCCGAAAGGACCCGGGACCGTGGAAAACCTGGAAAAGACGGCTTTGCTGACGATTACGGACAACGCCGGCCGCGCCTTCGGCGGCTTCGACTGGTCGGCCCACGAGGGCAAGGGCGTGCGCCTGTTCGTCCAGGGCATGGGCTGCAGCGGCCCGAGCATCGGCATGGCGCTCGACGAGGCGACGGCCGATGACGAAGTGGTCGAGCAGGCGGGTGTCCGCTTCATGATCGACGCCCAGACGCAGGAGATCCTGCGCCAGGGCGGCGGCCTGAGCGTGGATTTCATCGAAGAGGAAGAGCGCCGCGGTTACCTGCTGACCCTCGGCAAGCCCGGCGACTGCAAGACCGGCGGCTGCAGCGGCTGCGGCTGAGCCGGCCCCGGGGGCGGGAAACCGCCCCGATCGACTGTTCCAAGGCCCGGAGTGCCCCTTGCGCCCCGGGCCTTGTCGTTCAGGAATCCCGGCGGCTGCCGATAACCCGGGGTGGCGCGACCGGCCGCCGTCGGCCACATTTGCGGGGTAATGGCCGCGGGGACACGGGCCCCGCCTGAACGCGATGTTGCCCGGCGGGCCCATCGCCTCCGAAAGGACACCTGACGTGAGCGATCAGGAACTCATCAACGTCTCGGCCAGCGCGAACGAGGCCTTCGGCACGTTCAACTGGACCGAACACGCCGGCAAAGGCGTGCGACTGTTCGTGCAGGGCTTTGGCTGAGGCGGCCCCAGTATCGGCATGGCTCTGGATGAGCTTGCAGGTGACGACGCGGTCGTCGAATCGAACGGGATCAAATTCATGCTGGACGCCCAGACGCGCGAGATCGTGCAGCAAAGCGGCGGCCTGACCATCGACTTCATCGACGAAAACCACCGCCGCGGCTACATGCTGAAGCTCGGCAAGCCCGGCGCCGACTGCTCCAGTGGCGGTTGCAGCGGGTGCGGCTGACCGACGCGTGATGGTGTATGCGTATGGGGACGCCGGGGATCCGGCGTCCCTTCCCGTTCGGAGCTGCGCCGGCGCAAGTCGTTGCCGGACAATCCATATCTACCTCAGACAAAGAAGGTGATTTTTATTGCCTTCAGGGCAGGATTTGCCTTATAGTCAGGATCTGAATCGCCGTACCCGTGGGGCGCGGAATGGGGATACATACCCCTCCACCTACTCCCATTACGGCCACGTGCGACAGGAAATGCCTTTCACGCAAACACCATCAGGAGTGCTGCACATGAAGAAGAATGCTATCGTTTCCCGTCTGGCGATCGCGACCCTGGCTATCGGCCTGCTGGCCGGCGCCGCCGTTGCCACTGAGATCGGGGAGCCCGTGCTCGGCGTGCAGGAGGGGACGACCGTCCGCCTGACCCCGACCGTTGGCCACACCAGTTCGGCGGCCACGTCCATCGCCTACGACTCGACCAACCAGGCCGTCAGCGCCGGCACGTCGTCCACCGACCTGGCCGCGGTCTACGGCGATGAGCTCCTGCTCGCCGCCGGCTTCGGCGAGAACGTCAGCGCGATGAAGTTCGCGGTGTTCTGCTCCGGCACGTCCGTGGCGGCCCTGACGTCGGCCACCGAGACCATCCGCTTCTACGACCTCGCCAACGCCGGCGCCTACATCGGCGGGTTCTCGGCCACGCTGGGTGCGCTGCCCAAGGGCTCGTACTCGATCTACACCATGACGGGCATCGATGGCGTCACCACGATCGGCATGCCCTCGGGCGACATCCTCGTCACGCAGCAGCTGAGCAACGTGGTCGGCGCAACCCGCATGGGCACCGTGATCAGCTATGCGAATGCCCCGGCGGTCGGTTCGACCAATGCCAGCTTCTACATGAGCAACGTCGCGGCCGCCGCGGGCTGGTACCTGATCACCGGCCAGACCTACAGCAACATGCAGTACGAGCTCGAGACCGTGCAGACCGTGGTGCCGACCGAGTCGCAGACCTGGGGCGCCCTCAAGGCCGAGTTCAGGTAGCCTGCAGTCCTTGTAACAGGCTCCGCACGCACGGCCGGCTCCCCGATTGGGGGGCCGGCCGTTGCGCGCCGGGCCCGCCGCCTATACAGTGCGGTCGGGCCAACGGTTCTGTGGGAGGTTTGAACGTGCCGGTGATCCCGATGCTGCCGGTCGGACGGTTGGTCCTGCTTGCCTGTGCCGTGCTGGCCGGCGCGCCAGGCGTCCTGTGCGCCTCGCCTGTCGCTGCGGACCTGCCCGACACCGTGCTGGCCCAGTTGCGCGATGGCGCTCGGGTCGAGAGTGTCACGGTCGTCGATGTGCAGGCAGCGGCCCGCCGACGCGGCCTGACACCCGACGCGCTCTCCCCCGCCCAGGCGCGCGAAGTGCTCGGCACCCTGCTCGACCGGCGCGCCCTGCGCCTGGCCAACGCGGTGGAGCATCTGGCCTGGGCGCCCCAGGACAGCGCCCAGTACCGCGACTTCGCCGCACAGATCGCCTTCGAGGCGGCGCTCGACTCCGCCTACGCCGTCGAACGCGCTCAACGCGCCGCGCGCGGTGACACCGTCACCCACCCGGCCGTGCTCGGCGCCGCCATGCGGGACGCCGAACTCGCGCGCCGCCCCCCGAACTGGGACGACGGCCTCGTCGCGACGCTGGCCGCCGCCTTCGCCGCCCTGCCGGCGCCCGCCCCCGACGATGGCCTGGTGCAGCGCGCCCGAAAACTGGCGAGCTTTCCCGCCGTCGCCGCCGAAGACACCGACCGGATCATCGCCACGCACGCCGGGCGCCCGTTCACGGTGCGCGACCTGCTGGGCGAATGGCGCGGCATGCGCGTGCTGGACCGCCCCCACCTGGACGACGCGCGGCAAGTGAAGGAACTGATCCGCACCGCCCTCTACCAGCGGTTGCTGCGGACCCAGGCGCGCGCCGGCGACGCCCCGGCGCGGCCGTCCGACGTCCAGCGATTGCGCGATCGCGCGGAAGGATTCGCCGCCAAGGCGTGGGCTGTGCGCCACGTCTTCTCCCAGGTGCCGCGCGACTCGCTCACGCTGCGTCGGGAGTACGACCGTGAGCCGTCGCGCTGGGATCTGCCGGCCCGCGCCGAGATCGTGCGCCGCTACCTGCCCACGCACGCAGGCGCCGACGATATGGCTGCTCACCTGCGCACACGCGCCGGCGCCGACAGCCTGGCCGCGTTCGATCGCGCCCTGCCGGAACGCGTGCCCGGAATCATCGACTCCCGCAGCGACAGCCTGCTGACCGCGCGTTGCGTCGCGGCCGGCCCGCTCGGGATCGTGGGCCCCGACTCGCTGGACGCCGGCGCCTGGCGTGTCGTGCTGGTCCTGGACGCCACAGCGAGCCGACCCCGGCCGTTCGCCGAGGCGCGCACGGCCGTCGAACGCGCCTGGTTCGACGGCGAGAGTGAGCGGCGACTGCGCGCCGCGCTCGACGCCCTGCGGCGCTCCTATGGCGAACTGGTCAACGAGCGCGCCATGGCGCCCGGGATGCCGGGGCGCTGAACAAGCCGGCACGCCGGCATGCTGATCTCCCGGCACTCGATCTCCTGGCACTTGCGCCGGCGCAAGTCGTGAACGCGGCGGCAGCTCCCCCCTAACCTGATGTGCCGCATATGCAAAGAAACGTGCCGCCAATCGCGTTGGCTGCGGGGACGTTTATCCTCTAGTATGCCGCCTGCGGCCGAACGACGGATTCCCGCCAGTCACGCGAAAGGGCATGCGATGCTGAACCCCTCCTTCACCAGAATCGGACTCTCGCCCATCGTCGAGATCAGCGAGCGGATCCGCGACCTGGCCCCCCGCTGGGAGGCGGCCAACGGTGGGAAGTTCGCCTTCCTGCAGCGCGGCGAACTGGCGGACAACACCCCGGCCTACATCACGCGCGCCATCGGCGAGGCCATCGAGGCCGGGCTGACCCGCTACCCGAAATCGGGCGGCGAACCCTGGTTCAAGGACGCGGTCCTGGCGCGACTGGCCGAAGCCGGCATCAGTGACGTGGGACGCGAACACGTGCTGTGCACCTACGGTGGCCAGGAAGGCCTGCAGCTCACGTTCAACCTGTTCGCCGGCGGGCGCGTCGTGGCGTTCGCGCCGACCTGGTCCTGCGTGCTCGAGAACATCGCGCCCTACGGCAACTACACGCTGGATCCGGTGGCGTTCATCGAACGCGACGGCGCGCTGGAGATCGACTTCGCGCAGGTCGAGGCCAAGCTGCCCGGCGCCGACCTGCTGTACGTCAACACGCCGCACAACCCGACCGGCAAGGTGTTCTCGCGCGAGGAACTCTCCCGGCTGAACGACCTGTGCCTGAAGCACGGCGTGCGGATCGTCTCGGACGAGGCCTACGAGGATTTCGTGTTCGGCGGCGCGCGCCATGTCAGCCTGCTCGAGTTCCCCGGCGACCACATCTTCTCGGTGCACACGTGCTCGAAGTCCTATGCGGCCACGGGATTCCGCATCGGCTACACGGTCTGCCGCGACGCGAACCTGATTTCCAAGATGACGCTGGGCGAGTACACGCAGACGGCCGGCGTGGTGCCGTTCATCCAGAAGGCGTTCGCCGTGGCGCTGACGTCGGTCGAGGAACGCGAAGCGTGGCTGCGCCCGCTGATGGAGCGGTTCGGGCGGCGGCGCGAACTGATCGTCGAGCGACTGGCCCCGGTTCTGGGACCCGGACTGTACCGCCCCGAGGGCGCGTTCTACTTCTTCCTGAACCTGAAGGGCCTGGTCCCCGAAGCCCCGGCCGGCACGCCGCAAGGCGCGTTCGTGCTGCAGCGGTTCCTGGACGCGGGCGTGGCCGTCATTCCGGGCACGGCCTTCGGCGGCCCCGAGTACGCCCACCACGTGCGGTTGTCGTTCTCGGGCATCGAGGAGGAGCAACTGGGCAAGGCGCTCGACCGCATCACGAAGCGGGTGCTCGGCTAGCGAAAGCGCCGGTTCGGGATCAGGCGAGGGCGTCGAGCAGGCTGCCGAGCATGTCGTCGGCTGCGCGGATGACCGGCAGGTTGGCTTCGTAGCCGCGGCGGGCGACCATGGCGCCCACGAGTTCCTTCGAAAGGTCGATCGTTTCCCCACCCTCGGATTCCAGGCCCGAGCGGGCGATCCGATCGGCGTGGCGACCGAACGCTTCCTGGTTGCGCTGCATGCCGCCGAGCGCGCTGCTGATGGCGTCGATCACCGTGGACCTCCGGCGGTTGCGGCTGCGGGTCGCCTCAACGGTTATCGGCCGATTGCTGAAAAACTTGAGGTCGCGGCGCGCCCGACCGGAGTTGCGCCGGCGCAAGTCGACGCGCGCAAGCCGCCCTCGGCCAATGAAACGGGGAGCCCATGTCGGGCTCCCCGTCCTCGTCACAGCCGTTGCCCCCGAAGGGGCGACGCCCCGATCAGTGCGTCAGCACCAGCTTCTTGTGGAAGCGATGCCCGCCCGCCTCGAAGATCACGAAGTACACGCCCGCCGGGGCCGGGCCCGTGTCCGTGTGGCCGGACCAGTTCGCCGTGTGGCGGCCGGGGCCCACTTCGTTGTCGATCACGCGCGACACGGTGCGGCCACGCAGGTCGACGATGGACAGGCGCACGTGGCTGGCCTGCGGCAACTGGTACTGGATCAGCGTCTGGCCGGCGGTCGGGTTCGGGCGCAGCGAACTGAGCGCGAACTCGGTGACGGGGCCGTCCGTGACGCCCGACAGCGCGGGATCCGCGATGTTGAACGCCATGTTGCTGACGTCGCTGTTGCTGTTGCAGCCGGCGTCGTAGGCGACAACCTTCACCAGTGCCGTGCCGGGGGCCAGCGGGCCGTTGACCGTCCACTCGTACGTGCCGGTGTTGCCGAGGCCCGTCGCCAGGGTCTCGCTCCAGGTGCTGCCGCCGTCGCGCGACAGCAGGATGTCGACCGACGTGACATCCACGTCGTCGCTCGCCGACCAGGTGATGTCGTACGGAGCGGCCAGGTAGGCCGCTTCGCCGCCGTTGGGCGACGTCACGGTCACCGACGGCGCGGTCACGTCGTCGTCGTTCTGGATGGTCGCGGTCGCGGTCGGCGTGCCGATCGTGGCGTTCACCGGGTTCGACAGCGTCATCGTGAACGTCTCGTTGACCTCGCCGCACAGGTCGCCGCTGACCAGCACCGTGTCGGCCAGGGTGGTCGCGCCGGCCGGGATGGTCAGCGTGGCCGTGCGGGCCGTGTAGTCGCCGGCCGTCGCCGTGCCGTCGGCCGTCGCCACGTCGACGCTGACGTTGCTGGCGCTCGTGCCGGACATCGTGATCGTGAACACGAACGACGTCGTGCCCGAGTTGCCCTCGGCCACGGAGATGTTCGCGATCGACAGCACCGGGCCGGCCTCGTCGTTGACAATGGTGCCGGCGCCCTGCGTCGTCACCGACGCGATGCCGGCCAGGTTCGCCAGGTCCACGGCGAAGGCCTCGTCGAGCTCATTCGCCGTGTCGCCGTTGACCAGCACCGTGATCGGCTGCGTGGTCGTGCCGGCCGGGAACGTGATCGTGCCGTTGGCGGCCGCGTAGTCGCTGTCGGCGACGGTTGCTGTCCCGTCCACGGTCGTGTAGTCGGCCGAGGCGACCAGGCCGCTGGCCGCCGACAGCGTGGCCGTGAAGAGGTACTCGGTGGTGCCGCTGTCACCCTCGGCGTGCGACACCGCGTCGATCGCCACGGTCGGGGCCGTGTCGTCGTTGGTGATCGTGCCCGTGCCCTGCGCGGTCACCGACGAGATGCCCGCCAGGTTCGACAGCGCCAGGGCGAAGGCATCGTCGCCTTCGTGCTTCGTGTCGCCGGCGACGTTGACCGTGACGTTCTGCGTTGTCGTGCCGGCCGCAAAGGTGACCGTACCGGTGGCGGCGGCGTAATCGCCGTCGGCCGTGGTCGCCGTGCCGTCGCTGGTGGCGTAGTCCGCCGTGGCGACCGTGCCGCTGGCCGCCGACAGCGTCGCCGTGAACGTGAACGCCGTGGTGCCGCTGTTGCCCTCGGCCACCGTCACGTTGTCCAGGGCCACGGTCGGGGCCGTATCGTCGTTCGTGATGGTGCCGACGCCCTGCGTCGTCACTGACGAGAGGCCCGACAGGGTCGACAGGTTGACGGCAAACGACTCGTCCGTCTCGTACTTCACGTCACCGGCGACGTTGACCGTGATCGGCTGCGTCGTGGTCCCGGCCGGGAAGTTGATGGTGCCCGAGGCGGCGGTGTAGTCACCGTCGGCCACCGTCGCGGTGCCGTTGGCCGTCGTGTAGTTCGCCGAGGCGGCCAGGCCGCTGGCCGCCGACAGCGTCGCCGTGAACCCGTACGCCGTCGCGCCGCTGTTGCCCTCGGCCTGCGAAACGGCGGCGATCGAGATCGTCGGCGCCGTGTCGTCGTTCGTGATGGTGCCCGTGGCGCTGGTGGTCGCGCCCAGGGTGGCGTTCACCGGACTGCTGATCGTCACCGTGAACGTCTCGTTGCCCTCGTACCTGGTGTCGCCGCTGACCACCACGTTGACAGTGCCGGACGTGCCGCCGGCCGGGATGGTCAACGTGCCGGAGCCGGCCACGTAGTCGCCGTCTGCCGTGGTGGCCGTGCCGTCGGCGGTGGCCCAGTTGACCGAGACGCTCGAACCGCTGGCCGCCGACAGGTTGACCGTGAACGTGAACGGCGTGCTGCCGGCGTTGCCTTCGGCGGCGGTCGGGCCGGTCGCGATGGTCGCCGTGGGCGGCGCCGCGGCGCCGATCACGCGCACGACGGCGGCCGCCGCGGTCTGGCCGTCGGGGTTCGTGATGGTCAGCGTGTACTTCTCGCCCGGCAGGTTGGCCGTGGCCGCACCGGCATTGAGCACCAGGTTCACCGTGGTCGGGTTGACGTAGGTCGCCGACACGACGGTGGGCGGCGTGCCGGTGGCCCCGCCGTTGGTGATGCCGGCCGACAGGTGGTTGAACGCCGGCACACCCGCCAGGTTCGTGCCCGGGTCGTAGAAGCCCGAACCGCTGGTCGAGAGGCCGGTCAGCGTGACGTTGACCGTGGCCGTCCCCGCGTTGACGTCAGCCAGCACGCTCGGCGTGGCCGGAGGCGGCGCCAGCAGCTTGGCCACGCGTACGCCGTACGAGTTGGCGGCGTTGCAGAACTCCTGGACCGTCCACATGGTCATGTCGTCCAGGGGATCGAGGCTCGTGTACGAGTAATCGCCCCAGCGGCGGCCACCGGTGCCGCCCGGGTCGCTGGCCGGGTTGTAGGCCGTCGTCGCGGCGGTGTACTTCTGGACAGTCTGCGTGGCGCTGAGCGCATCGCCGACCAGGCGGCCGGTCACGGCTGCGTTGGCGTAGGCCGCGGTGCCGGCATGGCTGAAGCCGAAGGCGGCGTGGCCCTGGCCCGACACCATCACCGACGGGATCCAGTAGGACAGCGGGCTGCTGGCGGCAGTATCGAAGATCGTACCCGACTGCACCACGACGGGCGCGCCGCCGTTGTCGACGGTGCGGACGCCGTTCAGTTCATACCAGCGCGTGCCGTTGCGGCCGCCCGACCCGCTGGCGACGCCGCTGGCGTTGACCTGGATGTTGTGGGCGGTCCACAGGCGGCCGTTCCGGATATGCGCGGCGAACAGGCGGTCATCCAGCCCGTCCAGCCGGCCGTTGTTGCCGGCCGTGTTCCCCAGGTGCGGGACGGGAACCGGCGCCGTCGTCGAAGACACCGTGATGGGGATGTTGGCCGAGATGGTCGGCGTGCCGCCCGGGTTGAACACGCGGCGCAGCTGCAACAGGCCATAGGCGGCATTGTCGCAGCCGATGAAGTAGCCCTCGTTGGCGCTCGGGTCGTAGTTGTCGACGCCCTGCGGCGTGTAGGGACCGGCCGCCGCGGCGCTGGCCACGACAACGAAGCGGGTGGAGACGATCGGGCCGGCGCCCATGATCGAGCTCTTGCGGATGACGTAGCCGTCGGCGCCCGAGTAGGTGGTGCCGCCGCCGCAGAAATTGTTCGTGCCGACATACAGCGCGTTGGCGTCGATGCCGAGGGTCGGGTAGTCGGACAGGCACCCGGCCGCGCTGGTGATGGCGAAGAACGTCCAGGTCGTCGCGACCGTGATGGCGTTGGCGCTGCCCGCGTCGCTGACCGCGAACATGATGCGGTTGGGCGTGGCCACGTCGATCATCACCAGGAACCAGCGACCGGTCAGGCGGTCATAGCGCACACGCGCGTCGCTGGTGTAGGAACCACCCGTCATGACCGGGACGAAGAAGACGTCCGGGTCGGCGTTCATGACGCCGTCGGCCACGCCGGTGCTCTTGTTGAACGTGACCAGGCGGCCGTTGACGAAGACCACATACTGCGTGGGGCCGACGGCGCCCATGCTGTCGGGCGGGAAGGCCAGCGTCGGGTTGACGCCCGACAGCGTCGCGCCGGTGAAGTTGGTGCTGACGGTCAACTGCGACGCCAGCGCCGACTTTTCGGCCGGCAGCTCCGCGGGTCTTCCATCGACCATCGCAGCGGACTGCGGCGCCTCGGGATTCTGCATGAGGCTGGTGCGGTCCACCTTCTCCTCGCGCTCGTCCTGGTCCTCCTGCTCGCGCAGGATGCGGCCGCCCATGGCGTCGTACATCATCTGGCGCGCATTGATGGAGGCCATCGACTCGGTGACGCCGCGGACACCCTCAATGGTCTCGCCGGCGATCGGGGCATCCTCGGGCGCCGAGTACACCGGCGGGGCCAGGGTGGCCGGCAGGACGATGGCGATCGCCAAGGCGATCGACAACAGGACAGCTGACAAACGGACGCGCTGGGCTTTCATGGCAACTCCCGGAACTGACGGGGCGAAAGCCGCGGCCGATCCCACAGGGACCGGTAGGCGGCGACGAACGGGAAGTTGGAGACCTGGAGGATCGGCGCGGTTGGGCGACTGGTCCATCTCCGTGAATCTGCGATAGTCGGACACAATTAGACATCTTTCTCAGGTAGACGTCAATAGCGCAAAAAGAGAAAAATTCCAAACGGGTGGGATGTGGCTCAAATTGTTACAAATATGGACCATTACAACAGTTACCCGTGATCGCATTTTACATATCGTCATAAATACCAAGGCGCCACCCCTCCCAGGGCGGCGCC
Organism: uncultured bacterium; assembly: GCA_903912525.1. Classification (GTDB taxonomy): domain Bacteria; phylum Krumholzibacteriota; class Krumholzibacteriia; order LZORAL124-64-63; family LZORAL124-64-63; genus CAINDZ01. The sequence goes on along the minus strand of CAIWHK010000049.1, from coordinate 22,614 downwards.
ATCGACACCAGCGGGTTTTCGAGCCTCAGCGCACCGCGACGATGTACGCGATCCACGCCGGCGCGAGGTCGCCCTTCTCGCTGACCCGGAAGACGCCGTTCGGCTCGCCCTTCTTGTCGGTGCCCTCCCAGTAGACCATCACGCGGCTGAAGCCCGCCTCGAGCAGCAGGTCGCGCGTCTCGGGCACGGTCCACAGGCGCCAGTCGTAGCTGAAGGCGCGCTTCATGCGCTTGCCCTTGGGAAAGTCGAAGTGGATCAGGCAGCGCACTTCACCCGTGACCGGGTTGTAGTGGTCCTGGTCCCAGACGTAGGTGAAGCCGTCGATCTCGCGCAGTTCTTCCTGGACCACCTGGGCCTCAGGGCCGCCGTAACAGTCCATCACCATCAGGCCCTCGGGCTTGAGCGAGGCGCGGCAGTTGCGCAGGTAGCCGCCCAGTTCGTCGCGCGTCTTGAAGCCCCACCAGCTGAAGTTCGAGGCCATCAGCACATCGGCCTTCGGGGCGCGCACGCTGCGCACATCGTCCTGGACCAGCGTGACGCGGTCGGCCTTGTCGCCCAGCGGCGCCAGGTTGTTCACGCGCCCCCACTCCAGCGTGGGGCCGTCGAAGTCGACGCCGACGGCGAGATTGGTGGCGCGGGCCTTGACCCACCAGCTGCACAGCAGCGCGGTGCCGCAGAAATCCTCGCGCAGCAGCGTCGGCTTGCGGCCGAACTCCTTGGCGAAGATGCGGTCGATGAACTCGACCTCGACCTTCGGATTCTGCACCGAGTTCTGGTACAGCCAGTGCTTGTCGGCATTGTGGCTGGTCAGCTTGCCGGCGTCGGCCAGGGCGGTCATGCGGGGACCCACGGGCTTCAAGCTCTTGGTCTTCTCGGTGCGGGTCATGGGCTGTGGCTCCCTGGGTCTGGTGGCTGGTGTGGTCGGGACGCTGACTTGCGCCGGCGCAACCGCCGGCTGCCGCTGCGGCACGGATCAGGACGAATAAACGACCGCGCACCGGTCTGGCAACCACCGAATGCCGGACGCGGCCCGACGGCTCAGAAAAGACCGCCGGTCACGGCCGCGATCTCCGGCCCGCCGCCGTCCAGCGACCAGGCCAGGTCCACGCGCGCGAGTTCCGAACTGCCCGACCGTACCGGGCCGAAACGCAGGCCCACGCCCAGTTCGCGGCGCAGGTCTCGCGAGGTGCGCGACTCGTCGGCCCACCACGCGCTGCCGGCGCCGGCGAACGCAGCCACGCCCAGCCGGAACACGCCCAGCGGCCTGATGTCCGTGGCGCGGCCCAGTTCGGCATTGGCGCGCAGCAGGCGGTCGCCGGCCATGCCGTCGACCGAAAGCGTGCGTATGCCCCGGGCCGAACCCAGCAGGAACGGTCGCGCGCCGGTCATCCCCGAGCCGCGCCCGGCCTCGACGAACAGGCGCGTCAGCCACGGCGTGTTCTGCGCGCCGCGCGCGGCCATGTAGCCGGCGGCGAGGTTCCAGCGGTGGTTGCGCACTGCGGCCTCGCCGAGGTCGGCCTCGCCCTCGCCTATCAGCAGCGCGTAGCCCGGACCCAGCGGCGACCAGCGCTGCACGCGCGCCTCGACGCGCCAGCGCGGCAGCGACCCGGCCGTGGTCGAGCCCATCGCGCCGCCGGCCGGCCCCGCACGCAGGTCCACGTCCCAGCCCAGTTCGAGGTCCTCGAGCGAACCGTAGCGCAGCGCGTGGCGCGCCTTCACCCACTGGCGGCCCTGCGTACGCAGCCACAGGTAGGGGAACACCGTGGTGCCCTGCTCACGCGCGTACGCCTGGCCCGGCGCCGCCAGCCAGTCGAGGGACACCCGGCGCCCATCGTTCAGGACGGCCTCGCCGTCCTCGGGCGTGAACAGGCGCTCCTGCACCCGCGCGCCCAGGCCCAGTCGCCAGACGCGGCCGACTTCGCGGCGGCTGAGGCGGGCCTGCGCGCCGAATTCGACGGCGCGATCGGCATACGGCAGCGAGGCGTAGAGGCTGGCCGGGCGCTCGGGGTCGACGCCGGCGGGGCCCGCGTTGCTCAGGTAGAAGCGATTGCGCCACTGGGTATCCCAGGCCCGGAACTCGACGCCGAAGGCGTCGTCCAGCGCGTAGAACGGGCGCGACAACTCGACGCGGCGCAGGCTGCCGTCGGTGCGGTCGGCGTAGTCGAGGCCCAGGGTCAGCCCCGTGCCGGCCACGCGACGCTGCCGGTACCACACGTTCCAGTAGTCGCTGGTCAGGTCGCGGCCCAATCCGATGCCCGCCGTCACGCCCTGCCCCAGGAAGTTCACGTCGGAGAACTGGGCTGTCCATTGCGCATCGCCGGAGGCGTCGAGCGACCATGTCACATCCGACTTCAGCGTCCAGGCGTCACGCGTGGCCACGCGCACCGCGACGCGCCCGTCGGCGGCGGTGTCGACCGGCGCGACCGCAACCTCGGCCAGGAAGCCGAGCGCGCGCAGGTTGCGCTCGGTCTCGGCCAGCAGGTCGGGCCGGAAGCGCTCGCCTTCGCGGAACAGCAGTTCGTGCCGGATCACCCGGGCGCTGGTCGTCGGGTGCAGCCCGTTGGACAGGCGCTTGAGGAACCCGAGCGCCCCCCGCGCGCTGTCCACCTCGGCCTGCGTGAAGACATCGTCCCGAATAAGGGTGACCGGGCCGATGGCCAACGGCTCGACGGGCTCCGCCGCCCGGGCCGACACGGTCACAGCTCCAAGGGCACCCACGAGCGCCACGGCTGACATGACAAGCCGGACAAGACGATTGTCAGTAATGCCAAAATGGCACACAAAACCTGACGGCACGGATGCCACGGAAGCCCGCGACGCAGCGACAGAATCGCTTGGCGACTCATTTAATTTATTACCTGGCAACAAGTTCAATAGTCAAAGCCGTCCGGCTGCAGATTCAGGCACGCGGGTTGATGATACGGGGCACGAGTGCGTGGAACCGCCGGCCCCGGGCCGGCACAACTGATACCACAGGCCGACAAGGAGAACCACCATGAACACCCTGCTCCCGATGACCCGCATGCTCGACGCGCTGGCCGGCAACCTGGAGTCCTGCAACCCGTCCGATGCCGAAGCCTGGGCCACCCCGCGCGCCGACATCCTCGAGGGCGAGAAGGAGTACCGCATCCTGATGGACCTGCCCGGCGTCCTGGCCGCCGACCTGGAGATCGCGGTCGAAGGCCAGGGCCTGACCGTGAAGGCCAAGCGCGCCTCGAGCGTGCCGGAAGGCTTCCAGCTGCGCCGCCACGAGCGCCCCGGCCCGGTCTCGTTCAGCCGCAGCTTCAGCCTCGGCGTCGGCGTGGACACCGCGGCGATCGCAGCCGCGTTCGCCGACGGCGTGCTGCAACTGACCCTGCCGAAGTCCGAGCGCAGCCTGCCGCGCCGGATCGAAGTCCGGTAACGCGGGCGGGCGGGCACGGAGGCCCCCTCACGACGCGACCCCGGCGAGGAGTCTCCGCCGGGGCCGCGCCGCTTTTTGCGATGGACGCGACGCGCGCACGCGCCGCATACTCCGCCGCATGAAACTCATCACGTTCTCCCAAGGGGCCGCCCCGCGGCCCGGCCTGGTGGTCGGCGAAGGCCTGGTCCTGGACCTGCTCGCCGCCGACCCGTCGCTGCTCCCCAACTGGCACGGCCTGCTGCCGCAACTGGATGCGGTGCGCGCGGTGCACGATGCGCTGCGGCCGGCGGCGCAGAAGGCGGCTGCCGCGCTCGCGGCCGGCGACGAGGTGGCCCTGCCCTTCGTCGACCAGCGCCGGTGCCGGCTGCTGACGCCGGTGATCCTGCCCTCGAAGATCATCGCCGTGGGCCTGAACTACCGCGACCACGCCGCCGAGCAGAACAAGCCGCTGCCCGAGAAGCCGCTGCTGTTCAGCAAGGCGTCGACCTGCCTGCAGTGCGACGGCGGCCCCATCGAGCTGATGGATGACCTGCGACAGGTCGACGCCGAGGGCGAACTGGCCGTCGTCATCTCGCGGGCGGGCCGCATGATCCCGCGGGAACGCGCGCGCGAGCACATCGGCGGCTACATGTGCATGAACGACATCAGCGACCGCGAGGCGCAGTACAGCGACAAGCAGTTCTTCCGCGGCAAGAGCCTGGACACCGGCGGCCCCTGCGGCCCGTGGCTGGTGACGCCCGACGAACTGCCCGACCTGGCGACGGGCCTGCGCATCCGTTGCCTGTGGAACGACGTCGTGATGCAGGACAGCAACACCGACCAGCTGATCTTCCCGGTCGACTTCCTGATCGCCTACATCAGCCGCCACATGACGCTGCTGCCGGGCGACATCATCACCACCGGCACGCCCGGCGGCGTGGGTGTGTTCCGCGAACCTCCCGTGTTCCTGAAGCCGGGCGACACCGTGACCGTCGAGATCGAGCGCATCGGCCGCCTGATCAACCCGGTGCGTCGCTGGATGCCTGCCGACTGACCGCGGCGCAACCTTGCAGAGTGCCCGCAGCGGGCGCCGCACCAACGGGTTCGGCGCCCGTTGCCGCGTCCGACGGGCGACTCGCCGCCCCGCTAACCTGTTGCCATTGCTCGCTCTGCCCGATGTTGCCGAAATCGCCCCGTTGTTCCCCGGCGCGGTGGAACGCTCCTTGCCGTTCCCTCCGCACAAGGCCGATCGTCACGCATCATGCAAGGTCACCAGAGCCCTCGGGAGAGCAGCACATCATGGACCGCCAACGCATTCCCGGTGAAGCCCGCCCCATGGCGGCCAGCCTCAGTTTCGCGGCGATGGGTTCTCTCATGCAGCACATGCCCAACTACACGCGGTACACGTCGCACGCCCACGCCGTGTCCGCCGAGCGCGTCTACCGGCGCGCGATGGGCACGCGCCTGAAGGAATGCGGCGACCGGCTGCTGTCGGTGGTCGAGAAGAAGTCGCAGATCATGACCGCCGACATGGAACAGGTGATCGACGTGCTGGTCGATCGCATCGGCGACATCTTCCGGCGCCTCGATCGCGAGGGCGTCGTCACGCTGGTGGGCCACTCGACGCGCACGATCGCCGAGATCGAGCTCATCGATTCGCAGATGGTCCAGCTGATCGAACAGTCGGTGTCGCTGGTGCACAACCTGGGCACCGACGTGCCGGCCTCGGACTGGTTCAAGACCGACGCGCCGAAGCTGGTGCGCGGCCTGGTCGAGTTCGGCAAGCTGACCGAGGAACGCAACTACCTGCTGGGCCTGGGCTGGGAATCCGAGTTCCAGAACCGCGGGCGGAAAGCGTCTTGAGCGCCGGCGACCGGCAGGCAGGCCCGCCCGCGGCCGACCTGTACGGCGCCGGCGCACCCCCTTGCCCGGTCGAGTCCCTGCTGGCCTGGTCGGTCGACGATGCCGACGGCTGGCTGCAGGGGCCGCTCGACCTGGCCTACCTGGGCGGCCGCCGCCTGTCGCTGACGCTCGGCGCCGGCCAGTCGGCGCTGCTGGTCGACGACGACCGCGTGCTCGCCACTTGCGGCCCCGGCACGCATGAACTGGCGACCGATAGCGTAGTCGCCGGGCCCCGCCGCCTGTTGTTCTTCGCGGCGCTCCCCGGCCCCGAACTGCGCTGGACGGCCGAGTCACCGTTGCGGCGCGAGTACGGCGGGCCCGACCTGACCGGCGCGTGCAGCCTGGGTGTGGCCGACCCCGTGCTCTTCTTCGAAACCTTCGTGGCCGGCGGCGGCGTCATGGATCAGGCGTTTGTCCTGGTGCTGGTCGACCGACTGGCGCAGGGCGTGATCGACTCGCTGGCCCCAGCGGCGGATGCGCTGCCCCGGGCCGCCGACCTCGACGCAGCCCTGGCCTCGAGCGGCCTGTCGTGCCGACACCTGGCCCTGCAGGCGACCGCCCGGCCCGGCTCCGTGCCGGTCGTCGCCGACAAGACGCGTCCGGTCAGCGCGTAGCCCCCGGAGTCTGGACAATCCGGGCCATTGCGGCGACATTGATCGTCATTGATCCGCTGTCGCCCTGACGGTCCCTGCAACCGGGATGTGTCCAGCCCATGCCGAATCCTTCGCCGTCGATCCGTCGCTTCATTCCGGCCCGGGCGCCCAGGCCCGCGTTGCTGGCGGCGATTCTCCTGGCTGTCATCCTGCCGGCCGTCGCCGCGCGTGCCCTGCCGTCGGACAAGGGCCGTATCGATCGCATCGCCTTCGTCGGCAACGCGCACACGAAGGAACTCGCCATGCGCCGCGTGATGGGACTGGCCGAGGGCGACTCGCTCGACGCCGATCGCCTCGACGCCGCCTGGGACGCCCTGGAGGATTGCGGCTGGTTCCGCTTCGTCGACCTGGGCGCCAATCGCGGCGAAGACGGCAAGCTGGTGCTGACGGTCGAGGTCGAGGAGGACATCACGACCTACTACGGGCCGCTGGTGCGTTACGACCGCCGCCACAAGTACCAGTTGGGCGGCTGGCTCGAGGAGCGCAACCTGGGTGGCGCCGGGCAACGGCTGCGGTTCGAGGCGTCGGTGTGGCGCCTGCAGGCGGTCGGCGCCGAATGGCGCGTGCCCTGGCTGGCCGGCGTGCGCGGGCTGGAAGGCACGCTGTCGCTGCGCGGCGAACAGTCGGACTTCGTCTTCCGCCCCACGCGCTACCGCAAGTGGGACGCGGGCCTCGCGACACGCTGGACGTTCTCCGGTCCGGCCTTCGTGCAGGGCGGCGCGCGGCGCGGCAACTTCGCCCAGCGTGATCCCTACACAGCCGAGTCGCCCACGCGCGGCTACGGACCGGCGGGCACGACGACGAACTACGCGGCCGCCGACGAGGACCACTGGCGCCTGTCACTGGGCGCCGGCTTCGACACGCGGGACAACCCCTTCTACCCCCACCGCGGCGCCAGCGTGCTGGTCGAGTCGGCCTGGTGGGCCAGCAACGGCTACGCCGACTACCGCGAACTGACCGGCGACGCACGCGCTTTCCTGCCACTGCCGGCGGGCAAGCACCTGCTGGCGCTGCGCGCCTGGGGCCGCCGCGTGAACGGCCCCGCGCCGCTGGACAACCTGCTGTTCCTGGGTGGACCCGACACCATCCGCGGCTCGGGCTTCGGCTCGCTCGAGGGTGAAGAGGGCTGGCTGCTGACCGCCGAGTATCGCCTGCCGCTGGTGATGGTGCCGATCGCGCCGGGCGGCGAGTCGGTGGGCATGGGCCTGCATGCGTTCGTCGACGGCGGCCAGGCCTGGTGGGACGGCGTCACGCCGGGCGACCCGGTCGTCACCGTCGGCGCGGGCGCGCACCTGAGCCTCGACACGTGGCAACTGCGGTTCGAGGCCGCGCGCAACGAGGACCACAAGTGGTTCTTCAGCTTCGGCGACCGTTTCACGTTCTAGCAGGGCCCTAGGCCGGTCCGAACGGCGACGGCCGGCGCGCCAGGAACGCCGCCTGCGCCGCCGCGAAATCCTCCGACTGGCGCGCCGCGTGCCTCAGCGCCGCAATCTCCGCCAGCGCCGCCATCGGCAGCGTCTCGGTCTCCTCGAGCAGGTGCAGCACGCGCCGCGTGCCCCGCAACGCCTGCGGTCCCCCGCGCGACACGTTCGTCATCAACGCGTTCGCCATCGCATCCAGTTCCGCCGGCGGCACCACCCGGCAGAAGAACCCCGCCCCCAGCGCGCGCGATGTATCGACGGCCTCGCCGGTCAGCAGCATCTCGCGCGCCAGCGCCGGGCCGAACGCGCGCAGCAGCCGGCGCAGCCCCGTGTGGCTGTAGACCAGGCCCAGGCGCACGGGCGGCAGCCCCACGCGCGCGCCCTCCACCCCGATGCGCAGGTCCGCGCAGGCCAGCAGTTCCACGGCACCGCCCCAGGCGTCGCCGCCGACGGCCGCGACAATCGGCGACGGGTACGCCACCAGCCTGGCCATCACCTGCTCGAAGGGATGCGCGGCGCGCACGTCGGGGTCCTCGTCGAAGATCTCCGCCGGGATGTCCGCGATGTCGTAGCCGGTCGAAAAATGCTTCCCGCGCGCCCGCAGCAGCAGCAGCGGGCCGCCGGCCGCGGCCAGGTCGTCCAGCGCGTCGCGCAGGGCACAAAGCAGCGGCACGTCCAGGACGTTGCGCGGCGGGCGGTCGAGGATGAGTTCGGTCCAGGGACCGGTGTCGCGGATCTCGAGGGATTTCTCAAGGGACATGGCGGCGCCTTTCACCGGTGGAAGGATGTCGCCATGATACAGGCGCCGGCGCGAGGATCAAGCGCACGGGCGTTGGCCGGAAGACGCGCTCAGGCCGTCTGGGCGCCGGAGCCCACGCCACCGGGCGCGGCAGCCGCCTTGGCCGCCATGGCCGCCGCCACGCGCTCGGCATCCCTCTGGTCGCCGCCGAATGCGACGCCGATCTCGCGCAGGAACGCGAACGGCGGCACGCCGCCCGCCAGGATGAACACTTCGTCGTTGGGCAAGACGATCGGCCCGGTCGGCCCGTCGAGCACCACACGGTCGGCCAGGATGGTCTTGACGTTGGTGCCGCCGCGGAAGTCGAGGTGCCCCGCCGCGATCATCGCCTCGGCGCGCTCGGAGTTACGCTGCTTGATGCGCATCAGTTCGGGCTTGCGGTAGGACAGCGTCACTTCGCAGCCGTCCTGGTGCGCCAGGCCCATCGCGGCCTCGACCGCCGAGTCGCCGCCGCCGACCACCAGCACGCGCCGTCCCTTGTAGGCTTCGGCATCTACCAGCTGGTAGGCCACCTTGGACAGGTCCTCGCCCGCCACGTTCAGGCGGCGCGGGCTGCCGCGCCGGCCCAGCGCCAGCACGACATGCCGCGCGCGCCAGTTGCCGGTCGTCGTCTCGACCGTGAGGTCGCCCTTCTTCCCCTTGACGCCGGTCACGCGCGGGCCGATGCGGATGTCCAGGCCGTAGTCGCGGTGCAGGCCCTCCCAGATGTCCAGCAACTCTTCCTTGAGGTACTCGTGGCGGGGCAGGCGACCCATGCGCGGGAATTCCACCGGCTGCACCATGACCAGCTTGCGGCGCGGGTACTGCAGGATCGTGCCGCCGGCGCCCTGCTGGTCGAGGATGACGCAGGACAGCCCGAGTTCGCCGGCGACCAGCCCGGCGCTCATGCCGGCCGGCCCGGCGCCGACGATGACGACGTCGAGCACCCCGGACGGTCCCACTTCGCGCGGGCCGCCGGTCGCAGCGATGGCCTCGATCACCTTGCGCCCCTGCGCCACCGCGTTGTTGATGAGCGCGAAGCCGCTCAGTTCGCCGGCGATCCACACGCCGGGCACGCTGGTCTGGCCCTCGGGGCTGAGCACGGGGATGTCGTCGCGCTTGGTGATGTCGCCGAGGCCGATGCGGATGGCGCCGACCGGGCAGGCCTCGGCGCACTTGCCGTGGCCGATGCAGCGCGCGCCGTTGATGACCACGGCGCGCCCCATGACGATGCCGAGCACGTCGTGCTCGGGACAGGCCGAGACACAGGTGCCGCAGCCGATGCAGGCGCCGGCGTCGATGAGCGGGTATTGCCCAGTGGGGCGGTCCATGCCCGATTCACGGTTCTGGCGCAGGCGCTCCTGGTCGCTGCTGCGGCGGCCGCGGAACTGGCGCACATAGAGCAACACGCTCAGGATGAGGATCCCGAAGACGACGAGCCAGATGATGGTCGATTCCACGTCCGCCCCACTCCCCTTAGAAACGCGTACCCAGCTCCACGAACAAGCGCTGCCCCTTGATGTCGTCGCCCCAGTCGCGGTGCCATGAACCGGTCAGCGACCACGCGGTTCCGAGGTCGCACGAGGCGCCCAGTTCGGCCCACGTGTTGTCCCGCGTCAGGTCGGCCTGCTTGCCGGTGTAGGTGAAGCGGCCGCCGTCCAGCGACCAGCGCACGCCGCCGGTCAGGCGCGTCAGGCGCGCACTGGGCGCCCAGCCCGACAGCCAGGGACCGTCGAAACCGCGCGCTGACAGCGACAGGTCGGCGAAGTGCAGCACGCGCGCCGGCAGGCGCAGCATCGCCTGCCAGGACGAGACGTCCTCGCCGCTGCGCTGTTCGTGGCGGATGCCGCTCGAGACGTCGAGGGCCGTGCCGCCGGGACCTCGCCAGGCGGCGCCGGCGCGCCAGCCGTTGCGGCCGGCGTCGGTGAACAGGCTGTCCGGAAGCGAGCGCGTCTCCCAGGTCCGGACCGGCTCGCGGCCATCGTAGCCCAGCGTGACGGCCAGCGGCTTCGCCAGCTGGAGGCGTCCGGTCAGGGCCGTGCTGGTCAGCCCGGCGCTCTTGCCGGTGTCCTCGCGCCGCCAGCCGCGGTACAGGTCCACCTCGGCGGCCTGCAGCAGGCTCAGGCGCTTGCCGTCGCGCCAGCTCGTGACCAGCGACACGTATTCGCGGCTGATCTCACTCTGGCGATAGCGGCCGACCACGGCCAGCGTCAGGTCGAGCCGACGTCCGGCCTCGCCAGCGCGCTCGTGGTCGAAGACGAGGCCAACCAGGTGGTCATCGGTGTTGAAGTCGAGGTCGCCCCAGGCGGGCGCAAAGCCCCCGAAGGCGCCGAACGTCGTGCCCTTGCCCAACCGCCGCGTCACCGACAGGCCGTCGAACGGCCCGGCCGCCGCGGTGTTCCGGCTGCCGACGCGGCCGAAGGCCAACTGCCAGTTCAGGTCGCGGCCCTCGCGCAGGAGCGCCGCCTCCATGATGCGGTTGCGCCACTCGGTGGCCGGCGTGCTCTCGCCGAACCCGCTGCGCGTGATGCGCCGGAAGTTGCCGCGCCCGGAGAACTCGAACCCGTTGCCCAGTTCGCGGGCGCGCACGCGGAACGGCAGGCTCAGCAGGTCGGTGCGCAGGTCGCGATCGGTCGACTCGGAACTGCCGTCCCACTGCACGGACACCCAGCCGTCGAAGCGGTCGTTGACCTTCGCCCTGGTCTTCGTGGCCGTCGGCGTCGTTGCGCGGGCGCGTGACACCAGTGAATCGGGGGCCGCCGCAGCCGTGACCCCGATCGGTTCGTAGACCGCCCGATCCCCGGTATTGATGGCTCCCGCGCCGCTGATGATGCGACACGAGGCGGAATTCTCGGCGACGTAGGCGACTTCGAGCTCAGCCACGGCCTTGCCCGCGCGCACGATGCGCACCTTGACGCCCACGTCCAGGCCGGCGGCGCTGCCGGCATCCAGGTAGATGTTGTCGATCGAGACGTAGCGCACGTGGCACTCGGCCTCGGCGGCCAGCGCCGGCAGGGCGCCCACCAGCAACATGGCGACCACAAGCGCGGCAGCCGCGCGGCGTGCGAGCCGACCCATCATGAACGCCCCCGCGGGTGGCAGTTGTAGCAGGCCGAACTGACCCACTGGTAGTTCTGGCGACCGCTGTGTTGGTTGGCCATGCTGGACTGGTTGTGCTCGTGGCACAGGATGCACTCGAAGGCTGCGTAGTTGCTGGGTGTCACATGGCACTGCGTGCACGACAGGTTCGTGTGCTTGCCCGTCTTGATCGGGAAGAGCGTTTCATGGTTCCACGACGACGGCGTCCACGCGGTCGTCGTGTGACAGGTAACGCACGTCGTCGGGAACGAGGCCGCCGAGTGGCCGGGGTTCGTCGTCTGCGTGTAGTCGCGCTGGTGGCATGCGTAACAGTCCATCGGCGTGCCGTTGTAACCCGTTGTGTGACAGGACGCGCAGGCCGTCGCCGTGTGCGCCCCGGTCAGCGGGAACGACGTCGTGTTGTGGTTGAACTGCGCCGGCTCCCAGGCCGTTGTCGAATGGCATGTCACACACGTCGTCGGGTACCCGGCCGCCGCATGTTCCGGGTTCGTGGCGCGCGTATAGTCGTTCTGGTGGCACGCGTAGCAGTCGGACGGCGTGCCGTTGTAGGTCGTCGTGTGGCAGGCCGCGCAGGCGGTCGTCCGGTGCGCGCCCGTCAACGGGAACACCGTCGTGTTGTGGTTGAACTGCGCCGGCGACCAGGCCGTCGTCGAGTGGCACGTCACGCACGCCGTCGGATAGCCGGCCGTGGCGTGCTCGGGATTGGTCGCCCCCGTGTAGTTGGCCTGGTGGCAGGCGTAGCAATCTGTCGACGTCCCCGTATAACCGGTCGCGTGGCAGGCCGCGCAGGCCTGCGCCGTGTGCGCCCCGGTCAGCGGGAACGACGTCGCGTTGTTGTTGAACTGGGCCGGCGACCAGGCCGTGGCCGAATGGCATGTGGCACATGTGGTCGGGATGTTCGCCGCCGCATGGCCCGGGTTCGTCGTCGCCTCGTAGTTCGGCCGGTGGCACGAATAGCAGTCGGTCGCAGTGCCGGTGTAGCCGGAGGTATGGCATTGCGTGCAGGTCTGGGCCGCATGGGCGCCCGTCAGCGGGAACGACGTGCGCGCATGGTCGAAGGTCGACTGGTCCCAGCGCGTGGTCGTGTGGCATGTCGTGCAGTCGGTCGGGAAGCCGCCGGCCACGTGGTTCGGGTCGGTCACCTGTTCGTAGTCGGGGCGGTGGCACGAGTAGCAATCCGCCGCCGTATTGACGTACCCGGACTGGTGGCAGGACGCGCAGGCCACCTGGCTGTGGCCGCCGGTCAGCGCGAAGCCGGTCGTGGCGTGGTCATAACGTGTCGGGCGCCAGGCCGTGGAGGCATGGCAGGTGGCGCAGTCCGTGCCCAGGCCCGCCGACGCGTGCGGCGGGTTCACTGAGGCGTCGTATTCCGGCTGGTGGCACGCATAGCAGTCCGTCGCCGTGCCCGCGAAGCCGGTGGTGTGGCACGCCGCGCAGGCCAGGGTGCCGTGCGCCCCGGTCAGCGGGAAGTTCAGCGAGTGGACGAAGTCGCCGCGGCCCCAGGTCGACGAGAACACGCCGTGGCAGCGGTTGCAGTCGGTGGTGAAGCCGGCGGTCCGGTGGTCCGGGTTGCTGGCAGCCTCGAAATCGGCCTGGTGGCAGGCATAGCACTCGAAGGGCGTGCCGACATAGGTGCCGCTGACGGCGCCCGAGTGGCAGGCATCGCAATCGACCTTGGCGTGCGCGCCCACCAGCGGCAGGCGCGTCATGTCGTGGTCACGCTGGGCCCGGGTGCGCTCCACCCAGGCGTCCGGCGTGTGGCACTGTTCGCAGTTGGGCCCCAGGCGCGCCTGGTGCGCGTCCTGGTGGCAGTCGGAGCAGCGGGTCCCGATGTTCGCGAACTGCGGCTGCCGGTGGCAGTCGCGGCAGGCGACGCGGGCGTGCTGGCCCTCGAGCACGAAGCCGGTGGCGGTGTGGTCGAAGTTGATCGTGCTCGTGTTCGCGATGTCCTGCGCGTTGTGGCACAGGCGACAATCAAGCGACATGTCGCCGTGGGGATTGCCGGCGCGCGGCGCCGGCACTGCGGCGGCGGCCGGCGCCTCGGGCTGCACCTTCGCGGCGGGCGCCGGCTTGGTCGCGGCGGGCTTGGTCGCGGCGGGTTTTGCGGCCGCGGGCTTGGTTGCCTTCGGGGCCGCTACTGCCGCTGAGGCGCCGGCGAGCAGGAGGGCCAGCAGCACGAGCGCCACGGCCCGTCCCCGTCGCTTCAGTCCCGTGTCGAGCTTCATGACTGACCTTTCTGGCCCGCCGGCAGGTTCGCATGGCAGGCGCGGCAATCGACCGGCAACGGCTTGAAGTGCAGCAGGCGCGGGCTGTCCCCGGCGACCGCCAGATGGCACTTGGCGCAGGCGACCCTCTCGTGACCGCCCCGGAGCGGGAAACGGCTGTCCTTCTCGTGATCGAATTTCTCGGCCAGCCAGTCGGTCGTCACGTGGCAGCGCGCGCAGTCGGCGGCCTTCGTGCCGACGACCGGGCGATCGTCGAACTGTCCCTTGTGGACATCCTTGTGGCAGGCGGCGCAGTGCTTCTCGGCCACCTTGAACGGCAGGGCCTTCGGCTCCTTCTTCGTGGCGGCGACCGGCTTGTGGCAGGTCAGGCAGGCCACCTTCTGGTGGCGACCGTCCAGCTTGAACTCGGCGCGATTGTGATCGAAGGCAACCTTGCGCCAGGAGTCCTGATTGTGGCAGGCGACACAGGCGCCCGCGTTCGCGTCGACTGCGAACTTGTCCCCCTGGCCCAGGTGCGGGTCGCGATGGCAGTCCACGCACCGCGCCGCCACGGGCTTGAGTTCGGGCGTGGCCGCATACGGCGCCTTCAGCCCGGCCGCCTTCGCGAGCGGCTTGTGGCACAGCAGGCACGGCACGGCCTGGTGCGCGCCGACCAGCGGGAAGGCCGACTTGGCGTGCAGTTCGAGGCCGAAGCGCGCGGGCTTGAAGCCGTCGACCGTATGGCACGTCTCGCACGTGACCCAGGCGGGACGCTGGCGGCCGGTCCCGTCGTGAGCGTCGCGATGGCAGTCGCGGCAGGCGGCGAACGGGGGCTTCTGCCGGCCTGGGCCGTGGCAGTCGCCGCAGGTCAGCTTCGCGTGGCGCCCGACCAGCGGGTACTTCGTCTTCGCGTGGTCGAAGCCGGCGCCATTGATGATCTTCCAACCCTCGGTCACGTGGCACTTGGTGCACTCGGGCCCCAGCTGCCCGACATGCTTGTCCTTGTGGCAATCGGTGCAGTTGGCGTGGGCCACCGGCGTGAACTTCGCCGTCGGCGCCTGCCCGCGGTCGTTCGCCTCGGCCGGCAGCACGGGGTGGCACTTGGCGCAGGTGACCTGCAGGTGGCGGCCCGTCAGCGGGAAGGCCGACTTCGCGTGGTCGAAGGTCGCCGCCGGCTTCCAGCGCGCCGTGTCGTGGCAGGTCGTGCAGGCGCGTACCTTGCCGTCGGTCTTGAGCTGGCCGCGATGATGGTCGCCGTGGCAGCCCGCGCAGTCGGTGGGCAGGCCCAGGAACGTCCGGTTCAGGTCCTTGTGTCGCGAGGTCAGTGACGCGGGGTTCGCGATGTATTTCACGGTGTGGCATTTGCGGCACGCGAGCTTGGCGTGCGCCCCGGTCAGGTCCCAACCGGCCCGGTGATGGTCGAACTTGTCCTGCCCGTCCTTCCAGAACACCAGGTCGTAGTCCGCGCCGTGGTGCTCGGCATGGCAATCCACGCAACGGGCGAACGCCGGCTCGGCGTGCAGGCCCTTGCCCGCGGTGCGCTCGGCCGCGATCTCCGTGTGGCAGGTCAGGCACTTGTCGCCGACCTGGCGATTGCCCAGCTCATGGCACTGGTCGCACTTCTTGAGGCCGTCGAGGTGAGCGTGGGCACGGCTGAGCGGCCCGGGGGACAATTGCGCCTGGGCCATCGAAGCGATCATGATTTGCAGAATCAGAAAGCAAATTGACCGGAAAACACCACACGATGACCAAAATCCGCAACGCGCGGTATGCTTTCCACCAGCCAAATTTCCCATCCCCGTCAGGAGCCGAATTTCCACACGTACCCGAGCGCCACGGCGACGCCCACGTGCACGATCATCACGATGATCATGATGAACGCAAAGGGCTTATGAAACACGTGCCAGTAATGGAAGAGGTCCCGGATCAAATCGAACAGCCGCAGCCGCCGCGTCTGCAACGCCCACGCCTTGGCCAGTTTGACCGCGGCCGGACGATCTCCCTCCGCAAACCGGAGTGCCCACCTCTGCAATTGCCGCGCCAAAATGCCATTGAGAAACGGAAGCAACAACAGCGCCACGGGCGCCGCGCGGTGCTCCAACTTGCGCAGGGCGATGTCCTCCAGCAGGGCCGCGGCGCGGTCGTCCATCCCGAGGTTGGACAACTCCACCAGGACCGCCTCGTTCTTCGCTTCGATCTCTTCCACGCTCATCGTTTCGCCCAGCACGTTGCGCGGCAGCTGCTGGTACAGGTACCGGCCGAAGAACCCGCTGAGGGCGACCGCAACCATCGACCAGTAGCTGACGGCGACCAGGCCGCCCACCTTGAAGGCCGTGTGCAGGGTGATCAGGATCGGGCCGGCGATACCAAGGAAGATGTGGTACCGCAACCAGATACGCAGGTCTCCGGCGCGCTGCAGCGCATGCATCCGCTTGCGCATCGAGTACAGGAGCAGCAGCACGATCATGAAGCTGCCCAGGATACCGATGCCGTGGCCGACCAGGCCGCCGGCGCGGAAATCCTGGAATCCGGGGTGGTGCGGGCGGGCAGACAGCGGCGTCGTGAAATAGCCCCAGCCGGACTTGATCGTCCAGCCGACAAGGACGGCAACAGCCAACGAGAACGCCGTCAGCACGACGGCGTGGACTTTCGAACTGCGGGTTTCCATACCTTCCCCCATGGAGCGCGGATCCATCCGCTACGGGCGTAGAAGCGTTTAATAGCACGGCCGACCCGTGAAGCCAAGTAAACGATAGTCCCGGAGTCCGCAATCGGCCGCACGGTGGACATTCCCGGCGGCTCCCGCTAGCTTCTGCGCAACCGCCCCGGCGCGCCGCAGGGCGCCCCCGGGCCTCCGCTTCCGACCCTTGAAAGGGTGTGCCTTCGCATGAACGACGACCTGACGGGCGCCGGCCCGACCGCACCGGACGCGGGCGCCGACGCCGAGCGCCACGACTTCATCCGCGCCTTCGTGCGCGAGGACCTGGCCGCCGGCCGCAATGACGGCCGCGTGCACACGCGCTTCCCGCCCGAGCCCAACGGCTACCTGCACATCGGCCACGCCAAGGCCATCATGATCAACTGGACGCTGTCGCAGGAGTTCGGCGGCAAGTTCAACCTCCGGTTCGACGACACGAACCCCGAGAAGGAGGACGTGGAGTACGTCGAGTCCATCAAGACGGACGTCCGCTGGCTGGGCGCCGACTGGGAGGACCGCGAGTTCCACGCCTCGGACTACTTCGACCAGCTCTACGCCTGGGCGCAGCACCTGATCCGCGAGGGCAAGGCCTACGTCTGTTCCCTGGACGAGGAGAAGATCCGCGAGTGGCGCGGCACGGTCACCGAGGCCGGCAAGGCGAGCCCGGACCGTGACCGGCCCGCCGCCGAGAGCCTGGACCTGCTCGAACGCATGCGGACGGGCGAGTTCCCCGAGGGCGCGTACACGCTGCGCGCGAAGATCGACATGGCGCACGCGAACATGAAGATGCGCGACCCGCTGCTTTACCGCATCCGTCGCGTGGCGCACCACCGCACCGGCGACAAGTGGAACATCTACCCGCTGTACGATTTCGCCCACGGGCAGAGCGATGCCATCGAGGGCATCACGCATTCGCTGTGCAGCCTCGAGTTCGAGGTGCACCGGCCGCTGTACGAGTGGTTCATCGAGAACCTGCCGGTGCCGTACCAGCCGCGGCAGATCGAGTTCGCGCGCCTGAAACTGACCTACACGGTGATGAGCAAGCGCAAGCTGCTGCAACTGGTGAAGAACAACCACGTGGCCGGCTGGGACGACCCGCGCATGCCGACCCTGTGCGGCCTGCGTCGCCTGGGCTACACGCCGACGGCCGTCTGCCGCTTCGCCGAGCGCGTGGGCGTGGCCAAGCGCGACTCGACCGTCGACCTGGACCTGCTGAAGTGGTCGATCCGCGAGGAACTGAACCGCGAGGCGCCGCGCGTGATGGCGGTGCTGCGGCCGCTGAAGGTGGTCATCACCAACTATCCCGAGGGCCAGGTCGAGCAGATCACCTGCGAGAACAACCCCGAGGATCCGAACGGCGGCACGCGGCAGGTGCCGTTCACGCGCGAGCTTTACATCGAGCAGGACGACTTCCGCGAAGACGCGCCGCGCAAGTACTTCCGCCTGAAGCCGGGCGGCGAGGTGCGCCTGAAGCATGCCTACCTGGTGAAGTGCGACGAGGTCATCAAGGACGCGGCCGGCAACGTGATCGAGGTGCGCTGCACGTACGACCCCGAATCGCACGGCGGCTCGAGCCCGGACGGCCGCAAGGTGCAGGGCACGCTGCAGTGGGTATCTGCTGCGCATGCCGCGAAGGTCGAGGTCCGGCTCTACGACAACCTGTTCCGCGTGCCCTTCCCCGAGGAGGGCGGCGCCGACTTCCTGGACAACCTGAACCCGGACTCGCTGGAGATCATCACCGATGCGCTGGTCGAGCCGGCCCTGGGCCAGGTCGCGGGCGGCTACCGCTGCCAGTTCATGCGGCTGGGCTATTTCTTCGCCGACCCGATCGACTCGAAGCCGGGCGCGCCGGTGTTCAACCGCACGGCCACGCTGAAGGACAGCTGGGCCAAGCTCGAGGCCGGCGGCAAGTCGGTATAGGCCAAGTCGGCGTAGGCCCGCGCGGACGCGCGCGCCGGAAGGGGGTGTGACGATGAGCGATGGAGAAAAGGTCTTCCTGACCCGCTTCGCCAAGAGCAGCGGCTGAGCAGCCAAGCTGAGTCCGGCGGACTTGGATCAGATCCTCGCACCCATCCGCGCCGTCGCCCCGCCCGACCTGCTGGTCGGATTCGAGACGTCGGACGATGCCGCCGTCTATCGGCTGGACGGCGAGCGCGCCGTCGTGTGCACCGCCGACTTCATCACCCCGGTGGTGGACGACCCGCGCACCTTCGGCCGCATCGCCGCGGCCAACTCGCTGAGCGACATCTATGCGATGGGCGGCGTACCGCTGGTCGCGCTGAACCTGCTCGGCTACCCGCCGGCGGGCCTGCCGAACAGCGCGCTGGGCGAAATCCTGCTGGGCGCGGGCGAGATCTGCGCCGAGGCGGGCTGCGCCGTGGGCGGCGGGCACTCGGTGCGCGACGACGAGGTGAAGTTCGGCCTGAGCGTCACCGGCATGGTGCACCCGGACCGCGTCCTGAAGAACTGCGGCGCGCGGCCCGGCGACCAGCTGGTGCTGACCAAGCCGCTGGGCACCGGAGCCCTGGTCGCCGCCATGAAGAAGGGCGCGCTGCTGCCGGGCGAGTACGAGGCGCTCGTCGCCTGCATGACCGCGCTCAACAGCTGCGGCATGGGCCTGCACGCCCTGGGCGTGACCGCCTGCACCGATGTGACCGGCTTCGGGCTGACGGGCCACGCCTCGGAGATGGCGCGCGGCTCGGGCCTGACCCTGGCCATCAGCGCCGGCGCCCTGCCCCAGCTGCCCAGGGCGGCCGCCCTGTGCGCGGCGGGATTCACCTGCGGCGGCACCAAATCGAACGCCGGCTTCACGGCCGGCGGCCTCCGGTTCGACCCCTCGCTGGACGCGGGCATGATCGGCCTGCTGAACGACCCCCAGACCAGCGGCGGCCTGCTCCTGGCTGTCCCGATGGCCCGTTTGGACGAGGTTCTGGCCTTCCTGCGCGGGGCCGGGACCCTGGCCGCCGCCGTGGTCGGCGAGGCGGCCGAACGCCGGCCGGACGGTCCCTGGCTCGATTTCCTGCCCTGATCCCCGCGTTTCCCGACCTGCGCAAAAGCTCTCAACCGGCCATCCCCCCGGACGATACCCCGATGGACCGGGGGATGGATTCGCGCCCAGAGCACGGGAGTGTCGGATTTGGCCGTATTCCTGAACAAGTCGCTGATGGACGTGCATCCGCGCGAGCTGTCCGGGATCGTCAAGGACATCCCGACGCTGCCGGTCATCTACCAGCACCTGTTCCAGCTGATGCAGGACCCCGACGTGTCGGTACCGCACGTGTCGGACCTCATTGCGCAGGACCAGGCCCTCTCGACGAAGATCCTGCACCTGGTGAACTCGGCGTTCTACGGCCACAGCAAGCAGATCACGACGATCAGCCGCGCCGTGGTCATCCTGGGCTTCCGCGCCGTGCGCAGCGCCGCGCTTGCGATCAGCGTCTTCGACTACTTCAAGGACGAAGGCGAGACCACCGGCATCAACATGCAGGACTTCTGGGTGCACTCGATCGCGACGGCCAGCACCTGCAAGGTCCTGGCCGAGCACGTGAAGCTGCCCCAGCAGGAAGAGGCGTTCGTCGTCGGCCTGCTGCACGACGTGGGCAAGCTGATCGAGAAGCGCTATTTCGCGCGCGACTTCGACGACCTGTACAAGGCGGCGCAGGAACAGCACCTGTCGTGGTACGGCGGCGAACAGCTGCTCTTCCAGATCAACCACGCCACCATCGGCAAGGCCGTGTTCCGCGCCTGGGACTTCCCGGCGAACGTCGTCGACGGCATCCATTACCACCACGACCCCGAGAAGGCCGGCACGGTGCCGCAACTGGCGGCGCTGGTGCATGTGGCCGACTACATGGCCTACCAGATGCGGCTCGGGGCGCCGGGCGCCTACCCGCCCGAGACGTGCTCGGCGGCGGCGTTGAAGGTGCTGGGCATCACCGAGGCGCAGACGCTGGAGTTGCAGGAGGCGGTTCGCGCTGAACTCGACACCTCCCTGGACATCCTCGCGCTCGTCGAATAGCCCACCGCTCTTTACTTGGCACGCCACCCGCCCCATACTGGGCCCCCGGTCTCGACCGCGCCGCCTGGCGCCATGGCGGGGGTATCCCTTTGTCCGCTCGCGACACCCAGATCCTGTTCGTCGGCGACATGCACCTCGGTCGCCTGCCGGCGCGTGTCCCGGCCTCGGACACCCTGCCCCAGCTGGCGGAGCTCGGCCCGGGCGCGGCGTGGCGGCGCACGGCCCACGAAGCAGTGCGCCTGGGCGTCGATGCGGTGGCGCTGGCGGGCGATGTCGTTCACGGCGCCGGCGACACGTTCGAGGGCGCAAGCGAGTTGGGCACCGGCCTGGCGATCCTCGCGCGCGCCGGCATTCCGGTGCTGGCGGTCGCGGGCAACCACGACACGCGCGTGCTGCCCGACCTGGCGCACCACGGCGGCATCACGCTGCTGGGGCCCGAGGGCACGTGGACGTTCGCGGACATCGCGCCGCCGGGACGGCCGGCGGTGCGCCTGGTCGGGTGGTCGTTCCCACGCCCGCACTGGCCGGAAAGCCCGCTGGCGGCACCGCCGCCCCCGCCCCCGCCCGGCATCGTGACGCTGGGCCTGCTGCACGCCGACCTCGACGTGCCGGGCAGCCCCTACGCGCCGGTGACGGGCGCCGAACTGGCCGCGACCGGGTACGCGGGCTGGCTGCTGGGACACGTCCACACACCCGGGCTGCCGTCGGGGACCGGCCGACCGTTCTACCTCGGCTCGCTCTGCGGCCTGGACCCCACCGAGACGGATGTGCACGGGCCGGTGCTCGCGTCCGTCGGCGGCGACGGGCAGCTGTCGTGGCGCCGATTGCCCCTGGCTCCGCTGCGCTGGCTGAGCGTCGACCTGGACCTGGGAGCGGCGAAGGAGCCGGTCGCGGATCTCGAGCCATTGACATTCGACGCCGTGGCCCGCGCCTGCGTCGCCTCGTGCGGGGCGGACGATGCGACGCTGGCCTTCGGCATCCGCCTGGCGCTGCGCGGCGCCGTCGACGACCCGGCGGCCGTGCGCGCGGCCGCCGAGACCCTGGCCGAGAAATCGGCGACCATGCCGGCCGCCGGCGCGATCGCGTTCCTGGAGAAGGTCTCGGTCGGGACGCACCAGCGCGTGGACCTGCGGCAGGTGGCGCAGGGTGACGACCCGCCGGGCCTGATCGCGCGGCGCATCCTCGCCCTGGAGGGCGCCGACGATGTGCCCGGCATCGCCGACGCGGCGGCCTGGCGCGCGCAGCTGATGGCCGAGGCCAGGCGCGCGGTGACCGACGTCGACCAGCTGGCCCATTACCGCTGCCTTGATGAACCGGTCGGCGACGAAGAGATCCGGCGCGAGGCGCTAGCGACGGCGTGGGCGCTGTACGAGCGCCTGGACCGCAGCCGGAAGGGCGCGTCATGCGGCTGACCCGGCTCGAAGTCAGGAGCCTGCCCGGGCTGCCCGACGGCTTCGCGGTGGTCCCGGGTCCGGGCGTCAACCTGGTCGTGGGCCCGAACGCCTGCGGCAAGTCGTCGCTCGCCCGCGCCATCCGCAGCCTGCTGTGGCCCGATTCGCTGGCCAACGCCGCCCAGCACCGCCTGGCCGCCCAGGTCGCGGTCGGCGACGATGTGCTCATCGCGCGGCGCCCGCCGGACGGGACGCTGTCGTGGACGCGCGACGGCGAGAACGTGGCGCCCCCGAGCGTGCCCGTCGACCACCTGCGCGACCGCTACGAACTCGGCCTGCTGGACCTGGCCGCGCCCGGCGCCGGCGAGGGCGACTTCGCCGCCGAGATCCGCCTGCAAATGACCGGCGGCTACGACCTCGACCTGGCGGGCGCGACGCTGTTCCCCCGTGCACCCTCGACGACGACGAAGCGCCTGAAGGAATACCAGCGCCGGCAGTTCGCCTGCGACGCGCTCGCCCGCGAGTTCAACAGCCTGCGCGAGCGCGAGCGCGGGCTGGCGGCGCTTCGCGAGGACCTCGCCGAGGCCATGCGCTCGGCCGGCGACGCGGCGGCTCTGGATGCCGCGCTGCAGGTGGTCCCCGCGCGCGTCGCCGAGCAGGAGGCCGCGGCGGCGAGCGCCGCGTTCCCTGCCGCGCTGGCCGCCTTCCGCGTCGACGACCAGCCATTGCTGGAGGACGGCCTCGAGCGCCTGCGGCTGTCGGCGACGGAAGTCGCCACCGCCGAACGGCGTTTGGCCGCGGCCGAGGCTGAGATGGCGGCGATGGCGGCAATGAGGAGCGCGACGCCCGACGGCGCCGCCGACCCGTCGCTGGTGCAGCCGGTGGTCGAGTCCTGGAAAGCGGTGGAGATCGCCCGCGACACGGCGGCGGCCGCGGCGGCGAGCGCGCGTTCCGGCCATGCCGCGGCGGCGGCCGGTCTCGGGGGCGCCGGTGTGGAGGCCGGCGCGGCGCCCGATCGCGCGGCCATCGACCGCCGTGGACGCCGGTTCGGCGAGGCCGAGGCGGCGC
>CAIWHK010000048.1 GCA_903912525.1 uncultured bacterium | reverse complement strand
TCCCGCTCACCTGACTCGTGGGACTGCTCCCCGCCGCCGCCCCGCCCCGCCGTCTGGTCCAGCCCCGGCCAGTCCGTGATCGCGGGCGCCTGGCCGAACCCGAACGCGATGATGCGCATCGGCTCGCCGCACTTCGGGCATTTCAGGGGGAGGCACTCGTAGAGGCGGGCCAGGAGCAGCGCCCAGCTGCGCGCCAGCTGCGCGCGGAAGTCCGGCTTGGTTTCGCCGGGCTTGGCACTCGGCGTGGCGAGCCCCATCTGCTCTCGCGCCTTTTTGAGCAGCTGCCGCGTCGCGCCCGCCGGCCCGGCCGACGATGTGACCGGTGCTTGTGCAGGCGCGGCGGGGTCACCAACTGGGACAGCAGGTATGGAACTGGCCGAAGGCAACCTGGCCGGTGCGGCTGCGCTGGAGGCCGTCAAGGCTGCGCAGGCGGCGGCAGGTGCGGCCTAGCCGCGGGCGGCTGAGCGCGACCTTGAAACAGGGAGTCAGTTTCAGCGGCTAGGGCAAAACTTCGTGTGCGGGACGCTCACGACGGTCGGGGCCTGGTCCTTGGGGGCCCGGCCCTTCCTGCGAACGGGAATGGGGTTGACCGAAGGCCGGAGCGAACGCCAGAATGCGATCGGGAACGACGAATTGATTGGAGTCACAGATTCGCATTGCTTTGCCGTCCGGGTTCTTCCCGGAAATATCATCGGCGGCTTGTACGGAAGAAGCCCCGTGGCGACCGTGGCCGCCGGTCCTGCAGATTTGCCTGGCAGCGGTGCTCTGCCTGCCTCTGCTTTCCGCGCCGGCGCCCGCCGCGCCTGAGGCGCCCCGCCCCGTGATCCAGGCGGGCAGCGAGATCGATTTTCCCCCATACGCCATCGTCGATGCCCAGGGACGTGCCAGCGGCTTCTCCGTGGAGTTGCTGCAGGCGGTCGCTGACGCCGCGGAGCTCGACGTCCGGGTGACCACCGGCCCGTGGCCCGAAATGCTGCAGGGGTTCAAGGACGGCAGGTACGACGTGCTGCCGCTGGTGGCCCTGTCCCCGCAGCGGAAGGACATGGCCGAATACACGCGCCCGCACACGCTGGCCTACGACTGCTTCTTCGTCCGCAAGGGAAGCCCGCCGATCGCCTCGATCAAGGGGGCCGAGGGCCGGGAAGTGATCGTCATGACCAGCGACGCCGCCCATGAGGCGCTGCTGCGCTCGGGCGTGCCCGTCCACATCGTCGAAACGAAGACCATTCCCGAGGCCATGCGGCTGCTGGCTTCCGGGCGGCATGACGCGGTGCTTGTGCCGCGACTGCTCGGGCAGTTGGTGCTGCGCGACCTGAAGCTGGCGGGGATCATCGAGGCCGGGACGCCCGTCCCCGACTACAACCGCCAGTTCGCCTTCGCGGTGCGACCAGGCGATCCCCGGCTGCGCGACCAGCTCGACCACGGTATCGCCGTCGTCCAGGCGTCGGGTCGGTACGGCGAGATCTACCGGAAATGGTTCCATGACCTTGAAGGCGCGACGCGTTTCCCGTGGTACCTGCTGGCCTGGGCCGGAGGCAGCCTGGTCCTGCTGGCCGTCCTCGGGTCGGGCTGGTTCTGGTCATATCGGCAGCAACAGAAGCTTGTGGTCAGCGAGGAGCGGTTCAGGGGGGCCTTCCAGTACTCCGCCATCGGCATGGCGCTCATCTCGTCCGAAGGCCGGTGGCTGAAGGTCAATCCCGCCGTCTGCTCGATGCTGGGCTACACGGAGGCCGAACTGCGGGCGATAACTTTCCAGGACATCACGTACCCGGAAGACCTCGACGCCGACCTCGATCAAGTCCGCCGCATGCTGGCCGGCGAGATCGAGACCTACTCGATGGAGAAGCGCTATTTGCACAGGCAGGGATCCATCGTCTGGGCCCTGCTGACGGTGTCGCTCGTGCGGGATGTCGACGGCGGCGCCCTCTACTTTGTCTCGCAGATCCAGGATTTCACCGGGCGCAAGCAGGCCGAGGACCAGCGCGCGGCGCTGGTGGCCCAACTCCAGCAGGCCCAGAGGATGGAATCGATCGGGCGTCTGGCCGGCGGCGTCGCCCACGACTTCAACAACATGCTGGGGGTCATCCTCGGCCATGCGGAACTCGGCCTGACGCGGGTGGAACCATCCGATCCCGTCTGTGCCGACCTGAACGACATCCGCAAGGCAGCGGAGCGCTCGGCCGGCCTAACCCGCCAACTCCTGGCCTTCGCCCGCAGGCAGGTCGTCGCCCCGCGCGTGCTCGCGGTCAACGAGGCGGTGGCGGGCCTGCTCAAGATGCTGCAGCGGCTGATCGGCGAGGATATCGAGTTGTGCTGGCTGCCGGCGACCGGGGTCTGGCCGGTCAGGATGGACCCGTCGCAACTGGACCAGGTGCTGGCCAACCTCTGCGTCAATGCGCGCGACGCGATCGCGGGCATGGGCCGTGTCACGATCACGACGGCGAACGTCACCGTTGACGAGGCCGATGGCGTTGCACGGGTGGACGCGTCACCCGGGGACTACGTGCGCATCGCCGTGAGCGATGACGGCCAGGGGATCGACGCGGACGTGGCCGCCCACATCTTCGAGCCCTTCTACACGACGAAGGAACATGGCAAGGGAACGGGCCTCGGCCTGGCCACGGTGTACGGGGCGGTTCGCCAGAACAACGGGTTCATTACTGTCGCCAGCGAACCGGGGCACGGCGCGACGTTCTCGATCCACCTGCCCCGGCATGCCGCCGCCGATGGTGCGTCGCCGGTCGCGGATGCCGTTGTCTCTAACCCCCGTGGCACGGAGACCATCCTGCTGGTGGAGGACGAGGAGGCCTTGCTCTCCCTGGCCGGGATGCTCCTGGAACAGCTCGGCTACCGGGTGCTGCCCGCGGGCTCGCCGGACGCCGCGCTACGGTTCGCGCAGGAGCACGGATCCGCGATCGACCTGCTGTTGACCGATGTGATCATGCCGGAGATGGACGGCAAGGCGCTGGCCTGCAGCGTGCGGGTCCTGCGCCCGACGATCAAGCTGATGTACATGTCCGGTTACACCGCAGACGTGATCGCCCCGCACGGCGTGCTGGACGGTGTCACGCACTTCATCCAGAAGCCGTTCCGGTTCCAGGAACTGGCGGCCAAGGTCCGCGAAGCCCTGGACAAAGGTTGAGGCGGCGTCGACGTCCCGTCACGCGTCGAGCCCAGGTAGAAAACCGGGAACGGGTTCAGCCGGTACGTCAACAGCGGGTCGATCGCCCACTCGGCGGATAGGAACATTAACCGCCCATTCTCCCCGGCCGCCCGAGGAACACGCCCCAGCTACCCCTCGATTGTGGCACGCCCCGCTCCCGCCCGCCAACCCACCCGCCGCGCTGCTGCGCCTGCGGCATAATCTCCCGCTCACCTGACTCGTGGGACTGCTCCCCGCCGCCGCCCCGCCCCGCCGTCTGGTCCAGCCCCGGCCAGTCCGTGATCGCGGGCGCCTGGCCGAACCCGAACGCGATGATGCGCATCGGCTCGCCGCACTTCGGGCAT